>NZ_CP152276.1:3427500-4751768 GCF_038719015.1 Nguyenibacter vanlangensis
AGTAGGGCGGGACACGTGAAATCCTGTCTGAACATGGGGGGACCACCCTCCAAGCCTAAATACTCCCTGGTGACCGATAGTGAACAAGTACCGTGAGGGAAAGGTGAAAAGCACCCCGACGAGGGGAGTGAAAGAGACCTGAAACCGGATGCCTACAAGCAGTCGGAGCCTCTTATGGGGTGACGGCGTACCTTTTGTATAATGGGTCAGCGAGTTTCTGTTTGCAGCGAGCTTAAGCCGATAGGTGTAGGCGTAGCGAAAGCGAGTCTGAATAGGGCGCTGAGTTGCTGGCAGAAGACCCGAAACCGAGTGATCTAGCCATGGCCAGGCTGAAGGTGCGGTAACACGCACTGGAGGGCCGAACCCACGCCTGTTGAAAAAGTCGGGGATGAGCTGTGGCTAGGGGTGAAAGGCCAATCAAACTCGGAGATAGCTGGTTCTCCGCGAAATCTATTGAGGTAGATCGTCAGGTGTTGACCCCGGGGGGTAGAGCACTGGATGGGCTAGGGGGGCCCAAAGCCTTACCAAACCTAACCAAACTCCGAATACCCGGAAGTTTAGCCTGGCAGACAGACGGTGGGTGCTAAGGTCCATCGTCGAGAGGGAAACAGCCCAGACCACCAGCTAAGGCCCCCAAATCGTGGCTAAGTGGGAAAGGATGTGGGGATTCCAAAACAACCAGGAGGTTGGCTTAGAAGCAGCCATCCTTTAAAGAAAGCGTAATAGCTCACTGGTCTAATAGAAACCCTGCGCCGAAAATGTAACGGGGCTCAAGCCACGTGCCGAAGCTGTGGGTGCATACTTTGTATGCGCGGTAGCGGAGCGTTCCGTAGGTCTGAGAAGGAGACGGGGTGACCCTCTCTGGAGATATCGGAAGTGCGAATGCTGACATGAGTAGCGACAAACAGTGCGAGAAACACTGTCGCCGAAAGTCCAAGGGTTCCTGCGCAAGGTTAATCCGCGCAGGGTGAGCCGGCCCCTAAGGCGAGGGCGAAAGCCGTAGTCGATGGAAACCAGGTGAATATTCCTGGGCCTGCTAGAAGTGACGAATGCGATATGTTGTCAGTCCTTAACGGATTGGGCTGGCTTTTGGAGCATTCCAGGAAATAGCTCTAGCGAATAGACCGTACCCGAAACCGACACAGGTGGACTGGTAGAGCATACCAAGGCGCTTGAGAGAACGATGCTGAAGGAACTAGGCAAATTGCTCGCGTAACTTCGGGATAAGCGAGACCCATGATTGGGCAACCATTTGTGGGTGGCACAGACCAGGGGGTAGCGACTGTTTAGTAAAAACACAGGGCTGTGCGAAGTCGAGAGACGACGTATACGGCCTGACGCCTGCCCGGTGCCGGAAGGTTAAGAGGAGGTGTGCAAGCACTGAATTGAAGCCCCGGTAAACGGCGGCCGTAACTATAACGGTCCTAAGGTAGCGAAATTCCTTGTCGGGTAAGTTCCGACCTGCACGAATGGCGTAACGACTTCCCCGCTGTCTCCAGCATCGGCTCAGCGAAATTGAATTCCCCGTGAAGATGCGGGGTACCCGCGGTCAGACGGAAAGACCCTATGAACCTTTACTGCAGCTTTGCAGTGGCATCAGAGACATTCTGTGTAGGATAGGTGGGAGGCTTAGAACCCGGGGCGCCAGTTCCGGTGGAGCCATCCTTGAAATACCACCCTGACTGTTTCTGATGTCTAACCGAGACCAGTAAGCCTGGTCCGGGACCCTGCATGGTGGGCAGTTTGACTGGGGCGGTCGCCTCCCAAAGTGTAACGGAGGCGCGCGATGGTGGGCTCAGGTCGGTCGGACATCGACTGTTGAGTGCAATGGCATAAGCCCGCCTGACTGTGAGAGTGACAGCTCGATCAGAGACGAAAGTCGGCCATAGTGATCCGGTGGTCCCGCGTGGAAGGGCCATCGCTCAACGGATAAAAGGTACTCTAGGGATAACAGGCTGATCTCCCCCAAGAGTCCACATCGACGGGGAGGTTTGGCACCTCGATGTCGGCTCATCACATCCTGGGGCTGGAGCAGGTCCCAAGGGTTCGGCTGTTCGCCGATTAAAGTGGTACGTGAGCTGGGTTTAGAACGTCGTGAGACAGTTCGGTCCCTATCTGCCGTGGGTGTTGGAGACTTGAGAGGATTTGTCCCTAGTACGAGAGGACCGGGATGAACAGACCTCTGGTGCACCGGTTGTCGCGCCAGCGGCACAGCCGGGTAGCTAAGTCTGGACGGGATAATCGCTGAAAGCATCTAAGCGAGAAACCCACCTCAAAACCAGGTCTCCCCGAGGGCCGTGATAGACCATCACGTCGATAGGCCAGATGTGAAAGCGCAGTAATGCGTGCAGCTAACTGGTCCTAATCGCCCAAAAGGCTCACTCACACAGCCCGCTTAAACGCAGGCAACACACATGCACAGCAATCATCCACTCAACACTCAATACACACTCCTCAGCACCAACCTCTCACGCCCACTACACCCCATCAGGGTGGACTGGACGACCTGGTGGCCATGGCGGGGATAGCTCCACCCGATCCCATCCCGAACTCGGCCGTGAAATGCCCCAGCGCCTATGATACTGCGTCTCAAGACGCGGGAAAGTCGGTCGCCGCCAGGTCTTCCAATCCACCTACACCACCGCGGGGTGGAGCAGCCCGGTAGCTCGTCAGGCTCATAACCTGAAGGCCGCAGGTTCAAATCCTGCCCCCGCAACCATGAAATCCCGTTTAGAATCAAGTAGTTAGCCCGCTCTCCGAGCGGGCTCTCTGCGTTCTGCACCCACAACTGGAATCATATAGGAATCACCAGGAAGCGAATTCCAGCGTAATAGGCGCGTGCGAAGTGGCGTCGAAGGGGGCGGGCGCGAATCGGACACGGCTTCTTCTACAAGAGGGCCGGCCCAAGATCGGATCTTGAAACGGAATCGACGATAAAATCTGTCACGGTGCGGATCGATGTAAGCGTGAGCTGATCCCCACATAGCATTTGTTCGGTTGCTGGGCGGATGATGCTGTCGATTTCCGCAGGGTGGGCGACGGTCATGACACACGATGATTTTGGCAACGACGGTTTCGAGCCAGATATTTCAACTACCACTGGTATTATTGATAGTCATATGACGGGTCGTAATGACGGTCATATGACCAGTTCTTACGGGGCTGGACCGCGCGAGGAAATTGAAATCCGGCGCCGCGTCATCCGTCGTCGTCGCTGGAGCGATCAGGAAAAGGTTCGCATCCTCGAAGAGGCCTTTGCGCCGGGAGCAAGCCGCAGGGCTGTCGCGGAACAGTATGGGATCGCGCAAGCCCAGCTTTATATATGGCGCAAGCAGTTGATGATGTTTCCTGCCGCCGAGGGATTTATGCCGGTTCATGTCGGGGGCTTGGCGATGACGGCACGGCAGCCGGGCGCGTCGTCGCCTGTGGCGGCTGTCGAGATTGTTCTGCCGAACGGCATCAGCATCCGGACGGGCACGACGTTTGATCCCGACGCGGTGTGTCGGCTGGTTCTTGGCCTGGGACGGCCATGATCTGGCCATCGGGAGAGGTCAGGATCTGGCTGGCCTGCGGGGTGACAGACATGAGACGCGGGATCAACTCCCTGGCGTTGCAGGTGCAGACTACATTGGGCCGGGATCCTCACGATGGATCGATCTACATTTTCCGTGGGCGCAAAGGCGACACGATAAAAGTTTTGTTTTGGGATCGGCAGGGCATGTGCCTTGCGATGAAACGCCTTGAATCCGGGAAGTTCGTGTGGCCCCAGGCCAAAGATGGCTCGGTGTCCCTGACGACGGGTCAGATGGCGATGCTCGTTGAAGCCATCGACTGGCGCGCCACGGCCTGGACGGCAAGGCCGCAAGTGGTGGGGTGATGATGCGGTTTTTCTTGTACTGATCCCTTGCCTCCCTTACGATCGGGTCATGTCCGACCCCACGACAGATCCTGCTGAGGAATTGGCTGCGTTACGTGCCGAACTTGCGGCGACCCGTGAGGCTCTGGCCCGCGCGGAGGACAAATGCACGGCCCTGCAGTTACAGATCGAGCGCACACGGGAGCAGCTGGCCCTGATGCGGCGGCAGAAATACGGGCAGAAATCCGAGCGTCACCAGAAGGAGATGGACCAGCTCGAACTGGTGCTCGACGAATTCGAGGAGACGCTGGCCGAGGCCAGTGCCGAACGGGCGGCCCGGGAACGCGAAAAGGGCGAGACATCCACGCCACGCCGCAAGGCCATCCGCCGCCCGCTGCCCGAGCACCTGCCGCGCGAAGTGATCGAACTGGCGCCGGCGGTCGTGTGCGACTGTAGACGATGCGACCCCGAGCGCCTGGTGCGCATCGGCGAGGACGTGACGGAAGTGCTGGAGAAGATCACGGCGCCGCTGAAGGTTTTGCGCTATGTCCGCCCCCGCGTGGCCTGCCGCTCGTGCGAAAAGATTTTCCAGGCGCCTGTGCCGGATTTACCGATCGAGAAAGGGCGCGCCTCCGCCAGCCTGATTGCAAGCGTGATTGTCGCGAAATACTGGGACGGCCTGCCGTTGCATCGTCAGTCGGCGATCCTCGCACGCGACGGCGTGGAGATCGATCGCAGCACGCTCGCCGACTGGATCGGACACGGCGCGTGGTGGCTGGAACCGCTGCGGGATCGCATCCAGGCCTACGTCATGAACCGCGATGTCCTGTGGACGGACGACACCCCCATCAAGGTGCTGGCGCCGGGGCGCGGAAAGACGAAAGAAGCGCGGATCTGGTGCTATGGCCACGATCCCGCCACCTGGGGAAGCAACGAGCCGCCGGCGATGTTGTATTGTTACAGCGCCGACCGCAAAGGTGAGCGGCCTCGAACCCATCTTGAGCATTATGCCGGCTGGCTGCACTCGGACGCCTATGTGGGATACGAAAAACTGTTTGGCAACAAGGGCGGCAAGCCGTCACCGATCCGGCCGGTGGCCTGCATGGCCCATGCGCGCCGCTACTTTTTCGATGTCTACGCCACACAGCCGGCCCCCTTGGCCGAAGAGGCTGTGGCCCGGATCGGTCTGCTCTATGACATCGAACGTGAGATCGGAGGACTGCCGCCGGAACAGCGCCTGGCCGTCCGGCAGGCCCGGGCAGTTCCCATCCTGAAGGATTTCCATACCTGGGCAACGGCCCAGAAAGCACGGGTCTCCGGCAAATATGCTCTGGGCAAGGCGTTCCGTTACGCTCTGACGCGCTGGGATCGCCTGTGCGCCTATACGCTCGACGGCCGCCTCTCCATCGACAATAATTTCTCCGAACGTTGTCTCAGAAATATTGCGGTGACACGGAAGAATTTTCTGTTTCTGGGATCGGACCGGGGTGGAGAGCGAGCCGCGATCTTCTATACTCTCCTGACCACGGCAGCCCTCAACGGGCTGAATCCGGAACGCTGGATGGCTGATGTAATCGACCGCCTCGCGCGTGGGCATCCGATCAACCGGATCGACGAACTTTTACCCTGGAACTGGTCGCCACAGGCAAAGCAGAAACCCGCCTGAAAAGGCTTGATCCTGGCTGCCGGGAATGCTGCGCTACTACGCAGCATGCCGCCACAGACAAGACTCCCTCCCTATCTGCGTCAACTCGAACGCGTCCTCGCACGGCTCGAGACAGCCATGCTGTTGAGCGAACTGGACGGGTTCCTCGCCGGCGTCATCGTCTGTCCTGAGATGATCCTGCCCTCCGAATGGCTGCCCGTGGCGCTCGATCCCGACGAGGAGGGGGATCCTGTTCTCGAACACGAGAACGATGCTCGGTTGATCCTGCGCCATTACAACGCCGTGCTAAGGGATCTCGATCGCGGGCGTTATGCGCCTCTGTTCGATATCGACACAAGGCATGACGAAATACTCTGGGAACTGTGGATCGAGGGGTTCGAGCGCGCCATGACGCTGCGGCCTGAAGCGTGGGACAGCTTTTTGCTCGATCCCGACGAGGCGGTGCTCCGGGCCCTTGTCGGTCTACGCAAGCTCGTCGCCATGACCGATGCCCCAGCCGACAGCAGCGATGAACTCGGCGCCCTGCTGACGGAGACCGCGCCGGATCTCATCCCCGACTGGGTGCAGACACTCCATGCCGAGCGCCTGTCAAATTCCATGGACCACTTCTCGAACGCACCAGCCCTGTCGACAAAGGTCGGCAGAAACGAGCCCTGCCCCTGTGGCTCCGGCAAAAAATACAAGAAATGCTGCGGCATGAACTGAGCCAATCCAGCCCATAGAATGATGGAATGCAAGCGTGGGGATCAGCTCACGCTTACGATCGATGCCGAGTGTTTCAGATCTGCGTGGACGACGAGCCAGATTTCCCTTGAAAATGCATCGCCGTCGAAAGGTAGGCGTTCCAAGGCTGGGTCGGTATCGCCGAGGAAGCAAGGCAAGCCAGCAACGCCAATGCCTGTGCGTGCTGCGACGTGTTGACTGGTGATGTCGCTGACTTCGCAAACGATAGGACGTGACCCAGCCACCGCCAGAAGCCAATGCTGATGCGGCATGTCGGCATATTGCGCGTCATAGGCAATGAATTCCCATGTCGCAGGTTGGTGGCGGTAGGCATAGTCGCGGCTCGCGTAGAGTGCGAACGGCATGATTCCAAGCCTACGTGTAACGCTACTGGCCTCCGTAGGGCGCGACAGACGCACCGCGATATCGGCCTCGCGTCGGCTTAACGAAACCTGTTGAGCCTGACTCGAAATAGATAGCTGGATGTCGGGATGTTGCCTGTGGAATGTGAGGACCTGCTTGGCGAAGAAGTTGGTCGCGAGTACCGGTGGCGCGCTGACCGTGACCTTGCCGATGAAAGGCGAATGCGCAGCATGAACGGCTCTCTCTATCGCGAAGGCGCTTGCTTCCATTTGTGACGTAAGCTCGAAGATCTGTTCTCCCATCAGCGTCAATCGGCACGATCGCGGCAGACGGTCGATGAGTCTCATCTGCAATGCCGTTTCGAGCGCCGTCAGTCGGCGGCTGACCGTCGCATGATCGACCTTCAAACGGCGCGCCGCACCGGACAATGTTCCTGCCTGGGCGACGGCGAGAAAATGACGAAGATCTTCCCAATCGAACATCTGTGCGTTTTTCCCAATGTGGGTGGAAATTATATGGAATTTACGCACTGACTGTCGATCCCTGAAGCTGTTCAGAAATTGAGCAGGGAATGGGTCTTTATGTCTCGCATATTGATTGGGCAATCCAGGCTTGTGCAGATAGCATCATGCCTTGGCTTTGTGGTCGTTCTGATGGACGTCAGCGTCGTCAATGTGGCGCTGGAAGCGTTGCACGCCGCCTTTCGGGCCGACATGAGCGGTCTGCAATGGGTCGTCAACGCCTATACGTTGGCGTTCGCGGCACTTCTGTTGACTGCCGGAGCGCTCGGGGATCGGGTCGGCGCCCGGCGTGTCTTTATGGCTGGGTTTTCGCTGTTTATACTCGCATCGTTTGGATGCGGTCTCGCTTCTGACTTACGGGCACTGATTTTAGCCCGATTCCTGCAAGGAATCGGGGCCGCACTTTTGGTTCCGAATTCGCTCTCCTTGCTGCGTCAGGTCTTCCACGATCCCGAAGAACGTAATCGGGCGGTGGGATGGTGGGGCGCTGGCGGTGGAATCGCGCTCGCCGCAGGGCCGGTCGTGGGTGGGTTTCTGATCACTGTTGCCGGCTGGCGCGCCATCTTTCTCGTCAATCTTCCGATCGGTATGCTCGGCCTTTGGCTGACTGTGCGCTACGCACCGGCCTCTCCGAAACATCCCAATCGTGGACTTGATCTCGCCGGCCAAATTACGGCCGCTCTTGCGCTCTCAGGTCTGACAATGGCGCTGACGGAGGTGAGCGGTCGTGGTTGGACCGATCCGGTTATCGTTGCGGGTCTTGCCACGGCCATTCTGGTCGGAGTGCTGTTTCTCTGGCTGGAAGCTGGCAATCCATCTGCGATGCTGCCTCTGCATCTGTTTCGGGACAGGACGCTCCGAAGCGCCACGGCGATCGGTTTGATCGCCAATCTCGCATTCTATGGCGGTGTCTTCATTCTAAGTCTCTATTTTCAGGCGATCCGGCACTATTCACCGCAGACGACCGGATTGGCCTTTTTGCCGATGATGGCCACGCTGGTGATCATGAATGTCATTGCCGGCCGGGTCGTCGGTCGCGTTGGCCCACGTCGTCTAACCGCGATTGGCATGAGCATATCGGCGCTCGGCTATGGCCTCCTGCTGCCCGTCTCGGCAACGGGTTCCTATTGGTCGCTCGCTGTTCCCATGTTGCTGGCGGGTAGCGGCATTGCGCTGACCATTCCCACGATCACCAACGCGACCTTGACGTCCGTTCCCCATGCCCAGGCCGGTATCGCCTCCGGGCTTTTGAATTCCGCGCGGCAGGTGGGCGGTATGATTGGAGTAGCTATCTTTGGATATTTCGTTCGTTCACACGAAGAAGTTTTGTTCATGAGGGGAATGCATACGGCGATTTCTTTAACGGTCGTCCTGCTTATTCTCGGAACATTCATTGGGATCGCCGGGATTCGGTCAATTTCTGGCCCAAGCTCAGAAAAGAAAAATCTCCATGGCATACGGCGAAATACAGACCTCGCCGAGGGCTGATCCGCGTGATTGCCAACAAGCGATGTTGGCGTATTTGCTAATATCTGAATCTTCTCGGCACTGCTTGATGTCACGTAATTATCCAGATTACGGCTTCAACGTCCGCGACTACGACGGATCATCGCGGTCGCGGAGCATCGTAGCCATTATATTATCTGAAAATTTTTCCGACGTTGCCACTGTGACAGGCATGTCAAAATCCTGACATAAACCCGAGGAAGCAGCCAGCTATAAACGTGGCCAACGGTCCAACCCGAAGGGTGGCCAATTCGTCCGCGACATCGAGAGGGAAGCAGATGTCTGTTGCTGGTAATGCAGGTTATCGATCGGCGAGTTCATACCGAAATATGGATTCGATGATTTTTGGCATCATGCCCGCGGGATGCACGGCCGATTGTCGAGAGGACCGGGGCGATCGGAAAATGAAAATAAATGACAGCGAATAGAAGAGACGATATCGACCGTAGAAGATGCCAGCCTGTTTGGCGTTAGACGTGGTGAGACTTATATGCGCTTTACATATAGCCAGGTGGCCTGAGTATTCTATCTCTTCGTTCTTGCCGCAACCCGCATCTCTTTCGGTTGTGTGATCGGGCCGAGCATACGGAGCAACGCCGCCTGGTCGGCCGATACCCGTCGTTACTTTGCTCGTCCTGGCGGTGGCGCCGGCGCGGCGTCATGCCGCACTTGCTGTCCTCTCTTTGCCGTGAATCGAGAAACATGATGGTGATCAAACGACGCGAAGAAGACACGTCATTTTGGCCCGCGCGCAGCAGGTTGCTGATGGGCTTGGTCTTGATGCTGCCGGTACTCGCGGGATGCAAAGCGCGGAACACCTACCATAAGCCGCCACCACCCGAAGTCGATGTTGCACGCCCGCTAAAGCAGGACGTGACCACCTACCTGTATGCGACTGGCCAGATGACAGCGACGCGGAGCGTCAACCTGGTTGCGCGCGTGCAGGGATTCTTGCAGGCGATCGATTATCGCGATGGTGCGTTCGTCCACAAAGGCGATCTGCTGTTTCTGATCGAGCCCGCCCCTTACGCTGCCCAGGAGCAGCAATCGCGCGCCAATTTGGCATCGGCCCTGGCGAGAGCGGCGTTCGGCGTAAAGCAATTCGATCGCTACCAGGCTTTGGCGAGATTCGATTCGGGCTCCGTGCAGCAGGCACAGCAGACACGCGCGGACCGCGATAGCGCCGACGCTTCGGTATTGCAGGCGCAGGCCGCGTTGCAGCAGGCTGACATTACCTATGGCTATACCCATGTCACTGCGCCGTTCGATGGCTTCGTAAGCGCGCATCTGGTCAGCGTCGGGCAATTGGTCGGCAGTGGCCAGGCGACCGAGCTGGCGCAGATTTCGGCGCTCGATCCGATCTGGGTGAACTTCAACGTTTCGGAGCAGGATGGCGCGCGACTTTTAGCCCGTCCCGGCGAGAAATGGAAGTTGCAGGTCGAGGGGCCGGACGAGAGCGATTACCCACATGACGGACGGGTCGACTATATCGCGCCGACCGTGGATCCGGCGACAGGAACGCTGGCACTGCGCGGTGTGCTGGACAACGGCCATCTCACGCTGCGCCCGGGTAATTTTGTACATATCCGCGTCATGACCGGCATCCGGCACAACGCTCTTCTGGTCCCCGCCGAGTGTATCGGAAACGACCAGGGCGGCAGGACGGTATTCGTGCTTACGGCCGAAAACAAGGTCGCGCTGCGGCCCGTGACGCTCGGGCCTCTGGTCGGCCGGCTGCAGGCAATCGAACATGGGGTGGCCGCCGAGGATCGGGTCATCGTGAATGGCACGGAATCGATCCGCACGGGTGAAGTCGCGGTGCCGCACGAGGTGCAGGTGACGCAATGATATCGAAATTCTTCATAGAACGGCCGGTATTCGCCAATGTGATCGCGGTGGTGACGATTCTGCTGGGCATCGTCGGCTTATCCAGCCTGCCAATTTCGCAATATCCGAATGTCGTCCCCCCCACTGTCCAGGTCACGACGAACTATCCCGGTGCAAGCGCGACCATGATTGCACGCACCGTGGCTTTGCCGATCGAGCAGCAGGTCAATGGCGTGCAGGACATGCTCTATATGCAGAGTACCAGCACCGATAGCGGAGCCTATACGCTTACGGTTACGTTCCGAATCGGCACGGATCCCGACAAGGCGCAGATCCTGGTTCAGAACCGTGTTTCGAGCGCGATGGCATCGCTGCCGCAGAGTGTGCAGATACAGGGCGTGACCGTGCAGAAACGATCGACCAGCGTGCTCGGGTTCGTCGCGCTGACGTCACCAGACAACAGCCGCGACAGTCTGTATTTGAGCAATTACGCCACCATCCATGTCATCGACGCTCTGTCACGCATTCCCGGCGTCGGCAATATCAACGTGCTGGGTGCAAGCCAATATGCCATGCGGATTTGGTTCGATCCGGATCTCTTGCAGGCGCACGGCCTTGAGGCATCGGATGTGCTGAACGCGATCGAACAGCAGAGCCAGGTCGTGCCGTCGGGCCAATTCGGAAGTCCACCGGGATGTGCTCAGCCGTTCCAATACACGCTCGATGTTCCGGGACGCCTCGCCGACCCGGTCGAATTCGGCAATCTGATCATCAAGACGGGAGCGGGTACCGGTGGTCAGATTGTACGGCTGCACGATGTGGCGCGCGTGGAGATGGGCGCGAAATCCTATGCGCAGGATTTCCGGCTGAACGGCCGACCCGCCATCGGAATTGGGGTCTATCAGACGCCGGAGGCAAACGGCCTTCAGACGTTCCGCGCGGTGCGGGGGGAAATGGCCAGCCTGTCGCGGAATTTTCCCCCCGGCGTCGCTTCGGAGATCCCATTCGATACGACGACATTCGTCAGCGCTTCGATCCAGGAAGTCTATAAAACGCTGATCGAGGCGGCGATCCTGGTGCTGATCGTCATCCTGGTATTCCTCCAGGACTGGCGGGCGATGATGGTGCCGGCGACCACCGTGCCCGTGACGATCATCGGCGCGTTCGCTGCGATGGCGGCAATGGGGTTCGGGGTCAATATCTCCACCTTGCTGGCCATCGTGCTGGCGATCGGCATCGTGGTCGATGATGCGATCGTGGTTGTGGAGGGGGTCGCGCAGCAACTGGAGCGGGGCCTGCCCGGCCGGGCGGCCGCCATCAAGGCCATGGGCGTACTGGTCGGCCCGATCATCGGCATCACGCTGGTCCTGATGTCAGTCTTCATCCCCGCGGGGTTCCTGTCGGGCCTGACGGGACGAATGTATGCGCAATTCGCACTGGTGATCGCCGCCACCGCGCTGATCAGCGCGATCAACGCACTCACGCTCAAGCCGACGCAATGTGCGGCCTGGATGCGGCCTGTGCCGCGCGATGCGCGCCGCAACGGTTTCTATCGTGCGTTCAATCGATTCTACGCGACGGCAGAGGCGCGGTATGTCCGCCTGATCCGCTCTGTAGTCGGCCGGTCGGGCATCTCGGTGCTGGTCGCGCTCGGGATCATCGTACTGGCAATCGGCGGATTGTCACGCCTTCCAACAGGTTTCCTGCCGCTGGAAGACCAGGGCTATTTCGTAATCAGCGCGCAATTGCCCAGCGGCGCGTCCTTGGCGCGAGTTGGAGCGACATTGCGGCGCATATCGGACGTCGTTCAGAAAGTTCCCGGTGTGGAGAATGTGGTGACGATCTCCGGCATGTCGGTACTGGATAATAGCGCCTCGATATCGAATGCCGGAACCGTCTATGTCGTGCTCAAGGATTGGAGCCAGCGCGGTTCCGGCGCCGGCCTGATCGGCATGTATCACGCGCTGTCGAATGCTGTGGCGCCGATCCGCGAAGCGTCCATCCGTGTCGTGCCGCCGCCCGCGATCCAGGGGATCGGCAATGCCGGCGGCTTCACCATGCAGCTCGAATTGCGGGACGGGACATTGGATTGGTCGCATTTGCAGGCGGTGACTGCCGATATGGTTCGCGCGGGCGGATCGCAAAGCGCGATTTCACGGATTTTCAGCACCTATCATGCCGACGCGCCGCAATTCGTCGTCTCGGTCGATCGAACGAAGGCCGCGACCCTGGGCGTGTCCCTGCAGGATGTGTTCCAGGAACTGTCCTATGCCGTGGGCTCCGGATATGCCGGCCAGTTCGATCGGTTCAATCATGTGTTCCAGGTCTATGTCCAGGCGCAGGATGCGTACCGGGTCGATGCGGCGCATCTCGGTCTGTTGCGTGTCCGCAATGCCAACGGCGGAATGGTGCCGTTGGGGTCTCTGGTGCGGGTCACCCCGTTGACCGGACCGTCACTCGTAACCCTGTATAACCTCTATCCGAGCGCGACCCTCATCGGGACGCCCGGTAAGGGATTCAGTTCGGGCGACGCGCTGACGGTGATGGAGCAGGCGGGCGCACAGGAATTGCCGCCAGGTACGGGCTACGACTGGACCGCGATGTCATATCAGGAGAAGGCGGTCGGCGGTCAGATCTATCTCGTCTTCGGGCTGGCAATGCTGATGGTCTATCTCGTCCTGGCAGCGCAATATGAAAGCTGGTTCATGCCGCTTGCTGTGATCGCAGCGGTTCCGCTCGCGCTGACCGGGCCGGCGACGGTGATCGCCGCCTTGGGGATCGACAATAACCTTTACACGCAAATCGGGCTGATCCTGCTGGTTGCGCTCTCGGCCAAGAACGCGATTCTGATCGTGGAAATGGCACGCGAACTGCGCGAGAGCGGCCGCAATATCGTGGACGCGGCAGTGGAAGCGGCGCGAATCCGATTCCGCCCGATTCTGATGACGTCGATCGCTTTCGCGCTGGGCGTCGTTCCGCTGGTGACGGCGAGCGGCGCAGGCGCGAACGCGCGGAAATCGATCGGGATCACCACCCTGTCGGGAATGATCTCCTCGACCTGCCTCGCCGTCGTCCTGGTGCCGGCATTTTTTGTTGTCATCCGGCAGTTCGATGAGCGTCGCAAGGGGACGTCCCATGTATGAAGCGCTTCGCCGCCTATTTGCGTGGGGTCTGGCGCCTGTCGCGCTCTGTGGGTGTATGGTCGGTCCCAACTACCATCGGCCGAGCATCGACGCGCCTGCGGCCTTCAAGGAAGCCAGTGCGGCCGGGGTCAATTGGGGGCCGGCGCGACCGAATGACGGCGCCGAGAAAGGTGCATGGTGGCTTGTCTTCCGCGATCCGCAACTCTCCACACTGGAGGAACGGGTCGCGGTCAACAACCAGAACCTGAAGGCGGCACTGGCCGCGCATGACGCGGCAGAGGCGACCGTGGACGAAACGCGGGCAGGTCTGCTGCCAACGATTGCCCTCGGTCCGCGCATCCGCCGATACCACCTGAACGACCAGTTCGGCACGGATGGACAGACTCGCACGCGCCCCGCGTTCAGCGGGACGATCAGCTGGCATCTGGATCTGTGGGGGGAAATCCGGCGGCAAGTGGAAAGCGACCGAGCGGCGGCGCGCGCGTCGGCCGAGCAACTTGCGTGGTTACGCCTGCAAAATCAGGTCGATCTGGCCAACGATTATTTCTTTCTGCGCTACGATGATTCGATGACGTCTCTTCTGCAAGCGACGGTCGCCGCATATGCCCGTGCGCTGGATATGACCCGACAGCGTCACAATCTGGGGGCGGTCAGCGAAGTGGACGTCATTTCCGCCCAGACGCAAATGCAAAACGCGCAGGCGCAGCTTGTCGGCGTCGGTATCGACCGGGCAACGCAAGAACATGCGATCGCCGTCTTGGTGGGCGTTCCGCCGGAAGCGCTGACGATTACGTCGGGTTCGTTGGTCGGGGCGGTTCCGACGGTGCCGGTGGAACTCCCGTCCCGCCTGCTGGAGCGGCGTCCCGACGTCGTGGAAGCCGAGCAGAACGTGGTCGAACAGAACGCGATGATCGGCGCGGCCATCGCGGCGTACTACCCGGATGTGAATCTGGGCGCGCTCGGGGGATATAGCGGGTCGGGGGCCCTGTTCCAGGCTGGAAACAAGCTTTGGCTGATGACGGCGCAGGGCAGCGAGGTGCTTTTCAATGGCGGCGCGCGCTCCGCCAAGGTGCGGAGCGCACGGGCCAATTACGAGCAGAGTGTTGCGGCATATCGCCAGAAGGTGCTGGAGGCATTCCAGGGCGTCGATGATAATCTATCGAGTCTGCGAATCCTGGAACGGAAGGGAGGCATACAGGACGCGACGATCGCGAGCGCACGGCAAGGCATGCGGTTTGCGCTCAACGAATATCGAATGGGTGCCGTGGACTATACGACCGTCATCAACGCGCAGACCTCTGCCCTGAGCGCGGAGGAAAGCGGATTGCAGATTCGTCAGCAGCGCCTGTCGGCCACTGTGTCGCTCATCGAGGCGCTGGGCGGTGCATGGCGTGAATAGATCGGGTGTTCGTGGGGGGCAGCGCACCAGTTCCCCGCCACCCATCGTCCGGGATGCCGCCAATCCCTTCCGGACCTGGCACTGTCGTGCCAGGTCGCGGGCAGTTCCTTAACGCAGGCCGCCGGAGGCGATCAGGGTTTCGCCGGTCAGCCAACGAGACTCGTCGGACGCCAGGAAAACCGCCAGCGGTGCGATATCCTGCACCTGACCTGTGCGGCCCAGAGGCGTTTGCGCGATGATGGCCTGCTCCATCTCCGAGCCAACGATGCTCGCGGTCTGGGTGCCTTCGGTCTCGATCAGTCCGGGATTGATCGCGTTGACCCGGATCTGCTTCGGCCCGAGTTCCCGCGCCAGAGACCCGGTGATGGCGTCCACCGCGCCCCGTGCCGGTATAGACCGCCGAATTGGGCGGCGTGATGCGCGACACGACCGAACTGATATTGATGATGCTGCCGCCCGCGCCCAGATGGCCGACCGCGGCCTGGGTCGTCAGCAACGTGCCCAATACGTTGACGTTGAAGAGCCGGTGGAAATGCTCCTCGGTGATCTCCCCGATCGAGGCGAACTCATAGACGCCGGAATTGTTGACCAGAATATCCAGCCGGCCGAACTGGCTGACGGCGGCATTGACGATGGCTTGGGCGTCCGCTTTGCGCGAGACATCGCCCTGCACCGCGACGGCCTTGCCGCCCGCGTCCGTGATCGCCGCGACGACCGCATCGGCCCCCGCTTTGCTGGACGCATAATTGACCACCACCGCGGCGCCTTCCGCCGCCAGCGCCTTGGCGATCCCCGCGCCAATCCCCTTGGAGGCGCCGGTGACGATCGCGACTTTTCCTGTAAGCTTGCTCATGGGTGCTGTCCCTGTCTGCTCGGGCTGAGAGCGAAGCGCGGCTCCCACGCCCGGGGTTGCGGAAACGGATGACCAAAAAAAAACCTGATTACGCACTATTTTCAGCCAGGGATTTATGATACAAAACGAGAACATTTGTTGTTTTCGAGAGGCTTGATCGATGGCTCGCAACAAGGTCCAGTTTCAGAAAGGGCTAAGCGAAGCCCAATTTGACGAACTTTACGGAAGCGAAGAGAAGTGCCGAGCGGTGATCTTTGGCTGGCGTTGGCCATCTGGTTTTGAATGCCCGGCCTGCGGCGGGCGTGAGCACAGCGTCATTCAGAGCCGTGGGCAGTATCAATGCAGCGCCTGTCGGAAGCAGACGTCGCTGATCGCCGGAACGATCTTCGCGGCAACCAAGGTGCCGTTACGGACCTGGTTTCGTGCCCTGTACCATCTGACCCAGAGCAAAGGCGGCATCTCCAGCATCGAACTGGGGCGCAGGCTCGGCGTGACGCAGACCACGGCCTGGAAGATCAAGCATAAACTCGCGCAGGTAATGATGGAACGCGAGGCCGGCAAGCGACTGAAGGGACGGATCGAACTGGACGACGCCTATCTCGGCGGAGAACGCGGCGGCGGCAAGCGCGGGCGAGGATCAGCGGGCAAGACGCCGATCGTGGCCGCTGTTGAAACCACACCGCAAGGCAAGCCAATCCGCCTGAAACTCCGCCGGGTGGCCGGGTTCAGTAGGGCCGAGATCGCAAAGATGGCAAAAAACAGCTTCGACCCCGCCAGCAGCGTGGTCAGTGACGGTCTACGCTGTTTCGCCGCCGTCACCGAAGCAGGGTGCGTCCATCATCCCATCCTGACCGGTTCGGGACCAAAGGCAGGCCGCAACCCTGCTTTCAAATGGGTCAATACCGCTCTCGCCAACATCAAGAATGCCATGACCGGTACTTACCGTGCTATCCGTGACAAGCATGCGCCGCGCTATCTCGCCGAGTTCGTTTATCGCTTCAATCGCCGCTTCGACCTCGCCTCCATGATCCCTCGCCTCGGATACGCCGCCGTCAGAACCCCGCCCATGCCCTATCGCCTGCTCAAATTGGCTGAAATTAGTGCGTAATCAGGAAAAAAAATGTGGAGCGACCTCCTACACCCACGACATATGAGGGGCATGATTTCGCGTTCAAGGATTTTTGGAGCGACTGCACCAAAAAATGCCAGCGAACGGCATGATCGCGCCCGGCCGGGCACGCCCGCGCGACCGGATGGCCCGGCAGCATGCACCGTCTGCCGGAGGCCGCGATGATGGAGCGGTTGGCGCCGGGGGAGGCGTTGCGGACGGCGACCTGTGGGCGGATACGGATGTCGAGGGGCCCCGCGGTTCGCTCGGGCGAACCGCAGGCGCGACACGTCAGCACATGCCGCCGTTGGCGCGGATGGTCTGGCCGTTGATCCAGCCGCCCTCCGGGCCGGCGAGGAACGAGACGACCGGAGCGATGTCCTCGGTCTGCCCGAGGCGTTCCAGGGGATTCAGCTTCGCGATGCGATCGATCAGTTCGGGGGACTTGCCCTCAAGGAACAGCTCGGTTGCGACCGGGCCGGGTGCGACCGCGTTCACGGTGATGCCACGACCGCGCATTTCCTGCGCCAGAACCTGGGTCAATGCCTCGACCGCCGCTTTGGTCGCCACGTAGACGCCATAGGTCGGCATGCGCATGCCGATGACGCTGGTGGAAAGAGTGATGATGCGACCGCCCTGGCGCACGCGCCTGGCCGCCTCGCGGCAGACATTGAACGCGCCCTTGACGTTGATCGCCATGCTCTGGTCGAACGTGGCGTCGTCATACTCGGCGATTTTGGCCAGCTTCAGCACCCCCGCGCTGTTCACCACCACGTCGATGCCGCCGAAAGCCCGTTCCGCCGCGTCGAACATCGCCGCGACCGAGACCGGATCGGCGATATCCGCCTGCGCCACGATCGCCTCGCCGCCGGCAGCCTTGATCCGGTCGGCCACCCTCTGGGCCGGTCCCGCGCCGCTGGCGTAGTTGACGACCACCTTGAACCCATCCGCCGCGAGACGAAGGGCAATCTCCGCGCCGATGCCGCGCGAAGAGCCCGTGATCAGGGCGATTTTTCCGGAATTGCTCATGCCTTGCTCCTGTCTTCGACATCGCCGCGCTGTCCGGCGGCAGGCGCAAACCTAGGCTTCAAGGGATGCAAAAAATAATGCATAGATGTCAGTCCAAAGATGACTGAAAGTATGCCTCATGACCTTCGATAGCCGCCTCCTGAGCGGGATCGGCGTCGTGTCCGCCGTCGTGGAGGCGGGCAGTTTCGCGCGCGCGGGCGAAGCGATCGGACTGACCCAGCCGGCGGTGAGCCGCGCGGTCGCCCGTCTGGAGGAGCGCGTCGGCATCCGCATCTTCAACCGGACTGCGCGCGCCATTTCGCTGACCGACGAGGGACGGCGCTTCTACGAAGCTGTCGCCCCCCATCTTGCCGGGATCGCGGACGCCGCGGTGACGGCCGGCGGAAGCAAGGCCGCGATCCGGGGGCGGCTCCGGGTCAATGTCGACGGAACGTTCGGCCACTTCGTCCTGTCGCCCCGGATCGGGGCGTTTCTCGACCGCTTTCCCGAACTCTCCGTCGAGATCAGCGTGCGCGACCGGATGGGCGATCTCGTTGCCGATGGTTTCGATGTCGCGATCCGCTTCGGCGAGCCCGAGCCGTCCTCGCTCAAGGCGCGCCTGTTGCTCGAAACCCACGTTCTGACCTGCGCCTCGACCGCCTATCTCGCCCGGCATGGCGAACCGGAGCGTCCAGAGGATCTAGCGCAGGGCCACCAATGCCTCCTGATCCGCGACCCGATGACCAGACGCCCGTTCGCGTGGGAGTTTCAGCGCGGTACGGAAACCGTTCCGCTTCATGTTGCCGGACGGCTGATGGTCGACGACACCGGATCGCTGCTGGGCGCCTGTCTGAGCGGCGCCGGAATCGCACAATTGCTGGAACTCTATGCCAGGGATCTCATCGCGCAGAAGAGGCTGGTCCATCTGCTGCCGGAATGGTCGGATGAGACCTTCCCCCTGTATGCCTATCACCACGCATCGCATCTCATGTCAGCCAAGGTGCGCGCTTTTCTCGATTTTGTCAGGGAACTGGCGTCATGATCCTGAAAGGGGGAAATGAGCGCATGGCGGGAGGCTTCTCCTTGACTACTCATCATATATCCCGATAAGTGGATATATGAAAAACGGAGCCGCCCTCCAGGCGCTGGGCGCCCTGGCCCATTCCAGCCGCCTCGATGCCTTCCGGCTGCTGGCGTGCCAGGAACCGGAAGGCCTGCCGGCCGGCGAGATCGCGCGCCGACTGGGCGTGCCGCAGAACACGCTGTCCACCCATCTGGCGATCCTCGCGCGTTCCGGCCTGGTCCACGCGACCCGGCAGAGCCGGCTGGTCATCTATCGCGCCGATCTCGCAGTGCTTCGTGCCCTGGTTCTGTTCCTGGTCAAGGATTGCTGCGCAGGGCGGGCCGATCTGTGCGCACCGCTCATCACTGAACTCATGCCCTGTTGCCCAGCAGAAAGGGTATCGTCAGAAAGGGTATCGCCATGACCATCACGATCTACCACAATCCCGCCTGCGGCACGTCGCGTAACACACTCGCGAAGATTCACGACGCCGGGATCGAACCCACGGTCATCGAATATCTGAAGACCCCGCCGTCGCGCGACGGACTGGCCAGCCTGATCGCGCGCATGGGGGTGCCGGTGCGCGACCTCCTGCGCCGCAAGGGCACACCCTATGATGCACTGGGTCTCGATGACCCGGCCCTGACCGACGACCAACTGATCGACGCCATGATAGCGCACCCGATCCTGATCAACCGCCCGATCGTCGTGACCCCGCTTGGGGTCAGGCTCTGCCGGCCGTCCGAAACCGTGCTGGATCTCCTGCCCGAACCGCAGAAGGCGGCCTTCGCCAAGGAGGACGGCGGGCAAGTCGTCGTTGACGGCGGAAAGCAGGTCGTCTGATGCTCGCTCTTGCGATTTTCGTCGTCACCCTCGTCTTCGTCATCTGGCAGCCCAGGGGATTGGGGATCGGCTGGAGCGCCCTGGCCGGCGCCGCCGTCGCCCTGGCAACCGGTGTGGTCCATTGGCACGATATCCCGGTCGTCTGGCACATCGTCTGGGATGCCACCTTCACCTTCATCGCGCTGATCATCATCTCGCTGCTGCTGGACGAGGCCGGCTTCTTTCACTGGGCCGCGCTGCACGTCGTGCGCTGGGGCAGGGGAGAAGCGCATGTCCTGTTTCCGCTGATCGTCGTGCTGGGCGCGGCGATTGCCGCGATCTTCGCCAATGATGGGGCGGCCCTGCTGCTGACCCCGATCGTGATCGCGATCCTGGCCCAACTGCGCCTGTCCCATACGGCGGCGCTGGCCTTCATCATCGCGACAGGCTTCGTCGCGGATACCACCAGCCTGCCGCTGGTGATTTCCAACCTGGTCAACATCGTCAGCGCGAATTTCTTCGCGGTGCCGTTCGACCGCTATGCTGCCGCGATGGTGCCGGTGAATCTGGTCTCGCTGGCCGCGACATTGGGCGTGCTGTGGCTGTATTACCGGCGCGACGTGCCGGCCTCGTATCCGGTTGCAACCCTTCCCGCGCCTGCGAGCGCCATCCGGGACCCGCTGGTGTTCCGGGCGGCGTTTCCGCTGCTGGTGGCACTGCTGCTCGCCTATTTCCTGACCGCGCCGTTCCATCTCCCGGTTGCGATCGTTGCCGGCGTCGCCGCCGCGATTCTCTTCGCCCTCGCGGTGAAAAGCCCGGTCATCCGGGTGCGCAAGGTGCTGCACGGCGCACCATGGCAGATCGTCATCTTCAGCCTGGGCATGTATCTGGTGGTCTACGGGCTCAAAAACGCCGGCCTGACCGATCATGTCGCGGACGCACTGGTCTGGCTCGGCCATCGGGGCACGATCGTCGCCACGGTGGGGACCGGTGTCCTGGCAGCCCTGTTGTCGTCGGTGCTGAACAACATGCCCAGCGTGCTGGTGGGCGCATTGTCGATCCGCCAGGCGCAGGACATCACGCCGCTCACCCGCGACCTGATGGTCTACGCCAATATCATCGGCTGCGACCTGGGGCCGAAATTCACCCCGATCGGCAGCCTGGCGACCCTGCTCTGGCTGCATGTGCTGGCCGGCAAGGACTACCGCATCACCTGGGGCCAATACATGAAGGTCGGGCTGGTCATTACCCCGCCGGTGCTGCTGGTCGTGCTGCTGGCGCTCGCCGTCTGGCTGCCGATGATCAGTTGACCACCGCGACGCGAAGGGAATCCCGACTTCTCACGCTTGAAGCCGAGCGCATGCTCGACTTGAGAGCGGCCGCGGCTCAGAAAGGAGAGGGGCCACCGGCATCGGGGTCGGGTTCCTGTCCATCAATCCAGAGCAACGCCTGTTGCTCGCTCGTAAACGGCCCCGCATCGAGAATATCTGTGCCGTCCATGATATACCAGCCATCTTCATGGGGGGCCGGCGGATTGGTCCTGGCATCAAGAAATATCGGGATCATGGGTCTTTTTCCGCTGTATCTTGCGTTTCTTTCAGAAAATTCTCTTCGTCCTGGCGCGTGGCGAACGGGACTTCCTGCTTGTCGTCCAGTTCGTTCATGCTGCCGCCGGAATTGCCGAGATTCTGCTCCAGCCACGCCTCTTCGACGGGCTGTCCGTCCGGACCCAACGGCACCGGCGATTCGACGGGAATCTGGCCGGCATCGGGGTTCAGTTCCATGCCGATCAACTCGGACGCCTGCGCCTTATAGGCGTCGGGACCGCAGGCCGGCTTGCCGTCGGCGGCCCACAATTCCTTGGCCCTGGCGAGGATACGCGCTGCCGTCTGCGGTGAATCTTCAAGCGGGTTGTCCATGTTCGAAAGTCCTCGACGATTGTGCCCATAGCTGGTTTGCGCCGGTGCCGGACAGGCCGGCCTGTCCCGACATCCAATGTCATTCCGGGGAATTCACGGCATGCAGCATGCGATTCGTTCAGGCGCATATTCTGGCAGAGACCGGCCTTCGCCGATAACGCCGCAGCACGCCGAAAGCTGCGTTCCCGATCATCAGGATGCCGCCGGCGCCAGTTCCCCCGCGGCATCGATGGCGACCGTCGCCTCGCTGGTGAGGACGCGGAAGGTGAAGCTCTCCTGCAGATACAACTCAACCGTGTCGGCCGTGTGGCTCAGATAGCCGATCGAGAAATCCTGCCCGATATCAAGCGCCAGATCGCCGCCCCGCATGGTCACGACGAAAGCCCCCTCGATAGCCGGCGCCCAGACGAGCTTGCCGTCGATCATGCTTTCGATGTGCTTGCGGATGGGATATCCGTCATCGTCGCCACTGCCGACCGCCAGGAATGCCTGCGCCCCCAGGACGATCGAATAGGGACCGTTCACGCCCGCGAGACGCAGGCTGGCGAGGGCGTCGGCGATGACATGGGGATAATCCTGCACCGACGCCGGAAGCTTCAGATGGGCATTGGACGTGCCGGCGCGAATGCCCTGGATGCCCGCTGCGGCATATCCCTCGAAGATGGCGCGGTCTTCCGCGAACGCGATCATCTTCGCGGCATCCTTGACCGGCTGCCAGTCGGAATCCTGAGAGCCCCGCTCCACGGCATCGATTTCCTCGCGCGACAGGACGAAGGGCACACGCAATTCGACGAGCGGTAGAATGTCACGCCGCATGGCGCGAATCCCATCGGTCGGCGCATCGATCCGGCTGGCGCGACCGGTTCCGATACCGGCAAGCGACAAGCCTTTGGGTTCCGACGTATCGACGACGCGCCGCCCGGCGAGGTGCCGCCGGATCGTACGGGCCGCTTCCTCTTCGATCTGCTCCCAGGCCATGCTGGAAACGGGGGCGAGATGCCGATGAAGATTGTTCATGTCAGGGTTCCTCTTTCAGCGAGCCAATACCCAGCGACGGATCGGCCTGGTGTGCCCTTGGGGCGGGTTCGGGGGGCGCGGATGCGCGGCCGCTCGCGTCGGGCGACCGTGCCGGCGCAGCGATGTCCGGAGCGCCATCCAGGAAATCGGCGGTCGGGATGAAGAACAATGCGCCGGTGACGGCGGTGCTGACGTCCAGAATCCGGTCGTAATTCCCCGGGGGCTTTCCGACGAACATATTGTGCAGCATCTGCTCGATGCGTGCGGGCGAACGCGCATAGCCGATGAAATACGTGCCGAATTCGCCCTTTCCGACCGCGCCGAATGGCATGTTGTCCCGCACGATCTGGAGTTGCTGACCGTTTTCCTCGATCGTCGTCAGCATGTTATGGGCATAGCTGGGTTTGGCGGCATCGGCCAGCTCGATGTTGGAGAGCTTCTTACGCCCGATGATGTTTTCCTGCATTTCGGTCGGAATGGCATTCCATTTTTTCAGGTCATGCAGGTATTTCTGGATGATGACGTAGCTGCCGCCCGTGAAGGCCGGATCCTCGTCGCCCACGATCGCCGAGTCGATGGCCGCCTGGCCGGACGGGTTTTCGGTGCCGTCCACGAAGCCCAGCAGGTCGCGTTCGTCGAAATATTTGAAACCGTGGACCTCATCGACGATGCTGGCCGCGCCTTCCAGGCGCGAGACGATCGTGGCTGCCAGTTCGAAGCACAAATCCATGCGCGTGGCACGGATATGGAAAAGCAGGTCGCCCGGGGTCGAAGGGGCATGATGCACGCCGTGGATGGCCTGGAACGGGTGAAGATCCTTCGGTCGCGGAGCGCCGAAAATAAGGTCCCATGCCGTCGACCCGATGCCGGTGACGCAACTGAGGCGCCCGTCGGGGATACGAAAACCGACGCCGCGCAACAGCGAGGAAAGATCTCCCAGCAGGTCCCGGAGTTGAGCGCCTGCCGCGGCTTGATCGCCTGTGTTCAGGGTCGCGACAAGGAACAAGGCGGCCTGAGTCAATTTGGCATCGACGGGTTGAGATGTGGCCAATGGACGGAAACTCCCTTCATGCTCCCCGAGCCGCGAGCAGGCATCTTCTGCCGCCCGATGCCAGGACGGCTGCTGGCCGGTTGACCATGGATCATAGGTATAATCGAATCCGAGGGAAAGGATGAGTTGTTATAACCAGTACGCATAAGAATATAAATAAAAGGTCTTGGACGCACGGTAGCAGGTTGATTTAACACCATACCGGTCACGTCACGCCATCTGTTTTGACGAACGGTCCCGTGGCCTTGGCCGTTGTCGAATGCTTCCTGCCCCTTCAGCGTCAGTTCTTTTAATCGGGATTTCGTAATGCCAGGGATTGCGGAAAATATTGATGCAGAATGCTCATGATATAGCGCTTTTACTTGCGCGCTTCCAGTTCGCCTTTACCGTGGGCGTTCACATCATCTTTCCCGCCTTTTCGATCGGCCTTGCCGCCTATCTTGCCGTGCTCGAGGGCGCGTGGCTGGCGACGGGGCGGCAGGTCTTCCTCGATCTCTATCGCTACTGGATCAAGGCGTTCTCCATCGTCTTCGGCATGGGCGTCGTCTCCGGCCTGGTGATGGCCTACGAGTTCGGCACGAACTGGTCGGTGTTCTCCAAGAAGGCGGGGCCGATCACCGGCGTGCTGCTGTCCTACGAGGTCATGACCGCCTTCTTCCTCGAGGCCGGTTTCCTCGGCGTCATGCTGTTCGGCATGAACAAGGTCGGGCGCGGCCTGCATTTCGCCGCCACCTGCTGCGTGTCGGTGGGTACCCTGATTTCCATGACCTGGATCCTGGCATCGAATTCGTGGATGCAGACGCCGCGCGGCTACAGGATCGATCCCGCCACCGGGCAGTTCCTGCCCGATGACTGGCTGGCCATCATCTTCAACCCGTCCTTTCCGTTCCGGCTCGTTCACATGGGCCTGGCCGCGTTCCTGTCCGTCGCGTTCGCCGTCGGCGCGACCGGCGCCTGGCACATGCTGCGGGCGCGCCGCGCGGGCGCGATCGCGGGCGAACCGGTGCGGGTGATGTTTTCCATGGCCATGTGGATGGCCGCCATCGTGGCGCCCGTGCAGATTCTGGCCGGCGACGCGCATGGCCTGAACACGTTGAAATACCAGCCGGTGAAGATCGCCGCCATGGAAGGCGACTGGGAGACCGAAGGGCGTGCGCCGGAACTGCTGTTCGGGATTCCGAACATGAGGACCGAGCACACGGATTATGCGGTGAAGATCCCGCTGCTCGGTTCGCTGATCCTGACGCACAGCCTGGACGGCAAGGTGCCGGGCATGAAGGATTTCCCCCGCGACCAGCGCCCGCCATCGCCGGTCATTTTCTTCTCCTTCCGCATCATGGTGGCGCTCGGCGTCCTGATGATGCTGGTCGGGCTCTGGTCGCTGTGGCATCGCCGGAACAGCACCCTGTTCACCAGTCCGGTCTTCCATATCGTGGCGCTGTGCATGGCGCCGGCCGGGTTCATCGCCCTGCTCTGCGGCTGGGTCACCACGGAAGTCGGCCGCCAGCCCTGGACCGTCTATGGATTGCTGCGGACGTCGGACAGCGCGGCACCGGTCATCCTGTCGAGCATGGCCGTGTCGATGACGGCCTTCGTCGTCGTCTATGTCATCGTGTTCGGTTCCGGCCTGGGGATCCTGGTCCGGCTGCTGGCGCGCGCGCCGCAGGAAGGCGAGCCCGACACCGCGCCGACACGGGCGTCCGACATGCTGGCGACGCGCGTCCATCCGGCCGTTGTGACCTTTTCTTCCGGCAAGGGAGCCTGAAGGCATGATGGATTTCGCACACTGGCTTCCGATCGTCTGGGCCGTGATCCTGATCGCCGCGATCACGATCTATGTCATCCTCGACGGGTTCGATCTGGGGATCGGCATGCTGTTCGCGCTGGAGCGCGACCGGGGCCGCAGGGACGTGATGGTCAATACCATCGCGCCGGTCTGGGACGGCAACGAGACCTGGATGGTCCTCGGCGGGGCCGTGCTGTACGGGGTGTTCCCCGGGGCCTATGCCACGCTGCTGCCGGCCTTCTATCTGCCGATCGTGCTGATGCTGCTGGCCCTGATCTTTCGCGGCGTGTCGTTCGAGTTCCGCGTCATGACGCGGGGCACGGCGCGCGAGGCGCTGTGGGATACCGGCTTCATGGCGGGGTCGGGCATTGCCGCCTTCTGCCAGGGGGCGATCCTGGGCGGCGTCGTCCAGGGCGTCTCCGTGACCGACGGCGCATTCTCCGGCGGCCCGCTGGACTGGCTGACGCCGTTCAGCGTCTTCTGCGGCATATCCGTGACGTGCGGTTATGCCCTGCTCGGCGCGACATGGCTGGTATGGCGCACGACCGGCACCCTCGAGGCCTCCTGCCGCCGCTGGGCACGGCGCCTGGCGGCCGGGCTCTTCGTCGGCATCGTTGCCGTCAGCCTGTGGACGCCGCTGCTGCACGCGCCCTATCTCCGCCGCTGGACCGACTGGCCGAACATCGCCTTCGTGGCGCCGGTGCCCGTCCTGGTGGTCGTGCTCGGCCTGCTGCTGGCCGCAAGCCTGCGCAAGGGTCACACGCGCGTGCCCTTCCTGTGCGCGCTCGGCTGGTTCTTCCTCTGCCTGTCGGGGCTCGGGATCACGGTCTGGCCCTATGCGGTGCCGCCAAGCCTGACGCTGTGGAACGTCTCCTCGCCGCCGTCGAGCCAGTTCTTCCAGCTTATCGGCACCGCCATCCTCCTGCCGATCATCCTGACCTACACGATCTATTCCTATCGCGTGTTTCGTGGGAAAGTGACGGAAGCCGATGGCTATCATTGAACGCATCCGCGGCGACGGATCGGAGACGGGCGAGGACGGCATAAGAACAAGAACGCACGAGGCGCAACCATGATCTTCGAATTCGAACGCGACTTTGCCGGTTCCCTGCGCTGCATTCCGATGATCGCGCGGCAGAAACTCGACATCGTCGGTATCAAGATGACGCTGCGGCAATGGAGCCGCCTGTCGCACGAAGAACGCGGCAGGCTGGCCGACATGCCGTGCGAGACGAAGGACGAGCAGGACGTCTATCGCGTGTTCGTGCTGGATCGGATCATGGCCCGGACGGACGAGCCGGTCCGCTATCTGGCCGCGCGGGACTTCGGGGACTGGCAGCAGCCCGGCCGCATGCCCGACTCCGTGCGTCTCCAGGCCGAGGCGGATGGCGTGGTCCCGCCGACTGCGGAAGAATGGGCGGCACTGGCGCCGCTGCAGCGTTTCGCGCTGGTCAAGCTGACCCGGTCCCAACACGAAAACGAGAATTTCGTGCCGGCATTAAAAGAATTCGGCATCCTTTAACCACTATGGCAGGCGGGCCCGGCAATGGCCATCAGGAGGTTGGTACCATGAGCAAAGAGAAAGAATCCACGTTCAAGCCCTATCACCACCCGGCAGGCGGCTGGGGCGCGGCGGGCGCCACGGCGAAGGTGCTCATGGAACAGAGCGTGCTGGTGAAGGGGTCGCGCGGCCTGCTCGCGATGAACCAGCCTGGCGGCTTCAAGTGCCCGAGCTGCGCCTTCCCCGACCCCGACCATCGCAAGACGCTCGAATTCTGCGAGAACGGCGCGAAGGCGCTGGCGCATGAGGCGACCAAGGCACGGGTGACGCGGGAATTCTTCGAACGGCACACCGTCACCGAGCTGATGGACAAGAGCGATTACTGGCTGGAAATGCAAGGGCGCCTGACCGAGCCCATGCGCTACGACGCCGCGACGGACAAATATGTTCCCGTCGCCTGGGACGACGCCTTCGCCCTGATCGGGAAGCATCTGAGGGCGCTGGAAAGCCCGCATCAGGCCGAGTTCTACACCTCCGGCCGCACGGCCAACGAAACGGCGTTCCTGTATTCGATCTTCGTGCGGGAATTCGGCACCAACAACTTCCCCGACTGTTCCAACATGTGCCACGAGCCGACCTCGCGCGGCCTGCCGCCCGCGATCGGCGTCGGCAAGGGCACGATCGTCATGGCCGATTTCGACCATGCCGAGGCGATCTTCGTCATCGGGCAGAACACCGGCACCAATTCGCCGCGCATGATGACCAACCTGGTCGAGGCGCGCAAACGCGGCGTGCCGGTCATCCTGATCAATCCCATGCCGGAACGCGCGCTGATCCGCTTCACCGAGCCGCAGGATATCCTGCAGATGGCGACGTTCGGCTCGACGGCGATTTCCAGCGACTTCGTGCATGTGCGCATCGGCGGCGACCTGGCGGTCTTCAAGGGTATGATGCGCGCGTTGTTCGAGGCCGAGGATCGCGGCGAGGCGGTGCTCGACACGGCGTTCATCGCCGAGCACACGGTGGGGCTGGAGGCATTGCGCGCGGACGTCATGTCGGTCTCCTGGGCCGACATCACGCGCATCTCCGGCATCACGGAAGAGCAGATCCGCCACATCGCCGGGATCTATGCGAAATCGAATGCGACGATCATCTGCTACGGCATGGGGCTGACCCAGCACCAGGAAGGCTCGCGGCTGCTGCAGCAGGTAGCCAATCTCCTGCTGCTGAAGGGTAATTTCGGCAAGCCCGGCGCGGGCATCGCGCCGATCCGCGGCCATTCCAACGTGCAGGGCGACCGCACGGTCGGCATCGACGAGAAGCCGAGCCAGGATTATCTGGACCGCGTGCGCGACGTCTTCGGCTTCGAGCCGCCACGCGCGCATGGCCATCACGTGCTCGAGGCGCTCGAGGCCATGGAGGCGGGGACCGCCAAGGTATTCTTCGGCATGGGCGGCAATTTCGCCCGCGCGGTTCCGGACACCGCGCGCACCTACGCGGCGATGTGGCGGCTCAACCTGACCGTCGGCGTGGCGACCAAGCTCAATCGCGGGCATCTGGTGCATGGCAAGGACGCCCTGATCCTGCCCGTCGTGTCCCGCTCCGAGATCATCCGCACGACGGCGGGCGAACAGTTCGTGACCATCGAGGACGCGATGGCGAACGTCACGCCCTCGCGCGGCGTGTTCGAACCGGTGAGCCCCGACGTGCGCCCCGAGACCGAGATCGTCTGCCGCATGGCCATGGCCACCCTGCCGGAGTCCAGGACGCCCTGGGCGCAGTATATGGAAGATTACACGCTGATCCGCGACAAGATCGCCGCGATCTATCCGGACATCTATGCCGATTTCTCCGAGAAGATCAAAAATCCGCGCGGCTTCCATCTCGACATCCCGCCACGCCGCCGGGTCTGGCCGACTCCGAACGGCAAGGCGAATTTCCTCGTTCTGCCGGGGCTGGAGGTCAATGACGTCGTCGCGGACCCGGCGATGCTGCGCCTGGCGACGATTCGCTCGCACGACCAGTACAACACCACGATCTACAGCAACAACGACCGCTATCGCGGCGTGTACAACAACCGCCTCGTGATCTTCATGAACAAGCAGGATCGCGAGGACCGGGGGCTGGAGAACGGGGCCGTCATCGGGCTCGAGACCTGCAGCGACGACGGCTACCGGCGCTATGTCGACGGCTTGACGGTCATCGACTACCCGATGCCGCGCGGCGCGATCGCCGGCTATTACCCCGAACTCAACCCGCTGCTGCCGCTCGATTATTTCGACGAGATCAGCGGCACCCCGGCGGCCAAGTCCATACCCGTCAAGGTGGTTCCCAGCGTTGCCTCGGCGGCGCCGATCCGAATCGCCGGATAGAAGGCGGGAAGGCGTCGTGGATGAGATCGCCCTGAGGCGCACGGACAGGCCGGTCCTGGACCGACGGGGCCGCCCCCTGCGCGATCTCCGGATATCGGTGATGGACCGGTGCAATTTCCGCTGCCCATACTGCATGCCGGAAGCAGCCTATCCGGAGGGCTTTCGTTTCCTGTCGCCGCCGGAACGGCTCGATTTCGACGAGATCGCGCGCGTGGCGCGCATGGCGGCGGCACTGGGTGTCACCAAGCTGCGCCTGACGGGCGGCGAGCCCCTGCTTCGCCCCGGCCTGGCGGATCTGGTGGCGCGCCTGGTGCGGATTCCCGGCATCGACGACGTCGCGCTCACCACCAACGGCGTGCTGCTGGACCGTCAGGCGGGCGCGTTGCGCGCGGCGGGGCTGCACCGCGTAACGGTCAGCCTCGACAGCCTCGATCCGCGCGTTTTCGCGCGCCTCAGTGGCGGAAGAGCGGAACTGGCGGCTGTGTTGCGCGGCATCGATGCCGCGCGTCATGCCGGGTTTCCCGGCGGCGTGAAGATCAACACCGTCGTCCAGCGCGGCGTGAACGATGACGGCGTACCGGATCTTCTGGCGCATTTTCGTCATACCGGCGTCGTAGTGCGCCTGATCGAATACATGGATGTGGGCAGCCGCAACGGCTGGACGCGCGACGACGTCGTGCCGTCGCGCGCATTGCTGGCGCGGCTCGGCACGCTATGGCCGCTCGAACCGCTTCTGCCGAACTATCGCGGCGAGGTGGCGCGCCGCTACCGCTATGTCGATGGCGGCGGCGAGATCGGTTTCATCGCCTCGGTCAGCGCGCCGTTCTGCGGCGGCTGTTCGCGCGCGCGGCTTTCGTCCGAGGGACGGCTCTATACGTGTCTCTTCGCGACCGAAGGCACCGACCTGCGCGCGATCCTGCGCGACCAATCCGGTGCCGGGGACGACGAGCGGCTTCGCCAGGTACTGTCCCGGATATGGCGCGACCGCGCCGACCGATACAGCGAGGCGCGCGTCGAGGATACGGCCCAGGCAGACGGAACAAAGTACAAGCAGACGCACGAAAAAATCGAAATGCACTATATCGGAGGCTGAGATGACGCGACAGGGACCCATCCTCACGCATCTCGACGAGAGCGGAAAGGTTCCGCGTATGGTTGATGTGGCCGAAAAACAGATCACGGAGCGGGAAGCGCATGCCCAGGCGCGCGTGCGATTTCCACCCGAGGTCGCCAGGGCGCTCCACGACGCGGCCTTCATGACGACGAAAGGGGCGGTGATCACCGTGGCGCAGGTCGCGGGCGTGATGGGGGTGAAGGCGACGTCGTCCCTGATACCGCTCTGCCATCCGCTCGACCTGTCCGGATGCGCGGTCGATATCATGGTCGAGGGGGACGAAGCCGTGATAGAGTGCCGCGTGCGCTGCACAGGTCGCACCGGCGTGGAAATGGAGGCCCTGACAGGCGCCTCGGTTGCCGCGTTGACCATCTATGACATGTGCAAGGCCCTGACCCACGACATGGTGATCCGGGACGTGCGGCTGCTGGGGAAGACCGGCGGAAAGCGCGATTTCGGCAGTGCCCTGCCTGTCGTCGCGGTGTCATGACCCGTCCGCTTTGCGGCCTTGTGCGCGAGACGGAACGGAGGAAGAGACTGCCATGGGCGACTTGTTTCATGCGCTGACCGTGGCGCCCCTCGATCGTCCTGATGCGCCGACCGTCCTGAACGTCGCGGACGAGGTGCCGGTCAGGCTTCTGTTCAACGGGATCCTTCCGCACGGCGTGATGATGATGACGCCGGACCACCTGGAGGATTTCGCGTTCGGCTACTGCCTGACGGAGGAAATCGTTCACTCCGCCGATCAGATCCGGTCGGTCGTGGTGGCGGAAGGGGATGATGGACCGACGCTGGATGTCAGGATCGCCGGCGAATGCCTGGCAGGATTGCTCCGGCGCAGGCCCCGCGCCCAGACCGGGCATTCAAGTTGCGGACTCTGCGGAAGCGACGACGTGCCGTCCGTGCATGCGGCCGAAACGGCGCCCTTCCCGGTCGCGTACACGATCGCCCCGGCGGCGGTGCGCCGCGCCTTGGACGACCTCGATCGCTGGCAGGACCTGAACGCCAGGACGCGCATGGTGCATGCGGCGGCCTGGGCCGACCGGGACGGTCGCATCCTCCTCATCCGCGAGGATGTCGGCCGCCATAACGCGCTCGACAAGCTGATTGGCGCCAGGATGCGCGATGCCGCGATCCAGACGGACGGGATCTGCCTTCTGAGCAGCCGGTATTCGTTCGAAATGGCGCTCAAGACCGTGCGCTCCGGCATGGCCACGGTCGTCGCGGTTTCCGCCCCGACCTACCGGGCATACCAGCTCGCCGAACGGATGAACCAGACATTGATCGCCATCGCGCGTCACGACAGGCAGCTCGTGTTCTGCGGTGGGGCACGCTTGGCGCGATGATCGCGCGTCAGGACGGGAAGGCTGGCACCGGGGGAAGGGCCGACAGGGCCGGGGCGCCGCAAACGGGCGCTCCATCGCAATCGTCCCGCGCCGCATTGCCGCTGCGTCATGCGGTGGGCCGCACATGTCGGCGGCCGTGAAAGGGGCCACTCTGCCGGCATGGCCCGGAAAATGGGCGTGGCTGTATGCGCCGTCGTGGTCCAGCACGGCATTTGCCCTGCGGACGTCGGTGGCGGCGCTCATGTCCCTGCTCGTCGCCATGTGGATGGAGCTGGATAGTCCGCAATGGGCGCCTCTCACCGTCTGGGTCGTCGCGACATCGACCCGCGGAGAGACCCTCTCCAAGGCGCGCTGGCGCCTTGTCGGAACGGCTGCGGGGTGCATCATCAGCGTCTGTGCCATTGCGTGTCTGCCGCAGCAGCCCGCATTGCTGATACCGTCCATGGCCCTGTGGGTGGGCGGTTGCAGCGCGTGCGCCACGTTCTTCGACGGCTATCGTCGCTATGCGTTTCTCGTCGCCAGCTTTACCGGCGCGATCGTTTCCTCGGCCGCTTTCACGGCGCCCCAGAACGTCTTTGAAATCTCGCTGTCCCGCGGAACATACATCGTTCTTGGCATCCTGTGTGAAACCGCCGTGGCGACGCTGACCAGCCGCAATGCCGAGAAAGTCGCATTCACGAATCTCGTCGCACGCCTGCGCGGCATGACGGCCAGGGTCGAGGACGCCATCAGGGACTCCGCCGGGCGCCCTCTCTCCATATCGCAGGAAACGGATCTGCTGGAGGATGTCATGGCCGCGAACGCCCGGGTCGAGTTCGACGTGCTCGAACTCGGGCCGGGCCATGGTCGGATCGTCGATCATGCGCGCGCGACATTGAGCGTCCTCCTCATGAGTCTCGCCAGGGCGCGTGTCGGCCTGGCGGCCTCCGAACTGAAGGACGACATGGATGCTGCGCGAGGGCATATGGCGGCGATCCTGCATCCCAGGCGGGGCGACAGGTTCCGGTTCTCGGCACATTCCCCACGCCAGGCGGCAGAGGCCGCAAGAGTAGGGGCAAGAACGGCCACCGGCATTCTCGGTGCCGGCCTTCTTTGGGACGTGACCGCCTGGGATGAAGGGCCCCGCTTCTTTTCCTACCTGACCCTCGTCAGCGGTCTTCTGGCGACCCGCGACCTGCCGGCCGTGGCCGCGCGGGATTTCCTGACCGGCGCGATGTGGAGCACGGCAGTCGCCTGCCTGTTCGTATGCGTCGTCATGCCGGCCGTGACGGCACCCGAATGCCTCGCTGCCCTGCTGTTCTGTCCCATGTTCGTCGGTGGGCTTGCTGCCCGGGACAGCAGATTGGGCACCCATGCCATGGCATTCAACATGTTCCTGCCTGTCCTCATCGCGCCCAGCAACGGGGGACGGACCGACGAGATCGCGTTTTTCAATGGCGCGATGTCGTTTCTGGCCGCGATCGTGTACGAGAAGACGATCCTGTCCACCGTGTTTCCGTTTGGCGCGGTAAGCCATCTGCGTCGTACCGACATCTGGGTCCAGAGGCGGCTGCGCCTCCTGGCGAAGGCATCGGCGACCCAGACGATCGCGCAATGGCTTTACGAAAATGCCGCCAGCATGGTCCGGTCGGTCAGGACATGCCGGGGCGCGCCGGACGACACGCTCAAACACTACCTGGCGCGCCACCTGCAGGCCATGGTGCTCGGCCTGTGGATTATCGAACTGCGCGATGCGTCGCAGGGCGCGTCGTTGTCACGACAGGCGGCGACGAGGCTCCGGGTCTTTTTGCAAAGATGGTCGCAACAGGGTGAGGATTCCGTGGGACTGGCACGGCTCACGCTTGCCGATCTTCAGGCCCATACCCATGCCCAGGCCCATGCCACGCCGGAAATCATACGCGCATTACGTGGGATTATCGATAATGCCTCGTTATCAAGGGAGAGTATTGTGGAATGAGAATCCCGGACTAACACCGCACGGGCCATGTCGCAGCAGGGCACGCAATCTCCAATCAGCGAGAAGAGCAGATCATGTTTCTGAAGCAATTATATTATCTTCGCGAAATCGAACGGTATCAGAGCTTCTCCAAGGCTGCCCAGGCATGCAACGTGTCGCAGCCGGCGCTCTCCCGGGCCATCCGTCAGCTCGAAGACGAGTTGGGTATCGTCATTATCGACCGCAAGAAAAAGGTCTTTGGCGTCACGGACGACGGGGTGCGCGTTCTCAAATGGGCGCACGACATCCTGAGGGGCGTCAGCGAACTGCGCAATGAAGTATCGAGTTCCCGGCAGGCTATCGCGGGTGTCGTCAAGATTGGCGTCATTCCGACCGCCGTGCATATCGTTCCCATTTTGCTCGAAGAGGTCCGGGCACGATGCGGTGACTTCGCAAGCGAGGTCTTCGTCCTGCCGAACATCGCGATCATCGAGAAACTGGTAAGCAAGGAACTCGATATCGGCATCATGTATTACGATCAATGTCCCCAGGCCAAAGCTTTCGAAGTGCGTGCTCTCTATGCCGAACAGCAGGTACTCGCGACATCCGATGCGTCGTCGTTGCCGGCAGGAGATCAGATCAGTTGGGAGGCCGCGGCCAGGCTGCCCCTCGCGTTGCTCAGCAGGGAATTGCGCTGTCGGCAATTGGTCGATGTCGGGTTTCAGACCGCCGGGGTCGAGCCGATCATACGGCTCGAAACGAATTCCCTGGAAATGATACACGCCGAAGTCATGGCCGGAAAGGTGGCGACCATTCTGCCGGTTTCCTCCTTTCCCTTGCGCGTGCCACCACAGGGCCGGTTAAAGATGCGGCGTCTTCCAGGTTTTTCGCCCGGCTCCGTCGGACTGGTCCGCCTGAGCGAGCCGGGGCTCTCCACATTCGCGTCGGAAGTCTGGGCCACGGTGCTGAAAACGCGCTTGCAGGACGACCTGGATCTCCTGTGCAAATCCGGTTGAGGATCGCGCTTCCCGCCCGCCGGACAGCCTGAACCGACATAGTCAGATATAATTTGCCAATGTCATATTTTTCATATCGGAAACCAGGATGTACGAGGCTTCGAGCCGCGTATTGAGTTCGGACGTCTCCGTGGCAACCGACGCAATATCGGCGTCTCTGGCATTCGAAAGCTGGGTCGTCAGCATCGACTGCACGCTGGTAAGCAGCGTCGATTGCGATGTCAGGCCGTCCTGGGTCACGCCGACCGTCGATTCCATGTCCGTAAGCTGGCCGATCGTGGTCGTGAGCGATGCGTTAAGCTGGTTGACCAGATCCGAAAAACCGCTTGTCGAAGGCGACATGTTCTTCATTGACGACATGATCATCATGTCGCGCATCAGGTCCCGGATCGGCGAACCCGTGGATGTCGAGGACGTCGAGGACGTGGCCGTGCCCTGTGTCGCAACGATGCCGACGGCTATCGATGAGTTGTCGCCCGTTACGACCGATCGCTGAAGGCCGGCGGCCGCGCCGGGCGAGACGGAGAGCGATGGCGAAAAAACCGAGAGCGACGGGTCGCTCGCGGCGGTCGTGGCATTGGCCATGACCGACGATGCGCCGGCCGAGCCGAGTGTGCCGACGATGCTGGAGATCTGTGCCGCGAGCGCGCTGTTCGCAAGCGGCATGTTGCCGTTGATCGGGGGCGTGTTGGAATCGTTTCCGGAAAAGACATAGCCGGATCCGCTGGACGTGTTGAGAACGGATTGCAGCTCGGTCAGGGTGCTGGCCGCCTGCGCCGCAACGGACGTCACCGCACCGGGGGACGTCGTGCCGGAAATGCCCACCAGGCTCGTGGCCATCGACTGAGCTTGCGAGACAAGCTGCGTCAGGGCCGTGGCCGTGACGGTCAGGTTGGTCTGCGCATTCGTGATATTGGCCTGCCAGGCGCCGACCTGGGTGATCTGCGGCGTGAGACTGATGGCGGTCGATCGCGTCGAACCAAGTCCCGCATAGGTTTCAGAAAGCGTGCCGGCAGACGTTTCCCACGAGAGCGTTTCGTTCTCCAGGTTCATGTCCTTGATGCCGGAAGAGAGGATAAGAGAGGCGCCGGCATCGCCATACTGACCGATCGTCGTGCTCATCTGCTTTGCTCCGAGCCTGTTTAATTGATGGCATCCAGAAGCGCCGTAAACATGTTCTGTACGGCAGAGACCACTTTTGCGTTGGCGGTATAGGCATTTTGCAAGGCCACGACCTTGGACATTTCGTCATCCACGTTGACGCCGGATACGTTGGAAACGCTTGTCTGCAATGTTGTCTGAACCGAGGTGGCGGACGTCAGATTATCGCTCGCGGTCGAGATCGTCGCGCCCTGGGCCGAGGTCAGCGTCGTGGCCAGTGCAAGCAGCCCCTGGTTGCCATTGTAACCCGTTGATTGGCTGCCGTCCGGCCCCAGGCCGCTCGACGGCGCGGCAAGACCCGCGCTTTGGCTGACATCGTTGGAACCGGTTCCGAAGGCCTGGCTGAGAACGTTCGTGATGATGGTCGTATCGCCGGTCGTCGTCGCACCGGTCGTGCCGTTGGTCGTGGTCGTGAGCAATGACGGCGTGTCGGCATATATCCGGCTGACGCCGATCGCCGACGACAGCCCCACGATACCGTTGGGCGTCTCCTGCGTCGGATTGGAAGACTGGGGCACGGTCGTGCCGGTTGCGTCCGTGCTGTTCGTGAACAGCGAGAGACCCGCGTTGTTGAAACGATTGATGAGCGTATAGGAAAACGAGTCCAGTTGCGCCTGCATCTGCGGATAGGTGTCGTCGCGCAGCGTGACGTTGGCGCCTAACGTGCCGCCGGTCAGATGCGCGGTGACGTCCGTTCCGGCCAGCATGATGCCGGGGATCGTCGAACCGGCGTTGCCGGCGGCATAATACATGTCCGACGTGACGGTGGCGTCGGATGTGCTCAATGGCCAGGTGGAACTCGGAAGGGTTTCCGAACTGTCATTTCCGCCGATCTGGTCGGGGCGGGTCGGAAGTTCCGTCCCGTCCGCGGTCCGGACGATCATGTCGCCATTCGCGGTCGTAGAAAACGTGACCGAAAGTTGAGAGGACAGGTCGGACATGATTCCCAGGCGCTGGTTCTCGAGATCGGCCGTGTCCGATCCGATGGCCTTGAGGTTCATGATCTGCTTGGACAAAACGCCGATCTGCGTGAGGTCGGAATTGACCGAGGATACGGTCGAGGCGACATTGTCTTGTGCGGTCTGGCGCTGGCTCGCATATGTCGTGGCCAGTGTATGGATCGCGGTCGTCAAGGATTGCGCGTTCGAGATCACGGTCGATTGCGAGGCGCTGTCCAGGGGATTGGCGGTCAGTTCCGTAAGGGCATTCTGCACATTGCCCAGATCATCGGAAAGCGTGTTCGTGCTGCCGGAATCCGACGATGTCGAGCCCTGGACGGCGGACACCGCGGCAAGCGAATTGCTCATCGTCGAATAGGATGCGACCTGGGCATTCTGCCCGTACAGGGCCGATTGCAGCGCCTGGTTGATGCTCAGTTGCGTCGCGCCGATCCTGACGCCGTTTCTCAGGCCGCCCGGCACGTCGGACGATATCGTGGCCGTTTCGCTCACATACCCTGCCGTGCCCGAGTTCGAAACGTTCTGCGAGGTGACGGACAGTTCGGATTCGATCGCGTTCAGCCCGCTGGTGGCGATCGATAGAGATGAGATCAGATCCATACGCACAGTCCCCGCGTGCAAAGCCACCGTCTCTGTCGACCTCCATGCCGCCGCCTGAAGCCGGGCGGACATCGACGAGGATTTCGAGGGTTTGCTATAGATGAATGGTTTCTAAAAGGTTACGAGACGCGGCATTGAGGATCCCGGGCATCCGCCTGATCAGGACATCGGTTCGGCCGTAATCTTGTCGATCGCGTTCATGTTGCGCGTCGACTCGGTCTGTAGAAGCTGGAATGTCAGGTCATAGTCGCGCTGGATCTCGACCAGTTTCGTTGTTTCGGAAACCGGGTTGACGTTGCTCGACTCCAGCATGCCCTGCCGTATTTCCGGCCGCGCCACCGCATGTGTCCGCGCCGTCGGTCTCAGCAGGTAATTGCCTTCGGGCACCAGGGTCTGAAGATTGTCGACCGTAACCAGCCCGATAGTTCCGACCATGCCGTTTTCGGTCGATATGGTGCCATCCGACGCGACGGACAGAACATCATCCTGCTGCTGGAGAACCAGGTTTCTTCCGTTATTGTCCAGTATGGGGTTTCCCGACCCGTCAACGACCGTTCCATCCAGGCGGCGATGGAACTGGCCATTGCGCGTCAGCCTGATTCCCTGTGTCGTGCGAACGGTAAAATAGCCTTCGCCATTGATGGCGAAATCGGTCGGATTGCCCGTCTGTCGCAGGGCGCCCTGCAGATGGTCCTGATAGGTCGCCTTGTCCTGCGTGTACGTTTCGTCTTTCTCTCCGGCCGGCGTGTGGACGTCGTTCTGATGAACGAGATATTCGGAAAAAAGCTGCCGCGTCGCCTTGTATCCGTCGGTATTGGCGTTGGCGAGGTTGTTGGCGGTCACGTCCAGGGCACGCGTCAGGACGTCGATGCGGGACAGGGCAATATATGTCGTATTGTCCAATGTCTCTCTCCAGAAGGAATCGGGCCCGGCCGGATCCGGTAAAGGCATCCGGCTAAGACATATCGCCGCACATTTCCGCTATCCAGCACAAGACTAACGGATTGCCTGCGCAACGGCAACATGCGCCGCCGACGGGCACAAGACACGGCCGCCGGCACAAAAGCGCGTTTCAGCCCTCTCCAATCGGGAAATTTTCAGACCGCCCGGCAGGCCCGGCCCGGCGCGCGACCGGCTACTTCATCAGGTTGACGGTACGGGTCAGCATGGAGCGCGTGATCTGCATGGTGTTGAGATTGGCTTCATACGCATGCTGCGCCTCATGCGTATCCATGATCTCGACCATCGTGTTGACATTGGGCATCTTGACCAGGCCCGCCGAGTCCGCGGCGGGATGCGAGGGATCGTACCGCGTCTGGAAGGGTGTCTGGTCCTGCCCGATTTCCTTGATCGCCACGCTGGAAACCCCGGACTCGTGGTTCAGGACCTCCTGGAAGGTAATCGTCTTTCGCCGATAGGGATCCGCCCCCGGGGTCGAGCCCGTGGTATCCGCGTTGGCCAGGTTTTCCGCCGCGACATGCAGCCGCTCGGCCTGCACGCGCATTCCGGCGGCGGAGACGCCCAAACTGTCCGAAAAATCCATATCTCAACTCTCGCGGTCAGGACGAGGTGCCAAGGGCCGTGGAAAACATCGACATATATACGCTGTAGGCATTCGTCGCGAGACGCTGCTGGTCTTCCGTGTTCGCCACCTTTTCCAACTCGTCCTCAATCCTGACCTCGTTCCCGTCCGGCGAGGCCGAGCCGCCCATCCGGTCCGCCTTGCCGGCGCCCCCATGTCCGGGCAGGTGGCCTGGCTCGGTCTGCGCCAGCGTCATGGCCATCTGGTTTTGCAGGACCCCCTGAAACGGAGCGATATCCTTTGGTACGTAACCCGGGGTGCTGGCGTTGGCCACATTACCGGCAAGAACGGATTCGCGGGTCTGAAGCCATTGCAGGCGGCGCGCGGCCAGATCGAGCACATCTGTCCCGCCATTGACCGGCGACACCTGGGATGACAATGCTTCCAGCATGCGATGTCAGTTCCCTTCCGTTCTCTGCCGGTGCCTGTACTTGCGATGCACCCGTCTTTATACAGCGATGACGATGTCTGAATAGCCTGTGGCGGCGATGATAACCATAGTTTTTTCGGCGTTGCGCGCCCGCAACTGAATCCCGGTCGTGGATGAACGGCAACTGGATGTGGAAATCCGATATGGGCGACTGGCTCCTGTCCATTGCGGCAATGGCGGGCATGGTCATATGGAGCCTTCTGGTGCGCGACGGCCGGACATCTCTCGCCGGCTTCGGGGTGGCGCTCTGGTTTCCCATCTCGATCGGGCTGTATCGGGTCCTGCTGCGCTGGTTGCCGATGATCGGCGGGGTCTATGCCTGTCCCGTGCGGGCAACATCGCAGCAGCAGCGGGAAATAACCGCTGGATGCCTTCTGACCGCCGCGTTTTCCATGCTGTGCCTGGCCTGCATGCCGGCGCCGATCGCCGCGGCGAATATCCTCGCGCTCAACTTTGCCTGCCTGGCGGCGCTGTTCGACAGGATCGCGGGCTGGCTGCCCAATCATGTTCTCATCCCCATGCTTCTGGCGGGCCTGCTGGCCGGTGCCCTGCGGGACGGCGCGAACGCGGCGATCCTGGGTGCCGCGGCGTCCTGGGGGGCGGCGGTCCTGGCCCTTCTGTTCCTCTCCGTGTCGCTTCGGGCCAACCTCCTGTCCGGCGAGGATGTCGCCATGGCGGCCGCCTGCGGCGCCTGGGTCGGGATCGGGGACCTGTCGATCTTTCTTTCGGTGACCGGGTTTCTCTACTGGGCGTCATGTGTCGCCGTGCGCCATGTCCGGGCCCCGGGGTGGGGCCGCCTCGACGGTCCTGAGCGGATACGGATGCAACCGACCGGGCCGTCATTCGCGCTCGGCCTGGCGATAACGCTGCTCCTGCACGGCGTCCCGGGCCTGCCGAACTGGGTGTATCGTATCGCGGCCCATTGAACCGCGCAGCGCGCACGCGGCGCGCGGGCCGGGGCGGCCCTGCTCCCGACAATCAGGCAGACGACAATCAGGCAGGCGACAATCGGAACATCACAGGGCGGACGGCATCTGCGCGTCGGCCAGCGCGCTGTCCGTTCGCCGCGTCAGCAGCCTGAACATGCGCGCGTCGTCGCCTTCCATCGGTCTGTCTCCGATCCGGTTGGCAATCCAGTCCAGCATGGGGCGATCGGCGGCCCGCGAGGCATCCGAGGCCAGCCGAAGGGCAAGGATCTGCTGGTCCGGCGTCAGGGGGCCGGCTTGCGGAATGGTCGCCTCGGCCAGCTTGCGCACATCTCCGGCCGCCGCCGCCCATTCGCCTTTCCCTTCGTGAATGCGCGCCACGATATCGAGGGAGGCCGCATCCCTATCGCCGCGCAGGACGGACAATGCCTTGGCCCGGTCGCCCGTCGCCAGGGCGATCCGCGCCGCGATCCTGCGTCTGGTCGCCTTGACGTCGTCCGACAGCCCCTGGTCATCCGTGGCCGTCAGGGCGTCCATCGCATCCTGCGGGCGTTTTCTGTCGATGTCCGCGTTCGCCAGCCCGGCCCCCGCCAGGGCGCGGACATCCGGAGACTCGAGCATCGGGATCGCATCGGAAAAAGCCTGGGCCGCATCGTCCGACAGCCCCAGGGCAAGCAGCATCTTGCCATAGGCCACCAGGATCTCGCCCTTCCGCACGCCCGGCGGCAGGTCGGACCGATGCGCCTTCAGCATGGCGGCGTCATGCAGCAGGCTGTCCGGGCTCGCGCCCTGCGTCCCGATGTCCTGCGTCCCGGTGTCGGCAATCCCCGCCAGGGCCTGGAAGAGCAGCGGTGCGGCCGCGCTTTCCGATGCGGCGTGCGGGCCCGCCCGGGCGGCGTCTATGGCCGTCAGCGCCTCGTTCCATCGATGCATCCGCAGATCGGCATCGGCCTGCAGCAGGCGCAGCGCCGCGTCCCGGCCCGCCAGCCGCGCATCCGGAAGCAGGGACCCGAAGGCGGCGACCGCCCCATCGGGGGTGATACGGCCATCGGCAAGGTCGAGCGAGATCCTCTGCTCGGAGGCCTTCTCGGCGACGACCGGGTCCCTGTCATCGGCGAGTGTCCGGAATGCCGCATAGGCACGATCGCGCTGGCCGAAGCGCAATTGCCCGAACGCGGCCCCGAGCCGATATGCCGGACCGGGCGGCAGATCGTCCAGGGCGACGACGTCGTCCTGCGATCCGTAGCGGCCGATTTCCTCCGCCGCCATCGGCAAAACCATATCCCGTACCGGACCGGGATAAGCCCTGAGCCTGGCGAAATCTTTTGCAAGGAGATGCGCCGCTTCCGCGTCATGCCCGCCCGATGCGGCGAGATACAGGCCGCGCCAGACCTGCGTCGCGCGCTGCTGGCCGTCCGGCCAGGGACCGCCGAGGCCCGCGGCGCCTTGCGTGTTTCCGCACAGCAATTCCGAAGCCGCCAGAAGGAATCCGACCCCCGGCAGAGCCGATTCTTCCGGATCGTCCTGAAGGGCGACCGTCAGGATGCCGCGCGCTTCCACGAACGAACCGAGGCTGAAGGCGGCCTTCGCCGCATCCAGGCGGCGCGCGAAACGATGCGCGGGGTCCGAATCCGCGGCGGCAAGAAGCGCATCGTGATAGCGTTTCGCAAGCCCGCTCACCGGCAGGTCCAGCAATCCAAGCCATTTCAGGTCGACATCGCTGGCATAGACCGCCGCGCCGCGATCGGGAATGGGCTTGCCGTCCCCGCTCAGAAGGGCGCCCTCGGGCTCCGCCCGCATGCCGATATCCGGAGACCGCGCCGCGACGACCACGCCCTCGGCCGTCGGCCATACGTCGTACCCGTCGCCTTCCCGCAGCGAGAGTATGCCGCCGTCATCCATGGTGGAGGTGCCGACGAGCAGCCGGTCCCTGGATGCGGGGTCCGAGATCGACAGGACGCGCCCGGGCCGGCGCATCGGATACAGGATCCCGTCCTCGACCGGGCGCGGATTGATCACCCGCCGGTCCGCGTAATCGTCTCCCGGCGGCGGTTTGTCGCCCAGCACCCATCCTTCCGCCTGCTGCGAAAGATACAGGCGTCGCGTGTCCGGAAGGCGCACCTGTATCAGGGTCGCGTCCGGAAGGGTCCTGACGGTAAGCGTCGAGAAGATGCCGTCCCCGCGTATGGCGCTGGTATCCATCGGCTCCGCGTTGTCGACCACGATGATGAACCGGTCGCCGCTGTGGAACGCGGCGATGCCCATGTGCGGCGGCACCGGGATCAGGATGCGATCCGCGGACGGCGCAGCCTGACGGGCGCCTTGCGCTTCGGACAGGGAAGTCCGTGCGGATGCCCGCTGCGGCGCCTCCTTGCCGGACCCCGTTCCGGCGACCTTGCCGCCCGCCTGCATCTCCGCGGCCGCGGGGGGCGTGTCCAGGATCGTCGCCGTCCATGCGGGCGGCAATCCCTTGAGTAATGCCGCATCCGACAGGCCATCATCCTGCGACGGCGCAGGCGGCGCGTCCGGTGCGGGGGCAAAAGAGGGTGTGCCCCGGTCGGACGGACGGGGCGTGTTCGGCTTGCCGTGGTGCCGGGCGGATACATGTCTGCCCGCTGCCATGACGGGCGTGATGGCGCAGCAGGACAGAAGCACAAGGCCCGAAAGCGCGACGCAGCGTCTCACGCGGGGCGTTCTGCTGAAAGGCACGTGTTTTTGAATCCTGATGGGGTCATATCCCGTCCGTCAAACCGGGCAAACCGGAAAACCCGCGCGGGTCGGGCCGGAGGCCCGGCCGCATGATGATCTATCCGGCACGGATGCCGATCAGGCAAAGAGGTCGACAGCACTCGCTTCGGCGGATTCAGCCTTGTGTGCCGTTCCGGTGGGGATGATCTGCCCCGTCGCATCAAACCGCATGGCGGAGGAAGAGCCGTCAATGCCCTTGGACACGACATTGATGCCGGTCGCCGCCGCATGGTCCGGCCGCGAATTGCGGTAAGCCGCATGCGAATGCGTCACCGTCGCCTGGCGGATGCTGGATGCGAGCGCCGAAGCGGCGGTGGTATCTGCCATTATGTCATCCTTCACTGCGGAGAAACGGAGAAAAAACATCGCCCGGCAATGCGGCGCACGTGGATCGGGTGGCAACAGCATGTCGGCGCGACATCTTCCGTTTCCGGGATGCATGTCAAGTCAACCAATCATGCCAATGTCACGACCAAACTATACTCTGCCAGTTTATGGGACGGGTATGGCTTCGCCAAGGTGTTTTTTGGCATCCGGGTCTTGCCTTCCATCCCCAACGGGCCGAGTATCCATGTCGATGCTGTTGCCGAGTGCCCGGAGATGCCTTTGATCCGGCATCATCAAAGGGTTTTTTAGAAGGTGGCTCCCATTCTGGCCTTGACCGAAGGTTGACGTCCCGGAGCCTCGATAGGAGGGATACGGGACAAATATAGTCCCCTATTTCTTTCGCGGCGAGCTGCCGTGCATTTATACATGGATGCAAGATGCGCGTACTCTGTATTGGCGAAAGCGCGGCTTATGGTGGAAGACCGTGCGAAGGACTGTCGAAGGCTGCGCTCGAGGGCTCTGTCTCAATAACGATGTCGGGACCCGCGGGCGTCGTGGAAACATTGCGCCGCTCGCATTACGACATCGTGGTCGTTCAGCAGGCGGCGCCGGACGTAAAGCTGCTGCGCCACATACGCAACAGCCGCATTCCGACGCCGGTGATGATCGTCGCCCAGAATATGACCCCCGCGGCCGTCGCCGATGTCCTGTCCGTTGGCGCCGACGATTGCGTGCTGGCCTCGGCCGATCCCAGGGAATTGCTGGCCCGGCTTCGCGCCATCGTCCGGCGGGTCAGCGGGCATGACAGCCTCACCCTGCATATCGGCCGGCTGACGGTCGGGATCGACCGGCGGGAAGTCCATATCGACGACAAGCTGGTTCCCCTGACCCGCAGGGAATATGACCTTTTCGGACTGCTCGCGCTGCGAAAGACCCAGGTATTGAGCAAGGAGACGGTTCTGGACAGTCTCTATGCCGGGGAAAGCGAGCCGTACGGCAAGGTCATCGACGTCATGATCTGCAAGATCCGCAAGAAAATACGCGCCTTCGGTATTGACGAGCCCTTCACCACATTATGGGGGATCGGCTATCGCCTCAACGAGGATGCCTTCGCCCCGCTGGGTTCCAGGATGGACAGCGCCGAAGGCCGGGGCGTTCAGGCGGCGAAGGAATCCTGCATTCCCGTGATGTCGGGGATCAACATCCTGGCGCCCGTGGCGGCACTGGACATCGCATAGCATTGTCCGCGACGGCGGCATCGGGAATGTCGATGCCGGCCCCTCCGGAACGCGGCCGCCCAAATAAGGCGGATTACGAGTAAGGCGGATTACGAGCCGGTGCTGCCTGTCCCCGAGGACAGGTTCGTGATGTCGGACATCGGGATATTCGCGCTGCCCATTTGGGCTTCCATGCCGGACGCGCCCTTCGTCATGCCGGTGATGGTGCCGGTGACGGTGAATGGCACGTCGGACGTGGTGCCCGAGGAGCCGATGGTTTCGACCGATACGTTATAGGCGCCGTCCGACAATTGGTTGCCGTTATTGTCCGTTCCGTTCCAGGTCCATGTGTTGGTGCCGCTGCCGGCCGTCATGACGGCATCCTTGACGATCGTGCCAGAGGCGTTGGCCACGGCGATGGCGACCGTTTCTCCTGGGCTTCCCGAGAAACTCAGCGAGGCGGAACCGCTCTGCAGCGGCAATGTCGTCGTGTTCGCGGTTGCCGTCTTGCCGACCAGGCTGGAGTCGGTGCTCAACTGGCCGTCCTCATTCAGCGAAATCAGCGACGACAGATTCGAGTTCGTCTCGACCTGCTGCTCCACTCCTGCGAACTGCGCGAGTTCCGACGTAAAGGTGTCGGTGTTCATCGGGCTGCTCGGGTCCTGGTTTTTCAGCTGCGTCGTCAGCAGGGTCAGAAAAGTGGTGTAATTGTCGGCAAGCGAGGACAAGGCGGATGTGGAAAGGCTGCCCGAGCCTGAACTGCCGGTGCCCCCGGAAGCGGACGAGGCTGCCGAACTCTTGGCGGCCGATTCCGCCGCCTGGATAAGCTTGGCCTCATTGCTGATGGTTGGCGTGGTCATCGGCCTTTTTCCTTCTCGTCTTCGCGATTGCCGTTCAGGTCACGCGGTAATGTTGATGCCGCTGCCGGCATATGGTCCGACCGACCTTGCCGGGCCGGCACGGCTCTGATCGTCGGCATCGGCACGTCCCGGTGCAGGGACCATGCCGCCGCTCCAGCCGCCACCTCCGTACGCGTGCTGTCCGCCCTGTCCGGAGCCGCCTCCCGGCATGCTTCCCGAAAAATTCCCACCGAACATGCTCTCTCCGCCCGAGTCCCGCCCTTGGTTGCCCGCCCCGTCATGGCCGGCGGCGACGACGTCGATTTTCAGGTTGTGCACGTCTATGCCGGCCGCGTCGAGTGCGGCGACCAGGTCATGCCTGTTGTCGGCAAGATGGCGCGCCGTGATGTCGTCGTCGCTCTGGAGAACCACGCCGGTGGCAATCCCGTCGGCTCCGTCGACCCGCACATGCACGGGGGAGGAATCGCCGGTCAGAACCGTCAGGGACAGAGAACTCGACCCGTCGGCTGACCTTGACAGCACGGGTGACGAGACAGTCTGGGCGCCCGTATCGATATTTCCGTCAAGCAAATTCCTGGTCTGGACGGACTGCGTTGCCGACGTCCTGTCATCCAGCGTGGCGGCGAACGCGGCGGAGAGCGGCGTTTCGAAAGGAAGATGGATTGCGTTCGTCGTCGGGATGTCAGCCTGCCGGCTTGCTCCGCCCTGATCGCCGCCGCCCTGGCCGCCGGACAGGCCAGGATTGCCGGCCACGCCGTTCTGCCTGACAGGCTGGGTGGCAGCCCCGGCCGCACCGTCCGCCGAAGGCGCCGCAGCGGCATATGTCGAGGATGCGAACGGGGCGGACGCCCGGGACGGCAATGCCGGCCCATGACGGTCCTGCTGGCCCGATGCGCTCGCGGGGCCGGCCTGGGGCGTCGCGGGCGCCGCGACCGCGCCGCCTGCGACGGCGCCGCCAGGCGGGCTGCCGGCCAGGACGGACTGTGTCCCCGACATCTTGCCATCCGGCACGACGGCGGGCGAGCCGGATGGCGAGGTTTCGAAAGAGGGACGGATTTCGCTCGCCGAATATCCTCCGCCCTGGTCGCCGCCGGACGGCGGCATGGCCGGATCTTTCGCCAAGGCTGCCGGCTGCGAGGGGGGTGTCGGCATTGCGGGCGGCCCCGATGCGTGTGCGGCGTACGATCCCAGGGCGCCCATGTCCGCTGTGCGGATTGTCTGGACCTGCCGACCGGCGGCCGGTTCGCCTTCGGCGCCGGACAGCGCAACCGGCAGGGCGGAGGACAGCACCTGCGCCGATGTCGCCGCCGGGGGCTGCGTCATGTCCGCGGGCGCGGTCTCCGCCACGATGCCGGCCAGGCTGACGCCTCCGGCCGGGGAATCGCCGGATGATACGCTCCCCGCTGCCTGCGGGGACGTGCCCGTTCCCGCAGGCGTCTCGCCGCCGGTCGCTCCTGGGGTGGAAGACAGGTTCTGCAGGGAGGCGACCATCTGGGTCAGCACGACGGCCAGCAGGTTCTGGGGCGTCTGGTTCGCATCCGTGACGTCGGCCGAGGCGGCAGGGGGACTGGATCGGTCCTTGCCCGACTTGCCCGCGGACTGGGTGCCCGCGGACGGGGTGCCCATGGATGGGGTGGAAAGGGCGACGGCCGCAGGTTGCGCCGTCTGCATGGGACCGGCCTTCTCGGCGGTCGAGGCAACGAGCACGGCGCTGTCCGTACTCGCCGGCTTGCCGGCACCGCGATCGGTCAAGGGGCCACGGGCGGACTTAGGCACGGATTCTGGGGCGGCTTCCGGCGCAGGGTCGCCGGTCACCCTGCCGTCTTCCTGCGATCCGTCATCCTGAGCCTGGCTGGCGTTCTTGAGGATTGTGCCGAAAAATCCCCGTTGCTCGGCGGCCCTTTTTCCCGCGGCGGACGCCGGGGCGCCGGTCGCCGCCGGCTTCCGGGACGGCGCGATCAGCGGCACGCCGGGCGAAGACGAGTCCTGAACCTGCTCCGCCATGGTCGAGGCTTTCGCCACCGTAATGCCCATCAGACGCCCCGTGTTTCGCCCCTGTCCGCACCGCCGCCCCGGTTGGTCGGCCCCGTCCGAGAATTACGACGATACGGACAATGCCGTATCGAGTTCGCTGAACGACGGCATGAAGGCGTGCGGAATGTCCTTGCGCCCGATTTCCGCACTGACCTGGGGCGGACTGCCCTGAAGATGTGCCACGAAGACGATCCTGATGATGTCCTGATAGCGACCATCCTGCTTTACCACATCCCGCATCCGCGCCGCCAGAGGCGCCACGACGCCATAGGACAGCAGCACGCCGAGAAACGTGCCGACAAGGGCGCCGGCGATCATTTCGCCCAGAACGGCCGGCGGCATGTTGATCGAGGCCATCGTCTTGATGACGCCAAGAACCGCGGCCACGATGCCGAGGGCCGGCAACGCGTCCGCGATGCTTTGCAGGCATTCGGAAATATGCAGCTTCTCGGTCAGGTTTTTCTTCAGCTCGCGGGCCATCACTTCGTCAAGCTGATAGGCATCGTCCGTATTGAGGCTGATGAGCCGGAGATAATCGCAAATCAGGTTGCGCGTTTCCGCATCGTCGCGGATCTTGGGGGCCTGCGCGAAGATGCTGCTTTCGTCCGGATTCTCGACATGCTCTTCCAGGGCCATGGTCCCTCGCGCATGGGCCAGGCGCGTGAACCTGAACAGCGTGACGAGCAGGTCGGTATAGGCCGCCTTGTCGTAACGGGGCCCCTTGAGCGCCAGTTTCAGGTCGCCCGGAAGCTGCTTGAGCGCCTGCTTGGAATTCGCCATCACGAATATGCCGACGGCGGCGCCCAGAATGGTCACCAGTTCGAAGGGCATCGATGCGATCAGCGGCGCCAGCCCGCCCCCCGATGCCACGAACGAGCCGAAGACGCAGAGCAGCGCAAAGACCAGGCCCCCAACGAAAAGCATTCAGTCGTCTCCGTTTTCATTCATGTGCGCCGCGCCGGATGCGCCTTCGATCCCGGCAGGACTGACATACCGCCTGTGCATGACGATCACGACCCGCCTGTTTCCCGCGGCGGACGGGTCGGAGGGCACGGCCGGATTTCTGTCCGCGGCCCCGGACACATCAAGAATTTTTCCGTCCGGATAGCCGGCCCGCACGAGGATTTCCCTGGCATGATCCGCTCTCAGCGCCGACAGGGTCCAGTTGGACATGCGCCATGCCCCGCCGACGCGATAGGCCGCGGCATCGGTATAGCCGATGATGGAAATGCGTTCGGGCATGGGGGCAAGCCACTTCGCGATCTCAGCCAGCATCCGCGTGCCCAGACGGTTGGGCGCGGGCGCCCCCGAATCGAACATCGGGGTATCGCTCGCGTCCCGCAATTCGATCCGGACATCGTCCCGCCCGATCTGAACGGAGAGGTTGGACGCAGCGCCGCGGAGTTCGCCATCGTTGCGGATCGCCTGGTCCAGGCCCGAGACCATGCGCGCGATCCCGGCCTGTTCGGCCGCCGCATCGTCCGCGCCGACATTGCCCGGGCGTTGCGCGGAACCGCTGTCCGGCCCGCCGATCGGCACGATGCTGGCCGGTCTCGCAGTCAGCAGCGTTCCGGCGCCATGGGAGATGTCGTCGGCAGGGCCGCCCTGATTCGACGCGGCGGGATTCGGCGCCGCCGACGTCTTGCCGTCCTTGACGCGCCTGACCGAACGCCCCGTCGTAAGGGGCGATGGCGGCACATCAAGCATGGAATCCGTCGGCTGCACGCGGGTATCTTTGTCGGCCATGGGATTGAAGAACTGCGCAATGCCCCTGCGCTGCTCATCCGTCGTCGCATTGAGCAGCCACATGACGAGGAAGAAGGACATCATGGCCGTCATGAAGTCGGCATAGGCGATCTTCCACGCGCCGCCATGGCGGTCCTGCGTCTCCGAATCGTCGCTGCGCCTGATGACGAGGTGTCGTCTGTCGTTTCTTGCCATGTGGAGCGGCCGTGGCCTCACGCGCTCTTATGGCGGACCATGCCAACGCGGCATGACGGGTTCCCCCGGAATGCGGCGCGTCCGGCATGGGTCAGGGACAGCGACGTATCCAGCCAGACCTCGCCCCCGATTTCCCGCCAGCGGCGGCAGAAGGTGAAATCCTCGCTGAGATACGTGCCGCTTTCCGGATCGATGCTGCCGTCGAACAGCGCATGGTACGGGCTGCCGTCCCCGCCGCCTGCCGCATCGATCCGCCGGTATGCCGTTTCGGGATAGTGCTTGATCATCATGGCGATGGCCTTGCGGCTGATCATCATGAACCCCGTGCCGGCGTAATGCGTCCGCAGGAGCGGCCCCTTCTCCCATGTCTGATGCATGGCGTCGGTCTCCCCGACATAGCGCAGCGAGGCCGTTTCCTGCGCTTCGCCGCGCAGGATGTTCTCCTGGGTGCCCTTGTCCCAGAATCGTTCCTTGATCGGATACAGGCCGGCGATCAGATCCTTGTCCGCCGCCAGAAGCCGCGCCGGCGCTTCGGCCGGAAATCCGATATCGGCATCGACGAAAAGAATGTGCGTGGCGTCCGAGCGCGTGAAGAACTGATGGACGAGCGTATTGCGCGCCCGGCTGATCATCGCGTCGTCGCCGAGCAGGGAAAGCGTCATCGGAATCCGCATGACGCTGGTGCACGCGATGACGGATTCCATGTATTCCTGCGTGACCAGCCCCCCGAAACATGGCGTGGCAATAAAGATTTTCGGGGTCGGTTGCTCTGTCTGTTGCATGCGTTTCCTAGCCGCTCATGTCCGTGGGGACGATCGGATCGTATCCGGCACGATCACATTCCGGCCCTGGTCCACAGCGATAGCCGGGGCCTGCCACTTTCTCAAGGATGAAACATGATCCAAAGGCGGGGTCATCCCCTTGGTCGGACGGCAGATGCGCATGAAGGCTCAGCCCGCGGCCACACGGCCGCGCCGTGACAGGTCGTCGATCTCGGCCTGTTCCCGCCGGGTGCGCATTTCCTTTTCTTCCTCCAGCCGCTTGTCCAGGATGGCCTCCGCCGCCTTCAGCGCAGCGTTGGCCTGCATAAGGGCTTCCCGCGCCTGATCCGACGCGCACCGGGCCGCATGCAGCATCGTCGCGGCGGATTCGACGGCCTCCCGCCCGGCGGGCAGCCAGAGTCGGAAATCATCCGATGAAACCTGCCCAACCAATGTCTCGCGCCGTTCGGTTTCGATGGCTGCCCGCCTGGTTTCCAGTCGGCCGAGCGCCGCATGTTCCTCGGCCAGCATCCGGGCCAGTGCGGCTTTCGCCTGATCGACTTCCGTCTTGCGAAGCCGGATCAATGCCTGCAATGCGCGTGCCCGGGCCTCCATCACGCCGTCTCGGGCGGGCCAAGGACGTCGCGCAGGGCGTGAAAGCTTTCGGCAATCGTGGCCTTCTCGCTACGCGACTGCTTCAGAATTTCTTCGATGGCGGGCGCGACGCGGATGGCCCTGTCGGCCCGGGCATCGTTTCCGGTCCGATAGGCGCCCAGGCGAACCATGTCCTGAATGTCGTCCCAGGTCGAAAGATCGGCGCGCGCGTCCTGGATCAGCGCGTTCTCCTCGGCCGCATTGCAACCGGGAACGGTGCGCGAGAGAGAGCGCAGGACATTGACCGCCGGATATCGTCCGGCTTCGGCGATGCGACGCTCCAGGACGACATGCCCGTCCAGAATGCCGCGCACCGCATCGGCCACCGGCTCGTTATGGTCGTCGCCTTCCACAAGAACGGAGAACATGGCCGTGATCTGGCCTGCCCGCCGCTTACGCCCCCGATCGTCAAGCCCCCGCTCGTCAAGTCCGGGCCCCGCCCGCTCCAGCAGCCGGGGCAGTTCGGCGAAAACGCTCGGCGGATACCCCCTGGTCGCGGGCGGTTCGCCCGAGGACAGGCCGATCTCGCGCAATGCCTGGCAGAAGCGGGTCACGCTGTCCATCAGCATCAGGACGGACTTGCCCTGGTCCCTGAAATATTCCGCGGCGGCCATCGCTGCATAGGCCGCTTCCCGGCGCATCAGCGGCGAGGTGTCGGACGTGGCGACCACGACGACCGATTTGGCCAGCCCTTCGGGGCCAAGATCGTCCTCCACGAACTCCCTGACTTCCCGTCCCCGTTCGCCCACCAGCGCGATGACGGCGACATCGCAGTCCGTATTGCGGGCCAGCATGCCCATCAGGGTGGATTTGCCGACACCCGAACCGGCGAACAGGCCCAGCCTCTGGCCCTCCCGGCAGGTCGTGAAAAGATTGAGCGCCCGGATTCCCAGATCGATGCGCGGACCAAGGCGGGCGCGGAGTGCCGCCTCGGGCGGCGGCGCGCGCAGCCGCCTTGGTTCCCCGCCCGGGGCAAGCGGCCCCTTGCCGTCGATCGGGCGGCCCATGGGATCGATCACCCGCCCTTGCCAGGACGCGTTGATGGTCAGGGTGCCGCCCGCGCGGCGTCTCCTCTGCTCCTGGTCGAACAGCCGGAACGTGGCCCGGCATCCCGAACCGATGCCCTCCAGCGATCCGTACGGCATGGCAATGGCGGTGTCTCCGCGAAAGGCGACGATCTCGGCTTCCGTCTCGCGCCCGTCCAGCCCCGCGATGCTGACGCGGTCGCCCACTCCGGTAAAGTCCCGCATCCCGCTGAGAGAAACCGAAAGACCGGACAATCCCGTTACGCGGCCATCCAGAAGGCCCACGGGAACGTCATGCCACGGTTCGGCGACAGCCGCGCGCAGCGCGCTCAGAATGCCGGGTATCGCGGCAAGGTCGCCCGAACGGGACGGCGGCGCGGGCCGATCCCTCGTTTCGGCGGCCTGCATGCCACCAGCGCCGTGCGGATCGGTCATGTCGGCGCGCGCGGCCGGCCTTTAGAGCAGGCCGGAATAGAGATCTCCCGGCGACGATGACGAACCGTCGACGCCGAACAGCGCGACGATGCCCTGATCGCCGGTGTCTCCGCCAAACAGATCCATCATGGTCGCCGGCGTGTCCGGCGTCTGCGGATTGATCTGTAGCAGGGCGAGATATTGCTCCGCATATTGCTGAATTTCCTTGGGGGTCGAAAGCTTCGTCAGATCGACCTTGTTTTTCAGCATGCTGACCTGCTGGTCGTAATTCAGCGCCCCGAATTGATCGGGATCATAGCCGGAAACCGTCTCCACGACCTTCAGAAGGGTGGGGTCGGACATCAGTTGGGGCAGGGACGTGACGCCGCTCATCTTGCGGGTGAAATACAGCGCGTTGCCGATGCCGTCATCCTGGTTGGCGGTGCTGTTCTCGTACTGGCTTTCCTCGAACTGCGACACGATCGAATTGATCATGTCCGACGTGAAGGGCGTGGCGCTCGCCGAGCCCTTGTTCTGGCCCCAGGTCTGGAAGGCATCGGCAAAGGCCAGCCATGTCGCATTGTCGGATTTCTTGGCCAGCGACGACGCAGACGTCGGATCCTGCGTCAGCAGGTCCTTGATCACCGCCGTCTCGCCGGAAATCGAGCCGAGCCCATAGGCGCCCAGCACCACCTGCAGCACCGAATAATTCTTCAGCAGGCCGTCGGCCGACGTGATCGACGCCGCCTGCTCCTTGAAGGTGGTCACCTCCCGCGAGGTCGTGGCATCCATTTTCGCGTAATTTTCCGCGGCCGTTTCCTCGTCCTTGACGGCGGTAATATACGTCGTGACCGGAGAGACATTGGTGATGGCCATCAGCCCATTCCTCGATATCTTGCCGCGACGCGCAGAGCACGACCTGATTGCGTATCGGGCCAGTAAATGGCCTTCCCACGCGTCAGTTCTATAGGGGCTTCTCACGTAAAACAAGGCACGGCGGAATGAAAAGAGGCGGATGCGACCCTCCGCCGGCCCGGCCGTCACGTGATCGTCGCGACCGTCTTGATCCGCGCGCGCGGATATATTTCGGATTGCGAGAGGACCGATATCGTCGGGCGCACGCGCTCCACGATCGACCGCATGGACTCCCGGACCGGTGTCGAAACGACGACGACGGGCACCTCGCCGCTTGACGAGACGGTGTTGAAGGCTTCGCGCAGTTTCGCGACGAACCGGCTCAGCAGGGTGGGCGGCATGGCCAGGCGCCGCTCGTCCCCCTGTCCGGTGATATGGGCCAGGAACTCGGATTCCCATTCCGGCGACAGCGTGATCATGGGGATATATCCCGCCGGTCCCGTCAAGCTGTTGCAGATTTGCCGGGACAGGCGGACACGCACATGGCTGGTCAGGTTCTGCACGCCGCGCAGGCCCTGGCCGGCGCCTTCCTGGATGCTTTCCAGAATGGTCGGCAGGTCGCGGATCGAGACGCGCTCGGCCAGAAGGGACTGCAGGACACGCTGGACGGTGCTCAGCGTCACCTGCGACGGAATCAGGTCGCTGACCAGTTTCTGCTGCTCCCGCGGAAGGTCGTCCAGAAGCGCCTGGGTGGCCACATAGGTCAGAAGATCGGGCAGGTTCTGCCTGACCAGTTCGCTCAGATGCGTCACGATGACGCTGGCCGGATCGACGACGGTGCATTTCAACGCGGCGGCCTTGGCCTTCAGCGCCGGATCGATCCACACCGCGGGCAGGCCGAATGCCGGTTCCGTCGCCTTGTCGCCGGGCAGGGGCGGGGTACTGCCGGACGGACTCATGGCCATCATCTTCCCGGGTTTCACGTCACCCGCTCCGATCTCTATTTCCTTCAGCTTGATCACATAGCGATCCGTCGGCAGCAGGATATTGTCCTGTATCCTGACGGGCGGCGTCACAAATCCCATTTCGGTGGCGATCGTCCTGCGCAGCGCCTTGATCTGTTCGGTCAGCTGGGCGTTTTCGCCGCTGGTCAGCGGCAGCAGGCCGAAGCCGAGTTCGAGACGCAGGAGATCGAGTCTGAGGACGTCGGAAATCGGCGCCGACGCCGGCGGGGCCGCGGTCTCGGTCACGTCTCCGTCCGTATCCTTGGCGGGCGCCTTGTGGCGCCACCAGGCCCCGGCGCCGGCCAGGGCGGCGATCAGGAGAAACGGAAGCGCGGGCAGGCCGGGCATGAAGGCAAAGCAGGCCGAAAGGGCCGCCGCCAAGGCCAACGGCTTGGGATTGCCGCCGAGCTGACGGACCAGCGTGACGTCCGCCGAGCCATCCGTGCCGCCTTTCGTCACGACGATACCGGCGGCGGTCGACACCAGCAGGGCCGGAATCTGTGAGACCAGGCCGTCACCCACCGTCAGGGTCGTGAACGTGCTGGCGGCCTCGCTCAGCGGCATGTCGTGCCGCAGCACGCCGATGGCGAGGCCGCCGACGATGTTGATGACCGTAATGATGATTCCGGCGATCGCGTCGCCGCGAACGAATTTGGCGGCCCCGTCCATCGCGCCGTAGAAGGCGCTTTCCTCTTCGAGTTCCTTGCGCTTCCGGCGCGCCGCCCGATCGTTGATCGCGCCCGAGGACAGGTCGGCGTCGATCGCCATCTGCTTGCCGGGCATCGAGTCGAGGAAGAAGCGCGCGGCCACCTCGGCAATGCGCCCCGAGCCTTTGGTGATGACCATGAAGTTCACCACCAGCAGGATGCAGAACACGATCCCGCCGATCACGACGTCGCCCCCCATCAGAAAGCCGCCGAACGCGGCCACCACATGGCCGGCGGCATAGATCCCGGCACTGCCGTGGCTGAGAATCAGGCGCGTGGTCGCGATTTCGAGCGACAGGCGCAACAGGGTCGTCAGCAGCAGCAGGGTGGGGAACGACGTGAAATCCAGCGGCCGCTCGAGGAACAGCGCCACCATCAGGACAAGCACGGACGCGGTGATCGACAGCGACAATCCGGCATCCAGAATGAATGTCGGCAGCGGAATGATCAGGATGGACAGGAACAGCAGAACGCCGAGCGCAAGGCCGACATCCGTTCCCGGGATCAGCGACCGCCAGGGCAGGTTCTTCCAGCCGTCGCCGCGCAGCAGGCCGGCCGATTGCGAGAGATTGCGTGAAACCGACGAAATCTTCTGCCGCGCGGCGGCGGTCCGTTCCGCCAGCCTGCCGTCGCCCGGTTTTTTTACCGTAACGCCTTTGGCGGTGTCCAAGATGCCACGTTTCCTTTCGCGTGCCTTTGCGACACGGTGCTCCCGGCGCAATCCGCCGCGCGGGCCGCAACCGGCTTGGCCGTTCTCCTGCGCATTGCATGGGTCGATTTCTGGGGCGATAAGTACCGTCATAGGCCGCTTTGAGCAAGGCGGGAAAGCGTGGCCCGGGGCACCGCAGAGCGACATGCACGACAGGAATTGAGATGCAGGACACCGTAACGGCCGGCGCGGACGCAATCGATCAGCCTCTGAACGTCGAGATCTGGAAGGCGGCCCTGCTGCGGTCGCCGACTCCGACCGGTCTGATCCAGGTCTGCGATGCCCTGTTCGACCAGCGGCAGGCGCTCGATGGTACGCGCCTGGTTCTCGAAGTGGTCTTCCAGCACCTCGATGACTGGCTGCTCAGTCTCGCCGGAGCGACGGTGATCCTGCGGCACACGACCTGCTACGACATCGTGGAGACCCTGCTGCGCAACGTGCTGCGGAACCAGCCGGACAACGTGCCGGCCCAGGCGTTCCTGGCCCATATCCGCGTGGCGCAGGGCGATGTCGGGGGGGGATGCGCGCGCTTTTCCGAACTGATGCTGCGCTATCCCGCCGAGCAGGCCAATCTGTGCGAATATATCTCCATGTCGCTGCTCGAGGCCGGATATCCTCTTGAAGGCCTCAAGATCCTGGCGGCCCATCTCGACGGCGGGGACATGACGGCGGCGCTTCTCAACAATGTGGGCTGCGCCCTCGAACGCCTGAACCGCTCGGCCCAGGCCATCCCCTGGTACGAGAAAGCCCTGGCGCTCGAGCCGGAAAATCCGAAGATCGGGTTCGGATATGCCTGCGCGCTCATCAAGGCCGGGAATCTGCGCGACGGGTGGGCCCGCTATGCCGAGCGCGAGCCGATCATCGACAACAAGGCGGCGTGGTTCCTGTCCCTGCCGCGCCTGCGCCATGGTGACGACGTGCGGGGAAAGAAGATTTTCCTGTATCACGAGCAGGGGCTGGGGGACACGCTCCAGTTCGTCCGTTTCGTGCCCTGGCTGCTGGAAAGGGGGGCGGAGGTGGCCGTCGCGGTACCCCGGCCCCTCGTACGTCTTCTGGCCCGCTCCTATCCGGGCGTATCCGTCGGGGACGCGCAGGATTTCAGCAAGGAGGACGGCTACAGCTACGCCGCCCCCATCCCCGACCTGCCGTTCATCGCGGGGGTAGCGTCCGAAAGCGACATTCCCGCCGATATTCCCTATCTGCGGGCCGATCCCGCCGGCGTCGCCAGGTATGCAGCCGAATTGCCGGCCGGCCGGCCGCGCGTCGGCCTGGTCTGGGCGGGTGACCGGCGGGTGCGGTCCGAGCACGTCATGGCCGACAGGCGCCGTTCGACGACATTGGCGGAAATGGGCGCGGCCCTGTGCCCCGTCGGGGCCACGCTGGTCAACCTCCAGTTCGGCATGCCGCGCGCCGAAATCGCGTCATGGCATGGCCAGGCCCTGTTCGATCCGATGGGCGACGTCCGCGACATGGCCGACACCGCGTGCATCATGAAGAATCTCGACCTGGTCATCTCGGTCGATACGTCGCCGCTGCATCTCGCGGGCGCGCTCGGCTGCCCGGTCTGGCTCGTGAGCCGTTGGGATGCCTGCTGGCGCTGGGGGGACGAAGGGACCCGTTCGCCATGGTATCCGAACATGCGCGTGTTCCGCGCGAAAGAAAGATCCTTCGCCCCGGTCCTTCAGGATGTCGGGGCCGCGCTGCGCGACTGGGCGGCGAACTGGAAGACGGGCTGACGGACCCGGGCAGTCACAGCAGGGCAGGGCATCAATCAGCCCGCCGGGGCGGCCAGCGCCACCGGATTGGCGCGGTACGAGGCAAGGGTGCGCCCGCGCATCCCTCCCGCCGCCGGCCTGTGCAGAGAAGGCTCCGAGAAATGCCTGAAGCCCTGGAAGGGATGGAATATCCTGGCAGGGGCTCCCGCCGTCCCGGCATCAGCGGGGGAGGGGGCGGCGGCCAGGACCGTCTGCCGGCCCGCCATGCCGGTCATGGCCGGATGCGCAAAGGGCGGTGCGGACGCGAACGCCGCCTGGCCGTTCCGCCGCAAGGCGTTCTGCTCATCCCGTCCGTCCTGGGGAACCGCCCACGCTTCCAGGACCTTCCACTGATACTGGGTGCCGATGCCTGGCGTCTGGGAGTGATAGGCCGCCGCCGCCCGCGGCCAGCTTCCCATCCTGTCATGCATCCGCAGCAGGAAATGACCCGCGTAAAGCGCGTTTTCGCCCGGATCGAACGCCTGGTCGAGAGAGGTAAAGGCGTCCGGATGCTGCTGCAGGTTGATCTGCAGACAGCCGACATCGATCGACAGGATGCCCTGCTGGCGAAACGTCCCGACGGCGGCGATAGCATCGGCCCGCGTCGGGTAGTAGTGGCCGATTCCCGCCGCCGTGACGGTCCATGGCCACGCGGAAATGCTCCCGTCCGGCTCCGGCCGTCCGCTTTCGACGCGGCTCATGGCATCGAGAAACCCATCCGGGATGCGCAGCGCGCGCTCGGCCCGGGCGGCCGCCGTGGCGCACAGCGACGATTCGGGGGACCGGGCGGCAGCTTTCTGCACGGGCTGAAGCAGGATCGCGGCCGCAATCAATACCAGAGAGAGGGCCAAAGAGGGGGCGCGGCAGATGATTGCCCGCTCTTCGCCGGCGGCGTTCCATGGGGGGCCGCAACAGCGGGCCTGGAGATGGATCCGGAGTGTCATGGAGCGTCCCGAACAGGCGTCTCGAACCGCGCCTCATCGTGCGCCACCGGCTGAATTACCCCATCATCATGACGTCTGACAACCGGACCGGCGATACGGGAACATAACGCAGCAATAATGTCCTGCGCGGATCTGATTTTTCCGAAATCGAGAAGATGACGGCGCGCTTTTTCGGGCCGGTCGGGGCATTGAATGTCATGGCGCGCGCGCGTATTCTGCGCCGCACCACGGCCCGTTCGTGGCATCGCCCATGGAACGAAGCGCAAAGGTAAGCGGATTTTATGGGGAATGACCTCATGGTGGCCGGCCAGTACCGCGGCCGTGCAAGCCGCCGCGACGAAGTGGCCGCCGTCCTTCCCCGTCGCCGGGCCGGAACGTCAGGCCGGCCGCGCCGGATCCTGGCGCTGGCCGCCGCCGCGTTCCTGCTGGCGGGATTGTCTCCGATCTCGTCCGCCATGGCCGCGATGGTCAGGATCAAGGATATTGTCGATTACGAAGGCGTGCGCGACAACCAACTGGTCGGTTACGGCCTCGTCGTCGGCCTGCGCGGCACGGGCGACCGCCTGACCAATACGCTCTTCACGCGCGAAACGCTGATCAGCATGCTCAACCGCCTCGGCGTGAATATTCGCGACCAGGAGGTGCAGCTTCAGACCCATGACGTGGCTGCCGTCATGGTGACGGCCACGCTGCCGCCCTTCGCGCATGGCGGCGGGCATATCGACGTGACCGTGTCCGCCGTCGGCGATGCCCGCGACCTGACGGGGGGCACCCTGCTCGTCACGCCGCTCCAGGCGGCGGACGGCGAGGTCTATGCCGTCGCGCAGGGATCGCTGGTGACCAACGCGTTCGCGGCCGGCGGGGCAGCCGCCACGCTCACGCAGAACATACCGACCAGCGGTCATATCGCCAACGGTGCGGTGGTCGAGCGCGAAGTGCCCGTGACCCTGGGCGCGGGCGGGGTCATCCATCTGTCGCTGCGCAACCCCAATTTCACGACGGCGACCCGGATCGTCCAGGCCATCGACCGCCATGTCGCGCACGGCCTTGCCCGGGTCGACGACCCGCGCACCATCGCCATCGATCTGTCGGGGCGCGATCCCGCCGAAACCCTCTATCGGATCGGCGACCTCACCGTCGAGCCCGATACGATGGCCAAGGTCATCGTCGATGAGGCCAGCGGGACGATCGTGATGGGCGACAATGTCCGCATCAGCACGGTTGCCATCGCCCAGGGGAATCTGACGATCCAGATCACGGAACTGCCTCAGGCATCCCAGCCCGCTCCGTTCTCGAACGGAACGACCGCGATATTGCCCAGGACGCAGATCAACGCCAGTACCGACAATTCGCACCGCCTCGGAATATTGCGCGAGGGGCCGACTCTTGCCAGTCTCGTATCGGGCATGAATGCCCTGGGCATGGGGCCCCGGGACATGATCAGCATCCTGCAGGCCATCAAGGCCGACGGGGCGCTCCAGGCGGATCTCGAGGTCAGGTAGCCGGAACATGAATGTCCAGAGCATGAATGGAGGGATTGCCATGTCCGCGCCGTCTCCGGTCACCCCGCAAAGCCCGGCCGCGCAACCCGACATCAGCGCGGGCAACGCCGCGCAGGCCCGCAATGCGGCCGTCGCGTTCGAAGCCGTGACCATCGGCGAGCTTCTGAAGCCCATGTTCGATACCGTCGACATGACGGACAACAGGTTCGACGGCGGCCCGGCGGAAAAGCAGTTCCGGGCGCTTCAGGTCCAGGAAATGGGGAAGCAGATCGCCGATAGCGGGGGGATCGGCATTGCCGACAGCGTGTATCGGCAGATGCTGGCCATGCAGGAGCGATCCGGGTCATGAATCGCGCGCCGGACCGGTCCGCGGCCGTGCTCCTGCGCGGTTTTCAAAAGGTCTGCGCCCTTCTCGAGCGCGAGAACGACCTTCTGAAGACCGGAAAGCTGCAGGATGTGGTGAACATGCTTCCCGCAAAACAGAAGGAGATGGAGGCGCTCGAGGGCGTCCTGGCCGGCCCGGACGCCGCGCCGGCATCCCCCGACCGGACATCAGCCCTGCTGACGCCCGAGACCGAGGCGGCGGCAAGGCATTTCGGCGCCCTGGTGCGCACCAACCGCCGGCTGCTGCGCAATGCGATCGACGCGCAGAATTACGTCCTCCGGCTGATCGTCGTCGAGGCGGCCCAGATGGCCAGCGCCGGCTATGGTTCGTCCGGCCAATACGCGACGAATACCATCCCCCAGGGCGCGCTGACGCTGCGCAGCGACGTCTGAAAGGCGGCGCTTGTCCTGCGCATGCCGTCGGAAATCATGCAAAGCGCGCGATAGAGAACCATTCCATGGATCCACGAAACCGCCGATATCGTCATGCCGGGGCGGGGCGCGCCGCTTTGCTCTGCATCGCGCTGGCCGGATGCTCGTCTCCGGCCAAGCCCTATCTGGATGCGGGAAAGCGCTTGTCCGAGGCAGGCTTCATCGCCCATGCGGCCGATACGACGGCGCGTTACGCCATGATGAATACGCTTCCGCCGGGCGTGCTGACCTATCGCCCGTCCTCGATGGGGCCGGTCTATCTCTATGCCGATCCGATCGGGTGCGGCTGCGTGTATATGGGGTCCGTGCTGGCGTACAATGTGCTCGTCACCCCGGCGAAACGGGGGCGGACGACGGTGCCGGTCATGCCGGCCGTGCCGGACATGCAGGCGATGGCCGCGGAAAACAGGCGCGATACCGCGTCATGGGATTGGAGCGCATGGTCCTCCGGCGCCGATCCGGGGCCGACCCAGCCACGTCATGTGGCGGGGGGCTATTGGTAGCGGACAGCGGACCTAGCGGACAGCGGACCGGACATGCCGGCCCCTATCCGATCGACCGCGCGAGAAAGGTTTTCTCAAGCGCCTCCAACTGCCGGCGCTTGCGTCTGGCCGGGGCAGATGCCTGGATTTTGGCCTCCTTCGGCAAGATGTCGTCGGCGGCCGGCGCATCCGCATCGCCGGCCGCCGGCCCTGCCGGGTTACCGTCCGCGGGATGATCGGCCATGGTCGAACCGTCCTGGGGATCCGCCGTGCCCTGCGGTGCGCCGAGCCCGTTGCCGGCGCCTTCCGCTTTCTTGAGCAGGTCCAGCCTGATTTCCTCGGCCTTCTCGATCAGCGCTTCAAGTTGCTTCTCGCGGGATGGGATCCGTGTCGCCAGGGCTTCAAGCCGGTCGGCCGTCGCGTCGGCCTTGTCGACCATGGTGTCGAGTTCCGTCCCCATCATCTTGGCCTGCTCGATCATCCGGCTCAGCGGCCGGCCACTGACTTCGCCGGCAATCCGCAGTTTCTCCACCCCGTCTTCGGCGCTTTTGACGCTGCTTGCCAATTTCTCGACCAGGCCAAGCAGGCTCGCGCGATCCCGCTTCAGATTCGACAGAATCCGGCTCAGATAAAAACTATAGATAATTCCCAAAAGCAGGAAGAACGACAGAACGATCTCGATGATCACCTGGATCTGTGTCAGCATCTGCCGGATGGCCCCCAGTCTGGCCCGGTTGTGAAGCGGCGGGCGGATAACGGACAGTAAAGATTTTTTTAGTTTTGCACGCTCTCATTCCGCCGACGCGGGAGAGGGCAGGATGGGCTCGCGATGGTCGTGCGGACTGTCGGATGGGACCAGCCTTCTTTCGATCTTCACGGCGGCCTTGCCATGCATTTGGCCCAGCCTGCCCTCGAACAGGGGGGTCTGCCCGCATTGAAGCGTGACAGGAATCGGGGTGTCGCTCTGGTACGGAAAGGCGATCTGCATACCGGGGCGAATATTCAGAACCGTGGAAAGCGGGACCGTCTTTTCCTCGAATATCGCGGAAACCTGCACCTCGGTCTCGAGAATTTCGGACATCAGGTGGCTCTCCCAGATCGAATCGCGGCCGAACCGCTCACCCATGAACTGCTGGGACAACTGGTCGCGCACGGGCTCAAGCGTCGCATAGGGAACGATCAGGTCCAGATAGCCGCTTCTGTCGTCCATATCGATATGCAGCTTCGTCATCACCACGGCATTCGACGCCCGCGTGATCGTGGCGAATCGCGAACTGACTTCAAGCCTCTCGAACGTAAGGTCGATCGAACAGACGGGGCTGAAGGCCGCCGACAGATCGTGAAGCGTCAGCGCGATCAGCTTTTCGATCAGGGACCGTTCGATCGCGGTATGCGGGCGGCCTTCCATCCCGGCATGGCCCACGCCGCGCGGTCCGCCCAGCAGGATGTCGATAATGGAATATGACAGTGCGGAATCGACGATGATCAGGCCGTAATTCTCCCATTGCACGGCCTTGAAGACTGCGAACAGGGACGAAGAGGGGACCATGTTCATATAATCGCCGAACGGTATCGAGCGCATGCTCTCCATGGTGATCTCGACATTGCCGTTCGTGAAGCTGCGCAGCGTCGATGACAGCAGCCTGACCAGCGTGTTGAACACCATCTCCAGCATGGGCAGGCGTTCATAAGCCACGAACCCGGCCCGGATGACCCGCTCCATGCCGGTTTCTTCCCGGGTGGGAAGGCCGGAAAACGCATTGCCGAGAAGGCTGTCGATCTCGGATTGATCCAGCACGTAGCCACCCGTCACGCCGTTTCCGAACGACATCGCAGCGTCTTCCATGGCGCCATGCTGCGCGTTCGCCGCATCGTGCGATGCGCCGGATTGTGCCCCGGCGGCCGTCTCGTTTACATTCTGCATGACGTCTTCACCGTTGGTCCTGCTGAATTTTTCTCAAAATTCCAATAAATCCATGGGTCTACTGGACGAGAAATTCGACCAGATACAGGTTCGTGACCTCAAGCGGGGCCAGCTCGGCTCTCAGGCGGCGCAGGATCGCTTCGCGCAGCCGGTATATCCCGTTGCCGCGGATGTCCTCGGGGCGCGTCTCGTGCAGGTATGTCTGGAATATGTCCTGAATTTCCGGGATCGTGGTCTGAAGCGCGGTCTCGTCCCGCGCGCCGGATATCTCGACCTTGGCCGTCAGCTTCACATAGACGGGGCGCCCGTCACCATTGTCCAGATTGGAAACGATCGGCGGGATTCCAAGCAGGACAGGGCGATGCAGTACACCCTTCGCCAACTTCGTGTCCTTCGCCACGTCGCTTTCGACCGCCCGGAACAGGTTGCCCTTCTCAAGAAGGGCGGCACCGCCGCCGGCGATCAGAATCAGGGCTGCTCCTCCGGCGATCATCAGTTTTCGATTCGTCTGCCGACCCGCAGTCGCAGTGTCCGCAGCCATCGATTCCCGCTTCTCTTCGCCGGCAGGGAATTTGGGCGCGCCGCCGGCTACAGTCTCGCTCATATCTGGATGGCTCCGGGAGGGAAAAACGACTTGGCGTCAGTTTAGCCCCTGGACGGTGCGTGCTCAATGGGAATGGCGGCCTGCCCGGCGGCAGGAATCCGGTGCGCGCCAAAGCAGGCCACCGCCATTTATGCGACGTTCGCGCGCAATGAAGGTCCGAATATGAAACGGCATCGGAGTCTCGCAGATCGTTCCGCATCGCCGATGCGGAACGATCTCATGCCGTGCTGTCCATCCGAACATAGGCGTTCGGACGGGATTCATGGCTGGCCCGCATCCGTCACAGGCCAGCCGCAACATTATCCCTGCTTCATCGCGATCGTGGATTGCAGCAAATCGTCGGCCGTCGTCACGACCTTGGCATTGGCCGAATACGCCTCCTGCGCAACGATCAGCGAGGACAGGTCGCTGGTCAGGTCGGTTGTGGAGGATTCCACATAGCCGACCGACAGCGTGCCCGTTCCATTCTGCCCGACGGTGCCGATATTGGCGGTGCCGGACGATGCCGTGGCGGTATAGGCCTGGCCGTCGACGGCATTCAGGCCGTTCACGTTGGCGAAGTCGGCCAGGGCGATCTTGCCCACAAGCTGCGTGTCGCCATTGTCGAACTCGGCCATGACCGAGCCGTCGCTCTGGATCGCGATGCCCTCATAGGTGCCCGAGGCGACGCTGTCCGAGGTCAGGGCCGAGCTGTCGGTGGCGAGCGTCGTGCTGGTCGAAAGCTGGGTACCGCCGAGATTGGCGGTATAGGAATAGGAACTTCCGCCGATCGAGAAGGCTAGGTTGCTCAGCGACAATCCGGACGTATTGGTCGTCGTGTCCGTCACCGAACTCGCGGCGCCGGTCGCCGGGTCGAACGCGACCTGATACGTGTCCGAAGCGGCCCCGGTATAAGGGTCGACGAATTTGAGGTTCCACGTCGTCGACGAACTGCTCGCGCCCGTGGCGGCGTTGCTGGTGACGGGCGTCTGCGTCCAGACGGCGGACACATAGCTGCCGGACGCGGAATCGTAAAACGGCGCGGTGGTATAGCTCTGGTTCGATCCGGTGGTGGTCCCCAGCGTGGTCGGGGACGCGGCCATCATCAGGCCGCCCGTCGTCGGATCGGTGGTCAGGGCATCGATTCCGCTCGTGCTCGCCGTGCCGGTGGACGCCGCCATCGTGGTACCGCTGGTTCCCCCGATCGTGCCCAGATTGAGCGTCATGTTCTGCGTGACCCCGTTATAGGTCGCCGCGATCGGGATGGAAGCGGCCGCGCCGCTGGCGGAGACGGTGGTCGTCGCGCCGCCGGACGATGGATAGGAAATCGATTTCAGGTCGCCATTGGTGCCGAACGTCACGGTCGCCGCATTCGCCGCGATCGCCCCGTTGCCGCCGGCATCATAGGCTCTGACGGTCCAGACATAGGGATTGGTCGCGCTCTGCGTCCAGGTCAGGCCCACCTGGTGCGCGTTGGCATCGGCGTCATAGGTCGTGACCGGCGTCGCCGTGTAGGTCTGCGGTGTATAGCCCGTCGTGGGCGCGGTGCTGGACGGCAGCGTGCCGACGGTGGCATTCAGCGTCAGGGTCGTCGTCTGCGTCGGCCGAAACGCGACATTGTTGACATTGAGCTGCGACAGGTTCGTTTCCAGCGCGCCGGTGCTGTCATTCACCATATAGCCGTCGAGATAATATCCGCTGGTATTGACCAGGTACCCCGAATTGTTCTCGTAGATTTCGCCGTTGCGCGTGTAGTAGTTTTGGGATTCGAACTGCGTCGTGCCCGAGGTCGCGGTGCCGGTCTCCTTGGACACGACGAAAAGGCCGTTGCCCGAGATGGACGAGGCCAGGCTGTCGGTGCTGGTCGAAGACGTGCCCTGCTGGTCCACATGCTGCACGGTCACCGCGGCAACCGAGTCCGAAACGTCTTCCGACGCCGCGTTCCCGTTCAGCGAGCCGGCCACGAAGTCCTGGAACGCGGTACTGTCGGCCTTATAGCCGACCGTCTGGCTGTTGGCGATGTTGTTGCTGAGGTTCGTGAACGCGGTCGACTGCGCGTTGATGCCGCTGACAGCCGTGGAAAGGGCATTGAAAACTGACATAAGCCGTCCCTAGCCTTGTGCGCGTCACTGTCTGTCCTGTCCGCCGTCAGGCGGAAAGATCAAGGTCCGGTCGTGGTCGAACGATCCACGGCGCCGCACACCAATATCCCGGTATGGCAGAGTCCAGGCCAGCGATCTTACGGACATGGAATGGCGGCCGAAACATTCCCAGCGCGACACCGATGCCTAGCTAGGGCCCTGAGTAGCATGCGCGGCGTGAAACGCAAGGGCTTCCTGGCTCATGATTTCCGAGGCGCGCGCGATCCGGGGGTCCTCAGCTTCATGACATATGCGATGATCGCTGCGACGGGCTGGAAATATTCCGGCGGAATTTCCGCATCCAGCGGCAGCGTATACAGGGCGCGCGCCAGGGACGGGTTCGACACCACGGGCACTTTCGCATCCTCGGCCGCGTGCCGGATCCGGGCCGCCAGCTCGTCCATTCCCTTGGCGACGATCTTCGGCGCGCCGTCCGCGCCGTTTTCGTAAGACAGCGCCACGGCGTAGTGGGTCGGATTGGTCACGACGACCGTGGCCTTCCTGACCGCCTGTATCATGCGCTGCCGCGCGCGCCTGCGGCGGATTACCTTCAGCTTGGCTTTGACGTGCGGGTCGCCGTCGGTCTGGCGCGTTTCTTCCTTGATGTCCTGCAGGCTCATGCGCAATCCGTTCAGCCTGTGGTACCGGGTCCACAGATCGTCCAGAACGGCGATCACGCATTGTACGACCAGGATGATCAGCGTAGCATACGCGAACCACGCCATCAGTTCCGACGACAGGCGGGGAATGGTCCAGCGCTCGGCTTCGGGCGCCACGCGCAAGGTGCCCTGCGCCACGCCATAGAGCAGAAGACCGAAGACCACGAATTTGACCAGGCTCTTCAGCAGTTCCACCAGGTTGGTCACGCTGAACAGGCGTGTCAGTCCGCGAATGGGGGACAGGCGCGTGATATCCGGGACAAGGGCCTGCGGACGGAACAGAAAACCGGTCTGCAGCATGCTGCACGTGACGACGACCACCAGACTGGCCAGCGCCAGCGGTGCCGCCAGCAATGCTCCCTCGCGCCCGGCCAGCAGGGTCGCCGCATAGACCGACGGCATGTCCGGCGAGATCGTGTCGAAATGCTCCATCAGGCCATGCATGTGGCCGAGAAACGCGCGGCCCGCCGTCGCGGTCGTCATGGTGAAGACGATCAGAAACGCGCCCAGCACGACCAGCATCTGCAATTCCCGGGACTGGGCGACATTGCCGTCCTCGCGGGCGGTCTGGAGCCTCTTCTCGGTCGGGGCCTGGCTCCGCTCTCCGCCGCCCGATCCTTCCTCTGGCATGCATGTCCGTCCCTGATGGTCCGCTTAGCGTCGCGCCACGCCGGCCCCTATCCCGGGCAGGCCGGCCAGCAGATCGTTCATCCGCCCCTCCCAGACGCCGGTCATGACCTGGATCAGCATGGCCAGCAGCAGCACGCCGCCCAGAAGCTGCGCCGGCATGGCGATGGCATAGACCTGGATGGCCGGCATCAGCCGGTTCAGCACGCCCAGCATCGCCGGCCACAAGGTCCCGATCAGGACGAACGGCGCGGCCAGTTGGACCGCCAGGGCGAAACTCTGCGCCGTGGCTGCCGTGACGCTCTTCGCCATGTCGCCCACCATGGGCATGTGGCCCGGCGGGAACAGGGTGTACGACCCTGCAACCGCCGCCAGGGGAAACACGTACAGACCGGTGGACAGGACGATGACCGGCACCAGGAACGATGCCATATGGCTGATGGCCGTACTGGACGCCCCCAGTTCCACGTCCGGCTGCAGAACGCTGGACAGGCCGGTGAAGATCGAGATGATCTGCATGGCGATGCCCAGTGCCGTCGCCACCAGCCTGGCCAGCCATCCGATGAATGCGCCGCACAGAAGCTCGCCCGCGATGATGGCCACCGCCATGAACGGCACGCGCATCGCCGTGCCCGCCACATGCACCAGGCGGTCCTGAATGACGGGCAGGATGGTCACGGTGGTGGCCAGTGCGATTCCCGCCCTGACCACCATGGGCGACGTCGTCTCACCGAGTCCGGGGGCCGTCATCACCATGGCGCTGACACGGCAGAGCGCGACAAGAAACATGGCGGCCAGCACGGCGAGCGAGCCGCCGGGAAAAGACGGGTCCCCGGTCATCCTCGCGTGGCGGCCGCGCGCATGTCGCGCCTTTTCATGAACCTCCAACCATGATCATCTGGTCGAAGATCGTATGGGCATAGGTGTTCAATGTGGAATACATGAACGAGCCCGTCAGCAGCAGGGCGGCCATCGCCGCCACGAATTTCGGCACGAAGGACAATGTCGCCTCGCTCACCTGGGTCATGGCCTGCATCAGCGAGACCAGGACACCGGCGCACAGCGACGCCAGCAGAGAGGGCGCGCCCATCTTGACGGTCACAAGCAGGGTCTGCCGCAATATCTCATGAATATCGACCGCATGATGCATGCAAGGCGCCTAGATCGACATCTTCATGACGTCCTGATAGGCCTGAACGACGCGGTCCCTGATCGTGGTAACGGTCTGCAACGTCAGCTTCGCCTCTTCGACCGACGTCGCGATATCCGTCAAATTGCCGGTGCCAGACAGGCCCGCGGCGGCCTGCGCCTCGGCGCTCTTGCCTGTCGCGACGGCGTTGTTGAGCGCGCTCCCCAGCACGTCGCCGAAGCTGGAGACGATATCCGTCGACGGGGAATCCTGGCCGCCATCCAGGCCGTCGTTGGCCGGCTGTAACGTCTTCTGCGTCTGCCCATAGGCATTGATCGCGTCCAGACTGCGTGTGGTGATGTCGCTGATCATCCTGTCCGCGCTACGTCCTCGATGCCCCGGCATAACCCAGGCGTCTGGCAACGACAAGGTCGGCGGCTTTTACCACCCGTTAAAATATAATAGCGGAATTGCGCCCGGCGCCCATGGTCCCGGCCCGTGCGCCAGGGGGGTGTTGAAGCCGTCGCGGCAGTGGCGATAGGGTGCAGCCGGACAGCAAGTGCGTGGAGCACGATATTGATCGGTCGGTACAGGATGAATCTCCCGCGCGCGATGAAGGATGCTGGCGACTGGTGCCGGCCGGTATGCGGGGCCGCGCTGGCTGTCTTGCCGGTGGCAATGCTGCTCGGGGGCACGTGCCGGGCCGCCGGCACCGGCGAGGATGGCATCCGCTGCCCCGCGGGGGCTGTCCATATCGCGGAAATCCGTGTGCTCGCCCGTCAGGATGGCAGAGCCGGCGCCGTGCGGCCGATCGGAATCGCATCGGCGGAAATCTGCGCCGGCGATGCGACTCGTTTCTCGGACGTCGTGACGCGCGGCGCGCCGGACGGCGCCAGTGGCGCCGCCGCGATCGGGCAGAAGACAGGGGTGGAAGGCTCCATCCAGATCAGCGGACGCACCGCGCAGATGGACGCGACCGTCTACCTCCCTCTCAACGACGCGGACCTCGCCCAGTGCGCCCAGCAGCAGGACACGCAGGCGCAGGACACGCAGGCGCAGGGGGGCGCCGGCGGCACATGCAGGCCGCATGGCCTGGTGGCCAGCCTGGCCGACACATGGGTGTTCTCGCCCGGACGATGGTCGGCTCTTCAGGTGGGCACGGACAGCGCCGGGAATCCGATCGCCCTGTATGTCAGGATTTCCAACGGCCAGGTGGAATGACGGCCTGCCGCCGCGCGGCGAAAAAAATACCCCCGACCGAAATCGGGGGTATTCACAAATAGAATCAATGACGTGATGGCACGCTGCTTCCGAAATCCGTCACACGAATTTCGGAGGCAGGACACGTGCCAATCTTGCCCCAGATTACTGGAACATCGAGAGGATGTTCTGGGACTGCGAGTTGGCGATGGTCAGCGACTTGATCGCCAGCGACTGCTTGGTCTGCAGCGAGGTCAGCTTCGCGCTGGCGGCCGACATGTCGGCATTCGTCAGGGCGCCGACGCCGGCGGTCAAATTGTCCGAGATGGTCTGGCCATAGGTGGACATGTTGGCGATGTTGTTCGTGTTGGCGCCCAGAGCGGACGTGACGTTCGTCATCGCCTGGATGGCCGCCTGAACCTGGGAAATCATGTCGGCGACCGCGTTGGAGCCGGTGAAGGCCGAGCCGAGGCTGCCCGCGCCGCTCGCCGAGACGGAGACGAACACGTTGGCGGTCGGGTTGGCGCCGGCCGAGCTGCCCGTCGTCAGGCCCAGCGCGTCCGTCAAGGTGGTGCCGCTCGTGCCGCTGACGGACACCGAGGAGGAGGTGGTCATATAGCCGGCGATCGTCGAATTGAAGCCGCTGATGGTGGCCGAATCGCCCCCCAGGCCGGTTACGTAGCTCAGTTGGCTGGACGTGATCCCCTGGCCGTCGGCCGTGCCGCCGGACAGCAGGTTCACGCCGTTGAACGTCGCGTTGCGGGCAATGGTGTCGATCTGCTGGAGAAGACCCGTGATCTGCGTGCCGATCTGCCCCAGAGAGGCAGGCGTGCCCTCATTGTTGCCCACCGACGTCACGGCGTGCTGGACCTGCTGCAGCACGCTGATGATCTGGTTCGCGGCGCTGTCCGTCGAGCTGACGGTCTGCGAGGCAAAGGTCAGGCCGTTATTCACGGCGGTCTGGCCGGAAATGTTGCCCGACATCTGCTGCGCGATGCCATAGGCCGCGGCATCGTCGGCGGCCGAGGACACCTGCAGGCCGGTCGAGACCACGTTTTCCGTCTGGCTCAGGCTGGTCGACGTCGCATCGAGAGTTTCGATGGCGATCATGGCCGAGGTGTTGGTGTTGATCGAAAGGCTCACGGTGTTTTCTCCATGCTGACTCGTGCCGATGTCGCACCAGTTCCAGGCCAGACAATCGGCAAACGGCTAAGAGAAGGTTACCAGCTCTGTCGACACGTATGTTTTTTCGCGTTGTGCCGCGGCCGGATCGTGGCGCCGGAACGCCCGTCGAACGCCCGCCGAGCGACGTGATCCCGCGGCCCCAACTGGTCAGGGTTCCGGGTGTGTAGTAGTGTTTACTGGACCAGTGGCCGATATCGGGCATCATGGCCGGTATCGTACGCGGCGGACTCCAGACGGTAACATCATGATTCATCCTGCGATCAAAGCCTATCAGAGCATCAGCGGCTCTTCCCTGTCGGGCAGAGAGGCCGAGGCCGCATGCTTCAGAATGCTCATCGACGAACTCGAGACCGCGTCGCTGAGTTCCGATGTCGCCGTTCGCCGCCTGGCATTGTCCCGGCATCAGCGTTTCTGGTCCATGATCATGCAGGCGAACGCCCTGGATAACGGTCTTACGCCCGAGGAAGACCGCAGGCTTTTCGTCAGGCTGGCGGACCAGGCCCAGAGATACGGAATCAGGGCGATATTATATTCCGACGTGTCCCTGGCCCCCCTGATCGAGATCGCGGAAAATGTCCTGGCCGGCCTCGAGGCCGTCTCGGATAGCGATGCAATAGGCGCCGATCCGCTCGCCGCGTTCTGACGGAAGCGGGCGGTGGCGGAAGCGGGCGGTGGGATCGGCACCGCAGAGAGAGTGTCACGGTCATGAAGAATCCGGATGCCGGAGCGGGTGGCGCGTCGCCGCGGTCGATCGCGGACAGGCTTGCCTTCCTCAGGATCGGCAACAGGGAAAGCCGCATCCTCTCGGACATGCGCTCCGGCCTGGGCGATGTCCTGCAAGCCAGCCTCGATGATTTCTACGACCGGGTGAAGCAGACGCCCGAACTGGCGCGCTTCTTTCAGGGCGACCACCAGATGGACGTGGCCCGGTCGCATCAATTGGCCCACTGGAACACGATTCTTTCGGGCCGGTTCGGCCCCGACTATGTTCAGGCCGTCACGCGAATCGGCGGGACCCATGCCGTGATCGGGCTCGAACCGCGCTGGTATCTGGCCGGATATGCGGTTCTGCTCGACGGCATCGTCCGCCGGATGATCGACGCGGAGTTTTCGCGCCGCCCGCGCGGCCAGGCCGCCTTCTCCCGGTTGTTCGGCCGACCATCACCCGCCGCCGAACCACAGGACGCCGCGCTGCTGGGGGAGAAGATCGGCACGCTCATCCGCGTGGCGATGCTGGACATGGATCTCGCACTCTCCACCTATCTGCTCCGCCTGGAAGAGACGAACCGCAAGGCCGAGCGCGAACAGGCCGCGCTGGGCGAAATCGCACGGGCCCTGGAACAGGTGGCCGGCGGTGACCTGTCGACGACGCTCGACCGGACGGTCATGGAAAAATCGCCCCTCCTGGCATCCGTCTTCGCCAGGCTCAAGGACGGGCTGGGGGGAATCGCTTCGGAAATCCGCCGGGCATCCGCCCTGGTTCGGGAATCCGCGGCGTCGATCAGCAAGGACAGTGCGCGCATCCTCAGCCAGAGCGACGCGCAGGTCGGCTCGATCCGCAGGATTACCGGCGCCACGGCCGCGCTGGAGGAGTCGCTGTCCGACGTCGCCGAGCAGACCGAAGCGGCCGGCGTGGCCGTCAGGACCTGTGTGGCCGCGGCCGCCCTCGGGGATGGAAATATCCGTAGGGTGCGCGAAACGATGACGGATATCCGGCAGGCGGGCGAGACCATTTCCGAGCTTGTCGGCACGATTCAGGATATCGCGGTCCAGACGAATCTGCTCGCGCTCAACGCCAATGTCGAGGCCTCCCGCGCCGGAAGCGCCGGGCGCGGTTTTGCCGTCGTGGCGACCGCGATCCGCGAATTGTCGGCCAAGACCACCGAGGCGGCACGACAGATCGCGGCAAGCGCGCGCCAAAGCGAAACCGTGATCCGCAACGGCGACAGGGCGGTCAGCCAGATGACGGACGCATTGCGGGAGATCGGGACCAGCATCACGGTGGTCCGGGACGCCGTTGCCCGAATCAATACCGAAATCGGGAATCAGGAGAACAGCGTCCGCAGCACCCATCGCGAGGCCGCCGAACTGCGCGACATTTCCGAAAAGACATCCGCTATGACAAGGCATGCATCGGACGATTGCACGGCGCTGACGCAGCGGTCGGACAAGATGATGGAACTGGTCAGCAATTTCCGGCTGACCTGATGCGGCCCCGGGGCAACCGGCACTGCCCTCGGTCCGGACAGGCTTTCAGAACAGGTCGATCGTCCCGGCGGGCAGTGATCCGTCCGGTGCGTGCGTCCCTTTCAGGGCCCGCACGACTGCCCCGAGCGTAACCCCGTCATACAGACGGGCCACACTGACGCCGTCCGCCGGCCCGGGGTGGGGAAGGGATATCAGGTTTCTCAGAACCGTCGTCACGGCCGCGACCGTCTGTGTCGCGACGTCCAGCTTCTGAAGCCTGCCCATGTCCGCATCGCTCAGCGCCAGGCCCCTGACACATGTCTCGACGGCCTGCTGGGCGTGAACGAGATCTTCACAGGCCGCGTCCAGAAGACACGCCATTCTCGCCACGGCCTCATGCATCGTAATGTTCGGGGTGACGTCCGGGGTGGTGTGTGTAGCGGAATCTGTTTCCATCTTCAGTCTTTCTCCGCGCCCTGACGGTCAGAACAGTTCGACGCCCGAGCCGGCTTCCCGCGCCCATTTCCGTTCGGCTTCGGCCTCTCGCCGGCTGTACGCTTCTTCCTGATGCCCGACAGTCCTGGCATCGTGGACCAGGTTCTGCTGCGCCCGTCCGGTCGCGGGCCAGAACCGGACCCGCCGGGCCTGGCTGCCGCCCAGGCTGTGCGAAACGCAATGCAGCCCTTCTTCCGCCAGATATCGCAGGACGAAGCGGCTGTTCTCCTGCCCGATATGCCCCAGCGACGGAATGATGGCCGCGCCGCCGAATGCCTTGCATTGCAGCCGATCGAGGCTCCCGCCTGCTTTGAGAATCCCGTTGACGAGTTTCTCCATCGCATTGACGCCGAAACGCATGGCCGTTCCGCCATGGCCGTCATCTCCATCGGGCAGCAGAAAATGGTTCATGCCGCCGACGCCGGCCACCGGATCGAACATGCAGACCGAGACGCACGAGCCGAGAAGGGTAACCAGAAGAGTCGACGGATCGTCCGAGACGACCACTTCGCCCTGTACGACCGTCGTGATTGTCGATATGTCCGTCACGTTATGGGCCCGAACACCTTTTCAAGCACCTCCCGCAGTTTTGCGACGGTATAAGGCTTGGCAAGAAAATTATTGACCCCGGCCTTGACGGCTTCCTGAACGAGGTCCCGGCTGGCCTCGCTGGTCAGGATGATGAACGCGACTTTCTGCGTCTTCGGGTTGCCGCGGACGGCACGCAGCAGCGCCAGCCCGTCCATGACGGGCATGTTGAAGTCGGAAATCACGAGATGCGTCGGATTCTGGTCGAGATATTCGACGGCTTCCCTGCCGTCCTTCCTCTGCGCGATGTGCGCGAAGCCGATCTGCATCAGGCTGTTGGCCAGAATCTGCCGGATGGACGATTGGTCGTCAACGATCAGCGCCCTGATCTGTGAAGCCGCTGGCATAGTCTCCTCCTCATTTCCCATCCAGATCCGGCCAGTCCGCCGGCGTCGATCGCGATCTACGGTTGCCCGGTGCCGAAGCCCCGTCCGATCGGCCGGACACGGCGCGGACGGACAGGCCAAGGCAACGAGACAGAGAGATACCAGTAAGCCAATGGAATCGGGCGTCGTCCTGGGGTCATGTCAGCGCGCGGGCCGTCATGGCGGCGGCACTGATCTGGTCAAGAGAGACGATCCGGGACGCCGCCCCGATTTCGGCGGCGACCCGCGGCATTCCATAGACGACCGAAGACGCCTTGTCTTGCGCAATCGTCTGGGCTCCGGCCCGGTGCATGGCCAGGAGACCTGCCGCGCCATCCTGCCCCATGCCGGTCAGGATAATGCCCAGCGCATCACTGCCGACCTGCTTCGCAATGGAATCGAACAGAACGTCGACAGACGGGCAGTGACCGTTCACCGGCGCCGATTTCAGGAACGTCGTCATGCATCGGCCGTCGCGCCGTTCCACGGCCACGTGCCGGTCGCCTCCCGGCGCAATCCTGACGCAGCCCGGGGCCAGTATTTCGCCATCCCTGGCCTCGCAGATGGACAGCGCCTCGATCTTCTGGTCCAGCCTCTTGGCGAAACTGGCGGTAAACAAAGCCGGCATATGTTGGCAGACGATGATCGGGGGGCTCTGTCGCGGAAAACCCGCAAGCACCAGCTCCAGCGCCTCCACCCCGCCCGTCGAGGCCCCGATCGCCACCAGTTCGAACCAATGGGCCCAGCTTTTCTGCACGTCCGGCACGCTGTTCGGATCGCGGCGCCGCGGCTTGGCGGCAGGATCGGATTGCGCGGCCAGCCGAACGAGACGCGCCAGGCCCGCAAACGCATCCGTCCCGACCACCGAAGCCGGTTTCGCGAAGCAGTCGAACGCGCCCATCTGCAAGGCGGTGATCGCCGTATCGGCCCCCCGGGCCGTCAGGCTGGAGACCATGACGACCGGAATCGGACGCAGCCTCATGATCTTGTCGAGAAACTGCAGGCCGTTCATGCCGGGCATCTCGACATCGAGCGTAATGACGTCCGGCTGGTCCTTGATGATCAGGTCCCTGGCCTCGATCGGGTTCGCCGCTTCGCCACAGATGACGATATCGGGATACTGCTCGAAGGATCTCCGTATCAGTGCCCTTATCGTTCGTGAATCGTCGACCACCAGAACCCTTACCGGCTTCTCCAACGCTTAGTCGTCCTTTTCGTAGATGGTCGGGGCCACCTGCGTCAGCCCGCATTGGGTTGCGCAAGATACGCGTTCGGAATGGCCCACATACAGAAAGCCGCCCGGTTCCAGCCTGTCGGACAGGCGCTGCCACAGACGCTCACGCGTCGCCTCGTCGAAATAGATGACGACGTTCCGGCAGAAAATGGCCGAAAACGTCCCCCTGATCGGCCAGGAGGCATTGAGGTTGAGCACGCGGAACGCAGGAAGGCGGCCGATCGGGCCGGCAAAACGGTAATCCCCGTCGCCGCAGGACTCCATGAACTGGGCTTTCCGCGCCGCGGGTATGCCCTCCGTTTCCTCATCCGGGTAGACGCCGCCCGCGGCCCGCGCGACCACGTCGGCATTGATGTCGGTCGCGAGAATGCGCATGTCATGAGCCGCCGCGTCCGGAAATGCCGTCATGATGGACATGGCGATGCTCCAGGGTTCCTGCCCTGTGGAGCACGCCGCCGACCACACCCTTCCGCGCCCGCCCGCGGCGATGTTCGCGGCAAGGCGAGGAACCACGACGGTTTCGAGATGCTCGAAATGCTTCTTTTCCCGAAAGAAGCTCGTGACATTCGTGGTCAGGGCATAGACCAGCTTCTCCATCTCGCCTTCGCCGCCCGGCGCCTGCACGAAATCCAGATAGGTCCGGAACGAGGCGTGGCCAAGCTCCCGAACCCTGCGCGAAACGCGCGAATACACCAATGCGCGCTTGGTCGCAGGAAGATGGATGCCCGCCTGCGCCTGCGCGATCCGCTGTACCCTCTGGAAATCGGTATCCGTGTAATCGGACTCGCCGACCGGCATCAGGCCGTTCATGCGGAAACCGTATCCCCGACCAGTTGTCCGACCACGGTTTCAAGGCGAAGGACGCCGATCATCCGGTTGTCGACCAGCACCAGCCCCCCAAGGCTGCTGCCGTCATCGGATACGCTCTGCACGTCGCCAAGGTCGATGTCCGCCATGTCGATGACGCGATCGACCAGCAGCCCGCATACGACGCCGCCTTGCGACTCGACGAAGACCACGACGCGGCGCGGATTGTCGGCCTGCGGCGGCACGTTCAGATAGACCGCCAGATCGATCACCGTCAGGATGACGCCGCGCAGATTGATGGCCCCGCAGACATAGGGGGGGGCGAACGGCAGGGTCGTCGTCTTCTCGAATCCCCGGATTTCACGAACGCTCAGGATCGGAATGCAATATTCCTGCTCCCCTATGGCGAACATGATCATCTTGACGATCGTGGCGTCAGCAACCTCTGTCTGTTCCGTCATGTCCGGTTTCCTGCCTCGCTACCGATTATCGGCATGATGTCGCTACGCCGCCAGCCCCGCGCGGATGCGCGCGGGCTTGTTGTCGAGATGCCCGACGGCGGACGCAATCAATGCCGGAGCGTCGAGGATCAGGGAAACGCTGCCGTCGCCCAGAATGGTTGCCGCCGACACGCCGAATATCTGCCGGTAGTTGTTCTCTATGCTTTTGATGACGACCTGGGTCTGGTCGCGAATCTCCTCCACGACCAGGGCGGCCCGCGCCCCCGACTCGTTCTCGACGACAAGGATGATCGCATCGTCCGGCGAGCCCGCCGGCGAAGAGTCCGACAGGCCCAGCGCCGCGGCAAGCGGGATCAGCGGCATGCAGTCGCCGCGGATCGAAATGACATTGCTGCCGTCGGGCAGGGCGTAAATATCCCGGCGCTTGATCATCATGGTCTCGATCACGGCCGAGATCGGAACGATCATGGTCGAACCGCCGGCGACGATCACCATGCCGTCGAGAATGGCCAATGTCAGCGGGAGGCTGAGGCTGAACGTGGTCCCTTTCCCCGGGACACTGTGAATCGCGACCCTGCCGCCAAGGCTCAGGATCGCCTGCTTGACGACGTCCATGCCCACGCCCCGGCCCGAAAGGTCGGACACCGCCTCCGCCGTCGAGAAGCCCGGCGCGAAGATCAGATTGTTGATCTCGTCGTCGGTCAGCACCGCGTCCGGCGCGACGATGTTCCGCCTGATCGCCGTCTCAAGCACGCGCGCGCGATCGATCCCGCCGCCATCGTCCCTGATCGTGATCAGGATCCGGCCCGAGCGGTGTTCCGCGGACAGCCGGATATGGCCCTCCGCGGGCTTGCCGGCCGCGATTCGGTCTTCCTTCTTTTCGATGCCATGATCGACGGCATTGCGCAGCATATGGGTCAGCGGGTCCGTCAGCTTTTCGACCAGCGTCCGGTCGACTTCCGTCTCCTCGCCCGCAAGCGTCAGGACCACCTCCTTGCCGGTCATCGAGCACGCTTCGCGCACCACGCGCTGCATGCGCTGGAACACGCCGCGAACCGGCTGCGCCCGGATCGCCATGACGGCGTCCTGGATATCCCGCGTCAGGGACTGCATGCTGCCGATACTCTGGACCAGTTCCTGCTGCGTCGCGCTGTCGCCATGGCGGGACAGGGATTCGATGGCCGCCTGGGCAATCACCAGTTCGCCGACAAGATCCATCAGATCGTCGATCCGGTGGAGATCGACACGGATCGAAGCCTGCTCGGGCTTGCGGGCCGGCGCCGGACCAGCCGCGGCGGGCGCAACCGCCGCCGCGACCGGGACCGCGGCCGGCGCACGATGCGCGTCGGCCAGTGCGGTTGCCAGTACGGTTGCCAGTACGGGTGCCACCTCGTCGACGGGGGCAGGGACCGGTTCCGGGGGCGGCACCGCCACCGGGCTCTCTCCCGTTTCGCCCGCTCGGGTCATCTCGAAATCGCAGGCGTCGCTGACCCAGTCGAAGACGGCGCCGCAGCGTTCCTCGGAGACTTCCGGAGGCAGCACCACACGCCACGAGAGATAGGCCCTGCCGGGAACCAGATCGCCAAGCGAAGGAAGGGCGGAGCAGTCGCAGGCCGCCACGATGTCTCCCCCGCTCACCGCCGCCGCCGCGACGTCCGCAAGACCGATCAGGATGTTCCGCGCATCGTCCCCACGCTCATACAGGACGTCATGCGGGCGGAACGTGACGATCAGCGGCGCGGGGACCGGCGCGGCCGGCCCGTCAAAATCGAAATCCACCGCGATCGGTTCGAAGTCGATGGAGACAGGTTCGAAATCCAGCGGAACCGGCACGAAATCCTGCGGGACGGCGTCGTCGGTCGCATCGGGCGCATCGGTTGCGTCAGCCGTACCGCCACGGCCGGTGATGGCCTCCAGCTCGATCCGGCTCTCGGCAGCGCGGGCCGGATCGACCGCCAGATTGTCGCGCGCTTCGACGACCAGGTCGCTCAGCACATCCATCGCCTTGAGAAAAATCTTGATGATGTCGGGCGTCGGGGCAATACGCCCCGATCGCAGGTCATCAAGGGCACTTTCAAACACATGGGCGAAGCGCACGAGGTTCTCAAGCCCGAAGGATGCGGCCCCGCCCTTGATCGAATGCACGGCACGAAAGACGCCGTTGATGGTTTCCTGCCCGGATTCGCCATCCGACAATGCCGAAAGCCCGCGTTCAAGCTCCTCCAACTGTTCGTCGCATTCCTGGAAGAAGATCCGGAGGATATCGTCCATATCGGAACTCATGTCGTCCCCGCTTTCTTCAGGCCGTAACCCGCCGGATGGCCGCGACCAGACTCTCGGAACTGAATGGCTTGACGATCCATCCGGTCGCGCCGGCCGTCCTGGCCCGGGCCTTCTTTTCCGGGTCGCTCTCCGTGGTCAGAACGATGATCGGCAGATGCTTGAACTGATTCATGGTCCGAATCGTCTCGATCACCTCGAAACCGTCCATGCGCGGCATGTTGATATCGGTGATGACCACATTGGGGGGCGGGTCGGCGCCGCGCAGGACGTCCAGCCCATCGACTCCGTCCGCGCCCTGAATGACGTCGCACCCGGCCTCTTCCAACGCTTTGCGCAGCATGCCCTGCATGGTCCGGGAATCATCGATCGTCAGGACACGTAAATTCTGTCTACTCGCCATACCGCATGCTCACTGCAGAAGGGGGAGCGGTTCCTGCAGGAACGCGCTGACCCCGAAAAGGGCAAATGCCTCGCGGATCTTCTCCGACGGTGCGACCACAGGGCAGCCGCTGGCCAAAAGAACCTGCAGGCACAGGCCGCCGACATAGCCGACGCCGGATGCGTCAAGTGCCACCGTTTCCGTCCCGGCCTGGTCCCGTGCCTGCGCGATCAGCGCCTTCAGCGCCTCGGCGGCTGCACTGTCCAGCCGTTCGGGCAATATCACGCAGGCAAGGGGGGACGCCGCGCCGGATTCGCCTTCCATCAGAAATCTTCCCATCCCTGATCCGGCGACGTCGTCAGCAGCGGGGCGGTCAAGCTGGGGGAAGGCGGCCGGCCGGCTCTCGTCTGCGGCCGCGCGGGCGACAGCACGGCCATGCCGTCGTCGGCGGCGTGACGCCTCTCATTGCCGATCCTGAAACGGCTCAAGGTTTGGGTCAGCGTTCTGGTCTCGGCCGTCAGGTTATGGCTGGCCGCGGTCGTTTCCTCGACCATGGCCGCGTTCTGCTGGGTCACCTGGTCCATCTCGCTGATAAAGGCCGTGATCTCTGACAGACGCTGGGCCTGGTCCTGCGTGGAGACCGAAACCTCCTCGACCCGGGTCGCGATATTCTGCGTGCTGCCCGCGAAGTCAGTCAGATAGCGCCCCGTCTGCTGCACCAGGTCGACCCCCTTGTCGACCTGTTCCGCCGAGACGGAAATCAGGCGCTTGATCTCGCTGGCCGACTTCGCCGATTTCTCGGCAAGGGACCTGACTTCCTGCGCGACCACCGCAAAGCCCCTGCCGGCGTCACCCGCGCGGGCCGCCTCGACACCGGCATTCAGCGCCAGGACGTTGGTCTGAAAGGCGATGCCGTCGATGACCGAGATAATCTCGCCGATCGCATCCGACGATTTCTTGATGCCGTCCATCGCCGACGTCGTCTCGGCCATGATGCCGGTCGCGGACTTGACCTTTTCCAGCGACTGCTTCGTTTCGGCGCTGGCGTCCGAACAGGCCCGGGCGATGCGCTGCACGCCATCGGTCACGGTGCGCACCGACGCCGCGGCCTGGCCGAGGTTGGCCGCCTGCTTTTCCGTCCGCTTCGCAAGATCGGCGGACGCGGTGGAAATTTCGGTGGCCCCGGTCGCGATCAGTTCCGAATTGTTGGCCACGGCCCGCAGCGCCTCGCTCCGGCGCATGGCCGAATTGTTGAACGCATCGCGCAACGGCGCGAATTCGCCGTCGAAAATGGGATCCGTGATCCGCAGCTCGAGATCGCCCTCGGCCAGTTCCTTCAGCGCCGTGCCAAGGGCCTCGATGACCGCGTGCGTGTGCCTGTCCCGTTCCTCGCTGCGGTCGAGAGACTGCCTGATCTCCGCCGCCATGGCCGCCTGGCGGGTTTGCGCCTCGCCCTGCTCGCGCACGCTTCGCGCGAACGCGACCATCACGCGCGCCAGGCGCCCCGCGCAATCCTTGTTGTCGAGAAACGGCACATTGGCGCGGTTTTCACCACGGCCGAGCTGCTCGCCAAGATCGCGCAGCGTCTCCAGGGGGGTCGTCACCACACGTGTCATCATCTGCCAGATGATAAAGACGACCACCTGTCCGAAAGCCAGGGCGCACATATTCATCAGGAACATGTGGTCGATCGGCTCGTGGGCGAGATACCCGGCGGCCTCGATAATGATCTGGAGCATCAGATACGCTTCCAGAAACAGCATCACTGTCCTGATTTTGCTTCGGAACGGCGCGTCCCGATAGAGCCAATTCAACATGCTGGTCTAGCTTTCCTTCATATCTGGGGGGCACCGCATATGAAGCTGTTCGCACACACACTCTGCTTCGGACGGCACGCTGAATCCCGTCGGCCATTCCGTTGGAAAGGTAATTGTCTTGCCGTAAAGAGTTAACAAATTGTTAAAATTCCATCTTTTGCCGGAAAACACATGCGCGGTACGACGCTCGCCGAAATGCCGTCGGCGCGACATACATCCCACCAATGGAAAATGCCGGTCAGGAGCCAAAGCTTCTGACCAGGCCGCCCGCCACCATCTGCCAGCCATCGACCATGACGAAGAAGATCAGCTTGAACGGAAGCGATATCGTCGCCGGCGGCAGCATCATCATGCCCAGGCTCATCAGCACGCTCGACGTGACGATGTCGATGACAAGGAACGGCAGGTAAAGCAGAAAACCCATTTCGAAGCCGCGGCTGAGTTCACTGATCATGAAGGCGGGCATAAGCACCCGCCACGGCGTTTCGGCCGGCGATTTCGGCAGCGGGACATTCGCCAGGTGCAGGAACGTTGCGATGTCGGCCGGCCGCGCATTGGCCAGCATGAAGGTCCGGAAGGGTTCCGCCGCCGCCTTCAGGCCATCCATCTCGCTCATGCGCCCATCCATCATCGGAACGATGCCGTGGTACCAGGATTGTTCCAGAACCGGCTGCATGACGAAAAAGGTCAGAAACAACGCAAGGCCGATCAGCACGGTGTTCGGCGGCGTCCCCTGCGCGCCGATGGCGCCGCGCAACAGGGACAGCACGACGATGATGCGCGTAAAGGCCGTAACCATCACCAGCAGGCTGGGCGCAAGGGACAGAATGGTGATAAGAGCCGTCAGTTGGACAAGACGGCTGGTCGTTCCCGCGTCGCCAAGACCCCTGCCGAGATCCAGGGTCAGGGACTGGGCGTGCGACAGGCCCGGCATGGCGATCAGCATGCCGAGGGCCAGACCGACCGCGACAATGGCTCCTGAACCGAAAAAACGGCGCGTGAGCAGGCGGAATGTCACTCTGTCAGGTTCCTCTATTCGCATCGCGCGCGCCCACATCCGGCGGCGCCGGGGAGGACGCGCGCGGCGGGCTCGCCTCCGCCTCGTCGATCCATCCCAGAAACACATCACTGCCCCCGCCGGTCAGGATCAGCCCCGTCTTCCGATCGCATCGTATGATGCTCAGGCGCCGGCGCTGATCGATGGCCAGACTTTCCACCACCGCCAGACTGCGCGTCCGGCGTCCCTTCAGCAGGTACGGTTCCAGGAATTTCAGAGCATGGCGGCTCAGAAGAATCAGCGCGACGACCACCGCAAGGGACGCAAGACCGGTCAGCCACGGGGTGACGAACGCGCCCGTGCCCAGCGCCGGAAATCCCGTCCGGGCGGCGGCAAGCGTGACTGTTCCGGGCATTCCGTTCCCTCTCTCCGAAGCCGCATCCGGCTCAGCGGAAATGCTCTATGTTTTTACTTTATCGCGCATCTTCACGCGATCTGCTCTAGCTGGACGAGCCCGGAGAGGATGACAGGATCTCGGTCATCGTCACGCCGATATGGCTGTCATCGACCACCACGACCTCTCCCCGTGCGATCAGCCGGTTGTTCGCATAGATATCCACCGCTTCTCCCAGCTTCTTGTCCAGCTCCACGACCGCGCCGCGCCCCAGCCGCAGCAACTGGCTCACCGGCATCGTCGCCGTCCCGATCACGGCCGTGATCTTGACCGGGATGTCATAAATCGCCTCCATCTGGCCGGTGCCGATCGCCGCTTTATTCTGGTCGTGCTGCTCGGCCTTCCCGGACGATGAAGGCGCAGAGGGGGCGTCCGAACCCGTGGTGGAAAAATCCTCCAGCCCGATATATCCATTGTCTGCACTCATGGTTCTCTCCGCCTGGTCTGTGCCTTTTGCCGGCCCCGTTCCGCGCGCTGCTCCGCGAGGGCCGTAACAGCGGCAACAATCTTCTCCGCGACGGATTTTCGCCATTGTTCCGGATCAATGACAATGGTGGTTGCCGCAGAGGTGACGCTGATCATGCCCGACCCTGCCTCCGGTTCTGATTTCAGCACGGGCTCTATCCGAACATCGCCATCCGCCTTGACGATCGACGCCAGACGCTGCGCATGCGCTTCATCGCAGCGGATCGTGACGGCGCCCTCGCACTCCCTGACGAATCCTTCGGCATCCGCGACAAGATCGCGCCGCAACCCCGCCAGCACGGTGCCGTCCAGCGCGGTCAGGCCCCGGACGATATCCACGACGGTCGCCACAAAGGCATGCGCGGCGTCGTCCATGACTTGCCGCCGCCGGGCGTTCTCGGCTGCGAATGCCGCATTGAGAGAAGCCACGCAGGATGCATGCTGTTCCGTCAGCACATCCTCCCGGTTCCTGGCGCCGGTTTCCAGCCCCTCCTGGAACGCGGCCCGACGCAACGACTCCACGTCCTCGCGAGACATCGTGACCCGCTCCGGGTCGGACCCGGCATCGTCCGGGGGCGTCTGCGCCTCTGTCGGGATGCTCTCGGTGTCCGGCCGGGACGCGGCGCCGAAATCCTCCAGGTCGATCAGCCGGCGCCGACGGTCCGCCCCCTCCGCGGGGTGGTGCCGGTCGGACGGGCGGGCGGCCGCCGGAAAAGGAATGAAAGCCCCCCTCATGGAATGATCTCGTCATTGCCGCTATTGTCGGTCAGGTCGATCTCGCCGGCATTCGCCATGGTCTTGATGGTCGCGACAATGTCGGCTTGCGCCGCGTCGACGTCTTTCAGGCGTACAGGCCCCAGGGCGGCGATCTCTTCCAGCAGGATGCTTCCCGCGCGTTTCGACATGCATTGCAGGAACAGCTTCCGTTCCGTCTCCGCCGCGCCCTTCAGCGCAAGCGGCAGCTTCTCGCGATCGATCTGGGCGACGACCTGCCGGAGGGAATCGTACGGCAGGCGCTTGATGTCTTCGAAGGTGAACATAAGCGCCTTCACCTTCTCCATATCCTCCTGGTTGCGCCTGTCCATGGCCTCCGTCAGGCGGATTTCCGTCTTGCGGTCGAAATTGTTGAAGACTTCCGCAAGCAGTTCGTAACTGTCCTGCTTGGCCGAACGTCCCAGAGACGCAATGAACTCGGAACGCAGCGTGGCCTCGACGCTGTCCAGAACGTCCCGTTGCACCGTTTCCATGTGCAATATCCGCATCATGACGTCGGTCGCATAGTCCTCGGGCAGCAACGCCAGGACGCGCGCGGCATGGGCGGGCTGCAGGCGGCTGAGGATGACGGCGGCGGTCTGCGGATATTCGCCGCGGAGATAGTTGGCAAGCACGCTCTCCTGCACATTGCCCAGCTTGTCCCACATCGTCCGGCCGCTCGGACCACGGATCTCGTCCATGATCTTCTCGACCTGGTCCTGCGGCAGGGCCTTGCGCAGAAACTCTTCCGTGGTCTCGTATGTTCCGACCAGCCCGTCCGGCGATTCGAAGTTTTTCGTGAACTCCTGGCACACGGCTTCCACGATCTGGGCTTTCACGATCCCCAGGCTCGCCATGGCGACGGAAATGTCCCGGATTTCGTCTTCATGCAGAAGTTTCAGGATTTTCGCCGCCTGATCCCGCCCCACGGCCAGCATAAGGACAGCGGCCTTCTGCGGGCCGCTCAGATGCGGAACAGCGAAATTCTGTCCTTCGACGGCCAGCGCCGTTTCCATCACGGAATCGGCCATGGTCACGCTCCCGCTCCCGCCCTGGAATCCGGCGCGGCCAGCCAGTTCCGGATGATAAAGACGGTCTCGCGGGGACTCTCCTCCATACGGGCCGCCACTTTCGCAATCGCGACCATGCGCATCTTCCCTTCGACCCCGTCGATGCTGACCGTTTCGTCATCGCCGGCAAGGATCGGCGCCAGCGCCGCGGGCGACGCGGTGCCCGCGATCCGGGCCGTCGCGGCAGGTGCGCCCTGCAGGACCTCCAGCTCGGTTCGCGCCGCCAGGGCCGGCGTGTTGGCCTTGCCACGCCAGAGCATGGGCCGGACCGCGACGAAGATGGCGCCCAGCGCCAGCAGGATGGGAATGACCCATTCGGCCACATAGATAAGCGTATCCCGGCTGAACAGGCTGCTGCTTTCCGCCGGAAGGCCAACCCCGTTATCCGGCATGAACCGCATGGAAACGACATTGACCGCGTCGCCACGGCTTTTGTCATATCCGATTGCCGTCTCGACGAGTGTCGAAAGCCGGGCCAGCTCGGCATCGTCCAGCGGCTTCCAGACCTGGTTTCCGGTCTTGTCCTTCGTAAATGTGCCATCGACCATGACGGCCAGGCTGATCCTGGACACGCGGGGGCGTGTCTGGCTGACGACGCGGACCCGCTTGCCGATCTCGTAATTGTCGGTTTCTTCCTCCCGGTCGTCGCTCGAACCGGTCCTGTTGGCCTGGTTCGCGTTGGCGTTCGGCAGATTGTTCGCCACCGAGGTATTCGGGTTCGCTTCGGTATTGGCGCTCTTGTCGGTCGTCGTCTGCTGCGATCTCAGGACCTGCTGATTCGGGTCGTAGCTTTCATCCGTTTCGCGGATTTCGTCGGTGTTCATGGTAACGGCCGCCCGGGCGCGGACATGGCCCGCCCCCAGGATGGGTACCAGCATGTCTTCCGCGGCCTGCGCCAGACGCTGCTCTTCGGCGTAGCGGAACTTCTCAAGGGCGGATTCCTGGCCCGCCGCGCTGTCAGGATCCCCAGGCTTCGCCAGAACGTCGCCGCGCGTGTCGACGATGGAAATATTCTGCGGGCGCAGGCCGGGAACGGCCGCCGCGACCAGATTCTGAATGGCCTGGATGCCGTCCGGCGCCATGCGGCCAGCCCTGCCGATATCAAGCACCACACTGGCCTGCGACGGGCTGGTCTGGGTCGAAAAAAGATCGCGATGCGGAAGAACAAGGTGAACCCGAACGTTGCGCACCCCGTGAAGCAGGCGAATCGAACGTTCAAGTTCGCCTTCCATCGCCCTGGTTTCGTTGATGGTCTGTTCGAACTGCGTGCTGGTCAGGGTGCCGCTTTTGTCGAAAAGCTCGTACCCGACGGCGCCGCCGCTGGGCAGGCCATCCTTGGCAAGCAGCAACCGCGCACTGGCCACCTGGTCCCGCGGGACATAGAGGCTCGTGCCATCCGTGCTGGTCGTCGAGGCGATATGCGCCTTGCCCAGATCGTCGACCATCTGGGCTGCCTCATTCAGGTCGAGATCGCCATATAACAGAGCCATCGGCTGGCCGCCGCTCCGAAAGGCGAAAATGCCCAGAGCCGTAAGGAGAATCGTCGCCGCGACTCCCAACACCGCAAGCCGCGTCCGCCCGAGCCCTTTCAGGCCAGCCAATATATTCTGCATACGGAACGCTGCTATGCTGATACGGCGCTGGACCAGGAAGCCACAAAATCCTCCGGCGGGTTAACCATTCGATAATCTCTGCGTCTCGCATGCCATCGCGTCATCCTACGCGTCAAGGCAGTCCGGAAGCGCCATTTCCTCATCATAACGTGACCCGGCGTGTCAGGAAGGCCAAAAACACAGTCCGCAACAAAATCCGGAAGCGAGACACGGCTCCAGTGCGCCATGTTCGGCATCCGGCCATGCTGCCTGTCATCTCAAGGAATAGTCTCAAGGAATATAGGCGTTCGTCGGAGGTGCGGTCCTGATCGTCGTGTTGAGCCTGTTCGCATTCTGCTCCTGGGTCAGTCCGGTCGGACCTTCCGCCACCTGGCGCGCGACGTTGGGCATCAGGTCCGGTCGGCTCCAGCAATCCACGCCATTCCAGCTCTGGGTGCAATAAGGCTGCGGAGCGGGCGGTCGTTGCGGGGGCGCACACCAATCCTCGCCCGCCTGGATGTAGCCCGCATTGCATTCGCGCCCCGTCATGTGTGAGACGAGATAATCCGGCGCGCACCCTGCAAGACCCGCGATCAGGAAAACCATGATGCCGCCCCTGATTGTCATAGCTGGCAGTTCCTGTCCCTCAAGACTGTGCCCCGATCATGCAGTTTCGGGCCAGGCGGTTCCGGGCCATGCGGCGTCCGGCCGCCCGGCAGGCTACTGGCGCGATAGCTTCAGCGGATCCTGATCGGCCGGACCTTGCCCGGACGGGCTCTTCAGCCACCAGGACGGCGCACCCATATCCGTCGCCGCCGGCCCGCTCCTTCCATCGCCGCCGAAGGGCAGGCGCGAAGAACGGAAACTCCGCACGCCCGCCATGTATTGCGACACGAGATTCACGCGTTCAGGCATCATATATCCCATGACGGCCGAGATCTTCCGGGGGGTCATCCTGTTGGCCACCGAGACGAGCACATGGATATCCATGATGTCGAAGACCGCGGCGGCCTCCTTGGGGGGCATGTCCTCGTATATCTTCACCAGCCTGTCGGTCTCGGCGGACATGGTCTCCCGATGCGCCTCCTGCTTCTCGGCCAGCGCGGCCATGGACGTATCAAGGTCGCGCATCTTCGCGTCGAGGGCCGACCTGGCCGCATCGAGGATGTGCCTCTGCGCCTCCAGATCCTTCTGTTCGCTGTCGATGTCCGACCGCCGGGCCAGAATATCCTTGACGAGATCCGTCTCGGCCCTGTCGACCCCCGGGTCGGACTCTCCGCTCCGGCCTGTGGCGACCGTCCCGGCTCCCGCGCAGGCGATGCCCCGCGGGCAGTCCGCATCGGACATGCCGGTCTTCTTTGCCGACATGCGGTCGGGGGCGGGCGCGGCAGGCGCGATCGCCCTGCCGTTCCCGTCGGAGGAAAGAACCGACGTCCAGCCTTCCGCGGCATTTCTCGCCGCGGAATAGGTGCTCGCCATCGTATCCGACGTGCTGGCCGCGGCCATCTGCAATGGCGCCGCCTGTCCGGCCGGAGCGCCCGCCTCGACCCCGTCATCCTTCAGGTGTCCGGCAAGCGCATGCATGTTCATGGCAAGAAGAAGCGTCATCAGGATTGACGAGACATGCACGAGCTTCCCGAATGACAAGCGGGGTATGAGCATCTTAACCTGGCCCGCTCGCGGGTTTCTGCCGGCGTTCACACATCGCGTCCCTGGCGGAGACCACGGACATGCCTCTCGATACGGGCCATGAACCGACCATTAGGCGTTGCCTCTATGATCCGCCCGCGGCGCCTGCTTCCAAAGCGACCGGCTTGCTCATCACCTCGTCGATTCTGCCGCCCTCGGTCACGTTCCGTTGATGCTGTGAAGTCGGGCCGCTGTCAAGTTTTTACAAAGGATCTCCCCACTGGCGCCGCATATCCGACATAATTGTCATTCCGACCATGAATGAACGATCCGCGACGACATATTTCGGCAGGCGCCTTCCCGCCACTGCCGCCCTACGCGCTCCGGCCGCGGGCGGTCACGGACAGACGGGTCTCCACAAGCGCGCATAGATCGGCACGGACACGGTGCATGGGGTCCGACCAGTCGAGCGGTCTGGTCTGCTGGTAAAGGCGCAAACTGTCGTACCACGGAGAATCGGTGCGGCCCGACAGCCATCGCCAGCACTGGTCGTAACGGGAAAGCATCCAGACCGGCTTCCCCAGCCCGGCCGCTATGTGTGCGGTCGATGTATCGACACTGATCACCAGGTCCAGCGTGCCGATCAGTGCCGCCGTATCGCTGAAATCGCGCAGCAGGGATGTATGGTCGATCAGACGCATCCCCGCCGGCGGCTCCCCGGCCTGCCCGGCCCGTTCTCCAAGCTGCAGGCTGTAGAACACGGCATCCGGGGCGGCATCGGCAAGCGGCGCGAATGTCGCGAGATCGGTCGAACGGCGCCGGTCGGCAAGCTCGGCCGCACGAATTTCCTGATGCGGCGCTCCCGCCCAGACAAGACCGACGCGCAGCGACCGCACCCGTCGCCCATCTTTCATGGCGTCGTCCTGAAGTACCCCGCGCCAGAACGACATTTTATCCGGATCGGCCCGAAGAAACCCGCCCGCCGACGGGATGGTCGTCAACGTCGTGCCCAGCGCCCGCGGCAGGCTGAGTGCCGGACATTGCAGGTCATGGGGCGGGATCTCATCCTCTTCCGACACGAATGTCTGGTCCGGAAAGGAGTGCCGGAACAGGGTCAGCAATTCCCGCCTCGCCCTGATCAGGGTCCGGCCGCCCCGTTCCGCCGCGCACGGGAAGAAGCGGGAGAACTGGATCATGTCTCCAAAACCGCCTTCCGTATGGATCAGCAAGGTCCGGCCCCGAAAATCTTCACCATTCCAGAGCGGCGCGCTCATCGCGTTACGACGCGAATCGAACGTCGTCCAACGCCATTCATATTCCCGGAAACCTTCAAGATACTTGCCCTGGGCCAGAAGGGACAAGGCATGGTTCGTCCGGGTTTGCGCATTCTCGGGCGTCAGCGCCACGGCGACCTGATGAAATTTCTGGGCCAGTTCATGCTCTCCGCGATGATCGAGGGCCAACCCGAGATTGCTGAGGGCAAGGGGATGGACAGGATTGCGCTGGAGACAGTTCCTGTAGGCGGCAATGGCCTCGTCGTAACGCTGTGTCTGTAACAGGACATTGCCGAAATTCGACCAGCCGTCCGTCAGGGCCGGATCAAGCGCCACCGCGCGCGCCAGCAATTCATACGCTGCGTCAAACGCGCCGAGGGTGCAGAGCAGCCCGCCATAATTGCTCAGGGTCCGGGCGTCGTCCGGATTGTCGGCCAGCACGGCCCGATAAGCCTGTTCCGCCTCCTGCAGGCGTCCGGCGCGTTGCAGCGCCTCTCCGCTCCCTTCCGGATCGGCCCTCCGTTGTGCCGTCGCTCCAGAAGACGGCCCGGAAGCGGGCGGGAAGGCATCATGTGGCATGGCGTACGGAACCTGATAATCCGGGGGTGGCACCGCCACCCGTCATGGCCGGCCGGGCCTGCGTCCCAAAAAATCGTTCAAGAAACAAGCGCCGGGATGTCTTTTGGATATTTTTTAAATACTGTCAAAACGGCAATATGCTATCAAGAATCTGCTGCCCGTACCGTGGCATCTGCATCTTGGTCAATTGTCCACGGCCGCCGTACGAAATTCGCGCCTCGGCGATTCTGTCGTGCGTCACGGTGTTGTCCTCCGTAATATCCTGCGGCCTGACGACACCGCTGACCATAAGCTGGCGCAATTCGCCGTTGATCCTGACTTCCTGGCGGGCGACGACCACGAAATTACCGTTCGGAAGGACCTGCGTGATCGTTCCGGCCAGGGAGAGCGTGACCGTTTCGTTCCGCGTGATCGTGCCGGTCGCCGTATTGGCATTCGTACTGCTCGTATGAAGGGCCGTCGCGCTCGACAAAGCCTTGCCCTGCAAGCCGAAAAGGTTGGGAATGCCGAAAGTCTCCGTCCCGCTGCCGGACGCCGACGTATCGTTGGTCAGGGCCGCATTGTCGGCGATATCGACCTTGATCGTCAGCAGATCCCCGACCTGCGACGCCCGCTGGTCCCTGAAGAATGCCCGGCTCCCCGGCCGCCACAGGCTTCCGACCTCCGTGGGGGGCGGCTGCAGCGGCGGCATCGGCATCGTGACGGGGCGATAGTCGGGCGCCTGCGTCGGGTCCGATGTCGTGGTCATGCGCGGCGGATGCCCCTGCTCGCTCAGGTCCGACAGGCCCGAACAGGCGGACAGGCACAGCAGCCCGGTCATCGCGGCGCTAACCAGGGCAACTCCGGACAAAGCGGCTCTCATCGGTGCAAGATCCCAGCGCATTCAACGGCTACCGCAAGGACAGGGTCGCCCGCGCATCGTCGCGGGCGGACGCCGTCAGACGCCGCAGGACGCCCGGATCGGAGCGCACCGCACCCGACCCCGCCTCGACCTCGATTTCCGACGCGTTCGTCACACGGCCCGTCACGATCATGCCGCTCGCCAGGTTAAGGGCGCGCACATACTGACCCGCCCCTCCATCGTCCAGGACGCGTCCCGTCGCCGTCAGATGAACGCCGGGGGCGGTAAAGGCGACCAGTACCGGGTCTCCCTTGTGCATCAGCACGGTCCTGTGCAGGTCCTGATCCAGGACGGCTTCGCCCGCGACCACGCCGCGCGTCAGGGTCATCCCGTCCACGTCGCCCGCATCGGTGAAGGCCCTGCTCGCGATGTGGCCGGTATAGGCGTCATCCATCTGCAGGTCGGACGCCGAGAGCACGGCCCCGGCAGGCAATGCGTGCGCGAAGACCAGCACCCTGCGTGCCGCATGCACCGTGCCGGTCAGCAGGAAAGAATCCTGCGTGGCATCCCCCGTGGGCTGGCTGCGATAGGCCGTCGCGGAAAACCACCCGCTGCGCTGGTCCCAGTCGACGTCGGACAGGACGATCGGCCTCGGATCGTCCGGCGCAACCATGATGGGGTGGAAATTGACAAGTGCCACGGACACGGGGCCGCTGCCGATATCCGGCAGGTTTTTCCTGACGAGTTCGGAAAAGAAGGTTTTGTCCAGGATGCGGCCCGCACGGGTGATCGTCGTCATGGCCGATGGAGACCGATCGAGCCAGTCGACGCCGTACTGGTCGGCGATGGCCATCAACTGGCCGCCGCCGACCTGGATGCTTGCACCGGGCGCGGGGGCGGGGCCCAGCACCTGGTCCTGGCCCGGCTCCAGGTCCGCGAACAGGTCCGACAATCTCACGGTGCCCGACGCGATGACCGTCGCATTCCGCAATGTCGCGGCCCCGCCATGCGCGGGATGTGCCATCACGAAGCCGGCCGCGATCACGCCCGCGATTGCCGCCCGCGCCGACATGCTATTTCAGGTTCGTCAATGTCTGAAGCATCTGGTCGGAGGCCGTGATGACCTGGCTGTTCATTTCATAAGCGCGCTGCGCGGTGATCAGATCGGTGATCTCTGTCACCACGTTGACGGCGGATTCCTCGATGAAGCCCTGCTGGACCGATCCGTATCCCTGGCTCTGGGGCGTGCCGAGATTCGCGGTGCCCGACGAGGTCGTCTCCGTAAAGAGGTTCTGCCCCATTGCCGCCAGGCCGTTCTCGTTCTGGAAGGTGGCAAGCTGGATCTGTCCCGCGACCTGCGAGGTCGTCTGGCCGGATATCGTGTACTGAACCTGGCCGGTCTGATCGATGGTGATGTTCTCGGCGTTGCTCGGCAGGCTGATATTGGGCGCAAGCGGATAGCCGTCCGCCGTCACGATGGTACCATCCTGCGACAGCGAGAACGTGCCGTCGCGCGTATAGGCATATTCGCCCGACGGCAAGGTCACCCGGAAATAGCCGGATCCTTCGATCGCCATGTCGAGCGAATTGCCGGTCTGCTCCAGCGAGCCCTGTTCGTTGATCCGGTAGATCCCGGCCGTGCGGACGCCAAGGCCGATCTGCGCGCCCGCCGGGACAAGGTCGCCCGTGTCGGAACTCATGGTGCCGGCGCGCCGGAGATCCTGATAGATCAGGTCCTGAAATTCGGCCCGGCGGCGCTTGTAGCCGGTCGTGGTCATGTTGGCGATGTTGTTGGAAATCGTCTCGACGTTCGTCGTCTGGGCCTGCATGCCCGTGGCGGCGATATCAAGAGAGCGCATCATGGAAGACAATCCTCCTTGTGTCTTGCGGCACGGGCCAACGCCACACAAGACAGGTGCCGGTCATGGCATTCGATGATGCCATAGTTTGGCAGATCATAACCAATTCCTCACAGGTAAAACCATGTCGCCGCCGTGGCAAGGCCCTTTCTGGCGGGCCGCCCGCTACGCGGCGCCCAGGCCGAGTTCGGCCCGCGCCTTCTTCGACAGGCCCTGCGCGACCATCCGGTGGGATCGGCGGATATGGTCGCGCAGCTCGTCATCGCCCGGTCCGTCATCACCCAGTCTGTCACCACCAGGGCCCGGCGCCGCGAAATGCTGGATCCATTTCAGCCCGCGTGAGGCCAGATAGGGCGCCGGGCGCAGTCCGGGGCGCTCCCGCAGGATCTCATAGAACAGCTCGCCGGCCTTGAAGGTGACCATCAGCCGCGCGCCGTCCACGCTGCCGATCGCAAAGACCTTGCCGCCGACCTTCCAGACATGCGCGCCGCCCCATTGCATCACATAGGTGGTCGCGGGCAGCGCGCGGCAGAATGCATTGAAATCGTCTACCGTCATCATGCCCCCTCACGCCCCGGCCATCAGCTTTCGGCCGTCAGACTTCGATCATCAGACTTCGATTATTAGACTTCGATTATCTGGGCACCGGTCCGCCGCGTCCCCTCCGCCGGGGCCAGTTCCGCCCTGAACAGGCGCGCGGCCAAAATCAGCAGGCACGCCGCGACGGCGATCAGCGCCGCATGCGCCAGCCAGAACCGGGTCGATCCCAGATCGGGCAGCATCGCGCCAAGCCGCCCCGCGATGACGTCGGACAGGCGCGTGATCAGCGCAAAGCCGGCGACGATCGTTCCCTTCAGCCCGGCCGGCGACACCCGCACATACAGGGCCATGCCGATGGGCATCACGGCCGACATGGCGAAATCGTTGATCGTATGGAACAGGATGCCCCACAGCAGGCTGATCGTCGGGCCATGGGGCGACCGCGCCGCCGCCAGCGCCAGCACCAGCGGGGCCAGCGCCGCGATCACGCTGAACATCGCCACCTGGTCGATTTCGCCGGGCGCCGCGAAGCGGCGTTCATAGGCGCGCCAGAACGCCAGCCCGGCAATCTGCGTCGCAAGGCTGATCCCGGCATCCAGCGACAGCAGCCAGCTCGCCGGCATCGTCAGGCCGAACAGCGTGCGGGCATAATGCTGCTCGCCCCACAGGATATAGGTGTCATAGACCTGCTCGTTGCCGACCTGGGCCAGCGCCAGCACCGGGACAAGACCCGCCAGGATCGCCAGCAGGCGCCAGTTCGTTTCCGTTTCCGCGTTCGCTCCCGGCCCCGGCCCCGGCCCCGGTCCCGGCCTGGCCGTGCGCGCGTCGTCGCCCGCCGGCCGGGGCAGACTGGCCCACCCCAGCAGATAGGTCAGCGTGCCGGTGCCCATCACCATGGCGGCGACCGCGAAGCCGGCGTGAAAGCCCGCCCAGGCGGCCGCGCCGCCGCAGACCAGCGGCCCCAGCACCACCGCGGCATCCTGCACCAGGGCCAGCAATTGAAACGCATCGGCCAGGCGCTCGTCCCCGGGCCGGTAGAGATCGCCCACCTGCGCGTTCAGCGTGTTGGCCAGCGCCAGCCCGCACACCGAGAACGGCAGCCCGAGCACGAAACTGAAATCGAAGCTCCAGAGCAGCGGCGCCACGGTCAGGCACGCCAGGCCCAGCGCCGTCCCCCAGCGCCGTCCCAGCACGCGGTCCGCCAGCAGCCCGCCCAGGATCTGGACCGGCATCGCGGCGAAGGCCAGCGTGCCGATCAGCGCCGCGGCCAGCGCCTGGCCCCCCACCTGGCTGCCCTGGCCGGCGCCGATCTCCCACCCCAGCAGGTGCCGCAATCCCCAGCCCCCCAGCACGGCCGGATGCGCCGCGGCATTGAACAGGACATGCGCCAGGTACAGGACCATGATCGACTGGGCGCCATAGCGCGTGAAATACCAGGCCCCCTGGGCCACGGCGATCACGCCCAGGCCAGGAGGATGCCCAAGGAACCGGTGGGAGGTCGTCCCGCCATCGATTCGTCTCATAGGGTTCCCAAGGCGCGCACCGCCCACTCCGGATGCCGGTCACAAAGGCAAACCCTGCCAGATCGGCGCCGGTCGGGGGAAGCCCCCTTCGGTCGGCCCGCTACCGCTTGGGCGTGGTCGCCACGTCCAGCCAGACCGCCAGCAACAGGATGACGCCCTTGACGATCATCTGCCAGTACGTGTCCACGCCCTGCATGGACATGCCGTTATCCAGCGTGGCCATGATCAGCGCGCCGATCAGCGCCCCGAACACGGTGCCCGCTCCGCCGCGCATCGACGTGCCGCCGATGATGCATGAGGCGATCGCGTCCAGCTCCTGCAGCGACCCGGCCGAGGGCGAGCCGGCCGCCAGCCGGGCCGTGGTGGCAATGCCCGCCAGCGCGGCCATCGCCCCCATCAGCGCGAAGACGCACAGCTTGACCAGTTGGACATTGATGCCCGACAGCCTCGTCGCTTCCAGATTGCCGCCGATCGCATAGATGCGGCGGCCGAACACGCTGCGCCGCGCCATCAGCGTAAAGACGCCCAGCAGGATCAGCACCATCAGCACCGGCAGCGGCACGCCGCGATAGGCATCCAGAATGCCGAAGAAGGCCGCGATCGCCACCGCATAGCCCGCCAGCCGGGCCGCATCCAGCACCATCGACGGGACCGGCAGCCCGTATTCCGCGCGCTTGGCGCGGTTGCGCAGCACCGAGACGGCCAGCGTCGCGAAGACCACGATCCCCAGCCCATAGCTGGCATAGCGCGGCAGATAGCTCTGCGCGATGGCGACGAACCCGGGCGAGATCGGCGCGATCGTCACCCCGCCCGTGGTGCCCAGCAGCACGCCGCGCCAGGCCAGCAATCCCGCCAGGGTCACGATGAAGGACGGAATCCGCAGATAGGCCACCCAATAGCCGTTGAACGCGCCCAGCAGCGCGCCCAGCAGCAGCACCGCCGGCACCGTGACGTAAAGCGGCAGGTGGTACTGGTTGTCCAGGATCGCCGCCAGCCCGCCCAGCAATCCCAGCATCGAGCCGACCGACAGGTCGATCTCGCCCGAGATGATCACGAAGACCATGCCGCTGGCCAGCATGCCGGTAATCGCCATCTGCCGCAGCAGGTTCGACAGATTGCGCGCGGTCAGGAAATCCCCGTCCGTCTGCCAGGCGAAGAAGGCCCAGATGATGGCGATCGCCACCAGCAGCGCCAGGATCTTATAGCGCGCGAACAATCCCTTGACATGTTCGGCGCGCAGCATCCCCCGCGCGGCCTGGGCCGCGCCGGTCGCGGGATGGGGCAGGGGGGGCTCGATGGTCGGCGCTTGGGTCATGGTCCCGAAATTCCGCAAGGTCGTTTCAATAGGGTCTCGTTGTCGGCTCCGGCCCGGACAGGGCTCAGGCCGCCTGGCGCACGGGCGTTATGGCCGCCGTCAGGATGCGCTCCTGCGTCAGCGTCTCGTCATTGACGAAATCGCCCCGCAGCTCGCCCTCGCCGATGACCAGGACGCGGTCGCTGATGCCCAGGATCTCGGGCAGTTCGGACGAGACCATGATGATCGACATCCCCTCCTTCACCAGGGCGAACATCAGCTTGTAGATCTCGTATTTCGCGCCGACATCCACGCCGCGCGTCGGCTCGTCCAGGATCAGGACCCTGGGCCTGGGTTCCAGCATCTTGGAAATGACCGCCTTCTGCTGGTTGCCGCCCGAAAGATTGGAAATGGCCAGCAGCGGACTCGCGGTCTTGATCCGCAGCCTGTCGATGGCGGTGCGGATATCCGCGAATTCCCGGTGCTCGTCGATCAGCCCGGCATGGGCGAAATCCTCCAGCACCGACAGGGTGATGTTGTATCCCACCCCCAGGCCCGGCACGATGCCCTGCAGCTTGCGGTCCTCGGGCACCATGCAGATGCCGTGCCGCACCGCCTCGCGCGGCGAACGGATACGCAGCCTTGCGCCGTCCAGCCGGATCTCGCCCGAATACTGCCCGGGATAGGCCCCGAACAGCGCGCTGACCAGTTCCGTGCGCCCCGCGCCGACCAGCCCCGCAATGCCCAGGATCTCGCCCCGCCGCAGCGCGAACGATACGTTGTCCACCCGCTTGCGCAGCGGATTGTTCAGGTCGAGGCACGTCATGCCGATCGCTTCCAGCACGACGTCGCCGATCGGGTGCGCCTCGCGTGGGAACAGGTTGCCCATGTCCCGCCCGACCATCATGCGGATGATATCGCCGATCGTCAGGTCGCCGATCGGCGCCGCGCCCACGAACCGCCCGTCGCGGATCACCGTGACCGTATCGGCAATCTCCTGGATTTCCTCCAGCTTGTGCGAGATATAGACGCAGGCCGTGCCGCGCGCCTTCAGGTCCTTGACCAGCCGCAGCAGGATGGCGGTCTCGGCCTTGGTCAGGGACGAGGTCGGCTCGTCCAGGATCAGCAGCTTCGCCTTCTTGCTCAGCGCCTTGGCGATCTCGATCAGTTGCTGCTCGCCCCCCGCATAGGACGACACGGGCAGGACGACGTTGATATGCCCCATCCGCAGGTCCGACAGCAGCCGCGCCGCGTCCAGGTTCATGCGGTCGAAATCGATCAGGCCGGCCGCCGTGCGCGGCTCGCGGCCCAGAAAGATATTCTCGGCGACCGAAAGTTGCGGAACCAGCATCAGCTCCTGGTGAATGATGACGATCCCGGCCTCCTCCGTCTCGCGGATGGAGGCCGCGCGCAGCTCAACCCCCTGCCACAGGATGGTGCCGCCCCAGGTGCCATAGGGATAGACGGCGGACAGCACCTTCATCATCGTCGATTTCCCGGCGCCGTTCTCGCCGCACAGCCCGACGCATTCGCCGGGGCGGACGCGCAGATCGATGCCGTCCAGCGCCTTCACCCCGGAAAAATCCTTGGTGATATTCCGCATTTCCAGAAGATACTCGGACATCGTCGTCCTTTCCCCGGCGGGACCGGCCAGGGAAGGGGCCGGACGGCTCCGGCCCCGCGCCCATCCGTCCCGGGTGCCGGCCAGAGCCGCATCCGTTCCCGGATACGGCTCCAGCTCATTGTTTTAACAGCACGTTATCCGATCGGATAACGCCCTATTGCGCGTTGATCTGGGCCTGGGTGTAGTACCCGTCCTTGACCACCTGGTCGACATTGGTCCGGCTCAGCGCGATCGGGGTCAGCAGGATCGTGTCGACATCCTTCGTCCCGTTATTCATCTTGGTGGTGAAGGCCGGTTTTTCACCCTTGGCCAACTGCACCGCCAGCTTGGCGGCGGTCGAGGCGATCAGCTTGATCGGCTTGTACACCGTCATGGTCTGCGTGCCCTTGACGATACGCTGCACGGCGGCCAGGTCCGCGTCCTGGCCGCACACCGCCGTCTTGCCCGCCAGTCCCTGCGCCGCCAGCGCCTGGATCGCCCCGCCGGCCAGGCCGTCATTCGACGCCACGATGCCCTGGATGTTGTTGTTATTGGCCGTCAGTGCGTTTTCCGTGATCGACAGCGCGGCGGTGGCGCTCCATTCGGGTACCCATTGCGCACCCACGATCTTGATCTTTCCCGCCTCCACCAGCGGCTGCAGCACCGTCATCTGGCCTTGGCGCAGCAGCTTGGCGTTGTTGTCCGTCGGCGCCCCGCCCAGCAGATAATAATTGCCGCGCGGCGCGGCATCGACCACGCCCTGGGCCTGCATCTCGCCCACGCGCACATTGTCGAACGACACATAGGCATCGATGTCGCTGTCCAGGATCAGGCGATCATACGAAATCACCTTGATGCCCGCCTGCTTCGCCTCGGCGATCGTATTGGTCAGGACCTTGCTGTTGAACGGCACGATGACGATCACGTCCATGCCGCGCGCGATCAGGTTCTCGATCTGCGCGTTCTGGCGGCTTTCGCTGGCATCCGCCGACTGCACGTTCACGGTCGCGCCCAGCGCCTTGGCGGCCGCCACGAAATAATCGCGGTCATGCGCCCAGCGCTCCACGCGCAGATCGTCGATCGAAAACCCGATCTTCGGATGCTGCGCCGATGCGTGGGCCGGATGGGAACCGGCGGCGGCCAGCCCGAATGCGAGCGCACAGCCCAGGACGACCCGCCGCGATACGCCGGCATGCCCAAGGGAATTCCCCGGGGGCGCCGTGCGCGGAAACTTGCACAGAAACACTCTTCTTCTCCTCGCGCCGCCCGGCGGTGGTCCGCCATGGCCCGGCTTCTGAGTTCGGTCTTGTCGCCGACATTGACAGGTCAGCACGTCGCCGCCCGTGCCGCAATGCACGACCACCGGCATTTTCTTCATTTTATCTTGAATAGACGCTGGAATAGGCGCCGGGAAATATTTGCCGCGACCACACGTTGTGGCCGGTTTCGCCTTGGACGGACCGCACTGCACCAGGGTACTGCATCAGGGGGGGGCGCATCGGTTCGGCCGGCCTGTTTTTCGATTGGCGTCTTGCACGCGCTCTTCGCGGCCCGGCCGGATGAATGACGGGGCCGTGATCTCCGGCGCCCTCCGCCGTCAGCGCAAAAAAAACGGCCGGGCATGCCGCCCGGCCGGGTATAGAAAATTCCGCCTGTCCGCCGGCGCTCAGCCCACCATGCCGGCGGCGGCCATCAGCAGGTGCATCAGCGTCGCCAGCACGCCCAGGGCCAGCACGCTGGCGCCCCAGATCGCCACCAGCCATCCCAGCCGCTTCACCCAGGGCCGGCGCATCGCGATCCCCTCCGTCCGCGTCACGGCCGGCGCCTCAATGATAGCCTTCGTTCGACGTCACCTTGCCGCGGAACACGTGATAGGCCCACGCGGTATAGGTCAGGATGACCGGGATGATGAACAGCGTGCCGACCAGGGCGAAGCCCATGCTCTCCGGCGGGCTGGCGGCGGCGCGGAAGGACACGCCCGGCGGAATGATGTTCGGCCACAGGCTGATCGCCAGCCCGCTATAGCCCAGGAACAGCAGCACCAGCGTCAGCAGGAACGGCCCGGCATTCGGCGTGCCGCGCAGCAGGCGCAGCATCAGCGCGCCGACCGCCAGGATCAGCACCGGCACCGGCGCGAAATAATACAGGTTGGGCAGCGAGAACCAGCGCGCGGCGATCGCCGGATGGCTCAGCGGCGTCCACAGGCTGACGATGGCGATGACCGCCAGCAGCGCCAGCGTCACCCACCGCGCGCACGCGATCATCCGCGCCTGCAGGTCGCCCGCCGTCTTCATCGTCAGCCAGGTGGCGCCCAGCAGCGCATAGGCCACGATCAGCCCCAGCCCGGTGAACACGCTGAACGGCGACAGCCAGTCGAACGCCCCGCCCAGATAGGACGGGCCGCTGACATGGAACCCGTCGATGAACGCCCCCAGCGACACGCCCTGGAAGAAGGTCGCGCCATAGGACGACACCGCGAACATCTTGTCCCAGAACGGCCGGTGCGCCGCATCGGCCTTGAAGCGGAATTCAAACGCCACCCCGCGGCAGATCAGCCCGGCCAGCATCAGGATCAGCGGCAGGTACAGCGCGCTCAGCAGCAGCGAATAGGCCAGCGGGAACGCGCCGTACAGCGCCGCCCCGCCCAGCACCAGCCAGGTCTCGTTGCCGTCCCAGACCGGTGCCACCGTATTGACCATCAGGTCACGGTCCTCCCGGTCATGGACGAAGGGGGACAGGATGCCGATACCCAGGTCGAACCCGTCCATGATGACGTACATCATCAGGCCGAACGCGATGATGACGACCCAGATCAGCGGAAGATCGATACCCATTGCCTTGTTCCGTCGCTCAGGGGTTCAGTTCAACGATTCGGTCGCCGCCGACAGCGGGCGGGCCGGGCGCTTGTCCAGCTCGTCGCCCACCGGGGTGACGGTGTGCTCGTCCGGCCCGTGCGCGGCCAGCTTCAGCAGATAGCCGATGCCCGTGCCGAACACCGTGCAATACAGCACGACGAAGATCAGCAGGCTCAGGCTCAGCGTCATCGCCGAATGGGCCGACACCGCGTCCGCCGTGCGCATCACGCCATAGACCACCCAGGGCTGGCGGCCGATCTCGGTCGTCAGCCAGCCGGCCAGCAGCGCGACCAGGCCCGACGGCCCCATCACCAGGCAGGCGCGCAGGAACAGCCGGTTGCTGTACAGCCTGCCCGCCCAGCGCAGCACCAGCGCCACCACGCCCAGCAGCAGCATCAGCATGCCCAGCCCCACCATCACGCGGAAGGTCCAGAAGATCACCGTGGCATTCGGCCGGTCTTCGGGCTTGAAGTCCTTCAGCCCCGGAATCGTGCCGCTCCAGCTATGGGTCAGGATCACGCTGCCCACATGCGGGATCTCGATGGCATAGCGCGTGGTCTCGCTCTTCATGTCCGGAATGCCGAACAGGATCAGCGGCACGCTCTCGCCGGGCGGGTTCTCCCAGTGGCCCTCGATCGCCGCCACCTTCGCCGGCTGGTATTCCAGCGTGTTGCGGCCATGCAGGTCGCCGACCAGGATCTGGATCGGCGCCACCACCAGCACCATCCACATCGCCATCGACATCATGGTGCGGATGCGCGCATCGTCCCGCCCGCGCAGCAGGTGCCACGCCGCCACCGCGCCGACGAACAGCGCCGTGGCCAGGAAGGCCGCGATACCCATATGCGCCAGCCGGTACGGGAAGGACGGGTTGAAGATGATCTGCAGCCAGTCCGCCGGTACGATCCGCCCGTCCGCGATGCGATAGCCCTGCGGCGTCTGCATCCAACTGTTCGAGGCCAGGATCCAGGTCGCGGAAATCAGCGTGCCGATCGCCACCATGACGGTCGAGAAGAAATGCAATCCCCGCCCGACCTTGTCCCAGCCGAACAGCATGACCCCCAGGAACCCCGCCTCCAGGAAGAAGGCCGTCAGGACCTCATAGGTCAGAAGCGGCCCCGTGACGCCGCCGGCATAGCTGGAGAAATAGCTCCAGTTGGTCCCGAACTCATAGGACATGACCAGGCCGGACACCACGCCCATGGCGAAATTCACGGCGAACAGCTTGGACCAGAAATGGTACAGGTCCTTGAAGACCGTATTGCCCCGCCACAGCCACAACCCCTCCAGCACGGCCAGGTAGCTGGCCAGCCCGATGGTGATCGCCGGAAACAGGATGTGGAATGAAACGGTAAAACCGAACTGTATGCGGGCAAGCGTCAGTGGATCGAGCGCGTGCATGAATCCGCTCCCATGCAGATGCTAAGAACTGGACCTATCTCTTCCACAACGCGGCAGCGGAAGACAGCCCTCTGAACACGAAAATTTGAATGAAATGTCCGAAACCCGACATTCTTTCGCGCCCGACCGCGCGCCCGCAAGGCGCCGCGTCGCTCGGGTATCGTGCGTAACCAATTTATAAATAAAGATAAAATTTCACGATGTCCAGCGACCCGACGGAATCCGCCACGGTCCACCGGATGGTTCATCCGGACTCGGACCTAGCCCCCGCCTCCTCATGCGGTGTGGCCACGGCGCGGCACGCCCGGCGCTCCTCCAGTCGTCCCTCCGGTCTCCGTGGCCCCATCCGCTCCGCGATCCCTGCCCGAACGGCCGCGCCGTGGCCCGGTCGGCTCCCGCTGCCTGTCACAAAACCGGGCGCTCCCGGCCGCGTGGGACAAAAACACGGACCGGCCGATATTTCCTTGAATCGGTCGGTAGAATCCTCCTAACACAGACATACATCCGGGGCGTTCCCAGCCCTCGCCACGTCTGCCTTTTCGCGCCAGGTCCGGCCTGGCGGTGCCGAGCATCGCGCCTCCGGCGTCTTGCAGACGGTCGTGACCGTTCTCTCTCAGAACAGATTTGTCCAGACCATCGATTTTCGTTTCGAAAATTAAAGATAAAGGGCCAATTGGAATGGAGAAACGCCTGTTTCATACTATTGACGGCCTGCGCGGTCTCGCGGCGGCGGCCGTCGTTCTCCTGCACATGGGCATGATTTTTCCCCATGCCTGGTACCCTCCGGGCGCCTATCTCGCCGTGGACCTGTTCTTCGGCCTCAGCGGCTTCGTTCTGGCCGAGGCCTATGCGGCACGGCTCGAGGCCGGATTGCCGATTTCAGCCTTCCTGCGCGAACGCGTATTGCGTCTCTGGCCGCTCTACACGCTGGGGTTGTCGATCGGCGCCGCTGCAACCACGGTCAAGGTGCTCTGTCACCACGCGCCTGTCTCGGCCCTGTTTTCGTTTCCGCTGGCGCTCGTCTATTTTCCCTGGTCTGGCAGCCAGGGGGAACTCTATCCCTTGAATCTGCCGGCCTGGTCTCTCTTTTACGAATTGCTCGTCAACACCCTCATGGCCGCCACCTGGCGACGCCTCAGCAATCAGGCCCTGGCCGGACTGATCGGCTGCTGCGCGCTCGGCCTGGTCGCCGCAGCCTGGATCACGGGCTCCCTCAACGCCGGCTTCACCTGGGGCGGCGCACCCATCGCCGTGGCACGGGTCGGATTCTCGTTTTTCCTCGGGATTCTCCTCTGGCGCGCGCGTCTGCGCCCCATCGGGTTCAGCGCCTGGGTTCCGATGACCATCCTGGTGGTCGGATTGGTGGCCGACATGGCCCCTCTGCCGCATGGCGCGGCCGATCTTCTGGCCGTGTTCCTGCTGTTCCCGCTGATCATCTGGCTCAGCGGATCGGTACAGCCCTCCGGCCCCAGCCTGCCCGTGTTCAAGGCGCTGGGGGCCGCATCCTACGCGGTCTACACCGTGCACGAACCGATCCTCCAATGCATCGCCTCGGTCATCAACAAGGGGTTCGGCATCTCGCTCGCCACGATCCCCTTGTGGGATTGCGTCGCCATGCTGATCGGGCTGTTCCTGCTGTCCCTGCGCCTGAACGCGCTGGACCTGACGGTGCGGCATCATCTGCGGCGACTGGTCCGCCCCCTCCCGCCCTCCGGTCCCATCCTGGCGGCTCCATCCTACAGGCCCAGTTCCGACAGGCCGGGATGATCCGCCGGCCGCGGTCCGCTGCGCGCCCAATGGAACAGGCGCGCTTCGGGGGAAATCGGCTGGTCGTTGATGCTCGCATGGCGCTGCCGCATCAGTCCGGCCGCATCGAATTCCCAATTCTCGTTCCCATAGGACCGAAACCACGACCCGGCCGCATTCCGCCATTCATAGGCAAAGCGCACGGCGATCCGATCGCCGCTCCAGGCCCATAACTCCTTGATCAGCCGATATTCGGCCTCGTCCTGCCATTTGCGTGCCAGAAACGCGGCGATCGCCGCGCGTCCGCGAATGAATTCCGACCGGTTGCGCCATTGGCTGTCGGGGGTATAGGCCAGCGCGACCCGCTCCGGGTCGCGGGAATTCCAGGCATCTTCGGCCGCGCGCACCTTCTGCGCCGCACTCTCGCGGCTGAAGGGCGGCAAAGGCGGGCGCACTGCGCCCATCGCGTCGGTCATCCTGTCCATCTCCCGAAAAGCGCCGCATATCTGGCGCTGTCATTGTCCGGCGGCCATTGTCCGGCCGGCGCGTCGAACCCCGCTCCGCCGCCCCGCGTGCGTTCGCCCTGCCGGCTCACCGCTCCGCCGGCTGCGCACCCAGTTGCGAACGATGCGCGCCGCCGGCCAGCATGGTCAGCAGGACGATCGCCCCGCCGGCGCTCCCCACCACCAGCATCAGCGCCGGCGCCAGGTTGCCGCCCATCCGCGCCGCGATACCATTCTGGATCAGGCTGGAACCGGCCGCCAGCAGGTTGCCGCATTGATAGGCCACGCCGGGGAAGGTCGCGCGGATGTCCGCGGGCGACAATTCGTTCAGATAGGCCGGCACCACGCCCCATGCCCCCTGGATGCAGAACTGGATCAGCATCGCCCCCACCGCGATCCAGGCCGCCGATTCCGGCAGCGCCCACAGCGGCAGCAGCGGCAGCGCCAGCAGCGCGGCCAGAGCGATCGCCCGCCGCCGCCCGATCCGTTCGGACAGCATGCCGAAGCACAGCCCTCCCGCGATCGCCGCCAGATTGTACAGCACCACGATCAGCGTGACGGTCGGATGCGGCAGATGCCTCTGCAACGCCAGGAAGATCTTGGGATACAGGTCCTGCGACCCGTGGCTGAAGACATTGAACGCCGTCATCAGGCACACCGCATACAGCACCAGCGCCCGATGCCGCTTCAGCACCGGCAGGATCGGCGCCCCGGCCGGCCCCCGGTTCCGCCCGGGGCCGCCCGCCGCCACGCGGTGCCGCGCCAGCCATTCCGGACTTTCCTTGACGAACAGCACGATATAGATGGCCGACAGTCCGCTGGACGCGCTCAGGACGAACAACCCGCGCCAGCCCAGCACCGGCAGCAGCAGGAACAGCAGCGATGCCAGCAGGTAGCCGGCCGGATACCCCGCCTGCAGCAGGCCCGAGGTCATGCCGCGCCAGCGCGGCGGCACGCTCTCCATGGTCAGCGCGGTCCCGACCCCCCATTCGCCGCCCAGCGCCACGCCGAACAGCAGCCGCAGGAACAGGAACAGCCCCAGCGTCGGTGCCAGCGCCGACAGCAGCTCGACCAGCGAATAGCACAGGATCGCCGCGATCAGGATCGGCCGCCGCCCGTACCGGTCCGCGGCGCGGCCGAACAGATACGCCCCCACCGGCCGGCTGATCAGGGTCAATGTCGGCGCCAGCAGCACCGCCTCGATCGACGCCGCATAGCTGCGCGCCACATTGTCCAGCGTGAACAGCACCACGAAGAAATCGCAGGCATCCAGCATCCAGCCCAGGAAGCAGGCGATCGCCACATGGCGCGCCTCGCGCGCGCTGCGCGCGGGTATGGCGCCGGTCGGGGGCAGGGGAGTCATGACGGCCGCTGATCCTCGGATTTTTCGCTGTTTTTTCTTCTAGTGCAGATCGCGATGTGGTGGAATGACCCCGCCGTCAGGACGTTCTATATACGTAACGATACGGCGGCCGGCCGCCGATGGGCCACGCGTCTCATCCTGGAAAAAATTTCTCATCTTTTTTGATATTGTCGACATTCTTCCATTATTATCACTTTGCCGTGACACCTGCGCCCCCGGCCTCCTCAAGTCGTTAAACTTTCGCAGGCTTTATTCCGCCGCTTTTCGTTCGAATGCCGTTCCCCTCTGGACAATAAGGCTCAGTGACGATGGATCGACACCACCAGGCGCCCGGATCCATCCGGGTTCTCTCCGTCGCTTCGGAAATGTTTCCGTTCGTCAAGACGGGGGGCCTGGGAGATGTCGTGGGGTCGCTGCCCGTCGCCTTGCGGGCCGAGGGCGTGATGGTCACCACCCTGCTGCCCGGCTACCCCGCAGTGCTCGACGCGCTCGAGGGCCCGGTCCGGGTCGCCGAATTCACGCCGCTGCCCGACGTCACGGTCTCGCTGCTCGACGGCCACGCGGCCGGCCATCATCTGCTGGTGATCGACTGCCCGGCCCTGTTCCGGCGCAAGGGTAATCCCTATCTCGGCCCCGACGGCGCGGACTGGCCCGATAACGGCCTGCGTTTCGCAACCCTCTCGCGCGTGGCGGCGACGATCGCGCAGGGACAGGTCGCGGCCTGCCTGCCCGACCTGGTGCTGGCGCATGACTGGCAGGCCGGGCTGACGGCGGCCTATACCCATTATGACGGACTGCCCGCGGCGCCGGTGGTGCATACCATCCACAACATCGCCTTCCAGGGGCGCTTCCCCGCCGCCGACCTGGCGAATTTCGGCCTGCCGCCGCATGCCTTCGCGATCGACGGGGTGGAATATCACGGCGATATCGGCTTCCTGAAGGCCGGGCTGCATTTCGCCACCTGGATCACCACGGTCTCGCCCACCTATGCGCGCGAAATCCAGCAGCCCGAATGGGGCATGGGGCTGGACGGGCTGCTGCGGGCGCGCTCCGACCGGCTGATCGGCATCCTGAACGGCATCGACACCGACGACTGGAATCCCGCGACCGACCCGGCGGTGCTCTTTCCCTACCAGGTCGGCGACATTCGCGGCCGCCGCCCCAACAAGCGCGCCTTCCAGGCCGAATTCGGCCTGCCCCAGGATCCGGACGTCTTCCTGCTGGGGCTGGTCAGCCGCCTGACCGGGCAGAAGGGCGTGGACATCCTGGCCGACATCGCGCCGCGCATCCTCGACGACCGCACGCAGCTCGTCGTGGTCGGCAGCGGCGACGCGGCGATGGAACAGGCCTTCGCCCGGCTGTCGCGCCGCTATCCCGACCGCCTGGCCTGCCATATCGGCTACAGCGAGCAGCTCGGCCATCGGATCCAGGCTTCGGTCGACGGGCTGCTGATCCCCTCGCGCTTCGAACCCTGCGGCCTGACGCAGCTCTGCGCCGCGCGCTATGGCTGCGTGCCGATCGCCGCCCGGGTCGGGGGGCTGGCCGACACGATCATCGATGCCAACCAGGCCGCGATGACCAGCAATGTCGCGACCGGCCTGCTGTTCTCGCCGACCGATGGCGACACGCTGGTCAATGCCGTCCGCCGCGGCGCCAACCTGTATCGCGACCGCGCCCGATGGATGGCGCTGCAGCGCAACGCCGCGCATTACGACGTGTCCTGGGGGCACAAGGCGCATGAATATGCGCAATTATTCCGCCGCGTGCTCGGGCGGAACGACATCGCCGCCAACGATCACGACCATGACGTGCTGCTGGTGCGGCCGCGCGCCGGCGGCCGGCGGGCGCGCCGCGCCGGGCCCATCGGCCCGCACGCGATCGACCTGCCGCATGGCCGCTTTCCCCCGCATGCGGCGCGGCGCGCCCGCGTGCGGGCCAACAGCCTGCATGCCCGCCCGCATTGACGCCGCCCGGCGGGGCCGTCTTGCGGACGGCCCCGCCAAGGCCCGGCCGTCCCACCTGTCCTCCCGCTTCTAATGTCCTGCCTGCTTGCCGGAATTGCGCCCGATGAATGCTGCCCGGACTGACGGTGCCGATATTCTCCCCCCGGAAACCGAAGATCTTCTCCAGGGACTCAGTTCCGATCCTTTCGCCATCCTCGGGCGACATCCCGCCGGGCGGAATGACATCATCCGCGCCTTCTGCCCCGACGCGCGCGCCGTGCGCCTGGTGGTGATCCGCCCGCGCTCGGCCCCCGTCGAGCGGGTGATGCGCCTGGTCGACGAACGCGGCCTGTATGTCGGCACCGTGCCGGCGGGCGCGCGCTACCGGCTCAAGATCGGCTGGGCCGACACGTGGGAGGAAACCGAGGACCCGTACAGCTTCGGCCTGCTGCTGGGCGATCTCGACCTGCATCTCCTCACCCAGGGCCGGCACCAGGATATCGACCGCGTCATGGGCGCCCAGGCGATGGAAATCGACGGCGTCGCCGGCGTGCGCTTCGCGGTGTGGGCGCCGAACGCCTACCGGGTCTCGGTCATCGGCGATTTCAATGTCTGGGACGGGCGGCGCCATCCGATGCGCCTGCGCCATGCCGCCGGGATCTGGGAAGTGTTCATCCCCCGCATCGGCCCCGGCGAACGCTATAAATACGAAATCCTCGACGCCAACCGCCGGCTCCAGCCGCCCAAGGCCGACCCGATCGCCCTGTCGGCCGAAATGCCTCCGGCCACCGCCTCGGTGGTGGCCGATCCGACCCCCTTCGTCTGGAACGACGACGCATGGATGGCCACCCGGCAAGAGCGCCAGGGCCCATCCGCCCCACTGTCGATCTACGAGGTCCACCTGGCATCATGGCGCCGCCCCGACGGCGACCCCCAGGGCACCCTGCACTGGGGTCAGTTGGAACAGACCCTGATCCCCTATGTCGTCGATCTGGGCTTCAGCCACATCGAGCTGATGCCCATCATGGAACATCCCTTCGACGGCTCCTGGGGGTACCAGACGCTGGGCCTCTACGCGCCGTCTGCGCGCTTCGGCACGCCCGCGCAATTCGCCCATTTCGTCGATGAATGCCACCGCGCCGGGCTGGGCGTGATCCTCGACTGGGTGCCGGCGCATTTCCCGGCCGACGCGCACGGCCTGGCCCGCTTCGACGGCACCTGCCTGTACGAGCACGAGGACAAGCGCGAAGGGTTCCATCCCGACTGGCATACGCTGATCTATAATTTCGGCCGGCATGAAATCCGCGGCTTCCTGATCGGCAGCGCGCTGACCTGGCTGCGGCGCTACCATGTCGACGGGCTGCGGGTCGATGCCGTCGCCTCCATGCTCTATCGCGACTACAGCCGCGCCGAAGGCGAATGGATCGCCAACGTCCATGGCGGGCGCGAGAATCTCGAAGCCATCGCCTTTCTGCGCGACCTCAACCTCACGGTGGCCGAACTCTGCCCGACCGCGATCATGGTGGCCGAGGAATCGACCGCCTGGCCGGGGGTCAGCCAGCCGGTGGCCGACGGCGGGCTCGGCTTCTCCTATAAATGGAACATGGGCTGGATGCACGACACGCTGCAATACATGTCGCGCGATCCGCTGTGGCGCCGCTACCACCATTCCGAAATCATGTTCGGCCTCTACTACGCCTTTTCGGAACATTTCATCCTGCCCCTGTCCCATGACGAAGTCGTGCACGGCAAGGGCGCGCTGATCGCGCGCATGCCCGGCGACGAATGGCGCCGCCATGCCGGGCTGCGCGCCTATTACGCCTTCATGTGGGCCCATCCGGGCAAGAAGCTGCTGTTCATGGGCGGCGAATTCGCCCAGCCCCATGAATGGCAGTCCGACGGCCAACTCGCCTGGTACATGCTCGACTACCCCTTCGCCCGCGGGGTGCAGATGCTGGTGCGCGACCTCAACCGGCTCTATGCGACCCATCCCGCCCTGCACCGCGCCGATGCCACCTATCACGGCTTCGCCTGGATCATCGGCGACGACTCCGACAATGCGGTCTTCGCCTGGCTGCGCATGGCGCCCGACGTGCCGCCGGTGCTGGTGGTCTGCAACATGACGCCCGTCCCCCGGCCGGATTACCGCATCGGCGTGCCCTGGGCCGGCTGGTGGCGCGAACTGCTCAACACCGACGCGCAGGATTACGAGGGGTCGGGCGTGGGCAATGGCGGCGGCGTCATGGCGCAGGACCAGCGGTCGCACGGCTACCCTCATTCCTGCGTGCTGACCCTGCCGCCGCTCGCGGTCCTCTACCTGACGCCCGAGGGGGGCTAGGCATGATGCGCTTCCCCGCCCGGCTGATGCGGGGCGCCAGCGCGCCGCTGGGCGCCACATGGGACGGATTGGGCGTCAATTTCGCGGTTTTCTCGGCCAACGCGCTGCGCATCGACCTGTGCATCTTCGACCCGTCGGGCCGGCGCGAGATCGCGCGGTTCGAACTGCCCGAACGCACCGACGAGGTCTGGCACGGCTACCTGCCCGACGCGCGACCCGGCCTGCTCTACGGCTATCGTGCCTACGGCCCGTACGAACCGCTGCGCGGCCATCGCTTCAACCCGCATAAATTGCTGGTCGATCCCTACGCCCGCGCCCTGCAGGGGCAGCTCAGATGGTCGGACTCGCTGTTCGGCTACCGCATCAGCTCGCCGCGCGGCGACCTGTCGATCGACCGGCGCGACAGCGCCCCCGGCGTACCCAAAAGCGTGGTCACCAACGAGGCCTTCAACTGGGGCGACGACCGCCTGCCGCGCATCCCGTGGGAGCGCACGGTGATCATGGAGGCCCATCTGCGCGGCCTGTCCATGCGCCGCAGCGAACTCACCCCGGTCGAACGCGGCACCTTCCGCGCCCTGGCCGACCCGCTGCTGATCGACCACCTGCTGCGGCTGGGCATCACCACGCTCGAACTCATGCCGATCCAGGCCTTCGTCAAGGACCGATTCCTGCTCGAACGCGGCCTGACCAATTACTGGGGCTACAACACGCTCGCCTTCTTCGCGCCGCACGCGGCCTACCTGGCCGAAGGCTCGCCGCACGAGGTCCGCACCGCGATCCGCCGCCTGCATGCCGCCGGGATCGAGGTGATCCTGGACGTCGTCTACAACCATACATGCGAAGGCAGCGAACTCGGCCCCACGCTCTGCTATCGCGGCCTGGACAATGCCAGCTATTACCGCCTGGTGCCCGAGGACGAGCGGCACATGATCAACGACACGGGCTGCGGCAACACGCTCAATCTGTCGCATCCGCGCGTGCTGCAGATGGTCATGGACTCGCTGCGCCACTGGGCGGTCGATTTCCATGTCGACGGGTTCCGCTTCGACCTGTGCTCGACCCTGGGGCGCGAAAGCTACGGCTTCGACCAGAATTGCGGCTTCTTCGACGTGCTGCGCCAGGACCCGGTGCTGTCCAACCTCAAGCTGATCGCCGAACCCTGGGACCCCGGGCCCGGCGGCTACCAGCTCGGCAACCATCCGCCCGGCTTCGCCGAATGGAACGACCGGTTCCGCGACACGGTGCGCCGCTTCTGGCGCGGCGACGGGCTGCAGCGCGGCGACCTCGCCGCGCGGCTCAGCGGCTCGGGCGATATCTTCGACCGCCGCGGCCGCCGCCCCACGGCGTCGCTCAATTTCGTGACCTCGCACGACGGTTTCACGCTTATGGATGTCGTCAGCTATTCGACCCGCCACAACGACGCCAACGGCGAAGGCGGCCAGGACGGCCATTCGGAAAATTTCAGCGCGAACTGGGGGGCCGAGGGCCCGACCGACGATCCCGCCATCCTCGCGGTGCGCGACCGGCTGCGCCGCGCCATGCTGGCCACGATGTTCTTCTCGCAGGGCACGCCCATGCTGCTGGCCGGCGACGAGTTCGGCCAGACCCAGGACGGCAACAACAACGCCTATTGCCAGGATAACGGCACGGCCTGGCTGGACTGGTCGCTGGCCGGCAGCCCGAGCGGCCAGACCATGATCGATTTCGTGGCGCGGTTGGCCGCGCTGCGCAAGGCGCGCCCCTCGCTGCGCTGGAACGGCTATCTCCACGGGCGCCGCGAAACCATGCCCGGCCTCAGCGACATCGCCTGGTACGGTCCCGACGGCACCGTCATGACGACCGATTCCTGGAACGACGCGGCGGGCCGCGTGCTCGGGGTGCTGCGCTCCGTCGCCGATGCTTGGAACGGCCCCGACACCACCTATCTGATCATGAACGCGGGGGCCGAGGACGCGGATTGCACGCTGCCGCCGATCCCCGGGACCTGGACGCTGCTGCTCGACAGCGCCAATCCCAACCGACCGCCCGGCACGGCGCCGGACGGCGGCCAAGGATCGACATACCTGGGGGCGGGACTGCCGGCCGAGGGGCAGGGGGGGCAGAACCCGTCACACTGGATCGTCCCCGCCCACGGCGCCGTGCTGCTCGGCTTCACCCCGCGCACGAAGATCTGAAGGGGATTGCCCATGCGCACGACTCACGCCTTCGCCTGCACGTTCGGCGCGACGGTGATCGCGCCGCATTGGACCCGGTTCCGCTTCTGGGCCCCGTCCTGCAACCACGTGACCCTGGAAATCGAAGGCGCGTCTCCCCTTCCCATGACCGCCGAAGGCGCCGGCTGGTTCGTGGCCGAGGCCCCCTGCGGCGCCGGCGCCCGCTACCGCTACCGCGTCGCCCCCGACCTCGCCGTCCCCGACCCTGCCTCCCGCGCGCAGCCCGACGACGTCCAGGGCCCCAGCATGGTGGTCGATCCGCGCGCCTATGACTGGACGGCCGACGAGCGGCGCGGCCTGCCATGGCGCGGCCTGCCCTGGGAACAGGCCGTCATCTACGAAATCCATGTCGGCGCCGCGGACGGTTTTCGCGGCGTGCGCGCGCTGTTGCCGCGCCTGGCCGCGCTGGGCGTCACCGCGATCGAACTGATGCCGCTGTCCGAATTTCCCGGCGGCCGCAACTGGGGTTATGACGGCGTGCTGCCCTATGCGCCGGAATCTGCCTACGGTACGCCGGACGACCTCAAGGCGCTGGTCGACCATGCCCACGCGCTGGGCATGATGGTCTTCCTCGACGTCGTCTATAATCATTTCGGACCGGACGGCAATTTCATCGCCGCCTACGCCGCCCCCTTCTTCCGCGCCGACCGCCCCACGCCCTGGGGGGCCGCCATCGATTTCCGCCAGCAGGCGGTGCGCACCTATTTCACCGAAAACGCCTTGTATTGGCTGATGGAATATCGTTTCGACGGCCTGCGGCTGGACGCGGTGCACGCGATCGCCGACCGCGAATGGCTGCTCGAACTCGCCGCCCGCGTCCGCGCGCGCGTCGAGGCCGACCGCCATGTCCACCTGATCCTGGAAAACGAGCATAACGATGTCGGCCTGCTGCAATCCGGCTTCGACGCGCAATGGAACGATGACGGCCACAATGCCGCGCACGTCCTGCTGACCGGCGAGCATGAAGGCTATTACCGCAATTTCGCCGACGAACCGATCATCCACCTCGCCCGCGTGCTGGGCCAGGGCTTCGCCTTCCAGGGCCAGTTCTTCCCCACGCTCGGCCGGCCGCGCGGCATGCCCTCGGGCAGCCTGCCGCCCTCGGCCTTCGTGCTGTTCCTGCAGAACCACGACCAGATCGGCAATCGCGCGATGGGCGAACGGCTGACCGTGCTCGCCGATCCCGACGCGCTGCGCGCCTGCTACGGGCTGCTGCTGCTCGGCCCGCAGATCCCGCTGCTCTTCATGGGCGAGGAATGGGGCTCGCGCCGCCCCTTCCTCTTCTTCACCAGCCACAAGCCCGAACTGGGGCAGATCGTGCGCGACGGCCGGCGGCGCGAATTCGCCGCCTTCTCCCATTTCGCCGATCCGACCCTGCGCGAGACGATCCCCGACCCCAATGCCCCGGAAACCTTCGCCGCCTCGCGGCTCGACGAGTCCGAGGCCGAGACCGCGGACGGCAGGGCATGGCTGGACCTGACCGGCCGCCTGCTGCGCCTGCGCGCGCATCACATCGTGCCGCGCCTGCGCGGCGCCCACGCGATGGGGGCCTCGCCCATCGGGCCCGCCGCAGTGGCGGCGCGCTGGCGCATGGGCGACGGCGCCATCCTGTCGATCGCCCTCAATCTGGGCGCCGATCCGGTCGCGCCGCCCGGCTGGGTCGCCGGCCGGGTGCTGCATCGCAGCGCGCCCGCCGGCCACGACCATGGTCACGATCATAGCCCCAACCATCATCACGCCGGCGCCGCCGTGCCCCCCAACGGCCTCGTCGTGTGCCTGGACGACATCGCCCATGGATAATGCCAGGATGGATGACGGCGCTCTTCGCAGCCGCGCGCGCCGCGCCGGCCTGTCCACCTCCTGGCGCGACGCCGGCGGCACGCTCCACCGGGTCGGCGCGGACTCGCTGCGCAGCCTGCTGCGCGTGCTGGAAGGCAGCGCCGACATGCCGCCCCACGCGCTGCCGCCGCTGCTGGTCGGCCAGGTCGGGCAGGCGACCAGGCTGCCCGGCTTCACCCGCGCGGAGCATCCCGCCTACACGATAAAATGCGAGGACGGGACCATCCTGACCGGCCGCGCCAGGCGCGGCCGCGACGGCGCGCTGACCCTGCCGGCCATCCGCCAGGTCGGCTACCACGCGCTCGACATCGCTGGGGCGCACGCCACGCTGGCCATCGCGCCCTCCGCCTGCCGCACCCTGGCCGAGGCCACCCATGGCGGCCGCGCCTGGGGCCTGGCGGCGCAGATCTACGGGCTGCGCGCCCGGCACGATGGCGGGATCGGTCATTTCGGCGCCCTGGCCGACCTGGCGCGCCAGGCCGGCCAGGCCGGGGCCGACGCCCTGGCCGTCAGCCCGGTGCACGCCATGTTCACCGCCCGCCCCGATCAGTACAGCCCCTATTCGCCCTCCAGCCGCCTGTTCCTCAACGTGCTGCTGGCCGACATGCGCTGCTGGTTCACCGCCCATGACATCGGCCAGGTGCTGCGCCGCCTGCATGTCGCGCCCTCGGCCGTCCTGGCGCTGGAAAACGCGCCGCTGATCGACTGGCCGCAGGCTTCGGCGCTGCGCCTGCAGGTGCTGCGCGGCCTGTACGACGATTATATCCGCCCCGCCCCCCCGGCCGAGATGACGGATTTCGTCGCCGCCCAGGGGCGCAAGCTGCATCTGCACGCGGTGTTCGAAACCATCCACGCCCAGCAAGTGCGGCGCGGGCCGCGCGGCGGCAACTGGCGGATCTGGCCCACCGCCCTCCGCAATCCCGGCAACCCCGAGGTCGCGCGCATCGCCGCCGAGCGCCGGAACGATGTCGGCTTCCACCTCTTCCTGCAATGGCTGGCCGCCCGCAGCCTGGACCATGCCGGCGCCGCCGCCCGCCAGGCCGGCATGCGGATCGGGCTGATCGCCGACCTGGCCGTCGGCACCGACCCGACCGGCAGCCAATGCTGGTCGGACCAGGACGATTTCCTGATCGGCGCCTCGGTCGGCGCCCCGCCCGACCCGCTCGGCCCGCTGGGGCAGAACTGGGGGCTGACCACCTTTTCGCCCGGCGCGCTGCGCACGCACGGCTATCGCGCCTTCATCGACACGCTGCGCGCCACGCTGGCGCGCCAGGGCGGGGTACGGATCGACCATGTGATGGGGCTCGAACGGCTCTGGATCATCCCCGAGGGCGCATCGGCCACCGACGGCGCCTATCTCGCCTTTCCCCGCCAGGACCTGATGCGGCTGGTGGCCCTGGAATCGGCCCGCCACGGCGCCATCGTGATCGGCGAGGATCTGGGCACCGTCTCGCCCGGCTTTCGCGGGCACGCGGCGCGGCGCGCGATCCTGGGCATGAACGTGCTGTGGTTCCAGCGCGGCGCGGACGGCGCCTTCCTCCCGCCGGAAAAATGGGGCCGCAACGCGGTGGCCATGACCACCACGCACGACCTGCCCACCGTCGCCGGCTGGTGGCAGGGCACCGACATCGCCTGGCGCAGGGCCCTGCGCCAGTTGCCCAGGGATACGCGGGCCGATGATGTCCAGGCCGCCCGCGCCCGCGACCGCGCGGCGCTTTGGACGGTCCTCCGCCCTGCCGCGGCGGCGGCCGATCGCTCCTCCGCCCAGCCCTCCGCTGCCCAGCCGTCCGCCGCCCAGCCCTCCGCCGACCCGCCGCCCGCCACGCCCGACGGCGCGGCCATGGTGACCGACGCGGCGTCGCGCTTCGTCGGTGCCACCGCCTCGCCGCTGGCCATCCTGCCGCTCGAGGACCTGCTGGGCCTGTCCGAACAGCCCAACCTGCCCGGCACCGTGTCGGGCCATCCCAACTGGCAGCGCCGCTACCCGGCGGGGCGCGACCTGCTGGCCGGCCCCGACGCCGCCCGCCGCCTGGCCCTGCTGCGCGACGGGCGCCAGGCACCATGACATCGGACCCCTCCCCAACCGGTGTCCCGGCCAAGCCGCGCGCCACTGCCCGCCTGCAATTCCATGCCGGCTTCACCCTGGATGACGCGGCCGCCCTGGTCGATTATTTCGCCGATCTGGGCATCAGCCACCTCTATGCCTCGCCCCTGCTGGCCGCCCGCCCGGGCTCGACCCACGGCTACGACACGCTCGAATACGGCCGCATCAACCCCGAACTGGGCGGCCACGCGGCGCTGGCCCGGCTGGTCGGCCGCCTCCGCGCCCGCGGCATGGGGCTGATCGTCGATATCGTGCCCAACCACATGGCCGTCGGCGGCAGCGGCAATGCCTGGTGGGACAGCCTGCTCTGCTGGGGCAGGGCCAGCCCGTACGCCCATTATTTCGACATCGACTGGTCCCCGCCCGATCCCGCGCTGCGCGACCGCGTGCTGCTGCCTTTCCTGGCCGCCCCCTATGGCGACAGCCTGGCGAAGGGCGAGCTGGATCTGCGCTTCGATCCCCGGGACGGGCGTTTTTCCTGCTGGCATCACGACCATCGCTTCCCGATCTGCCCCAATCATTATGCCGGCCTGTTCTCCGACGGCGACCTGCCGCCCGTGGCGGCCGCGCTGCTCGGCGCGCTGCGCACCGTCCCGCCCTGCGCCGCCCCGGCCTATCTGGCCGCGCTGGCCGACTGGTCCCGCGAGGCCGAGGGCGCGCGCCTGATCGGCCACGCCCTGGCCCGCCACAGCGCGGCCACGACGGCCGGCCGCGCCCGGCTGCACGCGCTGCTCGAACGGCAGCATTACCGCCTGGCCTGGTGGCGCACCGCGTCCGACCTCATCAATTGGCGGCGCTTCTTCGACATTACCGGCCTGGCCGGGCTGTGCGTCGAACATCCCGATGTGTTCGACGCGGTGCACGGCACGATCGTCGCCCTCTACGGCCAGGGGCTGATCGACGGGGTCCGCGTCGATCATATCGACGGGCTCACCGCCCCCGGCGCCTATTGCGACCGCTTGCGCCGGGCCCTGGCCGCGGTCGCGCCCCAGCGCCCGCCGGACGCCCCGCCCGGCCCGGCGATCTATGTGGAAAAGATCCTGGCCGCCGACGAGGCCCTGCCCGCGTCCTGGGGCGTGGACGGCACCACGGGCTACGATTTCCTCGAACAGGTCGATCTGCTGCTGCACGATGCAAGCGGGGGCGACGCGCTGAACGACCTGTGGGTCTGGAGCGCCGGCGGCGCCCTCAGTTTCGATGCCGAGCAACGCGCCGCCCGGCAATCGATCCTCGATCGCGGACTCGCGGCCGAATATGCGCGTGCGGTCCACGCCCTGGCCGCCCTGGCCGCGTCGGATGCGCGCACGCGCGATTTCACCCAGGCCGCCATCGCCCGCGTGCTGCGGCAGGTCCTGCTGGCGTTCCCGGTCTATCGCACCTACGCCGCCGAACGCGCGCGTGAAACCGGTGCGGCGTCCCGGCTGCTGCACGATATCTGCCGCCAGGTGCGCCCCACCCTGGCCGCGTCCCAGCACCCGCTGCTGGACTGGCTGGAACGCCAGCTCGACGGCAGCCTGCTGCCCGACACCGCCGACGCCATCGCCTGTTTCGAGCACCTGACCGCGCCCCTGGCCGCCAAGGCGGTCGAGGACACGGCCTTCTACCGCTATGGCCGGCTGCTGTCGCGCAACGATGTCGGCACCCACCCCGGCCATTTCGCCGGCACGCCGCAGGGCTTCCACGCCGCTTGCGCCGCCCGCCGTCACGACTGGCCGGACGCCATGCTGGCGACCGCCACCCATGACCATAAACGGGGCGAGGACGCGCGCGCGCGCCTGGCCGTCCTGTCGGAACCGGCCGCCGACTGGGCCCGCACCGCCATGGCCTGGTGCGAACACAACCTCCCCTTGCGCCGCCGCGCCTACGGCGTGCCGAACATCCATCGCGCCTCCGGCGCGTCGAATCTCCATCGCGCCCACGGCGCGCCTGGTCTCCATGGCGCCGACGGCACGCCGAGCTTCCACCGCGCCGACGGGGCGTCGATCCCCGACCGCGCCGACGAACTGATCCTCTACCAGACGCTGATCGGCGCCTGGCCGCTGCCCGACGCCGGCGGCGCGTCCATCCTGCCGCCCGATTTCCGCGACCGCATCGCCGCCTGGCAGACCAAGGCGCTGCGCGAGGCCAAGCGCCATACGGACTGGACGGACGTGAACCAGGAATACGAGGAGTCCTGCAGCGCCTTCCTCGACGGCCTGCTCGACGCAAAGGCATCCCACGGCTTCCCCGCGATGATGGACGCCTTCGTGTCCCGCATCGCCCCGGCCGGCGCGCTGAACGGCCTGTCGCAGACGCTGCTGCGCCTGACCGCGCCCGGCATGCCCGATCTCTACCAGGGCTGCGAATTCTGGGATTTCAGCCTGGTCGATCCGGATAATCGCCGGCCGGTCGATTACGCCGCCCGCGCCGCAGCACTCGCATCCGGCGCCGACCTGCCCGCGCTGGCCCCCCATTGGCGCGACGGCCGCATCAAGCAGCGATTGATCGCCGCCCTGCTGCGGGCCCGCGCCGACCATCCCGCCCTGTTCGCGCGCGGCAGCTACCACCCGCTGCGCGTGCAGGGCGTGCGGCGGCACCATGTGCTGGCCTTCGCCCGCCTCCTGGACGGCCAGGCCCTGCTGGTCCTGGCGCCGCGCCTGGTCCTGCCGCTCGCCCCCAGCCCGGACGACCTGTCCTGCCCGGACGGCACCTGGCGCAGCACCACCCTGGACCTGTCCGGCCTCCCCGACAGCCAGGTGGCCCGTACTTCGGGGGCCCGCACCTGGCGCTCGCTCCTGCGCCCCGGCGCGGTCTTCGACGACGCGGCCCTTCATCGCCTCGCGCCGCTCGCGGACACGCTGCCGTTCGATGTCCTGCTCAGCGCATCATAACGGCATGCCAGCTATTCTCCGCCCAGCACCTCCTCCTTCAACACGTCCTTGCCCAGCACCGCCGCGATCCGCCGCCGGTCCAGGCGCCCTTCCCAGGCGCCGATCACGACGGGCGCCACGCAATTCCCCGCCAGGTTCCCCACCGCCCGGGCGATCCCGATGAACCAGTCCACCGCCAGCAGCATCACCAGGCTGGCCGCCGGAATCGCCGGGGTCGCGGCCAGGGTGGCGGCCAGCACGACGATGCCCATCCCCGGCACGCCATGCGCACCCTTCGAGGTCAGCAGCGCGGTGCCCAGCATCACGGCGATCTGCCACGCCGTCAGGTGCGTCCCCGTCGCCTGCGCCAGGAACATCACCGCCAGCCCCAGATAGATCGACAGCGCATCCAGGTTGAAGGAATAGCCCGCCGGCACCACCAGCCCGACCACCTGCCGGTCCACGCCCATCCCTTCCAGCTTGGCCATCACGCTGGGCAGCACCGCGTCCGACGCCGTGGTGGTGAAGGTGATCGCCAATTCCTCGCGGAAATGGTTCAGGAACCGCACCGGGCTGACGCCCGACAATTTCAGGCACGTCCCCAGCCCGACCACGATGAACAGCGCGATGGCGACGAAATACAGCACCACGAATCCCGCCAGATGCGCGATGGCGTTCATGCCGTACCGCGCCGTCGTCGTCGCCATCGCCCCGAACACGCCCAGCGGCGCCAGCATGATGACGATGCGCATGATGCGCGAAAACAGGGCCGACAGCGCATCGACCAGCCGCATGATGGGCGCCCCGGCCGCGCCCATCTGGCTCAGGCAGCACCCGCTCAGGATCGCGAAGAACAGGATCTGCAATATGTTGCCCTGGGCGAACGCATCGACCGGCGAGCGCGGCACCAGCGACAGCAGGAAGGCCGTGATCCCGCCTTCGTTCAGCATATGCCCGTGGCGGGCATAGGATTCGATCATCCGCGCATCGTCGCCGCTGGGCACATAGGCCAGGCCCGCCCCGGGCCGGACCAGCATCGCCACCCCCACGGCCGCGCACAGCGCCGCGGTGGTCATCGCCTCGAAATAGATCAGCGCCTTGGCGCCCAGCCGGCCGACGGTCCGCAGCGACCCCGCGCCGACGATCCCCGTCACCACGATGCAGAACAGCAGCGGCCCCACCGCCATCACGATCAGCCGCAGGAACAGGTCGGTCGTCCAGCGCGTCTCGGCCGCCAGCCCGGGCGCCGCCAGCCCCAGCGCGCATCCCAGCGCCCCGGCCACGACGACCTGCAGGAACATGCCGGGTCGTCCGCCGCCGCTCGCCCACGCGCCGGTGTCGCTCGCCTCGCTCATCGGGGTCATCTCCTCGCGCTTGCCGGTCGGGGGTGCATCGCACCCCCTGCCTGCGTCAATAGGTGAAATTGATCCGCCCGCCGACGAAGCGCGGCAGCCCCGGGATCACGCCATAGAACGTGGCCTGCGTGCCCGCCGACAGCCAATAGCGGCGATCGGTCAGGTTCTGGCCATAGACGGTGACCGACCAATGCTGCCGGGGGGCCGCGAAGGTCAGGAAGGAATTGACCAGGAAATAGGCCGGCGAGCGATAGATGCCCGTCTGGCCGATATATTGCGGCTGGGTCTGCCGCCCGCGATAGGAATAGTCCGCGTCGAAGATCATCCGGTACTCACGGAAGACGGGCCACGTATAGGTCGCTGCCCCCGACAGCGTCAGGTTGGCCAGTCCCATGTTCACGCCGTCATAATTCGTGTTGATGGCCTGCCAGACGCCGGTCGTGGCGAAATGCGCCGTGGTGGCGCTGCGGTTCAGGCTCTGGAACTGCGAATAGACGCCGTTCTGGTAACCGAAATTCTGGGTCAGGACCAGGCCGCGGAACGGATGGGCCTCGGCATCGAACTCCGCGCCATAGATATACGAACGCGGCGCGTTCACATAGCCGCCCAGCACGCCATAGGGCGGGACCAGGATCGTCCCCAGCAATTGCTGGTCGCGATAATCATAGTAGAATCCGGCGGCATTGAAACGCAGGCGGCGATCGAACAGCATGGTCTTGAAACCGCCTTCATAGGTCAGGATCTGTTCCGGCTTGAACGGACGAAGCTGCGCCGCCTGCTGCGTGATGTTGGCCGAGAACCCGCCCGGCTTGAAGCCGCGGCTGACCATCACATAGCCCATGATGTTGCGGGTGAACTGGTACTGCGCGCCGACCCGGCCGCCGAACTGGTTGGTCAGCGCCCCGCTATTGCCGAAATTCGTCGGCGTGCCGATGACCGCGCCCGTGTTCAGGTTGTAGTTCGCGCTGGTGACGTTCAGCATCTGGCGGTCGTCGGATTCATGCTCCAGCGCGCCGATGATGCGCAGCCTGGGCAGGATCCGATAGGAAAGCTGCAGATACTGGTTGAAATTCTGCTGGTCCTGGCCATAGCGCGTCTCGTTCAGCGGCGTCGTGCCGGGACGGTCCGAGGAATCGTACCAGAAATTCTGCGCCATGCGCGATCGGCTGTAATACAGGCCGCCCTCCCAGTGGAAGCGCGCACTGGGGTCGATCGATTCCAGCCGCACCTCCTGCGAGAACACGTTCGTCTGGTTGTTGCGGAACATGTTGCCATAGGCCAGGATCGAATCCGTCTGGTTCGTCAGCTCGTGCTCGTCCACCATTTCATAGGCGCTGATGGTCGATAGCCGCCCCCACGCGAAATTCTTCGTATAGCGCGCATTCGCGCCCCAGAAGAGGTTGTCCTCGCGCGGCCTGGTATCGTTCGCGCTTATGCCCAGGATCTTCGCGAAGCGCGGATCCAGCCCCCACTCCGTCTCGTAAAGGTCCTGCGTCACCGGCACGTGGTACGAGTTGTACAGGTTGTGGCCCGACGCATATTCGGACTGGTCCGTCGTCCAGTGCCCGCCGATGATCAGGTTCGACGTGCTGTCGATGTCCCATTTCAGCTTGGCGCGCAAAGCCCCCAGGTCGGCATTGCCGAAACCCTGCCCCGCCGCATTGTGCTGGTAGCCGCCGCCGGTCAGGGACTGGCCGGACAGGCGCAGCGAGACGGACTGCGACACGGGCCCCGAGACATACCCCTCGACGCGGTTGCGGCCATAGCTGGCGATGTCCTCGGTCAGCCCCGCATGGAACCGGCGCGTGGGGTCGGCGCTGTGGAAGTCGATCTCGCCGCCCGTCGTGGCCTGGCCGTGGGTATAGCCCGACGGCCCCGGCGCGATCGAAATATCGTCGAGGTCGAACATCATGCCGGTCGTCATGATCGAGACGGGCAGCGCAACCCCGTCCAGATAGGGCATGGTCGAGGGCGTGTTGTTCTGCGTGAAATCCGTCAGCCCCACGCCGCGCAGCGTGAAGTTCAGCGCGCCCGAGCCGAAGGACGGCTGGATGGTCAGGTTTGGGGCGACGCGCTGGATGTCGGTCATGGTGCGGATGTTGCGATTGAGCAGGTCCTGGCGCGAAATCACCGTTTCCGAATGCGCGTTGTGCTGGCCCGCGCCGGTCACGCCGTGACGCGCCGACACGGTCACGGCCTCGGCCTCGGCGCGCGGCGCCGGGACGGGTGTGCGGGCAGGTACGGCGTGGGCCGCCTTGGATGCCGCGCCCCGGATCGAACCTGGGACCGAACCAGAAACCGAACCGGGGGCCGAACCCTGGGCCAGCGCCGGCAGCGGCAGCAAAAGGCCGGCCAGGATGCTGCCCAGGGTACTGTTCAGGCTCACCCGCCGCCGCAGGGACGGGCGTCGCGGCAGGCGTAAGGGGCAGGCGGGTGAAAAGGGCGGGCGCATGCGGGTTTCCTTGTCCAAATGCCAGAATCCAGAAGCGAGGGGGCGGAAATGACGGCATCTGTCATTCCCGAATCGTCGCCCGTCCCGCGGCCAGTCTGATGGCGCAATCTGATCTACAAAAAGCCACAGAAAATCGATCAATCGTTGCATACAAGATATAAGACAAGCGCCCGCAAAACGCGCCCTCTTTACACAAAGGTGACAAATTTTTTAAATCTAAAACGTAACATATTAAAAATATGAGGAAAATTTCCTCGTAATCCACTGTGCTCAGACAAAATAGATCAATTATTGTGCATAAAATAATGCATAAGAACAAATAATAATCACATCAAAATGGGACGCCCAATCGGCTCTGATCCGCCGACATCATACAGATTGCGAAATGTCGTCCCGTTGGTCATAGTCCTTGTATGCGAGACGCCGCCAAAGACGATGCACACAAGACGCCGCACCTGATCGAGGACCGCATCATTCATGCGGCGCTCTCGGGCCGCATCGCGCCCGGCGAACGGCTGGGCGAGAAGGAATTGTCCGAAATCTTCGGCGTCTCCCGCACCCTGGTGCGCGAAGCGATGATGCGCCTGCAGGCCCGTGGCATCGTCGAGGTCTCGGCCCGGCGCGGCTGGTTCGTCGTCGAACCCTCGGTGCGCGAAGCCCAGAACACCATCGACGCCCGCCGCGCGCTGGAAGTCGGCATGCTGGTCACGCTCGGCCGGGTGGACGCGGCCGCGATCCGCGCATTGCGCGCGCATGTCCACGCCGAACAGCAGGCCATCGCCGGCGGCGACCGCGCCGAACGCAGCTACCTGCTCGGCCATTTCCATGTCTGCCTGGCCGAAACCCTTGGCAATCCGGTGCTCGCCGCCCTGCTGCAGGACCTGACCACCCGCACCGTGCTGATCGCCGCCCTCTATCAATCCTCGCACGACGCGCACGAATCCTGCCGCGAGCATGACGAGATCATCGACGCGCTCGAACACGGCGACACGCAAGGCGCCGCACGGCTGATGGACACGCATCTCCGCCATGTCGAGAAGGCGCTGAACTATCGCAGCGCCTCCAACCGGCTGGACCACCTCAAGGCCGCGCTCCAGGCCACGCCGCGCTGACCCGGTTCGCGCCCCCATCTCGTGCCCTGCGGATTGCCTTCCATTCCATCTTGTATACAAGACGCTGAGCCGGCAGGATATCCTCGTGCCCCATTCCCCCCTTGCCACACCAACTCGCTCCCCCGGCGCCCGTCCCTCCGGTGATCGCCCTTCCGGTGCCCGCGCGGTATCGCGGTGCGACCTTTTGGGCGAGGTACCCTATTCGGACGTGCCGGGGCAGTTGTTCCGGCCCTATCTGGGCGGCGGGCACGCGGCGACCCTGGACCGGATCGCCGCCTGGATGGCCGAGGCCGGGATGCGCGCGCGCATCGACCCGGCGGGCAACATCGTCGGCCGGTATGAGGGCAGCATGCCCGACGCCCCGGCGCTGCTGCTCGGCTCGCATGTCGACAGCGTGCGCGACGCCGGCCGCTATGACGGCATGCTGGGGGTGATGCTGGGGATCGAAACCGTCGCCCATTTCGCCGAACGCGGCCGGCGCTTTCCCTTCGCGCTCGAAGTGATCGGCTTCGGGGACGAGGAAGGCTCGCGCTTTCCGGTCTCGATGCTGTGCAGCCGCGCGGTGGCCGGCGCGCTGGCCGGCCAGGACATGGCCCAGGACATGGTCGACGCCCAGGGCACCAGCCTGGCCGACGCGCTCGGCGGCTTCGGCCTCGACCTGGCCCGCTTCAGCCAGGCCGCGCGGCGCCGCGCCGACGTGCTGGCCTATGTCGAGGCCCATATCGAACAGGGCCCGGTGCTCGAAGCCGCGGACCGGCCGCTGGGCGTGGTCAGCGCGATCGCCGCGCAATATCGCTTCCAGGCGGATGTCACCGGGGTGGCCGGCCATGCCGGCACCATGGCGATGGATCTGCGCCGCGACGCGCTGGCCGCCGCGGCCGAAATGGTGCTGGCGATCGAACGGATCGGCGGCGGCGGCCCGCCCGACCTGGTGGCCACCGTCGGCCGGCTGGCGGTCGGTCCCGGCGTGCCCAACGTGGTGCCCGGCACGGTCGGCTTCACCATCGACGTCCGCGCCGGCACCCATGCGGTGCGCGACGGCGCGGCCCGGGCGATCCGCGCCGCCCTGTCCGAGATCGCCGCCCGCCGCCAGGTCACGCTGGACCTGGCGCAGCAGCAGGATTTGCCGGCCACCCCGTGCGACCCGGCGCTGACCGGGCTGCTGGAAGAGGCGGTGCGGCAGGCCACCGGCCACGCGCCGCACGTGCTGGTCAGCGGGGCAGGGCACGACGCCATGGCGATGGCCCGCCTGGCGCCGGTCGGCATGCTGTTCCTCCGCTGCGCCGGCGGCATCAGCCACAACCCGGCCGAGGCGGTCGACGAAGCCGACGCCGACTGCGCGCTGCGGGCGCTGACCGATTTCGTGGCGCGCTTCGCCGAAGCGCACCAGGCCGGCCGGCGCTGACGAAAAGACGAGACGGAGGAAGGAGCCGCCCATGTTCGGACAGATTGACCCGCCGCACCGGCTGCTGATGGGCCCGGGTCCGGTGAACGTGCATCCGCGGGTGCTGCGCGCGATGGCGGCGGACATGCTGGGGCAGTTCGACCCGGAGATGACGGGGTATATGAACCAGACGATGGCGCTGTATCGTCATGTGTTCATGACGGAAAACCGCTGGACCTTCCTGGTCGACGGCACGGCGCGGGCGGGGATCGAGGCGGCGCTGGTCTCGCTGGTCGAACCGGGGGCGCGGCTGCTGGTGCTGCGCGCCGGTCGCTTCGGCCTGCTGCTGTCGGAAATCGCCGGGCGCATCGGCGCCGACATCCGCACCCTCGACATCCCCTGGGGCGAAGTCGCGACCCGCGGGCAGATCGAGGCCGCGATCGTCGAGCACCAGCCGCAAATCTTCGCGGCCATCCACGGCGACACCTCCACCACCATGGCGCAGCCGCTGGACGGGGTGGGGGACATCTGCCGCCGCCACGGCGTGCTGTCCTATGTCGACGCCACCGCCACCTTGGGCGGCATGGCGGTGGCGACCGATGCCTGGGGGGTGGATGTGGTGACGGGCGGCCTGCAGAAATGCATGGGCGGCCCGCCGGGCTCGGCGCCGATCACGATCTCGGACCGCGCGGCGGCGCACATCATGGCCCGCCGCCATGTCGAGGCCGGGATCCGCACCGCCGACAGCCGCGACGGCGCGCGGCCGCGCATCGGCTCGAACTATTTCGACCTGGCGATGGTCATGGATTACTGGTCCGAGCAGCGGCTGAACCACCATACCGAGGCGACCTCCATGCTCTATGCGGCGCGCGAGGCGGCGCGGATCATGGTGGAAGAGGGGCTGGAGGCCCGCTTCGCCCGGCACCGCGCGGCCGGGGCGGCGATGGGCGCCGGGCTGCGCGCCATGGGGCTGGCCCTGTATGGCCAGGACGCGCATCGCATGACCAACGTCACCGGCGTGCACATCCCCGATTGCATCGACGGCGAGGCGGTGCGCACCCGCATGCGCGCGGAATTCGAAATCGAGATCGGCACCGCCTTCGGCCCCCTGGCGGGGAAGATCTGGCGCATCGGCGCCATGGGCTACAACGCCATGAAGCACAAGGTGCTCATCACCCTCGCCGCACTCGAAGCCTCCCTCCGCGCCGAGGGCTTCTCTCTCCCGCAAGGCAATGCCGTCGACGCCGCGCGTGCGTCCTACGCGGCCGCGTAACGCTGGCGGCACCGGCCAGGGGCGCTGCCCTTGGACCCCGCCAAAGGCCGGCGGCCTTTGGAAACCGTTTCGTTTATCAATGGATTATGGTTGAGGGGCTGCGATTCCTTGCGGCGCGGCGCGCGGGGTGTAGAATCCGCGCATGAAGATCGCGGTCATCGCGGATAGTCACGGCAATCTGCTCGCGCTGCAGGCGGTGCTGCGCGACATCGGCCGCCTGCACCCCGACCTGGTCGTCAATCTCGGCGATCTCGTCTCGGGCCCGTTCGACCCGGCCGGCAGCGCCGATGCCCAGATGGCGCTGGGTGCCGCGACCCTGGCGGGCAACCACGAACGGCAGGTGCTGGCCGGTGCGACCGGCGCCTCCGACGCTTTCGCCCGTCCCCGCCTCGCCGACCGGCACCTGGCCTGGCTGCACACCCTGCCGCCGACGCTCAGCCTGCTCGACGGCGATCTCTTCGCCTGCCACGGCAGTCCGGCCGGCGGCGATCTGGATTATCTGCTCGAAGACGTCTCCGCCGGCCACGCCGCCCTCGCCCCGGACGAAACGATCCGCCGCAAGCTGGCCGGCATCGGCCATGCCAGGGTCGTGCTCTGCGGCCACACCCATATCGCGCGCATCGTCACCGCCGGCGACGTGCTGGTCGTCAATCCCGGCAGCGTCGGCATGCCGTCCTTCCGCGACGACCGCCCCTGTCCCCACGTCATGGACGCCGGCAGCCCCCACGCCCGCTACGCCACCCTGACCCGCGCGCCGCAAGGCTGGGCGGCCACCCTCCACGCCGTGCCCTACGATCACCAGGCCGCCGCCCGCCAGGCCGAACGGAACGGCCGGTCCGAAGTCGCATTCGCCGTCCGGACAGGCCGCAGCCCGTAACCCTCCAGCCCACCCGCAACCCGCATCCGAACTGCCGCGACATTAATGTTGACAATGTTACCATTTGGCGTGATGATGACATCGTCAACATAGGATTGCGTCCATGCGTCGCCAAATCGACCGCTGATCCGCGATGTCGTCACGCTCATCGCCGCCACCCATCGCGCGCGCCAGCCCCACCACATGCCGCACGACTCACACGGCAACCCGATCGCGACAGGACTCCGCCCATGACGACGCAGCCCGCCCCGCAATCCTCCGGCCTGCTGGCCTGGTTCCGCCGTGCCGGGTGGAAGGCCGCGCTCGATGTCGGCACGAATATCGTCCTGCCGGTCCTGGTCTATGATGCCGTTCGCCCGGCCTGGGGCGCGGCCGGGGGCCTGATGGCCGCGTCCCTGCCGCCCCTGCTGTTCAGCGCGGGCGAATTCTGCCTGACGCGCCGCATCGACGCGCTGTCGTTCATCGTGCTGGCGGGCATCATGCTGTCCCTGCTGGCGCTGCTGGGCGGCGGTTCGGAAAAATTCCTGCAACTGCGTGAAAAGATGGTGACGGCCGTCATCGGCATCGCCTTCCTCGGCTCGGCCGCGATCGGCCGGCCGCTCGTCTATCCGCTCGCCCTCGCCACCCTGCGCCGCACCGCCCCTTCCGCCGCCGTCGCCTTCCAGGCCCGGCGCGACCATCCCGCGATCCGCCGCGTCATGCTGCGCATGACCCTGGTCTGGGGCGCCGGCCTGCTCGCCGACGCCCTGGCCGGCGTCGCCCTGGTCTTCGCGCTCGGCGTCCGCGCATACCTGCTGGTCGCGCCGCTCCTGTCCTATGGCAGCATCATCGGCCTCACCCTCTGGACCGCCTGGTATCGCCGCCGCGCCCTGACCGGCTTCGCGGACATCGCCGCCGTTCCCTCCTTGCGGCGCGCTGCTCTCACCGCGGATAATAATGCCGATAAGTCCGCAGCACGCTCGGAAAAGCCTGCCTGACGATGCTTCTGATGCCCAGAGCGGCACCGTTGAGGCCGAACTGGTAATTCCTCACCATGTTCCGCATGACAGTGACGGGATAGATGTCGCGGAACAAGCCGAGCGCCCCGTCGGCGGCCAGCGCCTCGTACAGAAAACTCCCCTCCGGGGGCGCCATGTCTTTCCAATATCCCATGCCCGTCAGAATATTGTTGAACAGATGCAGCGTGATGGCCTGCCCGCATTTCGCGGCGCATGCGTCGCGCCATTCCGGCAGAAGGACTTTCTGGATGTCGTAATGCTCGATCGGATAGAAAATATTAGCCGCGGCCGGGCGCAGCGTCTCGGGATAGGCCTTCGCCAGCTTGCCCAGCAGCAAGGGCCCGGTTTCGCCCCAGCGCAGATTGCGATCGGCCATGGCTTCCGCGCCGGCGATCAGCGATTGCAGCATGGCGGCGTCGCGCAGATAAAGAATCGCGCCATTGATGCCGCCCTGCTCCTCGCGCGCGACGATGTCGGGCAGGGTATACGCAATCCGGTTCGACAGCATAAGGACGTCCAGATCGACCCAGGCCATGCCATATTGCCGGATCATCACGTAACGAAACAGGTCGGAGAAATGACCCAGGGCGGGCCGGCCATTATGCAGGAACCGTCGCGTCATCTCCTCCGGCAGCACATCCGCCGCATTCGCGACCGTGACGCCGTCCGGCACGTTCTCGACCGGCTGATATGAAAACAGGGTCAGCGCATAGCCACGAAAGACGAACGACGCGGCACAGGCATGTTCGAGCGCGGACAGGCGCCCCCCATACCAGAACGTACCGAAATCGGTGGTCGGAAGGCGCGCATGATATGGCTGAAGATCCTGATTCCGGAAATCCCGATCCTGGAAATCCCGGTCCTGGAAAGACGGGTGCGCGACGGGAATGGCTTTCAACTGGGCGGACGACATTTACGCCTCGAAGGGTTTGCACGACATGATCAGGTCTTCCGCCGGGTCATAGACGCATGTCATGGCGGCATCCACCCTGCGGCATGAAAATGTTCATGAATTATTTCATGCTGACGTCCTGTCTCACGTTCGAAACAAGAGGGTCAGAACTCAGGACAATATTGATCATGTCCGTAATTTTCAAACATGCATGGAGACATTTCCGCTTCGCCATAAAAATTTCAATAACGCCAAACATCGGAAAAGTTTCCAGGTGGTAAATCTTCCTGTGCGCCGGCCGGCCCGGATCGGCCGCGCGCACCCCGCCCGCGGTCTCGCCGCGGATGCGGCAATGCCGATTCTTTCGTCTCTTTCCCCGGAACCTCCCGCCGTCCACTTCCTGCCATGATTAGGTGCTTTGAACGGAGAAAGCACTCCGCATGCACCACGCCTCGTCCGTAGAGACTCCACCCGGTCCGTCCCTCGGGCCGGGCGAACCGCCAGGGAAAGCACCAGGGAAAGCAATAGAATCGCCGCCCGGGGCTTCACGGAATTATGAAAATATATTTTTAACCATGATACAATATGACCAAAAAATAGAACAAAATGACTGTAAATATGAGGGATTAAAAAATATTGAAATTGACGATTGAGACGTGCAAGATAATACTATTCCAGTTTCAAGCTACGTGTTTTCTGACGTTTTCATAATTCAAACAAATCCAAACAGATCGAATTTTTATCCACATATAGGATCTGTATTGAAGGGATTGATTCAATGCGCGTGGGGCAGGTGCCATTTTTAGAAACCAACGTAGCTCAGCTCAGCGGCCTTTTGCGGGAAATCAATGAAATAGAAGAATCCGGGATCTATAGTAACTATGGTCCCGTGAATACGAAATTTGAATCCGCGCTTATTTCGACAGTGTTCGGCGGTGTCGGAAGCTGCGTGACCGTATGCAATGCGACCATCGGTTTGATGATCGCCCTCAAATATGTAACGCGGCATGTCGACCGGTCTCAAAAACCATATGTTCTCATGCCGTCCTTTACCTTCGCCGCCGCGGCCCATGCGGTCATATGGGCGGGCTTCACGCCGCTCTTCGCCGATATCGATCCGCAGAGCTGGACCATGAGCGCCGAGTCGGAGGCGCAGATCCTGGCCTCCCAGGCTTCGAAAATCGCGGCGATCTTTCCCTACGCCGCGTTTGGAAACGCCATCGATCTCGGGCGCTACATCGATTTTTACGAATCGTACGGCATTCCCACCGTCGTGGACGCAGCATCGTCCCTGGGCAGCCTGAATCTGGCCGGGCACGGGTTCGGCACCGGGTTTCCCTTCCCGATCGTCTTTTCTCTTCACGCCACCAAGGCGCTGGGCGTCGGAGAAGGCGGCTTCATCTACAGCGACGATGCCGGGATGATCCAGCAGCTCCGCGCCATGGGCAATTTCGGCTTCGAGCGCCCGCGCCACGCGACGATTGACGGGATCAATTCAAAAATGCCCGAGATCAGCGCCCTCCTCGGACTGGACGGGCTGAAAAGGCTGGAAGCCATCAGCCGGAAAAAGGACGAGCTGGCGCAGATGTACCGGGACTGCCTGCCGGATTTCACGTTCCAGACGGTTCTCGGCCGGCGCTCGGCCTATCAGTTCATGCCGGTACTCCTGCCCGAGCGCGGCGCGTCCCGCCGGGACCAGGTGCTTGCCCGCATGAAGGACAGCCAAATCGGCACCGCGACATATTTCTCGCCCCATCTCGCCGAACAGAAATATTTCGTCCCCAGGGCCGAAACGACGTCTCTGCCGGTCACTGACCGCATCGCGTCGGGCGTCGTATCCTTGCCGCTCGGCCACCGGATGACGTCCGACACGATTCAATTCGTATGTGATGAATTCAGGCGCAGTTGCCAGCAGGAATTCAATTGAACGGCCGCGCGTCCGGTTTCGAGGACATGCCGATAACCGAACATGATAACTGAACGCAGATAACCGGACGGAAAGTGGCGGTCGTCATGCCCGATTTTCTCTACGAGGAACGACGCTTCCAGCTCGTGATCGTCGGCGGCGGCCCGGCCGGAATCGCGCCGCTCCTGGCGGCCCACCATGCCGGGCAACTCGATGATCTTCTGTCCGCAGGGGTGGCGATCGTCGAACGGTCCGGCGCGCTGGGCGCGGGAACGATCGGTCACTACGCCATCAATTCCGACAGCAGCGGCGCCACCTTCGTCGATTGCCTGCGCAGCCCCGTCCCGACGCCCCTGACGGCTCTATACGATCATCCGCTTGCGAAAAGCCTCGCCGCGGCCGGGGACGGGGCGGTGCCGCTGCGCGATGCCGGACGCTTCCTGGCCCTGGTCGGAGCGGCGCTGGAGGCGATGATCCGCGATTACGCGGGCTGCGCGGTCCTGACATGCCACACGGCTTGTCACGTGCGCCGCGATCGGGACGGCTGGCGCGTGACGGTCCGGGACGAACACGGCAACCAGCGCGCGCTGCATGCCCGAAACGTGGTGCTGGCCACCGGCGGCCATCAGCCGGAAGAGCGCCTCGCGGCCGAACGGGTCGGCGGCGCCACGCTCGTGGATCTGTGCGGCGACCGCCTGGTCCAGTCCGGCGACGTGCTCGGCCTCGGCGGCCTGCAGCGCATGGCGGATCGCCTGTCCGGCCTGGACGACCCGCGCGTCGCCGTTGTCGGCGGATCGACCAGCGCCGCCGCGGTCTGCCACGCATTGCTGAACCGCATGCCCACGGTGCGCTTTAAGGCAGGCGGCGTCACGCTGCTGCATCGCCGCCCGCTGCGCATCTACTACCCGGATGCCCAAAGCGCCCTGGCCGAGGGCTACACCGAATTCGACGAAGAGGATATTTGCGGCATCAGCGGCAAGGTTTTTCGTTTCGCCGGTTTCCGGCTCGATTCACGCGAACTGATCATGCAGGCCCGTGGCATCGGCGGCCGCGCGCCGGAACCAAGGCTGGCACTGCACTGCCTGCGGCGATCCGCCAACCCCCAGACCCTTGACTCCCAGCCCCTCGACTCCCAGACCCTCGACCCCCAGGCCCTGGGCATACTGAATCGGGCCGATATAGTCGTCGCCGCCGTCGGCTATCGGCCGCGCGCCCTGCCTGTCATGGACATGGACGGCACACCCATTCGCCTCCTGTCCCAGACCGGGCCGCAGCAGCCGCTCGTTGACGGACAATGCCGCGTCCTGGACGGGGCCGGCACTGCCCTGCCCAATCTCTTCGGCATCGGCCTGTCCGCCGGCTTCGTTCCGCGCGGCGCCCTGGGTGGAGAGCCGAGCTTCCGCGGCCAGGCGAACGGGTTGTGGCTATGGCAGAAGGATGTCGGCGGCTTGATCGTCGACGCCGTGCGCCGCCCGCCGAAACCGGCCTCCCGGCAGCCCCTGCAAGAGAACGTGGATGCATGGAGCTGATGGCAGGAACAATCAAAAACCCCTCATATAATCCCTCATATGCTCGTGACCGGAGAAACAGGTGCCTTGAAGAACACCGAAATCGCCGATGGCGGCACAGGCGACGAAATCGCCGCCATCAACCGGGGTACGCCGGCGCGCCTGGCGGCGCTTGATTCCGTACGTGGCCTCGCCGCGCTGATCGTGGTGATCCACCATTGCTTTCTGACGCAACCCGCCTTTTGCGATTTTTTCTTCTCCACCTGGCAGACCCCGGCTCATACGCTGGGGCAATATATTCTTTTCTACACGCCGGCCCGCATCGTCTGGAGCGGTTACGAGGCCGTGACGCTCTTCTACGTCCTCAGCGGCCTTGTCCTGGCCCTTCCCTGGGCCGAACGCCGGGTGCCGGCCTACCGTACATTCGTCATCAAGCGCGTGGCCCGCATCTATTTTCCGTATTGCGCGGCGATCCTGGGCGCCGCGGTGCTGAACCTCGTCTTCAGGCGGTGGGCCGGCGTGCCGGGCGCCAGCGAATGGGTCACCAGGATGAACTGGTCGCATCCGCTCACCCTGTGGACGCTCGTGGACCATGCCCTGATGTATGGCCACCGCAACAGCGTGAACGGCGCCATCCACTCCCTGATCTGGGAAATGCGGGTCTCGCTCCTGTTTCCGTTCCTGATCCTGCCGATCGCGCGCTACCGGGCGCGGGGGGCCATCGCGGTCCTCGCGGGTCTGGCGGCCTTTGTCGTCTTCCTTCAGTTCTGTGTCGGCGGCGGCTTCGGCGCGCACGGCGCCCTGCTGTCGAGCATGGAATATCGCACGACGGACAAGCTCGGTTATGAAATCCAGTGGACGGCGTACTATGCCTGCTTCTTCGTGATGGGATCGCTGATCGGCTTCTACCTTCAGCCGATCCGCAACGCCCTGACGACATTGTCCGTCCGCGGGCGGCTGGCATTGCTGCTCGGCGGCCTGTTCGTCTTTCAGGGACATTGGTCGCAGATTCATGCCCTGCAGGAAACCATGGTCGCGTTCGGATCGGTCATGGTGATCACCGCATCCTTGTCGCCCGGCATGACCGAGCGCATCTTGCTGCGTCCGTCGCTCCGTTTCCTGGGGCGCATCTCCTACAGCCTGTATCTCGTCCATGTGCCGCTGATTCTGGCGATCGTCAGCCTCTTGCAGGCCGTGCCGTTGCCCTTCCTCCTCGCCGTCGTTCCGCCCCTCTCCATCGCCCTGGGCTGGCTGTTCCACGTGACGATCGCGGATCCCAGCGCGCGGTTCGGCCAGCGGGTCGCAAGGATGCTGGATCACCGCGGCGTCCTCGGGTCCCCCGCCCCCGCCCGTCGAAACTGGTCACAAATATGACCGGGCAAATAGGATTCGGCGGATAGGATTGGGCAAATATGATTCGGGCAAGACAGGGCGGCCAGGTCACGGCGCGCCCAAGCGCTCCCGCAGGGCCGTTCTGCCGCGTGCCAGCGCGGCACGGTAAAGGCGCCCCCGGGTGACCTCCCCCGGGAACCGCGCCAATGCCTGTCGCATGGGACTGCCGGGCAGAAAATAATCCTTCACTGCATTCGTGTTCGCCAGCAGGCTGGCAATATAGCCCGCCTTGTCGCGGACCGGATGCACGAAGGCAGGTTCCTGCACGCCAAGCGTATCAAGATCGTCTTCCAGGATCGGCGGAAACCAGTGATACCGGCTCAGGTCGCCGAATCGGGAAAGCGGCGCCGTGGCAAAGCCGCCGCGATGCAGTTCGGTCGGCACGAAGGTTTCGCTCAGCGGCCAGAAATCGATGTCCGTCCGCCGGGACATCTCGCGCCGCCGCTGCCAGAGATAGCGCAACGCCCGGTTGGAATGCATCAGGACGCAATTCAACGCGCCGCGAAATTCCTCGCTTGAATAGAGGTTTTTATGGAATCGCGTCCACCACCAGCCGTCCAGGTCGTCCCGTGGATGAAAGACGGTCTCGGCGCCGGACAGGATGGCCGCGTTCGCGAATTCCGCGATGCTGCCCAATATGCACGCGTCATACTCCACAAACAGATAATAATCATAATCGGGTATGACGTTCAGAACCTGATAGTGCGTATAGTCGGCATTCCACCACAGCAGGCTGCCTTTCTCATATCGGTCGGCCAGGCCGAGTTCCAGCATCTCGCCCTGATTCGTCCTCAGCACCTTGTCATAGGGCACGGGCCCCGCCGAGCCCGCCGTTTCGTCAATAGAAAGATATACATCGAGAGTACCGGCACCGGAGAGAAGCCGGTTCAATTGTCTGGAAATGAAGTCGTTCCACATATAGGACTTCAAAACCACCGCGCACGACGCCATAAACCCATTCCCGAATATTTAAAAATAGACACATAAGATGTCGAATCGCAGAAGACCGATAGGACGAGACTTGTCCTCGCGCGTAAAATTCGCTCTCTGACCTCATTTCGTTACGAAATTTCAAATCTTTCTACGTTCTGAACGGCGCAGGGTTTTCTGGCGCAGATTATTAAATTATTGTTAATGTGGTTGCGGCTTGCGCCGTCAGGACGATGGCCGCCCCGATCCTGTCACCACGACCGGGGCGTCCCGGATGGGCCGGCTGTCGCTGGACCTTCGGTTCCGCGTAATCGCACAGGCCACCCCCAGGTCGAGGCGGAAACACGCCGCGGAATAGATGGCGGAATAGATATCGGTCGACGCATTCAGGTTGCTGGCCGCCCGCACGCTCAGGCGCCCATTCTCGTCATGCAGCGCCGCGTTGAAATCGTTGTCCGAGGCCGAGGGCAGGGATGCAACGTCTCCCGGCGGATGCGCGCGGTCGAATTGACCCAGGTATAATTCCCCTCCAGCCCGACATGCCGCAGCATTCTCGCCGGTCCCGTCCCGGTGTCTTGGACGCCCCGACCATCCTGCCGCGCCTATGCCGGGCGGTTCTGCGTCGCCATCCGCACCGCCAGCCCGGCCAGGACCGTGCCCATCACCCAGCGTTGCAGCCGCAGCCAGGCGGGGCGCCGGTTCAGAAAGGTCGCGATCGTGCCGGCCATCACCGCGATCACCGCGTTCACCGCCACGCTCAGCGCGATCTGCGTCCCGCCCAGGATCAGCGACTGGCTCAGGATGTCGCCCCGCACGCTCCCGTGCGGCGCACGGCTGATGAATTGCGGCAGCAGCGACAGATACATGATCGCGATCTTCGGATTCAGCAGGTTGGTCACCAGCCCCATGGTGAACAGCCGCCGCGCGCTGTCCCGCGGCAGCGTCCGCACCTGGAACGGCGACCGCCCGCCCGGCCGCAGCGCCTGCCAGGCCAGATAGGCCAGATAGCCCGCCCCCGCCAGCCGCACCGTGTCATAGGCGAACGGCACAGCCAGCAGCAGCGCCGTCAGCCCCAGGACCGCGCAAAGCATGTAGATGACGAACCCCAGCGCGACACCTCCCAGCGAGACCAGCCCCGCCTTCGCCCCCTGCGAGATCGAACGCGAAATCAGATAGACCATGTTCGGTCCCGGCGTCAGCGCCATGCCCAGCGCCAGCAGGGCGAAACCGATCCATTGCGGGGCAGGGGGCATCGCGTCTCTCCTCTTGGTTCGGATCAGAAATGACCCGCGCGCCGCGCCCGGTCAAGCCGGCGCGATCACATGTCCGCGCCCCCCTCGGCGCACATCGCCGCAGCCGCTACGGTCCCGGATCCAGAATCCCAGGGCCGCCTGCATCACGGCGGCCTCGCTCCCCGCCTGCAAGGACCCGGCTCATGACCTATCTGGGACTCGATCTCGGAACCACCGCCACCAAGGCCATTCTCGTCGATGACGGCCAGACGGTACTGGCCGCCGCCACCGCCGCGTCGCAGGTGCTCCAGCCGCGCCCCGGCATCAGCGAACAGGATCCCGAAAGCTGGATCGCCGCCGCCCGCGCGGTGCTGGCGCAACTGCGCGCCGATGCGCCGCAGGCCTTCGCCGCCGTCCGCGCCATCGGCCTGTCGGGGCAGATGCACTCCGTCGCGCCGCTGGACCGGGATTGGCGTCCCCTGCGCCCGGCGCTGCTGTGGAACGACGAACGCGGCCAGGACCAGGCGCTGCGTTTGCAGCAGGCGGTCCCTGGCCTCGCCCGCATCACCGGCGTCCGCCCCATGGCCAGCTTCAGCGCCGCGAAACTGCTCTGGCTGAAAGATGACGAACCCGCCTTGTTCGCCCGGATCCGCCATGTCCTGTGGCCCAAGGATTATCTGCGCCTGTGGCTGACCGGCCAGGCGGCGTCCGACATGTCCGACGCCGCCGGCACCCAGCTCTTCGACCAGGCCGCCCGCGCCTGGTCCGCCCCGATCCTCGGCGCGATCGGCCTCGACGGCGCGACCCTGCCCCCTCTGTCCGAGGGCACGGCCCCCGCCGGCCACCTGCGCCCCGCCGTGGCGCGGGAACTCGGCCTGTCGCCGGATGTCGTGGTGGCGACCGGCGGCGGCGATACGCCCGTCGGCGCGGCGGGGCTGGGCTGCGCCGATGCCGGGCAGGCGTTCCTCTCGCTCGGCACCGGCGCGGTCTATGTCGCGGTGCGCGAATCCTACGATCCCGACCCCGATATCAGCCTGCACGATTTCGCCCACTGCCTGCCCGGCCGTTGGTATCAGATGGCCGCCATGCTCAATGGCGGCAGTTGCCTGGCCTGGGTCGCCGCCCTGTGCCGCGAACCCGACATCGCCGCCCTGCTGGACAAGGTCCAGGCGCGCGGCGCGGCACCGGGCCGCATCCTGTTCCAGCCCTATCTGCGCGGCGAACGCACCCCCTATCACGACCCCGCCGCCCGTGGCGCCTTCATCGGCCTGGACGCGATGACCGACGAAGTGGACCTCGCCCGCGCGGTGCTCGAAGGCGTCGCCTTCTCGCTGCGCCTGGGGCAGGACCTGCTGGCAGGCCGGCAATCGCCGGCCGGCCCGCTCCCCATCATCGGCGGCGGCGGACGCAGCCTCGCCTGGACCCGCATCATCGCCACCGTGCTGGACCGCCCGCTGGTCATCCCGCACAATGCCGAACACGCGGCGGCACTGGGCGCCGCCCGCCTGGCGATGATCGCCCACGGCACCAGCCAGGCCGACGCCCTGCGTCCTTTCAACCCCGCCCGCACCGTCGAACCGGACCGCGACGCGGTCCCGCTCTACGCCGAACGCTATGCACGCTTCCGGCGTCTCTACCCCGCGCTCCACGACCTGACCGCCTGAAACGGGCGCTCCTTTCACATTCCGCCCCTTTCACATTCCATCGACCGCCCGCCGGCGCGGTCGATTCCCGCCCCCGCCATGCCCACACTCCCGGGGCGGGATGGCATCCCGCGCCCGGGGAGGGGTCATGACCATTCAGAAGCAGGAAGCGGTGGCGGCACTGGCGCAACCGGCGCTGCTCCTGCCCAACCTGCTGGCCGAGGCGCTCGCCGCCAACGGCCGCATCAAGTTCGCGCTCAGTTGGCTCCAGGCGGCCGAGGCATCCGCCGGCCGCGACGACCGCCAGCCCTTCGCCGGCCTCACCGCCGAACGGACGCTCGCCGGCCTCGACCATGCCGTGCTCTACGATCCGCCCGCCCTGCTGGAACGGACACAGGCCGGCCTGCGCGTGCCGCAGGCCGGCGCCGTCATCGCCGCCCTGCTGGACGACCTGTCCCGCATGCGCCGGGCGGCCGAGGCCGGGGCGGCGGCCGGCCTCCTCGACCAGGCCGCCGCCGACGGCCTGGGTATGCGTGAGCACGCGCAGCGCGCCGCCATCCGCGTCGCGGACGATGTCCTGCCCCCCGGCCTGGTCTCGCAACTCTGCCGCGTCCCGGCCGAAGGCGCCGATTCCCTGCACCGCCTGGTCATGGACCTGCACAGGGCGATCAACGACATCGCCGCCGGCCTGGCCGAAACCGATATCGCCGGCGCCCGCGCCTATCGCCTGGACGACAGGGACCGGCAGCGCGTGGCCGCCTTCATGCGCGGGCTCAACCGCACCGCGCCGCTCAAGTTCAACCACCCGGGGCTGGCGACCAACGCCATGCGCGACGGGCCGCGCCTGATCATCCAGAACGATCTCGGCACCACCGACGCCCACGTCCTGATCGTGCAGATCGAGGGGCGGGACGAGGCCCCGCGCCTGTCGGTCCTGCACAGCGACATCCACAGGCAGCGCCTGGAATTCTTCCAGAACCGCCTGCCCGCCCTGACCTGGACGCAATCCAGCCGCCATTTGCCCGGCAGCGAACAGGGCCAGTTCACCCTCGCCACCGGCATCCTCCAGGCCGCGGACCTTCCCGCCCTCGACGCGGCGCTCGAAACCCTGGGCGCGTCGCTGGTCTTTCTCATCGACTGGAACAAGGCGCGCAAAAGCCTGCGCCATTTCGTGTCCGGCCCGGCCGCCGTCGCCCTGCTGCACTGGGCCGCCGACCACGAATACGGCCACCGCGCCTATCTCGAGGCGGGCGGCGAGACGATGATCGGCGACCTGCTGGACACCGTCTCGCAGCTCACCGGCGGGTCCTACGGCACGATGCAGCGCGCGCTGGGCCAGGACGGCACGATGGCCTTCCTGCGCGAAGCCCTGCGGACCTCCAGCGAGGCCCTGCGCAACGGGCAGTCCCCGCCCGCCATCCGCGACATGCTGCAGGCCGAGCTGATGACCCGCGTCGCCTCCATGGCCGACCGCATCCTCGACGACGCGATCGACCACGCGGCGCTGATCCTCGATCTCGGCAGCCTGGTCCACGCCGCCCTGCTGGGCAACGTGCCCGACCTGCTGGCCGCCGCCGCCCGCGCCCAGCGTTGGGAGGCCCTGGCCGACCGCCAGGTCGGGCACATCTGCGGCCTGTGCCGCGACGACAAATCCCGCCCCTGGCGCGCCATCGCCTCCCACGCCGACGACGCCGCCGACCAGTTCGAGGACGCGGCCTTCCGCCTGCAGTTCCTGCCCGCGGACCTGCCCGCCGACATCCGCGCGACCCTGCTGCAACTGGCCGCGCAGGCGGTCATGGCGGCCAAGGACTATGTCCGCCTGCTCTGTGCCCTGCGCAGCCTGCACCAGGGCATGCCCCGGCGCGAGATGCGCCTGCTGATCGGCCTGTTCGACCGGCTGCACGCCCACGAACATGCCACCGACGCGGCCGAGCGCGACGTCTTCGCCCGGCTGATGCATGCCGACCTCGACGCAAGGACCGTAACGCTCGCCACCGCCATCGCCGGGGCGCTCGAATCCGTGGCCGATGCCCTGCTCAATGCCGGCCGCCTGCTGTCCGACCACGCCGTAGGAGAGTGGTTTGCCCCCTGATCCCATCTCGACCCATCCCATCCCGGCCGTACCTATCCAGGTCGCGCCCGTCCCGGTCGACGCCATCCCGGTCATCGAACCTGGCGTGCTGCCCCCGCCCGACGGCGCGGTCGCCCAACTGGGCGGCAAGGCGTTCAACCTCATGGTCCTTGCCGCCGCCGGCCTGCCCGTGCCGCCCGGCTTCGTGCTGCCGACCACGCTTTGCGCCCAGTGGCTGGCCGCCGGCGCGCCCCCGGCCGACGCCTTCCGCGCCCTGGTCGCGGGGCCCCTGCATCGGCTGGAACAGGCGACCGGCCTCGCCTTCGGCGATCCCAACCGCCCTCTGCTGGTCTCGATCCGCTCCGGTGCCCCCGTCTCCATGCCCGGCATGCTCGACACGCTGCTCAATGTCGGGCTCACCCGCGCCACCCTGCCGGGCCTGATCGCATTGTCGGGCAATCCCCGCCTGGCCTGGGACTGCTTCGCCCGGCTGATCCGCGCCTTCGGCCAGATCGTGCGCGGCCTCGATCCGGCCTTGTTCGATGACGGGCTGACCGCCATCCTGCGCGCGGGCCAGGCCGCATCGGCCGCCGAACTCGACAGCCTGTCCCTGCGCGACCTCGCCCTGCGCTATCTCGATATTTTCGAATCCGCCGGCGGCGTCCCGTTCCCCGACACGCCGATGGACCAGCTCGCCCAGGGCGTGGACGCCGTCTTCCGCTCCTGGAATTCCGAACGGGCCCAAACCTATCGCCGCCTGCGCAACCTGACCGGCCTGCCCGGCACGGCGGTCACCATCCAGCGCATGGTCTACGGCAATTCCGGCCCGCAATCGGGCTCGGGCGTCGGCTTCACCCGCGATCCCGCCACCGGCGAACGCCGCCTCTATCTCGATTTCGCCTTCAACGCACAGGGCGAGGACCTGGTCGCCGGCCGCACCCTGGTCGCCCCCGCCGCCGAACTCGCCCGTGCCATGCCCCAGACAGGTCCGACAACGGGTCCGACAACGGGTCCGACAACGGGTCCGACAACAGCCCAGGCCCAGGCAATAACCCAGACCCTGGCACGCATCGCAACCCAGTTGGAACACCAGTTCCACGACATGCAGGATTTCGAATTCACGGTGGAAGAGGGCCAGCTCTATCTGCTGCAGACCCGCGCCGGAAAATGCGCCGCCCGGGCCCGGCTCAGGATCGCGGTCGACATGGCGCGCGAGAACCTGATCTCCATCCCCGAGGCCCTGCGCCGGGTCGAGGGGCTGGACGCCGCCGCTCTCACCCGCCGCCGCCTCGCCGGGCCGCCGCAGGACGCCATCGCGCGCGGCGTTCCCGCCGGCGGCGGCGCGGTGACCGGCGCCGTCGTCCTGAGCCGCGACGCCGCCCGCACGCTGGCGGGGCAGGGCCGCCGGACCATCCTGGTCACCACCGACCTGCTGACCGAGGATATCGACGCCATCACCGGCACAGACGGCCTGCTCGCCGCCCATGGCGGCCGCACCAGCCATGCCGCCGTGGTCGCCCGCGAATTCGGCAAGGTCGCGATCGTCGGCTGTCCCGGCCTGACCATCGCCCCGGACCGGCAAAGCTGCCGGATCGCCGGCCATCCGTTCCCCCAGGGCGCCGACATCACCCTGGATGGCGAGACCGGTCAGGTCTTCGCCGGCCATGTTCCCATGACCGAGGACCGCCCCGAGGCCGACCTGGCCCAGATCGCCGCCTGGCGCGCCGCCCCACCCGCATGAGGGCCGTAGGATCGAGCGTGGGATCTGCCCGGCAAGGACGTTGCCCTTGAACCCACCAAAGGGCGGTCGCCCTTTGGAAACCCGTTTGTTATCAAATAAATGGGGTGCAGGGCCTCAGGCCCTGCCGGGTCCAGGGCGGAGCCCTGGTGATGCCTCGGCCGCCGCCGGATGCGCCGCCAGGCGCTCGGCCACCCGCGCGCGCAGCGCCGCCGCCCCCACATGGCCCGGCCCGGCATCGCCGATGCGTGCCAGGCTGTCGCGCATCGCCGCCAGGATGTCCGGCGTCGCCGCCTCCAGCGCCAGATGCCACCAGGCGACGGCGCCGTCGATCGCGCCGTCTTCCGCCAGCATGCTGGCCAGATTGTGCTGGCCCCGGTAATCGCCCGCCTCCGCCGCGCGCCGGTACCACAGCCGCGCGGCCTCCCGGTCGCGCGGCCTGTCCCATCCCTCCTCCAGAAATCGGCCCACCAGATTCATCGATTTCGCATGGCCCGCCCGCGCGGCCGCCAGGAACAGCGCCCATGCCGCGCGCCGGTCGCGCGCCACGCCCCGGCCGCGCAGCCTCATATTGGCCAGGTTATAGCGCGCCCAATCGTCGCCGCGTTCCGCCGCCCGGCCGTACCAGCCCGCCGCCGCGGCCGCATCGGGCGCGCAGCCCCAGCCGCGTTCCAGGCAGCGGCCCAGCATGTTCATCGCGGGCGGATGGCCCGCTTGTGCCGCGACGGTGAACCAGGCCACCGCCTGCGCCGCGTCGCGCGCCAGATGCACGCCGTCCAGCAGCGCCTGCCCCAGCAGAAGCTGCGCCTCCACATGGCCGCGCGCCGCCCAGTCCAGCAGGCGCGCCCCCTCCGGCGAGACGGCCGGCCGCGCCGGCGGGCTTCTCCAAAGCCGTCCCCAGAACTGCTTTCTGGGGCGCTTCCCGATAGGCCGACAAAAAATCTGTCCAAGGCGGATTGTCACGGCGATCCCCTCGCATTACGAATGAGAATAATTCGCAATAACGTTCAGGCTCTCGCATGACAACCCATTCCGACATGTCCCCATCCTCCGGCCGGCGCCGCATGGGCGCCACCACGCTCGGCCTGGTGCTCGGCGCGGGCTGGCTGATGCCCGGCGACGCCCGCGCGGCCGAGCCGCAGCGCCCCGACCCGCGTCCCCGGGCCGGCCACGGCCTGCACGCCCCCGATCGCTCTCGCGATCACGACCGGCACCACGACCATGACCGCGACGCCGGCCATGACGCAGCCGTCCACCCCCCGGTCCGTCCGGCCGAGCACCTGCTGGTGACGGGGCAGGGGCGCGGCTACCAGCAGACGCAGCCGCATCTCGACCGGATCATGACGTCGCTGGTGGACACACCGCAGACGATCACCGAAATCCCGAAGCAATTGATGCAGGACCAGAACACCACCAACATGCTCGATGCGCTGCGGACCGTCCCGGGCATCAGCATCGCGGCGGGCGAGGGCGCGCAGCAGGGCGACAATCTGTCGATCCGCGGCTTCAACGCGCAGAATGATTTCTATCGCGACGGCATGCTCGATTTCGGCAGCTATTATCGCGACCCGTTCGATCTCGAAACCGTCGAGGTCCTCAAGGGCCCGTCAGGCAGCCTGTTCGGGCGCGGCTCGACCGGCGGCGTGATCAACGAGGTCACCAAGCGCGCCGGCATGACGCCGGTCACCGCCGGCACCCTGTCGTTCGGCACCGACGGCACCCAGCGCCTCACGGCCGATATCGGCCGCGCCGGCGCCGCGCTCGGCGGGTTCGCCTGGCGGCTGAACGCCATGGTGCAGCAGGCCGGCCTGGCCGGGATCGATCTCGCCGCGACGCGCCGCTACGGCATCGCGCCCTCGCTCGCCTTCGGCCTGAATACCGCGACGCATCTGCGGATCGATTATTTCCGCCAGCAATCCTACGACACCCAATATTACGGCACGACCTGGCTCAACGGCGTGCCGGCCCCCACGCCGCGATCCAATTTCTACGGCTATCCCGGCGACTATCTGCGTTCGGCGGTCAATGTCGGCACGATCAGGCTGGAACATGATGTCAGCCGGCACCTGACTTTCCATGACCAGGTCCGCTATTCCACCTACAATACCGCCCAGCGCGCGGTCGAACCGCAGATCCTCGGCTATACGCCCTATACGAATATCGCGCCGGCCTCCGTGCCCCTGTCGCAGATCCAGGTCACGCGCAACACCCTGGCGCTCAGCGGCCCCTCGACCCTGCTCGACAACCAGCTCGAAGGCAACGCCGATTACCGCACCGGCTCGCTGCGCCACCAGCTCCTCTTCGGGTTCGAAATCCAGCGCCAGACCGCCGACATCACCCGCTACACCTATCCGCAGACCAAAACGTCGCTGCTCGACCCGGACCAGGGCGCCGATTTCCCCTTCGCGTCGCGCCTGCGCAGCATGTCGGGCGCGACCTCGCACGATTACGCGCCCTATCTCAACTATACGATCTCCCTCGGCACCCACTGGCAGGCGATCGGCGGCTGGCGCTGGGACGACTACACGACCGACTACAAGCAGATCGTGGCCCCCGCGGTGCATGTCACGCGCCATGACAGGGTCTCCACCTGGCGCGGCGCGCTGGTCTACAAGCCGACCGCGGACAGCAGCCTCTATTTCAATTACGGCACGTCGTTCGATCCGTCGGGCGAGAACATCGCCCTGACCGCCTCGACCGCCGCCGTCGCGCCCGAACAATCCCGCACCTTCGAATTCGGCGGCAAATGGGCAATGCACGGGCTCTCGCTGTCCGCCGCCGCCTACCGGATCGAAATGACCAACGTGCGCGAAACCAATCCGGCCAACGCCACCGAAACGATCCTGGCCGGCAATTACCGCTCGCAGGGCTTCGAACTTTCGGCCACCGGCAATCTCACCAGCCGCTGGAGCGTCTTCGGCGGCTACAGCTATGACGATGTCAGCGTCATCGCCTCGCCCAACCGGCTCGAACTCGGCAACCAGCCGCCCAACGCGCCCAAACATACCGTGGCGTTCTGGACCGAATACCACCTGCCCCGGCTGCCGGTCAGCATCGGCGGCGGCGTCAACTACGTCGCCAGCCGCACCGCCAGTTCCCTCCCCATCGCCGGCACCACGGTGATCGAGCGCGCGCCCGGCTACACCACGGCGCAGGTGATGGTGAAATACCACATCACGCATTCCCTCGCCGCCCAGGTCAATATCGCCAACATCTCCAACGCGCTCTATTACAGCGCCCTGCACCCCACCCATGTCGTCGTCGGGCCGGCCCGCTCCGCCCTGTTCTCGCTCAGCGCGAATTTCTGATGCTGATCGTCATCCCCGATGTGCTGAATGCCGCCGAACTGGCGTCGTTCCGCACCCAGCTCGCCGCCGCCCCGTGGCAGGACGGCCGGACTACCGCCGGCCATCAATCGGCCCGCGCCAAGCGCAACCAGCAACTGGCCGAGGACGACCCGACCGCCCTGGCGCTGGGCGAGGCCCTGGCGCGCACGCTGGGGCGCATCCCGCTCTTCATGTCGGCGGCCCTGCCGCAGCGCATCTTCCCGCCGGTCTTCAGCCGCTACCGCGCCGAAAGCGGCGACCGTTTCGGCAACCATGTCGACAACGCCATCCGCTACGGCGCGCGCGGCACCATCCGCACCGATTTGTCCGCGACCCTGTTCCTGAGCCCGCCCGACGCGTATGACGGCGGCGCCCTGGTGATCGACGACGTCTTCGGCCCGCGTGAGGTCCGGCTGCCGGCGGGTTCGATGGTGCTCTACCCGTCCTCCTCGCTGCATCGCGTGACCCAGGTCACAAGGGGCGAGCGCCTGGCCGCGGTGATGTGGATGCAAAGCCTGGTCCGCGACGAAGGCCGGCGCCGCATCCTGTTCGACCTCGACAGCACCCTGCAGGACCTCGCCGCCGACCTGCAGGACGACCCGCGCATCCTGTCCCTGACCAATGTCTATCATAACCTGGTCCGCCGCTGGGCCGACCCCTGAGCCTGGCCGGACATGCGCGCTGGCGGCGATCCTGCGCGCGTTTCCTGCGCTTCGGTGCTCACGGCCTACAAGGCCGCTCCGCTCCGATGCTCGAAAACCCACGCCGGCCGTGCCGCTGCGCGGCACTCTCGCTCACCAGCCCACATGTCCGGCCAGGCTCCAGGAGCCCCATCTGGGACTGCGCGCTGACGGCGATCCTGCGCGCGTTTCCTGCGCTCCGATGCTCGTGGCCATCAAGGCCACTCCGCTTCGGTGCTCGAAAACCCACGCCGGGCGCGGCTCTGTCGGGCCGCTCCCGCTCACCAGCCCAAAGTCCCGGTCAGGCTCCAGGAGCCCCATCTGGGACTGCGCGCTGGCGGCAGTCCGACGCGCGTTTTTCGTGCTCCGCGCCCCGTCGCAGCGCCAGCGTCGCCCGCTCCGCCAGCACGATCAGCCCCAGCGTCAGCGCCCCCAGCACGATCTCGCGCCGCGTATGGCCGCTGGCCACCAGCATCGTCAGCAGCGCGCCGACCAGCGTAACCAGCGTGACATAGGACAGCCACGGAAAGCACCACATCGGCAGCGCCGGGACCAGCCCCGCCGCCCGCGCCCGCCGCCGCAGCCGGATCTGCGCCAGCGCGATCAGCACATAATCGAACAGCACGAACGTCCCCGTCGCGCTGACCAGAAAGGCGAACACCACGCCGGGCGACATCATCCCCGCCACGGCCACCGCCACCGCGATCACGCAGCCCGCCAGGATCGCCCGCCGCGGCGTGTTGTTGCGGCCGCGCGCCAGGAAAAAACGCGGCGCGTCCCCGGCCTCGGCCAGCTCGCACAGAATGCGCGAGGTCACGTACAGCCCCGAATTCAGCGCCGACAGGGTCGCCACCAGCATCACCCCGGTCATCAGCAGCGACGCGAACGGCATGTCGATCCGCTGCAGCGTGGTCAGGAACGGCGACCGCCCCGGCACCACCGCCTCCCACGGCGTCAGGCACAGGATCAGCCCGATCGACCCCAGATAGAAGAACAGGATCCTCAGCACCACCGACCGCGTCGCCCGCCCCACGCTCTCGGCCGGATGGCTGGTCTCGGTGGCGGCGATGGTGGTGATCTCGGCTCCGGCCATCGACAGCATGATGGCCGGAATGCAGGCCAGCAGCGCGGATCCCCCATGCGGAAACAGCCCGCCCTGTCCGGCCAGGTTCCGCGCCACCACCTGCGCGTGCGTCCCCAGCAGGGCCCAGAGGCCGATGGCGATGAAGATCACGATGGTCATGATCTTGGTCATCGAAAACCAGAATTCAAACTCGCCATATCCGCGCACGGAAAACAGGTTGATCGCCGTCATCGCGGCAATCACCAGGCATTCCGTGACAAGGAAGGGCAGGGGGACGAACGGCGCCAGGAACGACGCGGCGGCGATCGCCTCGATCCCCAGGATCGTCGCCCACATCACCCAATAGATCCACCCGCCGACGAACGCCGCCCGCGCGCCCAGCCCCCGCCGCACATGCGCGACGAACGACCCCGCCTGCGGATCGTCCACCGTCATCTCGCCCAGCATCCGCGTCACGCACAGGATGATCAGCCCGGCCAGCAGATAGGACAGGAACACCCCCGGCCCCGCCGTGGCGATCGCGCTCGACGACCCGACGAACAGGCTGGCCCCGATCACCCCGCCGATCGAAATCATCGCGACATGCCGCCCGCGCAGGACGGAATGGGCATCGGTGGTCTTCATGCGCGGCCTCCTGCGCCAAACTGCGTCGGCGGCCGATTATAGATAACGGGGTCGAAATGTCATGCGCCCGGAATTTCCCGGGCGCCCGGCGCGGCCGGGTGTTCAGAACCGCTGCGAAATCCCCGTCAGGATCGTCCGCCGCAGCCCATATTGCGGCGCCCCCACGCCGATCCCCGTGCCGTCGCGCAGTTCGTATCTCCGGTCGAACAGGTTGGTCACGTCCAGCCGCAGTTGCGTGCGCTTCAGGAACGGCACCCGGAACAGGTCCTGGAACGACTGCACCAGCGACAGGTTGAACGTCACATATTGCGGAAGCTGCATCCCGTTCGGCACCGCGCCGTCGGCCCGCAGCCCGCTGCCGTACACCATGGTGGCCGACAGGCGCATCGGGTGCCCGGTGCGGTAGAAGAGGCTGTACGCCGCCCCGGCCGACGCCGTCCAGCGCTGGTCATGGTCCAGGAAGATCCAGTGCTGCCGGATATAGGCCAGGTCCTCCGGGTCGAAATTGAACTGCGCGCTGGTGATGTCCTTGCCGATCGCCCGAGACCAGGCCATGTTGCCGTACAGCGACAGCGGCCCGCGATCGTACGATGTCGCGACCTCATAGCCGTTCACCTGTCCCCGCCGGTAATTGAATCCCGACAGGATGATCGGCGCGCCGAACTGCCCCTCGTCGATCAGGTTGTGCGCCAGCTTGTAATAGGCGTCGAACGACACCTGCCACCCCGGCAGGATCCGCTGCATGATCCCCGCGTCGAAATAATGGTCGCTCTCCGCCCGCACCGTGCTGCTCTGCGCGCTGGCCGGCGCCGCGCTGGTGCCCGTGAACTTGTCCAGCGACCCGCCGCTGACCACCTCGAACGGCGGCGGCGTGAAATAGCGCGAATACCCCGCATGCAGCGTCGTGCCCGCGCGCGGCGTCCAGACCAGGTTCAGCCGCGGACTCAGTTGCTGCTGGTGGGTATATTCCTCCACCCCATCCATCCGCAGGCCGAAATTGACCGTCAGGTCGCGCACCGGCTTCCATTCGTCCTGCGCGTACAGGCCCCAGATCCACCCGGTCAGCCCGCTGCCGTCATGGATCGCAACCGGCGTGCTCCCGAATTCCGGATTGCCCGCCGCATCCGCGCCGGTCTGCGGATAGACCAGGGAATCGGTCTTGGACACGTTCCGCTCGACGAAGACCTGATAGCCGAAGCGCAGCGTATGCCGCGGCGCCACCCGCCAGGTCGCGTCGCTCTGCGTCCCGGTCGAAAACACCGACCGCGCCGCCCGCTGGGCAATCCCGTTATAGACCAGGTCCCCCAGCATGTCGGGCGAATAGCCCAGGCTGCTATAGCGCAGAAAGGCCGAACTCTGCAGGCTGACCCGGCCGATTTCCTTCTGCAGCGACAGGATGCCGAAATCCGTGATCTCCTTCTGCCGCTCGTCCAGGCTGGCGCTGTCCACGTTGCCCGCCAGATGCTGCGCCAGCGTGCTGCCGGCAAAGGACGGTTCCTGGAACTGCGTCTGCTGGCCCGGATTGTTCGGCAACTGGTATTCCGCGTTCGACACCCCGGCGATCAGGCTGATCCGCGTATCGGCATCGGCGGTATAGCGCAGATGCCCCAGGAAATGGTACTGGTTGCTCAGGTCGTGCAGCGCGTTGAAACGCGGCGTGGTATTCTCGATTCCCACCCGGTCATGCACGAAATCCCCGGTGGCGAAGTAATCCCATTTCCCGCTCTGCCCGCCATATTGCAGCGACGGAAAGAAATAATCCCGCGCCCCGCCATAGATCGACGCCTCGCCCCCCGGATTGGTCGCGCCGTTCTTGGTGGTGATGTCGATCACCGCCGCCTGCAGAAACCCGTATTCGCTGGGCAGCGCCCCGGTGGTCATCGACAGCGAATCGGCAAAGCGCGTCATCAGCGTCTGCCCGAACACCGTCAGGCCCTCCGGCAACTGCACCCCGTCCAGCCGGAACTGCACCTCGTTATGGTCGCCGCGCACATGGATCTGCCCGTAACTGTCCTGCGCCACCCCGGGCGCCTGCAGCAGCACGCCGTTCAGCGGCGCATTGTCCCCGCCCGGCACGGTCTCGATCGCATGGCGGTCGAAGCGATAGGTCGTGGCCCCCGTATCCGGCTGCAGCGCCGCCCGCGCCCGGTCCAGCCGCGCCGTCACGGTAATCCGCTCCGGCGCCGACGCGGCCGCATCCACGCCGAAGGACGACCGTCCCCCCGCACCGTCCTCCGTCTTTGCGGCGGGCGGTGCGCCCTTCTGCCCATCCTGCTGCCCACCCTTCTGGCCCGCCTTCCGGGTGGCCTCCTCCGACGTGGCTTTCGACACGGCTTTCGACGTGGCTCTCTGGGCGGGCTGCGGGCCGGCCGGCGGCATGGCGGCCATGGCGGGCAGCGCCACCCCCGACAGCAACAGGCCGAGCGAGGCAAGACGGGCGGGTCGACGGGTCTGGAGGCGGGTCGGGAACATGCGCACTCTATCTGTCCGGTGAAGCAGGCAAAGGGAAAAGGGGGCGTGTGACGCCCCTCCGCCCGATCTCCCTAAACCGTATGATATAACGTTTCAACAAGCGGCCGAAAAAAATCCCCCCGCTTTCCGCCCGCTGTTGCCTCCCGACAACAGATCCCTCCCGGCCGCCGCGTCAGCCCTCCGGCATCGTCCCATCCGCCCGCACCGCCTCGGCCATATGCGACAGCCAGGTGCGGAACCGCACCAGCGCCGGGCGATTCCAGCGGTTTTCCGGCACGAACAGCGCATAGGCCCCGATCGCCACCCCCGGAAACGGCGCCCCCTCGGGTCCCAGCCGCACCAGCGTGCCGTTGCGCAGATCGTCTTCCATCAGAAACGGGTTGGCCAGCGCCACGCCCTGTCCCTCGCGCGCCGCCGCCAGGACCAGATGCGCATGCCACATCCGCGCCGCCGGGCTGACCTGCACGCCCGCCGCCCCGGCGCGCGCGAACCAGATCCGCCATTCGTCGCTGTCCCCTTCGGCCAGCAGCGGCAGCCCGGCCAGTCCGGCGATCGTCCCCACCGCGCCCGCCCGGCGCAGGAATTCCGGACTGGCGACCGGAAAGACCGGCGGCCGCGCCAGCTCGGCCCGCCTGATCCCCGGCGGCGCGTCATCCGCGGCCCCGTCCAGGCGATAGCGGATATCGGCATCCACCCCATCCGACCAGAAGGACGCGCGCGCGTCGCTCGGCCGCAGCACCAGGTCGATCCCCGGATGCTCGGCGCGAAACGTCCCCAGCCGCCGCACCAGCCAGTGAAAGGCGAAGCCCGGCACGCACCATACCGACAATTGCGGCGCATCGCCGCTGCGCAGCGCCTGGGTCGCCTGGGCAATCTCGTCCAGCGCGGCGGCGATCCGCTCGTGATAGGCCTTGCCCGCCTCGGTCAGCGTGCCCTGCGTGCGGTCCAGCAGCGGCACCCCGGTCCATTGCTCCAGCGCGCGCAGATGCCGGCTGACCACCGCATGATCGACCGACAGAAACTCCGCCGCCCGCCTGATGCCGCGCGTCCGTCCGAATGCCTCAAACGCCCGCAACGGGGCAAACGGGGGGAAGACGCGCCGATCCGCCATGGGACTCCACATCCAGATACTGGTGCCTTTTTGTCACCAATCCGGCAACAAAGGCAACTTCTGCGAATCATTACGTATGGCTAAGAATTCGTCGCGCAGGTTCGGGCGTACGGTCCGTCGATCAGATTGTGGCATTTCGGCAACGCAATGGAACTTTTGGAAATAAAGCGAGGGGGCTACATTCTGTTTCATACCGATATCCGATAAACCCGAGCATATGAAACGGCTATACTTTGTTCCTGCGGCCACATTCCCGGTATCCCGGGGCATCCTGGTCATTTAATTCCGGCGTTTTGCCGCAATCCCCGCATCGCTGGGATGTCCATGCCGCCCGATGTTCAAGCGAACATTGGCGGTGAAACATTTTGGTACGAATATTTGCGGCGGCAATGATTGCCCGCATGACGATGGTTGAAACTGCTGAAAGCTGAATGATGCGATTTCTGACGATGTCTCCGGCCCGCAAGACGATTCCGACAAGTTCCCGCCGCCTGCTGGCCGGAGGATCGCTGTTCCTCTTCACGCTCAGCCCGCTTCCTGCCGCCCTGTCCGCCGCCCATGCCGCCCAGCCGGCCTCCACGCCGGCTCCCGGTTCGGCCGCGCCCCACGCCCACGCGTCCGCCGCGCATCGCCGCGCCGCCGCCCGTCCGGCCGCGCGCCGCGCCGTGCCCGCCGCCACCCGCGCCGCCCGGAACGAGGATGTCAGCATCGTCGCCACCCGCGGCGTCTCGCACGATACCGAACAGGTGGTGACCCGCGCGGCCATCGAACGCATGGTCGGCGGCACCAACCCGCTGAAATCCCTGGCCCAGCTCCCGGGCGTCAGCTTCAGCTCCTCCGACGCGCTCGGCCTCGACACCTGGGGCGCCAGCATCTATCTGCGCGGCTATTTCATGGATCAGCTCGGCGTCACGCTCGACGGCGTGCCGCTGAACGACCAGAGCTACGGCTCGGTCAACGGGCTGAACATCCTCACCGCCGTCATCCCCGACGATCTCGGGCGCGAAAGCGTGTCCCAGGGCGCGGGCGCGGTGAACCTGCCGTCCAACTCCAACCTGGGCGGCACGATGCAGTTCTTCACCGACGACCCGGCCGACCATATCGGCGGCAAGGTGTCGCAGGGCTTCGGCTCCTATGCGATGTACCGCACCTATGCCCGCTTCGACAGCGGCCGGCTCAACGCGTCGGGCACCAAGTTCTTCGCCTCCTATGCCCGCGATTACGAAGGCAAGTACCAGGGCGGCGGCTCCGACTTCATGCAGCAGGCCGACGGCAAGCTGGTGCAGCCGATCGGCCATGACAGTTCGATCTCGGCCTTCTTCAACTGGAGCGACTCGGCCGTCTGGGGCTATTCCGACAAATCGCTCGAAATCCTCAACAAGCTCGGCTGGCGCGTCGAATCCTTCTACCCGAACTACGCCGCCGCCTACGCGACGGCGGCCGGCACCTACCTGCCGCCCGGCTGGGACCAGATCACCGGACAGGACCCCAAGACGGTCGCGTTCTATGATGCCGGCCAGCACACGGTCGATTATCTCGGCGGCCTGAATCTCGATTTCGCGCTGACCGACCGCCTGCGCTGGCGCACCACCTTCTACGGCCACAGCGACACGTCGTACCTGACCTATGGCGACCCGAACACGCCGTCCGCCACCGGCGCGCCGCTGTCCGAGGAAGTGTGGCAGCCCCGGCAGCAGCGCATGGGCTTCGACACCGCCCTCCAGTACCGGCTCGGCAACCACACGATCGAGACCGGCGTCTGGTACGAAAACAACATCCAGACCTCGGGCCAGTATTGGTACAACGAACCGCTGCTGGGCCAGGGCGCGCCGGTCGAGACCGTCGGCCCCTATGACGTCTACGGCCCCGCCTTCCAGCAAAGCTACAATTTCGCCTGGACCACCAACACGGTGCAGTACCACCTGATGGACACCTGGCGCCCACTGCACAACCTCACGGTCCATGCCGGGTTCAAGACGCTGGCGGTCACGACATCGGGCGGCTCGGACTACAACAATCCTGACGTGACCGGAGTCGACTCCCTGCCCAACGGCAGCCTCAGCACCGTCGGCGCCTTCCTGCCGCATGTCAGCGCCAACTGGCGCTTCCTGCCCGGGCACGAGCTCTATTTCGACCTGGCCGAGAACATGCGCTCCTACGTGGTGGGCGCGTCCGGCGCCGGCGGCTATTCCGCCTCGCCCTGGTCGGTGCAGGACCAGCCGACCTTCAAGCAGTTGCAGCACACGCTGCGGCCGGAACGCGACTGGGTCTACCTGGTCGGCTACCGCTACACGTCCAAGCGCATCATCGCCTCGCTGGACGGCTACCATTCCGACATCTCGCACAAGCTGATCTCGGCCTCGGTGGGCACGCTGAACAACCCGGTCGCCAGCGTGATCGACACCCACAGCGCGACGATGAACGGCGTCGATGCCGGGCTGACGCTGGTGCCGGTGCGCGGGCTGTCGATCTTCAACACCGTCAGCTACAACCATGCCACCTACGGCCAGAACGTCCTGGCGGGCCAGCAATACTATCCGCTGGCCGGCAAGAAGATGGTCGGCTACCCCGAATTCATGTACAAGACCAGCGCGATCTACACCTACGGCCCGGCCCAGGTGCATTTCGACGCCAATTATTATTCCAAGCGCGAATTCAGCTACCTCAACGACACGCACATCCCCGGTTACTGGCTGGCCAACGCAGGCGCGCGTTATCGTTTCGGCAGCTACGGCGCGATGAAGAACATTACGGTGGACTTCAACGTCTATAACCTGTTCAATGCGAAATATATCGCGATGATGGGCGAAAACGGCTTCCCGATGAGCGGCGACTACCAGTCGCTCGAACGCGGCGCCGTCCGGGAATATTTCGGCACCGTCACCGCACAGTTCTGATCTTGAAACATACGGCCGCCCCGCCGGCGGGGCGGCCGCGGGCACGGACATTCGGCGAAGGGGACAGCATGGCGGTACGCGACATGACGAACACGGGTTCCACGGCCAGGCGCTTCCCGGCTCTGGCTCGCGCAACCCTCGCCGCCGCCTCGGTCGCCGCCTCGGCGGCCTGCTGGAGTGCCGCACCCGCCGGCGCGGCGCCGACCCCGGTGCTCCAGGCCGAACAGAGCGACGTCGCCACCCTGCCGTCCGCCGCGGCGCACTGGTTCCTGCCGGCCACGCTGGACCAGTCCTACACCATCTATGACGCCGACGCCGGGCGCATCCTCGGCACGGTGCCCGCCAGCATCCTGGGCAATATCGCGCTTTCGCCCGACCACGGAAAATTTTACGTGGCCGATACGATCTGGTCGCGCGTCGATCACGGCACCCGCCAGGACCTGCTGCAGGTCTATGACGCGCACAGCCTCGCCCTGCTGCGCGAAATCCCCCTGCCGCCCCGCGCGCTCGCGGTCTACAAGCAGCAGGATTTCGACGTCAGCACCGACGGCAACTGGGCCTACGCCTTCAACATGAGCCCGGCGACCTCCGTCACCATCATCGACCTCGCGCACGCCAAGGTCGCCCGCACGGTCGACATCCCGGGCTGCGCCCTCATCTTCCCCTGGAAATCGGGCGGTTTCTCCAGCCTGTGCGGCGACGGCTCGCTGACCGATGTCGGCTATACGGGCGGCAACGCGATCACCATCACCCACACCCGGCCGTTCTTCGACGCCAACAATGACCCGATCTTCGAACAGGGCCTGGTCGACCATGCGACCGGCCGCGCCCTGTTCGTCTCCTATACCGGCAAGGTCTATGCGGCGACCCTGGGTCAGCATCCCGCCATCGCCGCTCCCTGGTCCATCCAGCAGGCTGCCGGCCAGCCGGCCGCCGGCACCGGGGTGCAGGAACTGGCCTGGCGTCCCGGCGGCCTGCAGCCCTTCGCCTGGAACCGCGCAAGCGGCCACCTGTTCGTGCTGATGCATGCCGGCACCTACTGGACGCACAAGACCGCCGGGACCGAGGTCTGGGAACTCGATCCCGCCCGCCACGCCCTGGTCCGCCGCATCGACCTGCCGCATCCCGCGCGCGGCATCGCCGTCACCTCCGACGCCTCGCCCCTGCTGTTCGCCACGGCCGAGGACGGCGCCGTCACGGTGCTCGATCCCGCGACCGGCGCCGTCCGCCGCACGCTCGAAGCCCATGCCGGGCCGATGAGCATCGTGCCCGACCTGTGACGCCCCCATGACGCGCCCGACATCCTCCCCGCACGCCCTGGCGGGCCGCCGATGAACCACGCCGCGCCCGGCCCGCTCGCCCTCATCGCCTGGGCCCAGGCCCTGGACTGGCTGTTGCTGCTCGCCGTGCTGCCGGTACTCCTGCTGCTGTTCCGCCGCATGCGCGCGCTGTTCGCGCGTGTCGCCCCGGTCGGCGCGCTGATGACCGCGGTCGGCCCTGCGCCCGGCCAGCGCCTGCCGGCCCGCCTGGCCCGCGCCATGGACGGCGCGCCGCTGATGGTCGGCGGCACCCGCTCCGACGGCATGCGCTCGCTGCTGCTCTTCGTATCCGGCACCTGCCCGATTTCGCGCAAGATCCTGCCGATCGCCCAGGATTTCACCCGCCGCGAATCGATCGACCTGGTCTGCCTCGGCGACGACACCGACGCCATGCAGCATGACCTGATCGCCCGTTTCGCGCTGTCCCCCGGGCGCTTCGTCAACGATCCCGAAATCGGCCGCCTGCTCGGGGTGGACAAGCTGCCCTTCGCCCTGCTGCTCGACGCCTCGGGCCTGATCGTGGCCAAGGGGCTGGTCAACACCCGCGAACATCTCGAAAGTCTCGTCGTGGCCGGCGAAACCGGCCATGTCTCCGTGCAATCCTACCTCAACGCCCGGCCCCGCGCGGCATGACGCCGCCCGCCCGGGGCCATGACGCCGCACGCGTGCAGCCAGGAGTGTAAGCCAATGCCGGTCTCTTTCCTCGACACGCTGGGTGAAACCGTCACCCGCCGCCTGGCCGCCCGTTCCTCGCGCCGCGGCGTTCTGGGGCGCATGGGTGCCGTCATGGCCACGGCCCCCGCCTTCCCCCTGCTGCCCGTCAGCCGGGCCCAGGCCGAATCCGCGCCCCCGCCCGCGCCCGTCCTCACCGATTTCGAACGCCGCGCCCAATCCACCGACCCCGCCAAATGTACCTATTGGCGCCATTGCGCCATCGACGGCATCCTGTGCGGCTGCTGCGGCGGCGGGGTGCATACCTGCCCGCCCGGCACCCAGCCCTCGCCGGTGTCCTGGATCGGCACCTGCCGCAATCCCGACGACGGGCGTTCCTACGTCATCGCCTATCGCGATTGCTGCGGCCGCAATATCTGCGCCGCCCCCAAGGCGTGCGACTGCAACACCGCCGACCGCGAAATGCCCATCTACCGCCCGCAGGCCAGCAACGACATCATCTGGTGCTTCGGCACGGCCTCGACCGCCTATCATTGCTCCACCGCCGCCATCATCGGCCAGGCCAGTTGAAGCAGGGCAGGGGGCGCATCCCGCCCCCGGGATCTTCCATGCGGTCGCGCGTCCGTCTCTCCACCCTCCTGCTGGCCGTCCTCGCCGCCGCCGCGCCGCCGCGCGGCCTCGCGCAGGCTTCCACGCCCCTCACGCCCGCCGCCATCCCGGTGGTCCCGGCGGTGCAGGCCCACTACCTCATCGGCTGCGGCGGCTGCCACGGCATCCAGGGTCGCTCCGGCCGCCAGGCGGTGCCCGACCTCGCCGGCCAGGTCGGCTATTTCCTCTGCACGCCCCAGGGGCGCGACTATCTGCTCCGCCTGCCCAACGTCGCCTTCGCCAACCTGCCGGCGCCGGACCTCGCGCGGATGATGAATTTCGTCGTCTTCACCTTCGGCGGCACCAGCGTCCCCGCCCACACCCGCCCCTACACGGCGGACGAGGTCGCGGCCGCCCGCGCCCGCCCCCTGCGTGTGGCCGACTTGCACGGCTACCGCGCCGCCCTGGTCCAGGCGGTGGTCCAGGCATGCCCCGCCGCCGCCGGGCTGCAGGAGTACGACACCGCCCAGGCCGCGCGCTCACGCCAGTGAACGCACTTTTCCCCGCCAGCGACAGGACATCCAGCGACAGGGCATGATGCACCACCCCAGCCACCCCATCCCGACCCGCTTCCGGGCCCATGCCCGGGCGTCCCTCTGCGCGGCAGCCGCACGCGCCGCCGCCTGCACGGCTCCGGCATGACCGGCGCGTCCGTCCTGCTGCCGCTCGGCGCCGCGCTGCTCGCCGGCGCCATCGGCATGCTCTATCTCGCCGCCGGCCTCGCCAAGCTGCGCCGGCATGACGATTTCCTCACCACGCTCGCCGCCTACCGGCTGCTGCCCGACGCGCTGCTCGCCCCGGCCGCCTGGGGGCTCGGCGCCGTCGAAACCGCGCTGGGCGCCGCCCTGCTCACCGGCCTCGGCGCCCGCCCGGCCGCCTGCATGGGCGCGCTGCTCTTCGTGGTCTTCGCCGCCGCCATGGCGGTCAACGTCCTGCGCGGCCGCACCGATCTCTCCTGCGGCTGCCTGCCCGGCATGGCCGGCGCCCGCCTCGGCTGGGGCGCGGTGCTGCGCACGCTCGCCCTCGTGCCGCCGGCCCTGCTGCCCGCCCTGGCCGGCCTGCCCGCGGCCCCCCTGCTGCGCCTCCAGGCGCTGGCGGCGGGCGCCTGCCTGCTGGCCCTGTCGCTGGCCGTCTCCGCCCTGTATTCCGCCGGCCCCAAGGACCAGTCCGCATGATCGCCGCCCTGATCGTCTCGCAACTCCTGCTGTTTGCGGCCCTCGCTTCCCTCATCCTCGTGGTGCTCGCCCTCGCGCGGCAGATCGGCGTCCTGCACGAACGCATCGCCCCCATCGGCCCGCAACAGGCCCATACGGGGCTCGAACCCGGCCAGGCCATCCCCCGCATCACCATGCGCACCCTCGCGGGGCAGCCCTTCCCGCTGGGCGAGGCCCTGCCCCCCGGCACGGTGCAGATGCTGCTCTTCGTCGCCCCCGACTGCCCGGTCTGCAAACGCGTCCTGCCCATCGCGCTCGATGTCGCCCGCGACCGGGGCCTCACCCCCATCCTGGTCGGCGACGGCGCCGCGCCCGAACTGGACGCCATGCGCGACCGCATGAGCCTGGCCGCCATCCCCTTCGTCACGGGGGTCGAACTCGGCCTCGTCCTGCAGATCAACCGCCTTCCCACCCTCGTGCTGCTCGATTCCAACGGCACCATCCTGGCCAAGGACGTCGTCAACACCCGCCGCCAGGTCGAAACCCTCATCCCCCCCACCGCCGGCCGCGCCATCCCCCTCCCGGCCGCCGAATAGCCACCCCGGCATGCACCTCGGCTCGGACCTCGCTTTTCAAGGTCCGCCGCAGGCTCGGCACAGTTGCCCGCACGGACTCTCGATGATGTCACGACCACAATGCGGACATGCCAGCCGGACGCCTTTCGCTCCGCCGGCCGGCGTCCGCACGGGCGTAATGGCTGGCCCGGCTATTCCACCCATTTCAGGAAACGGGCCGGGCGAATGGACGCCAGATAATCGCCCACGCCGCCGTGCGATGCCGCGCTGTCGCGCGAGGCGGTGATGACCATGACCTTGCCCTGAAGATTCCAGACCGGCAGCAAGCCCACGCCGCCTTCCGCCTGCGGCACGCGGCTGTCGGCTGAATTGTCGCGATTGTCGCCCATCACGAACAAATGGCCGGCCGGGATCGTGATCTCCGCCATATCGTCCAGCGGCGTGCCGTCCGGTGTTTTCAGCAGCAGGTGACGCGTGCCGCCGGGCAACGTTTCGGTGAAACGCTCGGCCAGGGCAATGCTGCCGTCGGACAGTTCCTCACGCGCCGGTCCTTCGTCCCTCCAGGGCAGTTCACGGCCGTTGAGCCATACCCGCCCGCCGCAAAGGCCGATCCAGTCGCCGGGCAGCCCGATCACACGCTTGACGAAGGTGATGTCGGGCCGGGCCGGGCTGCGGAACACGACGACGTCGCCACGCAGCGGCAGGCGCTGAAACAGTCGTCCGCCCCGCGGCAGGCGGTTGCCGAACGGCAGGTTGGCGGTGCTGATGCCATAGGCCAACGGCTGCGCCACCAAATAATCCCCGATCAGCAATGTCGGCTGCATGGACCCCGATGGCACGATATAGGGCGTTGCGAGCGCGACGCGGCTGAGGAGTATCAGGCCGGTGAAGATACCCCAGCTTCGGACCCATCTGAACGTCTCACGCGTTGGACGTATGTTTTGCCGCCGAAACAAGGAGCGCAGGAAGTTTGGTCGGGCCCGGAAATGACGCATGGTGAGTCCTTCTGGAAGCTGGGAGCGATCCCGGCGGATTGGGCGTTGTTTTGGGTGACTATGTGTGACTGCGCTCTTGCTTCGGCCTTTTCAGGCTGGCCGCACGCCTGCTCTTGGAGAGGCAGGGCGGCGGGTTCATGTTGTAAATGATATTAGTCATGCCGATTGTCACAGTTGTGCGGCGCAGCGGGACTGAAGCTGGATCAGCCGGTCGATGTGGACCGGCGAACATCGACCCTGCGGCAGGTCAGGCGTACAGATCGACGCCCTGGTCGACGCCGCCCTGTCCCGATCCGGAAGACGTGTTCGGCGTACCAGTGGTGGTTTGGGACAGGATATCGCCCTGCGCGTCGGTGACGGTCGTCGTCAGCGTGCCGTCGCCGTTCATGCTCGTCGTCGTCGTCGTGGCCGTGCTGGACGAAGAGGAGGACGAAGAGGACGAGCCGCTCGGCGACGCCGTACAGGCTGTCGAGCGCGCCGCTGCCGAGGCCGGAAATGGATGAGGACATCTGACAAATTCCCATGCAATGTCGGGGCGGATCGGCGGGGCCGGCCGCCCCGGACCGACTGCACGCCGATCCGGGCGAGACGGGATTCATGGCATAGGCAGAGCGGCCCGCCATGACCGGATCACCGGCAGTGCCGTCATCTCTTCAGGCTGCACATCAATCGATCCGGACACTACGACCCGGGGACAGCAGGGACAAGGGCACCGCCGCCGACGATGTGAAACGGAATGTTACGCCACACGATTCGGTCGCCGTCCTGCCAAACCGGACGCCAAAGTTGCCCTCACCCCCGCTTCCTGCCATGCAGGCGCCATGACCAAGGAGCAGGATTTCGAGATCTTCCTGGCCGCCGCCCCGGGCCTGGAAGACGTGCTGTGCGGCGAGGTACGGCTCAAGGGCTTCAAGCAACCCCGGGCCGTGCCCGGCGGCGTCGTCATCCGGGGCGGCTGGCCGGAGGTCTGGCGCGCCAATCTGTGGGTCCGCGGCGCCGGCCGCGTCCTGGCGCGGATCGAATCCTTCCCCGTCACCCACCTCGCGCAGCTCGACCGCCGCGCCCGCCGCGTGCCCTGGGCCGAAATCCTCCGCCCCGACATCCCCTTCCGGGTCGAGGCCTCCTGCGCCGGTTCGCGCATCTATCACGCCGGCGCGGCGGCCGAGCGGATCGAAACCGCCATCCGCGAAACTCTCGGCGCCCCCCACGCGCCGGATGCCGGCATCCTGGTGCGCGCGCGCATCGAACAGGATCTCTGCACCATCAGCGTCGACACCTCGGGCGACCTGCTGCACCGGCGCGGACACAAGCAGGCCGTCAACCGCGCGCCCCTCCGTGAGACCATGGCGTCGCTCTTCCTGCTGCAATGCGGCTATAACGGTGCCGAACCGGTGCTCGATCCCATGTGCGGTTCCGGCACCTTCGTCATCGAGGCCGCGGAAATCGCCTCCCGCCTCAATCCCGGCCGCTCCCGTCATTTCGCCTTCGAACAGCTCGCCACCTTCGACGCCGAGGCCTGGCAGCGCATGCGCGACGTGAAAAGCGCACGCATGCCTGCCGCCCGCTTCTACGGCAGCGACCGCGACGCCGGCGCCATCGTCATGAGCCAGGCCAACGCCGAACGCGCCGGCATCGCCGCCTGCACCGAATTCCGCGTCGCCACCATCAGCGACCTCGCCCCGCCCGCCGGCCCGCCCGGCCTCGTCATCGCCAACCCGCCCTACGGTACCCGCATCGGCGACAAACAGACCCTGGCGCCCCTCTATCGCACCCTCGGGCAGACCCTGTTGCGCCGCTTTGCCGGCTGGCGGGTCGGCATCGTCACCAGCGAACCCTCCCTGGCCTACGCCACCGGACTGCCCTTCCTGCCCACCACCGCGCCGGTCCCGCATGGCGGGCTGCGCGTGTCCCTGTTCCGGACCGCGCCGCTGTAACCGCCCAGGGCGCTACCCAGGGCGCTACCCAGGGCGCTGCCCCGGCCCCCGCCGAAGGCCGGCGGCCTTCGAAAACCGGTTCTGGTTACGCCCGCGCCAGCAAGGCCTGTTCCAGAATCCCCATCCCCTCGTCGATCAGCGCGTCCGACGCGGTCAGCGGCACCAGAATGCGCACCGTCTCGCCCTGCACCCCGCAGGACAGCACGATCAGCCCCAGCTCCGCCGCCCGGCTGCAGATCGCGGCGGCGCCGCCCGCGCGCACCGCGCCGTCCGGCTCCTCCAGGATATCGAACCCGATCATCGCCCCCGGCCCGCGCGGCGCGCCGAACGCCACCAGGTCCGCCCGGCCGCGCCACGCCTCCAGCGTTGCGCGAAGGCGCGCGCCGATCGCGCGGGCCCGCTCCACCAGCCCTTCTTCCTCAATCACGTCCAGCACCGCCAGCGCGGCGGCGCAGGCGACCGGCGCCCCGGCATAGGTGCCGCCCAGCCCTCCGGGCCCGACCGCATCCATGATCGCCGCCCGCCCGATCACCCCCGACAGCGGAAATCCCCCGCCCAGCGACTTCGCGACACAGACCAGGTCCGGCGTCACCCCCGACAAGGCGATGCCGAACAGGCTCCCCGTCCGGGCGAAGCCCGTCTGCACCTCGTCGGCAATCAGCACGATCCCATGTCTGTCGCAGACCGCGCGCAGGGCCCGCAGCAATTCGGGCGGCGCCACGCGGAACCCGCCCTCGCCCTGCACCGGTTCGATGATGATGGCGGCCACCTGCTCCGGCGGGATGTCGGCGGCAAAGACCAGCTCCAGCGCCCGCAGACTGTCCGCCACGCTGATCCCGCCGGCAGGGAAGGGGACATGGAAGATCCCCGCCGGCATGGTGCCGAACGGCGCCTTGTACGGCGTCACCTTGCCGGTCAGGGCCGAGGCCAGCAGCGTGCGCCCATGAAACCCGCCGGCAAAGGCGATCACCCCGCTCCGCCCGGTGGCCGCCCGGGCGATCTTCACCGCGTTCTCGGTCGCCTCGGCGCCGGTGGAAAACAGGATGGTCTTGGCCGGGCCGGGAAAGGGCGCCAGCGCGTTCAGCCGTTCGGCCAGCGCGATATAGGGCTCATAGGGCGCCACCTGAAACGCGGTATGGGTATACAGCGCCATCTGCCGCTGCACCGCATCCATCACCTTGGGATGCCGATGCCCGACATTCAGCACCGCGATCCCGCCCGCGAAATCGATGAAGCGCCGGCCCTCCACATCCCACAGCTCGGTATTCTCCGCCTTCGCGGCATGAATCGCCGTGGCGCTCGCCACGCCGCGCGGCACGGCGGCCGCGCGCCGGGCCAGAAGATCGGAATTGCTCGGTGCCATCGCTCTTAATCCCTGCAAGACGAGCCGCCACGCGGCCGGACTGCCCGGCTTCTACGTCCTGTCGCGCCGGCGCGGGAGACGCCGAGTAGGCGACACTGGTGACGTCCGGTCACCATCCTCCACCGGACCGCCCGCCGCGAACCGCGCAACCCGCACGCCCGATATGTGCCCAATATGCGAATGACGAAATCGAATCCCTGCTGATGCAGAAAACGAACGACGAGGAACCGGCCTTCCGCGGCCGCGCCGGGACCCGGTTCCGGATCGTCTGTCACGAGAATTTGTTCCGGAATCTGCGACCTTACCATCTTGTAAACGTGTACCGTTTCAAAACAACATGTCGGCGAATGCCGGGGCAGCACCTCAGGGGCGACACCGGCAACCGTAAGACCAAGACGCACAAGCCGCTTTCCAAATCCCCGTCACGCAACCCCCTACGCCGCAACCAGCAAGACGACCTCCCGTTTGATGCACCCGGTGTCCGGCACCGGTCTTCTCTTCGACGATGTCCTGACGACCCAAGAACAATAATCTCACCGTCCGGCGGCTCCCGGCCGTCCGGATATTCAGCCCCCTCGCGATACCGCAAGACCCACAGGCATGATGTTCACCAGATCGCTCGCCCTTCTGGCGCGCTACGCGTTGATCGCGTCGGCGTTGCTGGGTTTTTTCGCCGGCCGTCCCGCCCACGCGCAATATCGCGGCCCGATCTCCGCCACCGCCCCGACCTTCTCGCTCGACACGCCCACCGCCTATGAAAACACGCCCTTCACGCCGCCGGTCGAGCACATGTACCAGCCCTGGGCCAACCTGGTGAAGGACCTGAACCGGCGGGGCATCGGCATCGTCATCGATTATACCAGCGAAAGCGCGCTCGCCCTGGATGGCGGCAATGCCGGCGACGCCGGATACGCCCATCAGATCGGCGTCGAACTCGACCTGGATTGGAGCAAGCTGGTCGGCTGGCGCGGCTTTACGACCCATGCGGTGGCGGTCAACCGCGCCGGTCACAACATGGCCGCCGATTTCGGCGACCGGTCCCTGAACGGGTTTCAGGAAATCTATGGCGGCGGCGGCAATGTCGGCGTCCACCTGGTCTATGTCTACGGCACGCAGGATCTGTGGGGCGGACGGCTGCAGATCGCGGCGGGCAAGATGCCGGTCAATATCGATTTCTCCGCCTCGCCTTTGTTCTGTACCTTCATGAACAAATCGATGTGCGGCAACCCGAAATCCCTGACCCGCGGCGACCCGGGCTACGGCACCTATCCCGGTTCGACCTACGGCACGCGCTTTCGCCTCTGGCCCATGCACGGCATGTATGTTCAGGCGGGCCTGTACGGCGTCAATCCGGACCTCAATACCAACAGGTATGACCGCACCGGCTTCAATTTCAGCACCAATCGCTATACGGGCATCTATGTCCCGGTCGAATTCGGGCTGATTCCCACCTTCGGGCCGCACAACCTGGTCGGGCACTACAAATTCGGAGTCGCCTATGACGACGCGAACTATGCCGACAATTATCTCGACATCTACAACAACCCCGCCCCCCTGACCAGAAAGCCCTTCCGCACCGACAACGGCAAGACCCAGATCTGGGTCGAGGGCGACCAGATGCTGGTCCGCAACGGACACGGCCCGCTGAACGGGCTCTATGTCATGGCCGGCCTGGTCCGCAACGATCCCAGGACCAGCGCCTATCTGTACCAGTTCTACGGCGCGCTGGTCGACCGGGGCATATTCCACTCCCGTCCGCAGGACACGTTCGGCATCGAACTGTCACGCACCACCGCCAGCCCCGACCTCGTCGCCGCCCAGCGGATCGATTACGCGCTGGGCAGAAAACTGCCCGGCAACACCACCTATCCGCAAAGCCACCTGACGGTGCTCGAAGTCACCTATAGTTTTCACGTCGCACGCGGCCTGTCCATGCAGCCGGACTACCAGCGCATCATGCGCCCCAACCTGCAACGCAACAAACCGGCAATCGACGCGATCGGCCTCAAGGTGCACGCGGTATTCTAATTCCGGATTTCAAGTCTAGAAGCCCAGCCCCAGGACTCTCGTCCCATGACTCTGGTCCCAGGACTCCGGCCGCGCCGCCACCGCCACGGGCCCGCGGGCCCGTGGCGTCCCGCCCTCAGAACGAGCGGATGCGGCTGCGCGGCGGCCGCGGCCCGCGCGGCCCCTGGCCCTGACCTTGGTCCTGGCTCTGCGTCCCGTCGCCGCGCCCGCGCGGTCCCTGTTCCTTCAGGGCCGGCGCGGCCGCCAGTTCGGCCTCCAATTGCCGGATCCGCTTCTGCACGCTCTCGCGCAGGGTCGGGGCGGTGTGCGACTTCATCGCCGCCAACGTCTCGCGCAGGTCACGCAACTGCTTCTGCTTTTCCGCGTGCGTGCGCCGGATCGGCTGGTTGTCGGACATCTGGCCGTGGAATGCGCGCATGATGGTCGTCCATTCAATCAGTAAGTCGTTAGTGAGTAAAATCGGTAAAAAACAAACAACGTTCGGCTAGCACACGGGGCCGGGGCCCGAATTGTCACGGATCAAGGCGCGGACTCATCTCCCGGCCGGCACATGGCGCCGTCCGCGATCGGATGCCCCCCTGCGTCTATAACGCGTCTATAAGGGGACGTGCCTGTCCGGCGTTCCACACGCCCATGCCCCAGAGCGCCTATGTCCCAGACCACGCCCTCCGGACGGCGCGGTCCAGGCTGTGCCGCTCAGACCGCGTTCTGTTTCAGGATGGCGCCCAGCGCGTCGACCAGGATCCCGCACTCCGTGTCGGTCCCGACCGTGATGCGCAGCCACGCCGCGATCCTGGGGGTCCTGAAATGCCGCACGATGATCGACCGCTCCCGCAGGGCAGCGGCCAGAAAGGCGGCATCACGATCAGGATGGCGGACAAACACGAAATTCGCCTGCGAAGGCAGAACCTCGAACCCCAGGTCCCTCAGGCCGGATGTCAGCCTGATACGTGATTGTATGATCTTTCCCGTGGTCCGTGCAAGCCATTCCCGGTCCGCGATCGCCGCCGCCGCCCCCGCCTGCGCCAGCCGGTCCAGCGGATAGGAATTGAAACTGTCCTTCACCCGGTTCAGCGCCTCGACCAGTTCGGCCTGGCCGATCGCATAGCCCACGCGCAACCCCGCCAGCGCGTGCGATTTCGACAGGGTGCGGATCACCAGCAGGTTCGGAAAATGCCGCACCAGCGGGATCGCGCTGTCCGCGCCGAAATCGACATAGGCTTCGTCGATCACCACCACCCGGTCCGGATGCGCCCGCAGCAGCGTCTCGATCCGCCCCAGCCCCAGCGCGATGCCGGTGGGCGCGTTCGGGTTCGGCAGCACGATCCCCGCGCACGGGCGCAGATAATCCGCCACCTCGATCCGCATCGCGTCGTCCAGCGGCACCGGTTCGTGCGCAATGCCGTACAGCCCGCAATAGACCGGATAGAAACTATACGTGATGTCCGGCGTCAGCAGCGGCCCCTCATGCTGCAGCAGCGCATGGAACGCATGGGCCAGCACCTCGTCCGACCCGTTGCCGACGAAGATCTGGTCCATCTCCACGCCATGGGCCCGGGCGATCGCGGCGCGCAGCCCCTCCGACGTCGGATCCGAATACAGCCGCAGCGTGTCGTCGGTGGCCGCCCGAATCGCCTCCAGCGCCCCCGGCGGCGGCCCATAGGGCGATTCGTTGGTGTTCAACTTGATCAGGTTCGTCAGTTTCGGCTGCTCGCCCGGCACATAGGGCGTCAGCTTATGGACGACGGGGCTCCAGAAACGGCTCATGTCAGATTCCGCGGCTCAAACGACCGCTCCTTACTAGAATATCCCGCCCCCCGGCGAAACAGACCAGGGCGAAGCAAACGCACACGAAACAGACCCGGACGAAACAGACCCGGACGAAACAGACCCGGACGCAACAGACCCGGAAACGGGCCCGGACGCAACGGGCCCGGGGCGGATCAGGCCCGGGCGATCAGGCGGGCCGCCGCCGCGGCATCAGCGCCACGATGGCGGCCTGCCCCTGGCGTTCGGCGATGCTCCGCGCGCTGTTGCCCTCGCCGTCGCGCCGGTCCGGATCGGCTCCGCATTCCAGCAGATAGGCCACCATCGGCGTGCGGTTGAACATGGTGGCGAACATCAGCGGCGTCCGTCCCACCAGGTTCGGCGCGTCGATCTCCGCCCCGGCCGCCACCAGCCGCCGCGCCACCGCCACTTCGCCCTTGAAGGCCACGCCGGCCAGCGCCGTCGCCCCCTTGTCGTCGCGCAGATCCACCTGGGCCCCGCCCTCCAGCAGGCATGACACGGTCTCCAGATGGCTGTTGTACGCCGCCAGGATCAGCGCCGGATAACCGCGCCCATCCCGGATGTCCGGGTCCATCCCCGCCTGCAGGAACTGCGCCACCAGGTCGGCCTGCCCGTCGCGCGCCGCGTCCAGAAAAAGCTGGGCAATCTCCTCCGGGCTGTAGCGCGGCGTCTCGCCGGGCGGCGGGGCAGGGGACGTATCGCTCGGAGACGTATTGCTCGGGGGCGTATCGTTCGGGGGGGCATCGTTCATCGTAACCTCACCAGGGACCATGCCGGGCGGCTGGTCCCGCCGGCTCTTCCTACACCGACCCTACAACCTGCGGCGCCGCGGCGCGAGGCACCTCCCGCGCGGCGGCGAAATCGCGGCATTCCCCATGGCCCAGCGTCACGAACCGCCCGGGCTCCAGCCCCTCGGCGGCGCAGGCGGCGGCCAGCCGGCTCAGCGGCTCGCCGATCGGCTCGTCCGTCAGGCGGAACGTGCCGAAATGCATCCCCACCGCCTGCCGCGCCTCCAGCGCGCGAAACGCCGCCACCGCCTCCTCGGGCGTGGTATGGACGTCCGCCATCAGAAAGCGCGGCTCGTACGCGCCGACCGGCAGCAGCGCGATGTCCGGCGCGCCCAGCCGCGCGCGGATGCGCCCCCAATGGCGCCCATGCGCGCTGTCCCCGGCGAAGAAGATCGCCGGCGCCTGCGCCGCCCCCGGCGACGCGGGCCGGATGTCGAACCCGCCCCACAATGCGCGATCGCGGTCGAAGGGCGTGCGGGCCGATCCGTGCCGCGCAGGCGTGCAGGTCACGCGCAGCCCCCGGACCGCACTCTCCTCCCACCAGTCGCACTCGATGACGTCGCGCAACCCGGCCTTGCGCAGATGTCGCGCATTGCCCACCGGGGTCATCACCCGCGGCGCGTCCCGTTCGGCGAAGAAGGCCAGGCTCGGCAGGTCCATATGGTCGTAATGGCAGTGCGAGACCAGGATCAGATCCACCCGCGGCAGCGCCGCCATGCTGCGCCCGGGCGGCCGCACCCGCCGCGGCCCGGCCCAGCGCACCGGCGAACAGCGCGCCGAGAACACCGGATCGGTCAGGATCGTCACATGCGACCCGTCGCCCGCCGGGACCCGCAGCAGAAAGCTGCTATGCCCGATGAAGGTGATCCGCGCATGCCCCGCTTCGGGCGCGGCGTGCGGGTCGCCCGCCGGCGCCGGGTTCTCCAGCCGGTCGGGCCAGCCGCTCGGCCGCCCGCGCCGCGCCCATTGCCAGCGCAGGATCGACAGCAGCCCGATCCGCGGCAACGCCCGCTCCGGCGCCCCGTCCGGCATCAGGTCGGCGGGGTTGAAGAACCGGCGCCCGTCGCAATGATCCGATATGGGCAGATTCGATGCGGGCAGATCCGATGTGGGTAGATCCGACATGGGCAAACTGGCAGGCGGCATCCGGGAACCTCCCAAGGCACCGCCCACTATGCGCGCGCCCGGCTGGCGCGTAAACGCGCGCCGCCGCGCGGCCGTCTCCCGCGGCGCGCCGTATCGGCCACCCGCGCGCGGGTTCGCCCGGTCGAGCACTCGTGAAGATCGGGGGCTGGAATCCCACGCCTACCCGGCCTCTAATGCGCGCGAGACACGAGTTTGGTGCCGCCAGGTGGCTTGCCCCCGGTGGGACGTCATGAGATTGTGCGGCGAAAATTCATCCGGCCCAGGCGGCCTATGCCGCGGCCGGATGACAAAAAAATGACGATCAGGGTCCCCTCGCGGGGCAATTCCCCTTCCTCGGCGCCGAAGCATGCCCGCGTGTGCGGGGATGAACCGCGCGCGGCGCAAGGGACCGTGGGACATGGCCCTGGTCGGCTTGAAGACGGGGCAACAAAATGGAGAAGGCGGCTTAATGCGTTCCATACACACCCAGCCAGTTCGGGCCTTTGAAGGCGGGGCGGCGGGTCCGTCCGCCCAGGACCTGCTGTGCATCAACACCATCCGCACCCTTTCGATGGACGGCGTCCAGAAGGCGAATTCCGGCCATCCGGGCACGCCGATGGCCATGGCCGCCCCGGCCTACGCGCTGTGGCAGAACGTCCTGAATTACGATCCGGCCGATCCGCTGTGGCCCAATCGCGACCGCTTCGTGCTGTCGATCGGCCACGCCTCGATGCTGATCTACTCGCTGATCTACCTGGCCGGCGTCCGCGACGTGAAGCACGGCACCGTGCTCGACGCCCCGTCCCTGACCCTGGAGGACCTCAAGCAGTTCCGCCAGCTCGACTCGCGCACCCCGGGCCACCCGGAATATCACCACACCGCCGGCGTCGAAACCACGACCGGTCCGCTGGGCCAGGGCTGCGGCAACTCGGTCGGTATGGCGATCGCCGAAAAATGGCTGGCCAACCGCTTCAACAAGCCGGGCTTTCCGCTGTTCGACTATCATGTCTACACCTTCTGCGGTGACGGCGACATGATGGAAGGCGTGGCCAGCGAGGCCGCGTCCACCGCCGGCCACCTGCGCCTGGGCAACCTGACCTGGGTGTACGACAGCAACCGCATCTCGATCGAAGGCTCGACCGACATCGCCTTCACCGAAAACGTGCAGAAGCGGTTCGAGGGCTATGGCTGGCACGTGCTCGAGGTCAAGGACGCCAACGACCTGCCGGCCTTCCAGGCCGCGCTGGCCGATGCCAAGGCCGAGACCGGCCGTCCGACGCTGATCATCGTGCATTCCGTCATCGGCTGGGGCGCGCCCAAGAAGGCCGGTACCGCCGCCGCCCACGGCGAACCCCTGGGGGGCGAGGAAATCCGCGGCGCCAAGAAGGCCTATGGCTGGCCCGAGGACCAGAGCTTCTTCGTCCCCGACGGCGTGCTGGACTATTTCCAGCAGGGCCTGGGCGCGCGCGGCGCCGCCGCCTCCAAGGCGTGGAAGGACCTGTACGCCGCCTACGCCAAGGAATATCCCGAACTGGCGGCCGAACTGGCCGACATCCTGTCCGGCACGCTGCCGGCCGGCTGGGACAAGGACATCCCGGTCTATGAGGCGAATCCCAAGGGCATCGCCACGCGCCAGAGCTCGGGCGAGGTCCTGAACGCGATCGCCCCGAACTTCCCCTGGCTGATCGGCGGCTCGGCCGACCTGTCGCCCTCGACCAAGACCAACCTCACCTTCCAGGGCGCCGGCTCCTTCCAGCCGCCCGAATGGAACGGCTCCTATGGCGGGCGCAACCTGCATTTTGGCGTGCGCGAACACGCGATGGGCTCGATCTGCAACGGCATCTCGCTGGCCGGCATCCGCGCTTATTGCTCGGGCTTCCTGATCTTCTCCGATTACATGAAGCCGCCGATCCGCCTGTCGGCGCTGATGAACCAGCCGGTCATCTACATCTTCACGCACGACTCGATCGGCGTGGGCGAGGACGGGCCGACCCACCAGCCGATCGAGCAACTGGCGCAGCTCCGCGCCACCCCCGGCGTCACCACGATCCGTCCCGGCGACGCGAACGAGGTCGCCGAGGCATGGCGCACCATCCTGCCGATGACCGGGCGTCCGTCGGTGCTGATCCTCAGCCGCCAGAACCTGCCCACCCTCGACCGCACGGTCTACGCGCCGGCCTCCGGCCTGGCCAAGGGCGCCTATGTGCTGGCCGATAGCGACGGCACGCCCGACGTCATCCTGATGGCCACCGGCAGCGAGGTCTCCCTCGTGGTCCAGGCCTATGAGACGCTGAAGGCCGAAGGCGTGAAGGTCCGCGTGGTCTCCATGCCGTCCTGGGACCTGTTCGAGGCCCAGCCCAAGGCGTATCGCGACAGCGTCCTGCCCCCGTCCGTCACCGGCCGCGTCGCGGTCGAAATGGCCGCGCCGATGGGCTGGGACCGCTATGTCGGCCTCACCGGCGCCATCATCGCCATGCATGGTTTCGGCGCCTCGGCCCCCGCCGGCGAATTGCTGAAGAAATTCGGCTTCACCGTCGACGCCGTGCTGGCCGAGGCCCGCAAGCAGGCGGCCAAGGCGTGATGTCCGGCCGGGGCGCCCGCCACGGTACGGCGGGCGCCCCGGCGCATTTTTTGACGTTTCGCGACTGATGACTAGATAAGGCGGGGGTTCGGCCGGCCGGCCGGGTACAACCCGCTGCGACACCGAAGGAGCAACACCATGAACGTCGTGCAGAAGACGGGTGTTCACGGCACCACCAATCCGCTGAAGACGCTGGAATCGTTCGGCCAATCCCCCTGGCTGGACTTCATTCAGCGCTCCTATACGGAAAATGGCAGCCTGAAGAAGCTCGTTGACGAGGACGGCCTGAAGGGCGTCACGTCCAACCCCGCCATCTTCCAGAAGGCCATGGGGCAGGGCACCGACTACGATGCCCAGTACAAGGACATCCTGGCCCATCGCATCGTCGATGCCGGCACCCTGTACGAAACCATGGCCATCGACGACATCAAGGCGGCGACCAAGGTCTTGTACCCGGTCTACGAGGCGACCAAGGGCCTGGACGGCTATGTCAGCCTCGAAGTCTCCCCCTACCTGGCGCGCGACACCCACGGCACGGTCGAAGAGGCCCGCCGCCTGTGGAAGGCCGTCGACGCCCGGAACCTGATGATCAAGATCCCCGGCACCGACGAGGGCGCGCCCGCGGTGCGCACCGTGATCGCCGACGGGCTCAGCATCAACGTCACCCTGCTCTTCTCGCTCGACGCGTACAAGAAAGTGCTCGAAGCCTATATCGCGGGGCTCGAGGACCGGCACGCCAAGGGCCTGCCCGTCAGCGGCATCGCCAGCGTCGCCTCCTTCTTCGTCAGCCGCATCGACGGCAAGATCGACAAGAAGATCGACGACCGCATCGCCGCCGGCGACAAGGATGCCGAGGCGCTGAAGGCCCTGCGCGGCAAGGTCGCCATCGCGAACGCCAAGATGGCCTACCAGCACTGGCTCGACGTCACCGCCTCCCCCCGCTGGCAGGCGCTCGCCGCCCTGGGCGCGCAGCCGCAGCGCCTGCTGTGGGCCAGCACGGGCACCAAGGACAAGGCCTACAGCGACGTGCTGTATGTCGAGGAACTGATCGGCCCCGACACCGTCAACACCATCCCGCCCGCCACGTTCGACGCCTTCCGCGACCACGGCAAGGCCCGCGCCTCGCTGACCGAGGACGTCGAGGGCGCGCGCCACGTGATGGCCGAGGCCGAGCGCCTGGGCCTGGATCTCGACGGCGTCACCACCAGCCTGGTGAATGAAGGCGTCGCCTCCTTCGCCGATGCCTTCGACGACCTGCTCGGCACCGTCGCGGCCAAGCAGACCGCCCTGCTGGGCAACGCGCTGGTCAAGACCACCCTGTCCCTGCCCGCCGACCTGGACAAGGCGGTCAAGGCCAGCCTCGACGCCTGGCGCAAGGACGGCACGGTCCGCCGCCTCTGGGCGCGCGACGCCACGGTCTGGACCGGCAAGGACGAAGCCGAATGGCTCAAATGGCTCGACATCGTCGAGGACCGCCTGGCCGACCTGCCGGCGCTCGAAGCCTTCCAGGCCGAAGTGAAGCAGAAGGGCTTCAAGGACATCCTGCTGCTCGGCATGGGCGGTTCCAGCCTCGGGCCCGAAGTGCTGTCCGAAACCTTCGGCAAGCATGACGGCTTCCCGCATCTCCACGTGCTCGACAGCACCGATCCGCAGCAGATCCGCGCGTTCGAGAAGAAGATCGACCTGGCGAACACGCTCTTCATCGTCTCGTCCAAGTCGGGCGGCACGCTCGAGCCGAACATCCTCAAGGCCTATTTCTTCGACGCGGCCAGGAAAGTGCTGGGCGACAAGGCCGGTTCGCACTTCGTCGCGGTGACCGACCCCGGCTCGCACATGGAAGCGGTCGCCAGGCAGGACGGCTTCTGGAAGATCTTCTACGGCGAGAAGCAGATCGGCGGCCGCTATTCCGTGCTGTCCAATTTCGGCATCGTCCCGGCTGCCGCCGCCGGCGTGCCGCTCAAGCTGTTCCTCGACTCCGCGCTGTACGGGGTCAAGGCGTCGGCCGCCTCGGTGCCGCCGGCGCATAATCCGGGCGTGCAGCTCGGCACCGTGCTGGGCGTCGCCGCGACCCAGTTCGGCCGCGACAAGGTGACGATCGTCGCCTCGCCCGCGATCTACGATCTCGGCGCCTGGCTGGAACAGCTCCTGGCGGAATCGACCGGCAAGGTCGGCAAGGGCCTGATCCCGATCGACGACGAAACGCTGGGCGCGCCCGCGCTCTACGGTTCGGACCGCGTCTTCGCCTATCTGCGCCTGGCCACCCATCCCAGCGCCGAACAGGACGAGGCGATCCGCGCCCTGGCCGCCGCCGGCCAGCCGGTGGTGACGATCGACCTGCATGACAAGCGGCAGATCGCCCAGGAATTCTTCCATTGGGAATTCGCCACCGCCGTCGCCGGCGCGATCCTCGGCATCGACCCGTTCGACCAGCCGGACGTCGAGGCGTCGAAGATCGAAACCAAGAAGCTGACGACCGCCTATAACGAAACCGGCACGCTGCCGGCCGAAACCCCGTTCGCGACCGACGGCGTCTTCTCCTTCTTCGCCGACGCCGCCAACGCGGCGGCGCTCAAGGGTGAAACCCTGGCCGGCATCCTCAAGGCGCATTTCGCCCGGGTGGGCGCGGGCGATTATGTCGGCCTGCTGGCCTATGTCGAACGCGATTACGCCACCCGTGCCTGGATCCAGTCCACGCGGCTGGCCATCCGCGACGCGCTCAAGGTCGCGACGGCCGCCGAATTCGGCCCGCGCTTCCTGCATTCCACGGGCCAGGCCTACAAGGGCGGGCCCAACAGCGGCGTCTTCCTGCAGATCACGGCCGACGACGCCGCCGACCTGCCGGTCCCGGGCGAGAAATACACGTTCGGCGTGGTCAAGGCCGCGCAGGCGCGTGGCGATTTCGACGTCCTGGCCGAACGGGGCCGCCGGGCGCTGCGCGTGCATATCGCCGGCGACCTGAAATCCGGCCTGGACGCGCTGGGCAAGGCGATCGCCGCCGCCATCTGATCGAACCCGCCCCGTCCGCCGCGCGGGCGGGGCAACAGGCCGGCGGCCCGGCGCGCCGCGCGGCCGCGTTTCATGCACGGTATCGTCCCGTGCCAAGGAGTATCAAGAACATGCAGATCGGCATTATCGGCCTGGGCCGCATGGGCGGAAACATCGCCGTCCGCCTGACGCGGCACGGGCATGACGTGGTCCTGTTCGACCGCGACCCCGCCACCGTGGCCAAGGTCAAGGACCGTACCGAAGGCGGCCGCGGCATCGCCGCCACCGGTCTCGAGGACATGGTCGGCAAGCTCACCGCCGGCCGCAAGATCGTGTGGGTCATGCTTCCCGCCGGCGAGATCACCGAGGCCGCGGTCCAGGAACTCCACGGCCTGCTCGGCAAGGACGACATCGTCATCGACGGCGGCAATTCCTATTACAAGGACGATATCCGCCGTGCCGCCCAACTGGCGCAGAAGGGCATCCATTACATCGATGTCGGCACGTCCGGCGGCGTGTGGGGGCTCGAACGCGGCTATTGCATGATGTATGGCGGCACCAAGGACGCGGCCGACCATATCGACCCGATCCTCGCCGCGCTGGCGCCGGGCAAGGGCGACGTCCCCCGCACGCCCGACCGCGACAAGTCCGGCCTTGATCCCCGTGCCGAGCAGGGCTACCTGCATTGCGGCCCCGCCGGGTCCGGCCATTTCGTGAAAATGGTCCATAACGGCATCGAATACGGCATGATGCAGGCCTTCGCCGAAGGCTTCGACATCATGAAGTCCAAGAACTCGCCCCGCCTGCCGGAGAACGAGCGTTTCGACCTCAACATGGCCGACATCGCCGAAGTCTGGCGCCGCGGCTCGGTCGTGTCGTCCTGGCTGCTGGACCTGACGGCCGAGGCTCTGGCGAAGAACGCGTCCCTGTCCGAATTCACCGGCGAGGTCGCGGATTCCGGCGAAGGCCGCTGGACGATCGAAGCGGCGATCGAAGAGGCCGTGCCAGCCCCGGTCATCACCGCCTCGCTGTTCACTCGCTTCCGCTCGCGCTCCGGCAACAACTACGCGGAAAAGATCCTGTCGGCCATGCGCTTCGGCTTTGGCGGCCACGTCGAACAGAAGTGAAAAACACACGAAACGACGGGGACAGGTAAACTTACTCAGGGAAACGTCTACATGGATGGTATCGTCGCGTCTGCAACGTCCGAAATCGAAGGGGCAGGCACGCAGCCGCGACGTGCCCCACCCTGCACCTTCGTCGTCTTCGGCGGCGGCGGTGACCTGACGAAGCGCCTGCTGGTTCCGGCCATCTACAACCTCGCCTGCGCCGGTCTTCTCGATGACCGGTTTTCCATCGTCGCGGTCGACTGGGCCGAATTGTCCGACGAAATCCTGCGCGCCCAGTTCCACGAGGCGCTGCGGGACTTCGTCGCCAAGCGCGGCACCTCGGCCACCATGCTGCGTGACGATGTCTGGCGCTGGCTCGACGGCCGCATCTCCTATCTCCGCGGCTCGTTCGAGGAGATGGAGACGTTCGAACGGCTCGGCGCCCGGGTCGGGGACGGCAATGCGGTCTTCTACATGGCGGTGGCGGCGCGCTTCTTCGGCCCCATCGTCGACCATCTCGGCCAGGCGGGCCTGACGAACGAGGCCGGCGGCACCTATCGCCGCGTCATCGTCGAAAAGCCCTTCGGCCACGATCTGGATTCGGCGCGCGAACTCAATACCCGCCTGCTCGCGACATTGCGCGAGCGTCAAATCTACCGGATCGACCATTATCTGGGCAAGGAAACCGTCCAGAACATCATGGCCCTGCGCTTCTCCAACGGCTTCTTCGAACCGCTGTGGAACCGCCAGAACATCGACCACGTGCAGATCACCGCGGCCGAGACGGTCGGCGTGGAAAAGCGCGGCCGCTTCTACGAGGGCACGGGCGCGCTGCGCGACATGGTGCCCAACCATCTGATGCAGCTCCTCGCCATGACGGCGATGGAGGCCCCGGTGTCCTTCGACGCCGACGCGGTGCGCGACGAAAAATCCAAGGTGCTCAAGGCGACGCATTGCGCGGCGCCCGAGGACGTGGTGCGCGGCCAGTACGGCGCCGGCAGCATCGGCGGCGTGCCGGTGCGCGGCTATCGCGAGGAACCGGACGTCGCCCCCGATTCCCGCACCGAAACCTACGTGGCGATGAAGCTGAACATCGATAACTGGCGCTGGGCCGGCGTCCCGTTCTATCTGCGCACCGGCAAGCGCCTGGCGGTGCGCAAGACCGAAATCGCCATCCATTTCCGCCACGCGCCCTATGCGCTGTTCCGCGACACGCCGGTCGAACGGCTCACCCCCAACATCATGACGCTGCACATCCAGCCGACCGAAGGGGTGACGATGCAGTTCGGCGCCAAGATCCCCGGCCCCACCGTGCGCCTGGGCGGCGTGCGGATGAAATTCGACTATTCCGAATGGTTCGCCGAGGGCCCCAGCACCGGCTACGAAACCCTGATCTATGACTGCCTCGCCGGCGACGCGACCCTGTTCCAGCGCGCCGACAATATCGAAGCCGGCTGGCGCGCCGTCCAGCCCGCCCTGGACTGGAGCGAACGCGCCGAGGCCGCGCCACTCTGCCCCTATGCCGCCGGCTCGACCGGCCCGGCCGAGGCCGATGCCCTGCTCGCGCGCGACGGCCGGTCCTGGCAAAGCCTGACGGATTGATCATGTCCGACACCGTTCCCGAATCCGCTCCCGCCATCCTCCCGCCCCGCCCGGCGCCCGCCGACCGGGTGCGGCTGGTCATCTCGGACATCGACGGCACCCTGGTCCCCAAGGACAAGCAATTGACCCCGGCGGTGCTGGATGCCGCGCGCGCCCTGCGCGCCGCCGGCATCGCGCTCTGCCTGGTCAGCAGCCGCGCCCCGCGCGGCATGGACATGTTCCTCGGCCCGCTGGGCATCGACACGCCGCGCGCCGGCCTCAATGGCGGGCTGGTGGTGCGGCCCGACGGCACCATCGTCTCGCGCCTCTCTCTCAGCGCGGACGCCACGCGGCTGGCGGTCGGCGAACTGATGGGCAACGCGGTCGATGCGTGGCTGTTCATCGGCCATGACTGGCTGGTCACCGATCCGCACGCCCCCTATGTCGCGCGCGAGCGCCAGGTGGTGCAGACCGACCCGCTGGTGGTGCCCGACTTCACCGGCCATTACGACCATGTCGGCAAGATCATGGGCGCCTCGTCCGACTATCCGCTGCTGGCGCAGGTCGAATCCGACCTCGCCGCCCGCCTGGCCGGCCATGCCAGCGTCCATCGCTCGTCCGACTATTACCTGGACATCACCCATCCCCGGGCGAACAAGGGCTATGCCGCCATGGAACTGGCGCGCCTCATGGATGTCGATATCGGGCAGGTCGCGTGCATCGGCGACATGTATAATGATGTGCCGATGCTCGACGAAGCCGGCGTCGCGATCGCCATGGGCAACGCGCCTGACCCGGTCAAGGCGCACGCCCATTTCGTGACCGACAGCAACGAACAGGATGGCTGGGCGCAGGCGATGCGGCGCTATGTCCTGCCGCGGGCATAAGCCGTCCGCATCCATGCCGGAGGATACGACATGACCGACACCGTCTCCCCCCCGATCCGCCTGGTCCTGGCGGATGTCGACGGCACGCTGGTCACGCGTGAGAAGCTTCTGACCGACCGCGCGGTCGCCGCGGTGCGCAAGCTCCGCGCGCGCGGCATTCTCTTCACCATCACCAGCGGCCGCCCGCCGATGGGCATGAAGATGGTGATCGACCCGCTGGCCATCGACCAGCCGGTCGCCGGCTTCAATGGCGGCATGATGGTCCACCCCGACTATTCGCTGATCGAGGCCCACACCCTGACGCCGGCGGTCGCCCGCCGCGCGCTCGACATCCTGCGCGACCACCGCGTGGACCCCTGGGTCTATAACGGCAATGACTGGCTGGTCGCCGATGCCGGCGCGCCCCACGTCGCGCGCGAGCAATGGACGGTCAAGTTCCCGCCCAGGATCGTGCCCGACGTCGGCGCCCGGCTCGACCAGGTGGTCAAGATCACCGGCGTCAGCGACGATCTCGACCTGATGAAGCGGGTGGAGCAGGATCTGCGCGACGCGCTGGGCGACGACGCGTCCGCCGCGCGCTCGCAGCCTTATTATGTCGACGTCACCCACCATGACGCCAACAAGGGCGGCGTGGTCCTGGCGCTGCAGCGCCTGCTCGGCATCCCGGCCGAACAGATCGCGACCCTGGGCGACCAGCCGAACGATGTGCTGATGTTCCGCCGCTCCGGCCTGTCGATCGCGATGGGGCAGGCGGCGGACGAGGTCAAGGCGCAAGCCACCCACGTCACCACCTCGTCGGAAGAGGAAGGGTTCGCCGTGGGTGTGGAACGGTTTATTTTAGGAGAGGATGCCTGATGGGCGGTCATGACGTGAAAACCGGCGAGATGGTCGTACTGGCCGATGGCGAGGCCATCGCGCGCTACGTGGCCGAATGGCTGACCCAGCAGGCCCTGGCCAAGCAGGATGGCCCCTTCGTCATCGCCCTGTCCGGCGGCTCGACGCCCAAGCGCCTGTATGAAATCCTGGCCTCGCCGGACTACGCCACCCGTTTTCCCTGGGCCAGGACGCATCTCTTCTTCGGCGACGAACGCTTCGTGCCGCCCGCCGACCCGGCCAGCAACTTCACCATGACGCAGAAGGCTCTGCTGTCGCACATCGCGATCCCGGCCGAAAACGTCCATCCCATGCCGACCGACGGCGATCCGGCGGCGGCGGCGGCGCGCTACCAGGCGGAATTGCAGGCCCTCTACGGCGCCGAAACCCTGCAGCCCGGCCGCCCGCTCTTCGATGTGGTGCTGCTCGGCCTGGGCGATAACGGCCATACCGCCTCGCTCTTCCCGCGCCAGCCGGTGCTGCAGGAACGCAAATTGTGGGTGTCGACCTGCGTGCCCGACGACGCGCCGCATACCCGCCTGACGCTGACCTACCCGGCCATCCATTCCAGCCGCCACGTGCTGTTCATGCTGGCCGGCGCCGGCAAGGCCGAGGCCTTCGCCAAGGTCCGCGCGGGCGAACCCGGCGAACCCGCCAGCCACATCACCACCGAGGGCGAACTGATCTGGCTGCTGGACAAACCCGCCGCCGGTCTCTGACGGCCGTAAGACAAGAGGGGCCGCGCCAGGCCCCCAGGAGAAGATGCGATGGTCCAGAGTACGGACCCCCAGACAGCGGACCAGACAGCGGACCCGACAGCGGACCCGATGATCGAATTCAAGCGCCAGGTGGCCGAGGAAGCCGCCGCCATGGTCCGGGACGGCATGGCCGTCGGGCTCGGCACGGGCAGCACCTCGGCGATGATGATCGATGCGCTGGGCCGCCGCTGGGCCCAGGGGCTGCGCTTCGTGGCCATCCCCACCTCCGAACGCTCGGCCGCGCAGGCGCGTGGCCACGGCATCACCCTGGTCTCGTTCGCCACCCACCCGCAGCTCGACCTGGCGATCGACGGCGCGGATGAGGTCGAACGCGGCTCGCTCAACCTGGTCAAGGGCCTGGGCGGCGCCCTGCTGCGGGAAAAGATCGTCGCCGCGGCGGCCAGGCGCTTCATCGTCATGGTCGATGAAAGCAAGCTGGTCGACCATCTCGGCAGCCACGCCCCGATCCCGGTCGAAGTCACCCCCTTCGGCTGGGAAAGCACCGCGCGCCAGCTCGGCGAACTGGGCGCGCGCGTGTCGCCGCGCATGGACCGCGACGGCAACCTGTTCGTCACCGACGGCGGCAACATGATCCTCGATTGCGCCTTCGGGCCGATCGCCGATCCGCCCGGGCTGGCGGCCGATATCCGCCGGATCGTCGGCGTGATCGAGACCGGCCTGTTCATCGGCCGGACGTCCGAGGTCCTGGTGGCCGGCCGGCACGGCCTCACCCGGCTGGTGGCCGCATGACCGCCCGCGCGCCGGCCGAGGACATCCGGCCCCACATCCTGGTCGTCATGGGCGTGTCCGGCAGCGGCAAGACCACGGTGGCCGAGGGCCTGCACAACGTGCTGGGCTGGCCCTACCAGGAGGGCGACCGCCTGCACCCCCAGGCGAATGTCGACAAGATGGCCGCCGGCATTCCGCTGACGGACGCCGATCGCTGGCCCTGGCTGGCCGAATGCCGCAAATGGATCGATGCCCGCATCGCGGACGGTGGCGGCGGCATCCTCACCTGCTCGGCGCTCAAGCGCAGCTACCGCGAAATCCTGGCCAAGGACACCGACCAGGTGGTGTTCATCTTCCTCGACGTGCCCGAAGCGATCCTCAAGGACCGGCTGGCCCGCCGCACCGGCCACTACATGCCGCCCAGCCTGCTGCCCAGCCAGCTCGCCACGCTGGAACCGCCCGGGCCGGACGAACATGCGCTGACCATTGACAGTTTCATCTCCCCGGCCGAAGTCATCGCCCATACGCTGGGCCAGTTGAAATACCGCCTGGACCGATAGCGCGGGCGCGAAGCAAAGGCGGGCAGGGCTCTTTCATGTCGCAAGCGCGCGGGCGGCGCCTGTCGCCGCCTCTGGCATTCCTGGCCTTGTCCTGTCTCTGCCACCCGTCCGCCGCCCAAGCCCAGGACTCCGAAACCTTGGGCGCCGAAACCGTGCCCCGACGCTGCGTCGCCCACGTCATTTCGGTGCCGCTGGTCAGCGGCTGGGGCAGCCCGGCGGTGCCGGTCACCATCAACGGCACGCAGGGCGTCGCCTTCCTCGGCCTGACCCAGGAAAATATCGGCGTCTTCCAGCGTCCCGGCATGACCTATCCGATGGGCCGCAAGCTGGACGTCCAGACCATCGCCGGGGGCGGCCACAGCTACCTCACCACGATCGACAGCCTGGCGCTGGGGCGCGGCCGGGCCGGCAAGGTGCGCGGCATCATGCTCGGCTCGATCGGCGACCGCCGGCTGGACGGCCGGCCCGTGCTGGCCGTGCTGGGCTACGACATCCTCGGCAATTACGACGTGCTGCTCGATTTCCCCGGGCAAAGCCTGACCCTGTTCAGGGAAACCGGCGCGCCGAACTGCCCCGCTCTCACCCGCCTGGCCGGCGCCCACGCCTATCAGGCGCCCCTCCTGCCGAACCGCGAAGGCATGGACACGATGGTGCAGGTCGCCATCGGCGGCGTGCCGGTCGGCATGGAACTCGAACCGGGCTCCAACGCCTCGATCCTCCGCACCGCGGACGCCACCGATACCGGCGTGACCCCATCCATGCTGGATGACGACCCCCGCTCGCGCACCGATGCCGGCCCGGCCATCATCGGCCGCCGCCACGCCTTCGCCCGCTACGTGCTGGGCGGCTATCGCGGCACCGGGCTGCTCGCCGACGTCACCCCCGCGACCACCAACATCCTGGGCATGAATTTCTTCCGCGGCCGGCGCGTCCTCTTCGCGTTTCCCACCCGCATGCTCTATTTCTCCGACCCCCAGCCCCCGCCGCCGGGCATGCCGGCGGATGGCGGCTTCAGCCCAGCCCAGTCCCGCCTGGCCGAAACCACGGTCCAGGACCGGCCCGCCCCGCCCTGACCCCACGGACGGGCCGTCACCCCTCCAGAAGGCCCCGCCCGGGCATATCCTCCTTCAGCCCGATCCCGCTCGCCCCCAGCGCCCGCGCGCCGTTCAGCAGCCAGGCCAGCTTGGCCGCCGCCTCCCGCGCCGGCAATCCGCCCTGGGAATGGATGTTGGAAATGCAGTTGCGCTCGGAATCCACCCGCCCGGGACGGGGGGCCCAGGTCATGTACAGGCTCAGCGATTCCGCGATGCTCAGCCCCGGCCGCTCGCCGATCATCATCACCACGCACCGGGCCCCCAGGCGGTGCCCGATCTCGTCGCCCAGCGCGACCCGGGCGTTATGCGCCACCACCACCGGCGCGATCCGCCACCCCGCCAGAAGGCGCCGCGCCGCCGACAGCACCGCCGGCGCCTGCCGCTCCGCCGCGATCGCCGACAGCCCATCCGCGATCACGAAGACGACGTCATGATCCCCGCGCACCAGCGCCGCGGCACTGTCCGGCGCCAGCCGCCGCCCCAGATCGGGCCGCCGGATGAACACGCCCCGCTCGTCCGCCTGGCTGCGCACGCGCAGCGCATCCGCCCCCAGGCCCAGCTTGTCTTCCCGCAACGGCGCCCACACGGCCGCCCGCGCCCGCGCATGCGCCAGTTGAAACGCCAGCACCTCGCCCACCGCAACGGTATCCCCGCTGCGGGCCTGGCCGATCCGCGCGGGCGTCAGGCGCCGCAGCGCATCCCACGGGTCCCCAACCGGCATCACGCGGTCCTGCACAGCCCACCTCCATGACGGCATGCCCCTACATACGCCGATACAGCCGTCCGTCGCGACTCTCTTTCAGGTCCAGCAGCCCCAGAAACGCCATCTCCCGGTCCAGTTCCCCGGCCACCAGCCCGATCGCATGCGCCAGTCCCGCCTGTCCCCCCAGGATGGTGGCGAAGAAGAACGGGCGCCCGATCATCACCCCATCCGCCCCCAGCGCGATCGCCGTGATCGCGTCTCCCGCCCGGCGCACCCCGCCATCCAGCAGGATCGTCATGTCCGGGCACGCGGCGCGGATGGCCGGCAGCGCCTCCAGTGGCGCGATGACCGTATCCGACAGCCGCGCGCCATGGTTGGACACGATAATCCCGTCCACCCCGATATCCCGCGCATGCAGCGCATCCGTGGCCGCCAGAATCCCTTTCAGCACCAGCTTGCCGCCCCACAGGCGGCGGATGGCCCGGACCGAATCCCAGTTGAAATCCGCGGCCCCGCCCACCGCCCCGACATCGCGGGCAAAGATCGACGGTCCGCGCCCCGGCGCGATATTCTCGATATGCGGCACGCCCCGCTTCAGCAGCGTCCGCCCCATCTGCCCCAGCACCCAGCGCGGATGGACCAGCATATCCAGCCCCAGCCGCGCCGAGGGCCGCAGCGGCATCGCATAGCCCGCGCGGGCCTCGTCCTCCCGCCGCGCCGCGACCGGCAGGTCGACGGTCACCACCAGGGTCCCGAATCCCGCCCGCGCCACGCGCGCCACCATCCGCGCGATCGCCGATGCATCGCCGGGCAGATAGGCCGCGAACCACGCATCCGGATTATCCGCGATCACCTCTTCCATCGGCGTGATCGAATTGGCGCTCAGTTGATACGGCACGCCGGCCGCGCGCGCCGCGCGCGCCATGGCGCGATCCGCGTCATGCCGGATCACCCCGGCGGCGCCGAACGCCGAAATCCCCACCGGCATGGCATAGGCCCTGCCCAGGATCGTCGCATCCGCGCGCCGCCCGGCCACGCCGCGCAGCACATGCGGGATCAGGCACCAGCGGGCGAAGGCCGCCCGGTTCGCCTCCAGCGCCCGCCCATCCCCCGCCGCCCCGGCGACATAGGCATAAAGCGCCCGCGGCAGCCGGCGCCGCGCCACCGGCGCATAGTCGTGCAGGTTCTGATAGCGCCATGCATCCCGACCATCGCATCCCCGCTCAACGCCCCGCCGGTCGCCGCCTGCGCCACGCTTCCCGCGCTGCGCCATGCGCGCCCGGCTCGATGATGTCCGGCTCGATGATGTCATGACATGCGCTCCATCCACAGCCACAAGGGCGCGTCCCGTTAAGCGGGGCCTATGTCCCCCTTAACCGCCTGCAGGGCGGCCGGTTGCCGCACCCGTCTCCAGCGGACAGCTCCCGCGCGGTAATGGATTTTTTGAAAGCGGCCGCTCAGGCCGGCAGGTCCGGCGCGACCAGCCGCCCCAGTTGGCGCGGCGCGTCCAGCCGCACCCGGCCGTGCGCATCCACCAGTTCCATCCGCTCCAGCCATGCCTCGAACTCCGGCGCCGCCCGCAGGCCGAAACTGGACCGCAGGGTCGCCATGTCATGGTACGACAGGCTCTGGTAGCTCAGCATCACGTCGTCGCCGCCCGGCACGGCGATCAGGAAATTCACCCCCGCGGCGGTCAGCAGCACCATCAGGCTGTCCATGTCGTCCTGGTCCGCCTCGGCATGGTTGGTGTAGCAGACGTCGCACCCCATCGGCAGGCCCATCAGCTTGCCGCAGAAATGATCCTCCAGCCCCGCCCGGATGATCTGCTTGCCGTCATACAGATATTCCGGCCCGATAAACCCGACCACCGTATTGACCAGCAGCGGCGCGAACGCCCGCGCCACGGCATAGGCCCGCACCTCGGCGGTCTGCTGGTCCATGCCGTGATGCGCCTCGGCCGACAGCGCCGCTCCCTGGCCGGTCTCGAAATACATCACGTTCTGTCCCACCGTCCCGCGCCGCAGCGACAGCGCCGCCTCCCGCGCCTCGGCCAGCAGCGACAGCGAAACGCCGAATCCCGTATTGGCGGCCTGCGTCCCCGCCACGGACTGAAACACCAGGTCGACCGGCGCCCCCTGCTCGATCATCCGGATGGTATTGGTGACATGCGTCAGCACGCAGCTCTGCGCCGGAATGTCATGGCGCGTGCGCATCGCCTCCAGCATGTCCAGCAGGACGATCCCGGTCGCGACATTGTCGCCGGCCGGATTGATCCCGATCACCGCGTCCCCGGCGCCCAGCAGCAGCCCGTCCAGCAGCGACGCCGCGATCCCCCGCGGATCGTCGGTCGGATGGTTGGGCTGCAACCGGCTGCCCAGCCGCCCCGGCAGGCCCTGCGTGTTGCGGAACGCCGTCACCACCCGCATCTTGCGCCCCACCGCGATCAAATCCTGGTTGCGCATCAGCTTGCTGGTCGCCGCGACCATCTCGGGCGTCAGGCCGGGCCCCAGCGCGCCGATCGCCGCATGGTCCGCCGCGTGCGACAGCAGCCAGTCGCGCAACTGCCCCACCGTCATGTGCGCGACGGGCGCGAACGCCGCCGCGTCATGGCCGTCCTGGATCAGCCGCGTCACCTCGTCCTGCTCGTACGGCACCAGCGCATCCCGCAGGAAATCGGCCAGGGGAATATCCGCCAGCGCATAACGCGCGGCGATCCGCTCCACCGGATCGGCCGCCGCAACCCCCGCCAGCTCATCGCCCGAGCGCAGCGGCGACGCACAGGCCAGCACATGGCGCAGATCGGCAAACCGATACTGCTCGCCCGCCAGGATGCTCCGATACCCCATGCCGCGCCCTCCCGCGCCATTGTCGCAACAACGCGCCGGACGCGGTCAAGGCATTTCACACGGAACGGACGCCGCCGGATTGTCGACCTTCAGACGCATGCTCACTAAGCGGACAGCATCTTCCGTTGCGTAAAAGGTTCGAATATGGCAAGGCATGGAACCATGACCGGCACGACCAATAAAGCTGTTGGCTTTTGGTGGCGCTCCGTTTTCGGAGCGGCGTGAGGTCTTTTTCATGACTCAAGCCGCGTCAGTCGGCTTGTTTTGAGTCATTTTTACCAAAAACGACCAATCGGGCTGATGATGGACGCTTCCAGAGAGGAGACAGCCATGATGCCGTCCAGCCCGAAGCTCGATTATCCTTTACCTTCTGGATACGTATTTCGTGCGGGTGTTCCCGACGCAGCGACTTATTGCCGCCTCCGTAGAATAAGCGGTCTGACACCGCGCAGTGTGCTGGCCGCACAGGCAGGGCTTCCCAATACGCTCTACGGGGTGCATGTCCAACATGGCTCTGACGTCGTCGGGATGGGACGGATGATCGGCGACGCTTCGCTATTTATCCATGTCGTAGACATCGCTGTCGATCCCGCGCATCGCGGGCAGGGAATCGGGTCTGCGATCATCGGCGCCATCATGCACCATATACGGGCCACCATTCCTGCCGAAACATATGTGAGCCTGATGGCAAATGGAGAAGCCTGGCAGCTCTACGAGCGATTCGGTTTTTCAAGTGTCATGCCGGATGCGCGGGGAATGGCACAATGGATCCACAAGCAATGACGACAGCCCTTCTCATCATCGACGTACAGCGGGCGATCCTGACGGGGCTGGCGCATGCGGATCGGCAACCGTCCATTGATGCCCGGCTCGACGCCGTCTCGGCCCGATTGGGTCGGATGAAACGTGCAGCCGAAGCATCGGGCGTGCCCGTCATCCTTGTTCAGCATGACGGAGATACCGGACACCGTTTGGAATACGGAACGACAGACTGGTTGTTCCGCGACGAAATTACGCCTCGTCATGATACGGTCGTCGTCCACAAGCGTAGCTGCGACTCTTTCCACGACACTGACCTGAGCGAGCGCCTGGCAGAGCTTGGCATCAATCACCTGGTGATCGGTGGCTGTATGACCCAATTCTGCGTCGACACCACCACTCGGCGGGCGACTTCGATGGGTTTCGATGTGACGTTACTCAGTGATGGTCATACCACCGCCGATTTCGGCTCACTCACTGTCGAGCAGATCGTCGACCACCACAACTGCTTATTGTCGGGGTTTAATGCGGGATCAAAAGCCGTTCGGGTGGTGCCGTCGGAAGCAGCTTGCTTTCTCACGACGTGACGCGAGGCATCTGTACGCAGAATCGGCAGGCAAGGTATGGAAAACGGCCCGGTACGGAATCCCATCAGGCCGACAAAAAAACCGGCGACACCTCGAAATCGCCGAGAAGCGACGCAGCGTCCCTTCCCTCATCGGACAAGACAGCCCGCTCGAAAAAGCCGCTTATCGGGCATAGCGTTTCATCACCAGGGAACCCGGCACGATCATCGCCATGAACTTCGCCGAGATGGGGGCCGACGAGAAGCGTTCCATGGACGCGTCGGCATCGGCGACCGACCGCCAATGGACGATCGCCAGCCAGCTATGGTCGCTGCCAGGCGCGGATTCTCGCGACACGAAGCCCGGGCGCTTTGCGATCAGGTTCGTGCCGATCTCGTGATCGATCGCTTCCATTTGCGCGACCGTGACATCGCTTCTCAGCGTCGCCGTGACGACTTCGATGATCGGCGCACCCGCGGCCCGCGCGGCGATCGGAGACGCCATTCCCGCCAGCGCCAATCCCGCGGCGATAAGCTTTTTCATCATGCTTCTTTCCTTTATATCAAGTGCTGACAAACGGATTCCCGTCAATCCTGAGGAATCGGCAGCACCCTTCGGCCACCGGTTCGGTGTTCGGCGCGGAGCCGGCGGCGCGATCCGCCGCCCCCGCGTGGGCAACGGTCAGGCACCGGCCTCCTGTGACCGCACCCACCCACGCCGGACGATCAGCGCGATCGGCAGGCCGAACCCGAACATGTGGATCAGCAAGGCAGGCACGAAGGGCATGGGTGTCACCGATGCGGGCGTGGTGAAGGCGCTGTGCGGCAACACGACGAATCCCATGAAGAAGAATAGGATGATGCCGAGTACGGGCCCGCCGGCCCACGCCCAGCGGTTCACCGCCGGCACGCGCCACGCGACCAGCGCGTACGCGACCGCCGGAACGATCGATACGAAGAAATGAAGCAGCGTCCCCAGGACCAGACCGGCGGCACCCGCATAGGCTGCCATGCCGATCAGGCTGCTGGCCGCCAGTTGCACCTCCGGAACGATTCCGACGCCCCGCGCCGCTTGCAGGATAAGAACCGGGACAAGTCCGATGGCGCCGGTTGCCAGGCCGGCGGCCAGCCCGATGGCGACGGCGCGGGACGACCCACGCCGCGAACCCGCTGGTCCCGCCGTCACCCCGCTCCCTGCCACCTTGTCCTGTAATGCGTCCGTCATATGCATGATCAATCCTCGGTCGTCCGTCGTTGGAGGATGCGGGGCCGTGGCTACATGAACCGACGGCAGGTCCGGCCCCATTTGCCTGACTGCCCGTCCCGTCCTCAACCGCGCAGCGCGGCCGCGACGCGGCTTTCCAGCGAGGCCGTCGGGCGGCCGATCAGCCGCGACAGGGCGCCGCCATCATCGAACAGGGCACCGCGCGAGGCGGCGACATCGGCGTCGGCCAGCAGCGCGGCCAGGTCGCCCGGAAGCCCCGCGCCCGCCAGCATGCCCGCATAGGCCTCGGCGGACAGATCGTTATAGGCCACGGCCTTGCCCGACTGGCGCGACACCTCCGCCGCGAGTTCGGCCATCGTGAAGGCCCCGTCGCCGGCGAGTTCATACGTCCGGCCCGCCTGATCCTCCGCGGTCAGCGCCACGGCCGCGGCTGCCGCATAGTCGGCGCGCGCCGCCGAGGAAAAGCGCCCATCCCCGGCGGCGCCGACGAAGGCCCCATGCTCCAGCGCCACGGGCAGCGCCATCAGATGATTCTCGATATACCAGCCATTGCGCAGGATCACGGCAGGCAGGCCCGACGCGGATATGGCCTCTTCCGTCTGCCGGTGTTCGATCGCAAGGCGGGCGGGCGACGTGCCGGCATGCAGCATGCTCGTATAGGCAAGCAGCGAAACCCCGGCCTGGCGCGCCGCCTCGATCACCGCGCCATGCAGCGGCACGCGGCCGCTGACTTCAGTCGAGGAAATCAGCAGCAGCTTGTCGACGCCGGCCAGCGCCGTGCGCAGCGTGTCGGGACGGGTATAGTCCGCCTCGCGCACGATCACGCCGCGCTCGGCAAGGTCACGCGCCTTGGCCGGATTGCGCGCCGCGGCGACGATGCGGCCCGCCGGGATGGTCTTCAGCAGCGTATCGATGACGAGGCGGCCAAGCTGCCCCGTCGCTCCGGTGATTGCGTACATGTTCGGCCTCTTGTCGTTGTGTGCCTGATCATTGTGTGACGGACCGGAAGACGGCGCCCGTGTCTGCGCACGCCACGAATGCGTGGCGGGACGTGACGGGGAAGGTCGTCACCGGCTCCGCGATCAGAGAGCCTTCAGATAGCCGCACGCGTTACTTGCAGAAACCTCCTATCTTGCAGTTACCTCTACTTTCCGGTTACCAGATGGAAACTCGCCCCGGATGGAAACTCGCCATGGAGGCTGCGCGATGGTCCTGAGAATGCGAACCAAGGTGAAGGCGCTCCCCGGCTGCCCCATGTCGAAATGCATGGCTCTGCTCAGCGGCCTCTGGACGCCCGAACTGCTCTGGTCCCTCAGCAACGGCCCGCGACGGTTTTCGGAATTGCGCCGCGATATCCCGGCCATTTCGGCGAAGGTGCTGACCAGCAGGCTGCGCGATCTGGAGCATCGCGGCGTTCTCGGCCGCAGCGTGATGCCGACATCGCCACCGACGGTGGAGTATGATCTGACCCCATTGGGGCAGGAACTGCTCCCCGCGATCAAGGCGATCGTGGATGTCGGGTCGCGCCTGCTGCTCCGGGACCTCGCGATCCCATCACCGCAGGCGGTGGACGCGCCGGGGCCAGGGCATCTTGACCCAGAGCATCTTGACCCGGGGCATCTTGACCCGGGACATCTTGAACAGTGACCGATTGAAAGACAGGCCGGGCCCCCGCCCGAACCCGGCAGCGGCCATAGACCCCCTGCACCCCATGACATCGATCCGGAATCGGTTTCCAAAGGCACCGCCTTTGGCGGGGTGCGGGGCAGCGCCCCGAAAAGGAGACCGCGGGACGGCCAATCACGACACCAATTGGCACAAGGCACGGCCAACTCTTCGACGACGGCGAAACCGGCCGAGAACGACGGGCCACATCGAGCCATTGGAGGCATTCCGACCTGTGCGGCCTTTCCGCGTTCGGCGGCGCGGTCAGTGCCCGTTCATGGGCCCCATCACAGGCATCGTCATCATCGGCACGGGTTGCGACCCCAATATGGTCGCCGGCAGCCTGCCGTCCCAGCGCCGCGCCTGGGTATAGGTCACATAGTTCGGGCTGGCGCCCAGCGCCGCCGCCTGGGCGCGGATCGCATCCGCCTCGGCTTCGCCCTTGACCCGCGTCGCGGCGGCCTCGGCCTCCGATTTCGCGCGGATCGACCGCGCCTCGCCCTCGGCGGCGGCCACGGCCGCGTTGGCGTTGGCCTGGGCGGCAATCTGCTGGCGCTCAGCGTCGATCACCGCCTGCTGGCGCAATTGTTCCGACCGCGTCACCTCGGCCTTCGCCCGGGTCATCATGTCGATGGCGTGGCGGAACGCCTCGGTATAATCCAGGTCGGTAATCTGAACTTCCGAAACCTCGATGCCGTACAGCTTCAGCGCCTGCGCGGCCACATCGGCCTTGATCTCGCTCTCGATCAGGCTGCGCGCGCTGGGTACGTCCGAAACCTGCCGCCGGCCGAAGGCCGACTTCATCCGGTCGTTGGCCAGCGTATAGATCCGCTGTTCATAGAACGGCACATGCTCGTACAGGTTCTGCACATCCCCGTCGGGAACGTTGAACTGCACCAGCATCGTCACGTTCACGCCCTGGTTGTCGGCGGTAAAGACTTCGGATTTCTGGATGGCGACCTGCTGGGTGGCGGTGCTGTATTCCACCACGCTTTCCACCCAAGGCAGCTTGAAATGCAGCCCCGGCCCCGCCGTGCGCGAAAACGCGCCGAAGCGCGATACCACGCCGACATTCTTCTGGTCGATCGTGTATCCGGTGCCGAACAGCAGCGACAACACGACCAGCGCCCCGACGGCCAGGGCGCCATAACGGGCGATCGTCCGGGGATTGGCCCCGTCATACCGAAAATGCATGACGCCACGATATCGGCGATCGCTTGCCTCGGCAATCCACCCCCGGCAAAAGACCCAAATCGCTTCCACTGAACACCGGTTCAGTGGAAATGCGCCAAGCTATTATTCAATCGAGCCTCGTCACCCGTTCAAACAAGTCCGCCCGAAACGGGATCTGCTCTATGTCGTATCCTCGCCGGCCGGCAGTTCGGTGTCGAAATGGGCGATCGCCTCCGATGCCGCGCAATTCAGCCGGATCACCTCGCCCTGCACCGCGTCGGCCATCGACAAGGGCAGGTAATGCGCCGCCCCGTCCGTGCCGGTCAGGCGCAGCCGCGCCCCCCCTTCTGCCTCCTGGACCTCGCCAACCGGCGCATTGTCCGCCCCGACGATCTTCATGCCGGAATGCAACTGGAACCATTGTGTCATGGACGCCTCCTCGCAGACTGTCCGAGCCCGTCATATGGGAACGCGGCGGCGGCGGCGGACGGGCCCGCCGATCACATCCCGTTGCGTATTCCCCCCATGCATCTCTCGGGCAGGCTCCCCTGCGCGACGCGCCCGGCGCAAGATGCCCAGCGTAAGATGATTGCAGTACGAAACGAAAAACCAGCCGCCCGGCACGGCGCCAACCCCGTGCCGGGCAAGAAAATAACGGCGCTTTACACGCGGGCCATCGCTCAATTAGGACGTGCCGCATCCTCCCCGTCCCCGCCCCTCCGCCGGACATCGTGCCCGCCATGCCCCGAACCCAGGCCGACACCGCCTCGCCCCTGCGCCATTCGCTGTTCGAAGACGCCTATGCCCTCGTCATCGGCTGTTCGCTGATCGTGCTCGGCCTGGCCTGCCTGCACCGGGCCGGACTGGTCACCGGCGGGGTCGCCGGGGTGGCGCTGCTGCTGTCCTACGTCGTGAAGCTGCCGGCCGGCCTGCTCTTCACGCTGATCAATATTCCCTTCCTCGCCTTCGCCTGCCGGACCATGGGCGGCGCGTTCGCGCTCAAGACGCTGATCGTCAGCTTCTCGGTCACCCTCTTCGCCCTGGTCTTCCCGCATCTGATGACGTTAGGCGCCATCAACCCGTTCTGGGCGGCCTTCTTCGGCGGAACGGCGATCGGCATGGGCATCCTGTCCCTGGCCCGGCACCAGGCCGGGGTCGGGGGCACGGGCGTCATCACGCTGTGGCTGTACAAGACGCGCGGCTGGAACGCCGGCAAAAGCCAGTTGGCCATCGATGCCGGCATCCTGGCCCTCTCGCTCCTGGTCATCGATGTCCGCCACGTCCTGCTCTCGGCCGTCAGCGCGGTGGCGATCAGCGGCGTGGTCGCCACCTTCCACCGCCCGGGCCGCTATACCGGCTACTGACCCGTCGTCGCGGCCCCCCGCGCATCTCCCATCGCACCCCCCATCGCATCCAGCGTCGCACGCAGGTCGCCGCCATGCCGGGCCAGGCCGGCTTCGGCCGCCTCCAGCGTCATGCCGTGCCGGATCAGCACCGCGCGCTTGACATTGCCGCCGGCGGCGTCCAGCGCCTGGCGGATCTCGTCATCCGTCCCGCCCGCCAGGGTCCGGACCATGCGCGCGGCCCGCCGCCGCAATTTCGCGTTCACCACCCGCATATCCACCATCTGCCCGCGATAGGCATGGCCCAGCCGGACCATCAGCGTGGTCGAAAGCAAATTCAGCGCCGCCTTCTGCGCGGTCCCGGCCTTCAGCCGGGTCGAACCGGCAATGACCTCCGCACCGGTCACGATCCCGATCCCCAGCTCGGCCTCGCGCAGCAGCCGCCCCTCGGCATTGCAGCTCATGCCCACCGTCAGGCTGCCGGCCGCCCGCGCGGCACGCAGCGCCGCGGCGGTATAGGGCGTATTGCCGCTGGCCGCGACGCCCAGCACCACGTCGTCGCCGCCGGGCCGATGGGCCAGGATGTCGCGCCGCGCGGCGTCCTCGTCATCCTCGGCGCCCTCGGCCGCCTGGAACAGCGCCCCGGTCCCCCCGGCCAGCAGCAGCACCAGCCGCTCCGGCGCCCAGCCGAAGGTCGGGGTCAGCTCCACCCCGTCCTGCATGCCGATCCGCCCCGACGTGCCGGCCCCGACATAGAACAGCCGGCCACCCGCGCGCAGCCGGGGCAGGGCCGCGGCAATAACGCGCTCCAGTTCGGGGATCGCCGCCCGCACCATGGCAACGGCGCTCATCTGCGCCTCGGCCAGCGCCTCCAGGATCGACGCGGTCGGCCACAGATCGATCTCCGCAAAGCGCGGATCCTGCCCTTCCGTCCCGCCAATGCCGGCCGCGTCGCTGATGTCGTTCATCGGAATATCCGCAAGTCCTTCGCCATTCGGGTCACGATCCCCCCTTATGGCCCGGCCGCCGCGCCACGTCCAAACGTTCGCGCCACGTCCAAATACGCCGCCACGTGCCCCGACAGGTCCGTCCCCATGCGGATCGTTCCCTTCACGCCGCCGCGCCGGGCGGGTCAGAAAGCCGCAACGCGTCCCGGGCGGGCGGCAATCCGAACATCCGGCGATATTCGCGGCTGAATTGCGACGGGCTGGCATAGCCGACCGCAAAGGCCGCCGCCTCCGCCGACATGCCGCCCGACAGCAGCAGCCTGCGCGCCTCCATCAGCCGGATCTGTTTCTGGAACTGCATCGGCGTCATCGCGGTCAGGGCCTTGAACTGGCGATGAAACGCGGTCGGGCTCAGCCCTGCCGCCGCCGCCAGGTCGTCGACGCGCAGCACCCGGTCGAATTTCTCCCTCAGCGCATGGATCGCCTCGACCAGGCGGCGATCGCGATCGACCCCGACCACCAGGCGCGACAGCACCGCACCATGCGGCCCGGCCAGCAGGCGATAGCAGATTTCGCGCATCACCGCCGGATAGAGGATGGGAATCGCCTGCGGCTCGCGCAGCAATCCGACCGCCCGCGCCGCACACCCCACAAGCGCGTCGTCCAGATCCAGGACGAAGGCCCCCGCGCGGTCGTCCGGCACGGGCGGCGCCTCCATGCGCTCGAAGACCTCGCGCATGATCGCCCGGTCCAGCTCGATCACGACGCTCAGATAGGGCGCGCCCTCTCCGCCCTCGACCACCTGGCTCGCCCCCGGCATCTCGACGCTGACGACCATGGCCTGGCCCGTCCGGTACTCCAGCCGAAGCGCGCCGAAACTGGTCCATTTCGCGCCCTGCACCACAATGCACAGCGCGGGTTTGTGCAGGATATGCGCCGGATTCCGCTCGGCCGCCGACCGCAGCAGGATCAGGCCATCGATCGCGGTGTAAAGCGGACTGGCATTGCCGTGGCACGCGAAACATGTGTCGACGGCGTCACGTAATCGAGAGAGTTCATCCATGGGACAGCCCTGGTCGTGGCGGCCCCGAATGTAAGCGCCGAGGTGGAATCAGGCAAGAAATGGGCGGGTTCCGGCATGGCCGAACCAGGGGCCCGGCGCATAGGCTCGGCACCGGAACAGCCTCACCGGAACAGCTTCCAGGGAAAAACCATGACCCGTCAAACCACAGGTAAAATCGCGCTCGTCACCGGCGGCAGCCGGGGACTGGGGCGCAACATCGTCCTGAACCTCGCCAGGCGCGGCGTCGATGCGATCTTCACCTACCACGCCGATCGGGCGGCAGCCGAACAGGTCGCCGCCCTGGCGGCCGAAGCGGGACGCAGGGCCGTCGCCCTGCAACTCGATGCCGGCGATACGGCGGGCTTCGGCGATTTCGTGCAGGACGCGCGGCAGGCGCTGGCCGGCCTCGGCGCACAGCGTTTCGATTATCTGGTCAACAATGCCGGCACCTCGCATCATGACAGCATCGAGAACACCACCGAAGACGCGTTCGATGCCCTCTATCGCGTCCATCTCAAGGGCGTCTTCTTCCTGACGCAGAAATTGCTGCCGCTCATCAATGATGGCGGCCGGATCGTCAACATCTCGTCCGGCCTCACCCGCGTCATCATGCCCGGCCGCGCGCCCTACGGCACGATGAAGGGCGCCGTCGAAATCCTGACCAGATACATGGCCAAGGAACTGGGCCCGCGCCGGATCGCGGTCAACGTCGTCGCACCCGGCGCGATCGAGACCGATTTCAGCGGCGGCCTGGTCCGCGACAACCCCGAATTCAACAAGCGGGTCGCGGACATGACCGCCCTCGGCCGCGCCGGCCTGCCGGACGATATCGGACCGATGGTCGCCTCGCTGCTGTCCGAGGACCACCGTTGGGTCAACGGCCAGCGGATCGAAGTCTCCGGCGGCATGTCGATCTGATCGTCTAAGGCCCGCCCGCCGGCGTCTCCGACTGTCCGAGGCGCCATCCATCGGGTCCGGCGGATCAGCGCTGGGGGCGGATTTGGGCGGCGTTTCGTTTTCCGACAAATCAGAGCGGATCCCGTTCAAACGGACGCGTTTGAACGGGTGAAGATGCGCGATAAATAATAACCTGGAGCATTTCCCGAACCGGTGTTTGGTGAAAACGCTCCAGGTAACTCGAAATCGTGAAAGGCGCACGGAAACTCATCCTGCCGATATAAGCTTTTGCGTCGAGGCCGAGGACAGACGGCCGGATCGCGTCAAGGCAGGAGGGAACGGCAGCCGGCTTGCCCTGCAGAGAAAATCATCCCCGGAGGATTCGCGGCGATGTCGAAAAAGTCGCTCCTGTGGATAGTGGCGGCCGTTGTTCTGGTCGCCTCCTATTTCGGCTACCAATATTGGCAGCAGATGCAGTCGGCGCTGCCGAAGGGAATCGCATCGGGTAACGGACGGATCGAGGCAAAACTCGTCGATATCACCGCCAAGGAAGCGCTCCGGGTGCAGGAAATCCGCGCCGATGAGGGCGATCTGGTCAACCCGGGCCAGGTTCTGGTCCTGCTGGATACGTCCACATTGCAGGCGCAGCTTCAAGAGGCAAAGTTGAACGTCGCGGCGACGCAGGAAAAAGTGGCCGTGGTCCGGGCTGCGATCATCAAGACGCAAAGCGAGATCAATCTCGCCAATATCGAGGTCAGGCGCAGTAGCGCGCTCGTCGCGGAACGTGCCGGTTCGCAACGGGAACTCGACGTCCGTAGGACGGCGGTACAGACCACGACGGCCGGACTTCAGGAAAACGAAGCCCAGTTACGCACGATTGAACAACAGGTCAAAGTCGCCGAGGCCCAGGTGTCGACGATCCAAACCCGAATTGACGATGCAACGCTGAAATCGCCGGTCAGGGGAAGAGTGCTCTATCGGCTGGTCGAAGTTGGCGAGGTCCTGGGGCCGGGCGGTAAGGCGTTGACGCTGGTAAACCTGAACGACGTGTACATGGAAATATTCCTCCCGTCGGAGCAGGCGGCGAAGGTGAAAATCGGCGCCGAGGCGCGGATCGTGCTCGACGTTCTCCCCAATCGCCCCGTCGCGGGATATGTCAGCTTCGTGTCGCCCGAAGCGCAGTTCACACCCAAACAGGTCGAGACCCGCAGTGAGCGGGAGAAGCTGATGTTCCGGGTCAAGATCCGCGTGCCTGAGCAGACGGTGGAGTCCTATATCGACGTCGTCAAGACCGGCGTGCGGGGCGTCGGCTACGTGAAAATAGATCAAGCGACCGCCTGGCCGGCCTCGCTTGAGCACGCCATATCTCCCGCAAAAGACGGAGGATAGAGGCCGGTCCCGTTCGAACGGATTCGTTTGAACGGGTGAAACTGCACGATAAAATAACAATGTAGGGCATTTCCACTGATCCGCGGTTCAGTGGAAATGCTCCAGGCACCGGTCGAATCGTAAAGGGCGGAAGCTGCCGCGCATTCACGCCGGCAACTGGCAGGCGCCGGGGCAATAAACATCAACGAAGCGTCACGACGGCGACGATGCCGCCGTAACACGCCAGAGAACCAATCCATGTCAGACACTGCGCCTCATGCGTCGCCTGCCATGTCCGCCAGCGTGCCGGTGGTGTCCATACAGGACGTCACCCATCGCTATGGCGGGGTCGCGGCGCTCGATGGGTTCTCCCTCGATATTCCCGCCGGGCGCATGGTCGGCATCATCGGGCCGGACGGCGTCGGCAAATCGACGCTCCTGGCGCTGGTCGCCGGATCCAAGAAGATGCAACGGGGCAAAGTGATCGTCCTGGGCGGGGACATCGCGGATCTGCGGCACCGGCGGGAGGCATGCCCGCGGATCGCCTACATGCCGCAGGGCCTGGGCAAGAATCTCTATTTCGAACTCAGCGTACAAGAGAACGTCGATTTCATGGCCCGGCTCTTTGGCCTGACCGCCGCCGAGCGCCTGGCCCGCATCAGGGTATTGCTGGACGGCACGGGGCTTGCGCCCTTTCCCGACCGTCCTGCCGGCAAGCTGTCGGGTGGAATGAAACAGAAGGTGGGGCTCTGCGGCGCGCTGGTGCACGACCCCGACCTGCTCATTCTCGATGAACCGACGACCGGCGTCGATCCGCTGTCCCGTCGGCAGTTCTGGGCGCTGATCGACGAGGTCCGCGCCGGGCGCCCCGGCATGAGCGTCATCATCTCGACGGCCTACATGGACGAGGCCCAGCAATGGGACTGGATCGTGGCCATGGACGCCGGACGTGTTCTCGCGACGGGCACCCCCGCGGAACTGATGGCGCGAACCGGCACGACCGACCTCGAAAAATGCTTCATCGCCCTGTTGCCCGAGGAAAAACGCACCGGCCACGTCGATCTCGCCATACCGCCGCGGCCGGCCGGCAAGCGCGAAATCGCCATTGACGCCGAAGGGCTGACGCGGCGCTTCGGCAGCTTCGTCGCCGTCGATCATGTCTCCCTGACGATCGAGCGTGGAGAGATTTTCGGCTTTCTCGGCTCCAATGGCTGCGGCAAATCCACGACCATGAAAATGTTGACGGGATTGCTGCCGCCGACCGAGGGCAGCGCCAGGCTGTTTGGTCAGTCGGTCGATGCCGGCAGCATCGTGGTGCGAAAGAACATCGGCTACATGACGCAGGCATTCTCGCTCTATGGCGAGCTTACGGTCCGGCAGAACCTCGTTCTCGACGCGCGCCTCTATCACATGCCGCCCGACAGGGCCAAGGCGCGGATCGACGAGCTTGTCGAGAAATTCGGGCTCGGCCCCTATCTCGACGCATTGGCCGGCGCGTTGCCCATGGGCTTGCGCCAGCGCCTGTCGCTGGCGGTCGCTGTCCTGCATGGCCCGGAATTGCTCATTCTGGACGAACCCACGTCGGGCGTCGATCCCGTTGCACGCGACAGTTTCTGGGAATTGCTGATCGACCTCTCGCGCCGGCAGGGCGTTACGATTTTCGTGACCACGCATTTCATGAACGAGGCAATGCGGTGCGACAGAATCTCGCTCATGCATGCGGGCAGGGTCCTCGCCGCCGACGCGCCGCGGAAACTGATCGAGGCGCAAAACGCTACCACCCTGGAAGACGCCTTCATCGCCTATATGGAGGATGCGATCGGAGAGGCGGCGTCCGGCGCGCAGGGCGAGGCGAAGCCGGACATCGGCGGATCGCCGTCAGCCGCCGCGCCGCCGCATGGGGCGCCCTCCGGGCTTTCATTGCGTCTGACGCGGCTGCTCGCCTACAGCGTCAACGAAACGATGCAGATCCTGCGCGATCCGGTCCGCCTGGCCTTCGCCTTTGTCGGCTCGGCCCTGCTGATGCTCATCTTCGGGTTCGGAATCACCACGGACGTCGAACATATTCGTTATGCGACCTTCGATCTCGACCAGACGTTTGAAAGCCGGACCTATCTCGAACAATATGAGGGCACGCCGCGATATTTCACGCAGATGCTTCCGGTCCGCTCGGCCGGCGATGCGCTGGCGCGCATGCAGTCGGACAGGATCTCGCTCGTTCTGGAGATGCCTCCGAATTTCGGCCGGGATCTCCGCAGGGACTCAAGGCCGGAAGTTCTTGCCGAGATAGACGGCGCGGACACGTTCCGTGGCGAAACCATCGCGCAATATGTTCAAGGCGTCCAGGACGAGATCCTGCGCAATCCCCCAAGCGGGCTGGAGATCACCCCGCAGAAATACACCGCAAATTTCCAGGACCGCTATATGTACAACCCGACGTTCGAAAGCGTCTATGCGATGGTGCCCAGCATCCCGCCGATCCTGCTCATCCTCATCCCGGCGATCCTGATGGCGGTCAGCGTCGTGCGGGAGAAGGAACTGGGCTCGATCATCAATTTCTACGTGACGCCGACCGGCCGGCTCGAATATCTCCTGGGCAAGCAGCTTCCCTATGTCGCGATCGGCATGATGAACTATGCCGTCCTGGTGACGATGGCCCTCATCGTCTTCGATGTACCGCTCAAAGGCAGCTTTCTGGTTTTGACGCTTTGCACATTGCTGTATGTCGTCGCCACGACGGGCATCGGCATGGTCATCTCAACCTTCACCAGCAGCCAGGTCGCCGCCGTCTTCGTAACGACGATCATCACGCTTCTGCCCACCATACAGTTTTCCGGCTTCCTGCAGCCGGTCTCGACGCTCGCGGGCCGGGCGCGATTCGTAGGGACGATCTGGCCCACGACCTATTACATGCATGCCAGCAAGGGCGCCTTCACCAAGGGCCTCGGCGCGGATCTCCTGATGCAGGACGTCATTTTCCTCGGGTGCTGCATTCCCGTTCTCTGGACCGTGAGCGCGCTCATACTCAGGAAGCAGGAGAAGTAGCGGTGTCCTCGCTCATCAACATTTTCTGGCTCGGCATCAAGGAATTGCGAAGCGTCGGCAGCGACCTGGTGATGATCTTCTTCGTCGCGTATTCGTTCACAGGGGCGATCTACGCTCAGGCTACCGGCACATCCAGCGAGGTCAACAACGCGTCGATCGCCTTTACCGACGAGGACGGGTCCGCATTGTCCGGACAATTGATGGATGCCTTCTATCCGCCGCGCTTCCAGACGCCCCAGGCGATCGCCGCGGCGGACGTCGAAACCGCGATGGACGAGGGACGGTTCATGTTCGTCGTCGTGATTCCACCGAGGTTCGAAGCCGATCTGCGCGCGGGGCGCCACCCCGACGTGCAGTTGAACATCGACGCGACCGCCATGCAGCAGGCCGCCATCGGCGGCGGCTATATCAAAAATATAATCGGCGATCGCATTTCCAGCTTTTTCAGGCGCTCCGACGCATCGGCGCAACCGGCGATCAATCTGGTCATTCGCCGGCTGTTCAATCCCAACGGAGAGACATCCTGGTTCGCGAGCGTCGTCGCGATCATCAATCAGATCACGCTGCTCACGATTGTCCTGACCGGTGCCGCGGTGATCCGCGAGCGCGAGCACGGAACATTGGAGCATCTGCTCGTGATGCCGCTGACGGCCTTCGAGATCGCAATGGCAAAAGTCTGGGCCAACAGTCTCGTCATTCTGGTTGCAACGGCGCTGTCCCTCTATCTCATCGTCATGAAGGCGCTGCACGTGCCGTTTGCCGGCTCGATTTCCCTGTGGTTCCTGGGCGTTCTGCTCTACCTGTTTTTCGCGACGGCGCTGGGTCTCTTCCTGGGCACGATTTCCCGTTCGATGGCGCAATTCGCGCTTCTGATCATCTTTGTCAACGTCATGCTGCAACTTCTTTCCGGCGGATCCACTCCTGTCGAAAGCCAGCCGACCTGGCTCCAGTACATGACCTTCTTTCTTCCATCGCGTCATTTCGTCAGCTTTTCCCAAAAGATCATTTATCGCGGTGGCGGAATCGACGCCGTCTGGCGTCAATTCGCAATGGTCGGCGCAATCGGCCTGGCGTTCTTTGTCTACAGTCTGGCGCTCTTTCGAAAATCGATAGCCGTGACCAAGTAGGACCGAAAGCGATGAACGGCGCAACGCCATGTGACGGAGAGCGGCGGGTGATGGGCGATCGTCGGAATGCAGCGCGCGCGGCTCGCCATGCGCCTCTCGTGCTCGGGGGCGGAATTGCGGCGTTCTGGATGGCGCTGATGCTGAATGGCTGCGCCGTGGGGCCCGACTTCGTCGCGCCGAAACCCGAAATTCAGAACAACTGGATCGAAAGCACCGATGCACGGGTCGTGACCACGGGCGACGTGATGAGTCACTGGTGGCGAACGTTCAACGATCCGACGCTCGATCGATTGATCCAGATCGCCGCGACGCAGAATCTGCCGGTCCGGGTTGCCGGCCTCAGGATTCTGGAAGCCCGGGCGCAATTGGGCGTCGCGATCGGCAGCATGTATCCACAAACGCAAGAGGGCTTCGGCGCTGCGCAGGAAAACCTGATCAGCTCGCGTCTTGCCAACCAGGCCAATCTCCAGCATTCCTTCGCCAGCTTCGCTCTCGGCTTCGACGCAAGCTGGGAACTGGATTTCTGGGGGCGCTTCCGGCGCAATGTCGAGGCCGCCGGCGCCAACATGGGCGCCACGGTCGCGGATTATGACGACGCACTGGTCTCGCTCACTGCCGAGGTCGCACGCACCTACGCCATGATACGCACCTACGAGGTATTCATTCAGATCACACGCGAGAACGCCCGCGTCCAGAGAGAGGGCCTGGACATCGCCACGTCGCGCTTTCGCAACGGTGCCACCTCCGAACTCGACGCCAGCCAGGCGCGCACATTGCTGGAGAGCACGCTTGCCGATATCGCGCCGTTGCAATCCAGCGAACAGCAGGCAAAAAACGCTCTCAGCACGCTGCTGGGGCGCCCCCCGGGCAGCGTCGACGCGTTGCTGTACGGCCCGCAATACATCCCGACGGCATCCAGCAGGGTGGTAGTCGGAATACCGGCGGAATTGCTGCGGCGGCGACCGGACATCCGGGCCGCCGAGTTGAGAGCGGCAACGGAGAGCGCGCGCATCGGCGTCGCCAAGGCAGACCTCTATCCAAGGTTCACGCTCTTCGGCGAGATCGGCGTGCAAAGCAGCAGCATGTCCACCTTCCTCGCACCCGGCAGCCGGTTCTTCACGACCGGGCCGGGCTTCAGATGGCCCATTCTGAACTACGGACGGCTAACGAATAACGTCCGGGCGCAGGACGCGCGTTTTCAACAGGCGGCCGTCACATACCAAGATACCGTGCTCAAGGCCCAGCGCGAGGTCGAGGATGCGCTGATCGGTTTTCTCAAGGCGCAGGACAGCGCAATCAATGCGCAAAGATCCGTGCAGGCCGGGCAACGCTCGGTGCAGTTGTCGCTGACACGGTATCGCGAAGGAGCCGAGGATTATCAGCGCGTCGTCGATTCGCAGCGGATTCTTCTGCAGTCGGAAAACAGGCTGGCCGATACGCAATCTTCCATCGCGACCTATCTCATCGCGCTTTATAAGGCTTTGGGCGGGGGGTGGGAGGTCGGGGCAGGAAAGCCGATCATACCCGAAGCCATGCAGGCCGAAATGGCGCGTCGTACCAACTGGGGAAAATTGCTGCCGGCCCACCCACCGCCGGCGACGGACGAATTGGCGCCCCCAACCCCGGCGGGAAAAGCCCCGATTCTGCGAAAGCCCATCTGGTGACAGGTCGCTCGTAACGCGCGGCGAAATGGCACCGAGGTTCGTGGTCCACGCCACCGCCTCCAGATCCTCCGAGGGGAGAAACTCATGGGAAAGACCGAAAAATCTTCAGCCTCCGACGCCACGCTCAGCCAGGACGGTTCCCCTGGAACGGAAAAGCTGCGCCGGAAAGATTACGAGGCGGAACTGGCGCGGCTCCATGTCGAACTCGTGCAGCTCCAGGAGTGGGTCCGGCGCGAGAAGAAAAAGATTTGCATTGTCTTCGAAGGCCGCGACGGTGCCGGAAAGGGCGGTGTGATCAAGGCGATCACCGAGCGGGTCAGTCCGCGCACCTTCCAGGTCGTGGCGCTGCCGGCGCCCACCGAGCGGGAAAAGTCGCAGATGTATGTGCAGCGCTATCTGGCGCATTTGCCGGCGGCATCGGAAATCGTAATTTTCGACCGAAGCTGGTACAACAGGGCCGGCGTCGAGCGGGTCATGGGTTTTTGCACCGAGAAGGACGTCGAGGCGTTTTTCAGGGGCGTAACCCTGATCGAACGGGCGATGGTCGATTCCGGAATCATTCTCCTGAAATACTGGCTCGAGGTCAGTCGGGACGAACAGACCAGGCGTCTCGAATCCCGGATCAATGACGGCCGCAAGACATGGAAGCTCTCCGAAATGGATCTGAAATCCTATTCGTGCTGGCATGCCTATTCGCGCGCGCGTGACGAGATGTTCCAAAAAACGGATACGGGGTGGGCTCCGTGGTACATGGTCCGATCCGACGACAAGAAGCGCGCACGCCTCAATATCATCACGCATATGCTGGGACGGATCCCCTATGACAAGACGCCGCGCCGAAAGGTCGAACTTCCGAAACGCGACAAGGCCAATGGCTACGTCGAACCCGATTACACATCCAAGCTGATTCCCGAATTGTTTTGACGGGGCACCTTCGCCAGACTGCCGATCAGCGCGATCATCTCCGCACGGGCTTGTGTTGCCGGGTTCCGCTCGACTGTCTGGTCAACAATGCCGGCACCGCGCATCATGACAGCATCGAGAACACCACCGAAGACGCGTTCGATGCCCTCTATCGCGTCCACCTCAAGGGTGTCTTCTTCCTATGCGCAATAGGAAAGGCTGGCCTTCAATATTAAGGAATTTTCAAGAGCATGTTTGCGGTTGGAAATGAAGCAAGGCAGGAAGACTGATTTCTTGGTGCAGGCATCATAAATGGGTCTATCCAGCCCCTGATGACCCACCGCGATCGTCACTTGCCCCGACGGGTCGTGCTTGCTTTGGAGGAAGCAACGGTCAGGAAGTCGGCCTGACGATGAACCGTTCGCGGTATTCGGCGGGAGAGAGGCCCGTGAGCCGAAGGAAGAGCTTCTTGAATGCGCCGACATCCTGATAGCCGACCTCCCACGCGATCCGGTCCAATGAGAGCACGGTCGTTTCCAGAAGGTCCCGCGCGCGCTCCACGCGCAGATGCTGGGCATATTCTCTCGGCGCAATTCCGGTCGCCCTACGGAAGCGGCGCAGGAAAGTCCGTTCCCCCAGCGCCGAAACGCGGGACATTTCTGCAACGCTTGCCTCGCGGGCCGCATCCGTACGCAACCAGTGCTGGACGGCCAGGATCGCGCGATCTCCATGGGTGAGAACCGGGACGAACTGGCGGTAATGGCGCTGGTCGCGTCTCGGTGGGTCGATCAGCAGGTCGCGCGCCGTCTCGGCCATGACGGCCGGTCCCAGCAGTTTTTCGATGAGGCGAAGACCAAGATCGGGCCAGGACATCACGCCTGCGACGGTCAGGATGTCGCCGTCGTCCACCAGCAGCCGGTCGGGATCGACACGGATGGTGGGATACAAGGCCCGCAGCCGCTCGGCGGACTGCCAATGCGTCGTCGCTGGCCGACCGTCGAGCAAGCCGGTGGCTGCAAGCAGGAACGTGCCGGCGCACACGGCGGCAAGGATCGTGCCGTTCGTGTGGCAGGTTCGCATCCATGCCAGAAGGCCGCCCATTGTCTCGGGTACGGGTGATCCGCTCAGGGCAGGGGGAAGGATGATCACGGCAGGCGCCGTGGCAGGGCGCCGGTCCTCCGCGATTGTCGTGACGCGGAGCAACGGCCCGTGCCGGTCGAAATGCGTTCGGGCCCGTTCGTCGGCGACGGCGAAGAGATCGGCCATGCCGTGCAAGGCAGCCTGCTGCGCGCCGGGATAGGCGACGAGAACGATTTCATGCAGCGCCTGTGTCGTCATGTGTCGGATATGACCATGATTTTGTCTTTCCCGCCACTGGGGCGGCGGTCACAGCGCCGCTATTCTGGCCGCATCAGAGCAAAAGGAAGCGGATATGACGGACAAGGCCCTGATCATCGTGGACTTCCAGAACGATTATTTCCCCGGCGGGCGTTGGGAGCTGGTCGGTATCGAGCAAGCCGCCGCCAATGCGGCACGCGTGCTGGCGGCCTTCCGGGAGAGGGGATTGCCGGTCATTCATATCCGGCACGAGTTTCCCACGGTGGATGCGCCGTTTTTCGCGCCAGGGTCGGACGGTGCGCACATTAACGCCATCGTCGCGCCGCGAGAGGATGAGACGGTGATGCTCAAGCATCACCCGAACGCGTTTCGGGATACGCCTCTGAAGGCGCTGCTTGATGAGAAGGGCATCAGGATACTGACGATCCTCGGCGCGATGAGCCATGTCTGTATCGACGCGACTGTCCGCGCGGCGGTGGATTTCGGCTATGAGGTGACTCTGATCCACGACGCCGTTGCCACCCGCGACCTCGCGTTCAATGGGGTCGCAGTTCCTGCGGCGCATGTCCACGCCGCCTATATGGCCGCGCTGTCCTTCGCCTATGCGACAGTGCTGTCTACGGATGAAGGCCTCGGAACATGAACGACAACGAAGCCACCATCGCCCGCGTCATCCGGGCTGGAGACTACACTGGCAGCAAGGCATGGGATGCGCTGGAGCTTGAGAGCTTCGCCGATGTCACCGTTCGTCTCCACTGGACCGATCATCCCTATGTCTGGCACGTGAACGACGGTCCGGAAGTGTTCGCAGTGCTCGATGGGGTGGTTGAAATGCATCTGCGGCATTCCGGTGGAAAACAAGTGTTCCGCCTGGAACCTGGCGATATTTTCCGTGCTCACGAGGGTGATGAGCACAAGGCGATCCCACTGGGGGCTGCGCGGATTCTCGTCGTCGAACGGAAGGACAGTATATGAGCATCGCGCGAACGTCCGGACTGCCCGGTATGGATCGACGCGAAAACGAGGGGCGCGTCTCTCTCCAGCATGAGGAATATTCTGGTGATTTCATAATAATGATGGAGAATTAACATAATGAAAAATAAAAACGTCATTGTTTTTGATATCGATGGTACATTGACGGACAGCGTAAGTGTGCATCAGTTTGCATTCGGATCTGCTTTACAAAATTTCAAATTTCCCGCACTTCGAACCGATTGGAGCAGTTATAGGCATCACTCCGATAGTGCAATTCTGACTGAAGCATGGGAAGAGGCCAACCTTGAAGGGAAGGCAGATATGCTTCGACTTGAAAGAGAATATGCACGCTTTTACGATGAAGCCGTTAGGAAAACGCCCTTCTCCGAGATCAGAGGTGCGCGCCGCTTCATTGACTATATGCGTAAGCAAGGTTGGATTGTCGTATTCGCGACGGGAAGTCTGCGCTACGGTGCTTTGCATAAGCTTTCAGTGATCGGTCTCGATGGTGAGTCAGAAATATTGGTTACGGCATCTGAATTCGAGACGCGTGAAGAAATCGTTGGCCGTGCTGTCGAACTCGGTTCCGCCGCAAATGGAGGGCAAAAACCCCATCATGTTATTTCGATCGGTGACGGTGTTTGGGATCTGACAACCGCCCGTAATCTGGGGTATGAATTTTTTGGAATTGATAGTGGGAAGAAGAAATTATTGGAAAATTTTGGTGTCGTGATGTATAGAGATTTTGATGATCTCTATGAAAACGAGCGATCATCCTTCGAAATATTGAAGTAATATAAAATCCGCTCCGCGCGCATCGGCACCGATTTCGCACGGAATCCCGAGAGGCCATGCATTCCTATGAGACAGACTGTGTAGCCAATACCGAAGTGGCCCCCATCCTGAGGACCAGCGGCGGCCGAATCTAAGTTGGACGATCTGGCTCTGCGGATCCTTTCTCCCCAGGCATCGCTGTGGCCAGGCTGTCTTCCCGGACCGCCATCGGCGTGCAGTAGCCCAGCGCCTGGCGCAAGCGCGCCGGCTGGATGTGTTCGACCGCGGATATCCGGGCGTGGCTGGCGGAAAACCCGGTCAGGATCACGCGGAAAGACGGCCGCAAGCGGCGGCGCGCCGTCAGCCCCGCATGGCGTCGCGGATCTTCCGGTCGGTCTTGTACTGGCTCAGCGCGTAGACCGACCAGATCGCGGCGGGAATCCAGCCGATGACCGTGATCTGCAACAGCAGGCAGATGATTCCCGCGACCGGGCGCCCGATCGTGAAGAACTGAAGCCAGGGGAGCACGAGGGCGAGAAGCAGGCGCATCGATGGTCCTCAACGCTGGATGGCGGGGCCGGCCGCCGGCCTGACCGGTTTAGGCGACGCCGCGCGGGGCGGCAAGCCATGCCGCGCGCCAAGCCGTCAGAGGACGCCCCCCAGCACGGTCGGATCGAAGGCCGCCCTGATGTCCAGCCCCTTCGCGATCAGCCCGTACGCGGCCAGCCTGCCATACAGGGCGGCCGTGTCGCGGATGACGCCGTCGTCGATCGCCACGTCCTCCAGCCGGCTGGCCGCGACGGACCGCCGGGCCACGGCGTCGGGCAGATGGGATATCTTGGCCAGGGTCCGGGCATACAGGTCACGATGGGCCCGCGCTCATGCCGTCGCACGCCGGCCGTGAAGACGTGGCCGGCAAGGGCCCCGGCACCGGCGAGGCACAGGCGACGCGGGATCGGCATGGCGCCGTCACGCGATGGTGTGGCGCCGCTTGCCGTTGACCAGGACCAGGGTTTCGTTCGACGGCAGGCCGCGCAGGGACGCGGTCTTGGTCGTGAAGCCCAATTGCCCGGGATAGCCGGGCGTGTTGTTGATCGACGGATCCAGCAGGGCCAGCGCGCTGCGCAGGTTGGGCTGGCCGGTGCGCGTCAGGTCGGTACGCGACACGATGACGATCGGCGACATGCTGCGCGGGGCGCGCGGTGTTCGCGACCGTCCGCCGCCGGGCTGCCTCGCCGGGCGCGGATGCCGAAGGCGCGGGCCGGGGCGTGGCCTTCGCCGTGCCGTCATCCGCGATCGCGCGCGGCGTGGACAGATGCAGCGACGCCAAGGCCAGGATCAGGCGCGTGGCGGTCCGTTCGATGGAGGGCGGCGTGGGGGCGCGATTCTTTCTTGTCGATTGCATTCGTCTGCTCGATTGATTGCGGCATGCGGGCCCGATGGGGGGCTGCGGGCGCGGACGGTCAGGGCGTGGCCGGGTCCGGCAGGCCCAGATTCTCGCGCAGCGTCCGGCCGGTATAATCGGTGCGCAACAACCCCCGGCGCTGGAGTTCCGGCACCGCCAGGCGCACGAAATCACGGATGCCGTCGGGGGCCGAGGTGAACATGATGTTGAAGCCGTCGGCGGCGCCGGTGCGGTACCAGCCTTCGATATCGTCGGCGATCTCGCGCGCCGTGCCCACGATGATGCGGTGCCCGCCCCGGGTGAAGTGGCGCAGCACGTCGCGCGGGGTGGGGCGGTCGCGGCGGATCCAGTCCACGATCAGCGATTGGCGGCTCTTATGGCTGTTGGTTTCCGCGACCTCGCCCAGTTCGATCGGGCGGTCCCGGGGCCATGCCGACAGATCGACGCCCAGGCTGGCATAGGCCGACAGGCCGCGCAGGCTGTCGCCATGGTCCAGATAGCGCAGATAGGTCTCGAATTTGGCGCGCGCGTCGTCGTCGCTTTCGCCGACGAAGGGCGCCAGGCCCGGCAGGATACGCAGATGCGCCTCCCCCCGCCCGTGGCGGGCGGCGCGGTCCAGCACGTCGGCGCGATAGGCGCGCCCGGCGGCGGGGTCGTATTCGGCGGTGTAGATGACCTCGCCGATGCGCGCCGCTAGGTCCCGTCCCGGCCCCGAGGCCCCGGCCTGGGCCAGCACCGGGCGGCGCTGGACGGGCGGCGGCGCGTTCAGCGGGCCGGCGACGCTGAAGAAACGCCCCTTGTGATTCAGCGGCCGCACCAGCGCCGGGTCCAGCCAACGGCCGCTCCGCTTGTCGCGCAGCAAGGCGCCGGGGGCGATGCTGTCCCACAGTCCGGTGACGACATCGACGAATTCATGGGCGCGTTCGTAGCGGTCGGCATGGTCCGGATGGCGCGGCAGGTTGAAATTCTCGCCCCCGCCGGTGGCGGTCACGACATTCCAGCCCGCCCGTCCGCCGCTGAGCCGGTCCAGCGAGGCGACGCGGCGGGCGATGTTGTACGGTTCGTTGAAACTGGTGCTGGCGGTGCCGATCAGGCCGATATGGCGCGACGTGACCGCCAGCGCCGCCAGCAGGGTAAAGGTGTCCCAGCGCGGCAGCGCCGGCGTGTCGGCCACCGCCGCCGGGTCCGGTACCGGCAGCACGTTGTCGTACAGGAAAATGGAATCGAAGCGCCCCTGTTCCAGCAGATCGACGTAATCGCGATAGCGCGCGAACGTGATGTCGGCGTCCACATCCTCGCCCGGCGCCCGCCAGGCATCGCCGTTGGTGGCCGACCCGGTCAGATAGGCGCCAAGCGCAAAGGTGCGTTTCGGTTCGGTCATCAAGGTACTTTCTTGCGATCGGAAAGGCCGGCGACGGGTTGCGGCAGCCGGAATCACAAGAAGTCACGCATGACGATGACGTGAAGACAAATTTAATTTTTACATTTATTCTATATTAATCGATCATTATATTGGCAATATTAATGTATCCGATGAATTTTACCGGATTATCCGGGCGGTCTGCGGGGCTATGCCGGCGCCGGGTGCCGGACCGGCATGCGCGCCACATCGGGACGGGGGCGACCACTCCCTGGGCGGTGAAGAAATCGGCGATCCGCTGCTGGGCGGCCAGGGCCTGCGGGGTGATCGGCTGCACCCGGTAGCTGCGGCGCGCCGCCCATCCCCCAGCGTCCTACCCCCCGGGCGAACGCCCGTCGCCCTGCGGGGGCAAATGGTCCATGGCAAAGGCACAGTTCGCCATTCTCTTCGGTGACCGCTTCGCACGCGCCACCGTCTGATCAACAACGTGAGCAACGCATCGCACACGAAATTCCTGACAGTCCCGAACAGCGCGAAGAGATACCGCGCGCCTCCAGGCTTCCTGCCCCGCAGCAGTATATCCCCACGGACAGATCACCGATATGAAGCCCGGGAACGAGTGTGCTACGGAAACTGTCCTGTGGACACGAATACACCGGATAGACCGAAAGACGACTGCGTATGTCCCGCCACCACGACCTGGATCCTCAGTTGCTTCGGTCTTTCCTGGCCGTAGCGGACACGCTTCACTTCACGACGGCGGCTCATATGCGCGGAGTCAGCCAGTCCACGATCAGCCAGCACATCAACAGGCTGGAAAAGATCCTCGGCCGCTCCCTTCTGGAGCGGAGCACCAAAGACACGAGACTCACCGAAGACGGGCAGATACTCGTGCCCCATGCCAAGCAAATCCTCGCCGCATGCGAGGCTGCATTTGACGAGTTCGAGCCCGACTTCCTCTCGGGCCATATCCGCTTCGGGGTATCGGACGATCTGGTTCTGTCCCACCTGCCCGAAGTCCTGCGGGAATTCCGCATCATGTATCCAAGCGTCCACGTCTCGATGGTCGTCGGGCTGAGTTCGGAACTGAACAGCCGCCTGCAATCGGGGGAACTGGACGTCGCCTGCACCAAGCGCTTCCTGCCGTCGAGCGAGGTATTCGAGGGAGAATGCGTGCTGTGGCGCGAACGGTTGCGCTGGCTCGGCGCCAGAGGGTTCGGCCTGCATGCGGGAAACCCCGTGCCGCTGGTGGCGTACGAGAAGGAAAGCCTGAACCGCCGCCGGACGATCGAGGCGCTGAACCAGGCGGGCCTGGCCTGGCAGCTCTCCTTCGTCAGTGACCATCTCAGTGCGCTGATAGCAGGCGTCAGGGCCGGCTACGGGGTCTTCATGCAGTCCGCGCTGCTGATCGACGACAGCATCGTTCCGGTGGAAGCGGCAGAGTTGCCACCGCTTCCGGAAATGGAGTTCCTTCTGGTGCCCGGGCGCTCGACGCGGGCAGTCAAGGCCCTGATACGCACGCTGGTGGAAAATGTTTCGCGGGTTGCGCCGAACGGGTGCGAGATCCCGGCGACGCTTGCCGCTCCTCAGCGGGCGACGGCATAGCCCTGCATGCCGCGTGGATTGGCACCCGCGTACAGCCTGCCGTCCGCCTCGCGACGGATGGCAGAGAGCCTCCCTTCGCTCCAGTCGCCGCCGACCACGACATCATGGCCACGGTTACGGAGATCGTCCACGACATCCGTGCCGAAACGGCCTTCGACGACCAGACGTGCCGGATGTGCGTCATGGGGCCAGAAACTGCCTGGCCAATGTTCGCTATGAAAACTCGGGGCCTCGATAGCCTGCTGGGTGTTCATGCCGAAGCGGGTCATGCGCATGTAGAAGATGAACGACCATTGGTCCTGCTGGTCGCCGCCGGGAGTGCCGAAGGCCATCCAGGGCTTTCCGTCCTTGAGCGCGAAGCTGGGCGTCAGGGTCGTCCTGGGGCGTTTGCGCGGCGCCAGCACGTTCGGATGCCCCGTCCGCAGCGAGAACATCTGGGCGCGCGAGCCCAGGCCGAAACCAAGCTCCGGTATGACCGGCGCCGACTGGAGCCATCCGCCCGACGGCGTGGCACTGACCATGTTGCCCTCGGCATCGACGACATCGACATGACAGGTATCGCCTTTCGTGACGCCCATGTTCGAGACGGTCGGTTCGCCGACACCGCTCGCAATGCGACCATCCCCGCGGCTGGTGGGCAGGAATCCGGACTCCGGCACCCTACCGTCCGGCCGGCCGGGACGTAGCTCCAGCGAGGCTCGCTCTCCGACCTGGGTCCGCCTGGCATCGTTGTAGGACGCAGAGAGAAGCGTCGCGAGCGGCACGTCCGAAATATCGCCGTAGAAGGCCTCACGGTCGGCATAGGCCAGCTTGGCGCATTCGGTCACGGTGTGGAGAAAATCAGCGCCACACGGGTCCATGCCGGCAACATCGAATCCCTGCATCAGGGCAAGCTGCTGGAGAAACACCGGTCCCTGGCTCCACGGGCCGCATTTCAGGACGGTATACCGGCCATCCTGCAGCGAGACGGGGTTTTCCAGGGTGGCTCGCCATGCGGCCAGGTCGGTCGACCTCAGGAACCCAGCATGGGGCGTTCCGCTACTGTCCATCATCGGAACCCGGCAGAAGCGGTCGATGGCTTCCGCGACGAAGCCGTCATACCATGCATGCCGCACGGCATCGATGCGCTCCTCGCGTGTCGTGCCGGCTGCAGCGTCCTTCAGGCGTTTCAGGGTCTCCGCCAGAACCGGCCGCCGCAGGAGCGTGCCCGCGGCCGGAACGACGCCGTCGGGCATGAAGGTCTTCGCGTTCTCGGGCCAATGGTCGCGGAAGAGGCTTTCCACGCTGGCGATGGTCGCAACCATCTGGGGCATGACGGGCACACCCTGCACGGCATAGAAGATCGCATATGCAATGACATCGGCGAAATCCCATGTCCCGAAATCGCGCAGCATCAGGCACCAGGCATCGAAGGCGCCGGGCACGACGGCGGCCAGATGCCCGGTTCCCGGAATCTCATCCAGGTCCAGGGCATGATAGGCGCCGACGCTCGCGCCGGCGGGCGAAACACCCTGCCCGCAGATCACATGCTGCTTTCCGGTCCTGGCGTGACTGATGATGATGGGAGCGTCCCCGGCGGGCCCGTTCAGGTGCGGTTCCGCAACCCAGAGGGCAAATCCGGCAGCGACGGCAGCGTCGAACGCATTCCCGCCTTGTTCCATTACGGCTTGTCCGACGCCGCTGGCCAGCCAGTGCGTCGAGGCGACGGCACCAAAGGAGCCGCAGAGTTCCGGGCGTGTCAGGAAGGGAGTCATGCTGCTCTTGCTTTCTTCTTGCTTGCAATGTGCACATTCGTGACGCGCTGCGCGGTCATGAGAATCACGGCGGAAAGGATGCAGATAGCGATAACATATCCGATCCAGGACAACCTGCCGCCCGTCACGCCGATGATCCATGCAAAGACCAGTTGCGCGGTGGAACCGAACAGGGTGACGCCGATGGAATAGGACAGGCCGATGCCGAAGGCCCGCTGCTCCCTGGGGAACAGCGAGGCGAGGAACGCCATCCCGGCACCACCCGATATGGCATTTCCGATCATGAGAACGGCGCAGGCAAGGGTAAGGCTCTCCAGGGAGGGCGCCTGGAGCATAAGCCAGAAAACGGGAAAATAAAGTGCAGCATTCACCAGTCTGGAAATGATGATCACCCGGCGCGCACCGTGTCTGTCTGCAAGCAGCCCGCCAGCGACCGACCCCGCGAACCCGACAAGCCCATTGCTGATATTGATAAGCAGCGCTTTGCGGATCGGCATGTGCAGCGTATGGACGGCATAGGTGACGACGAACTGGAAGAAATATTGCTGGATGGTGCTTCCGGCCTCGTAGACGATTCCGATTGGCAGGCGCCTGAAGGCATGGTTGTGAAACTGCCGCAGGAAATCGGAAAAGGAGAGGCGCTCTTCTTCCGATGGCACGGTTTCTTCCAGCGTTTTCCGAAGATAGATCCCGACCGGGGCGATCAGCATCCCGAAGACGAAGGGGAGTCTCCACGCCCAGTCGCGGATCGTATGCTCGTCGAAACCAAGGAAGAGGATCAGCCCCAGAAGGCCGGAGATCAGCGCGCCGAGGTGCTGCCCGGTGGTTTGCCAGCTTCCGGCAAGGCCCATCCGCTCTTCGCGGGCGCTCTCCACAAGGATCGACGTGGCGGCACCCAGTTCCCCGCCCGCGGCGAACCCCTGCAACAACCGGGCTACGATAAGGGCGAGCGGGGCGAGGATGCCGATCGATGCGTATCCGGGCAGAAAGGCGATGATCGCACTGCCGGCCGCCATGACCCAGACAGTCAGGGTCATGGCGGCGCGGCGGCCATACCGGTCCGCATAGGCACCGATGAGAAAGGCACCGAGAGGTCGGACCAGGAAACCGATGCCGAAGGTAGCCAGCGTGAGCAGCAGCGCCGTATCGCTATGCTCCGCGGGGAAGAAGATGTGCGAAATGACGGTCGCGAACGTGGCATAGGCCGTGAAGTCGAACAGTTCAAAGGCGTTTCCGACGGCGGCGCCAACGATGTTCCTGCGGGACGATGCGGATGTCGGGCTCATGCAGTCGGCCTCAATATGTCAGCGACATGCGGCCGCCGATGAAACGCGGTGGTCCGGGAATGTAGAAATAGGTGGTGGAGGCATTTCCGGCGGTTTCCGCATATTGCCGGTTGAGAATGTTGCTCGCATAGGCCGTGACCGACCACGGGCCGTTTTTCGGCCGGAACGTGACATGGGCTCCGAGCAGGAAATAGGTCGGCAGGCGATAGACGCCCACGCCGCCAGGGGTGATGGCCTGGCTGTCGCGATACATCCAGTCCACGCCCCCTTCCATATTGTATTGCGTGAAGACGTCGCTGCGATAATCTACCTCGCCGTTCAGGGTCAGTTTGGGGATACCGGAATCGACACCGGCAAAACTGTCGTAGAAACCCTTCCAGATGCCGGTCCGCGCGAAATAGGCATTGGTCCGCCCGCGGTCGATATTGTTGAAAACCTGATAGGTGCCGCGCTCCCAGCCGAGATTCTGCGTCAGGAAGACATGCGGAAGGGGATGCGCCTCGATGGACGTCTCGAAGCCCCAGATATCCGATTTCGGCGCATTCACGATCTGCGACAGCGGTCCGTAACTCGGCACCAGGAAGGTGCCGACGACCTGCTGCCCATGATAATCATCGTAGAACGCGGCAGCATTCAGGCGCAGATGGTTGGGAATGAGGTCGCTCTTGAAACCCGCTTCGAACGCCAGGACAGTTTCAGGCTCGAACGGGGCGAGCTGTGCCTGCGATACGGTATTGTTGGCCGTGAAACCGCCTGGTTTGAAACCCTTGCTGGTCTTGAAATAGAGCAATGTTCCCTTCGTCGCCTGCCACTGCACGCCCAGAACGCCCGAGACCTGCGCCGAGAGGGTCGATTCGTTGTTGAACTGCTTGTCGTTGATGCCGAAATGCTGGGTGCTGAGGCCAAGCAGGGCGCGCTGGTCCAGCGTATGATTGAGCCCCCCGAACAGTGTAATATGGTAGGGCAGCCTGTAACTGAGATGCCCGTATTCAGAAATGCTTTGCTGGGTGGAGCGAAAGGCGGTCTCGCTGAGATAACCGCGCTGTGGCAGATAGTCCGTGAAATCGAAATAATAGTTCTGCAGCATGCGCGTGCGGTTATAGAACGCGCCGACATCCCATTGCAGGCGGTCGCCGGGGCTTGAATTGCGAAGCCGCACTTCCTGCGAGAAGACATTGGCGACGATATTGCGGTACGTGTCGCCGGTGGAAAGCGCCGTCGCATCCTGATCCGTGTATTCGGCGATACGTTCCGTCTCATAGGCGCTGATGGTCGAAAGCGTGACCTTCCCGAAATCATGGCCCATGTCGAGGTCGGCGCCCCAGAGCGTATTATGTTCCCTGGGCATCAGGCTGGCGGGCCGTCCGATCATCTGCGCGAACTGGGGACGCAGGCTCCACTGGGCCTGCTGGTATCCGAGTTGCGGAATCGGCTGGGACGCAACGAAGCCGAGCACGGGGCGTCCCGTCACGACCTGATCGTCATCCTGCATCCAGTGGCCGGTCAGCTTGATGGTCGTATGCTCGTTCGGGGCCCATTTCAGCTTTGCGCGCAGCGCGCCGTCATTGGCATTCCCCAGATGGCTGCCGTTCTGCGGATTGTATTGCCAGCCGCCGCCATGAACGGTCTGGCCGGCAATACGGAACGACAGATTGCGGGCAATGGGGCCGGAAATGAACAGATCCGTTCTCGACCGGGCATAACTGGCGATATCTTCCGTGACGCCGCCATGCCAGCGGGGTGTGGGATCGTTGGTGTGGATGGAAACCTCGCCGCCCGTATCCGCCATGCCGTGGGTAAATCCGACCGCACCGGGTGTGACGTCGACGTTGGAGAGGTCGAACATCTGGCCGCCCATCATGGTACTGAGCGGAAACGCGACGTCATCGACGTAGGTCATCACCGAAGACATGTTGTTCTGCGTGAAATCGTTGAAGCCGATGCCACGGATGAAGAAGTTGGTGGTGCCGGTTCCGTTCATGCTCTGGATGGTGACGTTCGGCGCAACACGCTGAAGACCTTTGACGTCGAACACGCCCCTGTTGAGCAGCGTGTCGGCGGAAATATGGGTGACGGAGTTCGCTTCATGCTGCGCCTTCGAAAAACCGAAGGCACGGCGCGCCGAGCTCACGCTGATGGCTTCCGCCTCGTCGCTACCGGCCTGACCGGCCGGGGCACGGGCCGCACCCTGCCTGGCACGCGGAGCGTGGCCCTGGCTGCTGCTGTTCCTGGGATGAGGCGCGGTGCCCGCCGCACGGGCTCCGGAAAAGGGTGCTCCAACGGTCAGCGTGATGCCAAGGGCAGACAGCATCAGGTGCAGCCTGCGCGTGTGCGCTGTGCGAGCAGTTCTATGACTGGCCATGCATCCCGTCCTATTGGATTATGCAATATATGATCGATATGGATATTTCGATATGAGATAATAGTCGGATATGCAACGAAAAAATTTTCGGTCAAAAACCGATATAGGTGTATAATGTAATGTTTTTATTGATTTTTTAATCGATGACCGAACGTCACCTAGGCGCAATACGGGGCACAAGCGCGGATCGGCGGGACCTGCGGTATGGGGATCCATGGGGTGCACGCAGGGCTGATCGGGGTGTGAAAGCCGTTCACGGCGATGTGCAGACGCTCCTTGCGGCTGGGATTCTCAACCGGACGGGCCAGGAAAATGAAGAAGGATAGCGCCAATGACCGACAACGATCCGACCGCCTCACGTAGCGCTTGATATATACCATGCCGTATGCCATGGTGATATATACCATGTCACCTATCACAGAGGGCGTGATGACCCAGGTCGCAAAAATCTTCAATAATGGCCGTAGCCAGGCGGTTCGCCTGCCGGCCGCCTTCCGCTTCGAAGGCACGGAGGTCTTTATTCGCCGGGACGAAACTACCGGAGATGTCATCCTGTCGCGCCGCCCGGAGAGCTGGGACGGCCTGCTTGCGGCCATTAAAGCGGGCGGTGTGCCGGATGACTTCCTCGACCCCGCTGATCGCGCCCAAGACCAGGACGAACGCGATCCGTTCGCCGATGGGCCAAAATGAGCGTCGGTCCGGCAACTTCGTGGATGCTCGACACCAATACCGTGAGCTACATTCTCAAGGGGAACCCGCGGGCGCTGGAGAACCTGTCTCGGACACCGATGGCAAACGTGTGTATCTCTGTCATTACCGAGGGCGAACTGCGTTTCGGCATCGCCAAGCGCCCGCAGGCAACGCGCCTCCAACGGATTGTAGGAGAGTTTCTTCAGCGCGTCACCGTCGAGCCCTGGGAGTCATCGACGGCCGATACATATGGCAGGCTCCGTGCCTCGCTGGAGGCATCCGGAAAGGTGGTTGGCGCCCTCGATCTACTGATCGCCGCGCATGCCTTGGATATGAATGTGACGCTTGTCACCAATGATGCAGGTTTTTGCAAGATCCCCCATTTGAAGACCGAAGACTGGACGGCGTAACCAGCCGAAAGAGGCAACGCACGGTGACTGACAACCAGACGACCCTCACGGACCGACTGCTCCGGGGGCTCGGCGGGCGGCCGCATTCAGATCTGCGGTAGCATCACGTCCGCCGCGAAGGGGAAGGAGTCTTCGCCAGACTGCCGATCAGCGCGATCATCTCCGCATGGGCTTGTGTTGCCGGATTGCGCAGGTCATCGACGGTATGGGCGTCCGCCAGCCGGGCAAGCGTCGTCAACGTGCGGATTTTTCTCCGGCGCGCGCTTTTCAGTTCCGTCGGACGCCAGGTGAACAGGATCCTGGACAGTTCACCATCGCCGAACAGCCTGTTGAGTTCCGTAATGAACGTGTAGATCAGGAAAAGCACCGCGATCCAGATCTGGACCGCCAGGAACCGGCTCCATATGAAGTTCGCGGTAACGTATTCCGGAAGTTCTCTTGTCGTGCCGCCATGGATCAGAAATTCGATCAATCGTTCAAGAATACGTGCCGCAGCGGTCGCCAGAAAATATATGCTGCTTTTGAACAGGACCGGCTTGATGAGCGGCCGCCCCAGCGCCTGGGCGGCAGCCGTTGCCACACGTCGTGCCGCAACTGGATAATTGTCAGGTTGTCTGTGACAACACCTCCCAAATGACAGTCATGAGAACGTACGTTTTCGGACCGAATCTCACCGGACCCCAGCCTCGCTGCCGTTCGATCTGAAACTCGACAACGAGCGGCTGATGGGCCCCCATCATCACATCAGCGATATGAGGCGTGTATTCCATCATGCCTCATAACGTTGCCGTTCAAGTGCGGAACAACTTAAGAGCGCGTGCACCCTGAAACAGGGATCGGCCCCGAAAGCTAATCATAATCATTGCCGCCAAGCTAAGCGGCCCGATCAGACCCTCCAGCGTCGCCGCGCGGGCGCTTGGCAATGCTTCAGCACACCAAAACCAGAAAACCGCACGCAGCAGGAAATATCCCGCCCATATCCTGCTATACACAGCGAAAAAAGCCCGAAGATCCGCGCTATCTTCCGGAAAGGGAAAGCCCTGCCGCTGCTCCGCCAGTTCCTGAACCAAGGGCTTCTTGCCCGAGGCATTCCAAGCGAATATGGCAGAGATCAATAGGTTGACCGCAACCCCCTCGTAATGCGCCGTTGGATACCCGGAAAGCATGACATTCAGCAGCACTAGAAGAACGGCCAACCCGTTGAACAGGCGCCAGACTCTGGGAAAGCCAAGGGACTTGCGCCAGCGGCGCAAGGCATCAAGCAGAACGAAGACCAGCACCGCCGGTGCTGCAGCCTTAGCCAGACCCAACGCATTTAGCCCCCAAAACAGGAGAAGGCCCCCGATCTCGAGGATGAAAGCGTGAAGTAGTGCTGTACGATTCATCGCATGGCTCCGATGAGAGAAAACGGAAGTCGGGATCTCGACTCTGGTCGTCCGTCACGTAATGGCCGCTCAGTGTCGGTGCCCCTTGTCATAGCTGTTCTTAATCTCCTCTCTGAGAATCACGATAACGCGCTCGATTGCTTTGGCGACTGATGGCAAATTGAAGCGCATCGCCTCGCGTTTGAGAAATTCGAGCCCAGCGCCAAGGCGCTCAACTCGCGTTTCCTCTTTCTCGCTCATATTGGACATCTGCGCGCTCCATAGTTCGTGAGCCGCATTAAGCCTGATTTTAACAAATGTTGCTCCTGGGATTTTTCCTAGGGCTTAAGCCTTAGAGCATTATTCGCGGTTATTCAGTTTTTTATCGAAACGTCATCGTAACCCCATCAGTGCATTTGATGGATGGTGGTGATGATTAAGATTATTACTTGTGCGAATATCGCCTGCAACGCTCAATATGTGGCTTCATTTGCAAAATTACGCTACAGAGTCTTCGTCGAACGTCTCGGCTGGACAGCTCCGGATCAAAGCTCAGCTCTTGGCTTCGAATATGACAGATTCGACACCAAGGACGCGATATATATTCTAGTATGTAATGCGCAGAGCGAGGTCATCGCCGGTGTTCGTCTGATCAAGACAACAAGCCATTTCCTGCTTGCTCAGCTTTTTCCGACTCTCGATCCTCAGGCGATCCCAACCGGTGAGGATGTTCTTGAGGTCACGCGCTTTGTGGTTGAGCCCAATCGTGAGCGCTTGGGCGGCTGCAGCGATCCCGTCGGGCAGCTTGTCATGGCGTTACAGGAATTCGGTCTAAACAACAGCCTCCGGAATTTCATTTCCGTTTCCTACGCTGGAATGGAACGCCTCCTTTCCCAGGCGGGTTGCCGCTTTGCGCGCTTGGGCGGCCCGCAGCGCTTTGACGGTCGTATGGCCGTTCCTCTGAAATTCGAAATTTCGAAGGATGTCCTGAGCGCCGTTCAGAATCGCCTCGGCACTCCGCGGGTGGAAGAGCCGATCATCGTTCCGTCGCATCCCGTATTTGTGGCGATGGCCGCCTGAAATTTCCCGTCATTCAAAAGAGGATATTTCCCTATGCCACGCTTGCTACTCTTGGCGCCACGACCATCTTTTCTCTTCCGGAATAATTCCGGTGCCTGCGTTCTTGATGGCCTGTCCGACGCCGTCTTCCTGCTCACCGATACAAGCTCGGCCCGTTACGCAGCAGAATTATTTTCCGGTCCGATCCAGACTCTCCCCTATCCTGCATTCGCATCAGCTCAGAAGATTTTTGCCGCCGTCGAAGCGGAGCACCATACACAGCCTTTTACGTCCGTGGGGCTAATCGACGAGTCGCTGATGGAAATCGCGGCGGAGCTTCGCCTTTTTCTGGGCGTCGAGGGGATCGACCCGGATCTAGCCCTGCGTTTTCGCGACAAGACGGTGATGAAGGCCATCCTCGCAGAAGCCGGGGTAAGGGTTCCTTCCTACCTGCACAATGTCGAACGTTCCGGTGTCGGCGATTTGCTGGCGCGTCACGGTCGAGTGGTTTTGAAAGAACGCAAGGGCTTCGGCTCGCGTGGAGTAACATTCATTGACGATCTGAATGCCTTCGACGTCTGGGCTGCGCGAACCCGTGATCCCGAGATTTTCGAAGCGGAAGAATTCATTTCCGCCCCCCTCTATAACGTCAACACCATCGTCATCGGTGGTAAGATTCGTTTCACAGCAGTCATTTATAACGAACCGGGTATGGCGGATGTCGATTTTTCAAGCGGTGCACCTTTCGTGTCGTATGTCCTGCCCGAGGGTGAGCAGCAGGACCGCTTCGTTGCCTATGCCGAGCAAGTTCGCGCTGGGCTTGGTCTCGAAAACGGCGTTATGCATCTCGAATGTTTCTACAAAAGTAAGGACGAAATCGTTTTTTGCGAAGTTGCAGCACGTCCCGGCGGCGGGGGTGTCATGCGTCTGATCGAGAGCCAGTTCGGGATCAATATGGCGCGCGTCTCCCTCCAGCTCGAGCTCAAGCGTTATGGCGATGTTCTGTCGGCCATCCGACGCAGCGCCGGCATTGCGTGCTTCATCGGCTTTCGCAGCAGCGCTACCGGATTCATCCGGAATATCGCCAGCCATGATGACTTGATTCGACCATGGGTCGAGCGCGTCAGCTACCGCAAGACGATGACGGATTTCGTGGCGTTAGCGGCGCATTGCACCGATTTTATCGCCCATATCGATTATCGATCCGAAACGACTGACGACTTCCTCGCTCGCGCGACCGAACTCAACGCCGCCTTCAATCAATCACTGCTGATCGAGCCTGTCTGATGCCCTTTCCCGCACGAAAAGCCGACTTGAGCGGCCCTGTGCCCACCCGAATGGGAGAACCGTCTTGAACGTCATGCCCTTACTCCGATCCTACGAACCCTCGTCACGATCACCGGCCGATGACTCCTTTGCCGTCTGTGTGGAGAACGTATCGCGTCATTTTGGTCAGGGCGCCTCCGCCGCCGTGGCACTCGACGATGTGAGTTTCCGAATCCCCGCTTCCGGTTTCGCTGTCCTGACGGGCCCTTCGGGCAGCGGCAAAACCACATTGCTAAACCTTATCGGCTGCCTGGACCGCCCGACGAGCGGCCGCATCCTGATCGCCCAAAAAGACACCAGCGGCTTCGACGAGCGACGGATGACGGCGTTTCGCGCCGAGACGCTGGGCTTCGTCTTCCAAAACTACAACCTTCTTCCTGTGCTGACGGCCTTCGAAAACGTCGAATTTCCGTTGCGGCTTATCGAGCCGGACCGGCAGCGCCGTCGCCGGATGGTGGGCGAGATGCTGGAGCGTGTCGGCCTCGGCGGGCTGAGCCATCGCAAGCCGGCTCAGCTCTCGGGCGGCCAGCAACAGCGTGTTGCCGTGGCGCGGGCGCTCGTCAAATCACCTGCACTCGTCCTCGCGGACGAGCCGACCGCCAATCTCGACGAACGCACAGCCATCGCCCTCATCGAGACGATGCGCGCCCTGCAGCGCGAGATTGGAACGACTTTCCTCTTTTCCTCCCACGATCCGCGCCTGATCGGCGAGGCAGACACGCATATCGAAATCGCAAACGGCCACCTGAGTGCGCTTCACCAGGGCAGCCGATCTCTCGCCCCCGTAAAGGAGACACGCGCATGAGCGGGTTTGAAATCGCTTTTCGCAATACCGTGCGTAACAGTCGGCGATCCGTGCCGTCCATTGTCGCCGTCGCACTGGGAACGGCCGCGATCGTGCTGTTCAACGGATACGTCAGCTACATGATTCATGGCATGCAGACCGGCACCGTCCGCTCGCTCGGCCATCTGCAGGTGGTACGTGACGGCTATCTAGATTTCGGGCGTGGCAATCCCGGTCGTTTCTCGATCCATAATTATGAGAAAGTCATCGCCGCCATACGTCAGGAAGCGGCTCTCCAAAGCCGGATCGCCGTCGTGACGCCGGAGCTTGACGTCTACGGAATTGTAGGGCGCGACGGTCGCGATGAATCATCCTCCTTCGCCGGCGAGGCATGGAATCCGTCGGAGCGCCGTGCTCTTGGCGCGTGGGACGGTTTCGACATGCATATGCCGGCGACGCGCGCCACACTGAACGAGGACCAGCCCGACAGTGGCGTGATGGGCGTGGGCCTGGCGCAGCTTCTGGATCTGTGTGGCGATCTGAAGGTGCCGCATTGCCGCGCCCTGCCGCAGATCATGCCCTCCCCCGCAGAGCGCGCGCCGGGCGCTACCACGCCGGATGATCTGGCTGCGCTCGCCGCCACGTCCATGGCCGTCCGTCCCGCCCCGAAGCCTGGCATCAGCGTAGATCTTCTCGCCGCATCGCCGACGGGTCTGCCGAACGTCATGAGAATGACGGTGCTACGCACCGAACGCCAGGCGATCCGGGATGTGGACGCCACCTACGTCGCCATGCCTCTGGCCTTGGGGCAGAGGCTCGTCTTTGGCCCCGGCGTGAAGGCGGCTTCGACGATTATCGTCCAGCTTCGCCAGACGAGCATGATGGCCCCGGCACATCCGATCCTCGAGCGCGTCGTCAAGAGCATCGATCCCGGCCTGACGGTGGTGGATTTTCATGAAGTCAGCCCGATCTATGATCAGATCGTCAATAATTACAGAACGATCTTTCGCTTCATTGCTGTGTTGATGGGGCTGGTGACGATGTTTTCAGTCGCGAACACCATCACCATGGCCGTGGCTGAGCGGACACGCGAAATCGGCACCTTGCGCGCGCTGGGCTTCGAACGCTCCGCAATCCGCATGGTCTTCCTGATCGAGGGGGCCTTGCTCGGGTTGATCGGCGCCGTTTCCGGGGTCGCGGGCGGCCTGCTTATCGCGCGGTTGGTGAATGCCGCCGGCATGACATGGACGCCCCCGGGACGATCTGCACCGATACCCCTTCGGATCGAAACGGTATCGCAGCATGAAACGCTGATCGCCAGCGTCCTGGTTCTGACCATCCTCGCATGCCTTTCGGCCCTTCGTCCGGCTAGCCGGGCTTCCCGTCTCCCCATCACAAAGGCTCTCCAACATGCTTGATCTCGCCCCCGCCTTCGCTGCGCGCCTGCTCGTCGCGTTCGCGGCCCTTAGCGCATCCGCTTCCTCAATCGCCTTGGCGCAGGCGCCCGCCTCGTCCACAATTGATGCCCAGAACCTTCTGACTCGCTCGGACGCCGTGCGTAATCCGCCCGGATCGTTTTCTGCCCGCGTCACGCTGACTGAGTATCGCGACGGTGCGCAGAGCGACAGCGCGGCGCTCATGATTTATTCCCGCCCGTCGGAAAACTCCGGACAATATTACAACCTGGTTCGCTACGAAGCCCCGGCCCGCGATAACGGCAAGCTGCTTTTGCACAAAGGTGTCGATCTTTGGTTCTTCGATCCCGCAAGCGCGGCGAGCGTGCGAATCTCGCCACAGGCCCGCTTGCTGGGTGAGGCATCGAATGGCGATGTCATGACGACCAATCTGGGCAAGGACTATCGCGCGACCTTGCTGCGCACTGAAAATACGGAAGACGCCGCGCACCATGTGCATGAATGCGCCGTCCTGCACCTCACGGCCGAACGCGAAGATGTTCCCTATAACGGGGCGGATTACTGGATCGACCGCACCACCGCCGTACCGGTGAAGATCAATTTCCTCACTTCCGAGGGACGCGTTCTGAAAACGGCCTATTTCCGTCGGTTCGACAACGTCCTCGGCGTTCAACGCCCGACCGAGACCGTCATTCTCGATGGCCTCAATCCTCACTGGATCACGGTCATGCGCACGGGAGCGTTTACCCCGCGGGAAATTTCCGTCGCCTGGTTCCAGCGCGACTACCTGCCGCGTTTCGAGGAGGAATGACATGCAGAGGGCGGGATATGCGGCCCTTGCGATGTGCGGCGTCGCCGCCATCGTATCGCATGGCGCGAGGGCCCAGGTCGCACGGGCGCCGGATCTCCCTGGCTCGGTCCTTCCGCCGGAGAAACAGGTCCTTTCGTCCCCGACCCCTTCCTCCCCGGTCCCATCCACGCGGCCGTCCACCGCAGCCCCGGATCTTCCGGGCGCAGTGATTGATCCATTGCCACAACAGCATGAACATGCCCCAGCCCAAAATTCGAAAGATGGCGACACGCAGGCCGACATCCTGAAGGGGATCGAACTTCAAGCTTGGTACCAGAGCTTTCATGAGTTCGCGTTCACCTACACGGGAAAGAGCTGGGGCACATCGGATAACACCCGCATCGTCACGGGGTATCGGCGGCATATCCGGCTCGGCAAGCATTGGTCGATAGCCTTGTCCGATCGCCTGGATCTGATCCAGACGCTGCATAATTTTCGACCAGCGGAGACGACCGGCAGCGCTGCCAGCCATACGCTGAATGCTCTGCGCGAGGTCTCGGCAAGCTGGCGCGGGAGCGGCGCGAACACCGTGTTCATCGATCTGGGGCGGATCAACATCCGCAACGGTGTCGCCTCTGGCTACAACCCGACGGATTTTTTTAAGACCAATTCCGTGCTTCAGGCCACGACGCTCGATCCAAGCGCCTTGCGGGAGGATCGCCTAGGGGTCTTCATGGTGCGCGCGCAGAAATTGTGGTCCTGGGGCGGCGTGACCGCGGCTTACGCGCCCCGTCTCTCCTCGCAGCACGATCCTTTCATGACACTTCAGCATATTCCGGCCTTCAGCCTAGATCTGAACCGCACGAATACGGCGCATACGGGATATTTCAAGATCTCGCCGCAGATCAGCCAGCGTCTCTCCGTGGATGCGATCGCCGTTATCCGTGAGCATGAAACACCTCGGATCGGTATCGACAGCTCGGCGCTGATCGGGGACTCGATCGTCGTCTACGCCGAGGCGGCAATTTCACGCTTCAATATTCTCCAAGGCCCGGACGCCCTGACTGCGGTTCCGGAAGGCACGATGGCCGGAATCGCCGGCCCCGTCCGCTGGCGCGCGCGCATTGCTGCGGGCTTGACGTGGACGACACCGATCGGCATTTCCCTTACTCTCGAGAATCATTACACGGGTGACGCGCTCTCCCATCACGCATGGAACGCATGGCGCTCCACAACGAACGAAGCCGCCCTCGACCGCCTATCACTCGAAGCGGCGCGCCGCAGCGGAGAGGAAGAGCCGATCACATGCGATGCCTGGTTTTTCCGTATCTCCGATAACCGAGTCTTCGGTCGGCGCGGGCTGGGCTTCTCCGCCTTTACCTTTATCGATTCGCAAGACGGCAGCACCCTGACCCAGATGACGCTTTCTCAGGCCCTGACCCGACATTTGCAGTTGACCGCCCAGCTAGGCCTCTACACGGGTGACGCGCGCAGCGATTACGGCTCAGGTCCGGCGACGCGTTTTGTCTCAGCCTATCTTTCCTACCGTTTATAAGCAAAAGAAATCGGTCCAGCCTGGGTTTATCGCCCCCGGCAGGCGCGCGGCGAAGCCCGCAAAGCGATTTGTCTTTCCGGATTTTAGGGTCTGTTAGATCTTGATCCAATCTGCGGCTGCTGCGAGGTGAAGGATAGCGAGGAACGAGGTGGCGGTCTTTTCGTATCGGGTTGCGACGGCGCGCCATTCCTTCAGACGGGCCCAGAGGTTTTCCACCAGATGCCGGTTTCGATAAACCCATTGTGGACAGGCAACGGCAGCGTCCCGGCGCTTGGGCGGCATCGCTGGTCGCGCACCCATGGCCCAGACATGGTCCCGGAAGGCATTGGAAGCATACCCCTTGTCACCGACGACCCATAATGGCTCGCGTGGCATGCGGTCGAGCATGGCGGGTGCGAGCGGCAGTTCGTGCGCCTGACCGGGAGCCAGGGTGAAGGTGGCGGCACGGCCACGTCCGTCAGCGACTACGCAGACCTTGGTTCCATAGCCGTCGGTGAAAATCTGTGTCCCATTGCTTTCAATCATTCCTTGTATGCGAGAATAACCTACAAGATCTAACAGATCATAATCACGAACTCGTGAACTTCTCAGGTGTGCTTCCGCGGAACTTTGACCCGCTCCGCACCTTTGCGCGATTGCGCCGCGTGATCACATTTCGTAATTAAATAGTGACAGGGTAACGAGGACGCCACGCATGCTGACGAACCGTTCGGGCATTGATCTGCACAAATTCAGCGAGGCCCTTCGCGACCTTTCGACAGGTGGTGAGATCCGGAATTTCTTGCAAGAAATGGTCGATCGGCTTGGCTTCACGCATTTTGCCTACCATGTCGTCAAGACACCTGATGTGGATCACCTCGGCGCCCGACAGGTTTACGGCCTAACTACCTACCCGACCGAATGGCTTCGACATTACGTCGCCAATGGCTATGTTCATGAAGATCCCGTCGTTGCCAAGGTCTTCGATAAGCGCTCGCCCTTTGTCTGGGGCGATGCGATTGACGCGGAAGAACTGTCGAAAAAGCAGCGTCAGCTGCTGGAGGACGCGCAGGATGCTGGGCTAAAAAACGGCCTAACGATTCCCCTGATGTCCCGGAATGGCGAGGTCGCGGCGCTGAGTCTGATCCCGGGAAGCGCAGCTTCCGAAACGATGCGTTCAGTCGAGATGCAGTATCTCGTGCAACTCCTCGCCCTGCATTTGCACGATCATGCGGCGCGCGTGGTAATAGAGGAAGGGCTAACCGATAACAGCCGTCGGCGCAAGACCCTTCTCTCCAACCGCGAAAGCGAGGCGCTGAGCTGGGTCGCGCGTGGAAAGTCGACGTGGGATATTTCGCGTATTCTCGAAATCTCGGAAAAATCCGTCGAGTTCTACCTGGATTCCGCCAAACGCAAACTCCAGGCCACGAACCGCACCCAGGCCGTCGTCAAGGCGATCGTCCTGGGCTTGATTCGGTTCGACCCATGAGAAGCAGGGCCTTATTCTTGCGTACGCCAAGCGAGAGCCACCTGCATCCGATCCCTGTTGGATTGCCACAAAGTCCATCGCCCATCATAGCCGGCCGGCGCGCGAATCATCCCGGGAGGCTGCGTGCGGATGGAGAAGGCGCTGAAATCCAGCCGCATGCCAACCCCCAGAGCTTTCGCGACAGCTTCCTTCAAGGTCCAGATGGAGATCTCACGCGCGGTGCCGGGAGGTTGCAGCTTCAGCCAGGCCTGCTCCTCCGGCGAAAGCAGCCAGGCGCAGTTGCGCGTGCGTCCCTCACGCAGAAATTCCGCATCGACCCCGACATCGCCATTCTCGAAGACGGCGCACACGGCGCTGTGCCGCGCATGCGCCATGCTGATATCGAGTTTGCTGACAGGCCAGACGACCCGAGGCTTTCGTCCCACGCGACTTTCGATCAGCACATGATCAAGCGGCACGCCGAGGCAGGTTGCCGCCGCACTGCGCATCAGGCCATGCGCCAGCTCGAACAGCCGGCGCTCATCCTGGTAACGCAACGCATCACGGCGAAGGCGTTCTTCCTCGCTCAACGTCTCCGCGAAAATAAGCGCGTCCTGGTCGCTCGTCTGCCGGGCGTCGATACTGAAGAGGCGGGGACGCAATGCGGCAAACGGGACCTCGATTTGCCATTCCTGCACCGGAATCATGGTGAAACGCCTTCAAGCTTGGGGGTGCAGGGCATGAACCGGCACCTGTTTTCATTCCATCGAGAAAGGATTTGAGCGCCAATGAGCACAATCAACTTTTCCGGCTGCGAACACCAGATCGAGGCCAGCGCAGCTGAATTCGGCGGCAGTTCGTTTGTCGAGGTTAGCTTCGCCGAGAGCGCTTTCTCGATCGTGACGTTCGCCGGAGCATCCTTTGACACAGCGAATTTCGAAGGATGCTCGTTCGATTCCGTGCGTTTCGATGGCGCGCGTTTCGCCGAGGTGTCCTTCAAGAATATCGCTCTTCGCGAAGGCCATCTCGAAGGCTTGACGATCGAGGGAATCCCCGCAGCGGAGCTGCTCGCAGCCTGGCGGAAAACGCGCACCGAGTCCTGAAGGCACAAGGTGATCCGGTGCGTCATCGTGCCGCCTCCGACGCGCTCACGAAACCGCTCCGCGCGCGCGCCATGCGCCGGCGGCACCAGGCTGGGTAGCGATCGCTGAAAATGATCGTCGCGATGATTCCCAGATAGCAGATCCCGGCAGTCGTCTCCGTATCGAGAGGTGACCAGCCTGCGATGAACGCATTCACCAGAAAGGTCACTGACCACGCGGCCGAAATCGTACGGTTGATCGCGATGAAAGCTGGAGTGCTCCAATGCTGTCGCGGCACGGCCAGGCGGGCATCCGCCAGCGTGAACGGGCGATTGACGACAAGGCTCGTCAGGCCCGTCACTGCGAGAAAGGCATAAAAGAGGAAGGTTGCGTGGCGGTCCGCCCAGATGACATGAACAGCCACGTCGTTGAGGAAGAAAAGCGCTAGCAGCGCCGCACCGGCCCAGGAGAGCCAACTTCCGGTGCGAAGCCGCCGCCACGCAATCAGGATATGCACCCCGAGCAGGACAGCCCAGCTCGCCGCGGCCCAATCCGGCGGAAGAAGCCGAGAAATGGCGACCACCATGATCAGAGGCAGGGCACTTCGAACAATACGTAGATACATGACGGCGTTCTCCTCGTGGTCAGGTTTAGATGTCGTCGAACTGGCGTCCGAAACGCGGCGTGAAGTTTGAATAGGCAGGGCGGAGCGCGGCGGCGACCTGCCCGGTCGCGAGCCCCAGGGCCGCACCGCTAACAAGGCCGGACATTGTGCCGTAGATCGTCGTGAAAAAAACATCCCCAACCCGCCATGGGTTGGTCGCCACTTCCACGCCGAGCGCATAGCGAACACCGAACCCGCCGATCGATACAATCAGGATGGCGGGCATGCCGGGTCGCAACAAAGTCATCGTGCCGCGCTCAAGGACAAGCCCGTCCGCAAGGCGGATACGGCGATGCATGATGACCGTCACAATCAGGCCGATACCCACGAATCCGGCAAGCGCCGCAGGGGCATCGTGCATCTGTGTCGTCAGCGCGTATAGCGACCATCCAATCATCACGAGCGGCAGGATGAACAGCCGGGCGATCGAAATGCGCTCCGGTTGCAAAGCGGCAAAACCGCGCCTGACTAGCAGGAAGAGAATGACCCAGATCCAGATGGGGGTGTGGCTCAGGATGTCGCTCATGACGCTACCTCCACGGCCCCCGGCCGATCGGCGGGAAGGAGACCCGGCGAACCGCGCGACGGATCCGGGGCGGAAAGGATCGCCTGCAGATGGACACGGCCGTCTGGCCCCGTCACCCGCACGCGGCGGCGCATCGCGCCGGCGAGAACGATGTTGCTGGACGAGCATGTAAGCCGGATGCCCGCCTGACAAGGAAGCTGAAACCGCGCATCGATGACATCCACGCCAGCGCGTTCATACGCGGTGGACGAGGGGCATATTTCCTGCCAGATGAAATTCAGCACCTGTGAACCAGGGGCGACTGGAAAATCGGGAAAGTGCTCGTCCATCAGCACATGGTCAGCTTGGATGACGAAGCTGAACTCCGTTCCCGAGCCGCCGACTTCACGGCGGAACAGGGCCAAAGGGGCATCCTCATGCAGCATGGGTTTTGGCCTCCCGCCCAGTTTCTACCGCTGCCACCACAACCGTCGTCAAGACGGCGGCACGCGGTGGCGCGCTGGCTTCGAACGAGGCGGGCGTCAGCATCGCTTCGACCCTCACCGTAGTGCCAAAAATCTGCCCGCGTCCCGTCGCACGATAGATGAGCGTGTCGGCCGACCCATCGGAGGCGCGATCGACGGTGAGTTGTTTGATCGTGGCGGGAAGAACTCTCGGCGCCACGCCATCCGGCCCGCGCAGTAATTCACGCCCAAGCCGCGCGCAGAACTGATTGACCCCCTCGATCAGGAGAAAGGTCGTATCGGCTTGCTGCCAATCGAGATAGCGCGATAGGTCGAGTATCGCCGTCATCGTGTCCGCGTCCCGGGTCAGCGGACCGCAGATAGAAAGAAAATGCCTCATCTCATCTCTCCCTTTATCAGGCCGCGTCAGGCGCGATCGTCGATTACGAGCCGCTGTTTGTGGCGATCCGTGGTCGCCAGCGTTTCGAAGCCGCGCGGCTCTACATGAATGTCCTGCCCCTTATCCGCCGCCTCGGAGAGCGCCGGGAGGGCAAGAAGGGCGTTGTGGCACGCAATGATGGCGCCGGCGTCGTCGCTTAGCCCGAACACTCCCACACGCATGATATCTCGCCCGAAACTGTCGGCCGTCAGGCGGATTTCGATGTCCGGATCGGTCATGCCCGAGGCCATGCCGATCGCCGATCGCACATCATCCGTATCGATGATGTTGCCCATGAAGTTGAAGTCGCGCCCCGTGCGGGCGATTCCCGAAAGTAAGATATCCCGCCCAGATTTCGCTACCGTGACACGATCGCCTGTCATATAACGCACGATGGGTACTGGGAGATGAGGGTCCAGACACGTGACCAGAAGGCGGTCCTGCGGGTCCAGCTCCAGAAAATATGCGTCGGAGCGGACGTGATAGATACCGGCGGATGTCGTCTCGATGCCGAGAAACCCTGCCTCGGAGAGCCCATAGAAACCGGTAATACGGGCGTGCGGAAAAATCTCCTGCACCAGCTTGCGTTTTGCGCCGCCGAAGGCCTCGCCAGTATAGAGAATGCTGCGTATAGGCAACGTCTTGCCGGCTTCGCTCAAGGCGATGGCGAATTGTGCGATCGTTGCCGGTGTTCCGGTGAGGCCGTTCACCCCACAGCTTTCGATCAGATCAAGCGCCGGCCCGGTCATATCCGCGGCGCGGGCGCCATTGGGAAGGATCGTCGCCTGGCAGGCCTGAAGGATCGAATTCATCCCGTGATGCAGGATCGAAAAATTCCCGACCATGAAGAGGTTGAGAAACACGTCACTACGACGGATAAGTCCAGCGCTCCGGATTCGATGGATGAGAAGCTTGTCCTCATCGCTATGGCGGATGCCGGGCGGCAGAATTCGGGACATCACTAGCTTGGACGGGCCGGTCGTGCCGCTGGACCCACCGATATAGACCGGTGCGCCGCCACGATTGGCGTAGGCCCGTCGGGCAAGAGCGGCGTAATCCTGGCCCGAAAGGCATGGTACGTTTTTCTGGAATGTCTCGAGATCCGGCACGGCCGGAGCAGCGCCTTCGTGGCCCGCCACCGACCAGAGCCGCTCGACAACTGTTTTTATTTTGAAAGGAGAATAAAAAGTCGTGCGCACGGATGTGGCGGGCGCGACGTTCGCGCGTATCATGTGGTTCATGTCAGATTGTCTCCAGATGAATGCGTTGAGCGAGTGACCGATGATCAATCTTGCCGCTCTCGGTGCGCGGCAGTTTCGGCAGGAATTTGAGGCGGAAATTGAAACCGGGGATTATGGGCTCGACGATCCGCTCAAGTGCGAGCCTTTCGGCCTGCGTGGCGGCGACATCGGCCGCTTCGAGAAAAAGCACGAGAACGCCTTCCTTGGTCTTGGCGTAACCTACGCCGGACACACCATGCAGCCCGCATAGGGAGTCGGCAACGGCGTGCAGCGAGATAAGCTGACCGTTGATCTTCACCAGATGGGATGTGCGGCCAGCCCAGCTGTGCAGACCATCCCAATCGCGCCGAAAATGGTCCCCGCTCTCAATCCATTCCGGGGCGGGAACAAGAGCGAGGTCCGACTTCAAAAAGCCGAGCATCGCATAGGGCGAACGATAGAAAAGCCGCCCGATTCCATCATAATTTGCGTCCGCGATGCGGGTCTCGATCTCGGCTTGCATCGGATAGCCTGCCGAGATTGCGCCATCGTGCTCGAAACGTGTAAAATCCTCGATGGAGGAAACATCGATCGCAAAGAGTCTCGGCCCCGCTTCGGTCTGGCCGAAATTATTCCAGATCGCCCCGCAATGAGGCCGGAGCGCGCGGACATGATCGACGGTGAGGCGATCCGAAGCATTGAGAATGCGCAGATCAGCTGAAACGAAAGACGAGCGCGCCCATTGCTGCGCTAGCCCGACGCACCAATCCCCCAGGATCGGCAGGATCGTGGTGCCACGCCGCTCGGCCTCGACGGCGACGAGGCGCGAGTCGACGAAATCGATATAGTCGATAGCGCTACCAGAATGCAGGGTGCAGAGGGTGGTGGACAGGCCATACATATAGTTGACGGGAAATGCGCAGAGCGTCCGGTCCGATGCCGTAAGGCCGAGATAGGCGGTCACACGGGCCGCATTGGCCACGAGACGCTCCTCGTCATGCACGATCCTCTTGGGACGCCCTGTCGTCCCAGATGAACTGAACACGATCCGTGCAGGCTGCGCGGAAGGCGCGAGCGGCGCACCGTCGTCATTCGACGACGCTGGCGGCGCGGCATATGGCAGACGCACAACTTGGCATCCTTGAAGGACAGGGGGGATCGGCCGTCCCTCCGTCATCAGGAGGCGCGTGGTGCCCGTGTCGAAACCCTGCATCGCGCTCGCTACGGCGCGCGGCGTCACGATCGTTGCGAGCAGCCCCTCATGTGAGATCACGAAGAGCGCGATGACGACTTCGATCGGAGAGAAGGCGACGAAAATCGACAATGATTCCGGCACCGGAGGCTGCGCACGTAGGGCCAGGATCGCTTGCCGGCAGCGCCGCGCCGCTTGCGTGGCGTCGAGTTCATCGCCGCGCCATCGTAGCGTCCAGCCCGGACGTGTGAGGAACTCATGGAAGCGCATGGCACCCTCACGCCGCGAGAGACGGATTCTGAAGAACCATGGACGAGGCCAGCCCGCCCATTCCGAAGGAGTTCTTTAGAACGTTATTTAAACGTATCGATCTGGTGCTCCGCGCGAGAGGCACTTCGATCCGCGGGTCCACCTCGTCAAGATTGCGGATAGCGCCGATGAAATCGTCGCGGAAGTTCGCGATCACCCCCATGACTTCCATCGCTCCCGCAGCGGCGATCAAATGCCCATGGAGGGATTTGGCCGCAGTGACAGGAGGCATCGGCGTGTCGCCGAAGAGGCGGCGGATCGCGCGGCTCTCATGCAGATCATTGAGCTTGGTAGACGTTCCGTGCGCGTTGATGCAGGAGATGTCCTGCGCCTTAAGGCCGGAATGCGCGAGCGCACGTTGCATGCACAGGAACATTTCCCTGTCTTGGGTATGCGGTGCCACGATGTGCTCCGCGCTTAACGAGGCGCCATACCCCATCAGGCGCGCATAAGGCGTGTGTCCTCGCCGGCGTACCGCATCTTCGCGCTCGACCACGAAGAGGATCGCTCCCTCCGCCGGTATGAAGCCGGAGCGTCGCGCATCGAACGGGCGTGAGCGGGCCGGCCCCTCAAGCTGCGGGTCCGTGCAGACGGCGCCGATCCCTTCAAGGCGCGCCACATTTAGCGGCGTGACCTTGGCCGAAACCCCACCGACGATGGCCGCATCGATGCGGCCATCGTCGATCGCGGCCGTCGCCATGCCCAGAGCCTGAAGCGACGCGGAACACAGGCCGACATGACAACGCGTGTATCCGCTGAAGCGAACCTGGCGATGAATGGCCCGGACGACACTCGTCACGTCAAGATCGAGCAATTCTGAGACACGAAAATGCTCGATCGCGTTGGCGACGAGTTTTTCGCGATCATTGCTGTTTTCGACACCAATCTTGGCGAGAAGATCACTGCATCGCTCAATATCGATGGCCGGCTCGTCAACCCCGATCACACAACCGATCCGATCTGCCTGATAGGCGTCGGAAGGGTTGAATTCGGCCAAAAGGCGGTTCAGCGCCTTTTCGGCGTAGAGAATTTCGCCCGGCCGGGCTACCTGGCCAGGTCGCTCGCGCGGCCAGCGTATCGTGTCGTTGCCCAGCTCGGGGAGACCGGCCCATTTGGTGGCATAGGTATCGGTAGCAAATTTCTTGATGGTACGAATGCCGGTGCGGCCCTCCTGAAGAGCAGCGCTGACTTGATCGAGCGTATCGCCAAGCGGTGTGATAGCACCGATCGCGCTGATGCAGACAGGGGAATGGGTCATGGCGGTCTCTCGCTTTTTCTCCGAGCCGCCCCTTGGGGCGAACTCCCTGTTTTCGATTAAAAAGAAGTTTTTCAATGCGTTGACGGTGTTCTGATCTTGCGCAGCGTGATGCAGCCGACACCCCATCCAAGTCCCGCGCCGTTGATCATGATCAGCGCACCCGGCGGCACCGTCGCATCGACGAGGATCGCCGCGAGATCAAGCAGGTTGTTGGGCTTGCCGGTGTACCCGATCAGATTCTTGAAGGCCTTCTGAGGCACATCCGGATAAATCGCAGCCAGCGCTTCCCTTTCTGCCGCATCGAGAAGCGGGGCTCCGTTGCGGTAGGCCACGATGATATCTGGCGTGCCACACTGCTCCTTGGCGCGCGTGAACAGCTTTTTCCATGTCGCGGCCTGGGGCCAGGGCTCCGGGGCGAACAGGGAAGAGGCATCAATGATTTCAGCGAGAGCATAGGGATGGTCTTGTGCCGACAGCATGAGAGCTGCCGCGCCGAATGTTGGGTCGATCTGCCCCGGCTCTTCATCCTTGCCGACAAGCCCCATCTTCCCGAAAGCCACGAGAGCATCGAAGGAGCGCATATTTCCCGAGGCAACGACCGCCGCTCCATTCGGGGCCCGGTCCGTCATGATTTCACGCCAAGCATCCTCAAGCGCGCAAAGCCCACTGAGTGACATTGCGCGGATCGGATACCCCCCCCCATGAGCCTCAAGCCGCTTGGACGCGTGATAAAGAGTGTTTGTGGAAAGAAGCCGCATCATGTTGAGCGGATTTCCATAATCGCGAATTTCGCCCAGATGGTTCATCAGGGCCTCACGCCCGGGATACTTGGCCATCAGGCCGCAAAGCGAGGTGAACCCGTATTCCGCGCTGTCCGTCGCGGTGAAGACGGGGACATTCTCATGGTCGTCGTTCGCCGCCTGATCTGCGGCATCATTACCAGGGACATTGCCGCTTAGAGCGTCGGCCATCGCGTTCAGCGAGGCGACGGTGTGCGGGCTCAAAGTCGAGCGGTCCTCGCGGGCGATCGCCGCTAGCGCCGCCGCGCCTAAGGTGATGGAAGGCGCGGCATAGACGCTGGCAGGCGTAGTCGAAGGCGATTCCCGCATGTTGACGGCCTGCGCCAGCGCCGCCAGTCCAGAGCAACGCTCCGCATGAACGCCGATACTGTGGATGAAGACTCTGGACATTTGACGTTCCCCTTCTTTTTTCAGATGGCGGTGAGGCGCTGCTCGATGAAATCGATGGAGAAGTGGGAGTAGAGCTCGGTGGCGGTCGGCTCACCCTTGACGATATCACTGTCCTTGCCGAAGACATCCTCCAGCTTGGCGCGGCCGATATCGGTCCAGGTCCCGGCGGCGAAGCATGTGCGATCAGCCAGCATAGCGTTGACCGGCCAGAGATCATCGGGCGTAAAAGTCTTTCCGGTAACGTTGCGAAGCTCAAACGCGAAATCTACGAAATCGAGCGACGACATCCCATACTCCGTGAAAAGGGAACGAGCCGTCTCGATGGCCGAAGCATCGTCGAGATACATGACTTCGCTGACGATCTTGGCGATATCATTTTTATTGATGGTCATTTTTCGAATCTCCTTCGAATGAATTGGAAATGTGAATTGAGTTGGTCAGAACGTCATTTCGCCATTGCCGAGCACGATGGTCGTTCCCGTCGTTTTCAGGCGTCCCTCGATGAATGCGATGACGGGATTGGCGACATCTTCAGGGGCAAGAATCTCGCGCGTAGGTAATTTCGAGATGAGATCATTGTCTTTTCCTTTCGCGTAGTTGCGGAACATGGGGGTATCGACGAAGCCCGGCGCGACACAGAGCGTCCGAATGCCGAACCTTGCAACCTCAAGCGCGAGGCTCGCGGTAAACCGCTCGAGAGCGATTTTCGTGCTTCCGTAAATCGCGTTTCCGACACCGGCCTTGCGACTGGCGATGGACGTCACGTTGATGATCGCGCCGCGCCGCGCCGGGGCCATCAGCGTCGCGACTTCGCTGGCGATGATGGCCGGGGAAAGAAAATTGACCGTATTGACGAAACGCAGACGCTCCGTGATCGCGCCGATCGCCAAGCCTTCCTGCAACACACCCGCGGTGTTGACGAGGGCCACCGGCGCCGGTGCATCACGCAGGCATTCGACGAAACTCGCCACACTTTCCGAAGAGCTAAGATCGACGCGATAACCGCGCACCCGCCCCTCGAAACGTGCACTCATATTATCAGCGGATGAATTTCCACTGTTATAAGTGAAAGAAACGACGTATCCGAGCGCAATGAGACGCTCGATAATACAGAACCCGATCCCGGATGTGCCGCCTATGACTACGGCATGAGGCGGCGTTTTTTCCTGCTCTATTTCGGTCGATGACATTTTTCTTACGCCCGTTTGGTGTTGCAGAGCGATAAGATCGTTTTTTGCGGCGTTCGTAACTCTGGTAAAAATGCGGGGGGATAAACCTCGCAATGTCATTTCTACTTTCACGGCCTACGATCTATCCATGAGCCGTCCAACGGGATGCTGCTCATAATGATGCAAAAGGGGTCAAGAATGACACGGCCGGTCGTCGTGCAGATGGGCATGATGCTTAATTCGTCGCAGCACGAGCTCGACATGCGTTATGATGTCAGGAAACTTCCTAGAAGGCTTCATGTTCAGCAAAACTGGCTGCACACGCACGGTCAGTCCGCCCGTGCGGTGCTGACCCCAGCCCATGTGGGAATCTCGCTCTCGCAGGCAAATCTGATGCCGAATCTCGAAATCGTCGCGATTTGCGGCATCGGGCAGGATTGCGTCGATGTCGATGCCATCAGGGATCGCGGGATCACTATCACCAATACGCCCTATGCCTCAACAGCCGATGTTGCGGAGCTTGCGATCGCCCTTATGCTGAATGTTTTTCGTAACATACCCAGCGCGTTTGACTTCGTGCGCTCCGGTCGTTGGGCTCATGAGGTGCCGAGACTGGGGCGGCGCTCCTCCAGCTTGCGTTACGGGATCGTCGGATTGGGGCACATCGGCACTGCAATCGCCGAGCGTCTGGCGGGATTTGGCGGGAGCATTGCCTATACGGGGCGCCGCGCCCGCGATGTACCTTGGAGTTACTACCCTAGTATTTTGGAACTCGCCCAACAATCAGACGTGCTGTTCTTAGCTCTCCCCAGCACACCGGAAACACGGAGCGTGATCGGAGCCGCGGAGCTTCGCGCGCTGGGCTCTTCTGGCGTTTTAGTGAATGTTGCGCGGGGCGCCGTCGTCGATGAAAACGCCCTGATCGCCGCCTTGCGGCAAGGCGATCTATGGGGGGCTGGCCTTGACGTCACGTCCACCGAACCGAGCGTGTCGCCCGCCCTGCTGGCGCTGGAGAATGTAATCGTCCTTCCGCATGTCGGCGCCAGCACACTCGAAGCCGTCACGGCGATGGAGGCCGCCGCCATCGCGGAACTGGATCGGCATTTTTTTGGAATGGCTTCCCCCCCCCGAGGGTCTGGAGCCCGTTTGAGAGCATGGGTCCCTTCGGCCTTTGCTCAACCCTGAACAGTTGCTTGGGACATTCGATCCCGCATGACATGGGCAGAAACCTTCACCATGCCACAGCCCGTGGTCGGCTGCGATCTTTCGCGCGCCTTCCTCGATCTCTGCGATCTGCCTTCCGGCCGGACGCGGCGTATTCCAAATACTCGTGACGCCGTCGCCCAATGGGCCGCGACACTCGCCCCTGTAGTCCTCGTCCTGCGCCAGGGCCGCCAGTCCCGAGATCCCCTTGCGCATGTCGGTCACGCCGCACGCCAGATAAACGCGAACGCCGTTTCCCACGCCGATCATGCCATCTCCGCGATCCGGATGATCCGCGCCAGCAAGGTGTCTGGGCGATCGCCCGTAACGCCGATCGACCGGCCGTCGCCCCGTCCGCCCCAACCTCGGACAGAACCCGCATCTTCTGTTCATCTGACCAGCGCCGCCGACGCTCCACGCCGATCAGGATCTCGTGCCGCATCCTCACCTCCCAAACAACGTCAATAACGACGTGAAGTTACCAACCACCCAATTCAATCATAAGGCGGCCATGAGCGGCCGGTTACCGTCGGTTGCGGCGGGCGGGCGCATTCAGATCTGCGGTAGCATCACGTCCGCCGCGAAGGGGAGGCGGCCTTCGCCAGACTGCCGATCAGCGCGATCATCTCCGCATGGGCTTGTGTTGCCGGATTGCGCAGGTCATCGACGGTATGGGCGTCCGCCAGCCGGGCAAGCGTCGTCAACGTGCGGATTTTTCTCCGGCGCGCGCTTTTCAGTTCCGTCGGACGCCAGGTGAACAGGATCCTGGACAGTTCACCATCGCCGAACAGCCTGTTGAGTTCCGTAATGAACGTGTAGATCAGGAAAAGCACCGCGATCCAGATCTGGACCGCCAGGAACCGGCCCCATATGAAGTTCGCGGTAACGTATTCCGGAAGTCCTCTTGCCGTGCCGCCATGGATCAGAAATTCGATCAATCGTTCAAGAATACGTGCCGCAGCGGTCGCCAGGAAATATATGCTGCTTTTGAACAGGACCGGCTTGATGAGCGGCGCATTGTCGAAACGATGGAAGAACGGCAGCGCGTTCGCGACCAGCACGGCTTTCCCCACGATCAGCGCCGCCGTTGTCGCCAGCAGGTGGTTGGCGAATTGAAGTTGATAATGTCTCAGAATCAGGTTCGTGGTAAGGACGATCAGATTGAACCCGATGGCAAAGAATATCATCGGCGGAAGCGCTTCCTTCACCTCCTTCACGAGGAAGGAGACGATAGATGACTTGGGCATTGGGATGCATCCTCGATACCACGTTGATCGTCTCTCACGGATGGTGTCCGAAGGGCAGGGGACATTCTCGACCGGTGCCGGCTTCTCGATCTGTGGATTCTTGCCGGTATATGGGCTGCGATTTTGCACGCCCGAATGTCGGCCCGAATATCGGGGCCGGTACGGCCGCTCGGGTGAACGTTTTGACACTCCGTCAGGTTGCGGTGCCCGGCGCCGGGGCGCCGGGGGAGGATGGTGTTACGCCGGCCCCCCATCCAGCCCCAGCGCCTGGGCGGCGGCCGTCGCCACGTCGTGCCGCAACTGGATGATCTGCCGCCCGTGCCCGTTGGACGGATGCACCCGGTTGGTCAGGATCAGCACATAGGAATCGCTCCCCGGGTCCATCCACAGCGAGGTACCGGTAAAGCCGGTATGGCCGAACGACCCCACCGGAAACACCGCGCCGCGCGGGGTGGAATAATGGGTGGCGATGTCCCATCCCAGGCCGCGCAGGTCGGTCCTGCCGGCGGGCTGCTCCGGCGTGGTCATCATCTCCAGCGTATCGCGCTTCAGCGGATAGGCGCTGGGCCGCCCCGCCCGCCGGTCCAGCAGCGCCTGGGCATAGAGCGTCATGTCGTGCGCGTCGGAAAACAGCCCGGCATGCCCCGCGACCCCGCCCATGCGCCGCGCCGTCGGGTCATGCACCACCCCGCGCAGCATTCCCGCCTGCGGGTCGAACTGGGTCGGCGCGATCAGCGGCCGCAACGCGGCGGCCGGCAGAAACCCCGATTGCCGCATACCCAGCGGCGCCAGGATGCGGCCCGCGGCATAGCGGTCCAGCGTCATCCCGCTGACCCGCTCCACCAGCAGCCCCAGCGTGATGAAGTTGATGTCGCTGTACACGAACGCCACGCCCGGCTTCCGCGTCGGCACCGTCAGCATGACCCGCCGCACCGCCTCGTCCTTGCCGTGCCAGTCCGTGGACAGGTCCAGGTCCGGCGGCAGGCCGGAATAATGCGTCAGCAGATGCCGGATCGTGATGCCGTCCTTGCCGTTGGCGGCAAACTCCGGCAGGTACCGTGCCACCGGTTCATCCAGCCTATAGGCACCCTGCTCCCATAATTGCATGACCGCCGGGGCGGTGATCGTCGGCTTGGTCAGCGACGCCATGTCGAAATGCGTGTCCCAGCTCTCCGGCTCGGTCTCGGGCACCAGGGCGCGCTGGCCGTACACGCCGCGATACACGACCCGCCCGCCATGCCCCACCGCCGCGACCACGCCCGGCACGTCCCCGCGCTGCGCCGCGCCGTGCAGCAACCGGTCCACCGGCGCGAAATCGGCGCCGGTCGCGCAGGATGCAACGCCCAGCGCGCTCATCGCCATCCCCATCGCGCCCATGCCCCGCAACATGCCGCGCCGATCCAGCCACGGCGGGGGCAGGGGGGCATCGTCGGTCTGGGGCATGGGACTGCTCTCACACGAATGAAATTGCGGCACCGGCGCCATGCCGGCTGCCTTTGCCAGATGGCGACCGGTGCTTTACAATTCTTAAATGGCCCGCAAGCCGGGTGGAATGACGAAGAGGTCTCGATGCATAAGAAAATGGCGGCAACGCTGTCGGTCGTCCTGCTGGCGGGTCTGGCCGGCCCGGTGCGGGCCGAACCGGGCGGCTGCCTGAAATATGGCGCGGTCGGCGCCGTCGGCGGCCATGTCGCGCATCACGGGGTGCTGGGCGCGGTAAGCGGCTGCGCGGCGGGCATGTATGTCCGCCACGAATACCGCAAGGAAGCGCGCGCCAAGGCCGCCCTGTACGACCAGGAACATCCCGGCACCAAGGGCACCTACGAACAGAAGGCCACCGCCTATGACGTCGAACATTCGACCGCGCCCGGCCAGATGACCCCCAAGACGGATGCCCCGGCCGCCCCGGCCGCCGGCAATCCGAACGGCAACGCCTCGTTCTGATCCTGATCCCGCGCGGCGGGGCGCCAGGCCCCGCCGCCCCCCGCATCCCCTACGCCAGCCTGGCATAGCGCAGGTCCCGCGCCAGCCAGCACCCGATCCGCAGCCCGCTGGCCGCGCCGTCCGCGCCGCGTGTCACGTGGATCGTCCAACGGCCCGGCGCCGGCGCATCCATGCTGCGCCGGCACGGCATGATCCAGACATCCTCGCCCACCGCATGCATCGGGTGCATCGGTCCGTCGCCCAGAAAGCCGCTGCAGGCGACATAGCCGACATCGTCGCCCGCCATGACGATCTCCAGGGTCGCATCCAGCTCCACGCAATAATACCGCCCGCCGATATCCGGGCGCGGCGCGCCGCCGACCCGCCCGGCTTGCCCGCGGAAATTCTCGCCCGGCCGGTCGATCGCAATCATCGCGCCCTGGCGCGTCAGGGTCATGCCGCCGGCACGGGCCACATCGTCGCCATCCGGGGCCAGGCGCTCGGCCAGGGTGCCGAAATGCGCGTCCAGCCGCGGTCCGCGCGCGCGGACCGTCAGCAGCAACCCGCTCTGCGGTTCCAGATAGTCGCCGTTCCAGCCCGGATCGCTCCGCCCGGCCGGGCCGGCCGCCGCCTCCGGCAGCGCCAGCGCCGCCTTCATGATCGCGGACGCCGCCCCGCGCGCGTCGTGCTCATGGTTGAACATCACGACGACCGACAGCCGCGCCGCCGCCGCGTGCAGGCGCTGGCAGCGAAAGCCGCGCAGCGCGCCGCCATGCCCGGTCACCGCGACGTCGCCGATCCGCTCATGGCCCAGCCCGAAACCATAGCGCGCCGGCGTCCCGTCCGCGAAACGCGTGGGCGCCGCGAGCCGGCGATACAACCCGTCCGCGTCGTCGCGTGTCCGGTCGATGAAACATTCCCACGCAAGCATGTCGTCCAGGCTCGCCGACAGGCCGGCATCGCCCGTCCAGAAGATCCTGTTGGCCGCCGGAAAGAAACCGACCGTGCCATTGCCCTCATAGCCGACCACGCCGCCGGCCGGCGCCGCCGTATCCGGGGTGAAGCGCATCGTCTCCATGCCCGCCCGCGCGAAGATCCGCGACTCGTACAACTCCCCCAGCGACCGCCCGGCCTCCGCCTCGACGATGTCCGACAGGATCCGGAAATTCCCGTTGGAATAGGAATAGAGCAAGCCCGGCGGGAAATGGGTGCGCCGCATCCGCGCGAACAGCGGGGCGGCGTCCACCCGCCGGAACCGGCCTTCGGCATCCGCGCCGTGCAGGACCGTCAGCGCCCAGTAATCGCGCAGGCCGGACTGGTTGTGGCAGAGCTGCGCAATGCTCGGGTGCGGCCCCTCCAGGTTGGGCAGGTGGGCGGCAACCCGCCCGTCCAGCCGCGCGGGGTCGCCGACCAGGTCCAGCAGCACGGCACAGGTGAAATGCTTGCTGATCGAGCAGATCGGCAAGGGGGTCGCCTCCGTCATCGGCAGCCGGCGCCCGAGATCCGCATAGCCCCAGGCCTGTTTCAGGACGACCCGCCCGTCCTTGACGATCCCCGCGACACCGCCGGGCCCCCTGAATCGCTCGGGCAGCGCCCGGACAAACCGCCCGGCGGCATCAAGATCGAATGCTCCCATCATGTCCTCGCGTCAGGCGGCCGAAGAAACCAGTCTACTCACATACCCGGCGCAGACAAAATGCGATCAATTCTTATTCTCAATATTCAAAGTGAAAGCGCGCGCAACATCATCATTTCCCATAATCACCGCACCGCCCCCACCAACGCGAACGGCACCCCCTGCGGATCCACGCACTGCACGATCCAACTGCCCCCCGGCACCTGCTGCGGCCCATGAACGACCTGCCCGCCACCCGCGCCGACCCTGGCCACCGCCGCGTCGATGCCCGCCACGGTAAAATAATAGAGCCACCCCGGCGCCACGTCCGTCCGCGTCATCATCCCGCCCGCCGGCACGCCATCTATCGCGAAAATCTGATAGACACCCATCGGCCCCATATCGATGGCGTCTCCCTTGGTCCAGCCGAACAACCCGGCATAGAACGTAAACGCCCCCGCTTGGTCCGAGGTGCTGAGTTCTCGCCACCCGACATGCCCCACCGCCATCGGCGCTGCTTCCGGCCTCGGACTTTCCTCCTGCCCGTGAAACAGGGCAAACACGGCGCCCTGCGGATCGCTGACGACCGCAAAGCGGCCGACAGCAGGAATGTCGCGCGGCGCAACATATATCGCGCCCCCCGCGGCCTGGACCGCGCCCGTGACGGCATCGACATCCGTCACACCGATATACCCGATCCAACTCGGCCGCGCGCCCATGTCGCTGGCGGCTTGCGTCAATTCCATCAAGCCGGCAACCGGGACATCCTGAGCACTCAGCAGAGTATAGTTCATCTCCGGCATTCCGGCGTCCTTGACGCCCCAGCCAATCACGCTGGAGTAGAATGCCGCAGCCGCCGTCGATTCTCGGGTCAGGAGTTCGTACCAGACGAATTTATCTCGTAGGGTCGACATGACGCTTCTCCCAGCATCCCTGTCCGATGTTCCGAAGACGCCCGACAGGACCTGTTTCACCCAAGAGCATGGTGGTATGCGCGAGAACCCGCTTCAACCCCTCCTTTCATTTCCGAGTAGAGCCTACAGGACGGAAATTACGGCCGCCGACAGGTCCGCGGCAGGAGGAGGCAGGCTCTCGTTCGGAACAAAATCTGTTCCATAAGCCTGTTAACATTGCGGTATTTGTGGATTGCACTTTCCCGTCCTGAAAAGGACGTGGCGTCCCATAGGGGAGAAAAATCTTCTCCACACCAAGTTATTGATTAATAAAAACAATAAGTTGCGTTCGCATCGCTAGTGCCACCAATTAGTGCCACGGGCTGGTGCTACTCGTCAATTCAGGCGGCGACTACCTCATCGATTCTCGCGATGTCCGCCATTATCGCCACCCCATGCTCGTCGCGTTCGAGTGTGACCAGCACCGCAAACCGTTCGTCGCCAAGTGCCGCTTCAAGCCACCTCGTGAGGTCTGCCTCTGTCGCTCCGGCCGCTGCCCGTTCTTCAAGCTCGTCGTGAAGTGGGCCGCGCGACATCTCGTCGAACCAATCTTCATATTCATGCCCGTGCCAGCGGAACACCTTCGGCTCGGGTCGCATGACCCGGATTTCCGCGTCGTAGATATCTTTGCCGAAGTCCTTGTGATAAACGGCAGATTCCTCGGTCATCGCTCGTTCCTTTCCTTGTGATGGTTTATCGACATGCGCTCAACCCTCTCTGAGCCGCATCTTTATGTCCGCTATCAGTTCCGCTCTGATGCTCTTCTGTAATTCCTCGGTCATTTCCATCGACAACACCTCAGCCTCACCGGCGTCCATCTCGACCGGCACGCCGTTCTTCGAAATACTGACAGAAGAAATGCTTATCGCTCCCAGCAGCCTATCCGCCAAAATCTCCGCCTCTTCATCAGACACGCCGTTGGCATTCCCATTTTCACTTGTCACTGTTCGCTTCCTTATTTCTCACTGTCGCCAGTCTCCCTCACTCCATCCAGCCCGTGACGCCGGACAATGCCGCCGATACAGCCGTATCGGTATGGGGTGCTACGCCTCCGCCATCACGCAAACACCTCCATGCAAGCCACCTCATCCGATGCGAAGATTCCCGCATCGCCGTAGAATGAGAAATCATCGGAATTGCTGCCGTCCTGCCCGATGCCCAGCGCCGTCCGGCATCTGTTGCAGCGCCAAACGATTTTTCGGTCAGCAGGGGCCACCGTGAACGGCCTGGTGCATCTCAGGCACCGCCGCGCTATGCCGTGGCGGGCTGTCATGACGGCAGGCGCCGGGGGCGGCGAGGGCACGACGATTGACAGCACATAGTGGCTGTCATGGCCGAATTGGCTGGCAATGCGATGGTATATCGCATCGACAGACCGGCGCAGGTCCGCCGCCACACCCATGATTTCAAGCCCATCCGCCGACATGCGGGCGTCCAGAGCCATCGGAAACGCCGCGACATCCTCGGCGCTCCACCGCCTACGATGCTCCCGCGACCTTTCGCGCAACGGCAGGCTCAGGCGGCTGGCCTGGGTCTGAACGGACGAATACGGGCGGCGCATGATTCGGGAAATCAGCACTATGCTGCCGTAAGACTGCCATAGCTCGGTCAGCCGCCCTACATCTGCGGCGGTCCAGTGCTGCCGACGAGGGTGGGTTGTGGCACCCATCACACGGCCTCCATGGCGCAGACGGTGACGGTCGTGCCGTCGCATAGCAGGTCCTTGCTGAAATCAACGGTCACGACATATTCAGCACCAGTTTCGGCGGTCAACCAATCCGCCGACCAGCGGGCAAGCTGGGTCTCTCCCGCGCCGGATTCCGCAAGCCTGAGCAATCGTTCCGTCATCTCGCCTTCCGGCATCTCGGCGAAAAGGGACGGCTGGCCGTAGATTTCGACGGGTTCGGGGCGGGCAATGAGAACTTGCACGGTGTAAAGACTGTCGGCGGGGATGACCGCCACTTCTTTCTGCATCAAGTGATAGGAAACGACATCGGGTTGCCGACCGAAAGCCCGCGCAATGTCAATAATCCGCGCCCCGCCCCGCCTCATCCTCACCCAGGCGGCGCTCCGCTGCGATGTTACTGGCCCATGAGCCTCATGACATCCGATTGCCGCGTTCTCTTCGTGCGTTTTGAGATGCCGTCGCTGCGCTACGTCCGCGCCCCTCTTCCGCATTCTGGTCAACACATTCCTGACCGTGCTCTCGATATATCCAGTTTCTTGCGCAATAGTCTGTCCGCGCACCCCGGCGTTCCACATGGCAACCATCAGGTCGCACATGTCGCGTGGCACGTTTTCACTTCTCGCCATCTCTCGTCCCCTTCTGCGTTGAGACAAGAACAGGCTAGTACGGGCTGCCGCCAACGTCAAATACACGACAAGACCAAAAAACAACAACAAAGCATACACCTCACATCATCAATATGATGGCTGACGTAATACATAACCATCTTCATGAATTTATGAAGCATCCCATGCACCACATAGGCTCGGAATTTGAGCATAAGTATCTATAATATAACGATTAAATGTGCGCATTCGACATCTGACACCCCACCAGCCCTTCTGCCATGTTAACTCATGAATTACATGGAAAACGGTCATGAGTTCTCTCATCAATTTATGATGCCTGAACCCCACCAAACCCTGTCGAGCGCGCCCAACATTGAAAAATGTTTTAATAAAAACTTCGCCCCACCTTGACTCACACCACCATCCGCAATCCGGGCTTTCTTGCTGTCTCATGTGCGATAATTGGCGGAAAACCGGGAGTTTTCTGCCATGAGCAAAGAGATTTCAGACAGTGTGCGGTTGACATATCTGAACGATGCGGCGTTCTGGCGCAGGCTGATGCGTCGTCTGTCCGCTGACCTGCGGGACATAGAGAGTGCCGACCGGCGGCTTGTCGCCCAGCGTCCGGTCATGACGACTTTCGATTACGATGCGATGTCAGAGAAAGCCGATGCCCGGGCGGCGGAACTGAAAGAAGCTGTTCGGAGGGCCAAATCGATGCCGGACGGATGGTTTCGATGGACGAAGACAAGCAAGGCGAAGGTCAAGGCCATCGCTGCGGCACGGCACGATTTGCGGGTCTGGCGGGCGACCGGGCGCGACAGATTCATGCTGTCGGAGTTCGCCAGCGTTGAGACTAGCAACCGTCGCCGGGCGCGGAAAACTGCCAAATTTGATGAGCGCCCTGATGTCCGGGCGGCAGCGGCACGGCTGGCCGCGATGCCGGGGGTGCTGCGGGAAGTTGACGGGGCGGCCAAGGCGGACGAGGCATTGTTTGCTGCGCTGGCACCAGTCGTGCGGGACGACGGGCGTATCATCAAAATTCATATCGGACCGGCGTTCGACCTGCTGCGTCAGCGGGCTGTCCTGCTGGCGGCGATGATGGAAGCGGCGGAACCGGAGCCGGAAGCGGTGGCGGAAACAAAAAGAGAGGCCGGGAATCCTGATGATTTCCCGACCTTTGCTTAGTTTCTGGCCAGGCGCCTACCGTGTCAGTCGGGCGCGCTGGCCGGTCTGTCCTGTTCCCGCTTGGCCTCCATCGCTTCCCTGCGCTTGCGGTCTTCCTCCCTCTGCCGCTCGGCGCGGATGATTTCGGCACGGAATGCGGCCTCTCGCTGCTCGCGCGTCATCGGTGCCGGGACTTCGGCCTTAACGTCGGTCACTGCCTGTTCCCGGTTCTGCGCCAGTTCGCTTGCCGCCCTTCTCGCCGCCCCCTCGACTTTGCTGGCTTCTTTTTCAGCCTTGATGAGTCTGCGGCGCTCGAACGGCGCGAATGCCCCGTCAAGCGGGCTCCGGAGCAATCCCGCATGGCTTGATGCGTCGTTGAACTTCTCCTTCGCGACAACTGCATCATTTCTCGCGGACTCAATATTCTGGTCAATTACCTCGATTTTGCGTGCCAGTTCGTCGGCCTGGTGCTGCTTCTGCCTCCACTCCTGCGCCGCCACCGTTACCGCCGCGAAGTCCCCCGTTTCCATCACCCTGCGCGTGGCATCGTCCCGTGCCTGCAACGCGCCCGTGATAGCGACGCCCGCTTCGACAGAAGCCTTGAGCCCCGGCACCTTGTTCATGGCCTCGACCAGCAGCTTTCCCCGCTCTTCCGACGCCATCCGCCGCGCTTCTGCGATGATTTCGGGACGTTCGGCTTCCAGCTTCTCCGCCGTAACCTGCTCTGCCGCGCCCTTGGCCCCCAGCTTCCGGGCCTCATTTTGGGCCAGCCAGCGTTTGATGGGGCGGTATCGTGCGCCGTAAGTCGCCGTGTCCGCCGCAAAGGCGTCGTCGGCAAGCCGCTGCCCGCTCTCTCTGCGCGTCCGGATTTCTTCGTCCAGCGCCGCGACCTGCGACTTAATCATGTCGTCGATGCCGGGGACACCAGCGGTCGCAACACGGTATTCTCGCTGTATTTCGGCCAATTTGCGCAGAATTACCTGTCTGCCCGTGCGTCCAGCCGCTTCCGGGCCGCGTGCATCAGCGCCGCCAGCCCAAGCGTCAGCAGGAACAGCACCGGCAGACCCGACCGGTCGAATGTCTGCCACGTCCGGCTGAGCATGTGCGCCACCGTGAGCGGATGCACCAATACCGGCATGGCGATGGACAGCGCCATCAGCGCCGGGATTGAGTGTGTCAGCGCGCTGTGAATTTTTCGCATCGTCGTTCGCATTCTTGGCTTCCTTGCTTGCTTGCTGTGCTGTCCGCCATGCCGCGACGGCAGACATTCTGGCTGTGGTGTCGGCTTCGGTGTCACCGGTGATATCGTAGTGCGGAAATGTGGATTTCAGGCGGTTTTCCAGCGCCGCGTCGTCCAGCGCGGCCATTTTGGGCGCATCGGATGCAAGGCGCGTCCGCATGGCCACCATGTCGATGTCCCGCCCGACATCGTGGGGGTTTGTGATGAAAGCCGTGCGCGGTGGCGCGACCTCGACAGGCGGCGCGACCTCGACAGCCGGGATATCTTCAACCGGCGCGGTTTCCTCGGCCACCGGTTCCGCCTCGACCACCTGGGCGGTGGGCGCAGGTTCCGGCACCTCAACCGTGATTTCCTCGACCACCTGCGCGGCCACCGGCTTCGCCTCGGCCGCCGGTTCTGGCGCAGGCTCGACCGGCTCCGCAACCGGCGCAACAACCGGCGTAATCTCGTTCGCTTGGACCTCAACCGGCCTGATGGCATTCGTGTTCTCGACCGCCGCTACTCGCTCCGCAAGCGCAGTTTCCAGCCGTTTTTGCGCCGCCTCACTCAATTCCCAATCGTGGCCGACCGGCGGTTCCAGCAATGCCAACGCGATTCCGACTTCATCGCGATATGCCGGGGTGCCGGTCAGTTGCACGTTCGTCCAGCCATGCCGCTGGGCCGCCGCTGCAAGCTGGGCCGCTGTATCTGGCGATGGGTCGCGGGCGCTGACGATTCTGTCGCCGAAATCCTCAAATACGTCACCGCTCGCTAGTTCGATGGTCGCCACGCCCCTCTTGCGGTCCAGGCGAATGTTGCTGATGGCGGCCACCTGGGCCGGGGTCAGCGACGATTCAGAAATCTTGTAATGACCAGCGAGAAGGCGGGCACGGAACCGGGTTGCACGGTCCCATCCCTCGTCGTCCGGCATGTCGTCCCTGGGCGGCGCAGGTGGTTCATTGTCGCTGCGGACCGCGTTTGCATTGTCGCCCGGACGCTCGAACCGCCAGCCGTGGTCCTCGCGGCGGCGACCTTGGACGAAATCGACGTAATCGGGCAGGCTGAAAATGTCAGCGGCATTCTTGCCTTCTTCAAGCTGCTTTGCCCGCCAGCGGTCATATGATTTCTGCGCGGATGCTTTCAAATTGTCGGGCAGTGCTGCATAGCCGTCCGTGCCGCCGGGCCAGCCGTTTCGTGTCTTCGCCATCGTGTGCGCTCCCTGTTGTCGCTGTTCTGGGAGCCGCTGGCGTTCCTGGCGCTGAGTTTCCAGAGAGACAATCTCGGCAGAAAGCATGCGAACGGCTCTCTGTGATTCTACTGCGCGACGATGCAAATTACGGTGTTTTTCGAGAGAAATTATTGCGGGCGCTGGGTTGTCCGGGTGTCGTTTCGTTGCCTCGATTTCAGCCCTCGAAAGCTGCGGCTCGGGCGGTAGTGCGTCGGGTCCGTCAAGCTCTTCATTTGAACGAATGCGAAGGCGGATATTGTAGCCGTTTTCCGCAAGCCAGCGGTTGCCGCGCTGCTCGAACTGCGCGCGCATTTTTCGGCCCTTGCCAGCTAAGAAAAGAGCGTTCCAATCCCTTGCTTTTTTGCTATCAAAAGACCCGTCCGCGTTCATACGGCGCAGAGTCAGCATTATATGCGCATGCGACTGCTCGCCTCCGTCCCGCGCTCCGGGGTCGTGAAGGTCGGCGTGGGCGGCCATTCCCGCGTCTATCAGCGGAGCGAGAACATGGGCCAGATATTCGCGATGTCTTTCGCGTTCCAGCCCGCGCGGAATCGACAGAAGAATTTGGCGGGCAACCTGTCCGTCTGCCCGCCTCTCTGCGGCCTCGGCCATCCGCCAAAAATGCGCCGGGTCGGTCAGGTTATCGGTCGGCTGAATGTGCGCCGGGAAGATAGAAAAATGGTCGTAGTGTTCGGGGGCTTTCCGGCTGAAATCGAAGGTCTGGTCGGTCAGCCGGTCCTTGATAGTTCCGCACAGATTATATGCAGCGGCCTTGAGAACAGCGCCCACATTCGCAATGCCGAAATTCAGATGAATCCGTCGGCTAACAATCTCCGTCTCTGCGAGTGCGGGCGTGGTCATGGGTCACGGCTCAAGCTTTCGGCTGAAACCGACCGGTGCGAACGGCATGCCGCATGATAGCCGCTCCGCCGTAGAGTCCGACCGGAAGCGCGAGGGCAACGGCAAGGTCAGCACCGGACGCAACGCCGACAGAAAGGCCCATTCCGACGAATGCGGTCGGGAGCCAGGACAGAATTTTGGCGACCTTGACGCGGCGGGGTTCACGATATTCGGACATGAATACCTCTCACGAGATGACGTTCGCGAAGCGAATGTATAATCGAGCATATGAGTGCCGACGGGCACTCTATAGATGACATCCTTATAGCACACTGGCAGGCATCTGGGTACAGATTTCTTTCGGAAAACGTGATTTCTTTCATGTGCTTACGGTACGCTTACCCCTGAAACTGCAACGCTTCAGGGGGTTAAAATGTCTGCATCCGACACGCTCGAAAATGAACTAAAACGGGCTCAGGAACGCCTCGCGCGGGAACGGCTGGCAATCCAAAAAATCAAGCGCGCAATGACGAAAAGGAAGCGTGCCGAAAAACGCAATATCGAAGCGCAGGCGTTGTGCGCTTTGGGCCGTGGCGTGGTCGATTTCTGCGAACAGACTGGCCGGGAAAACGATGTCGCTGCGGTGCTGGATTTCATGCGCGGATACATCGTCCGGGACAGCGATATTGATGCCGTTTTTGCGACCCTCGGCGACAGGCGCGTTTGCGATGCCGTACGTGCGCCTGCGCCGGCCATGCCGTCCATCGAAATCGTGGACTGAGGAAAGGGGACGACGACGATGCGATTCAATCTGAAATTCCTGACGGGCGCGGACGATATTCTTGCGTCAGCGGGCGCGATAAAAAGACAAGTCGTGGGTCCAGTTTTACGCTTCAATAGCATGTTCAAAAAGCAGCCGGTTCAAACCCTGCCGACAGAATCAAATGACCCTGCCGAACGGTTCAAAGTTGCGGCGCGCGTCTATGCTATTAGTGACCCCGAAATTGAGCGCAGAACGCGTGTATCGGCATGGCTGTTTTGGCTCTCTGCTGCGCCTATTTTTCCGCTTCTCGGACTCTGCGGCGCACGGGCTGGTGACGACGATTACAGCACCGCCATCATCGCCGCCTCGGCCTGCCTGTATTGCGTCACTCAAGCGTTGAAAAACGGCTTTGCAAACTATCAGTTCCGCACGCGCTCCCTGGTGTCGTTCCGGGCTTATCTCGGCACGGACATGCTGCCAAAATTCAGGAGCGACCGGCCATGAAAAAACTTGTCTTCATCGCCGCTCTTTTCGCCGCGTTCCCGACCCTGGCGCATGCGGCCGCGACGATTACGGCAGACGAAGCGACATGCAGCGCGTCGGGGACCGTTTTGACGCAAACCCTGACCGCCCCATGCGCGTCTGACTGGTGGCGGCAAAGTTTGGAACTCATTTTCCCTGGCGTCGGGCCGCTGAATGGCAATGCATCGCAAGCCGCGCAAGGGCTGTTTTCTGCCTCGGGCGGGTTCCTGGCTGTCCTGTCGGCGGTCGCGGTCGCAATGCTGGCGTGGCACGCCATCTCGGGCACCGTCGCGACCGCGCATGAAGGCACGATTCTCGGGCAGAACTGGCACACGGTGTGGGCTCCGCTGCGGCTGTGTTTCGGTTTCGGGATGCTGGCTCCGGCGAAGGGCGTCTGCTTGGCGCAAGTCCTTGTAATCTACGTTGCTCTTTACGGCGGGTCGCTGGGGAATCTGGTGTGGTCGCGCTATTCAGCAGGGCTTGTTACCCCGTCCTTGAATGCGCCACCGCTGCCAGCGACGGGGGCATTGGTGCGGGATTTTACAGAAGCCGAGCTATGCAGACAGTCCCTCATAGCCGATGGCGCACTAACCGGCCCGCTTTTCGACCTGCCGACCACGATGCCGGGCGAGACGGTCGGGGGCACGACGGGCGAGAATATCGAGGTATCGCTCGGCAATCTCTACAATTCGATAGCCGCCCGGTTTACCGGCGGTAATCTCACGTCTTCGGCGCAGTCAAACCGGCATCTCATCGCATGGAATTACGGGGTTTGCGGCACGATTTCGGGGACGTTCGCTGTCGGCAGCGGGGGTGATTCTACGGTTACGGCATTCGATAAAGCCCGTCTTGCAGCAATTGAACAAGCGCGTGACGCCATCTCCGGCGGAGTAGCGCAGTTCATTGATTACCAGAAAAATCCCGTAAAATATGAAGCACAAACGCCGACATATCAAGTGATGGACATGGCCCGGACAGGATTCACGAAGGCTATCAGCGATGCTAAGTCCACCCTCGATACCAAATTTCAGGCTGCTGGACAGGTATTGATTGATGCTCAGGATGGAAATAATAGTAATGTTTCTTCATTTCTGAATGATGGAAACAAATATGGATGGATGACGGCAGGCATGTTCTATATGTCCATCGCCCGTTTGCAGTCTGCTGCTTACTCTCTCGCGTCTGATATTCCGCAAGTGTCCATTCCGCCGATGTCGGCAACCGATAAATCAGAACACATCGACCTGAAAACATGGAGTTATGCTGGGAACTATGTGAAGGCCGGGGAAGCGGCCTTGCAGCCCCTGACGATTCAGTGGAACGCCAGCGACGACACGGCGGACCTGCGCAATGCCGCCCTGGCCGGAAGCACGCAAGGCAGCACGGCAAGCCTGCACAGCGTTCAAAAATGGTTGTTCGACAAGATTTTTAGCATAGGAAACAAATACTTAGTTGGCATCAACCCGGCTAACGGTTCGCCTATCCAGCAGCTTGCGGATTTCGGAAACGAGGTGCTGAATACGATTTCGATAGTCGTCCTCGGCGGCCTTGCGGGTGGCACCATGCTCGGCGGGCCTGCTGGGGCGGCGGCGCTTGCTGGGGCGGTTGCGTCGGGGCCATTGTCGTTCGTCGGAATCATCATTGGCATGCTGCTGCTGGTCGGGGTTGAACACGCGTATATCATTCCGATGATGCCGTTTATCGAGTTTACGTTTGCCGCCATCGGCATTCTGATTACCGTCGTTGAAGCGTTCATGGTCCTGCCCGTATGGGCCTTCATGCACGTCCGGATGGATGGGTCGGAATTTGTCAACGAGCAGCAGAAGTCTGGTTATGTGCTGCTTCTATCGCTGTTCTTGAGAATTCCCTTGACCGTTTTTGGGCTAATTTTGAGTCTGCAAATCATGAACGCCGGGGTCTGGCTCGTGTCTCGCTCGTTTTCCGTGGCGGCGCTGGCGGGGACTGCGGACAGCGGACCGGGCATTATCGGGGCGGTCGTAATGCTGGTTTTGGAGGCATGGATGACGTGGAAAATTACGACCGCAAGCTTGCGCTTGATGACCAGCATACCGGAACTGGCGGGAAAAATCATCGGATGGGCTTCTGACAGCCTGCGCACCGAAAGTCCTTCTCACTTTGTCGGCGGGGTCGTGGGGCGGACGGCTGGCGGCGCTGGGCACGGTATTGCGAAAGTTGGCGAGAAAGGTGCGGGCGGAAAGGGTGGCAGTGAAGAAGGCGGCCAAGGCGCTGGCGGGGCTGGCGGCGGGATGGCGACGACCGAACGCCCAGTGTCGTCCTGACCCGCGCCACGCGGGGCGGTTCGCCGCCCTGCTGGGGTGCCCTTGCGCAACCGCCAGGGCGACAAGCCCAGGCGGTGAGCATGCCGTGATGATGACGGCATGATACCGGTATGAAATACGATAGAGAAACGTGGAATTGCCGGCCTATATCCGGTCGATTGCATAGCGCGCGTGGCCGATTTCTCATACGGATGGCATGTCGGGCGTACTATAATTTCGGCATGATACTTGCTTCTCTCAAAGCCTCTCCGCCTCCGCTTCTGTATCCCTGCGCCGCAACCGGTCTGGTCGATGCCGTCCAGCGTGCCGCCCGGCAGGCATCGGAAACGCTGACTTTCGACAGTGCGGCGGTCGGCCGACTGCGCGCAACCCGTCGCCCCCGCCATGATTTCCGTCTGCCTGCCGGTCATGATGGCGTCATCTATCTGGAAATATGGGGCGACGACGCGCTGTGTCGGCCGCATTCAATCGGGGTTCTGTATGCGCCGGTTCACCGTGAGTTCGCGATTGTGCTGGGCAAGGGCTGGCCGGGAGCGGACCCCGAGATTCTGCCTGCGCTGTTCTCGGTCGGCGCGGACGGCGTGGTGCGGTTTCGGTGCGATGATGCGGTGCGGGTGTCTATTGCGCGGACTGCCGGTGACCTGGTGGCGGACGTGCTGCGTGCGCTGGATGCGGTGGCGCGGGAAGAAGGAAGCGAAGAATGACGACCCTCTATATCGCCGAAAAGCCGTCACTCGCCCGCGAGATTGCCGGGGCGCTGTCTGAAATCCATGGTCAGCCGGAACGGCGTGGAGATGGCTGCATCACGGTCGGCGGCGACACGGTGACGTGGTTTTTCGGGCATATGTTCGAACAAGTCCAGCCCGGTGAATATCGCCCGGAATGGTCGAAATGGTCGCTGGCCAGCCTGCCCATTGTCCTGCGCCCGGACGAATGGCGGCTGTCGGTGCCGGACGATAAGAAGAAACAGGCCGGGATTGTCGAACGGTTGGCGCGGCAGGCACAGACAATCGTGAATGCCGGTGATGCGGGCCGGGAAGGTCAGTTGCTCGTGGACGAGGCCCTGAACGCCTGGGGCATCGACCCGCACGGACTAAACATCAGGCGGCTGTGGTCACAGACCGTCACCCGGCGCGACCTGATGGCCGCCATCCGCAACCTGCTGCCGAATGCCGACAAGAAGGGCTTGTATCTCGCGGCGCTGGTCAGACAGCGGGCCGACTGGCAGCACGGCATGACATATTCCCGGCTATACACGCTCCTGGCACGGCAGGGTGGTTCTGACGCCATGATTTCGGTCGGCAGGGTCCAGACGCCGACCTTGCGTATCGTGGTTGACCGCGACAATCTGCGGGCTGGTTTCAAGCCCGTTGACCATTTCATCCCGGAAGCCGCTATGGCGCATGCTGGCGGGCAGTTCCGGGCCGCGTTCGTCATCCCCGATGGCATGACGGGGCTGGATTCCGAAGGCAGGCTGGTTGACCGTGCCGTTGCCGAGGCCGTGTGCGCCAGGGCGAAAGGCCAGGCCGGGCGGGTGGGGTCGTTCTCCGTGGCGGACAAGAGCAAGGCGGCCCCGCTGCCATTCTCTCTGTCGGCGCTGCAAGCTGAATGCGGGTCGAAGCTGGGGCTGACCGCGAAGGAGACGTTGGAAGCTGCTCAGTCGTTATATGAGAAAAAGCTGACCAGCTATCCCCGGTCCGACTCCCGGCACCTGCCCCTGTCCATTCTGAGTGATGAGACTCCGGGCATTCTTGACGCCCTGGCCGGGGTGCCTGACCTGTCTGCCGGTGTCGTTGGAGTTGACCGGGCATTGAAGTCTGCGGCATGGAATGACGCGAAGATTTCCGACCATTACGCCATCATTCCAACGGGAGAGTTCAGGGCCGACAAGCTGGCCGGGCTGTCGGACACCGAACGGGCTGTGTTTCTGCTTGTTGCCCGCGCGTTCATTGCGCAGTTCCATCCCGCCTACCGCTACCAGTCTCAAGTCGCTGTGATTCAGGTCGGGGCAGACACATTCCGCGCCACGGGTCGCCGGGCGTTGGCCGATGGCTGGCGCGCGGTCATGACCAGCGGCGACGATGATGAGGAAGGCGAGGATATGCCTGCCGGGGCGCTCCCGACGATGCAGGAAGGCGATGCGGTCCAGGTCGGGGATGTTGCGTTGTCAGCGAAGCGCACAAGCCCGCCGCCTGCATTTTCGGACCAGCGGTTGATTGCGGCTATGGCGTCGGCCCATCTGTTCGAGCCTGACCCGGAATTGCGGAAGAAGCTAAAAGAAGGCGACGGTATCGGACGTGAAGCGACGCGGGCCGACATCATTGAAACCCTGTTGAAGCGTGGATTTCTGTCGAGGAAGGGAAGGACCGGGCTCGAATCAACCCCCCTTGGCCGGTCGGTCATCGCTGCCCTGCCGTCGCACCTGACCTCGCTGGGCCTGACGGCGCGATGGGAAGGCGCGATGGAACAGGTTGAAGGTGGCGGCTTGACGCTTGACGCGGTGCTTGATGCGCAGGTGACGGACATCACCAGTCGGGTTGATGCGGCGAGAGGTTCGGTCGTGCGGGTTGAGGGTGGCAAGCCTGCCGCAAGCAAGGTGAAGCCGTTGCCGGGGGATGGGAAAGCCTGCCCAGAGTGCCGCAAAGGCGCGATGCGGACGAAGGAAATCACGAGCAAGAAGGATGGGAAGAGATACGTCCTCCTGTCATGCTCGAACTATCCTGAATGTAAACACTCCGAATGGCCTGCGAAGACAGGGAGTGGCAAGAAGGCTGCATGATTGATGTCAGCTTGCTGACTTCCTTTCGCATCACGGATGCGGTGCGTTGTCCCGGCAAACAATGGGTAGCGTTATCCTCGCATTCCAGTCAGCCGGATGGCTGACCGTAGGCGTAGCCGGAGCAGCATTTCAACAGGCGGAAGGGCGTCTTCAGCGTAGCCCAAGGGAGCCTGTTGAAATGCTGTGGTATGTGAGGATAACGCGGGTGGTGGTCAGCGACCTTTATTGATTCCGTTAGTTTAGCTAATTTGGTTGTTCTCCGGACATTCTCCATTTTCCGCTGTCGGATTTAATGAAGCGTATATTTTGGGTTTTAGGTTCGCCATCCGATGTGAATTCGACCTTGCAGTCGTAAGTATTCTCAAAGTCGCCATATTGCCTGCATGTTCTGCTCACAACCTTAATTTCGGGCGTATGGCCGCCGTTAACTGCACTAAAGAGCCCGAATGTACTCTGGTTGAGCCGGGAGACCGCTGCAGTTATTGCTTTTGCGCTTTCTTCCTTCGAAGGGCCTCCATCCCCACATCCTGAAAGGGTGAGAGCGGTAGCAATTCCGAAGACTCGAATGGAATACTTTAATGCCATGGCAATGACCTTTTTTACTCTGGTGAAGAATTTCTCAGATGCCTTCGCCGCGCCCGAGGGCTTGCATCCCTTTAATGATGGCCATGACGGTCCGAACGAACCACCAGAGCCCTACGCCGACAGGGACAAGATAGAGAACGAAGCCAATCCCGAAAGTGACGGCCCCAATGAGGGCGGCAAGCCAGGAACTCACGAAGATGACGACCCCGGCTCCTATACCCCGCCAGAAAATCCTTATTTGACTGTCGAGATGCGACCTGTACGGAAGTATGGAATTTTGCCGGTTGACGTATGCGAGAATCACTCCAACCAGGGCTGTAATGCCTGTAAAGAAGCCGATGATATATAAAATATAATTTATATTAGCGACGGAGCGGCCGCCATCACTTCCTGCAACCAGGGGATTCTCCGTAATTTTCCCGATATCCATCGGTTCCTTCCTTTTCCGGCCGCACAAATGCGTAGACATGTTTCGATACAGTTACCGTAATCGGTCGATTTTGGGGGCTGTGTCAATAGGTTCGACGGTGACATAACAATGACGTCCGTTTGTTTACGAGGTCGAGGTAGCCAAGGACAATCAGAGTTTTCCGCCGATGACGCCCAAGATTTCAGTTAAGGAAGTGGGTGAAAAGTTCCAGCAATCGACCCCCACATCGCACGACGAGCCTGTGAAGGGTCTATTTCCATGCACATGGCCATACAGATGAATGGTGTCTCGATAGAAACCATTCCATTCGGCTATCGGGTAATGGAAAAGAACCAGCTTTCGGTCATCCAGTTTTAATTCGGCATAGTGCTGAACGCTGGTCCAACCATCCCACGTCTGAACAGATACCCCGTCGTGGTTTCCGACAATCAGATGTTTCCGGCCCTTCAGCCGCGCGCCATAGCGTTCGGGACTTTTCCAGCAGAAATCACCTAAGCACCATATATCGTCCGTTGGCCTGACTCTCGCATTCCAATTCGTAATGAGAACGGCGTCCATCTGTTCGACAGATTCAAATGGCCGATTACAGTGCTTCAGAATATTTTTGTGACCAAAATGAAGGTCGGAAGTGAACCATGTTGTCATTGGATTACTGTATCATCCGAACGGAATGCGGTCGACCTATGAAGGGCCGTCCGCCAGTGCTGCCGCATACTGCCCGTCTTTTGCCCCAAAACTCAGATTTGCATTCTATTCAGTCGAGACTTCTACATGTCAGATATGATGGATGGGCTATTGACAGGTCAACCACCCGTCATCCTTCTGCGATGCTCGTTCTCTGCCTCATGCAGACTGAATCGTGCCTCATCGTCAAATGGATGGACTTCGCAGAACCGCCGCCGTTCGCGAATGACAGCGTCTAACTCTGCGCCTGTCAGTCCTAGTAAGTCATCGTCGTCAGCCTCGACATACTCAGCCGTGATGATAAGGACCTCCCATGCGATATCGACACTCACCTTCCGACCAATCAAGTCGCTTGCCATAGTGGCCACCTCATCCAAAGACGCCCCGCCCTCATATGCCTGGATAATAGATGGCTTGAGATGGTCAAACCCGACCAGGGCAGATGGCACACGGTCGAACTTCGCTCGCTCTTGGCGGTACTCGTAAATTTCGCAGTCAATCATGCTTCTGGCCTCTCTCGTGTTCCCTGCTCAAATGGCCTGCGAAGAAAGGGACTGGCAAGAAGGCAGCATGATTGAGATGTACAAACGTTAATTGTTCCATCCTTGCATCTGGCACGGAGAGGTCATAAATTCAATTTGTTCCTCGAAGAACATGTGCCGCTGAAAAAGTGGTTTAGAGTTTTACTCTCCTATATGGAGTTAGCAATAGAAATTAACCTTCGGGTTTTTCATTGCTCTTCGAGGAACAAAGGGCGGTCTTCGGACTGCCCTTTTTTATTGCTCCGGCATAGCGTTATCCCCGCATTCCAGCCGAGGGCCGGAGCGAAGCGGAGCATATCCACCGGGCGGAAGGCGTCTTTCGTGTAGCCAAGGGAGCCCGATGGATATGTGGTATGTGGGGGTAACGCGGGGAGCGGTCATGCTGCCCGGCGGCCTTTATTGATTCCTTTAGCCTGTCTTATTCATGGCGACGGTAGACATTCACTCATAGTGCTGGACCGGCCCCCGCCTTCGCCTGAGTATCGTATATAGTTTTCGCCTTGGTAAATAGCTGTTCAGTCATAGCAATTCCATCGACTTTGCAAGCCAGATTGTCATTCATGTTAACCGTCATTAGTTCCGCCCTACTGGGGTCAGACGCGTTTTTAGTCACGCTTATCGTGAGAACAAGGTACAAACCTTCGTTAGCATAGCTCACGCACATGTTGCCTGATTTGGCCATATCATACGCGCTGTAGGAAGCATTAGCGATTTTCCCACGCGGACCGTAGGCCCAAGTATAATCTACGCTTGAAGGCGTTTCCGTTGCTGATGAAGGTGAACCGTATTTCTTAAGAATGGCGCCTTTCACGGATTCAAATGTTGGGGCGGTTAGCGGATTGCTGTATCTGAGGCTGCGGTCCAAATACATTATTCCGCTATTGGTTGCCGGGCTAGTGAACTCCGCCGACAAATGCTCGTAGTTATCACCGAAATTGTCGATGTCCGACCGAACCACATACGGTTGAGAAGTTACCGTTACACTGCGATAGGAAAAACCCGACGTGACAGAATAATCTTCCGTGCTTTTCCCCGAACGGTCGGCAAAAATCTTTCCTGATTACGCACTAATTTCAGCCAATTTGAGCAGGCGATAGGGCATGGGCGGGGTTCTGACGGCGGCGTATCCGAGGCGAGGGATCATGGAGGCGAGGTCGAAGCGGCGATTGAAGCGATAAACGAACTCGGCGAGATAGCGCGGCGCATGCTTGTCACGGATAGCACGGTAAAGTACCGGTCATGGCATTCTTGATGTTGGCGAGAGCGGTATTGACCCATTTGAAAGCAGGGTTGCGGCCTGCCTTTGGTCCCGAACCGGTCAGGATGGGATGATGGACGCACCCTGCTTCGGTGACGGCGGCGAAACAGCGTAGACCGTCACTGACCACGCTGCTGGCGGGGTCGAAGCTGTTTTTTGCCATCTTTGCGATCTCGGCCCTACTGAACCCGGCCACCCGGCGGAGTTTCAGGCGGATTGGCTTGCCTTGCGGTGTGGTTTCAACAGCGGCCACGATCGGCGTCTTGCCCGCTGATCCTCGCCCGCGCTTGCCGCCGCCGCGTTCTCCGCCGAGATAGGCGTCGTCCAGTTCGATCCGTCCCTTCAGTCGCTTGCCGGCCTCGCGTTCCATCATTACCTGCGCGAGTTTATGCTTGATCTTCCAGGCCGTGGTCTGCGTCACGCCGAGCCTGCGCCCCAGTTCGATGCTGGAGATGCCGCCTTTGCTCTGGGTCAGATGGTACAGGGCACGAAACCAGGTCCGTAACGGCACCTTGGTTGCCGCGAAGATCGTTCCGGCGATCAGCGACGTCTGCTTCCGACAGGCGCTGCATTGATACTGCCCACGGCTCTGAATGACGCTGTGCTCACGCCCGCCGCAGGCCGGGCATTCAAAACCAGATGGCCAACGCCAGCCAAAGATCACCGCTCGGCACTTCTCTTCGCTTCCGTAAAGTTCGTCAAATTGGGCTTCGCTTAGCCCTTTCTGAAACTGGACCTTGTTGCGAGCCATCGATCAAGCCTCTCGAAAACAACAAATGTTCTCGTTTTGTATCATAAATCCCTGGCTGAAAATAGTGCGTAATCAGGAAATCTTTTTCACCGCATCAGATGACATTCCGGGAGTAATCCCTAGCACATCGATGGATGCACCTGAGACATTCACCGTAGGAAATTCCGTGTCCTTACTCACCACCACGTTGTCTGCAAATGCGACCGAGGGAATGGTCGCGAAAACAGCCAGGGCAACAAAAGCCTTTTTTATTCTTTTCATTTGCTCAGCAATCCCGACCCGACAGTCGATTTCGACTGCGAGATTGAATGCGATGCCACACGGTCTCCACGAAAAATCAAGGTCAGCGTGGTGTCGGAATTGGTGCCGCCGCCCGCAAACCCGTTTATAACAGGGATGTAGCCGAGGACATTCCCTTGAAACTTTCCGGCTGAATATTTCCAGGTTTCATGCCCCGAACCATCCACAGAAGTTTCCTGAGGTTCACCGAATGCCGCCCGAACCTGTTCTTTCGTCGTTACACCATCAACGATTTTCTGGTTGATGGATGCCGTGGTTTCGTTTCTGAGCGCATCACTTCCGTCCGTCGCGCTACACGCTGCCAAGGTGCAAGCCAACACTAAAGCCACCTTAGCCGTATAGAATCCCTTCACGCCATCCCTCCAAGGTCATATCAAGTATCTCGGCTCTAACCGACCGAAACCCGTGCATATTCGGTCGATTTTGTTCATACTATTTAAATGCAGGAACAATCGGTATCTTCGACCGTATCAAAATCCCTGTCATTTTTAATGGGAGAGCTTCATGGCACGATACGGATACGCCCGCGTTTCGACCGACGAGCAGACGAACGAACCGCAAATCATCGCCCTGCGCGCCGAGGGCGTCACGGATATTACCATGGAGAAGATTTCGGGCGGGACCCCAGCCAGGAAGCGGCCTGTCCTGTCGGCCCTGTTGCGTCGCCTCAGACCCGATGACAGTCTTGTCGTCGCTAAGATTGACCGCCTCGGTCGCGACACCGTGGACGTTCTCTCCCTCATCCGGAGCCTACACGACAAGGGAATCAACGTCAGGATTCTCAATCTCGGCATCGAGACGCGTGGAGCCAACGGGCGGCTGTTCCTGTCAATACTGGCGGCCTTCGCGGAGTTCGAGCGGGAGATTATCCGGGAGCGGACCAAGGCCGGTCTTGTCGCAGCGCGGGAGCGTGGCAAGGTCTTGGGCCGACCTCCCGCCCTAACGCCGGTTCAGCGCGAGCACGTGCGCGACCTCAAGGCGCAGGGGATGTCGGCGACCCGGATTGCCGGCATCTTGGACGTATCACGCATGACGGTCTGGCGGACGGTTCAGGCGATATAGGTGCCTCATAGAACCGTCACGGAAATCCCCTTTTTGATATGGCTCGTATCGGTCTCATTGACGGCTTCCCGGAATCGACCGATTCTGTTACGTGTCCTGCTTCCGCTTTGGCCTATCCACCGTTGATTTAGCTGAAATCCATCGCCTTTCGCCGCCTCGAATTTCCGGGGGCGACCGATAGCCTTGCCGGAACGCGTGCCCTGCTGGCGGGCATTGTCTCGGCAAAAAACGGGTAACGCGGGGTGTTCAGGGTCAGGCTGCACGCTTCGCCCTGTTGATGGCCGATTCCAAGTCAATCTGTCCATTGGCAACTTGGGCGCGGATTCCATCACGCTGACGGGCACGGGTGAGGGTTGACGGCGAGATTCTGGCAATCTGCGCGGCATCACGATGGCTGTGTCCCTGTTCGACCAGGCGCAGGGCAAGGTCAACCGCTCGGCCTGACCGCCTGGGCCTGCCGATGGCCTTGCCCGACTTCGTGCCATGCCTGCGGGCGTTTTCAAGACCAGCATTGATGCGCTCCGTGATGAGGTCTCGCTCAAACTCCCCGACTGCCGCCAGGACTGTACGCAGTAGCCTTCCCAGCGGTCCGGATATTTTCCCGCCGAGTTGAATGACCAGAACTTCAACACCGAGGCTATCAAGATGGTCGAGCGTCCGGAGAACGTCTGCCACCGACCTGCCCAAGCGGTCGATTTTGGTGACAACAATCTCATCGCCATGATTCAGCATTGCGACCATGGCGGCAAAACCGGGCCGGTCCAGGGCGTTGGTGGAGCCTGATACGCCGACATCGGAGAACACATTCTCTGCCTCGACACCGTGCGCGGTGAGGTCTGGCATCTGACTGCCGACTGACTGTTTCAACGTGCTGACTCGTGCGTATCCGTAGCGCATGGCAACAATTTCCCCGCTTACTTATGAATACGGGGTTCTGCATACGCTCCGCCCCGCAAAATCATTATAGTCTATGCCGTGTGCATAAAAGAAATGGTTTTCACATCCTTCTTCTCTGATATTTATTTTTACATCGAATGAATTTTTCTCTTGCTTCTTGAATTTCGAATTGTTCTCAAGTTTTTGGCGCCTTGATGCCGGAATGTTTATTTTTACATTGCAAATGAATGCCTGCTCATGCCCTTCGCTCCGCTCGAACGTCTTTCGCCCCATTTACTGACTCGCTCCGCCTGACCGGCGAGCTCGAGGGGACACCGGGAGTCGGCCTCCGGCCTCGTCCCTGTGTCTGATGGTCGTCAGGCGGCTATGTCGGCCGCCATGAGGAATTGTTCAGGTCAGCGTGGCGTGCGAATATTCCTCCATGCCTGATATCGTCAGTCGCGCCTGTCGCAGCCTCTTCCTTGATTACCTCGTGGAACAAAGCACCCTGGGGGATATTCAGCGCGAGTTTGATGCCGCTGGCGTCCCGTATGTCGAACCGCCCCAGCCAAGTGGTGGTCAGCGCCGCACCATGGTTCACGGGTATTATCTCGGCATTGATTGGGCAACGCATGAAGGCGTCTCCAAATTCCTTGAAGTCGCGACCTTCTTCATGGGCCGAGAAGACACCAAGCGCGCCAGCTTTGCCCAGACGATGAACTGGTATCTGCGCCCTGAAAACAATGAGCATCCCTTGATGCGTTTCCTGAGTGCGTTGAAGCCATGCGGATACGAATGGAGAGAAGGCCGGTTCATCGGTCTCTCGGCTGATGCTCGCCTTGCCGATACGAAGACTCTGGCGACCAATCTGGACCTGCCCCATCTCGGGGAACACATCAGGCGCATTGAAGCGTCCATTGAAGCTGACCCTGCCCTGGCTATCGGGTCTGCCAAGGAAATGGTCGAAACGGTCTGCAAGACGATTCTGACGAAAAGGTCGGTACCATCAGGTGTGACCTATTCCAAGGACGACGACCTGAACGAATTGGGAAAGAAGGTCTTCGGTGTCCTTCGTCAGCTACCTGATGACATCCCCGACAAGGCCAAGGGGGCGAAGACCATTAAAACCATGCTTAGCAATCTCCGCAGTGTCGTCCAATGCACTGCCGAACTCCGGAACTGGTATGGCAATGGTCATGGTCGGGAAGGCGATATCAAGCGTGGCCTGTCCCCTCGTCATGCTCGGCTGGTGGTCGGCGCGGCATCAACCCTGGCGTGGTATCTGTTGGAAACCGACAGGGACATGGAGTGACAGATTAGAACGCCCGCGCTCACCCGCTATGAAGGCCACTCATAACCTCAAGGTGCAACGTTTCATCGGCCAGTCGGGTCAAAGGCTCTGCTCCTGCTGCCGTTGGGCCAGAAAGCTGATTGAAGGCCACGCATACCCCGGTAAGAGCCATACAGGCGTAGGATGCCGTTCTTAGGTGTTCCTCATGCGACACGTCAGAATCAGCATTGAGGGTAATGCTCCCGTCCTTCCTGTCATCCTCTATATATCTGCGTAAAGCGTCGATGGAAGGATGTGCGGCATCTGCTGAAAGTTGAGCGTAGATGAGGTAAGCGTGCCCCGCGACGCTATCCTGGGCAACCGTCCGCGCGACAAGGCCCTTCGGGGATATCGGAGCCGTCTTAAGCCTTCCAACCACCTCCTGGAGCATCTCGGCTATCGGCTCCGGCAGACTATCCAGCGAAGACATGATGAACTTTGCCCGCCGGTCGTGACTCTTCAGTTCATCCGCTATCATCTGGTCAACAAATTCATCCCCCTTCTGAACCAGCTTAGCAGACCACAGAAGGTTCTCAACAGCAGAGCGAGCCATGATTCTCGCCTCAACGATTAGGGCCTGTTCCAGCAGGGCAAACGTCGCCCGGACGTTACTGATAGTCCTGATGAGCAATGCCGCACTGACTATCCGAGGGTCTCGTAAACCCTTCTGAGTGCCTTTCATCTCCGCCTCTGCAAGTGCGGTATAGCACAGGTCCACCAGTCGAGCCGCATGGTCGAACCAGGACTGCGCGGCTTCCTCAAAGGTTAGGCGAGACATTTTTACAACCTTCCACTGCTGCCCGAGAAGGGAATATTGCCAGGTGGGTCACCCCATCATGGCAGAGGCAGAACGGATGGGGAACGCCAAATAGAAGGTCGGCCCTTGGCCAGAGCTTTGCTAATTATATAAGCGCCCCACCGAGTCTCATTTTTCATGCCGCCAAAACCTCCATCATGGCGTCCAGGTCGTCCATGTATTCCCGCCATTCCCGGTCGTCGAGACGCTTGATGGTCGCGACCTGGGCAGGGGGCCGTCGAGTGGATTTCCGCTTCTTCACCGGCCTCCCTTCCGCACCGGCTTTGTAGTATTCAACGCACCGGGCGAAGTCGGACCGCATGGCAAGGTCAAGTTTCTCCTGGGCTTCCGCCGACCACCTGTCTGCCTGCGCTGCCTCGACGCGTTGCGTCCAGTATTCCCGCAGCCCATACATGTATTCCCCGAAGGCGGCCTTGTCCCGTGCCCGGCCCATCAGGACCAGCTTCGTCCGCCGTAGCGTTGCCGCATTCGGTGTCTTCCCGCCCTTCCTGCGCCTGCTGGCAGGCTTCGCGGCCTGCTGGCGATACCATGTCGCACGGGACACGCCTGCCGCTTCCCACGGCTTCTCAAAGGCCGCGCTGCCTGTCGCAACCTGAACCCGCCATTCCGCGCGGTCGTGGCCGGTGGTGCCATGGGGCCTGTCCGCCCGTCCATCCCGGCGGCGCTTCCGTCTGCGGCGGCCCTCTTTCTCGTCCCGGTCGATGAGGACCTTCATGTCCTGCATCTCCGCCGAGGTGATGCCCAGGCGGTCGATGATGGTTTCGGCGCGATATTGATAGCTGCCGCGCCCGTCCTCAACGCGCCGAAGCAAGGTGCTACTGTGCCCGTGAAGTTCGCGGGTGCGGTAATCATCAGGCAACAGCAGCCCGGCAAAGGTCTGGATTTCCGCCCATAGCCGCTCCGGCTGGTTCTCGAAAATCTGCCCCAGCATGGATGCGCCGATATGACCGAAGATGTCCCGCTGGCCTGCTGGAACGACGCCGCCCCAGCGCAGGCGGACCAGCGTTCGCAAATCATCCAGCACGGCCCATTGCCATGAGCGCGGCGACTTCTTCGCCGGGGCACACTCGCCATCGCGCCGCGCCCGCTCCCGCGTGATGCTGACAACCTGCTCTTTTGCGGCCCGCTCGGCCTTCCTGGCGGCGCCGGCCTCGCGGGCGGCCTTGAGGGCGGCCCTGCTCATGGGAAGAACGGCGTCGGCCAGCCGGTCGAAATCGTAGCGATGGCCGGTGTCGGCGATAATTCGCACCGGCCTGCCGGATTTGCTGTTGATGCTGCCGACGATGCGCAGGATTCGGGACGCGTCAACGGCTGACCGGTCCACGAACCACGGCCCGAATTTCTTTACCAGTTCACGGTTTACCCGCACCAGTTTCGTGGCAGCCTGGCCGGGCAGAACGGCAGTAAACAGCCATTTGCAATAGATGCCCCTGCCACTGTCGATGATGAGCGACGGCGTGGGGATGCCGTGGTCTTCGCAGAATGCGACCAGATGTTCCCCTTGTTCCCCCGCGTCCAGCGGCTCGGGGGAATTGTAGATGTCAAGGTCAACCCATGTGTGCGTGAACAGTGCAACATGCGTGGCACGCCTCCGAGGGCGAGAAAAATACGCCTGCGACATGTACCTGTCGGGTTGGCCCTGGGCATTGTCAATCTGAGTTACCATTTCGTCGGCACGGCACATGCGTTGTTTGAGTACGCCATCCTCCGGGTAATTCAGCGCCCACATCAGGCCCCCAGCCCGTGGCATGATACGTGGCTCATAAATAAGGTCGTCTGGTTCAAGGAGCGCCGCACCCATGAAAAACACCCATCGTCATATGCGATGAGTGTTGAAAACCAGGCCAAAACCAAGGTAATTTAACTCATCGCTCGTCGTCGCGAACTAAGCCCACTTCCCGGTCATCGCCTCTGCAAAAGGCTATCGGGGGTGGGCTTTCTAATTGTCCTGTTCCGCAATGCATGATTTCAATGTTATCATGCGGCAATCGCCTGCCCTGGGTCGTCGTCAAGCCAGCCATCCTCATCGTCGGCTTCTGCTGCTGCCTCAGTTTGGCTGCCCTGACCGTTCAGCGCCGCATCAATGACGCGCTGCTTGCCAATCAGCTTGCGCGCAAGCATCAGGTCCAGGCTTTGCTCCAGCACGATGTGCTGGACCAGCACGGCATTTCGCTGCCCAAGCCTGTGCGCCCGGTCCTCGGCCTGGGACATCCCTGATGGGGTCCAGTCCAATTCGGCAAAAATGACGTGGCTGGACGCCGTTAGGGTTAGCCCTACGCCAGCGGCCTGGATGTTCCCGATGAATACCCTCACGTTCTGGTCTGCCTGGAAGCTGTCAACAATCCCCTGCCTCTGCGCCGGGGGCGTGCTGCCAGTGATGCTGACCACCCCGAGGTCGTTCAAGCCGTCCGCCAGAGCAGCGACGACATCGGAATGATGGGCAAACAGGATAACCTTTCCGCTGCCCTCCACGGCGTCCTTGACGGCTTCGATGACCATCGGAACCTTCGCCAGGGCCGTTTCATGCCTGACTTTCGAAATCTCCGTAAAGGCCACCTTCACGCCCTGGCGCAAGGCGGCAATCTGTTCCTCGTATTGCCGTGCCAGCCTCTCCCTGTCGCCAGCCGCCGCCTTGTCCATTGCCTCCGTATGCAGCCGCTTCGCCTGGGCAAGCCGCGCCCTTGCCGCTGATGCAATTCCAGCCGCCTTCCGCTCCGCCTCAAGCGCGCGCCGGGTCATGGTCGTATCGGCGGGCAGTTCGATAACCTGGCGGATTTTCTCCGGCAGGTCAGTCAGGACGTCCGATTTCAGGCGACGAACCATGACGGTTTCCCGCAACACCCGTTGCAGTTCATCCAGATTGGACGCCCCGCCCATGTCCCAGCCGAACCGGGTGCGGTGCGCATTGCAATATCGTTCGGCGAAGGCCATGAGCCTGGGGAACTGCGCTGGAGCCAGCGAATGGAGCAACGGCCATAATTCGATTGGCCTATTCATGATGGGTGTGCCGGTTAGATACAGGCGTCGCGTCGCGTCGATGCCCTGAACCTTGGCCTTTCCCCCACCAAGAATGCGCTGCGTGCGCTTGGATTCGTGATTCTTCACATAGTGCGCCTCGTCTAGAATCAGCATGTCCCATGGCCGATTCCGGATTGCCTGCTGCACGGGGTTATCCCGGCTGAATAGGTCATATGTGCAGATGAGGATTGAATCGTCCGGCGCGGCCTTCGACGTTGCGAACCCGACCGAAAGGTTTCTGTCCCCGAAGTTGCCGAAGCGTCCGATTTCCCGTTGCCAGTTCCGCGTAAGGCTTGCGGGGCATACGATGAGGATACGGCGCATGGCCTGGTCGCCATTGATGACGCCGATAGCCTGTGCCGTCTTTCCAAGCCCCATATCGTCCGCCAGCAGGACATTTTGCCGCCCATGGCCAAGCGCGTACGAGATGCCTGCCCGCTGATACGGTAGCCACGACATGCCATCGCCGCAGGGCACGGAAATCGTGGCATCGGTGGCGCGGCTTTCATCGCGCCGACGCTCCCGCGCGGCTTCGACCTCGCGAAGTGTGGCGTCCAGGCGGACCCGCACCGCTTCATCGCATTCACAATCGCTATAGTATGTTAATTCCTTCGCCGCCTCGGGGTTTGTCGTCTGCCACCGATACAGGCTCGGGGACCAATGGAAGCCCTCTTCCTTTGGCATCCAGCCCTCGGCATATGTGGTTTTCGCCAGCCACAGACGGCGGCCTTCGTCATATGAAAGCTGCATGACTTTAGCCCTCCGCCTGCTGGCGACGGGCAGCGGCTTCGGCCTTGGTCGGACGGCCACGCTTCTTATTATTGGCGAGAGCATCAGCCCGCACGACCGCCATCTCTGCAAGCCATGCATCCACATCGGCGGGGCGATACAGCACGCGCCGACCGATGCGGATATAGCGGGGGCCTTCGTTTCCTTCGTTTCCAGACCTGAACCGCCATAGCATATGCGCGCTAACACCAATTCGGCGCGCAGCTTCATCGGCGGTCAGCGTAATAGGTTCTGATTGAATTTGGGGCGCGGACAGCATAGCGCACCCTCCTTTCATATGAAAAGAGAGGTGCTGCTACACCGGGGGGGTCTTCTTTGCCGAAACCTATGGGGACTATTGCGGTCTGAAGAACGGGTTGCCGTTCTTCCATTCCCATAAGCCTGTCATCTAGGTTCTGCGCAACGCGCAGTGTGTGGATGGTTCCTCGCCACCCGCACCCTATCAAACGTTCGGACTCTTCGGCACGGGCGTTGCACCCGCTGCCTATCGTCTGTTTACGTTCACCCCGGAGCAGTCAGCGTGCGCCGCACATCGACCATCCGTAACTCAAGCAATATCGCACACACTGGCTCAAATTGCAACAATAAATAGCAATCGCCACAAAATAACTGTTGGGTCAGGCATATTCAGCCAAATTAACGGCGACGCTCAACGATTCAGATGCGAGAGGTCTGCGGCAAAACTCACATTCTCATATGTGAGCCGTGCTTCTTGCGCGGACAGGTGCTTGCCGTAATTGCTGCCGACTGTCCCGCTGGCGTGGCCGAAAACCTTGTTCATCAGTTCATCACCGATGGCACCTGCGCGAAGCATCTGACGGCAGGCATGCCGAAATGAATAACCGACCAAATCCGGGCCGGTCAGGCCGATATCGTCAATATATCTGTTCAATCGCTTGGACCACGCTTGCGGCACATCTCTAGCAACCTTGCCGTTGTGCGGCGGGATGGGGAACAAAAGCCCCCCGTTTCGCTCCATCCGCCTCGCGTAATCGATGAAACCGGTCCTCTCCAAGTCCGGGATGACCGGAATGAGGCGCTTGCTCTGTCGGGTTTTCGTCGCGTGCAAAGCATTGACGCAATACACGTCCCCCAGCTTTGTCAGGGCCGCCGGGGAGTAAGCAAGCTCTCCGTGCCTGGCCCCCGTCATCGCCATCACTAGCATGAACCAGTAGTCGCTTATCTTGTCTCGGCAGGCTCCGGGTGTTGACCGGCTTTCGTGTGATTCGTAGCCAGAGAAGAGAGGGCTCCTGAAAATGAAGACAAGCTCGGATTCAGTGAACGCACGCCGAGCCGTCCCGTTTTTTTCTTTCTCTGTCCGGTCGCGGACTTGAATGCGCTTGAGATTGATTTCGGGTAGATACTCCCGACCCATGCACCAATCGAAATATGTCACTAAATGACTTTTTTGCCTGACGACACTATCCCGATTCAGTGTGCCGCCACGGGCGTTCGGGCGTGTTTCCAGGTGGTCGATGTATCGTTGCAGGTCCGCCAGCTTAACGTGCCGGATTTCCTTGGCCCCCATGTGCTTCTCAAGGTCGCCAAGGGCCGCTCTGTATGATTTCCGGGTTTTCTCACTGATGCCCGGCTTCTTCGCCAGGAAATCTTCGATGAAGGCTGGCCACGGCTTTGATGACTCGCGCGGAGCCGGCGGGGGCTGAGCCGGAACTGGCTGCGGGACAGGCTGGGAAATGGGCAGCGGTGCCGGGCCTTCTGGTATCGCTGGGGCCTGCGGGTCATCCCCGAGATACTGACCGACCAGGGCGGCCCTGTCTGCCGCTGCGGTCCCGGCGTCCACGATTTGCAAGATGGCCGCCCGAACCCGTGGGGCGAGTGTGTTGACCGCCGCCACGTCCTGACTGGCGGCGACGTGCAGGCTGCTCGCCACCCATTCGGCCACGGCGGCAGTCAGAATCTCGGTCCGGTCGGTGTCGCTGACGACACCCTCGGCGGCCATCATCTCATTAGCCCGACGCCATACCTGACGCCGGAAATCATCGAATGCTGACATAAGGCGGCTGACGGTCTCCGTGGCCCGAATTGCGGCGCGGCGGCGGTCGCTCGTGCCAAGGCCACGGACGATATGATGACCGACAAACTGCCTCAAGTCGGCGGGGACATGAACCCGGAGATACCAGCCGGGATAGCGGCCCCGGCGATGGATGTAGGGAGTGGACACGCGGCGTTCCCATGGTGCTACTGACTAGTGCCACCAGCGAGAAAACGCTTCCAAATTGTCCTTAAAAATCAACACCTTAGCCGATTGGCGTCCCATAGGGGATTCGAACCCCTGTTGCCGCCGTGAGAGGGCGGTGTCCTAGGCCTCTAGACGAATGGGACAGAAGGCTTGGGCGGCTTCCTATCGTGGGTAGAGCGGGGGGTCAAGTGTCTTGTGTACAGATTGGGGTTATGATTCGGCAATTGCCACGTCACGGATAAAAAAGCCGGCAGTGACCCGGTCGTTCCAGTGTTCTGCACGTAGCCAGCCGGCAAGGTGTAATGGGGGCGCATTGCGGTCTTCCAACAGCGCGGAAGCTGCCGGATGCTCACCAGCGCGGAATAGCAGGGCCTTCAGGCGGGGACCGCCACCTTCGCCTTCAACAAGCACGCGCAGTGTGTCGCCCTCGCGTCCGATGCGGTCCGAGCGCACCACGCGCGCACGGGGGACGGCCAGAAGCGGTTCGTCGTTGCCGGCTCCGAATGGGGCGAGGCGTCCGATATCGGTTGCCAGTTCGGTGGTGGCTGCTGCGACATGCACCATACCTTCGATCTGCATCTCGACTGCATCGGGCAGCTTGGCTGCGTGAGCAAGACGATGATCAAGGTAGTTGTGCAGCGCCTCGATATTGTCATTGGGCAGCGAGAAGCCGGCTGCCATCGCGTGTCCGCCGCCCGTCGTCAATATGCCGGCTTGGCGCGCGGCGATGATGGCTGTTCCAAGATCGATGCCGGCGACCGAGCGGCCCGACCCCTTGACGGTGCCGTCCTCGAGTTCCGCGCCGACAAGCACCGGACGGTTGAAGCGCTCCTTGATCCGTCCCGCGACGATGCCCACCACGCCGGGGTGCCAGTCGCGGCCGGAGAGCAGAAGCACGGCACGGCCGGCGGCGCGTTGGATTGCGGCTTCGTCAATCGCACGGTCCAGGATGGCGCTTTCGACCGTCTGGCGTCGGCGATTGACGGCGTCCAGCCGCTCGGCCAGACGGCGGGCTTCGGCTGGATCGGTGCAAAGCAGCAATTCCAGCCCCAGGCTGGATTCTGCAATTCGGCCGCCGGCATTGATGCGTGGGCCGAGCGCGAAGCCACAGGTGAAGGCCGATAGCGGTTCGCGCGCCCCGGCGATTTCAAGCAGTGCATCAAGGCCGACGCGGCGGCGGCGGCTCATGATTTTCAGGCCCTGGGTGACCAAGGCGCGGTTCAAACCGGTCAGCGGCATGACGTCGCATACGGTCGCCAGGGCCACGATATCCAGGAACCCCAGCAGATCGGGTTCGGGTCGGGTCGCGAACCAGCCGGCACGGCGCAGGGCGCGTACTGTGGCGACGGCGGTGAGGAAGGTGACGCCCGCGGCACACAGGCCGTTCTGGCGGGATGTACAGTCCAGCCGGTTGGGATTGACGGTGGCGAGAATCGGCGGAACGGCGCCCTCGACCTTGTGGTGATCCAGGACGATACCGTCGGCGCGCCCGGCGAGGGTGGCGAGGACGTCGCTTGCGGCGGTGCCGCAATCGACGCAGACGACCAGCGTGGCGCCGCGGGCCAGCAGGCTGTCGAGGGCTGGACTGTTTGGACCGTAGCCTTCGGTCATGCGGTCGGGGATATGGGTGACGACGGGGCAGCCGAAATCACGGAGCAACTGGGTGATGAGGGCGGCGGCGCAGGCGCCGTCGACGTCGTAATCACCGAAGATGCCGATCGTTTCGCCGTGGCGGACGGCGTGGGCCAGGCGATCGGCGGCGGCATCCATGTCCTGCAGCGCCGAGGGATCGGGCATGAGGGCGCGGAGCGTCGGGTCGAGGAAGGCGGCGGCGGCGCGGCCGTCGAGGCCGCGGGCGGCGAGCATCTGGCCGACGAGGTCGGAGACGCCCGCCTGCTGGGCGATCATCAGGCCGATGCGGCCGCCGGCGTTGGCGAGGGCGGGGTCGCGCCAGCGCCAGCGGCGGCCGCTGAGGCTGGAGTCCACCCCAAGGACGGTGAGGTCGTCCCTGGGGGGGAGCAGCGCGGTGTCAGGCGGGGTCAGTTGGCGCTCCAGGTCTTGGTTGTGAAATCATGGTGTCCCTCGACGAAACGGATCGTTCCGGACTTGGAACGCATGACGATGGAGTGGGATACGGCGCGCTTGCCGTCGCGGCGGATGCCGCGCAGCAGGGGGCCGGAGGTGACGCCGGTGGCGGAGAACAGCACGTCGCCCCTGGCCATGTCGTAGAGGCCGAGCTTGCGCGACGGGTCCTGGCCGGGGTCCATTTCGCGGGCGCGGCGGATCTGTTCGTCATTTTCGAACAAAAGGCGGCCCTGCATCTGGCCGTGGACGCAGCGAACCGCGGCGGCGGCCAGCACGCCCTCGGGCGCGCCGCCCGAACCGGCATAGATGTCCACCCGGCTGTCGGGCAGGCACGCGGCGATGGCGGCGGCGACGTCGCCGTCGCTGAGTAGCATGACGCGGGCCCCGGCCTCACGCGTTTTGGCGATCAGTTCCTCGTGCCGTTCGCGCTCCAGGGCGCAGAGGGTGAGTTCGGAGATGTCCTTGCGCTTGGCGCGGGCGAGTTCGCGCAGGTTGATGCCGATCGCGGCGTCGAGGTCGACCACGCCGGCCGGCAGGTCGGGGCCGACGACGATCTTCTCCATGTAGATGTCGGGGGCGTGCAGGAAATTCCCGGCCTCGGCCAGCGCGACCACGGTCAGGGCGTTGGGCATGTTCTTGGCGCAGAGATTGGTGCCCTCGAGCGGATCGACGGCGATGTCCATCGCCGGGCCGCCGGCGCCGACCTTCTCGCCGATGAAGAGCATCGGGGCCTCGTCCATCTCGCCCTCGCCGATCACGACCGTGCCGTCGATGGCGACCGTGTCGAAGGCCTGGCGCATGGCCTCGACGGCGGCGCCGTCGGCCTCGTTCTTACGGCCGCGACCGGTCCAGTGGGAGGCGGCCATGGCGGCGGCCTCGGTCACGCGGACCAGTTCGAGGGCCAGGTTGCGGTCGGTGACCTGGTAGCCGGCATTCGGTTTGGACGTCATCGCTTAATCCTCTCGTTCTGGCCGGTTCTGGTGCCGGCCGTTCCAGGGGGCGCGATCGCCCCCCAAACGCGGAGCGGTGGTGGGGTCAGCCGGCTTCGATGCGGATCATCGCCGGGTCGCCGATCACCGCCGGCAGGGCTGCGATCCTGGCCAGGGCCTCGATCATCGCGGATTCGCGCGTGCGGTGCGTGACCAGGACCAGCGGCACGGAGGGCGCGTCGGCGACGGTCGGATCGTCGGACGCGGCCCGCCCGTGCTGCAGCATGCTGCGCAGGGATACGCCGTAATCGCGCAGGACGGCCGTGACGTCGGCGATCACGCCGGGGCGGTCATGGACGTTCAGGCGCAGGTAATATTCCTCGTTGAACGCGGCGCGGGGCAGGGCCTCGACCTGGGTCAGGCCGTCGGTGCTGCGGCCCCAGACGGGCACGGCGTTGCCGCGGGCGATGTCGATCAGGTCGGCGGCCACGGCGGTGGCGGTCGGGCCCTCGCCGGCGCCGCGGCCCTCGAGCATCAGGCGGCCGACGAAGGCGCCCTCGGCCACCACGGCGTTGAACACCCCGTCGACCTGGGCGATCGGCGCGCGTTCGGGCACCAGGCAGGGATGGACGCGGGCCTCGATCCCGTCCTCGCGCCGGCGGGCGAGGCCGAGCAGCTTGATGCGGTAGCCGAGTTCGCGCGCGAAGGTGAGGTCGAGCGCGTCGATGGCGCGGATGCCCTCGACATGCACCGAGGAGAAGGCGACCGGGCGGCCGAAGGCGAGGCCGGCCAGGATGGCGAGCTTGTGCGCGGCGTCGATGCCGTCGACGTCGGTCGAGGGATCGGCCTCGGCATAGCCCAGCGCCTGCGCTTCGGCCAGCACGTCGGCGAAGGCGCGGCCGCTCTCGCGCATCGCGGTCATGATGTAGTTGCAGGTGCCGTTCAGGATGCCGCCGACGCGGACCAGCCGGTCGGCGGCCAGGCCCTCGCGCACCGCCTTGATCGCCGGGATGCCGCCGGCCACCGCGGCCTCGAACGTCAGGGGGACACCGGCCCGTTCGGCCAGGGCGGCGAGTTCGGCGCCGTGGATCGCGACCAGCGCCTTGTTGGCGGTGACCACCGGCCGGCCGGCCTGCAGCGCCGCGGTGACCAGGCGGCGGGCGATGCCCTCGGCGCCGCCGATCAGTTCGACGACCACGTCGATGTCGGGGTCATGGGCCAGGGCCAGGGCGTCGTCGTGCCAGGTCAGGCCGGCAAGGTCGATGCCGCGGTCGCGGGTGCGGTCGCGGGCGGCGACGGCGGTGACGACGATCGGCCGGCCGGCGCGGTCGGCCACGATCGATTCGTTGGCGCGCAGCAGCTTGACCAGGCCGGCGCCGACGGTGCCCAGCCCCGCGACGCCGATCCTGAGCGGTGTGGTGTCCCCTCCCGCCTGTCCGCCTTTGCCGTCCGCGCTCATGGTCTTCTGGTTCACCTGTCGTCCTGTCTTTGTCGAGGGGCGCGGCGGGGCCGCGCCCGAAAATGTGATCCGGCGCCGCCTGGCGGCGCGCGGATTGGGCCTAATGCGCCGGCGTGGGAGCCGGCTGGCGCGCCTCGGGGCGGGGGGGCGGGACGTTTACTCCGTGGCGGGTCATGAACTGGCGGATCGCCCGCGTGGCCTGGCGCAGGCGCTGGGTGTTCTCCACCAGGCCGATGCGCACGAAATCATCGCCATATTCGCCGAAGCCCAGGCCGGGGGCGACGGCGACGCCGGCCTCGCGGAGCAGCAGCTTGGAGAAATCGACGCTGCCCATCGCGCGGAATTGCGGGGGGAGGGGGGCCCAGGCGAACATCGAGCCCTCGGGCGAGGGGACGTCCCAGCCCGCGGCGTGCAGGCCGCGGATCAGCACGTCGCGCCGTTCGCGATAGAGGGTGCGGATGTCGTCGACGCAATCCTGCGGGCCGCTGAGGGCGGCGACGGCCGCGACCTGGATGGGGGTGAAGGCGCCGTAGTCGAGATAGGATTTGATGCGGGTCAGCGCGGTGATCAGGCGGGGATTGCCGGCCGCGAAGCCCATGCGCCAGCCGGCCATGGAATAGGTCTTGGACAGCGAGGTGAATTCGACGGCGATGTCCTTGGCCCCCGGGACCTGGAGGATCGAGGGCGGCACCCGGTCGCCGAAATAGATTTCGGCGTAGGCGAGGTCGGACATGATCCAGATCTCGTGCCGGCGGGCGAAGGCCACCAGCTCGCGGTAGAAATCGAGATCGGCGACGTAGGCGGTGGGATTGGAGGGGAAATTGACGATCAGCGCGGTGGGCTTGGGCACCGAATGGCGCACGGCGCGGTCGAGGGCGCGCAGCATGTCCTCGTCCGGCGTGGCGGGGACGGAGCGCACCGAGGCGCCGGCGATGATGAAGCCGAACTGGTGGATCGGGTAGGAGGGGTTGGGCACCAGGATGGTGTCGCCCGGGCTGGTGATGGCGGCGGCGAGGTTGGCCAGGCCCTCCTTGGAGCCCAGGGTGGCGATCACCTCGGTCTCGGGGTCCAGTTGCACGTCGAAGCGGCGGGCGTAGTAGCCGGCGAGCGCGCGGCGCAGGCCGGGGATGCCGCGGCTGACGGAATAGCGGTGGCTGCGCGGGTCGGCGACGGTTTCGACCAGCTTCTGCACGATATGGGGCGGGGTGGGGGTGTCGGGATTGCCCATGCCCAGATCGATGATGTCCTCGCCCCGGGCTCGCGCCGCGGCCTTGGCCTTGTTGACCTCGGCGAAGACATAGGGCGGCAGGCGGCGGATGCGGTGGAATTCTTCGGTCATGGGTGGCTCGTGAATATCCGTCCGGGCGCGTGGTTCGCTCCCGGATCTGAGGTCTGAAACGCCGTCTCGCGCCGCCTGCTCGGGCGGCGCGGGCGCGACTGGCGGGGACGTGCCCCGGCCATGCGCAGATATAACGACGCCGCCGCCCGGCAGGCAACCGCGCCGAGGCGCCGCCGCAGATCGTTTATTGCGGAGTGGATCGGCCGGGTTGAGGATTATTGCGTGAAACTGATGCGGGCGCCGTCGCCGAACGGATGGCCGCGCAGGCGGATCGTGCCGGCGGGCACGCCGTCGGCGACCAGCCTGTCGGCGATCGCGCGGGCGCGCAGCAGGGCGAGGGTCGTGGCGCGGGTCTGTTCGGCCGGGTCGGTGGACGCGGCCTCGCCATAGCCGTGGACATAGACCGGGCGCCCCTGGGCCTGGCCGGCCAGTTGGTGGAGCGTGCCGTCCTGGCCGGGCTGCGGCTGGTCGTTGCCGGCGGGGAAGCGGATGCGCGTGCCGGCGAGGTCGGCCAGCGCGTAATCCGGATGCGGCAGCGTGGGCAGGTCGATGTCGCTGGGGACCGCGAAGCCGGGGAATTGCGGCGGAGCCGGCGGGGCGGCCGGGATCGCGGGCAGCGGCGCGGGGGGAGGCGGGGCCTTGCCGCCCAGGCCACCGACATTCTCCCCGACTTCGGGCATGGCCAGCAGGGGCTCGCCGGTGCCTGTCTCACCAGTGCCTGTCCCGCCAGTGCCTGTCTCGCCGGCCGGCGCGGCTGTCGATGCGGCATGCGGCGCGGGTGGGCGTGCCGGTTGCGGCGGGGCTTCGGCGGCTGCGAGCATGGCCGAGGAGACGCCCGGCGGGGCGGGGCGCACGGCGGGGGGCGTGCCCGGGGCGGCCGGCGGGGCGCCGGCGCGGGCGTTGGCGGGGGGCGGGTTGGCCGATGTCGGCGACGGGGGGGCGGCGATGGTCAGCGCGCCGATTTCGGCGCCCTGGCGGTGGGCCAGGTTGCGCTGTTCGACCAGGTTTTCGGTGACGCTCTGCCGCAGGGTGGCCGAGGGCACGACGGGCGGGGTGGTGGGGGTGAGGCCGACCGCCGGATAGGGATCGTGCGCGCCGGGCGGCGGGGGGCGCTGGCGGGCGATCGCCCCGCCTTCGTACTGGTGCCACCAATCCATCGTGGCGTCGAACGCGTCGCGATGGCCGCAGCCGGCCAGGCCGAGCAGGACGGTCCCCAGAAGGAGGGATTTGGGCAGGAGGGATTTCGGCAGGCCGGCGGGGGAAATGGCGGTGGCCGCCGCGTGCTGGGCGCGGTGTCTTGGCGGCGGCGCGTTCATACCCATCTTCTCTCCATATCCGTTCGCGGCGCCGTGCCGCGCCCTGCCTGTCGGGCCGTTCTAGCCCGGCGCGACGGGTTTAGCGAGAGAGAGGCCGCGGCGGGGACGGAGGGAGAGGGTGCCAAACACACTCTTGGCACCGGCACGAAGGCGGCGCAGGATAGAACGATGATGCAGACCAGTCCTGGATACAGGGAGAGAATGATGAACGGCATGCAGCCGAAGGACCGTATCCGGATGGATGACGAGGAGCCGGATGGCCCCGACATCCCCGAACCCCCTGGCCCGGAACCGAAGGAGCCCGGCGACAACAAGACGCTGTCCTCGCCGATCAGCGAGCTGGAAAGCCGGCTGTTCGAGCAGCGCAAGGTGCTGATCTTCGGCGCGATCAACGACAAGCTGGCGCGCGACGTGACCGGGCGGCTGCTGGCGCTGGCGGGGGCGTCGGAGCATCCGATCGACGTCTATATCAATTCGCCCGGCGGGCATGTGGAGAGTGGCGACACGATCCATGACATGATCCGCTTCGTCGATTCGGTGGCCCCGGTGCGGGTGATCGGCACGGGTTGGGTGGCATCGGCCGGCGCGCTGATCTTTGCCGCCGGCAATGCGGAGCGGCGCTTCTGCCTGCCGAATACGCGCTTCCTGCTGCATCAGCCGATGGGCGGGGTGCGGGGACCGGCCACCGACATCGACATCGAGGCGCGGGAGATCGTGAAGATGCGCGAGCGGCTGAACCGGCTGTTCGCGCGCGAGACCGGGCAGCCCTATGACAAGGTCTGCAAGGATACCGACCGCAATTACTGGATGTCGGCCGAAGAGGCGATCGCCTATGGCCTGGTGAGCCGGGTCATTTCCAACCTCTCCGATATTCGATAACCGACCAGGACCGCCCCGCGTCCCGTGATGCGGGGCGGGGCGCCGAGGAACGGCGGCCTCCTCCTCCGGCCGGAGGGGAGGCCGGTCCGATCAGCGAGCGTGCGTACGATGAGTTCTCTGAGCGATATCTATACCTCCCTGCCGGAAGCGCGGAATCTGGCCGATGCCGCGCCGCGCAGCGTTGCCGAGGCGGATTTCAATGCCCGCCATTGGTCGAGCCCGGTGCCCGGGCCGCTGAAGCCGGGCAGCACCGAGCACAAGCGTGCCGTGGCGGAGATGTTCCGCGACACCTTCAACCCGTACAAGCCGTCGGTGATCGCGTGGCCCAAGCTGGAGCCCGAGACGCTGAAGCGCGTGACGTCGCTGCCGATCTGGGACATCGCGGTGCAGACCGAGGGCAAGGCGCGGCTGCGGATGGCGGCTTATGCCCGGATGATCGACGATCCGGACATGAAGGATGCGATTTCACGCAACGCGTGGGAGGAGAACCGCCACAAGGAGGTGCTGTCGAAGCTGGTCGAGGCGTACGGCATCAAGATGGCGCCGGAGCCGCCCTACATCGAGCCGCGCGATACGGAATGGGCCTATCTGGTCACCGGTTTTTCGGAATGCGTGGACAGTTTCTTCGCCTTCGGCCTGTTTGCGCTGGCGCAGCGTTCGGGGTTCTTTCCGCCCGAGCTGATCGAGACGTTCGAGCCGGTGATGCAGGAGGAATGCCGGCATATCCTGCTGTTCGCCAACTGGCTGGCCTGGCACCGCGCCACCATGCCGGCCTGGCAGCGGCCATGGTTCGAACTGCGTGTGCTGGCGGTGTGGGTGTTCCTGGCGTACGAGCGCGTCGGGCTGGCGCGCACGATGGATGCGGACGGCAACGTGCAGGAGCAGGACAATAATTTTACCGTGACGGGCGCCAAGGACGTCGCGAACATGGATGTGAGCCTGCGCGAGCTGATCGATCTGTGCCTGTCGGAGAATGACCGGCGGTTTTCGGGTTATGACCCGCGCCTGGCGCGGCCGAAGCTGGCGCCGAACCTGGCGCGGTTCATCCGGATGTTCCTGAAGAAGCCGTCGGGGGATTCGCTGGTGGAGCAGCCGGCGTGAGCGCGATCGAGGCCGGGTCGGAACTCCATAAGGACCTGTTCTGCCGTCAGTTCATCGACACGCATCAGGTGTTCGATCCCGAGACGCTGCCCTGGCCCGACCTGACGGAGGAGGAACTGGCGCGGTTGCGCACCATTCCGTTCTGGCAGGAAGTGTATCACACGGAGCGCCGGGCGGGGGCGATCGTCGCGGCCTTTACCCCGCGGATCGACGATCCGGTGGTGCGCGAGGCCGTGGCGCTGCAGGGGGTGGAGGAAGCGCGGCATGCCAGGCTGATCCGCGTGATGATCGACCGGTACGGGATCGATGCCGCCGAGCAGCCGATCGAGACCTTTCCCGACGATCTGGAGACGGCGTTCATCGATTTCGGGTTCGGCGAATGCCTGGATGCGTTCCTGGGATTCGGTGCGTTCAAGAATGCGCGGCAGTCGCACTTCCTGCCCGAAAAGCTGTTCGAGATCTTCGACATCCTGATGTTCGAAGAGACGCGGCATATCGTGTTCTTCATCAATTACATGGCGTGGCGTGAGCGCAGGCGCGGACTGGGCGCGGTGCGGCGGGCGCTGAAATCGACGCGGTTCTATGGGCGCGCATTGGGACGATTGCTGGCGATGGTGCGGCGCGGGCAGCAGCCCAATGACGGGCGCGATTTCGCGGTGACGCAGGCCAATGTGTTTCTGGACGATTTTTCGTTCCAGCAATTCGTCGAGGATTGCTATCGCGAAAATGCGCGGCGGATGAAGGAATTCGACCCGGACCTGATGCAGCCGCGCCTGCTGCCGGCGATGGCCGATTTGGCGCTGCGGGGGATGCGGCTGTGGGACCGGCGGCGGCCGCATTTGCGGGCGGCGGCGCAAAAGTAGCCAAAAAACTTCCTGATTACGCACTATTTTCAGCCAGGGATTTATGGTACAAAGCGAGAACATTTGTTGTTTTCGAGAGGCTTGATCGATGGCTCGCAACAAGGTCCAGTTTCAGAAAGGGCTAAGCGAAGCCCAATTTGACGAACTTTACGGAAGCGAAGAGAAGTGCCGAGCGGTGATCTTTGGCTGGCGTTGGCCATCTGGTTTTGAATGCCCGGCCTGCGGCGGGCGTGAGCACAGCGTCATTCAGAGCCGTGGGCAGTATCAATGCAGCGCCTGTCGGAAGCAGACGTCGCTGATCGCCGGAACGATCTTCGCGGCAACCAAGGTGCCGTTACGGACCTGGTTTCGTGCCCTGTACCATCTGACCCAGAGCAAAGGCGGCATCTCCAGCATCGAACTGGGGCGCAGGCTCGGCGTGACGCAGACCACGGCCTGGAAGATCAAGCATAAACTCGCGCAGGTAATGATGGAGCGCGAGGCCGGCAAGCGACTGAAGGGACGGATCGAACTGGACGACGCCTATCTCGGCGGAGAACGCGGCGGCGGCAAGCGCGGGCGAGGATCAGCGGGCAAGACGCCGATCGTGGCCGCTGTTGAAACCACACCGCAAGGCAAGCCAATCCGCCTGAAACTCCGCCGGGTGGCCGGGTTCAGTAGGGCCGAGATCGCAAAGATGGCAAAAAACAGCTTCGACCCCGCCAGCAGCGTGGTCAGTGACGGTCTACGCTGTTTCGCCGCCGTCACCGAAGCAGGGTGCGTCCATCATCCCATCCTGACCGGTTCGGGACCAAAGGCAGGCCGCAACCCTGCTTTCAAATGGGTCAATACCGCTCTCGCCAACATCAAGAATGCCATGACCGGTACTTACCGTGCTATCCGTGACAAGCATGCGCCGCGCTATCTCGCCGAGTTCGTTTATCGCTTCAATCGCCGCTTCGACCTCGCCTCCATGATCCCTCGCCTCGGATACGCCGCCGTCAGAACCCCGCCCATGCCCTATCGCCTGCTCAAATTGGCTGAAATTAGTGCGTAATCAGGAAAAACTTTTGTCCGTTGAGGGGCCTTGTGCACGCCCAGCAAATAGTCCCTTAAACGTTCAAAAGTTTTTCCTGATTACGCACTATTTTCAGCCAGGGATTTATGATACAAAACGAGAACATTTGTTGTTTTCGAGAGGCTTGATCGATGGCTCGCAACAAGGTCCAGTTTCAGAAAGGGCTAAGCGAAGCCCAATTTGACGAACTTTACGGAAGCGAAGAGAAGTGCCGAGCGGTGATCTTTGGCTGGCGTTGGCCATCTGGTTTTGAATGCCCGGCCTGCGGCGGGCGTGAGCACAGCGTCATTCAGAGCCGTGGGCAGTATCAATGCAGCGCCTGTCGGAAGCAGACGTCGCTGATCGCCGGAACGATCTTCGCGGCAACCAAGGTGCCGTTACGGACCTGGTTTCGTGCCCTGTACCATCTGACCCAGAGCAAAGGCGGCATCTCCAGCATCGAACTGGGGCGCAGGCTCGGCGTGACGCAGACCACGGCCTGGAAGATCAAGCATAAACTCGCGCAGGTAATGATGGAACGCGAGGCCGGCAAGCGACTGAAGGGACGGATCGAACTGGACGACGCCTATCTCGGCGGAGAACGCGGCGGCGGCAAGCGCGGGCGAGGATCAGCGGGCAAGACGCCGATCGTGGCCGCTGTTGAAACCACACCGCAAGGCAAGCCAATCCGCCTGAAACTCCGCCGGGTGGCCGGGTTCAGTAGGGCCGAGATCGCAAAGATGGCAAAAAACAGCTTCGACCCCGCCAGCAGCGTGGTCAGTGACGGTCTACGCTGTTTCGCCGCCGTCACCGAAGCAGGGTGCGTCCATCATCCCATCCTGACCGGTTCGGGACCAAAGGCAGGCCGCAACCCTGCTTTCAAATGGGTCAATACCGCTCTCGCCAACATCAAGAATGCCATGACCGGTACTTACCGTGCTATCCGTGACAAGCATGCGCCGCGCTATCTCGCCGAGTTCGTTTATCGCTTCAATCGCCGCTTCGACCTCGCCTCCATGATCCCTCGCCTCGGATACGCCGCCGTCAGAACCCCGCCCATGCCCTATCGCCTGCTCAAATTGGCTGAAATTAGTGCGTAATCAGGAAGTTTTTTGGTTCTTTTTTTCAAAAAAGAACAGAAATTACGCCAAGCCCGATGGTGCAATCGACTTGTGCATATGCACGATGACACCGGAATGCCATTGTTCCTCGGCGTCGATGGTGTAGCCGAGGCGGTGGTAGAAGGCGATGTTTTCGGCAAAAAGCTGGTTGGTGTAGAGCCGGATCACGTTATGGCCCAGCGTGGACGCCACGTGTTCGGCGTGGGCCATCAGCGTGCGTCCGAGGCCTTGTCGCTGGAAGGCCGGGGAGACGGCGACGTTTTCGATCAGCAGATGGTCGTCGCGGGGAATCATCTCGATGAGTGCGGCCAGGTCTTCGCCCCGCAGGAGAAGGTCGATGCGGTGTTCGCGCACGGCGCGGGCGTAATCGGCGGTCATCGGCCAGGGTTCGCGGCCGATCAACGGGACCCATTTGGCGTATGACGCGCGGACCAATGTCCGGATCCGGTCGATATCGGCGGTGACGGCCGTCCGGAAAAATGTGGTGCCGTTCATGGGGTGTCCTGGATTTGTGCTGGATTGCGATGGCGCAGGGGGAGGCGTTCAGTATTGTCCGTGCAGGCGGAAGGCCAGGACGGAGACGGGGCCGCGATCGCGGTTGTAGGCCGGGTTGCCGATCCATTGATAATCGAGCGTTGCGTGGACGGGACGGATGACGGCGGCATCGTAATAGAGTTCGGCGATATGTTCATCGCCAGGATGCGGCAATTTTCCGTCCCCCACCAGTTGGCCGGTGCCGCCGGCGGCGAGATAGGCCTTGAGCTGTCGCCCGGCGCCGTTGGTCATTCCGGCGATGCCGATCCGGTCGTCGGGACGGTGCCATGATGAGCCGGCGAGGGAGAGCCCCGCGGCCAGGCTGCGGTCGATATCGGTGAATTCATAGGATTCGTACCGTCCGTCGGCCCATCCCGCCCTGAGGAATACCCCCAAATCGGCAGTGACGCCCTGTTCCAGCATCAGGCTGATGCCCGGGCGGTTGCCGTAACGGCGCACCGCCGCCGCATCGGCCGGCTGGCCGGTCCTTCTGGAGAGGCGCACCGCGTCGGCCAGATCGGCCATGCGGGCGTGGCTGAGGAAGGCGGTGACCAGGATCTTGCCCGGGCGCCCGAGGAGGCTGTGCCGTTCCTCGATTTCCTCATCGGCCTGGACCTGGTGGAAGCTGGTGTCGATATCGGGGCTGTTGGGGGTGTTCGACATCAGGAAGACACCGGAGCGGAGCGTCCAGCGGTCCTGATACCATTCGCCGGCGATACCGGCGGTATATCCCCAGGAATCGGCGGCGTAATCGAACGTGCCGGCGTCGATGGCCGTCCAGTTCAGGAAGTCCGTGCGCGGGTCATGGGCGTAGCTGCTGGCATCAAAGATATCGGTGACCGCGAATTTGCCCAGCGTCAGTACCAGGCGATCGGTGGTGTGGATCGTGCCGAACTGGTTGAGGTCGGACGCGACGCGTTCCGGCGTGCCGCCGAGATTCACCGTCTGGCGATAGACGGCGCGCTGTACGCGGAAATAGGGCACGGCGCGGCCGACCTTGTAGGCTTCGCCGCTGGTGAAGCCGGCGATGCCCGTCGTGTTGCTGATCCCGAAACCCTGATCGATTTCGCCATTGATCCAGATTTCGCCGCCCTGCCATGGGTGCAGGCCGGCATAGAGCGTGAGGTCCCAGGTTTCGTTGCCGCGCGCCGCACGGTCGAGGCTCTGCGGCCCGCCATAGGGCGCGTGGAAACCGTCATGCCCTTGGAAGACGAAGGTGGATTGCGCGTGCAGGGCGATGACATCGCCGTCGATGAGACCCTGGCTTTCGGATGGCGTGCCGACTGAGTTTTCGGTCGGGATCCCGGTCGCGGCGGTCGGCGTGGCGGGAGCGGGCCGGGCCGTCCCCGCGGCAAGGCAGGTGAGGAGGCCGATCAGGATCGCCGTCCGGCGGCGAGTGCCGGACGGGGCTTTCAAGGGCGGGGCCTTCAAGACTGCGTGCGCGGGCGAACGTTTCGCGTGGCGTTGCCTTGGGATGCGTGTCCCTGTGATCCCGGGATGCAGGTTGAGGGGATGGGTCATGGTGACGGCAGTTAATGCCGGGCGAATGAAATATTCAACATGCTATAATAAAAAGCATATGCAATTTTATTTGCTTTATCTGCCCTATGGAGCATCTGCCGCTGTGGAGCGGCGTGACCGTCCGGTGACCTGCCGGGGCTCGCATGTCGCGGAGGCGCGGGGTTGGTCCGGTCATCGCGGCACGGTCGTCATTGCTGTGGGACCGGCCTCCTGGCCATGCCGTGCGGGCTGGCCGGCGCGTCGCCGAACCACCGAGAAGCCGCCAGCGTTAGTCCGGCTTCGTCGGCTTCGCCTTCGTTGATCCAGGCGACGATGCCATCGGGCCGGACAAGCAAGGCGCTGATTCCCAGCCGATCGGCGGCATTGCATCCGATATAGGATAAGCGGCTCCGCCAACGATCGGCCATGGCGGCAAGTGATGGCCGGGCCTCGAAATCGAGGAGCAGTCCCGTGCCGGTACGCAGACGCTCGCCGACGGTCGTCCCATCCATCAGCCTGAACTCCGGGACACTGGTGCCGATCAGGGGATGGGCGCCGCCGAGGTCATATCCGAGCGACACGCCTGACACCCGCCCCGCGAAGTAAGTCGCGCCGTCGCGCGTTGCGATCAGGTCGCGCATGATGGCTTCGATCGCGCGCGCGCTCGGGGATGGCCGCATGATCGCCACTTGCGCGCGTGACCAGTCGAGGACCTGCGCTCCGACCGGGTGGCGTTCGCCGGCGTAGCTGTCGAGAAGTCCTAAGGGCGCGTCGCCACGGATCGTGGCCGCGAGCTTCCACCCGAGGTTCATCGCATCGCCAATGCCCAGGTTGAGGCCCTGGCCGCCCAATGGTGAGTGGATATGCGCGGCATCGCCTGCGAGCAGGACACGACCCTGGCGATAGGTTGTCGCCTGATATGCGCGGTCGGTCCAAGTGGTCACGAGGGTAATGTCCGCCAGCGCGACGTTGGTGCCGGAGATGCGACGCAACACCGCTTCCAAATGATCCGGCCCGATGTCCGCCGACCGGTGGGATGCACCGCCGTCGAAATCCACCATCGTGACGATGCCGGCCGGCGAATACGTGTACATACCCGTTGGCGTGTAATGCCTACCCGGCTGAAGTGCCTGGGGATCAACGAGCCGGGCGCCGATCGTATAGCCGGTGAACTCGGGCTCTGTTCCGACGAAACCGAAGCCTGCCAGCTTGCGGACAGAGCTGCGGCCGCCATCGCATCCGACGAGCCAGCGTCCCCGGAACGCCCCGCCGCGCGTATGGACGATTACATGATCCTCGCTCTGATCGATCGTCTCGAGTCTCGTCCCACGGCGGATCGCGACGCCGAGTGCGACGGCGCGTGTAGACAGAACGGTTTCCAGCGCTTCCGTTTCTCCCATCATGCCGAGGGCGGAAGAACCGGGCAGGCGATAGGGCCATTTCGCCGTGTCGATATCGCCATTATAGAATGGGATCCCGGCGAAATGCCCCGCCAGCTTGCGTTGCGGATTACCAGCGAAGTGCGTCGGCGCTTCCGCCTGCATCTTCTTGCGCAGCGTCTCGGTAAGTTCGTCGAGTAGTCCGCGACGATGAAGGGCGTCCAGCGTAGGCACGGACAGGCCGCGCATTCCGAACGGCAGTCGTTTTACGACCCCATCGGGTGTCGCCGAAGCCTCCAGTATCAGCACCGACGACCCGGCAAGCCGCAGCTCACAGGCCAGAAACAGGCCGACCGGGCCAGCGCCGGCGATGACGACATCGTAAAGCGCATCGTGAAGACCAGGCATGGGAAGCTCCTTGATCGACGTTCGATCGGAGCGTTTCCCAACATGAGATCCACACGAACGAACGCCCCGCGCCCATGGGGCACGTGGTTTTCGTCGCGGGGATCGCGGCCGAAGCCGTCGATCAGAGCCTTCGCTGAAGCGAAGGGACCTGGACTACCCACACCAGGTTCTGCCGTTTTTCGACACTTCCAACATAACGGATAAAGGTCTGCCAGCAAGCATCGACATCACCGGACCAGCATGTTTGGCTGGGAACCGTTTCGGCCCGTCTCCAGTTACCATTTCCCGTCATAGAGGCAGCCGTTGTCAAACGAATTGAAGAACTGACCCCTTTGGCGAAGCGAGGAACTGACCCCGTCATGAAGTGGTTGTCTCGGCTTCTCTGATGGACGCTCCGGCCTTCTGCAGAAGGCCGGAGCGTCGTTTCTCCCGCAGACGGTAGCTGTCGCCGCGGATGGTGATCACGGTGGAATGGTGCAGCAGGCGGTCCAGGATGGCGGTGGCCACCACCGGGTCGCCGAAGACCTCGCCCCATTCTCCGACCGAGCGATTGGAGGTCAGCAGGATCGAGCCGCGCTCGTAGCGCCTTGAGACGAGCTGGAAAAACAGATGCGCGGCGTTGGCTTCGAACGGCAGATAGCCCAGTTCGTCGATGATCAGCAGCTTCGGTCGCGATAGGAGCGCCAGTTGCTTGTCCAGCGCGCCGTCCGCATGCGCCTTGGCCAGCATGGCGACCAATGTCGCGGCGGTGACGAACTGCACGCTGTAGTTTCGCCGGATCGCCTCGCGCCCGAGCGCCACGGCCAGATGCGTCTTCCCCGTTCCCGGCGGCCCCAGCAGCAGGATCGTATCGCCGTGCGCGACCCAGCGGCACTCGGCCAGATCGCGGACCTGCCGGGGATCGAGGGACGGCTGGGCGTCGAACTCGAAGCCGTCGAGTTCCCGCACGAACGGGAACTGCGCCATCTTGCTCGCCATGGCGATGCGGCGCTCGTCGCGTCGCGCGATCTCGCGCCCGACCAGGAATGCCAGTGCCTCGCGTAACGTCATGTCCGAGCGCGCCGCCTCGTCGAGCAGCGTGTCCAGCTGGTCGCGGATCGCCGTCAGCTTGAGCCGGTCCAGCATCCCGACCAATGCCGCATGGTCCACGCCCGCCATCACCAGGCCCCTCCCGCGACAGCCTCATATTCGGCCAGCGGCCGGAGCAGGTCGGGCAACGGGGTCGGTAGCCCGGCAAGTGATGGGCCGTTCGCGGCCGGTCCGCCGACCACGCCGGCGAGATGGGAGCGATCGACGATCCGCTGCCGGCGTCCCGCGCAAAGCGGATGATCCGCCACGACCTGCCCGGCATGACGCACGACGACGCGTCCGCCCAGCACCACAATCTGGACGCTCTCGCCGATCAGCCGCCACGGCACGGAGTAGCTGTTGGTGTCCAGGTCGATCGCGCAATCGGCCTGAACCTTGCGCACCAGATCGCGCAACTGGCCGAACGGCGCGCGTCCACCGAGCGGGCGCAGGGCCTCGGCCTCGCCGGCGAAACGCTCCGACGGTGCAACGCCCGTCGTGCCATGCACGCGCCGGTCGGCAATCTCGCGCGTCCATTGGTCAAGATGCGCCTCGAACATCGCCCAGTTCGCGAAACGCCGTCCCGCGACCGCGTTCTTCTTGACGTAGCCGACCCCGCGCTCGTCCTTGCCCTTGGTCCGGGCGCGATACGGCGCGCAGGCACGCGGCGCAAAGCCCCAATACCGCGCAAAGGCGTGCAGCCGCCCATTGAAACGAACCTCCCGCGTCGTCGCGTCGTGATGCTCGACCAGAGCTTTGGCATTATCGAGCAGGATCTCCGCCGGAACCCCGCCGAACCGCAGGAATGCGCCCTCCATGCCCGCGAACCAGTCCGCCTGTCCCTGCCTCAGCGACGCGCGGATATGCAGGCGGCGCGAATAGCCGAGCGTCGCCACGAACAGATACACCCGCAGCCGCTCATCGCCGATCCACACCCGCGTCTCGCCGAAATCGATCTGCAACTGCCGCCCAGGCGGCGTCTCGAAGCGAACCGTCGCCCGCTTCCGGGCCAATAACTCCCGCCGCCACGGCCGGACCTTCAACTCGACCGAGCGAAGCCCAATGACGATCCCATGCTCGCTCGCCAGTTCCTGGCGGATCACGTCGGCATTGCCGTCGTGCCGGAAGAACCGCTCCCGAAGCCAATCGTCCAGACCATCGAACGCCGACCGCCGCTCAGGCTGCCGATACGCGATCGCCCCGCCAGCACGGACATATCGTCGCGCCGTGTTCCGCGAACAGCCAAACTCCCGCGCCAGCCGCTTGGCTCCCCAGCCAAGCCCGTGCAGCCGCATCATCGCGGCAACCTCCTCGGGTTGCAGCATCCCCGTTCCCCGCATCGTTCCAGACAATGCGGAAATCATGCTCTTTTCTTCCGTCATCGGTGCCCCTTTCAAAAACGAAGGGGGGTCAGTTCCTCATTGCGACAGGGGGTCACTTTCTCACTTCGCCTGACACTAGTGTCCCGATTCCGAAATTCGCAAGCGAATTTCGGGATCGAAAGGACACTAGAATCAATATTTTAGTGGCCTGCTGATCCGAGAAATTCTCATAAGAATTTCTCGGGCAGGACACTAGGGTCTGTGGGGATTTAGCGTGAGTTGATGACACCTGCGGCGAGATATATCATCGCCTCGAAGCTCCGGTCGGTTTTGCAGGCTCGCATGGCGATGCGCTTGAACTCCTTGAGTTTGCAGAAGAAGTTCTCGATCAGGTGACGCCATTTGTATATCTCTTCGTCAATGGCGCGCGGGTTCTTGCGCTGTGACCGTTGTGAGATGACGACTTTCGCGCCTCGCTGGTCGAGTTCTTCGATGATCCAGTTGGCATCAAAGGCCTTGTCGCCCAGCAGGGCTTCGAAGTTGATGCCATCGATCAAAGGGGCGACGCCGATCGTGTCGTAGCGGTTCCCCGGTAGCAGTTTGAAGCGAACAAGGTTGCCCAAGGCATCGGTCAGGGCCAGGATCTTGGTCGTTATCCCGCCTTTGGAACGACCAATGGCCTGGCTCTGAGTCCCCCTTTTGCGCCTTGGCCGTGCCGGTGGACCTTGACGATAGTGGCATCAACCATGGCGTATTCCATGTCGGGGTCTCCCGACAAGGCATCAAAAATCCGCTTGAAAACATCGGCTTCGCGCCAATCACGAAACCGGCGGAATGCCGTATTCCAGTTGCCGAATGTGGCAGGAAGGTCCCGCCATGGGCTGCCTGTTCGGACAATCCAAAGAACCGCCTCAATGAATAGCCGGTTGTCGCGGCCACTGCGTCCGGGATCAGACAGCTTACCCAGGCAATGCGGTTCTATCTTCGCCCATTGGGCATCGGTCAGTACTAAGCGATCCATCCAGAGGGTGAATCACATCTCCGCTAAAATAGGAATCCCAAATCCCCACAGACCCTAGACTGGAAAGGAACCCACATGATCCACGGCACCCTGCCGGAAGCACCGGCCGGCTTCGCCCACCGTTTCACGACCGTGAGCGGGTTGCGTTTCCACTTTGTCGAGGGCGGCGTCCAATCCGGGCGCACGATCGTGCTCGTCGCCGGATTCCCCGAGAGCTGGTACGCATGGCGCAAGGTCATGCCCGCTCTGGCTCGGGATTTCCGCGTCGTGGCAGTCGATTTACCGGGCCAGGGTGACAGCGACCGCCCTCTCGATGGCTACGACACTGCGACCGTCGCACGGCGCCTGCATGATTTCGTCGCGCAGCTCGGGCTCGAACGATATTGCCTGGCCGCGCATGATGTCGGCGCCTGGGTCGCCTTTCCCTACGCGCTGATGTTCGGCCGGGAGATCGAGGCGCTGACCCTGATGGATGCCGGGATTCCAGGCATCACGTTGCCCGACATGCTGCCCTCATCCTCCGATAAATCCTGGAAAACCTGGCATTTCGGCTTCCACGCGGTCCCGGATTTGCCGGAAATCCTGCTCGAAGGACGCGAACGGCCATATCTCGAATGGTTCTTCTGGAACAAAACAGCCAACCCGGCCTGTTACGGGCAACAGGAGATCGACGAATATCTGCGCATCTTCTCCGCACCTGGCGGTATGCGCGCCGGGCTCGCCTTCTACCGCGCTGCGGCACGTTCGGCTGAACAGAACCGGGCGCTGGCGGCCGAGCGCCAGCTCGAAATGCCGGTGCTCGGGCTGAGCGCCGATCAAGGCTCGATTCCCGACATCGCGGCCATGATCAGTCCGTTCGGCCGGGACGTCCGCGGGGAGACGATCAGGAATTGCGGCCATTTCCAGCCCGAGGAACAGCCAGAAGCCGTGGCGGACGCATTGGCTCGCTTTTTCGGTGCGATCTGAAGCAAGGGTCGAGCGTGGCAGGAAAGCAAAGCCACTCAACCAATGTTTGTGGCGCGATATCGAACTTTTCGCCCGTTTTCGCGCTCGAAGAAGGATTGAATGCGGATATGTCGCGGGCGTCCATGTTTGGAAAGCAGGCAGGTCCATGCGGACTGCGACTTATCGGGCCGGAACTCCGCCGCATCACAATCCGCACAAGGACAACATGCGAGAGCGACATCGAATGTCCGGATAATATTGCTCATCACGTGGGGAGATAAGAAATGCCCGTTCCCCTTATGACGGTTCGCCAGATCGCCGCGATCTCCGGACTGATCATTGCAACAGCCTGCACTCACCCAACACCGTACCAGCCGGCAACGAAGGCTGGAGAGGGATATACGACGCAACAGATCGAGACAAATCGCTTCAGAATATCCTTCCGGGGCAATGCGGAGACATCACGCCAGACTGTCGATACATATATGTTGTATCGGTGCGCGGAGGTGACTCTGGAAAATGGCTATGATTATTTTGTCATTGTAAACAAGGCCGTCGACAAGAATACAGCCTATGAGAGCTATGGCGACAATCTGGCCTGGGGTTGGCGCGGCGGCTGGGGGTGGCGCCATGGAAGGGGCGGCGTTGGTCCGTGGGGCGGCTCCGGAACAAGCTATTCCCAACCCATCAACAGCTATGATGCGATAGCCGATATCGTCCTCTATCACGGAACCAAGCCGCTCAACGACCTCTATGCCTATGACGCGCGTGAGGTCATGCACGAGATCGGACCGACCGTCATCCACATCGAACCCGCACCGGGCGCTCCAACCTCCCCGGCTCCTTCGTGACGGCAATGCCGATCAAGCCGACCTAAGGCGGTCGCGGGGCCGATGAAATGGCCGGGCCTGACAGTCCGATGATTTTCCCTGCTGCGTCATAGAGAGATGATCGAGGCTCCCCTCGACTGAAACTCCCGCCCGGCGGCGGCAGAGAATCCGGGAAAAGCGGTCCCGCGTTGTCGTGGAAGACTGCGGCGGGGCTCCGTGATGGAGGGACGTGATGATGCTGGCTCCTAAGATCCCCGCAATCTGCGACCTTTCAGTAACGAATGTCTGCAACGCAGCTTGCGACTTCTGCGGTTTTTCGCGGAACAACACGCTGATCGGCCCCAGACGATACGTTGATGCGGAAGACTTCGCACGCGCGCTGCCGATCTTGCACCGACGGGGCATACGGTACGTAACATTCCAGGGTGGCGAGCCTCTTGTGCATCCGGACATCGTTCGCCTCGTATCGGATACGGCCGCATCCGGCATTCGGGCAACTCTCATCACGAATGGTTGGTTTTTGCCTCGATATGTCGACGCCCTGGTTGCGGCTGGACTCACGAATCTGATCGTCTCGATCGACAGCGCCGAGTTTGATGTACATGAGAAAAACCGAGGTCTGGACGGACTTGCCGCGCGTATCGCAGAGGGCATCGCGCGGGCGCGATCTCTTGGCCTGCGGGTCCAGGCCTCTGTTACGGTCAGCCGGCTCGTTCATTACGACAAACTCCCCGAAACCCTGAAGCGGCTCGGGTTCGACGCGGTCGAATTTTCGTATCCGCGTCGCGAGCCATTTGGCTCAACATCCCTGGTGTTTGGCGGGGAATCGAAACTGGTCGACTTCAACCGCGCTGAACTGCTCGATGCCCTTGCGGCAATCGCCAAATTGAAGAAGCATTTCCCGGTTATGAACTCTCAAGCATCGCTCGAAGAAGTCGCACGTTTTGTACGTGGCGAGCCGCAGCGAGTACCCTGTGTCGGCGGCTACAAGTATTTCTACCTCGATTGGAACCTCGACATCTGGCGTTGCGAGGCGTGGAGCCACCCGATGGGCTCAGTCTTCGACCTCGACGGAATTCCGGATCAGCGCGAGCCATGCAATGCTTGTATGATGGCGTGCTACCGGAATGCGAGCATGTTGATGCACGCCGGGGTCGCCGCGTTGGATGCGGCCCATGCTTTGGAGGCGGGTCACGTCCGATCCGCCATAGCAACCCTCTTCCGACGCGAAGTCGCGCAATCCCTCGGATCGATTATGGAGGAAATGCCGCACATACGTCGCTTGGCGGCACGCAAACGCAGAGCAATTGCCGGTCGCGTTGAGGCCCAACCGGGGCTGCGGCGGGGCCGGAGAGGCCGGGTGACGCGGCCCCCCGCCGCAGCCATCGGAGGACCTCCTCACGCCCCGTGACCAGAAGACCGTCCGCGCCAAAATCGGCCTGCCGGAACTGTCGAAGCAACTGGGCAACGCCTCCCGGGCCTGCAAGACGATGGGCGAAGCCGCCGAAGGTTCCGACGATGCATGGCATCGTTGGAATGGTTGCGGAGGGTACCCCGGACGCAGGTCTCCTGTATTCCGGCAAGCAGAGCTTTCTCCGCCGCCTTGCGCCGCTGATTTTCAGGTGCCGGACCGACCGCCTGCGCTGCATGTAAGGTGCCGGCATTGGCTTCCCGTGCGTGCCACCAACATGTGCCACACACTGCCGAAGCCAGAAAGCCCAATGAAATCAAGCACATGGCGGAGAGAGTGGGAGCTTTTTCCCGCCTGTCCGACAACACACTGATTTCATTGCGCTTTTTTTTGACCTGCATTTCAGCCGCAGGCAGGTGTGTGCCACATTTGTGTGCCACAGACCTCAGATTCTAGCAAGCCCGACCCCGATGGCCAACACGTCGTCAAGGCGGTGAACTGTGATGTCACGCCGACCCATCCCCAGCACGCGCACCATACGCCTTATTATCTGCGCATCGCCCATGCGGCGGCATCGCTCCAACGCGTCAACGATTGGTCCGTAGTAAACATCTATTACACCATCAATCCCGGCCCCAGGCTTCGCGACCCAAAGCACAAACTCTCTGTATTCAACCTGCATCGCTAGTCCCTCCTTGGTTGCGACACGAAAAACGTAGTACGACCGCCTCCAGTCCGTCAAACACATCTTCCAAAGATGATTGTTAATTGCAGGGAATATCCAATTTTTATTTATGAAGAACGCCATGACGATTCATGAGAACTTTCATAAATTCATGAAGACTGTCATGAGAATGAGATGGGCGCGCCCATAAACTTGCGCATCCATCACGTTATCGTGAGTGGTCAGATTTCCAGACCCCTCAAGATGTCCGTCTCCGGCTCGAAATCCGGCAGGTCCACTTCGACAGCCCCCCTCTCCTTGGCCGCCAAGGCCGCCGCTTGTCGGGCTTCCTCGGCCTTGGCGCGGCGCTCTGCCTCGATGCGCTCCGCTTCCAACCGGGCTTCGATTTCCGCGAGCTTCATGCGCGCCGGTGCGGTGCTGTCCATCCATGCATCGTGTTCCGCCTGCCGTGCCGCCGCGACCTCGGCGGCCTTGGCCCGGATGGCGTCGGGGGTTGCCATCTGGACCAATTTTTCGCGGATTTCCTCGGCGTCCCTATGGGCGGCCTCATGTGCGCTGGGGTTGCCGGGGTTCTGGCCGATGATGCGGGCCGCGCCCATGCTCGGCTCCCAAGTGATGGGGATGCCGAGGGGGCGCAAGACCACATTCAGGAGTTTGATGGTCAGACCGGCGGCGATGTCGGCGAGTTTGCCGAGGGCCTTACCGTCTGCAATCTTGTCCGATGGAGCGGTGCGCTCGATTGCCGCTTCGGCGCGCTCAAGCTGGGCTTCGGCCTTCTCGCGGGCTTTGTTGACCTGCCCCTGATAGGCGGCGGCGATTGCGTCAGGGTCGCGATTCCGCTCCGACCAGCGTGGCACCCCGATTATGCGGCGTAGGGCTGCGGGGTCGTCGGGCAACGGCAATGCCTTCGGTGCCTGGGGCTCGGGACGGGCGGCAGGAGCCTCGGGAACCTTGGCGGTCTCTGGCCGGGCGGCGCGCTCATGGTAGGGCTTGCGCGCCTCCTGCTTCTGGCACCACTGCACATAATCATGGAGACCATGAGGATATTCATGACCCCTGGCCTTCTCATAGACCTGCCGGAAGGTGACATATGCGGCTTCCGCGCGCTCTTTGCCCTGCGGACTAAGGGCTTCATACCCGCCCTCTTGCCTTGTCCAAGCCGGTGCCTGCCTCTTCTGTGCCTTTGCCATCTCTGCCTCCACGTCTACTTGCTTGACCCTGAGTAGCCGGTGAATTGCTGTGATTTCCACGCCACCCACGGCAGCGACCCACGCCCCAGGTCTGCGGCCAGAGATGAGGTCGATTCCGCAAGCATGAAGCATGCCTTTGAAAGAGAGAGGGTTTTCGTCACTTCTAGCCTGCCATGCCGCCGTTATGGCTGCCTTCACCTGGGGGGTTTTGAGGCCATTACGGCGAAGGATTTGATGCGTATTGGCGCTATAGGCCGCCTTGGGCTCGCCAGCCCCCGGCCCAAACTCCCGCCACCGAACCGCCTCGGCAAACGCCTGGGCTTCGGGCAGATTTTCTTTCTCCATTGCGGCCAACACCGCCCGGTCGTGCTTGCCTTGGGTTATTGGATGGCCCAGGCGGATTTCCGCGAGCCGCCCAAGTTTCTCCTGGCGGGGCTTCATAAAACGGCTGTCGAGCGTGGTGCCGTCCCGGCGGATTTCAGGGACTATCATATGCCAATGGCGTTCGTAGCCCTGGTCGCCTTCCCGGGGCTTGTGATGTTCAACGATGGTCGCGTCAGCGAGATTGAAACCAAACTCGCCCGCGATTGACGCAAAAACCCCATGGGCTTGTTCGCGCGTCGTCGATTCCTCGGGCGAGACTGAAAAATGGCGGTTGCTGTAGGTCCGACCTGCCGCCCGAGCATCTTCGTGGGCGGCCCTGACAGCGTATTTGCCGCCCTGGATTATCTTGATAGATTCATTATCGGTGCCGTGGAACACATGCCTGATGAGGGCATGCGGACCATTACGAGAAGCGACCTTGATTCTAGTCGCGCCGATAATCACCCCGCCGCCCTCCCGGCCTTAGCCGCCTTCTTCCTGCGGGTGCCGCCCACCCGAAGGGGAGCATGGGCATCATTCAGGAAGTCGGTCGCGGTTTTTGCCGCCACCTCGAACGCTTCAAGGGCTGGGGCTGGGTCGGCATGGTCACCTGAATTGAGGCGATGCGCGATTTGGTTGAGGTTATTGCCGCATGCGAATAACTCCCGGCGCAGAAGGCGGAGTTCATCAGCAAGCGCGGCCGGGTGTCTGGTGCCAGCCGAGGCGTCGGCGGCCAGGGCGCGGAGCCATGAAGTGCGAGGAAGTCCGGCGGCCTCTGCGGCTGCGGCCCATCGGTCGAGGTCGGCCCTCGAAGCGCGGATGCGGAATGAGTGAAGTCGAGCGGTGCTGGCCATCGGTCTGCTCCTGTGCCGACATCATACCGTGATGGCGGCAGCTTAGATGGTGGGGGTCCACGGGGGAGGTTTCCTCCCCCTGGCCAGCCTGCTTTTTGGGTCCGCAGGGCCCAAGAAAGCACGCCTGGCTATGTCGCAGACATTATTATGGGCGGATGCAAGCGACGGAGATTCAGTGCGTCAGGAGGTGAGGCAGGATGACGAAGAACACCCCGAATAACCCCCCGGCCCCGGCCAGCATCCACCCCCATTCCAAGAGCGGCCTCAATCTCTCCCGCCTGCGGCGCTTCTCACATTCCGCGTGCGCCCGGCCTTCGTATATTTTTTGGAATACCGCCTGAGCCGACCCCTTCTTTGCGGCGGCCATCTGCAGCCCATGGGCGCGGGCGCTGGCGTAGTGCTCAAATGCCCTTGCCGCTCGCTCGCTATCACTATCGAGATAATCAGAGCCCCAATCGTCCCCGCGCCTCACTTCACGATAAACGATTTCACACTCCGCACGGGAGGCAAGACGGCTCTCGGCGTGGTGCCAGAGTTCGTGAAAAAGAGTTGACTGACTATAGATATGGGGTTTCCCGAATACTGTAATCCGACCGCCCCTCTCTCCATCATGGAAGCCGAGAAAGTCGTTGGGCTGACGGTCGAGCATGAACGCCGGGGCGTCTGGGGCGATGCGGCGGTGATGGTGCCAGAAGTTAAGATAACAGGGCGGCCAGAACCCGCCATCGCGTCGCTCCTGCTCGATTTCAATCTCTTCCTCTTTCATCGTTGCGATATTGACCGCCCGGCGCGTCGCCATATTCCGCCCCCTTCTACTGTGGCCCTCCAAATAATGGCGTCGTGGCTTGCAAGAGACGGTGGGAAAATATGGGGAAACCTATTTTTCGGGAGTTTTCTGCCGTGATAAAAGAACCGACGCCCGGCGCTCACGTAGCCGGGATTATCGAACACATGTTGCCGTTCGCTGCCGTGGGAATCGAGCTATGGCGTATGCTTATCGACAGGCTGATTCAGGATTTCGGAGCGATGCGAGAGGCCGATTTACTAATTATGTCTGCCCGGCCGGAGCGGCTGGACACCCGCCCCGACCGCGACGCGCTTTATCAGAAAGTGCGGGACCGGACGGCGACACTGACGGAAGCCGTCAACAAGGCCGAGGCGATGCCGCGCGGATGGTTCGGCTGGACCACAACGAACAAGCGCAGGCTGTCAGCGGTCAAAAAGGCGGCGGCAGAACTGTCGGCCTGGGACAAAGAGGGAGCTATGAAGCTGCTGACGTCCGAAGCGGCTCGGCTGGAAAACAGGGTCAGACGACAAGACAAAAAGATTGCGGAGTTCGACAAAAAACCGGAAGTCCAAGCGGCCGCCCGCCGCCTTGACGATTACCCCGGTGCAATCCGGATGCTCGAAGGCGTCCGCGAAATCAAGCCTGATAAAGAATTGCACGAAGCAATGCGGCCGGAGATTCGCCAAGATGGCAGTATCCTGCGCGTAGACGCTCCGGCCGCCCTGGCATTGCTCCGGAAAAGAGTCGCGATTGCCGCTGCGCTTCGGGTGGCGGGTTCCGGAAAGTCGGGCGGCGGACCGAAGGAAGTTCCTACGCCTGACCTGCCGGACATCGCGCCAGATGAAGAAGTCAAGCCGGATGACGACCGGCCCGAGCCGGACCCGCTGGCTGGACTGCTGATGTGATGGCGCTGATGGTGCCGGGCGAGGCGAAGCCGACCCCGACACCCCTTGCGAGCCGGAGCCGCACCTTGGCGGCGATGGGCGAGCGGGGTGAACTGGCTTGCATAAGGTGGTGCGATGATTCCAGTGCCCGAAAGAAAGGGGGGCACCACATGTCTATGCTCGAAGTAATCCGGAAAGACCGCTTGCCGTGTCTTCACAGTGGCAGCGACGAAAAACTAGAAAACTCTGTACTCAAGGCTGCTCAAAAAGTCGAGAAAACCGCAACTTTCGACAAAGCTGCGATGCTGGACCTTGAGAAAAATGGCCCAACAAAAAACTTCCGACTCCCTGTATTTGATGCCCCGATTTATTTAGAATTGTGGGCGCACGATGCTGCGGATAACGAATATGCCCTCGGCGTCATGTATCACGATTTGAGATTCGTAATCACCTTCGGCCGTGGCTGGCCAGGGAGCAATCCCGCAATTATCCCCGTCATTTTCGAGATACTGCCTGACGCAGACGGACACGATGTAACTATCAATATAATTTCCGGAAAGACTACCACAGACCGAGACCTGAACCTTGGCAAAAGCGCGGCCCTTGCCTGCCTGCTGGCGCTCGACGCCTATGCACGAAAAGAAGAGGAAAACGTCAATGCGTGACAATCCTGAACTCGCAACCGTGATAATGAACATTCTTAGCGACCGGCCGACCAACATCGACGCAATTCTCAACAGCGGACCAATTGACTGCGAACTCTATATGCGTGCTGGACGGCCACACGTGCGCCGACTGACCGTTGGCAAACTGGACTTGCTGTCACCGGCCACGATGCTGCTGTCAGTGCTGGGTGATGCCAAGCTGGAGGTCCTGATGCCGGCCCCCGCGCTTCGGGCGACCCGTGCCGCCCTGATGGAAACTGGGCGGAGACAAGGGCAGCTTCTTGCGCTTGCGTCAATGCTATCCATGATTCCGACAAGCGATGATTCAGCCACAAGCGGCTCAACCATCATTCTGGACGAGAAGGAGTATACGATATGAGAATGAGGAAGTCGGGTGTGTCGGTGATGGCCGGGGCGGTCGGTGTGATGGCAGTGGCTGCCCCGGCCGATGCGGCGACAAGCGTGGGCGACGTTGCTGGTGGCTGGACATCACAAATGCAGCGGATTGGCCAGTTCCTCGTCGAGTTCTTCTTCATGGGAGGCATCGGCCTGACGGGCTATGGCCTGTGGACGCTGTATCAGGCGTCCAAACCCCAGAGCCAGCAAACTTATAAATCCGCATTCACACAACTCGGCGTAGGCGGTGGTCTCTGCTGCCTGCCGAGCATTACCGGCGTGTCCATCGGTGGCATCTTCAATGGAGGCAGCGGGACGGCGCGCCTACCATCCAGCAACCGACGTTTTCGGGGTGATTCCGCTCGCGGCCCAGCGGGTCGCGTTGTCCAGGCACATGGTTGCAGGTTGTCCACGATTTCCATGGCGAAGCCACGGAGCGAAGCGGAGCATGATATCCTCGGCGGAAGCGCCCTGTGTCGAGCGCAAGGAGCCGAGGATATCATGTGGTAATCGCGGACAACCGGGGGTTAGGCGGCAAGAAGGCCCCCCTGCCGGGCGAGGACACGGTATACGTGCGCCCTGGTGATGCCAGCGGCCCTCGCGATTTCCGTCGCGCCCAGACCCTGCGCTTTGAGATTGAAGACACGCTCAACCATCGGCATGTCAGCCGGTCGGCCTTTGTATTTTCCAGCCCTTTTTGCCTTCGCGATTCCTTCGGCCTGCCGCTCCGCACGGATGGCTGTTTCGAGTTCGGCAAAGACACCCATCATCTGCAAGAACGCTCGGCCCGCAGGGCTGGACGTATCTACCGGCTGCTCCGTAGCCCGTAGAAAGCTGCCCTTCTTCTCCAGTTCTGCAACAATGCTGGTCAGGTCATGAACGGAGCGCGCGAGACGGTCAATGCGGGTCACTAGCAAGATGTCACCGGCACGCATGAACGCGAGAAGGGTCTCAAGTTCCGTCCGGCCCGCCCGGCTTGTCGCCGACACCCGCTCGGAGCGGACCAGTTCCGCCCCGGCATCACGCAACGCCTTCTCCTGGATTTCGGTTGACTGGTCGGTCGTGCTAACTCTCGCGTATCCGTAAATCATGATGTGTATCCTTTGGGTCTAGGCCCTGCGACGGCATGTGTCGCATAAGTAAATTATAACCCACCGGATACACGAATTGCCTCATAAAAGAACAATGTAAGAACATTGTCCAAGGGTATACCCAAAGGAGACAGGTAAATCACGGAGCGATGACCTTCTTTACTGTGCTCGCCCCCCCTGGACGCGGGCTGCGCAATGGGCACCGGGGGTCGGCTTCGCCTCACCCCTGCGCCGGATGGTCGTCAGGCGGCCTGGCTGTAGATTTCGTCGAGGACCGCTTCGGTAAAATGGCGAGTGCGGCGGGGGCGGACAGGCGGGGTCGGCAGGGCGATGACCGTGGCCTGGGCGGATTCCACGGTGACGGTCGGCCTGGCTGGGCGGAGATAGCGGGGCACCAGTGCTGACGCGGGCAGAACGGCGACCTGATTGGCCGGGCCAGGAACATAGAGATTATGCTGAATGCCGCCGACTGCCGGAACTACGGACAGTTCTGGCAGGTGGGCGGTCTCTCTGTCAGTAATCTCGCCCGTCGCCCGGTCAACGCGGACCCAAGATGGCGATTCAGAAGACAGATTTTGAAGGCGTTCTTCCTCATCTTGACCTTTATCATAATTGAGGTCGGCTGGGCTCAGGACAGTTAACCGGGTAATGTGAACAAGGTCAGGACGGCCATCATGCACGGATTCTTCCGGCGTGACTGTCTTCCCGGCGTCAGATGCGGACAACACCCCCTCAAGCTCGGCAAATGTGGTCAGTTCCTTCTCAAGCTCATTCTCAATTCGCTCGACCTGCTCCGGGTCGGCCTCCTGCAACCACGCCGCAATACGGAGCGCGACGGCCGGGTGAGGCGCACCCTTCCGGTCCCACTCCTGCCGTGCATACACAATCTCGTTGCCCGCCTGCGCCCATAGCTCTTCGCACGACCGGTCATACTCATTGTAGTTTCGAACCAACATATGAGGTTCTTTCCATGGCGAGAACCGTGCGCTTGGCAGCGTATAGCCCAGGAGCATGTTGCACGCCGGACCGCCTCCGTCCGCCCGCTCTGGTGCTGGGGTCGGGGCGGCCGGTTCGGGAGCAGGGGTATGGAGCCCGGCAGCAATCTCGCGCTCGTAGTCGTCGTCCAGGCCGTCATCATGGCCGTGCCCAGCGAGTGACGCAGATTTCTCGACAAGAGAGAGTTCGCCGCCCGATATGGCGACTACCTTGCGGCCGCTGGCCTTGATGGCCTTCTGCACCCCCGCGAAATCGTTGTATGCAGAGATTGCGCGCAACCTGCGAGACTGCGCATAGAGCCAGCACAGTTCGTCCCCCGACGCTGTATAGAGGTCTGCTGGCTTAATGGCGTATCGCACATATTTCTTGGCATCGCGAACCTCGCCGCTGCTGTGAACGTGTGCCCCCATGAATTCGTTAGCATACGCCATGAATTCGTCCCACACCACCGCGTCAAAGTCCTCCATCCATGCGGCACTATTTGCATGGATATGGTAGGAAAATTGATTGCTACCATCGCGCTGCTTGCGAGAGTATTCGACGGCAGCAAACTGCAACCGGATGCGCCCGCCGAATTCCTGATTGACTTCACTCGATAGCCTGGAGATTCGGCGCGTAAACGCCTGCCTGGCGCGCCGGAAATCTCCGAATGCCGGGACCGGCTGACCGGCAGTAAATGTAAGGTCCATCGCCCTGCCGACACCCCGGCTCCCAAGGTCGGCCAGATGTAGCTCAAGGACATTTAAAATCGGGTACCGCTGCAATGCCGCCACGATTGGGAGAAATCTATCCTCCCTAAACACGCTTGCGGGCAGCAATTCGATTTGGCGAGTGACCAGACCAATCTTAGTCACCCCGCCATCGGCAGGGTCCGCGAACAGGTCGATGGGGTCGCGGCGCTCGGGGTTCAGCAGCTTTTGCGCAACGTGATGCGACTGGCGGAGCAAGGTTTCTTCGCTCTCTCTGCCCCCCAGCCAGTTCCTGAAATCTACGCGCCTGCCGGTCAACAGGTCTGTTGCCGTATCGTGGTCGTAACGACGAACATGGGCGGGCAGTCGGGGCGCGTCATACCGCTCCGCTCTTCTTTCTGCTCTCTGTCGTCCGTTCCGCTCGGGCACCTGAAACAATCTCCGCCACCACCTGATGACGGAAAGGTTTTGAACAGGCCGGAATGACCTGCTACAGTGCCTCTACGTCACCAATACCCGCCGTCCATGTCGTAAGCCTGCCAGGGCCTCGATGTGCGGCGGGTAAATTCTTTGAATTGTGATGAACGAGAGTCCCGGAATTCAATGTTCTCGTGACGTTCTCCGTGTGACAAAGTGTAACAGTCTGGTCAGCGCCGGTCGAGGTGGTCAAGCGGAATGGGGAACCTGACCTTGCTCACTACTTGCCGCGCCTCTTGAGATGACAATTGCTTGCCGTATCCAGCGCCGACCTCTCCGGTTTCGTGGCCGAAGACCCTGTTGACTACTTCATGGTTCAGGTTGGCCGCGCGGAGCATCTGCCTAAATGAGTGCCGAAGGGAATATGTCACTAGGGCGTCGTCTGTGAGGCCGATATCGTCAAGATAACGATTCAGTCTCTTGGACCATGCATCCGGGGACCGCTTCTCCCGGCCATCATCCATCAACAGCCTCCCGGCCTTTGCCTGGCGCTGGGCATATTCAATGAAGCCCAGCTTGCGAAGCCCAGGGATAATCGGGACCAGGCGGCGGGCGTTCCTCGTCTTCGACCCTGCGTCGATAAGGTCGAGGCAAGGGACGTCATCAAGATATTTCAGAACTGCCGGTGCCGTCGCGATTTCAGCAATGCGTGCGCCAGTATGGGCCATGATGATTAGGAACCATGCATCTGTCCCCCTGGCCATCATAGGTCCAGGCGTGGCCCGTTTGGTGGGGCTCTTGTATCCGGTGAAGAGGGGGCTCTGAAAAAGGGTCTGCAACTCATCAGGCGTGAAAGCCCGCCGGATTTCCTCCGGTAGCTGGCGCTTCTCGGCCTGTGTCGCTCCCCGGATTTTCACATCATCAAAGCCCCGGTCTTCCAGGTATCCGCAGTCACATGCCCACCGGAGGAACACCTTGGCTTCCGTGACCTGACGAAGGATTGTATTCCGTTTGAGAGTGCCGGTCTTGGAGCGGGTGGACGGCTTGTCGCGCAGGAAATCCGCAAAATTCTTAATGTCTCCCTTCGCGATTTCCCGGACAGGCTTCCGCCCTATGACTTCTTCAAGGTGCCGGAAGGTAGTGCCATACCCGATGAGGGTTTTTGGCGCGAAGTCAGGGCGGTCCCGGTAGAACTCTGGAATGAGGTCCGGCCATGGGTCTGCCCGACCCTCCTGTTCCGGCTCAATAGCCCGGATTTCAGCGATGGACGGCGCGACCCTGGCACCGGCCCCCTCCCTGATGGCACGCGCCATCCCCTCGACCTCACCCTGAAGGCGCGCCGCTTTGATGGCTTCAATGATATTGGACTGGTGGTCGTGCCACGACTGGTCCTGGCGGTTCCGCCCGGCCTCAAGGTCGCGGACACCTCGGAGCGCACGAATAAATTGCTCCGTAAACTCTTTCGGCTGGGCGGCCAGTTCGTCCGCGTGGTCCTGCAAGAACTGGCGGAGTTCTGCCAGTGGTCGCTTGTCGTCCTTCACGCCCGCAATGATTTCCAGGGCCTGCCGCCTGATGTCCATGAATATCCCGTTCATTGCCGAGGCCGCCTCTATGGCGCGGGCCTGCGCAATGACTTTATCGGACGTCTTCAGTGACCGGACAACGTGCTGCTTCAGCAGCGGGCGCAGGTCGGCCGGAACCCGAATTTTCAAGTGCCAGACCGACCGTCTGCGCTGCATGTAAGGCGTCGCCATTCTGGCTTCCCGTGTGTGCCACCAACGTGTGCCACACACTGCCGAAGCCAAGAAAAAAGCCCAATGAAATCAAGTGGTTATGGTGCTGGCGGAGAGAGTGGGATTCGAACCCACGGTACGCTATTAACGTACACACGCTTTCCAAGCGTGCGCCTTAAGCCGCTCGGCCATCTCTCCGGCGCACAAACGGGCCCACCTGCCGGGCGGCCCGCCGTATGGGCGCGGAACATAGCAACATTTCCGCCCGGCGCAAGGGGCAAAGCCCCGATGCGCTCCTCCGGCTCCAGGCTTTGCCGGCGGCCTTAATGATCCATCTTCAGCGCGGCCAGGAACGCGCTCTGCGGGATCTCCACCTTGCCGAACTGGCGCATGCGCTTCTTGCCTTCCTTCTGCTTTTCCAGCAGCTTGCGCTTGCGCGAGATGTCGCCGCCATAGCATTTGGCCGTCACGTCCTTCGACATCGCGCCGATCGTCTCGCGCGCGATCACCCGGCTGCCGATCGCCGCCTGGATCGCGATCTTGAACAATTGCCGGGGGATCAGCTCCTTCAGCTTGGCGCAGATCGACCGCCCGCGCGTCTCGGCGGCCGAGCGATGCGCGATAAAGGCCAGCGCATCGACCGGCTCCTGGTTCACCAGGATCGAAATCCGCACCAGGTCGCTCTCTTCATACCCGTCCATCTGGTAATCGAAACTGGCATAGCCGCGCGACACCGATTTCAGCCGGTCGTAGAAATCGAACACCACCTCGTTCAGCGGCAGGCGATACACCGCCATCGCCCGGTTCCCGACATAGGTCAGGTCCTTCTGGATGCCGCGCCGCTCGGTGCACAGTGTCAGCACCGCGCCCAGATACTCGTCCGGCACCATGATGGTCGCGACGATCCACGGCTCCTCGATCTTCTCGATCACCGACCCGTCCGGCATGTCGGCGGGGTTGTGCAGCTCCTCCATCCCGCCATTGGTCCGATACAGGCGATAGACCACCGACGGCGCGGTGGCGATCAGGTCCAGGTTGAACTCGCGGCTCAGCCGCTCCTGGATGATCTCCAGATGCAGCAGCCCCAGGAACCCGCAGCGGAAGCCGAAGCCCAGCGCGGCCGAGGTCTCGGCCTCGTAATGGAACGACGCGTCGTTCAGCCGCAGCTTCGCCAGGCTGTCGCGCAGCTTCTCGAAATCGTCGGCATCGATCGGATACAGCCCGCACCACACGACCGGGATCGACGGCTTGAACCCCGCCAGCGGCGTCTCGGCCGGCCGGCGGTCATCGGTGACCGTATCGCCGATATTGCAATCCGCCACGGTCTTGATCGCCGCGTTGATATAGCCCATTTCGCCGGGCCCCAGATCGTCCACCGGCACCATGCGCGGCGCGAACACCCCCACCTGGTCCACGTGATAGACCGCGCCGTTCGACATCATGCGGATGCGCGACCCCTTGCGCAGGCGCCCTTCCTTGATGCGCACCAGGATGATCACGCCCAGATACGGGTCGTACCAGCTATCGACCAGCAGCGCCTGCAACGGCTTGCTGTCGTCGCCCACCGGCGGCGGCAGGCGGGTGACCAGCGCCTCCAGCACGCCTTCGATGTTCAGGCCGGTCTTGGCCGAAATCTCGACCGCGTCATCGGCCGGAATGCCGATCACCTCCTCGATCTGCGCCTTCACCCGCTCGGGCTCGGCGGCCGGCAGGTCGACCTTGTTCAGCACCGGGACGATCTCGTGGTTGGCGTCGATCGCCTGGTACACGTTGGCCAGGGTCTGCGCCTCGACCCCCTGCGACGCGTCGACCACCAGAAGCGACCCCTCGCACGCCGCCAGCGACCGGCTGACTTCATAGGCGAAGTCGACATGGCCCGGCGTGTCCATCAGGTTCAGCACATAGGTCTTGCCGTCCTTGGCCGGATAGGTCAGGCGCACGGTCTGCGCCTTGATGGTGATGCCCCGCTCGCGCTCCAGCTCCATGTTGTCCAGGACCTGGTTCGTCATCTCGCGCGCGCTCAGCGCCCCACAGGCCTGGATCAGCCGGTCGGCCAGGGTCGACTTGCCATGGTCGATATGCGCGATGATCGAAAAATTGCGGATCAGCGAGAGCGGTGTGTCGGTCATGGGCGGAGACATAGGCCAAAACCCCGGGAAAGTCAGCGGGCCCGCATCGAAATTCTCCGTCCCCGCCCCCTTGGCCCATCCCGTCGGGCCGCCCCGTCGGCACACCACGTTCAGGGTCCCGTCAGCTTCCTGTGATAGAGCCCCTTTCCTGCAGGTGCGGCACGGGGCCGCCGGATCGCGTGGGATGCCGCATGAAGCAGGGCAGGGGACACGACAGGCACGACAGGGACCGGCACAATGGGAATCGGCACGGCGGGACAGCCCCCTCCGTCATGGATCGCGGCAGCGTCCCGCCGGCCCGCACGCTGGGCGCCGCCCTGCTGGCCGTCGCGTGCCTGGCCGCCGCGCCGCCGGCCCACGCCGCCGGCCTGGCCTTCCACGACGCCGTCAGCGCCGCCTGGGCGATCGACCCGATGCGCGCGGAACTGGCGACCAACCGCCAATCCGCCGATGACCGCGCCGATGCCGCGCGATCCTGGTTCCCCGGCGGCCCGGTCGTCTCCGCGCAATATTACGACGACCATTTCATCGGCTCCAATCTCGGCTACACGACCTATCAGGGCAGCATCTCGGTGCCGCTCTGGCTGCCGGGGCAGGGCACCGCCACCCGCCGCGTGGCACAGGCCGACGCCGCCGCCATCCAGGAACGGATGAACGCCGAACACATGGCCGTCGCCGTCCGGGTGCTGGACGCCACCGGCGCGCTGGTCATCGCCCAGCGCCGACAGGCGGTCGCCCTGTCGCTGCTGCAGGCGATGCGGCGCCTGGACGCCGCCACCGCCCACGCCGCGCGGGTCGGCGAATCCCCCCTGTCCGACCGCCAGGCCGTGGCCGCCGAACTGGCCGCCGCCCGTAACGAGGTCGCCCTGGCCCGCGAACAGACCGCCACCGCCGCCGCCGCGCTGCAGGTGCTGCTGGGCCGCGACGGCGTGCCGGACATCCTGTCCTGCGATGCGCGCCTCCTGGCCCGCACGCGCTTCGGCACCCCCCAACTGGTCGAGGACAACGATCCCCGCGTCCGCGCCGCCCGCCGCGCCGTCATGGCGGCCCAGGAAAGCGTGCGCCTCGCCCGCGCCTCCTTCATGCCCAACCCCGAAATCGGCGTCGGCGTGATTCACCAGGGCCAGTACGGCAGCCCGTGGGACGACCAGGTCGGCGTCAACGTCATCATGCCGCTGCCCAGCGCGGCGCGGAACGTGCCGCAGATGGCCGCCGCGCGGGACAGGCTGGCCGCCGCCGGCAGCCAGGAACTGCAGGCCCGCCGCGCGGTGCGCGTCGAACTGGCCCAGGTGCGCGCCCGGCTGGACGCCTCCGCCGCGACGCTGGATGGCGCCCGCGCCGCCGCCGGTGCCCTGAACCGGCGCGCGGATGAAATGGAACGATCCTGGCAGGTAGGAGAAACATCGTTGGTCGAGGCATTGCGGGCGCGACAGGCCGCCTATTCCGCCATCCTCACGCTGAACAGGGCCGAAATCGAATGGCACGCCGCCATCATGCGCGCCGCCATCGCCGCGGGCACCACGCCATGAGAAAACGCCTCGCCGCCCTGCTGCCGGCCACCGCCCTCATCGCGATCCTCGCTCCCGCCCAGGCCAAGACGCCCGCTGCCGATACGCCCGCCGCCGAGACACCCGCCGCCGACGGCCTCGCCCCGGTGACCATCGGCGCCGACGCGCAGAAGAACGAGGGCCTGACCGTCGCCACCGCCCGCGCCGGCACCGTCTCGCGCGTGCTGCCCGCCCTCGCCCGCGTGATGCCGGACGAAACCCGCGTGGTGCATATCCGCCCCGTGGGCTCGGGCAAGGTGCTGGCCGTCCATGTCCTGGCCGGGCAGCGCGTCGCCCGCGATACGGTGCTGGTCGATTACGTCGATCATTCCCTGCACGTCGCCCGTCTCCAGGCGGTGCAGATGCGCGCCGCCCTGAACGCCGCCATCGCGGCGCGCGACGACGCCGCGGCCGCCTATCGCCGCGCCCGAGACCTCGCCGGCGCCACGATCGCCGCCGGCGAGGTCCGCCGCCGCCTCGCGGTGCTGCAGGAGGCGCAGAACACCGTCCTGGCCCGCCAGGCCGACGTCGCGACGATGTCCCACCGGTTCCAGGAGGAATTCAATTCCGTCACCGAACGCGACAACGGCGACGAAACCTCCCAGGACGAAACCTCGTCCCTGATCGCCCCGGTCGACGGCACGGTGCAATCGGTCTCGGTCGCCGTGGCCGGCGATATCGAACCGGGGCAGGACGCCGCGACATTGGTCGATCTGTCCTCGGTCTGGATCGTCTCCGACATCCCGCCCCAGGACGCGGCGCATATCGTGCCCGGCGGACGGCAGGTCACGCGGCTCGGCGACCGGGCGCTGGCCTCGCGCATCGGCTCGGTCGACGGCATGGCCGCCCCGGCCACCGGCCTGGTCCGGGTCATCAGCGCCGTGCCCAATCCCGGCGGCGCGCTGCGGCCGGGCATGATGCTGGACACCGAACTGCAGACCGACGACCGCGCCACCGGCATCGTCATCCCGTCCGAGGCCGTGCAGCAGGTCAATGGCCGCGACGTGGTCTTCATCCGCACCGCCCCCGACATTTTCCGTCCCGTCCCGGTCACCGTGGCGCTGGACAGCGGCGGCAGCGCCGTCGTCACCGCGGGCCTCGCCGCCGGACAGGCCGTGGCCGCCCAGGGCAGCTTCGCCCTGAAATCCAGCCTGCTGCTGGCCGGAACGGGTGGCGGCTGACATGCGCGGATTGCTCGAACGCCTGCAGGCCAGCCGGTTCGTTGTGATCGGCGGCGCGATCGCCATCCTCCTGGCGGCGATCGGCGCCATCCTCGGCCTGCCCGTCGAATCGGTGCCCGACATCTCGCCGCGCCAGGTGCTGGTCTCGGTGGTCGCCCCCGGCCTGGCGACCGAGGAAGTGGAACGCCTGATCACCTTCCCGATCGAGACCAGCATGGCCGGCATCCCGGGCATGAACGACCTGCGCTCGGTCTCGCGCTCGGGCGTGTCGGTGGTCTATGTGCAGTTCGACGACGACACCGACATCGATCTCGACCGCACCCGCGTCAACGAACGCATCCAGCAGGCCCGGTCCCTGATCTCCGTCCCGGGACTGTCGATCAACATGGGCCCGCTCGCCACCGGCATGGGGGAAATCATGCAGGTCCAGATCCGCGGCCCGCGCCTGTCGCTGATGGATCTCAACCGGCTGATGAACTGGGTGGTGGTGCCGCAGCTCAAGCTGGTGCCCGGCGTGGTGGACGTCAACGTCAATGGCGGGGCCGAGGAAACCTACCAGGTCGCCATCGACCAGGCCCGGCTGACCGCCTACGGCCTGTCGGTCAGCGAAATCTATCGCGCGGTGGATGCCAACAACGCGGCATCCGGCGGCGGCTGGATCGAACATCACGCCGAACAGCAGATCGTCGTCGGCCGCGGCCTGATCCGCAGCCTGGACGATTTCGCCGCCCTGCCGGTCCGGCAGAACCCCGACGGCACCGCGATCCGCCTGCGCGATATCGGCCGCGTCGCCATGGGCCCGCGCACCCGCCTGGGCGCCGTCACCCGCGACGGCAAGGGCGAAATCGTCAATGGCGTGGTGCTGATGCGCATGGGCGCCAGCTCCGACGCCACCCTGGCCGGCATCCGCGCGGCGCTGCCCGGCATCGCGCGTTCGCTGCCCGCCGGCGTCACGCTCGACCCCTATTACAGCCGCTCGGACCTGACCGACCGCACCATCGCCACGGTGCGCGACAACCTGATGATGGGCGCCGCGCTGGTCGTGGCGGTGCTGGTGGTGGTGATCGGCGACTGGCGCGCCGCGCTGGTCATCGCCTCGGTCATTCCCTTCGCGCTGGCCTGCGCCATGGCCGGCATGCGGCAATTCGGCATCTCGGCCAACCTGCTCAGCCTGGGCGCGATCGATTTCGGCATGATCGTCGACGGCTCGCTGGTGATCGTCGAAAACCTGATCGCCCACCGCCGGCGCGGCGATACCGCCGACCTGCGCACCCAGGTCGTGTCCTCGGTCATGCAGGTGATCCGTCCCGTCGGCTTCGCGATCCTGGTCATCATCATGGTCTACCTGCCGATCCTGACCCTGCAGGGGATCGAGGGAAAGATGTTCCGCCCGATGGCCCAGACCATCATCATGGCGCTGCTGGCGTCCCTGGCCTACTGCATGGTCTGCGTGCCGGTGATCGCCGCGCTGGCCCTGCGCCACGCCCCCGCCCATGGCGACACGCGCCTGGTGGCGATGCTGCGCCGCCGCTACCGCCCCGTCGTGCTGTGGGGCGAGGCCCATCCCGGCCCTCTGTTCGGCGCCACCTTCGCCGTCTTCCTCCTCTCGGTGTTCCTGGCCACCCGCCTGGGCGGCGAATTCATCCCCCAGTTGGGCGAGGGCGCGCTGGTCGTCACCTCCACCCGCCTGCCCAGCGCCTCGCTGCCCACCGTGCTGCACTCCGTCCAGCGCGAGGAACAGATCCTCAAGCGCTTCCCCGAGGTCGCGACCGTGGTCAGCAACACCGGCACCTCGGCCATCCCCACCGACCCGATGGGCGTCAACGAAACCGACAGCTTCATCTTCCTCAAGGACCCGTCGCAGTGGCGCACCGCCAGCACGCAAGAAGGGCTGGTGACCGCCATCGACAAGGTCCTGCGCGACCAGTTGCCCGACGCCCAGTTCTCCTGGAGCCAGCCGGTGCAGATGCGCATGGACGATCTGCTGTCCGGCGTCCGGACCCAGATCGCGGTCTCGATCTACGGTCCCGACCTCGACATGCTCTCCCGCCTGGGCGACCAGGTGGCCGCGGCGCTGAACGGCGTGCCCGGCGCCGCCGACGTGGCGCCGCAGGGCGACGGCACGCTGCCCTTCATCCATGTCGATGTCGACCGCCGGCGCGCGGCGCAGATGAACGTGCCGCTGTCCGAGATCCTGGACACGGTCGAGGCCGTGGGCGGCCATATCGGCCGGCCCGTCATCGTCGACAACGCCGTGGTCAACACCCAGATCCGCTTCGACCCCGCCCAGGTCGGCTCCCGCGACGCCATCGCCCGCCTGCGCGTCCGCCGGGCGGACGGGCAGGGGACGGTGCTGCTGTCGCAGGTGGCCGACATCGCGGTGGCCGACGGCCCCCCGCGCATCAGCCGCGACCGCATCCAGCGCCGCCTGGTGGTGCAGGCCAATGTGCGCGGGCGCGACCTCAGCTCCTACGTCGCCGCCGCCCAGGCCGCCGTCGCGGCGCGGGTGCATCTCCCCCCCGGCTACCGTATGATCTGGCAGGGCCAGTTCCGCAACCTGCAATCGGCCATGGCCCGGCTCGACATCGTGGTGCCGATCGCGCTGGCGCTGATCTTCGCCCTGCTGGTGGTGGCCCTGGGCGCGGTCCGGCCGGCGTTGCTGGTGTTCGTCAACCTGCCGGTGGCCGCGACCGGGGGCATCCTCATGCTCTGGGCGCGCGGCCTGCCCTTCAGCATCTCGGCGGGCATCGGCTTCATCGCGCTGTTCGGGGTGGCCATCCTCAACGGCGTGGTGCTGGTCAGCTACATCCAGCATCTGCGCGCGCGCGGCATCCCGGTCGCCCGCGCGGCCTTCGAGGCCGCCGAGGAGCGCTTCCGCCCGGTCATCGCCACCGCCCTGGTCGCCAGCCTCGGCTTCTTCCCCATGGCCTTCTCCACCAGCGCGGGGGCCGAGGTCGAACGCCCCCTGGCCAGCGTGGTGATCGGCGGCCTTGTCTCATCGACCCTGTTGACCTTGCTGGTGCTGCCGTCGCTCTATGCACGGGTGATGCGCGACAGAAGCGACGCATGACGCGGACGGACATCCGTCCGCGCGGGCAAGGAGGGCATCGGTGCGGATCCTGATCGTCGAGGACGAAGCCGCCCTGGGCTCGGCGGTGCGGGACCGGCTCCGCCGCGCCGGCCACGCCGTGGACTGGTTCACCACGCTGGACGATTCCCGCGCCGCGCTCTCCGCCGCCGCCTATGATTTCCTGCTGCTCGATCTCGGCCTGCCCGACGGCAGCGGCCGCGACCTGCTGCGGCAGGTCCGGCGCGGCGGCTCGGCCATGGCCATCCTGATCACCACCGCGCAGGACCAGATCAGCGACCGCATCGCCGGCCTGTCCGACGGCGCGGACGACTATATCGTCAAGCCCTACGATTTCGACGAACTGCTCGCCCGGCTCGACGCGGTCTCGCGCCGCTACGTCGCCCTGGTCGACAACCGCCTGGAACTGGGCGAGGTCGAAATCGACCTCGCCCGCCGCCGCATGTCCCGCCTGGGACAGGACGTGGCACTGACCGCGCGCGAATGGGCGGTGATCGAATTGCTGGCCCGCCGCGCCGGCGCCATCTGCTCGCGTGAACAGATCGAGGACGCGCTCTACGGCCTGGGCGAGGAAATCGAAAGCAACGCGATCGAGGTCTTCGTCAGCCGCGTCCGCAAGAAGGTCGGCCCCGGCCTGATCCGCACCGTGCGCGGCCGCGGCTACTGCCTGGCGCGCGGGGCCGGGGCATGATGACGGCTGTCCCCGCCGCGCCCCGCTGGACCCTGGCCGCGCGCATCGTCGCCTGGGTGCTGGCCGTGGTGCTGGGCTGCCTGCTGCTGCTGGGCGCCCTGGTCGCCGGCTTCACCCGCTACGAGGTCACGGAACGGCTGGACAATTCGTTGCAGGAGGTCGCGGAACGGCTGGAATTCGTCATCTCCGCGATCGGCGCCGCCCCGCGCGGCGACGACGTCGCCCGCCTGCCCCAGGTCGGGCCGCGCACGCTCGCCTACCAGATCGCGACCCCGGACGGACGGCTGGTGCTGCGCTCGCAGAACGCGCCGGACCATCCCTTCGTGCCGCTGCTGCAGCCGGGCTTCTACGACCGGCCGCGCTTTCGGGTCTATGTCGTCCAGGCGACCGACGGCGGCCATTACATCCTGGTCGGCGAACCCACCTTCCACCGGCGCGAGGCCGTGCGCCGCGCCACGCTGATCTCCATCCTGCCGATGGTGGTCTTCCTGCCCTGCGTGTGGCTGCTGGTGCGCTGGGTGGTGCGCCGCGCCCTGCGCCCCCTGACCGACCTCCAGGTCGAAATCCGCGCCCGCGGCGGCGGCAACCTCACCCCCATCCCGCCTCTGAACCTGCCCGACGAGTTGCTGCCCATCCACGCCGCGCTCAATTCCCTGCTGGACCGGCTGAAGAAGGCACTCTCGACCGAACGCGCCTTCGCCGCCAACGCGGCGCACGAGCTGCGCAACCCGATCGGCGCCCTGCTGGCCCAGGCCCAGATGCTGCGCGAACAGATGCACGACCGGACGCACGAACCGGGCGCCCCCCGCCGCCTGGCCGGCATGATCGCGCAGATCCGCCGCCTCGGCCGCATGACGGAAAAGCTGCTGCAACTCTCCCGTGCCGCCTCGGGCGCGGCCATCGCCGACGACCGGTTCGACCTGATCGCCGTGCTGCACGTCCTGGCCGACGAATTCCAGGATACGCCTCCCGCCTTCCGCGAGGTCGTGGTGACCTGCGACGGCATGGATTCGCTGATCGTCCGGGGCGACATCGACGCCGCGGGCATCCTGTTCCGCAACCTGATCGAAAACGCCGCCAACCACGGCACGCCCGGCACGCCGATCACGGTCGCGCTGTCGCGCCCGGGCCATGTCGACATTATCCATGTCGACATCATCAACGATTGCCCGGCCCTGCCGCCCGCCATCCTGCGCCGCCTGACCGAACCCTTCGTGCGGGGCGACAGTCCGTCCGACGGCAGCGGCCTCGGCCTGGCCATCGTCGCCAGCATCGCCGGCCAGATGGGCGCCGGGCTGGACATCGCCTCCCCCCTGCCGGACCACGACCGGGGGTTCCGCGCCCGCATCACACTGGCCGCCCACCAGCCCGTGCCCGCGGCACGCCCCGGCCCGGCCGCCCGCGCGCTCCGCGTCGCTACAGCACAGCCATCATGATCCGGTGCAGGTGATCCTCCGCGCCCACCGCGATCTCCATGCCCTCCTGCGCCCCGATCCCGCCCAACACCGCGTCACCCGCGTCACCGGGCCGGCGTTCCAGCACGATGGCGCACAGCACCCCGTCCCCCCGGTGCAGGATCACCCGGTCCTGCCGCCGCACCGGCGCCCCCGGCGAGACGATCAGCATCGCGCCCAGGCGAAAGACCGGGTCGAACGCGTCGCTGTCGATCGTCACGGCATACAGGTCGGGCTCGGCCAGCCCCGGCACGTCCCAACTGTCCCAGTGCCGCCCGGCCGGATGGCCAGCGGCATCGAACATCCCCCCCTGCTCCAGTTGCGACAGGTGCGACAGGCGCAGCCGCGACCGCCCGGCCGGGCGGTGCGGCGCGCGGGGCACGGCCTGCCCCGCCATCAGCCGGCCGAACGCCTCCAGCGTCAGGCCGGTGGCATCCAGCACCCGCGCCAGGCTCTCGGTCCCCGGCCAGCGCGGCCGCCCCGCCGGGGTCGCGCGCTTCGACGGGTTGAAGCTGGTGCCGTCCAGCCCCGCCGCCCGCGCCAGCCCCGACGGCGTCAGCCCCCGCTCGGCGGCCAGCACGTCCAGCGCGTGCCAGATATCGTCATGGCGGATCATCGCCCGGCGCCGCCGCCGGAAGCCGTGGTTGCCCGGGCCGTGATCGCCGGGGCCATGATCTCGGAGTCATGGCGCGCCACCCCCGCCGCCGTGGCCCGGTACCGCCCGGCCGCGTCGCGCGCCACCAGCCCCATGCCCGCCATCCGCTCCAGGCAGGGCTGGTCCTTCAGCCCCTCGGGCCGCCCCGCCGCGCCGCACAGGATCAGCCGGTGCAGCGCCGACCGGCAGCAGGTCTCCAGATAGGGTTCGCTCCACATGGCGCGCAGGATCGGCGTTTCCGCCGCCGCTGGCAACAGGCGCTCACGCCGTTTCGGTCCGCCCCATGGCCGCCCGGTTGGCCTGCTTGATCGCCGCCGCCGCGTCATCGAACACGAAAGGCAGGCAGGCATGGCGCCGCCCCCGGGTGACGGGCGTCACCGCATGCAGCAGCCCGCAGGAAAATACCAGCGCCCCGCCCGCCGGCGGGCAGAATCCCGGCCCCCCGAATTCCGGAAAGGACACCGCGCCGCCCTCGAATCCGTCATTCAGGTTGATCGACACGGCAAAGCGCCGATGCGCCGCCGCCGCCACCGTATTGTCGCGATGCGGGCCGAAACAGCCCTGCTCGCCGGAATCGTAGCAGGCCAGGATCAGCCGATCCATCTGCGTGGCCTGGAACTGGAACGCCTTGTGGATCTCCGGCACCACGCGGCGGATGATCCGCGCCTGCACCTGCCCCACCAGCCCCCGGTCCCGCAGCCGGCAATCGCGCCGCCGCTTGAACCCCGGATCGGCCACCGCCACCGACCGCCCCGGCACCTGCTCGGTCAGCATGCCCGACGGCACGCTCTCCTGCGCGTGATAATACGCCATCAATTGCCGGCAGAACGCGGGCTCGAACACGTCCGCCAGCATCAGCGCCGGCACGGGCACCGGCGCGGCCGGGGCGATCGGCCTCATGCGGCACAGCAGACCGACCATCCGCTCCGCCACCCCCGGCCCGTCCGGCTGCACCGCGGCAATCCGCAGCATCGGATCGACGACCATCCAATACGGCGCCTCCTGCTCCGCCAGGCCGTACAAGGTGGTCACCGCACGGTCCGCGTCGCGAAAGAACCGCATGCCCGGCGGCATTTCGCCCAACCGCGCCTCGTCCTCCGGATCGGTCGAAACGCCGAAGAAATGGCTGCGCACCCCATCCAGCACCGCCCCCGCCGCGCGCAGATGCGCCAGCGCCGCGCCCACCCCCGCCTGGGTCGACGAGCGAAAGAAATACAGCAGGACCGACCGCCCCGCCGCCATGTCGAAACTATAGGTCCCGAACGGCGTGGTGCAGCGCTGCACGAACCAGGGCGCCGGATCTCCGACAAGCAACGCACGGGCGGACGACATCACGGGGGGCCTCGATCACACGGTCCCGAAACACTAGGCCGATTCGCCCATCCCGCAACATCGGGGAAAATGAAGCGCCCCCTCACGGCCTTGGCCGGCCGGACATCGCCGTCGCGGCCAGAATGCCTGCCAGCCAGTCGGCAAAGACCTGCAGGCGGCGCGACAGGTGCCGCCGATGCGGGTACAGCAGCGCCATCGGCAGCGGCGCGGCCCGCCGGTCCGCCATCACTTCCACCAGTTCTCCCGTCTCCAGATGGCCCCGCACGTCATAGGCCGGCACCTGGATCAGCCCCAGCCCGGCCAGGCAGCAGGCGATCAGCCCCTCGGCGCTGTTGACCGTCACCCGCCCGGCCGGCGCCGCGCTCCGGATCTGCCCCTCGGCCATCCATTCCCAGTCCTCGACCCGCCCCGTGGCGGGCGAGGCATAGCGCACCACCTGATGCGCCGTCAGGTCGGCCGGCCCGCGCGGCACGCCATGCCGCGCCAGATAGGCCGGGCTGGCGACGTTGATCAGCGCCAGTTCGCCGATCCGACGCGCGATCAGCCCGGACTCGTGCAGCGGTCCCACCCGCAGCGCGCAATCGATCCCCTCTTCCACCAGATTGGCCGCGCGGTCGCTTACCCCCAGCACGATCTCGATCCCCGGATAGCGGTCCAGGAAATCCGGCAGGGCAGGGGCGACGATCAGCCGTCCGATCCGCCCGGGCATGTCCACCCGCAGGACCCCGCGCGGCCCGACCGCGTCCCGCCGGAACAGCGCCTCGGCCTCTTCCATGTCGGCGATCAGCCGCACGCAATGCTCGTAGAACGCCGCCCCGTCCGGTGTGGGCGCGACCGAACGCGTCGTGCGCGCCAGCAGCCGCGCGCCCAGCCGCGCCTCCAGTTCCTGGATGGCGGTGGACACCGACGAACGCGGCATGTTCAGCCCGTCCGCCGCGCGGGTGAAACTCGCCGTCTCCACCACCCGGGCGAAGACGCGAAACAGTTCGATCCGGTCCAAGGCACCTCCCGGTCAATTCCCGTTATTGTTCGATTTTTACGACATCTGTTGTCGATGTCGCGACGTTTATGCCGAAACGCGCAACGCCTATCGTCCCGGGCAGGAACGCGGATGGCAGCAGGGAACCCAGCCATGATCGATCACAGCATTGCGGACCACGGCATTGCGGACCACGGAATCGGGGGAAAGACCGTCCTCATCGCCGGCGGTGCCAAGAATCTCGGCAGCCTGATCGCGCGCGACCTCGCCGCCCACGGCGCAAAGGCGATCGCCATCCATTACAACAGCGCCGCCACCCGGCCCGACGCCGACCGCACCCTGGCCGACCTCAGGGCGGCAGGGGTCCAGGCGGTGGCGCTGCAGGCCGACCTGACCAGCGCCGGGGCCTGCGCCAGGCTCTTCGCCGACACGGTGGCGGCGATCGGCCGCCCCGACATCGCGATCAACACGGTCGGCAAGGTCTTGAAGAAGCCCATCGCCGAAACGACCGAGGCCGAGTTCGATTCGATGTTCGCCATCAACGCCAAGGCGGCCTATTTCTTCATCAAGGAAGCCGGCATCCATCTCAACGACAACGGCAAGCTGGTCACTTTGGTGACCTCGCTGCTGGGGGCCTACACCCCGTTCTATTCCACCTATGCGGGCGCCAAGGCCCCGGTCGAGCATTTCACCCGCGCCGCGTCCAAGGAATATGGCGCACGCGGCATCTCGGTCACCGCCATCGGTCCCGGCCCGATGGACACGCCCTTCTTCTACGGCCAGGAAGCGCCGGACGCCGTCGCCTACCACAAGCAGGCCGCCGCCCTGTCGGCCTTCACCAGGACCGGCCTGACCGACGTCGCGGACATCGCCCCCTTCGTCCGCTTCCTGGTGTCCGAAGGCTGGTGGATGACCGGCCAGACCATCCTGGTCAACGGCGGCTATACGACGAAATAAAGGCGGCGAAATAAAGGGCAGCGAAATAAACGGAAGCGAAATAAACGGCTTGGCCGGAACGCGCCGGCGTCCCCGGCGCGGCTTTGCGGCGTGCCGGATGCCGCGATACGCTCCTCGCGCAAACCCGCGCAGGAGAGCCGACATGCTGACCATCGACGACCCCGCCACCGTCGCCGAACTCACCGAAATGGCGGACCGGTACGAAACCGCCCTGATGGCCAACGACGTCGAAACCCTCGACGCCCTGTTCCGCAACGCGCCGGAAACCATCCGCTACGGCGTGGGCGAGGTCCTGTACGGTTTCGCCGAGATCGCCGCCTTCCGCCAGGGCCGGGTCGGCGGTTCGCCGCAGCGCCGCGTGCTGCGCCGCGTCGTCACCAGTTTCGGGCCGGATCTGGGCACCGTGAACCTGGAATTCCAGCGCGAGGGCGGCACCCGCATCGGCCGCCAGAGCCAGACCTGGGTCCGCACCGACGCGGGGTGGAAGATCACCTGCGCCCATGTCTCGCTCATGGCCGACATCTCCTGAACCTGTCCGGGCGTCCCGCCGGCCGGCCGCGTCACACCTCCAGCAGGGGCGGCGGCGTCACCACCCGGTGGCGCACTACCTCGCCCACCAGCACCAGCGCCGGGCTGCCCACCGCCTGGGCCCGGGCCATCTCCGGCAGGCTGGCCAGCGTGCCGGTCAGCACCCGCTGGTCGGGCCGCGTCCCCCGCTCGACCAGCGCCGCCGGCCAGTCCGGCGGCAGTCCGTGCCGCACCAGCATGGCGCACAATTCCGGCAGCGCCGTCACACCCATATAGATCGCGATCGTCTGCCCCGGCCGCGCCATGCTCTCCCAGGGCAGGTCCAGCGTGCCGTCGCGGCGCGCATGCCCGGTCACGAACAGGCAGGATTGCGCGCAATCCCGATGCGTCAGCGGAATCCCGGCATAGGCCGCGCAGCCGCTGGCCGCGGTGATCCCGGGCACGACCTGGAACGGAACGCCGGCCGCCATCAGCGCCTCGATCTCCTCGCCGCCCCGGCCGAAAATGAACGGATCGCCCCCCTTCAGGCGCAGCACCCGCTCGCCCGCCCGCGCCCGGCGGATCAGCTCGGCATTGATCTGCTCCTGCGGCATGGTGTGCCGGTCGCGCTGCTTGCCCACGAACACGCGCTCGGCGTCGCGCCGCACCCGGTCCAGCAATTCGGGCGGCAGCAACTGGTCGTACAGCACCGAATCCGCATTCTGCATCAGATGCAGCGCCCGCAGGGTCAGCAGATCGGCATCCCCCGGCCCGGCACCCACCAGCCACACCTCGCCGCCCACCGCCACGCCGTCCAGCAGCGCGTCCAGCACCTGCCGCGCGGTCGCCCGGTCGCCCGCCGCCGCCGCCGTCCCGCCCGGCCCGTCCAGGAACGCCTCCCATACGCGCCGCCGCCGGTTCACGTCGGGGCAGCGCCCCACCACATGGGCCCGCTCGGCCTGCAGAAACCGCGCCAGCCCGTCCAGGCCGGCGGGCATCACCGCCTCGATCCGCTCGCGCAGCCGCCGCGCCAGCACCGGCGCGGCCCCCCCGGTGGAAATCGCGATCCGCACCGGCCCGCGATGGATCTGCGCCGGGGTGATGAAGGACGACGGCTCCGGATCGTCCACCGCGCAGACCGGGATGTTCAGCGCCTCGGCCTCGGCCGCCACCAGACGGTTGGCCGCGCGGTCGTCGGTCGCGGCATAGACCAGCCGGCAGCCCGGCAGCAGCGCCCCCAGCCGCTCCCGCGTCGCCTCGCCCGCGACATGCGTCAGGGCGCCCGCGTCGCGCAACGCCGCCAGCGCATCGTCCAATACCGGCGCCACCACCTCGACGCGCGCGCCATGGGCCAGCAGCAGCCGGATCTTGTTCAGCGCGATCCCGCCGCCGCCCGCCACCAGCACCCGCGCGCCCTGCAGCCGCAGCGCCAGCGGAAACCAGCCGGGATCGGGCGCCGCGCCCGGCCCGGTCCCGTTCGCCGCGCTCATGCCGCACCTGCCCCCGGGCGCCAGGGCCGCGCCCGCGCCATCACGAAATCGCCGATCGCCGCCGCATCGGCCAGGTCCAGCCGCGCGATGCCCGGCGGCAGCGCCAGCGCCGCGTCGTCGGTCGCCACCGCCAGCACCTGCGGCGTCACCGGCCATAACGGCCCCTTGCCCGCCCCGTCCAGCGCCCCGGACGGCGCCCCGGACAATGCCTGGGACAACGAGGGACGATACACCTCGATCGCCGCCGGCATCGCCCCGCGAAACCCTTCCACCAGGATCAGGTCCGCCGGCCCCATCCGGCCGATCAACTCGGGCAGGCCCGGTTCGGCTTCCCCGTCAGGCGCCTCGTGCAGCAGCGCCCAGCGCGTGCCTGACGCCACCAGCACCTCGCGCGCGCCCGCCGCCCGGTGGCGCCAGGAATCCTTCCCCGGCCGGTCGATATCGAACCCGTGATGCGCGTGCTTGATGGTCGAAACCCGCACCCCGCGCCGTCCCAGCACTGTCAGCAGCCGTTCGATCAGCGTGGTCTTGCCCGCGCCGCTGCGTCCGGTAATCCCCATGATGGCGGGTGCGTGCATGCGCGGCGGCATCCTCGTTCCTGTGGTCCGGCGCCGATGACGCGCCGTTGAATATCGCGTACAGGTGCCCCCAATCCCCTATGATGACAAGTATCGGGGCAGGCGGCGTCGTACGCTCCCCAAACGGACGCCCGCCAAAACGGGCACCCCCAAACGGGCGGAGGACGAAACCAATGCGCTTTGCCGTGGTGATTCTGGCCGGCGGCCTGGCCACCCGCATGGGCGGCGGGGACAAGCCGCTGCTCCGGGCGGGCGGGCGCAGCCTGCTGGCCCACCTGCTGGACCGGCTGGGCGGGGCAGGGGGGCCGCTTGCGATCAATGCGCGGGGCGACGCCGCGCGCTTCGCCGCCTTCGGCCTGCCGGTGCTGCCCGACGGCCCGGTCGGCACGGGCCCGCTGGCGGGCGTGCTGGCCGCCATGGACTGGGCCGCCGGGCTGGGGTGCGACGCGGTGCTGACGGTGCCGGGCGACACGCCCTTCGTGCCGCGCGACCTCCCGGCCGCCCTGGCCCCCGCGCCGGCGGTGGCCGTCTCGGCCGGGCGGCGGCACCATCTGGTGGCGCTGTGGCCGGTCGCCGCGCGCGACGCCCTGCGGGCCCGCCTCGCCGCCCTGCCGCCCGACGGCCCGCGCGCAGCCTTCGGCGTCCGCGCCTTCGCGGTCACGATCGGCATGCGCGACGTGGATTTCAGCGCCCGTCCGTTCGATCCGTTCCACAATGTCAACACCCCGGCCGACCTGGCCGAAGCCGACCGCCTGGCCCCCAGGGACGCGGCACGCGGATGACGATCTTGCACCTCACGGCACGCAGCTATGGCGACGCCCGCGCGCCGGAACGCCACCCTTACGCCCAGTTCGTGCTGCCCGTCTCCGGCTGCCTCGATCTCGAAATCGCCGGCCATGGCGGCCGCCTCGCCATGGGCTCGGCCGCCTTCGTCGCCGCGGGCACCGACCATGCCCAGGCCGCGACCAGCCGGAACCGCTTCCTGATCCTCGACATGGACATGGCGCTGGTCGGCGACGCGGCGGCGGACATGCTGGGCCGCCGCCGCTTCCTGCCGCTCTCCCCCCAGGCGCGCCATCTCATCGACTTCATGCGCCTGCATCTCGATGGCGGCGCGCGGCCCGCCGCCGTGCTGGCCCATTGGGCCCCATTGCTGATCGACGCGCTGACCTGTGACGCCCCGCCTTTTACTCCCTCCCGTCTCGCGCCGCTGCGCGACGCCATGGCCGCCGATCCGGGCGCGCCGTGGACGGCCGCGGCCATGGCGCGCATGGCGGGCCTCAGCACCAGCCGCCTGCACGCCGTCTTCCGGCGCGAAACCGGCCGCACGCCGCAGGCCTGGCTGTCCGACCTGCGCCTGCGACAGGTCCAGGCGTGGCTGGCCGACAGCGACCAGCCCATCGCCGAACTGGCCCTCCGCGCCGGCTTCGCCGATCAAAGCGTTCTGACCCGCGCCTTCCGCCGCGCCACCGGCACCACGCCCGCCGCCTATCGCCGGGCGCACCGGTAAAGCGCCGGGCCTCATCCGCACAGCGACAGCCTGGGACCAGAAAACGACAGTCCGGGCCAAGACGCCGGCCGCGCGCTCGGCTATGCCGGATGCGACCATCGCTCCGCCCGGACCCTTTCCTGGACCCTTTCATGAAATCCGACGCTCCCCTTCTTTCCGGCCTGCTCAATGGGCTCGCCGCCGGCGCCTGCTGGGGCACCATCTTTCTGGCCCCCGAACTGGTGCCGGATTTCGGCGCGCTCGCCCTCTCGCTGGCCCGCTATCTGGCTTATGGACTGCTCTCCGCAGCCCTGCTGGCGCCGCGCTGGCGCACCGTGCTGCCGCGCGTGCCGGCGTCGGGCTGGTGCGGGCTGTTCGGACTCGGGCTCGCCGGCAATCTCGCCTATTACGTGCTGATCGCCAGCGCGGTGCGGCTGTGCGGCATCGGCGCCACGTCGATCGTCACCGGCTTCCTGCCGGTCACGGTCGCGCTGCTCGGCACGCGCGACGCCGGCAGCCTGCCGCTGCGCCGCCTCGCCCCCTCGCTGCTGCTGGCCGCCATCGGAATCGGCCTGATCGGCCTGCAGGCGGCCGGCACGCCCGCCGCATCCGCCGCCGGGGCCGCCCCCCACCGGGTGCTGGGCCTGCTCTGCGCCCTGGCCGGACTGACATCCTGGAGCCTCTTCGCCGTGTCCAATGCCCGCTGGATGCGCCGGCTGCCGACGATCGGCGCCGGGGATTGGGGCCTGCTCACCGGCCTGGTCACCGGCGCGCAATCCCTGGTCCTGCTGCCCGTCCTCGCCCTCGCGGGCCCAGGGATGGCGTTCGGGTCGGCGTTCGGGACGGTGTTCGGGACGGCGCCGGGCGCGGGACCGGCCACGCACGATGCCCGGCAATGGCTCGTCTTCGGGGCGGTCAGCGTGGGGGTCGGGCTGCTGGGCTCGGTCCTGGGCGGCATGTTCTGGAACCGCGCCAGCCGCCAGCTTCCCCTGACCCTCAGCGGACAGATGGCGGTGGGCGAAACCCTCTTCGCCCTGTTCTATGGCTGCCTGTGGCACCAGCGCTGGCCGACGGCGCTCGAAATCGCGGCGGTCGGCTTCCTGGCCGCCAGCGTTGTCACCTGCGCCGCCCGCCACGCCCGTCCGCCGGCGCCCCGCGCCGCGTGACGGGTCACGCGCCCTCCCGCCGCCCCCGCCGGAGCGACGCCATGGCCGGAAAGACCCCGTCGCGCAGGATCAGCCCATGCAGCAGGGCTGCCCCCACATGCACGACGACCACTCCGAACAGCGCGAAGGCCAGCCAGCTATGCAACTGCCGCAGCAGCGCGAACAAGGTCGGGTCGTGCGGCAGGATCGGCGGTAGCCGCACCGCCCCCCACAGCACGACCGGATAGGCCCCGGCCGACAGCATCCCCCAGCCCACCAGCGGCATCGCGATCATCAGCGCATACAGCGCGATATGCGACCCCAGGGCCGCCACTCGCTGGATCGCCGGCATCGCGGCGGGCAGCGGCGGCGGCCTGACGATCAGCCGGTTCGCCAGGCGGATCGCCGCCAGCAGCAGGATGCCGATCCCCATCGGCCGATGCAGCGCCACCAGCGTGGCATAGGCCGGGCCCTCGGTCGCGGCCATGAACACGCCGACCAGCAGCATGCCCAGGATCAGCGGCGCCATCAGCCAGTGCAGCACCCGCGCCAGGGCGGAAAACCGTACGACCCGGTTCATTGGCCTCCTCCGGTGGCGACCATGGCGGGGCTGACCGCGCTGGGTATCCTGGCCTCGCCCGACCGCAGCCAGAACGAACGCATATAGGCCGCCGACCGCGCCGCCGGGATCGGATCGTCCGACGCCGCCATGCCGGGCGGCAGCACCATCGGGTCGAAGGTCAGGCCGGTGCAGGCGCCGTCATCCTCGCTCTCGGCCCGGTCCAGGGTCAGCGTCCCCGCATCGATCTGCCGCCGCCCCGCGGGCCAGGGCAGGGTGGGGTCCGCCGTCGGGTCGCCCGGACCGGCCACCGTCACCACCAGCCGCCAGCGCAGCGGATGCTGCCGCAGCGCCACGATCAGGTCCTCGAACAGATAGGACCCGTCCCGTCCCGCCCGCGACGGCGCCACCGGCTGCAGCGGCACCATCGCCCAGCGTACCGCCACCGACCGGCCCGCCGCATCGATCCAGCGGAACGTATCCAGGCTGTTATAGGTATCGTCGCCGAATCCCGACGTCAGCGGCCGCGCCGCCACCAGCGCCAGCGCCCTGGCCACCGCCGCATGGCCGGCCAGGAACGGCCCGATGCGCGCCGGATCGGGCTTGCCCGTCGCCGGGTCGGGGCGGCCGGCCAGCAGCAGGTCATGGAATTCCCGCGCGTCGCGCGCGACGAAGACCGGAATGTCGTTGATCCCCATCCGCCATTCCAGGCCGTCGGGCGGCCTCAGGCGCAATGCCATGCTGCGGACCTTGCCCGGCGCATCGGGCTGGAACGGCATCCCGCCCGCCAGCGCGAACCGCCCGGTCACCCGGCTGCGCCGGGGCCCCAGCACCGACGCCGTGCTCAGCACCTGCGCCTGCCCGCTGCCGTCGAACCAGCCGCTGACGCATAGCCCTTTGGCATGGTTGCGGCGAAAGCCCGGATGCCGCCCGTCCACGACGCGAAACGCCGTCATGAAGGAATGCTGCGTCAGCCTGTGCGGCGTCAGCCACCCGGCGCTCAGGGCGAACCCCGCGACCAGCGCCAGCATCACCCCGCCGATCGCGGCCAGACGCAGGATCGTCGTGCGCGGGGGCAGCGGGGGCACGGCAAGCGGGGGCGGCGTACGTGTCACGTCGCTCGGTTCGTTCATGAGGGAGTCCGGCTTATGGCGATGCCGCAGATGGCGATACCGCAGACTAAGCCGAATTTTCCCGCGAAATCCTGTGCTTTTTTATTCACGGACCCTGTTGCGCGGCTGCCGCATCGTCCCGCCCTTTCCGTAACTCTACGAAACGACCGCGTCGAACAGCAGCTTGAAATTCAGCGCCAGGATCACCGCCGCCACCAGCCAGGACAACGCCGCCAGCGGACGCGAGATCGCGAACGTCCCCATGATCCGCCGGTCGGACACGAACAGCACCAGCGGAATGACCGCAAAGGGCAGTTGCATCGACAGCACGACCTGGCTCAACACCAGCAGCGCGCCCACCCCGCGATCACCGTAAAGTGCGATCACCGCCAGCACCGGCAGGATGGCCAGCCCCCGGGTCAGCATCCGCCGCGCCCAGTGCGGAATGCGCAGGCGCAGAAACCCCTCCATGACGATCTGCCCCGCCAGCGTGCCGGTGATCGTCGAATTGGTCCCCGCCGCCAGCAGCGCCAGCGCGAACAGGGTCGAGGCGATTCCCAGCCCCAGGATCGGCGACAGCAGCCGGTACGCGTCCTCGATCTCGGCCACGTCGCCATGCCCGCTGCCATGGAACGCCGCCGCCGCCACGATCAGGATCGCGGCATTGATGAACAGCGCCAGCATCAGCGCGATCGTGCTGTCCCAGCTCGCCCAGCGGATCGCCTCGCGCCGCCCCTCGACCGAGCGGTCATAGGCCCGCGTCTGGATGATCGAGGAATGCAGGTACAGATTGTGCGGCATCACCGTCGCCCCGATGATGCCGATGGCGACATACAGCGCCGCATGGTCGGTCACGATCGTCGGGGTGGGGACGAACCCCCGCATCACCGCGCCCAGCGGCGGCGCGGCGGCGGCGATCTGCACCGCGAAACAGATCGCGATCACGCTCAGCATGGCGATGACGAAGGCTTCCAGGTAGCGAAAGCCCCGGTTCATCAGCAACAGCACGATCACCGCGTCCAGCCCCGATATCACCGCCGCGATCATCAGCGGAATGCCGAACAGCAGCTTCAGCGCCACCGCCGTGCCGATCACCTCCGCCAGGTCGCAGGCGATGATCGCCAGTTCGCAGGCCAGCCACAGCGGAATGTTCACGATCGGCGGAAAGCGCTCGCGGCAGGCCTGCGCCAGGTCCCGGCCGGTTGCGATGCCCAGCCGCACCGACAGAGCCTGCAACAGGATCGCCATCAGGTTCGACAGCATGATGACCGCCAGCAGGCGATAGCCGAACTGCGCGCCGCCTTGCAGGTCGGTCGCCCAGTTGCCGGGGTCCATATACCCGACCGACACCATGTATCCCGGCCCGACGAAGGCCAGGAACCGCCGCGGCCACGACGCCCCCTGCGGCACCCGCACGCTGGCGAAGGCCTCAGGCAGGCTGGGATTCTCCGCATCCGTCCGCCGGGCGAAACGCGCCCGCCCCGCCGGAGCAGCCGGCAGGCCGGCCATCCGCGCACTGTCGGGGGAAGAGGTCATGACATCGCCACTCTCACCAACGCTCCCGGAACGTGGGCCCGCTCACCTGTCCGCGCAGGTGCCACGTCCACCGGATACTCACCAGAGACTCAGAAATATGCATAATGCTATATAAGGTTGCAATCGGGAATCTCCCACCCTCGAACGACTCTTTCCCGCGCCCTCCAACGACCCGTCCACCGGCGGCAATCATGAGGCGATCATTATTCGTGCGGGAATAACGTTTTCACTGCGGCTAAGAAGTTGAGCCCCGTTGACGAGTCTGCAAGAAAGGGCCGTCACACGCCGCCCGGTTTCCGCCGCGCCGGGCGGCAGGCCGATCGGGGGAGGGGAAAGATCTTGCGCAAGACACAGCCGCCGGCGCCCGCGGCGGACCTCATGCCCGACGCCGACATCCAGTCCGAAGGCTTCCGCCAGAACCGCGCCGCCCGGCGCAACGCGCTGGTCGAGGATTACGTCGAACTGATCGCCGACCTGCTGGCCGAGGGGCAGGAGGCCCGGCAGGTCGACATCGCCTCCCGGCTCGGGGTCTCGCAGCCCACCGTCGCCAAGATGCTTTCCCGCCTGGCGTCCGAGGGCCTGGTCAGCCGCCGCCCCTATCGCGGCGTCTTCCTGACCGACGCCGGCCGCGCGATCGCCGAGGACGTCAAGTCCCGCCATCGCATCGTCGAGGAATTCCTTCTCGCCCTCGGCGTGGGCCAGGACAGCGCGCGCATCGACGCCGAAGGGATCGAACATTACGTCGGCCCGGAAACCCTCGCCGCCTTCGCCCGCGCGCTGGATCTCGGCCTCGCCCGCCTCTTCGCCGATACGCGCGCCCATCCGGACGGCCCGCGCTGAACCCATACGCCCTTCCGAAAGAAACCACGGTGCGCATCGCGATCCTCGTCGTATCCCTCCTCGGCCCCGCGCTCCTGGGCCTCGCGCTCCCGGGCCTGGCCGTCCCCGCCGCTCGGGCGGCCGGCTGCACGGTCACGCCGGGCGGGCCCGAAACGGTGATCGACGCGATCGTGCTGACCGACGGGCCGGCGCCGGGGTACGGCCGCGTGGTCGTCGGCGCCGATGGCCGCATCGCCTGCGTCGGCGCCGCCTGCCGCGCGGCCGGCCCGTCGCCCCGCCGCATCGCCTGTCCCGGGTACGTGCTCTCCCCGGGCCTGATCAACCCGCACGACCATATCGACTTCACCGGCATCGCCCCGCTGCCGGATCGCGGCGAACGCTTCGTCCACCGCCATGAATGGCGCAAGGGGCTGGACGGCCACACCGAACTCAAGGACGCCGTCCCCGACCACGACCCCGAACTGATCGCCTGGGGCGAACTGCGCATGCTGCTCAGCGGCGTCACCGCCATGGTGGGCGAGGACATGGCGCCCGGCCTGGTGCGCAACCTCGATTTCGCCACCGGGCTCGACGGCGTGCCGATGCGCCCCGTCACCTACCAGATCTTCCCGCTGGACGACGCGCCCGGCATCATGCGCACCCGTGATTGCGACTACGGCCACCACCCGTCCGGACCGGACGACGTCGCCGCCTCCCAGGCCTTCCTCGCCCACGTGGCCGAAGGCACCGGCGACGCCGCCCGCAACGAATTCCGCTGCCTCAGCACCGGCCTCTACGACACCACGCCCCAGCCGGGCGGCGGCGGCACCAGCCAGGATCTGATGCAGCCGCACATGACCATCCTGCACGGCGTCGGCCTCCGGCCCGACGACCTGGCGGTGCTGCGCCGGCGCGGCGTGCGCCTCGTCTGGTCGCCGCGCAGCAACCTCGCGCTCTATGGCCGCACGCTGGACGTCCTGGCGGCCCGGCGGCTCGGCATCCCCGTGGCGCTGGGCACGGACTGGCTCCCGTCCGGCTCGATGAACATGAGCCGCGAATTCGCCTGCGCCCTGCAGTATGACGACCAGTCCCTGCATGGCGCGCTCGACATGCGCGACCTGTGGCGCATGGCCACGATGGGCGGCGCCCTGGCCACCCACGCCGACGCCTGGCTGGGCAGCATCGCCCCGGGCAAGCTGGCCGACCTGGTCCTGTTCCATCCCGGCGCCGACCCCTTCGCCGCCGTGGTCCGCGCCACCCCCGCCGGCGTCGCCCTCGTCCTGCGCGGCGGCCATGTCCTCTACGGCGACGCCGCGCTCATCGCCGGGCTGGCCCTGCCGGATTGCGAATCCCTCACCGTCGGCGGCGTGGCCAAGGCGCTGTGCATCCGGCGCGACCAGCCCTTCTCCTACGCCATGCTCCGCGCCGACATGGGGCGGCGGCATGTCTACCCGCTGGCCACCGACGGCCCGCCCCCCAACGAACCGCCCTGCGAAACGCTGGCGGAAACCAGCGCCCGCCTGCCCGATGCCCCGCTGACCGCCGGCCGCTCAGGATCGCGCCCCTGAATCGTCCCTCTCTGAATCGTCCCCGACGAACGCGCGCGACAGCCGCTCCATCCGCCGGGCCAGCCATGACGCAAAGAGCCGGCGCCGCGGGTCCCGGTCGAAGGGTTCGCGCGACAGACAGACATAGCGCGTGCCGTCCGGCACGAAGCGCCGCGGCGCGACCAGCAGCCCGGCGGCAATATCTCCCGCGGCCATGTACACCGACGCCAGCGCCACGCCGTGCCCGGCCTGCGCCGCTTCCAGCGCAAGGTAGAAATGCTCGAATATTTCCCGCTTCGCCCGTACCGGCCTGACGCCGGTCCGGCGGAACCAGTCCCGCCAGGCATCCGGGCGGGTCATGGAATGCAGTTGCGGCAACCGCCGGAAATCTGAAACCGGCCGGTCGTCCGCCATGCGGGGCGACAGCACCGGGCCGGTCGCCTCGTCGGCCAGGGGATGGACGTACAGATCGTTCGGGATCGGAAAATCGTCCCGCCGTATTGCAAGATCGATGCGGTCGCGCGCGAAATCCACCGGACCGCCCGCGGCGAACAGCTTCACGTCCAACCCGGTCTCGCGCTTCAGCGCGCCGAGATCGCGGATCAGCATCTTCAGGCACAAGGTCGGCTCGCAGGAGATCGAAAGCGGCTGCATGACGTCATCCTGGCGGAAATCGTCGATCGCCTGCGCAAGATCCGCGAAGATCTCATGCAGCCGGCCGGCCAGAAGATGACCGCGCGGGTTCAGCGCCTTCCCCCGCCCGTCCCGCAGAAACAGCGTCTCCCCCAGTTCCTCTTCCAGCAGCCTGATCTGCCGGCTGACCGCGCCATGCGTGACATGCAGCTCCTCGGCCGCGCGCGCCAGCGTCACATGCCGGGCAGCGGCCTCGAACGCGCGCAATGCGTTGAGCGACGGCAGACGCAGGCGGGACATGGGCATCCGTTCCTCTTGATGGAATATGTGAGAAAATCTCACATCAATGCGTCAAATCAAATCGATTTTTCCCCGGCTCCAGCTCTGACAGATGAGTAGGGCTCCCCCACGCCGGAGCGATTCACAGGCAACGAGCACGTTTGTAATGCCCGCCGATGACGCAGTTGACGTCCGTCCCACGCCGCAGAATCTGGTCGCCGCGCGCGGCTTCGCCACGCTCGACAGCGCCGGGATCCTGAAGGCGCTATGCACGATCCGGCCTTACACGGGCAGGGACGTGGAAACATTCTGCGCATCCTGGGAGAGCATGCCCCCGGATACGGACATGGCGGATGGCGGTCCGCCCCGGCGGCGGCGCCACGCGGTCTACCGGGTCGCTCCAGGCGGCGCCATCGAACGGCTGCATCATCGGCCGCGCGTCCGGACGATCGATCATGACCCGCTCAACGGCGGCGGCGTCCGGCATGTCGAACCGATCGCCGACGCAACGAACGCCAATCCGTTGATGCAGGGCTTCCTGGGCCTCGCGGATCAGATCGTCTGCGGGCTGTCGCCTTGGACCGCATGGCGTGTCGACGCATACCAGTTCCGGATCACCGCCTCAGCCAACGGCGGCAAGCCGACGCCCGAGGGCGCGCATCGCGATGGCGTGGCCTACGTTCTGATGGCGCTGATCGACCAGCGCAACGTGCGGGGTGGCGAAACGACCATCTACGACCTCTCGCGCAATCCCCTGGGATCATTGAATCTGAAATCGCCTTTCGAAACAGCAATCATCGACGATGAACGAGTTTATCATGGCGTCAGCCCGATCCACGCATGCGATCCCGGCCAGGCAGCCTATCGCGATGTCCTGGTGCTGGCGTTCCGGCGGATTCCGGCCGAACCGCGGCGCCCCCGCCCCCGAAAAGCCTCGAAAAACAAGGACCGGATCCTATGGCGCACTATCTGATCGTGCTCGCGGTGACGTCGCTCGCCGTCATAAGCCCCGGCGCCGACTTCGCCATGGTATCACGCAACAGTTTCCTCCATGGGCGTCGCTCCGGCGTCCTGTCGGCCTTCGGAATTGCGGCATCGTGCTGGATTCACGTCTTCTACGCCGTCTTCTTTCTCGCCACGGTCCAGGGCGTCGTTCCCGACCTGCTGACATATGTCCGTTTCGCGGGGGCGGCCTATCTCGCATATGCGGGCATGCGCACGATGCGGTCAGGTCTGGCGGTCGAGGACGACGACGGCGCGCGGCCGGCAGTGTCGGCGTCCCAATCCTTCCTGGCGGGCTTTCTGACCAACGCCCTCAACCCCAAGACCGCCGTGTTCGTCATCAGCCTCTATACCCAGGTGATCGGCCCGCATGCGACCGTGCAATATGCCCTGCTGTGCGGTGCCACGATCTCCCTGTGTCATCTGGCCTGGTTCGTCCTCGTCTCCTGCGGCCTGTCGCGCAACGACACGCGGCGCTGGGTCATGGCGCATGCGGTCGGGTTCAATCGCGTCATTGGCGCGATTCTTCTGCTGATCGGCGCATCGCTCGTGTTCGTCGAAAGGGGCTGAGCGCATGGATCACCGGCCTGATGGCGCAACAAGGATGCGCATCGTTCAGCCGCGCACGACGGCCCGGCCGAACGCGATGGCCTTCATTGATCTCGAAGGCGTTCTGTGTCCCGAAATATAGCCCTGTCTGGGCGCACGGCCCGCCATCGCATTGCGTCGCGCTGGGCGACGTGTTCAACGATGTCGCGCTGTGCGCGGCGTTGGGTGCGGAATCCTGTTCCGCGCTTCGGCAACAACGCAAAGACACGCGCAGGATCTGCCCCGGGCCACCATAGTACGATGCCGTCCGCGACGCATTCGACCGGCATCTCGATGCGCTTGGATATCCCTATCTCCGATAGCGCAGCGCGTCGACCACCAGGGCAAAGGCCGGCGATGACTGCCGGCGGCTCGGATAATACAGGTGGAAACCGGACCAGTAGGGACACCAATCCTCCAGAACCCGCTTGAGCCGACCCGTCGCGATATGGGGGTGCGCCAGTTCCTCGGGCATATGGGCAAGTCCCGCCCCCGAAAGGCAGGCATCGAGACTCTGAAGGCTGCTGTTGAAGATGGCCTGTCCCTGGACACGCACCCGCAATTCGCGACCGCCTTTCTCGAATTCCCAGGCATAGATCCCGCCACGGGTCGGCTGCCGAAACGTGATGCAATTGTGGTTCAGAAGATCCTGCGGCGTCCGCGGCACGGGGTGGCTGTCGAAATAGGATCTGGATCCGACGACGGCAAAGCGCACCTCCGGTCCGACAGGGACGGAAATCATGTCTTTTGCGACCTGTTCGCCCGGCCGGATACCCGCGTCATAGCGTTCCGTGACGATGTCGGTCAAACCGGGCTCGATACTCAGTTCGACCTTGATGTCGGGGTAGGCAGGCAGCAGCTTGGCCAGTTGCGGCCACACGATATGCTTGATCGCGTCGTCGGACGCCGTGATCCGAACCGTCCCGGCAGGCTTTGCCCGCAACTCCGTCAAGGCCGCGAGTTCGGTTTCGATCCGCACGAAATGCGGACCGATCCGCTGCGCCAGGCGCTCGCCCGCCTCGGTCGGGGAAACACTGCGCGTCGTGCGCATCAGCAGGCGGATGCCGAGACGCTCCTCCAGGCCGCGCATCGCATGGCTCAGCGCCGACTGCGACACGCCCAGCTTCCCGGCTGCCCGGGTGAAGCTCCGCTCCTCGGCCACGGCTAGAAAGGCCCGAAGGTCGTTAAGATTGTCACGCATATTCATGAATCGACTTCATGGAGCAGGTCGCGATCAGGTGGAATCACTTCATCATGGGGCGATGGTATCCCGAATTTCAAATCGAAGATTTTAAATTCATAATGGACACACGCTGACGCCGTCCAGGCGCGAATACGATGTCCGGCATTCATGAGCCGGATTCATGACGACATACGGAAACGGGCAGCTTACGGAGGGCCGGCCTCGCCCTTATGCTGCATATGTCCCCCTCGCGCGGCCTGTCGCGCACCCGGAGAATATCGTGGAATTCGTCAGCCAGGACATCGCCTCGCCCCCGGAAGAGAGCGGGCCGGTTCACCCTTGTTGGAGCGCCGTCTTTTCGCTGTCCCTCAGCGTCGTCGGGTTCATCATCTCCGAAATGCTGCCGGCCAGCCTGCTGACCCCGATCGCCTCCGATTTGCGCGTGACCGAGGGGATGGCCGGCCAGGCCGTCACCGCCACGTCCATGGTGGCCGTCTTCGCCAGCCTGTTCATGGCCGCCATCACGCGGCACGTCGATCGGCGCGTCGTCCTTCTGGCCTTCGCGGCGTTGCTGATCGCCTCGAACCTGCTGGTCGCCTTCGCATTCAGCTATCCGATGCTCCTGGCTGGTCGGGTGCTCCTGGGGATCGGCCTTGGCGGCTTCTGGTCGATGGCGGCGGCGGTGTCCATCCGGCTGGTTCCCCCGGCAATGGTGCCGCGCGCGCTTTCGATCATCTTTGGCGGGGTTTCCGTCGGCATGGTGGCGGCGGTGCCGGTGGGCAGCTATCTCGGCGCGCTCATCGGCTGGCGCGGCATCTTCATGGGGTCGGCGCTTCTCGCGCTGATCGCCTTCTGCTGGCAGTTCTTTGTCCTGCCGTCGATCAGCCCGCGCGGGCAATCCCGCCTGGCGACGCTGTTCGAACTGCTCAAACGCCCGCAGGTCGGTGTCGGTAAGATCGGCATGGTGCTCGTTTTCGGCGGGCATTTCCTCTTCTTCACCTATCTGCGCCCGTTCCTGGAAGGCGTCACCGGTGTCGGCGCCGACGGTGTCGCCGCCATCCTGCTGGGGTTCGGCATCACCAACATCGCCGGCACCGCGCTTTCCGGTGCCATGATCCGCGCGAGCCTGCGCATGACGCTGGCGGCCATGCCCCTGCTGATGGCGTCGCTGGCGCTGGGCCTCGTCACGCTGGGCGGCGCGCCGCCGATGGCAACGCTCTTCGTGGCCGGTTGGGGCTTTGCCTTCGGCGTCTTTCCGGTGGCGTGGACCACCTGGGTCACGCAGACCGTTCCGGACGAAACCGAAAGCGCGGGCGGGCTGCAGGTAGCCGTGATCCAGGCGTCGATCGCGGCCGGCGCGGGTATCGGCGGCGCGCTTCTCGACGCGCATGGTCCGCGTGGCGCCTTCGCCGGCGCCGGGATCGTTCTTCTGGCCGCCGCGGCCACGGTCCTCCTGTATCTGCGTCCGCAATCCGCGTGGACTGCGGCAAGCGCGGCCGAACCTGCGCCTCTCATGCAGCCCGGCCGCGAGAATGGAAAGTGACGGCGCGATGCGCGGTCAGAGGCGCGCCCGCGGGCTGGGCATCCCATCCCGCAGCGGTTACGATTCCCCATCGAATCACGGCACAGGACTCAGCAACCGGACATGTCGATGCGGATCGCAGCCTTCGTCGCCGCCACCACCACTGTGGTGGCCCTCGCGGCGCCCCTCGCCGCCCACGCGGCACCCATCCACCAGCAGGCCGACGCCCAGGCCCTCTCCCTGGCTGAGCAAGCCATCGCCCTGCGCTCGGTCGCCGGCCCCGGCAACCAGACGCCGCAGGTCGCGGCGCTGTTCAAATCGGCCCTGGTCGCCGGCGGGTTTTCCGCGCAGGACATCACCATTACCCCGGTCGATGACACGGCCTACCTGATCGCCCGCTGGCACGGCACCGATCCCACGCTCAAGCCCCTGGTCATTTCCGGCCATATGGACGTGGTCGAGGCCCGGCCCGCCGACTGGCAACGCGATCCGTTCACCCCGGTGGTCGAAGGCGGCTATCTCTACGGCCGCGGCGCCACGGACATGAAGCTCGACGACACGCTGGCCATCGCCGCACTGGTCGAGCTGAAACGCCAGGGCTACCGGCCCCGCCGCGACATCATCCTCGAATTCTCGGGCGACGAGGAAACGACGATGAAGACCGGCGCCCTGATCGCCGATCGGATTCCCGACGCCGAACTGGTGCTGAACGTCGACGGCGCCAACGGCGTGCTCGACGAACGCACCGGCAAGCCCGCCTATTTCACCTGGGAAGGCGCGGAAAAGACCTATGCCGATTATCAGATGGTCGTCACCAATCCGGGCGGCCATTCCTCCGAACCCCGCGCGGTGAACGCGATCGACGAATTGGCGGCCGCCCTGCTGCGCATCCGGCACTACCAGTTCAAGCCCGAATTGAACGCGCTGACCCGCGGCTATTTCATCAGCGCCGCCAGATGGGAACGCCCGGCCACCGCCGCGGCGATGCGCGCCTTCGCCGCCGATCCCACGGACCGCAAGGCGATCGCCGCGCTGTCGGCCGACCCGTCCCTGGTCGGCAAGATCGGCACGACCTGCGTCGTGACCATGATCTCGGGCGGCCATGCGCTGAATGCCCTGCCGCAGCGCGCCACCGCCAACATCAATTGCCGCATCTTCCCCGGCCATACCCGCGCCGCGATCATGGCCGAACTGCAGAAGGTCGCCGCCGATCCGGCCATCGCCTTCACGGACGTCACCGCCGGCTCGGTCGCCACCGACGCGTCGCCCCTGCGCCCCGACTTCACGGCAGCGGTGGACAAGGCCATGCACGCCGCCTATCCGGGCGTGCCCGCCTTCGCCGCCATGACCTCGGGCGCCAGCGACAGCATGTGGTTCCGCAACCATCACGTGCCCAGCTACGGCGCCAGCCCGATCTTCATCAAGGCGTCCGACGACTTCATGCACGGGCTGAACGAACGCACGCCGGTCGCCGCCATCCCTCCGGCGATCGACATGCTGCTCTCTCTCGTCACCGACCTGTCGCACTGATCCAGCCCCGGGCAAGCCGCGGCGGCGCGCTGCCGCCGCGGCTTGCCCCGTCCCGTGACGATCAAACCCGTCCCACGACGTTCAAAAAGAACGGCTCATACCAATCCACTTGGACATTGACCGTATGGGAAGACAGGTCGGGCTCTGCCCGAACCCGGCAGGGGTCACGGACCCCTGCACCCCATTACGTTGATAAATAATCGGTTTCCAAAGGCTCTGTTGCCGTTAAGTGTTGGTGGCTTTTCTCAGGGCGCTGCCCTGAAACCCGCCAGAGGCTGCGCCTTTGGAAACCGATTGATGGATCAATGAGTCGGGGTGCAGGGGCCTGCGGTCCCTGCCGGGTCCGGGCAGAGCCCGGGATTTCGCCAGCCCTTTGAAAAATCACACTTCAACACGTAACAACAGAGCTTTTCCAAAGGCACCGCCTTTGGCTTGGTTCGGGGCAACGCCCCGAAAAAGAGAGCACAAGACGGTCAATCATGACATGCGCCGGTATCATTTCCGCTTCCGTGGCGCGGGGCTCCGCGTTTTCCGGCCCCGGGACGGGCCGCGCGTCGCCGCAGGGGCGGCTGCGACGGCATTCATCAGAAAATCCATCAGCGCCTCATCGAAATCCAGAGGCACGCCGTCACCCGCCGGGGCGCCCGCCGCCGAACGCGCCTCCAGCGTCTGGTCCGCGATCGCGGACATCACCGGAATGCGCCGCAACGGACGGTCGCCGGAAATCTCACAGGCGGTCACCGCGAAGGAATCCGCCATAGGATCGCCCCGATCCTGCAACAGAAGGGCGGTCCGCATCACGATCGGCGACCAGAACGCCCGCCGCGTCTCAAGCCAGGTCCACAGCGCCTTCTTCCGGGCTGCCGCCGAGGCGCCGGCTCCGATCGCGTCGAACATGTCGTCACTGTCTTCGAACCAGCTACCGAGAACCGGATAGATCGCCGCCCACTCCCCACTTGCCGCGACCAGCCCGTCGCGCGCATCCGCAGAAAGGGACCGCAGGCGCTCTTCCGCATCGTACTGGCCCAGCAGCCCCGCCGGTGACGAATCATCCGCCGGCCGCAGGTCGGATAACGCACAGACATCCACGACGTCGATCAGGCCGGGCGCCGGATACACGCCGTTCCGGATGCCATCCGCCAGCGCGACGCGCAAAGCCGTCCGGACATAATCCAGCGAGACGCGGCCATCCTCCCCCGGACCAGCCATCTGCTGGAGAATGCCGCGCTGCTCCGCCACGCTGCCGCACGGCGCGGCATAGGCATCCTTCACGTTCAGCAGCACGACGGCAATCGAGCGCGATCGCCCCCGTTGCAGGCCGATCCCCAGGCTTTGCGCGCCGGCCCCGTCGACCGGGCTCGACACGCATCCCGTGATCCGATAGCGCGGCACCTCCGCCGGCTCCGAAGGCACGCCGGAGCGGATCGCCTGCCGGATCAGTCCGTCCACGCATCGTCGATGCGGCTCATCGACGATCCAGGTGCGCAGCATGGCCAGGCGGCCCAGCGCCGATGCGCTCAGATGGCCCGCGGCAATACGGTCGCCCAACCCTTCCGCCGCGCCGGCCCTGACCAGTTCGGACGAATCGAGCAGCCAGGCACAGCCCAGCGGCTCGAAACGCGGGTCGGGGTTCGCGGCGGTGATCCGGCATACCATGCGTCGCGCATCGGGCGGAATCCCCGGCAGCGTTTCCGCAAAGACATGATGCAGCATCGATGGATCGTCATCGACGTTTTTCACCAGGTCGCCGAGAGAATCCACAAAGACCGCAACGGGATCCCTACCTTCATCTCCCCTGCCTTCATCTCCGGCTAGGGAAGACGCCTCCTGCCTGACGCTTTGCGCGCCGGGCGCGATGTCCGGCACGGCAAGATTCGCCCGGACATAACATCGCGTAATCGCCATGTTGCCGCGTATGGTGATCTCGCCTTTCCGGGACATGTCGGCAAGATGGCGGCTCAAGGCATCCAGGCATCGTTTGCCGGCACGCTGCCCGCCTTCCTGCGCCATCCTGGCTTCGTCAAGCGCCATCGTCAGCAGGTTGCAAAGCTCCTCGTCCGGCTCGCCGCCGTTCGCCGTGGACACGATGTCGTCCGCAAGCGCCACGAACTTCTCGGGCTCCGCGAGAAGCGACCGCGCCATTTGCGCCTGGATGTCATGAAGAAACCGTCCCGCATCCAGCGCCGGAACAGGGGCTGGCGGAACGGCGGACTTCTTCCTCGTCATGATGGCCTCTCCGTGCTGCCGGGCGAGAGAGTCCCGCGGGAAAGACCACGCGCGGCGATCTCCCGGCCAGGGACTCCATGCAGCGGACTCTATGCAGCCGTCCCGAACCGGGTCAACCGGCAACGCCGCCTGTCGCGCAACGCCGGCCCCCCAACGCCAGCCCCATCCTCACCCCACCGGCACGGCCTGCATCCGCCGCGCCAGGCGCTCATGCGCGCGCAGGATCTCGGGCAGGTGCGGCGCGACCGGATAGCCATCCTCCAGCAACACCCGCCCATGGACGATGGTGGTGGCCGCCTGCGCCGGGCCGCAGCGCAGCCACGCCTCCACCGGGTCGCTCAATGCGCCCGCCAGCGCGACGTCCGACAGGTGCCAGATCACCAGGTCGGCACAGGCCCCGGGCCGCAGATGCCCGATCTCGTCGTCCCAGCCCAGGCAGGCCGCCCCGCCCCGCGTCGCCAGGTCCAGCGCGTCGCGCGCCGTCATCGCCGTCGGCCCGTTGCGATACCGGCCCAGCAGCATCGCCGTGCGGGTCTCCAGCCACATCGACGCATGGTCGGTTGATGCCGACCCGTCACAGCCCAGCCCCACCCGCATGCCCAGCCGCCGCAGCCGCATCGCATCGGCCGACCCGCCGCCGATCATCATGTTCGAACACGGGCATTGCGCGCTGCACACCCCGGCATGGGCCAGCCGGCCGATCTCCGCCTCGGACGGATAGATGAAATGCGCCACCCAGGACCGTGGCCCGGCCCATCCCACGCGCTCGAAATATTCCACCGGCGTGCAGCCATAGATCTCGGCGCAATACCGGTCCTCGTCATGGTCCTCGGCCAGGTGGGTATGCAGCCGCAGGTCATGGGCCTCGGCCAGTCGCGCCGATTCCACCATGATCCGCTCGGAGACCGAGAACAGCGAACACGGCGCCAGCGCCAGCCGCGTCATCGCCCCCGGCGCCGGATCGTGATAGGTCTCGGCCAGCCGCACGCTGTCCGCCAGGATCGTATCCTCGTCCTGCACCACGCTGCGCGGCGGCAGCCCGCCATCCTCGACCGACCGGGTCATCGACCCTCGCGTGGCATAGAACCGGAACCCGATCTCCCGTGCCGCGCGGATCTGCGCGTCGATCAGAAGTGGGCGCGGATGGACATACATATGGTCCATCGACGTCGTGCAGCCACCCATCAGCAATTCCGCGATCGCGACGAAGGTCGAGACATAGACCGACTCGTCCGTCAGCATCGCCCAGCGCGGATACAGCCCGCGCAGCCAGTCGAACAGGCTGGCGCCCGTCACGGGCGCGAAGGCCCGGGTCAGGTTCTGGTACATATGGTGGTGGGCGTTGATCAGCCCGGGCGTCACCAGCCGCCCCCTGGCCGAGATGACCCGCCGCGCCTCGGGCCGGTCCGCGCCCGCGCCCACGGCCTGCACCCGCCCGTCTTTGATGGCGATCCACCCGCCGGCGATCTCCCAGCCGCGATCGACATACAGGTACGCGTCATCGATCAGCAGGTCCGCAACCATGCCCCGTCTCCTCTCCCAACGCATGACGCCCACGGCCTGCGCCGTGCGATGCAATGCGCCCTGTCCCGGGAAGGCGTTCGGTCCGGATCGTCATCTGCACAAGGCAGAACGGGCAATCACCCGGATGTAGCGCCCCCGGCCGCACGGGCGCAAGCCCGGGCGGCCCACCTCAATGCGTGTCCCACCTCACGCTTGTCCGGCGCTTCCGTCCCCTGCTATGCCGAACCCAGCCCCGGAGGCACCCGCATGACGCCCGACCGCATCGAAAAGCAGGTCATCCTGCCCGCCCCGCTCCAGGCCGTCTGGCATGCCGTCGCCGATGCCGGGCAGTTCGGCACCTGGTTCGGCGTCCGGTTCGACGGGCCGTTCGCCGCCGGCGCCACGGTGACGGGGCATATCGTCCCCACTCGCATGGACCCCGACATCGCCCGCCTGCAGCAACCCTACGCAGGCGCCGCCTTCGCGCTCCAGGTCGACCAGATCGTCCCGATGCGGCGCATCGCCTTCCGCTGGCACCCGTTCGCCGTCGAACCCGGCATCGATTACGCCGCCGAACCAATGACGCTGATCGTCTTCGCCCTCGAACCGGTCGCGGACGGCACGCGCCTCACCATCACCGAATCCGGCTTCGACCAGCTCCCGCCGGCGCGCCGTGCCCGCGCCTACGCGGCCAATGACGGCGGCTGGACAATGCAGACCCGCCTGATCGCGACATACCTGGCCGGCGGCCCATCCGGCCCAAAGACAGGGCAGGCAACAACAGGGCAGGGGACGACGTGAACCGGCTCTCCCCCACCCCCGGCCCGCGCGGAACGCGGGCGGTGACCCGCCTGCTGGCCCTGCTGCTGCATCTCGCGCTGCTGCTCGCACCCGTCCGCGCCGCCATGGCGGACCCGGCGGCAGGCTGCGCCATGCCTGCCACCGCCATGGACCGGATGGACCAGACGGACGGCATGCACGCCGAAACCGCGCCCGGGGCGATGGCGGCCGCGACGGCGGCCCATTCGGCCACCCCCCATTCGGCCACCCCCCATTCGGGCGCCCATCCGTGCTGCCCCCCGCACGCGGCCTGCCGGCATGACGGCGCCTGCCTGCAGCCGGGTCACTGCCCCGCCGCCTGGCTGGTGCCGGCGCCGCCGGTCCGCTTCCACCGCGCGCCGGTCGTCCCGGCCGCCTTCGCGCCGCCACGCCCGTCCGGACGCGACGGCCTGGCCCACGCGCCGTCCATCCCCCCGCCACGCCCGCCGGTCTGACCGCACCCGCCACGGCCGCCCGGCCATCACCGCCGGACGGCCGCGTTCCTCTCCTTTCGCGGACCGATCATCATGACCATCCCTTCCCGCGCGGGACGGGGCGCCGTCGGGCGCCGCCGTTTCGTCCTCGGGGGCGGGGCCTGCGGCGCGGCACTCTCCGTCGCCCGCCCGGCGCGCGCCCTCGCCTCCGCCATCCTCCCGCCCGACCCACCGCCAGGCCCCCCGCCAAGCCTCCTGCCGGGCCAGGTGCCCACCCTGTCCGGCACCCGCTTCGCCCTGGCGGTCGAACAGGTCCCGGTGGCCATCACCGGCCGCCGCGCGCTGGCTACCGGCATCAACGGCACGATGCCCGCGCCCACCCTGCGCTGGCGCCAGGGCGACAGCGTCAGCCTCACCGTCACCAACCGGCTCGCGGTTCCCACATCGATTCACTGGCACGGCATCCGCCTGCCCGCCGCGATGGACGGCGTGCCGGGCCTCAGCTTCGGCGGCATCGCGCCGGGCGGCAGCTTCACCTACCGCTTCCCGGTCCGGCAGAGCGGCACCTACTGGTATCACAGCCATTCCGGCTTCCAGGAACAGACGGGCCTTTCCGGCGCCCTCGTCATCGATCCGCCGGACGGCGCCGCGCCGCGCGCCGACATCCCTCCCGCCGACCGCGACTACGTGCTGCTGCTGTCCGACTGGACCGACGTCGATCCGGCGGACATCGTCTCCAACCTGAAATTCCAGAGCGACTATTATAATTTCCGTCAGCGCACCCTGGGCACGTTCCTGCGCGATACCGCGCGGCAGGGGCTGGGCGCCACCCTGCGCGACCGGCTTGCCTGGGGGCGGATGAACATGGCGCCCACCGATATTTCCGACGTCTCGGGCATCATCTACACCTACCTGCTGAACGGCCGGCCCCCCGGCGCCAACTGGACCGGCCTGTTCCGGCCCGGCGAATGCATCCGGCTGCGGGTCATCAACGCCGCGTCCATGACCCTGTTCGACGTCCGCATCCCCGGCCTCGCGATGACGGTCGTCCAGGCCGACGGCAATGACGTCGACCCGGTGCCGGTCGACGAATTCCGCATCGCCCCGGCGGAAACCTACGACGTGCTGGTCCGCCCGGACCGGCCCGGTCCCTTCACCATCTTCGCCCAGTCCGAGGACCGCACCGGCTTCGCCCGCGGCACCCTGGCCACCGCCCCCGGCCAGTCCGGCCCGATCCCGCCGATGGACCCGCGCCCGATGCGCACGATGATGGACATGGGGATGGGGATGGACACGGGCATGACGATGCCCCGCGCGCACACGCCCCCCATGGCAATGCCCGCGCCCCCGGGCTCCACGCCGGGATCCTCCACATCGCCGCGACCGGGCGTCGAAGTCCAAAGCGTCGCCCCCATGCCCGCCGGCCGCCTCGCCGAACCCGGCGACGGGCTCGCGGGCAACGGCCGGCGCGTCCTCACCTATGCCGATCTGCGCGCCACGTGCCGGGGCACCGATCCGCGCCCGCCCGCCCGCGACATCACCCTGCATCTGACCGGCAATATGGAACGCTTCATCTGGGGCTTCGACGGCCGCAAATTCTCCGAGGCCCCGCCGATCCGCCTGGGCCTGGGCGAACGCGTGCGCTTCGTGCTGGTCAACGACACGATGATGGAACACCCGATCCACCTGCACGGACTCTGGAGCGAACTGGAAAACGGCCAGGGCGCCCACCGGCCCTACAAGCACACCATCACCGTCAAGCCCGGCGAACGGCTCAGCTACCTGGTCACGGCCGACGTGCCCGGCCTGTGGGCCTATCACTGCCACCTGCTCTACCACATGGAGGTCGGCATGTTCCGAACCGTGGTGGTGGCATGACCCACGCTTCGCTCCGGGCCGCCGCCGGCACGGCCGCGCTCCTCGCCACCCTCTCCGCCACGCCTCACTCGGCCCGCGCCCAGGCCATGGCGCCCATGCCCGGCATGCCAATGCCCGGCATGGACGCGAAAGGTACGGACGCGAAAGGCATGGACGCGATGCCCGGCATGGATGCCATGCCGGGCATGACGGACGGCCCGGCCGCCACGCCGGCCCCAACCCCGGTCCCAACCCCGACCCCGACCCCCATCCCCCCTGGGGTCACCTATGTCGGCGGCATGCCTCCGGTCATGGACCACAACACCTACCTGCACGCGCTGCTCGACCAGTTCGAGGCCCGCGCCGGCGCCCGGGGCGGCCAGTTCCGCTATGACGGCCAGGCCTGGTTCGGCACCGATTACGACAAGCTCTGGCTGAAATCCGAGGGCACGCTCGGCCCCGGCGGCCGGTTCGGCGACGGCGACCACGAACTGCTCTATGACCGCGCCGTCACCCGCTATTTCGACACGCAATCCGGCATCCGGCTCGACATCGACGACGGCCCCGCCCGCGCCTGGGGCGCATTCGGCGTCGAAGGCCTGGCGCTCTATTTCTTCCAGTTGGAGGCCACCGCCTATGTCGGCGACCACGGCGTCGCCGGCCGCGTGCAGGGATCATACGATCTGCTGCTGACCAACCGGCTGATCCTGCAACCCCAGGCCGAACTCAACGCCTATTCCGCCGCCGACCGCGCCCGCGGCACGGGCGCCGGCCTGTCCGACCTCGATACCGGGCTCAGGCTCCGCTACGAATGGCACCGCAAGTTCGCCCCCTATCTGGGCGTGGCCTATCACGATCTCTTCGGCCGGTCCGCCCGCTTCTCCCACGAAAGAGGGCAGGGGGCGCACACGCTCGGCGTCACCTTCGGCATCCGGATGTGGTTCTGACGGCCAGGGAGCGGTCCCCGGCCTGGCCGCCGCCGGAGCGACTCTCAGAACCGCATCCGCACCCCGCCGAAGACGGCGCGCGGCGACCCGGCATAGATCGACCCGGTCCGGGTCGCCAGCACGGCGGCCCCCGCCTGCCGCCCGTTGGCCTGCAGCACGTCGGTGATATTGGCCGCCCCCGCGACATAGGTCGCATCGGCCAGGTTCCGCACCTCGACATAGCCATGCAGCCGGTGCGCCCAGCCCATGCGGCGGGGCGGGTCGTAATGCAGCTCCAGATTGACCAGCCCATAGCCCGGTGCGCGCAGCCGGTTGGCATTGTCCAGCCAGTACGCGCTGCGCCACGTCACCTCGACAGAACCGCCCAGCCCCTCCAGCAGCCCGTCCGGCTGGTCGTACAGCACCCGCGCATTCAGGAAATTCGGGATCACGCCGGGAATATTCCGCCCCGACCGGTCGAAGGCGCGCGACAGCGCGCTGTTGGACAGGATTTCGGTATAACGCGTATAGATCTGGTTGTCGTAGGTATAGCTCAGCCTGACCCGCGCGCCCGGCAAGGTCCTGTGCAGCGGCGCCCACTCCGCCCCCAGCTCGACGCCCCGATGCTGCGTCGCCGGCGCGTTGAATGCATAAGACCCGACACTGTTCACCCCGGCCGACTGGCTGACCAGCTCGTCATGGTAGAATTCGTAAAACCCCGTTGCCTGCAGGCGTAATGCCCGCGACGGATGCCAGTCGGCGCCCAGATCGATCCCGACGCTGGTGGTGCTCTTCAACTGCGTGTTGTTGCCGTACGTGCCCTGCGGGGTCACGAACAGGTTCGACGTCGCCGGTGTCGCATAGGCCGTGCCGACGCGCGTATGCACCGTCCAGTCCGAGGCGGGCGCATAGACCAGCGCCGCCTCGGGCGCCAGGTTGAAGAAAAATCGGTCGGCGGTAACCCAGGTCCGGGCCTGCCCGCGCGCGCTGTAACTATACAGCGTCTCCACCGCCCCCAGGTCGGAATAGGTGCCCCCCAGCCCGATGACGGCATGCCAGCGCGGCGCGAATTGCCAATCCTCCTGGAACCGCGCGCCCAGATTCCATTGATGGCCATAGGCGGTACTGTTCAGCGCCCCCCGCGTCGCCCCGCCTTCCGGCGTCAGGTTATAGACTTGGTAGCCGAAATCCAGATAATCGAAATTCACCCCGGCAAAGCTGGTCAGGTTCGTGGCGCCGACCCGCCCGCGATTCGTGATGTCGCTGCTGACCGCATAGGAATTGTACGGGCCGACGAAACTGGTGACCGAGGTCGGCTGGTCGACATGCCGCTGGTCATAGGTGAATTGCGTGCGCCAGGTCGTCCGGCTGTCGATATCATGCTCCCAGCGCAACCCCACGATGCTGCGCCGGTCGAACCGGCCCAGCCCGGCCTGCTGGGGACTCAGCGCCCGCGTCGCGCCATAACGGCCATTCACCAGCAGATTGACCGTCGCGCATCCCGCCGCCGCCTGCGCGGCATCCGCGCATCCCGCCTGATAGGGATTCCGGCGATACTGGTCCAGCGACAGCCGCAACGGCAGGAAGGCATCCGTCACGTTATTGACGAATTTCAGGACCAGCCGGTCCGACGGCGTCAGGCTGACGCGCAGCCGCGCATTCTCCGTCGCGGTCGCATAACCGCTATTGGCGATGAACCCGTTGCTCCGCACGTCGCTGCCGAAGACCATCAGGTCATAGGCCCGGTTGCCGGCGCCCAGCGTGACGTAAGTGTTGATCATGCCGAAACTGCCGAAATCCGACCCCAGCTCCAGCCCATGGATGTCGGCGCCGTCGCGGGTGCGGAAATCGATCGCGCCATTGATCGCATAATTGCCATACAGCGTCGAGGCCGGCCCCTGGAACACGTCGACCCTGTCATAGGCATGCGGATCGATCAGGTCGGACCGCGCCGTGCCGTCGGGCTGGGTCATCGGAAACCCGTCCTCCAGCACCTGGATGTTCTTCAGGCCATAGGATTGCCGATCCCCCGACCCGCGGATCGACACCACGACGTCGCGCGGCCCGTTGCCGGCAACGAAGCTGACGCCGGGCACGGTGACCAGCATGTCCGCCACCGTCTGGGCGGCCTGCCCGGCAAAGCTGCTCCGCCCGGCGCCGTACGTGGTCTGCCCCGCCGGCGTCGCGGTGGCCGGGGCGCGCGCCACGCCGGTCACGGTAATCCGCTCGGGCCGCGGCACCGGGCGGGGGGATGGCGGCGTCGCGGCAATCTGGGCCATGGCGGCCTGGCCGCAGGCCAGCACGGCAGCACCGGCCGCCGCGCCCAGCGCGCGGCGCACGGATGGAAAAATGTCGGTCATGATGGATAAACCTGAAAAAACAGCATGAATCGCCACGCGCCGGGCGGCGCGCGGATCGCGGAATGTCTGTTCAGGTCAGGGCAGGGGGCCCCTGCGGGCAAAGCGGCGAACGCTGGCGGAACGGCGGCCCGCGCACCGGCGGAAACATCCAGGCCATGCCGGCCGGCCGGCGGTGCGGCAGCCCGACGCCGGCCAGGCTTCCCCCCAGGGCCGGCATGTCCAGCGCGTCGGCCAGCAGCATCAGCCCATCGTCACCCGCCGGGTGATGGTGCGCCGTATCCCGGCTTGCATGGTCCTGGTCAAGCACGCCGTCACACAGCACGACCAGGCCCGCCAGGTGTGCGGACGGGTCGTCCAGCACCACCTGCGGCGCCGCCAGCCCGCCCAGGGTCAGGCGCGCGACCACGGCAAGCAGGACCAGCGGCCACAACGCCGCCCATCGCCTCGCCCTGTGTGTCAGCCCGGTCATGACGGCGGCTTTACAAATTTTACCGGAAAATGACCAGGGGGCCATGCAGGCGGCCACGCAGGAGGATAATATGCTCACGCCGCCGCGACCCCCCGCGGGCTCTCTCCCGAAGGTACGAATTGGGAAAGTAATTATTCAAATCAGGACCATAAACCACAATATATTACGTCATTGAATAATTTATTTAATTTGCAAGTCACATATGAATTAAGACAGTTATGATAAACGCTCGATTGGATACCAGGATTTCATGACCAAGCGGCAGGAGGCAGCGGACCGAAACCAGGCTGGACTGGAGCGGAAGATCTGGCATGCCAGCCTCGTCGTCGGCTTCTGTGTGCTCGGCTTCGCGGTCGCGCTGATCCTCCCCGCCTACGGCGTCTACCGGCAGACCAGCCGCGACGCGGCGGACATCCGATATTTCCGGCAGGTCCTCGACACCGCCATCCTGATCTCGCACGAGCGCGCGCCGGCCAATATCCTGATGTCCACCCCTCCGGACGACCAGGCCGCCGCGCGCCAGGCGCTGCAGGATGCCCGGCACGCCACCGACCAGGCCATGGCCCGCCTCGCGGCGCCGCCCCTCCCCGCCGGCGGAGACGCCCCAGGGGATGCCCCAGGGGATGCCCCAGAGGATGCCACGGGGGGTGTCACAGGCGATGGCCGTGCCCGCCCGTTGCCGCCGGTGGCGCTGTTCCGGCGCGCCGCGGCGCGGCTCCGATCCGCCCGGCGCGACGTCGACCACATCGCCGCCCTTCCGCCCGGCGCCCGCACCACGCAGGGCGTCCAGCAGGCCGTCCTGGGGATGATCGCCGCCCGCGACGCGTTCCAGGACGCGATCGTGATCGCGATCGCCACCTCCGCCGGCGGCAGCCATCAACTGACGGCCTACGAGACGGTCGGCGCGATGATCGTCGATCTGCGCGACTATGCCGGCCGGACCGTGTCCCACATCATCGCGCCGGTCATCGCGCGCCAGCCGATCCCCGTCGCCGATCTCGCCGACAGCGACAGCGCGCGCGGCCGCGTCCTCGAACTCCGGCGCCTGCTGCTGGCGCAGCGGGGCCTGTTCGCCGACAGCGCGGCCGCGCCGGCGCTCCTCGATACGATCCAGACGGACTATTTCGGCAGCGGCCTCGCCCTGCTCGACCGGGTGATCGCCGAAGGGCGGCAATCGGGGCAATACACGATCGACGCCCGGGATCTCACGCGCCGCTACGTGGCGACCATGAATTCGATCGAACATCTCAGCGCCGTCTTCATCGACCAGATCGCCCGGCATTTCGAAATCCGGCGGCAACAGGCCCTGACCCACCTGGCCTGGATCAGCATCGCGACATGCGCCTCCCTGCTGGTCCTCGGCAGCCTGCTCCGCACCATTCGCGTCTCGGTGCTGCGCCCGCTCCTGGTCGCCCGCGCCATCATCATTGACCTCGCCGAACACGGCAGCCAGGCCCCGCTGCCGCCGCTCGGCCCATCGCACGAGATGCACCGGCTCTCCGAAGCCCTGTCCTGGCTGCGCGACAGCCTGCGCGAGCGCGAGGAACGCACCGCGGTCCTGCAGCGTGAAGCCGAGCGCGATCCCCTGACCGGCCTGTGGAACCGCCGCGCGCTCGACCGGTTCGTCCGCGCCAGGGCCCGCGGCGCGGACAAGCGCGGCGCGTGCCTGATGCTGGTGGATATCGACCATTTCAAGCGGATCAACGACCGCCACGGCCACGCCGCCGGTGACGAAGTCCTCCGTCATTTCGCCGGCCTGCTGAAATCCTGGCTCCGCGCCGACGACATCCTCGTCCGCTTCGGCGGCGAGGAATTCGCCATCCTGCTGATGACCGACGACCTCGACGCCGCGACGCGGGTCGCGCAGATGCTCAAGGCGGCGATCGAACGCACCGCCATCACCCTTCCCGGAACCGACGCCACGCTGCGCGTCAGCGCCAGCTTCGGCCTCGCCAGGGGCGCCCTGCGAAACGGGGGGTGGGACAGCCTGCTCAAGGACGCCGACACCCAGCTCTATCGCGCCAAGGAAGCCGGGCGCAACCGCATCTCGATCGCCTGAACCGCGACCGGCCCCGGCTCCCGCCGGCTCTCTCCCCGGGGCAACCCGGGCCCGTTCCATGCTTTCTGATGCACGGGCTATGCCCCGACGCGCTTTTTTGTTGCGATGCCGAGACCTACCCGCTCTGATACCCATCTGGAATCGGAGTTATTTGCAAATCTCAAATTAATTTGTAATTATATAAATTAACAAATTTACACGGTGAAAATCCGGCGGCGGGACGGCCCCTCTCCGGAATCGCACGCTCCAACCGAGGCCCGATCGACGATGGAACTGCCGGCGCTCATCTATCTTGTCGCGCTGATCGACACGGGCTCGGCCGCCGGCGCGGCCGAGGCCCTCGGCGTCGGGTCCTCGACCGTCAATCACGCCGTCGCGGCGCTCGAACAGGCGATGGCGGCGCCGCTCCTGTCGCGCAACCCGCGGCGGCGCCACGCCGCGATCGTCCCCACCGCCCACGGGCAGAGCCTCTATCGCGCATCGGTCACCCTCCTCCATTGGTGCCTCACCCTGGTCGACCCGAAGACGGCGGACCGGGACCAGCCCGTACCCCAACCCATGGCGGACACACCATCCGGCCCCGGTCTCCCGAACACATTCCCGGACACCCTCCCGGACACCTTCCCTGACGGCCCCTTCGACGGCCCGGCCCCCTCCGCCGCCGCGCTGCGCACCCTGCTGGACACCACGCTCACGCTGCGGATGATCGGCTATTTCCTCACGGTGTGCGAGGTGGGCAGCATCGCCGGCGCGGCGCGCAAGCTCTCGCTCACCCAGCCGACGCTCACGCGGCAGGTGCGCAGGCTGGAATCCATCCTCGGCGCCGCGCTGCTGGACCGCTCCGCGCACGGCGTGCGTCCCACCGCCGCCGCCCGCGCGCTGCTGCAAGGCTGCCGGCGCGCCGACCGGACCTACCGCCGGATCATGCGGGACGAGACGCTCAGCTATTTCCGCCAGTTCCGCAGCCTGCGCCTCGCCTCCATGATGCCGTCCAGCAGTGACAGCTCGCTGACGATCCTGCTGGCGAATCTCGTCCGCTTCTGGCGGGACCGCCGCTATCAGCCCACGCTCGTCATCTCCACGATCGCGGCCCCCACCCTGGTCGATGGCCTGCTCCGCGCGGAGTACGACGCCGGCCTGACCGACCTGGTCGACATCCCGCCCTGCCTCGATCATATCGACCTGGAAAGCTCCGCGCTGTTTCTCGTCTCCGGGCGGGACCGCGCGGCCCCCGCGCGGGGCGGCGCGCGCGCGGTCATCGCCGCCGGCGTCCTGGCCGTGCCCGCTTTCGGCACCGGCCTGCGTTACCTGACGGACCAGTTCCTGGACCACGAGGCCATCACCCCCGCCGCGATGATCGAAACCCAGTCCGTCTCGCTGATGCTCCGCCTGGTGGTGGACGGCACGTGCTGCGCGCTGATGCCCGCGGGCTCCTTCCGCGCGCATGAGGTCGATGCCCTGCCGCTGCCCCGGCGCTATCGCATGACCACCCGCCTGATCTGGAAGAAGGACCACGCCAACATGGCCAGCATCGAGCGCCTGCGCGACAGCCTGCTGGACATCCAGGCCCGGCGGCGTGTCCAGCCCGACGCCCGGCGGGCCGGCGGCGGCGTGGCCCGGACCGTGGCCGGAATCGTGGCATGACCCCGTCCTTCCCCGCCGCGCCTCCGGCGTCCCGCCTGCTGCCCCCACGCCTGCGCCGCCGCCGGAACGCCACGGTGGCGCTGCTGATGGCCGCCGGATGCATCAGTTATGTCGATCGCGCCGCCCTCTCGGTCGGCGGCACCACGATCATGGCCGACATGCATATGTCCTATACCGGCATGGGCTGGCTGCTGTCGGTCTTCGCCTGGGCCTATCTGGTCTGCCAGATTCCGGCCGGCCTGGTCGCCGACCGGCTGGATGCCAGGCGCCTGCTGGGCGCCAGCCTGGTGCTGTGGTCCTGCGCGCAGATCGCCTTCGGCCTGGTCGGTGGTATACCGGGCCTGTTCGTATGCCGCGCCTTCCTCGGCCTGGGCGAGGCCCCGCTGTTCCTCGCCGGTACGCGCGCCCTCGTCCGCTGGTTCCGCCCGCAGGAACGCGGCGGCCCGATCGGCCTGTTCAACGGCTCGGCGGCGCTCGGCCCGGCGCTCGCGCCCCCCGCGCTGGTGTCCGTCATGCTGCTGTGGGGCTGGCGGGGCATGTCGGTCGCCGTCGGCAGCGTCAGCCTCGTCCTCGCGGCGGCCTGGATGCTCCATTATCGCGATCCCGCCGACATGCGGCTTTCCGCCGCCGACCGGCAGGCGCTGGCCGTGCCGGATCACGAACCGCCCGCCGCGCCGGCGGCGGTGCTGCGCGACGATCTCGGCGTGCTGCTGCGCCAGCGCGCGACCTGGGTCGTGGCGGCCGGCTATGTCGGCGTGATCTACCTGACCTGGCTCTACGCCACCTGGATGCCCGCCTGGCTGCAGACCGTCCATCACCTCACCGCCGGCCGGGCCGACATGCTGTCCGCCCTGCCGCAATTCTTCGGCTTCGCGGGCTGCGTCTCGGGCGGCGCGCTCTCCGACCACCTGGCCGCGCGCGGCATGCGGCCGCTGGATGCCAGCCGCCGGCCGCTGGTCTGGGCCATGCTGGCGGCATCGGCCGCGACCGTCCTGGCGGCGGTCCATGCCGGGCTCGCGGTCTCGGTCGCGCTCATGGCGCTGGCCCTGTTCGCCGGCGGCATCGCCATGACCTGCGGCTGGACGCTGGGCACGATCATCGTCGCCGAACACCGCGTCGCGACGCTCGAAGCCATCCAGAATACCGGCGGCTCGCTGGGCGGCGCGCTGGCGCCCGCGATCACCGGCATGCTGGCCGACCGGTTCGGCTCCTTCTCACCGTCGCTGATCGTCGCCGGCCTGGTCGGCGTCGCCTGCGCCGCGATCTACCAGTTCGGACTGCGCGACGGCGACGTGGCCGCCCGCGACGCGGCGCGGCGGCCCTTCGCCACCCACGCCTGACAAGACATGTTCTGAAATAACAAGGATTGATCGTATGAAGTCACGACTGGCCCTCTCGCTCTCGACCGTCCTGGCCGGTCTGGCGATCGTTCCGGCCGTCATGCTGGCCGGCCCGGACCGCGCGGCCGCGGCCACCCCCGCGCGACCCGCTCCGGCCCATCCCGCCCCAGCTCATCCCGCTCTGGCCCATCCGGCTCCGGCCCATCCCCCCCACCGCGTCTCCCACCCGCCGCGCGGCGCGCGCGCGACACCCGCCGCCCCGGCGCCACAGGCCGAATCCATCGCCGTGTTCGGCCATGGCTCGACCCGGCAGATGACCAGCGTCACCCGCACGATGATGCGGCAGAGCGTGCCCGGCACCTCGCCCCTCAAGGTGCTCAGCCAGTTGCCGGGCGTGTTCTACCAATCCGCCGATCCGTTCGGCGCCTACGAATATTCCAGCCAGCTCTTCATGCGCGGCTTCAACCAGAGCCAGCTCGGCTTCACGCTGGACGACATCCCGCTCGGCGACCAGCAATTCAACAATTACAACGGCCTCTCCGTCACGCGCGCCATCATTTCCGACAATGTCAGCGGCGTCGACGTCTCCCAGGGCGCGGGCGCGATCGACGTCGCCTCCACCAGCAATCTCGGCGGCGCGATCCAGATCCATTCCATCGACCCGTCGCACACGCGCGGCGGCACGGTCGGCCAGACCTTCGGCAGCAACGCCGCCACGCGCACCTTCGTGCGCCTGGACAGCGGCGATCTCAACCCGTCCGGCACCCGCTTCTTCGTCGCCTATGCCCGTACCGACATGGATCTGTGGAAGGGCCACGGCTACGATTATTCCGACCAGGTGAACGCCAAGCTGGTGCAGCCGCTGCCGCGCGACTCGTCGCTCAAGCTGTTCTTCGACTGGAGTTCGATCCAGCAATTCGACTACCAGGACATGACCCCCAATTACCTGCACACGGTCGGTCCGAATCTCGCGAACTACTATCCCGACTACACGGCCGCGTACCAGGCCGCCCTCGGCCACTATCCGCAGGCGTTCCTCGCCACGAACGACCCGTTCGACGCCGCCTATTACGCGGGCACCGCCAACCGGGTGGATTATCTCGGCGGCCTCACGCTGGACGAAAACCTGACCTCCGACCTGGACTGGAAGACCACGCTCTACGGCCATGGCGATTCCGGCTACAGCACCTGGTCCACGCCCTACATGCCCTCGCCGAACGGCGCGCCGCTGTCGCAACGCATCCAGACGCCGGGCATCGCCCGCGGCGGGTTCGAAAGCGCCGCGACCTGGACGCTCGCGCGCCACAAGCTCAATGCCGGCGTGTGGTACGAATATGGACGCTTCACCGAAGGCCGCTATTTCACCCAGGCGCCGCTGCTGGGGCAGGGGACGCTGGGCAACCCGACCGGCGGCTTCCCCGCCGACCAGATCTTCGCCAATGCCTGGCAGGAAGTCTTCACGTCCAACAGCTTCGTCTTCCACCTGCAGGACACATTCACGGTCACCAGGCAACTCACCGTGAATGCCGGCTTCAAATCCATGGCCGTCTGGGCCGGCAACCGGGTGCCGGTGCAGGACGCGGTCCTCAATGGCGGCCTCGTCGCCCAGGGCGACCTGACGGCCTCCAACGCCTTCCTGCCGCAGGTCTCGGCCAACTGGCATTTCCTGCCGCATCACGAACTGTTCTTCGACGTGTCGCACAATATGCGCGCCTTCCCCCAGGACGGGTTCGGCACCAACGTGTCCGCCACCCCCTGGACCGCGTCGCAGGCCGCGTTCCAGAAAACCAGGAACACCCTGCGCCCCGAAACCGACTGGGTGTACGAAGGCGGCTACCGTTACACCAGCCCGTTCCTCAGCGCGCTCGCCTCGCTCTACCGCGTGAATTTCTCCAACCGGCTGCAGCTCATCACCAGCCAGGCCGGCATCAACCCCATCACGGCGGTGCAGAACGTGGGCGGCGTCACCACCAACGGCGCCGAGGCCAGCATGACGATCCGCCCGCTTCCGGGCCTGTCGCTCTATAATTCCTTCTCTTATGCCCACTCGACCTACGACCAGGACGTCGTCACCGCGTCGGGCATCGAACCCACCCGCAGCAAGCTGGTGCCGAACTATCCGTCCTACATGTACAAGGGAAACATCACGTACCAGTGGCGCAAGTTCGACGTGCATGTCGACGGCAACTACATCTCCAGCCGCCAGCTCACCTACACCAACGACCTGCACGTTCCCGGCTATTTCCTGGCCAATTTCGGCATGCGCTACAATTTCGGCGATGCCGGCGTGTTGCGCGGGGTCACCGCCAGCTTCAACATCTACAACCTCGCCAACAAGACCTACATCGCCACCACCAACGAACTCGGAAACAATTTCGTCAATACGGGATATAATTATTTCCTGATGGGGGCGCCGCGCCAGTTCTTCGGCACGATCAGCGCGAATTTCTGATGCGCCGCTCGGGGTTTCTGATTTTTTCCGCCTGCGTCGGCAATCTTCTGGAATGGTACGATTTCGCGGTCTATGCGCTGTTCGCGCCCTATATCGCGGCATCCATCTTCCGGGCCACGGATGATTTTTCCCGCCTGGCGCAAAGCCTGCTGGTCTTCGGGCTCGGCGCCGTCGCCCGCCCGCTGGGCGCGCTGCTCATCGGGCTGTACGCGGACCGGCGCGGGCGCGGCCCCGCCCTGCTGCTGACCTGCCTGCTGATGGGTGCGGGCACCGGCATGATCGTGCTCGATCCGCCCTATGCGGCCGCCGGGCGGATGTCCATCGTCATCCTCTGCGCCGCGCGCATCCTCCAGGGCCTCTCCGCCGGCGGCGAAATCGGCGGCGCCGCCGCCTTCCTGGCCGAACAGGCCCGTCCGGGCCGGCGCGGCCTCTCCGCCTCCTTCCTGCAGGCGACGATGGGCCTGTCCAACATGCTCGGCGCCGCCGTCGCGGCGACGCTGACCACATTCCTCGATCACGACCAGATGGCGCATTGGGGCTGGCGGGTGCCGTTCTGCATCGGGCTGGCCATCGTCCCCGTCGGCCTGGTCCTGCGCCGCGCCGCGCCGGCCGCGCCTCCGCTATCCGTCCCCCGCCAGGACCGCGCGCACCATCACGGCCTCGCCGTCCTCCGCGCCCTGGCGGGCCGGCATCGCGGCGCCCTGGCCGCCGCGTTCGGCCTCTCGGTGCTCTGGGCGGCGGCCCCCTATGCGCTGGTCATCTTCTTCCCGCTCTACGCCCAGACGGCGCTCGGCGCGTCGCCCCATGCCAGCTACGTGGCCTATCTGCTCGGCAATGTCGCCCTGGTCCTGGGCGCGCTCGCGGCCGGCAGGCTCGCCGACCGGCTGGGGGCGCGGCGCGTGCTCGTCGCGGGCGCGATCCTGCTGGCCGTGCTGCCGGCGGCGATGATGGGCGTGCTCGGCCACCGGCACGACCCGGCGACGATGGCGGCGGTCGCGGCCGGGCTCTGCGGGCTGGTCGCGCTCTTTGTCGGGGCGGCGCCGCTCGGCATCGCGGGACTGTTCCCCGCGCCGGTCCGCGCGACCGGCATCGCGCTGTCCTACAACGCCGCGACGTCGGTGTTCGGCGGCTTCGCCCCGGCCGTGCTGGCGGCGCTGGGCACGGGCATCCACGGCATCGCCGCCCCGGCGCTCTACGTCGCGGCGGCGGCGATACCCGCCCTGCTGGGCCTGGCCGCCCCGGCTTTCGCCGGCGCGGGGCTGGAAATCCCTATGGGTCATGCTGCCGAAAGCATACCCGCGCACACCCCTGGCGATGAAAGAATGGCCATGACGACACAGCGGAGGCACGGGGCGTGACCAGCGTGGTACTGACGGGCGAGGACCTGCCGCTGCCCGACCTCGTCGCCATTGCCGACGGGGCGCCCGTGCTGCTGTCCGACGCGGGCATGGCGCGCCTCGCCGCCGGCCAGGCGGTGCTCGAGGCCGCTCTGGCGCGCGGCGACGGCGTCTACGGCACCACCAGCATGGTCGGCGCCTTCAAGGACAATCCGGTGGCGCCCGAGGACCGGCCGAACTACGCGCTGCGCCTCGCGCAGTCGCATTGCCTGGGCGTCGGCGCGGCGCTGCCGGTCCGGGTGGTGCGCGCGGCGATGGCGGCACGGCTCAACGCCCTGCTGGGCGGCCATACCGGCGCCGGCCCGGGCCTCGCCCACGGGCTGCGCGACCTGCTGAACGCGGGCATCACGCCGATCGTGCCGGAATACGGCTCCATCGGCTGCGCCGATGTCGGGCTGATGGGCCATGTCGGCGCGGCCCTGATGGGCGAAGGCCAGGCCCTGGGGCCCGAGGGCGGCGCGCCCGTGGCCGTGCGCATCCTGCTGCGCCGCCACGGCCTGGGGCCGATGTCCCCGGGGCCCAAGGACATGATGTCGGTCCTGTCCAGCAACGCGGTGGGCGTGGCGGGCGTCGCCCTGGTGGCGGCCGAGCTGCGCGCCCGCCTGCCGCTGCTGCTGGGCGTCTACAGCCTGTCCTGCGCCGGCTTCGGCGCCTTCGGCATCCCGTGGGAGGCCGCGCGCCGTACCGGCATGGCGGCGGAAATCCGCATCGCGCGCTTCCTGCAGCGCATCAACCCGCCCGGCGGCTGGACGCCGCGCCGCAACCTGCAGGACCCGCTCAGCTTCCGCTGCATGCCCCAGATCGGCGGCGCCTTCCTGGCAACGCTCGACCGGGTCGAAACCGCGCTGGCGCACGGCCTCGCCCGATGCGACGACAATCCCATCCTGCTGGACGGCCGGGCGATGACCTCGGGCGCCTCGCTGCCCCTGACCCTGGCGCTGGACGCCCAGGCCCTGGTCCTGGCGCTGTGCCATTACGTCCGCGGCGTGCTCGGCCGCATCCTCGCCCTGTGCCGCGAGGACCTGTCCGGCCTGCCGCGCAACCTGACCTTCGATCCGGGGCGGCAGGTGGCGTTCGGCGCGGCGACCAAGCTCGCCGCCGACCTGTCCACCGCCATCCTGCGCGAATCCACCCCCGCGTCGCTCTACCAGGTGCCGGTCGCCAACGGGTTCGAGGACGAAGCCAGCTATCTGCCCTCCATCGCCCGCGCACTGCGCCTGCAATGCACGCTGCTCCACCCGCTCGTGGCGCTGGAGGCCATGGCCGCCCGGCAGGCGGTCCGCCTGTCCGGCGCAACCCCCGGCGGCCTGGCGGGCGAGATCATGGCCCGGCTCGCCTGCGACACGCCCTGGCTCGACGATGGCGGCGCGGTGGCCGACGCGGTCGCCCGCGCCGAAACCGCGCTGGCGGCCGTCGCCGGGCGGCTGGCGGCCGACCCCGCCCCCGAATTCCGCCACCCCGGCCCCGCGCCGGCGCCCATCGCCGAAAGGACGCATGAGGATGCATGACCTGCTCCTGACGGGCACCATCGTCACCCCGGCCGCCCTCCTCCCGGACGGCTGGGTGGCGATCGACTCCGGCCGCATCGCGCGGCTCGGCCAGGGCCCGGCCCCCGCCGCCCGCCGGGTCGTGGAGTACGGCCCGGACCTGATCCTCCCCGGCGGCATCGACGCGCAGGTCCATTCCCGCTCGCAACAGGGGCAGGAGGATTTTCTCTGGACCACCCGCGCCGCGGCGGCGGGCGGCATCACCACCATCGCGGACATGCCCTACGATGCGGGCTTCCTGGTCTGCACCGCCGACCGGCTGCGGCAGAAGGCCGCCGAGGCCGCCGGACAGGCCCGCGTCGATTTCGCCCTGTGGGGTACGATCGCGCCGGACGACGGCCCGGCCCATATTCCCGACATGGCCCGGGCCGGCGCCTGCGGCTTCAAATTCTCCACCTTCGGCACCGATCCCGAACGCTTCCCGCGCATCCCGGCCGACCTGCTGGCACGGTGTTTCGAGGCAGTGGCTCAAACCGGCCTGATCGCCGGCGTGCATAACGAGGACGATGCCATGGTGCGCGCGCGCCTCGATGCGGTGGCCCGCGCCGGCATCACCGACTGGCGCGCCCACGGCCTGTCCCGCCCGCCGCTCAGCGAAACCCTGGCCATGGCACAGATCTACGAAACCGCGGCGGCGACCGGCTGCTCGGCCCATGTCGTCCATTGCTCGGTCGCGCGCGGCTACGCGCTCTGCGCCGCCTACCGCCAGCAGGGCTTCGACACCACCGCCGAGGCCTGCATCCACTACCTGGTCCTCGACGAGGAAAACGACGTCGCGCGGCTGGGCGGCCGGGCCAAGGTCAATCCGCCGATCCGCCCCCGGGCCGAGGTCGAGGGACTCTGGGCCCACCTGGCCGCCGGCAACGTGACGATCGTCTCCACCGACCACGTGTCCTGGAGCCTGTCGCGCAAATCCGCCCCCGCGATGCTCGACAACGCCTCCGGCGCGCCGTCGCTCGAACTGCTCTACCCGCTCTTCCTGACCGAACTCTCCCGCCGGTCCCTGCCTCTGTCGCTGGCCGCCCGCCTGCTGGCCAAAAATCCCGCGCGCCTGTTCCGCATCGCCGGTCGCAAGGGCGCGCTGGCCCCGGGGCGCGACGCCGACATCGCCATCGCCCGGCGCCAGGACTGGACCTACGACCCCCAGGCCAGCCCCCACAGCATCGCGGGCTGGAGCCCCTATGCCGGCCGGCCGCTCGACTGGCGCATCGCCGCGACCTGGCTGCGCGGCGAATGCATCTTCGACGGCACGCAGGTCACGGCCGAACCCGGCCATGGCCGCTTCGTCACGCCGGACCAGTCGTGATCCCCTCCGCCTGCGTCAGGCCCGGCCGGCTGTGGGACGACCTCATGGCCCTCGCCGCGATCACCGACCCGGCGCGCCCCTATACGCGCCGCTCCTTCTCGGACCGGTTCCTGACCGGCCGCGACTGGCTGCGCGCGCGCTTCGCCCAGGCCGGCCTGGATTGCCGCATCGACGATGCCGGCAACCTGATCGGCCGCCGCGCCGGCACGCGGCCGGGGGCGGGCACGCTCATGGCCGGCTCGCACTCGGACTCGGTCCCCGACGGCGGGCGGTTCGACGGCATGCTCGGCGTCCTGGCGGCGCTCGAGGCCGCCCGGGCCCTGGCGGAGTCCGGCCTGGCCCTCGATCACGATCTCGAAGTGGTCGATTTCCTGGCCGAGGAACCCAGCGAATTCGGCCTGTCCTGCATCGGCAGCCGTGGCCTGTCCGGCGCGCTCTCCGCCGGACAGCGCGCCCTGGTCGCGCCGTGGGGCGAAAGCCTGGCCGACGCCATCGCCCGCATGGGCGGCGATCCGGCGCGCCTCGACGGCCCGCGCCGCGACGATATCCGCGCCTTCCTCGAACTCCATATCGAACAGGGCACGGTGCTCGAACGGGCGGGGCGGCCGATCGGCGTGGTCCAGGCCATCGCCGGCGTGACCCGGGTCGAAATCCGCTTCGCCGGCCGCGCCGACCACGCCGGCACCACCCCGATGGACCACAGGCAGGACGCCGCGGTGGCCGCCGCCGCGATCATCGGCTTCGTCTCCGAACGGGCCGGCGCGCTGGCCGCGTCGGGCAGCGGCCATGTCACGGCGACCTGCGGCGTGGTCGATATCGCGCCCAACGCCGCGAATGTCGTGCCGCGCGCGGCCCGGCTGGTGGTCGATATCCGCGTCTCGCACCGGCCGGTGCTCCAGACGCTGCTCGACGCCCTCCGCGCCGCCTGCGACCGCGCGGCGGACCGGGCGCGGGTGCGCCTCGCGGCGTTCACCATCCTGTCGGACAGCCACCCGGTCGCGTGCGACCCGGCGCTCGCCGCGCGCATCGCCGCCGCCGCCGACGGGCTGGGCCTCGCGCATTGCGCAATGGTCTCCGGCGCCGGGCACGACGCCGCCTTCGTCGCGCGCCTCGCCCCCGCGACGATGATCTTCGTGCCCTGCCGCGACGGGCGCAGCCATGACCCGGCGGAATGGTGCGCGCCCGACGACGCCGCGCGGGGCGCGCGCGTGCTCGCCGATACCATGCTGGCCTGCGACCGCGGGCCGTAACCGCACGAAAGGGATACCCGTCATGGGCAGAATTCTGGTCGAAAAGGACGTCGAATCCGCGATATGCGGCGGGTCGATCTTCGCCTGCGGCGGCGGCGGCTGGGTCGAGCACGGGCGCATGCTCGGCACGGCGGCGGTCAATGCCGGCCAGCCGGAACTCGTGGCCCTCGACGAAATCGCCGATGACGCCATCATCGCCACCGCCGCCGCGATCGGCGCGCCGGCCGGCACCACCGACTGGCAGATGCTGGGCGTCGATTACGTCAACGCCGTGCGCCTGGTGCAGAAGGAACTGGGCGCCCCCATCTACGGGCTGATGATCGGCCAGAACGGCAAGTCCAGCACGCTGAACGCCTGGCTGCCCGGCGCGATCCTCGGCACCAAGGTGGTCGACGCCGTGGGCGACATGCGCGCCCACCCGACTGGCGACATGGGATCGATCGGCATGGCCAACTCGCCCGAAACCATGATCCAGGCGGCCGTGGGCGGCAACCGCGCGCGCAATGCCTATATCGAGATGGTCGCCAGGGGCGCCACCGCCCGCATCTCGCCGATCCTGCGCACCGCGTCCGACATGTCGGGCGGCTTCATCGCCTCCTGCCGCAATCCGCTCCCGGCCCGGTACGTGAAACGCCACGCCGCCGCCGGCGGCATCTCCCGCGCCCTCGCACTGGGCGAGGCCGTGATCGCCGCCCGGGCAAAAGGCGGCCACGCGGTCGTCGACACGATCGTCCGGGTGCTGGACGGCACGATCCTGGCCCGGGGCCGGGTGAGCCGCAAATCCGTCACCTACACGCCCGACGCCTTCGATGTCGGCACGATCACGGTCGGTCGGGGCGATTCCGCGCTGACCCTGCACGTCATGAACGAATACATGGCGGTCGACGACGCCGGCGGCACGCGCCGCGCCTCCTTCCCCGACATCATCACCACGCTGGCGCCCGACGGCTACCCGCTCAGCGTCGGCGAAATCGCCGAGGGCACGGAACTGCTCGTCCTGCACGTGGACAGGACGAAATTCCCGCTCTCCTCCTCGGTCCTCGATCCCGCCGTCTACCCGCCGGTCGAACGCGCCCTGGGCATCGACCTGGCGACCTACGCGCTGGCGCCGGCCGCGCCGTCCATGCCGACACAAGGGGACGCTCCATGACCCATCGCCATTTCGGCCTGGCCTCCGGCACCAACCTGCGCTGTCGCGGCTGGCGGCAGGAAGGATTGCTCCGCCTGCTGGAAAACGTCCTGTCGGTCGCCGAGGACCCGGACAATCTCGTGGTCTACGCCGCCCTGGGCAAGGCGGCGCGCGACTGGCCCGCGCACGACGCCATCGTGCGCGCGCTCACGACGATGGACGAGGACGAGACCCTGATCGTGCAGTCCGGCAAGCCGATCGGCCTGGTCAAGACCCATTCCCGCGCCCCGATCGTGGTGATGGCCAACTGCAACATGGTCGGCCAATGGGCCAGGGCCGAGGAATTCTACCGGCTCGAAAAACAGGGCCTGATCTGCTGGGGCGGGCTGACCGCCGGCGACTGGCAATATATCGGCTCGCAGGGCGTCATCCAGGGCACGTACGAAATCTTCCGCCGCATCGCCGACCGCCATTTCGACGGCACCCTGGCCGGACGGCTGATCCTGACCTCCGGACTGGGCGGCATGGGCGGGGCGCAGCCGCTGGCCGGGCGTCTGGCCGGGGCGGTCATCCTCTGCGTCGAGATCGACCCCGCGCGCATCGCCAGACGGATCGACAGCGGCTATCTCCAGCACCGCGCCGAAACCCTCGACGACGCGCTAGCGCTGGCCGCCGCGGCGCAGGCGCGGGGGCAGGCCTGCTCGATCGGCCTGCCCGGCAACGCCGCCGACATCTTCCCGCAGATCCTGGCGCGCGGGATCGTCCCGGACATCGTGACCGACCAGACCTCGGCCCACGACCTCGTCCACGGCTATATCCCGGCCGGCCTGACCCTGGCGCAGGCCCGGACGCTGCGCGACAGCGACCCCGACCGCCTGGCGGCCCTGTCGCTGGCCTCGATCGCCCGGCACGTCCGCGCCATGCTCGATTTCCGCGCCGCGGGCGCCGTCGTGTTCGACAACGGCAACCTGATCCGCACCCAGGCGCAAAAGGCCGGGATCGAGGACGCCTTCGACATCCCGATCTTCACCGAGGCCTATCTGCGCCCCCTGTTCGCCCGGGCGATCGGACCGTTCCGCTGGATCGCCTTGTCCAACGATCCCGGCGACATCCGCCGGATCGACGATTACCTGCTCGAAACCTTCACCGACGACCCCTCGGTGGTCAACTGGATCACGCTGGCGCGCGACCATATCCCGGTCGAGGGCCTGCCCGCGCGCATCGCCTGGCTCGGTCACCAGGCCCGCACCACGGTCGGCCTCGCGGTCAACCGCATGGTGCGCCAGGGCACGCTGTCCGGCCCCGTGGCCTTCACCCGCGACCATCTGGACGCGGGCGCCATGGCGCACCCCAACATCATGACCGAAAACATGCGGGACGGCTCGGACGCGATCGCCGACTGGCCGCTGCTCTGCGCCATGCTCGCCTGCTCGTCGCAGGCCGACCTGGTGGCGATCCATTCCGGCGGCGGCGGCTATGCCGGCTACATGACCAGCGCCGGCGTCACGCTCATCGCCGACGGCTCGGTCGAGGCGGACGAACGCCTGCGCCTGGCGCTTACCAACGACACCAGCCTCGGCGTCATGCGCTACGCCGATGCCGGCTACGACGCGGCGCGGGACGAGGCCGCGCGCCAGGGCATCCGCCACCTGGACCTCAGGCAGGGCGGATAGCGCCCGCCGCGGCCTCCCGCGCCGGCACTGTTTGGAAAAATCAAAGATATACTCTCCCGCCACGCGCGGGCGCCGACGCGCGTCATGCCTTGTCTATGCGGCCGTTTCAAGGCAACCATGTCGAAAGGACCACCATCGACCGTGCGGGGGCACGTCGATACATTCTGGGGGGAGGGCGCTGGTTGGGGTGGAGACCGTGCCGGTCGGCTGAAGTCAGGCGGGGCATCGATACGGCCGCCCTGCTCGTCGCACTCTTCGGGCTCTGCGCGCTGGCCACGCGTTTCCTGCTGTCGGACGATTCCGGCTACTCCTCGTTCTGGTCGGCGAACGCGGCCATGCTGGTCGCCCTGCTCACCCTGCGCCCGGCGCTCGCGGCGGCCGTGCTCGCGGCCTGCCTGTGCACGAATCTGCTCATCAACCAGCTCAGTGCCCTGTCCCCGCCCGAATCCGTGCTGGCCTGCATCCTCAACGTGCTGCAGGCTGTGCTGGCCGCGCCGTTCACCCGGCGCTTCTGCGGCGCAGTCACCAATCTGATGCGCCCGCGCCGCTTCGCGGCCTTCACCGTCATCGCCCTGCTGTCCGCCGCCGCCGAGGCCGCGCTGGGCGTCGCGGTCGAACGGATCTTTCTGAACGACCCCGGGGTTCCCCTCCATGAATGGGTGCAATGGGTGCTCTGCGACGCGCTGGGCCTGCTGCTCGCCACGCCGGCCGTGCTGCATCTGGTCCGCGCATCCCCGCGCCGGCCGGCCACCCGCCCGCATGTCGACACCGGCGCGCTGACCCTGCTCCTGCTCTGCGCCGCGCTGGCGGTCCTCAGCTTCGCCTGGGCCCGCTCGCCGCTCTTCCTGTTCGTCTATCCGGCATTGGCGATGCTGGCCTTCCATGCCCGGGCCGCCTGGGTCTTCACCGCGATCTTCTTCGTCTCCATCCTCGCCTCGGCGCTGACCGCGCATGGCCTGGGGCCGATCGCCCGCCTGTCGCCGGACGGCCACCTGATGCGCGAGGACATGCTGCAGCCCTATCTGTTCTCGCTGCTGCTGGTGGTGCTGCCGATCAACAACGCGGTGGGCGAGAAGCGCCGCTACACAAGCCGGCTGCTGCTGCTCAAGGCCAATCTCGAATATGCCGCGACCCATGACGCGCTGACCGCCACGATGAACCGCCAGATGTTCGAAACGGTGCTCGGCGCGCTGATCGCCCGGCATGCCTCCGGCATCGTGCTGTTCATCGACATCGACGATTTCAAAAGCATCAATGACGGCCTGGGACACCAGGCCGGCGACGAATTCCTCAAGGCGTTCGGCGCCAGGATGCGCGAACTGGTCGGGGGCCTGCACGGCAGCGTCGGCCGCTTCGGCGGCGACGAATTCGCGGCGATCGTCCCCGGGGCCTTCTCCCCGGCCGAACGCGACCACCTCTGCGCCTCCATCTCCGACGCGCTGCGCGCGCCCTACTGCTTCGCCGGGATCACGCGGTCGGTCACCGCCAGCATCGGCGCCGCCATGATCGACCCCGGCAGCGCCGGCGCCGATGATCTCATGCGCAAGGCCGACATCGCGCTCTACATGACCAAGGCATCCGGCCGCAACGGCTACACGCTCTTTGGCATGCCGCCCGCTGCCAATGCCGTCCCGCCGCCGCCCATGATCATGCTGCAATAGGGAAAGGCCCGGACTCTTCGCCAATCCTCACCCGCCCTCATCACTGGCCTGGCCGGCGATCGGCGCGGGCGCACCGATCTTCTGCCACGTCGGATCCGGATCGAAGCGGGTCATGGCGCTGCCGAGGGCCGGTGTATCCGGCCCAAGATCCTTCGCATAGATTTCGCCATCCTGGTTGACGATGAATGTCATCACGCCGGAATTTCCCCAGCGTACCGGCCACGCGACCAGCCCGAAACCGCCCAGCATCAATCCATCGGCGATATAATCATAGGCACCGCCACGTGCATGGGGCCCCTGCGCCGTCAGCACGCGAAAGAAATAGCCATGATATGGCTGGGGCTTGCCGGTCCCGCCCGGGTGATAGCCGCCCGCGTACGCCTCGGCGACCAGCGGTCCCAGCGGGCTGGGCGGCTGTCCTTCCTCCGTGGGCCAGTAAAGCCCGTCCTGCTTGCCTGGACTGCTTAAAAGTCGTTGAGCGTAGACATGCACCTTGCGGCCATCATGCAGTCCTTGGGCATACTCGTACTGCGCGTCCACGTAGGCCAGCATGACCTGCTGCGTATACAGCTCGTTCGCGCCGATACGACGATCCAGAATTTCATCGAGCCCTGCCGGGACGTCGAAGGACCAGCCGTGCTGCGAATGGGTCAGGGGAATCGGGAAAGGCCACTGATCCGCGCCGATCGATAATATCGCTGTCCCGTCATGGATGGCGATCGCGTGGCCGGCGTCGTAGGCCGCGACGAATCTGCTCTCGCCGGCCCGATCGGCCGCCGGGTCGCCCGAACTTATGGCACGCAGCCCCGCCTCGCCGAACACCGTCCTGAGTTCGTCGCGATCGTCCGCGCGCGCGCCGAGGACCAACGCCATGATCGCGGCTTCCGGCGTGGCGAAATATTCGCCCGTCGCCGCCGGAGCCGCCGCGAAAAGCGGCAGCACAAGCGGAATGATGGCAAGCCGTCGCCGCAACGATGTGCCCATCATCAACGTCCTCCTCTCCGTCCGCCGCCACCGCGCATGCCCCCGCCACGCATGCCCCCACCGCCTCCACCGCGCATGCCCCCACCACGCGCGGCACCGGCACCGGACATGCTGGCGCGGCTTGCACGGCCCTGCGCTGCCTGCGCGCGCGCGCCCGCACCGTTGCCGATGCTCTGAAAGGCCGGAGCACCCGCGGATGCCCGACGGTTCTGTGATCCGGCTCCGGAAAATCTACCTTCCCCGCCGGTGCGTGGACTATTCCGAAGCGCTTGCGCAGTGCCGCCGCCACCGGCGGGGGGGCGGATATTCGGTCGATTGCCGGCGCCCGCATTCGGGCGCTGGATCGCCCCCGCGTTCCCTCGCCTGGTCGGGGCCTGCCGATTCTGACCGATATTGGACGTCCCGGGCGCGGCGCGGCCGCGGAACGCTTCGCGTTGTGCCGAATTGGCGCCGGTGCCGGGCCGATATTGTTGGCGCACCTGCGGATTGGCATAGGCCACGCCGCGTCGGTGGTCGGGATTATGCTGCCAGTTGCCCGAGGTCACGGCGGCACCGTTCGCGCGAAAATTATTGTAGCGGTTCGCATTGATGCCGTTGAAGCGGCTTGCGTTGATATTGACGTTGCCGGCTCCCCAATTCGGTTGCCCCCAGCCCCAAAGCGAATTTGTAATGGCGATACCCGCACCGAATGCCAGTCCGGTCGCCAGGGCCGACGCCGCATATGCACCGGTCGGCGGCGGGTAATATGCCGGCGGATAGGATGGATCGGGCCAGGTGCCGTAAGCAACGTTCGGGTCGTAGGCCGGCACGTAGACTGTATCGGGCTGCGCAGGCGTGATGACATAGTTGGGCCCCTCGTGCGTGACCGTCTGCCGCGCGGTGCTCTTGAGCGTCCCGGCAGCCTCGGCACGCCCCCGCAGCGCCTGCACGGCGGCCAGGACGTCGGACTGTTGCGCCAGGAAAGCTTCACCCAGCTTCTGCGTCCAGTCGATATTCTCGCTCATTGTGTGCAGAATGTCCGGAAACGGCACCAGCGACTTCACGCTGGCGTCCCAGTCCTGTCCATCCAGCGCCCGGATCAGCGCGTCACCTTTCAAAGTCCCGTTGCCGGGTGCCCGTACCCATCGATCGGCCATCACGATCTCAAGGGGATAGGTGGACGCCGCCAGAATCTGGGTCAGCAACGCGTCCGGATAGAGCGCGATCGGCGCGACCATCTGCCGCAGTTCTTCCTTTGAAACATGCGTCGTGGCGGCGTGCGGCGCTGCGGGCGTCTGCGCCGTGACCGATTGCGCGACGACAACGGGCGGGACCAGGGTATAGAGGGCCAGGGGCACCGCCAGTACGTATGTCCATCTCGCCACGATACAGCCTCCATTGCAGGGCGCGTTCGCATCCGGCTTCATTTGGACGACATGCCTTCGACATATGTGCCGGGGTCGCCGTCGGACCCTGTCGTTGCAAACGATGGTTCCGAATTGACGGCGGTATCGCAAAAAAGATGATCCCCACGGCAATTTGCCGCAAGAATCACTTCATGGAAATGACCAGGGCGTCTCCGCCCAGACTCAGCATCAGCCCCTTCCGCTTCGCGTGGAGATGCAACACGACGCCGGAGCCGTTTTGCAGCCACATCTGCCCGGCACTCGCGGTGCCGACGGCGAAGCCGTAACGTGCCCGTCCGTAGCTGCCGGGAAATTGCTTGATGTCATGAAGGTCGAAAACCTCCCCGGTCGCATCGACCGACGAAATGCCGAACCCACCGATACCCAGGCCGCCAAAGCGGATCGGATAGGTCTTTCCGCGGAAGGTGAGGGTGCCGTTTCCGCCGCCGCCGCTTCCGATGAACGCCACCTGAAACTCATGCAGTTCGACATAGCCGTCCGGGACGCGCCCCGACGAACCGCCCTGCTGGTCGCTCGATCCTTCCGAGCATCCGCCAGGAAAAATCGCCAGGGCGGACGCGGCAAGCAGCATCCCCGGAAACACCATTCTATGCCATCGAGAGACAATCCCTGACATGACGGGTACCTTTGCAACCAGGACCGGTATGTTGCTTGAAGGAAAACCTTCCGGATGGCCAAAGCGGCCCGTGCTCGATTCGCTCATCCGGGGCAGCGGCTCAACGGGCTGCGGACCGTAAAGGTTGAAGCGGTAACAGAGGTATGAACGGACACGCGGCCGTTTCCGGGTACGACGACGATAACCGGCCATAAGGCGGAAACTCCCGCTGATCTGGCCCGCTATGATCTGGCCTGCTACAGGACGCGGCCCGTTCGGTGACGGACTTGCGGCGCGCCCAGCCTGTGTCGCGGCATGAGAGGCATCGGATGATTGGTGCATCGGATGATTGTGGCATCAGATGATTCTGGCGGCCTTCCGACATCTGTCGATATTGAGCATCGGCGGGGTGGCGGGCATCCTGTTCCCGTCTCTCATGTTCGCGGCGGAATTCGGCTATCGCTTCGGACGGCGCATCGCTTCACGGAAATCGGAAAAGAGTACGGATCTCGCGGCAAGCGCCACGTTGACGACGGGAATGATCGGCCTGCTCGCGTTTACCTTGAGCCTGTCCATAAACTTCGCGCAGGACCGCTTCGAGGCACGCCGTGATCTCGTGCTGGCCGAAGCAAACGCCATCAGCACGGCATGGCTGCGCGCGAACTTGATCGATGGCGCCGAGTCGGCTGTGCTCGCGGCGGAAATCGAAGAGTATGCCCGCGTCGCGCTCGCCTATACCACGGCGGAGTCGAATGCGGACATCCCCGGACTGGTCGAGCGGATGGGCGCCTTGCAGGCCGGCATATGGCGCTCCATGGGCATGATCGCCCGCCATGCCTCCAATCCGGTGACGATCGCGCTGGCCAGCGCGTTGAATGACATGTTCGACCTTTTCACATCGCAGCGATTTGCGTACCAAAGCCACGTGCCGACGAATATCGTGCTGATGCTTTATCTCGAGGCACTCGCGACGATCGGTGCCCTGGGCTATCAACTGGGCCTCGGCGGCGATCGGCACATCGTCCTGACCACGTTGCTGCTGATGATGTGGTCAGGCGGCATGATCCTGATCATGGATCTGAATCAGCCGCGCATAGGAAGCATTCGCGCCGATGCCTCGCCGCTGATATGGACGATCCGGGGATTCGGCGGCCCGGCCCAGATGCACTGACCGGATGCGCTGACGGGATAAGACCGCTCCTCATTCTCGATGCCTGCCGAAAATCGCCGAAAGCAGGTACCCCCAACCCGAAAGCCCGATAAGCTGTCGAGAATCTTCACGACCGGGATCTGCCCTAGATCGGCGGCGCCTTCGCCCAGGGATAGCCGGCGCGCGCGCGCCGGTAGCCGTAACTGAACAATGCCCGCATATAGCCCTGGTCGAACGGCCTTGGCAGCTTCATGTCGAAGTCGGGGCCGATATAGGCCAGATTGAAATCGATATTGTCGCGCCGGGTCGTGTTGTACAGCCGCATGACGTCATTGATCCCGCTGGCCGTGATCATCGTGGATATCGCCCGTCCGGCGATGCCCAGCGTGCTCCGTTCCGTCGCCGCCCATTCGGGGTCCAGACGACCGTTGCGGATGACATAGGCGGTCGCCGCGACCACGGGCTGACCGGCGGCCATGCGCTGGCGCCGCAGCCGTGTCAGCGCGGCTGGGTACAAGAATGCCTGTGCGAAGGCGCCGCCGTCCACATGCATCTCCTGATAAGGCCGGCCGTCCAGGACGACGTCGAACATGGTCGGCGGAAACGCGCCGGGCACCGCGGCGGACGCCAGCAGGATGCGACGGATCGTGTTCAATGCCCGGGGGTGTCCGCTTGCGGCAATGGCGCCGATATTCCAGATCACCGGCTGCTGGGCGTCGAGGTCGGTGGTCCCGACGAAGAGCAGCCGCCCATCGGCGTAGCCGCGTGCCAGCGCCGCCAGCATGTCCGCGTTCAGGTATCGCGAGATGGTCCGGAACAGCGGGGCATTGTCGCTCATCGCGTCGTTGAACAGCGCGGCGGTGAAGAAGCGCCGCAAAAGCACGTGGGATGGCGTCAGTTCGGTATAGACGGCGCGCAATTGCGGATCATAGCCGGATCCCAGATAGGCGAACGGCGCGGTCAGCGCCCCGGTGCTGACGCCCGTCACAAGCTGGAATACCGGTCGCGTGCCCTGGTCGGACCAGCCGCACAGCACGCCCGCGCCGAAGGCGCCGTTTTCTCCGCCGCCCGATACCGCCAGCAATTGCAGCGCGGGCAGCAACGTACCCGGCACCAGGCCGCCCGTCCGCCGCATGCGCTCCAGGGCCGCCAAGACCTCGGCTTCCATGGGCTCCGTCCCGTAGAACGGGAAGAAACGCTCGTTCGGTACGCCCAGCACGCTGGCCTGGCGCGTCCGGGCCAGCGGTACGGCCGGCCCCCGCATCGGCAGGCTGCATCCGGTCAACAGGGCGGCCACGCCGCCGCCGGCGGCAAGGCCCAAAACTCTCCGACGTGCTGTCGACCCCGGCGCGTGAAGATCCGGACCGTATCCCATGGCCATTCTCGTTCGCGCTCACACCCTTCGGCATGTCCGCGGGCGGCGGCACACAAACCGGTTCGGTCTCTGCAAGACGTATGGATGTGGAAAAGTTTCCGATAATTATATCGTGTGGGCGTCACGACGGCTCGACGCTGCTCCGGCGTTGCAACCCATCGCCTACGCGTCTCGGCCCATGTCGCCGCTTCGCATGGTGATCGGCCGGTCCACCATCAGGATCGACGCCAGCCCGGCCATGACCAGCGCCGCGGCGCACATATACCACGCAACGTCGAACCGTCCCGTATACGACACAATGTACCCGGTCACGATCGGGGCGAGAAGACCGAGCGAATTGCTGAAAAGAGAAACCGAAATTACCAGAAAAATCGGCGTCATGGTGTGAAAACGCGGCAACAGGCCGATCATCACTGCCCCGCCGAGGCAGCCGGCCACGGCGCAGAGATAGAATAAGGCGGTGCTGGTTCCCGATCCGGCCACGTCGATGCGCAGAGCAAATCCGATTCTCAAGCACTGTTCTTTCCGAAACAAAACTCTTAATGACTGCCCCGCTGCGCGCCATCGGACAACGCGCCGTGATCGCGGACCGAAATCGTCGTCCCGGCAACCGCCAGGCCGCACGGGCTCGCCGGATCGCGCGGAAACAGCAGCAGCGCGATCAGCCCGCTCCAGCCGGTCTGATGCGATGCGCCCAACCCGGCTCCCGTCTCGCCATGGTAATATTCATGGAACAGCAGATGGTCGCGAAAATGCGGGTCGCTCCGCAACAGGGCGCTGCCGCCCAGGGCAGGACGGCCGCCGTCTTCCGCCGGCGCATACAAGGCGGCCAGCCGGTCCCGCAGATCGTCGGCGACTGCCGCCAGGCTCGCCTGGCGGCCCGACCCGACCGGAAACTCCACCTTGAAATCATCGCCGTAATAGCGGTGGAATTCATACAGCGAGTCGATCAGCAGGTAATTGACCGGCATCCAGACCGGCCCGCGCCAGTTGGAATTGCCGCCGAACACGCCCGAACGCGATTCACCCGGCTCGTATTCGACGCGATAGGTCTGGTCGCGATGCGTAAAGACGAACGGATGCGCCTGATGATATTTCGACAGCGACCGCACGCCGTAATCGGACAGGAACTCCGCCTCGTCCAGCGCCCGGCGCAGCAGCGCCTTCAGCCGATGCCCGCGCAGCAGCGACAGCAGGTATTCGGCGCCCTTGCCCGGCTCCTGCCAGCGCGAGATCAGCGCGGCCAGGTCCGGATGGTGCCTCACGAACCAGCGGGCCCGCTTTGTGAAATCCGGTAGCTGGATATCCGAGCCGGGCCGCAGGATCTCCACCGCGAACAGCGGGATCAACCCCACCATCGACCGCAGCCGCAGCGGCACCCGCGCGTCCGAAAGATCCAGCACGTCGTAATAGAATTCGTCCTCCGGGTCCCACAACCCGCACCCATCGCCGCAGACCCGCTCCATGGCATAGGCGATATAGAGGAAATGCTCGAAGAATTTCGTCGCGATGTCCTCATAGACCGCGTCGCCATGCGCCAGTTCCAGCGCGATGCGCAGCAGGTTCAGCGTATACATCGCCATCCAGGACGTACCGTCGGCCTGGCTCAGCATGCCGCCGGTCGGCAGCGGCCGCGACCGGTCGAACACGCCGATATTGTCCAGGCCCAGGAAACCGCCCTGGAAGATATTGCGCCCGCCGGCGTCCTTGCGGTTCACCCACCAGGTGAAATTCAGCATCAGCTTGTGGAAGATCCGCTCCAGGAAAGCAACATCCCCCTTTCCGGTCATCGCCTTGTCGATCTGATAGACGCGCCAGGCCGCCCGCGCATGCACCGGCGGATTGACGTCGCCGAACGCCCATTCATAGGCCGGCAACTGGCCGTTGGGATGCATGTACCATTCACGCGTCAGCAGAATCAGTTGCGCCTTGGCGAAATCCGGGTCGATCAGCGCGAAGGTGATGCAGTGAAACGCCAGGTCCCAGGACGCATACCACGGAAATTCCCATTTATCCGGCATCGAGATGACATCGTAATTGTCGACATGCCGCCACTCGGCATTGCGTCCGTTCACCCGGTCGCGGGGCGGTTCCGGCTGAGTCGGATCGCCCGTCTGCCACGCCGAAACATTGAAATAATAGAACTGCTTCGACCACAGCATGCCGGCGAAGGCGGCGCGCTGCACGGCCCGATGCCCCGAATCGGCAACATCCTGCTGCAGGACGGCATAGAATTCATCCGCCTCGGCGCGCCGGTCGTCGAACACACGATCGAAATCGGCGAAGGGCGCTCCCTCGGTCCCCGCCGGCCGCAGGCGCAGCCGCACGCGCGCGCTGCCGCCCGGCGGCAGCACCAGCCGATGCAGCATGGCGCATTTGCTGCCCACCCCTTCCGGATTGACGGCCGCCCGCTCGCCATGGACGACATAATCGTTGATTCCGTCCTTGAAGTAACCAGACGCCTCCATGCCGAAGATCCGGCGGAAATTCGTCTCGTTCTCGCAGAACAGGATCTCCGGTGCCCCGTCGGCATACAGGCGCAGTGCGGGAAAGAGCGGATGCGCCGTCTCCACGACATCCTCCGCCACCTTCCGGATCCGCGCACGCGCGATCTCGGTCGTCCAGCTCCACATGTTGCGCGCCCAGAATTGCGGCAGCAGATGCAGCACGGCTTCCTCAGGCCCCCGATTGACCACGGTGACGCACATCAGCGTGTCGTCCACATCCGCCTTGCCGTATTCGACGGTCACGTCGAAATAGCGCCCCTCGTCGAAAACGCCCGTGTCGACGATCTCGAATTCAGGATCACCTTGTCCGCGCCTGCGATTTTCCTCGACCAGTTGCGCATAGGGAAACGCGGCCTGAGGATATTTGTACAGCATCCGCATATAGGAATGGGTCGGCGTGCCATCCTGGTAATACCACAGCTCCTTGACATCCTCGCCATGGTTGCCCTCGGCATTGGTCAGGCCGAACATCCGTTCCTTCAGGATCGGATCACGCCCGTTCCACAGCGCCAGCCCCAGGCACCAGCGCAAATGGTCGTCCCCCCAGCCGGCAATGCCGTCCTCCCCCCAGCGATAGGCCCTGCTGCGCGCGTGATCATGCGGGAAATAATCCCAGGCCGTGCCGCCGGCGCTGTAATCCTCGCGCACCGTTCCCCATTGACGCTCGCTCAGATAGGGCCCCCAGCGCCGCCACGGCGCGCCCTCGGCAATGCGCGCCAGGCGGCGCCCCTCCGTGGTCTCGAACAGAGTGCGGCGTGGGGGGATCGCATCCATCATCGTCGGTCGAGCCTCACGGGTTGCGCGCCTCGGCCAGCATCCGCTCGATGCGGATCAGCTCGCCCAGCGACCAGGCCTGGAAAGGGCAGCCGCCCGGCACATGCGGCGGATCGCCGTCCGCGACCTCCGACACATGGCCCAGTCCAGCCGTCTCGAGATGCGCCTGCAACGGCGCCAGGAACCGCGCGCGCGCCTCCGCCCGGGCGGCCGGCCCCGCGCCGCGCACCCGCAGCCACGCCTCCACGAACGGCCCCATCAGCCAGGGCCAGACGGTTCCCTGGTGATAGGCCGCATCCCGCGCCGCCGGATCGCCGCGATAATGCGGCCGGTATTGCGGATCGTCCGGCGCCAGCGAGCGCAGCCCCAGCGGCGTCAGCAGCGCCCGTTCCACCAGGGCGACGACGCCACGCGCCAGATCGCCCTCCACCACGGGGCAAGGCAGCCCGCCCACCGCCAGGATCTGGTTCGGGCGGACGCACCCATCCGTCGCGCCGGGCCGATGGTCGGCATCGACCACGTCGAACAGCCCCCCGCTGGCCGGGTCGGGAAACCGCGCGGCGAAGGCCGCCCGCGCCGCCCGCTCGACCGGCGCCCAGCGCGCCGACCACCGCCCGGCAATGAACAGGGCATTGATCCACAGCGCCTGGATCTCCACCGGCTTGCCGATGCGCGGCGTCACCGGCCGGTCGCCGATCCGCGCATCCATCCAGGTCAACTGGCTGCCCGGCACGCCGGCACGGACCAGCCCGTCGGCATCGCAGCCGATCCCGTGCCGCGTCCCGCGCAGATAGCCATCCAGGATCGCCTCCACCGCGGCGGCCAGCACGGCTGCGTCGCGCGGCGCATGGCCGGCCGCCGCCGCCGCATCCAGGAAATCCCCGACCGCAACGACGAACCACAGCGACGCGTCCACCGCATTGAATTCGGCGACATCCCCCGCGTCGGTAAAGCGGTTGGGCAGCATGCCGCCATCCACCAGCCCCGCCCACAGGCACAGCAGCGCATCCGCCTCCTCCAGCCGCCCGGTCGCCAGCAACAGCCCCCGCATCGCGACGAAGCTGTCACGCCCCCAGTCGGTGAACCAGGGAAACCCGGCCAGGATCGTCCGGCCCCCACCCCGCCCGACCACATAGCTCGCGGCCGCCACCCCATGCGGATCCGCCGCCCCCGCACGCCGCGCGCGCTCGGCACGGGCCAACCCCTCCGCCCGTTCCGCCGCTCCCTCCTGGGCCGCGGCCGGACCCGCCGCATCCTGCCCGCCCTCCGCCTGCAGGATCAGCACCGCCATGCCGTCCGTCGGCGCGAAGGTGAACCGCCCCGGCGACGCCAGGTCCTCGACATCGTCCAGCCCGCGCGCCTGCTCCGCCCGATAGAGGAAATTCCGGTACCACACCGGCTCCGGCTGATACGCGCCGTTGCCCGCCGCGACGATCGCCGGCAGCGCGGCATAAGGCCGCCAGACGACGCACCCCTCCCGCACCGCGCTGCCCAGCGCGCAGACCGGATTCTCCCGGTGCAGCGCGTGATAATCGCGGCCCGAGAGCAGCGGCCGCACATGCAGCCGCCACGGGCCCACCCCCTCCTTGTCCAACCCCGCCGTGCCTGTCCACGCCGCGCAGGTCCACGCCGCGCAGGTCCAGCGCAGCACGGTCTCCGCCGTGTCGCGCGCCACGAACAACTCCTGGCCGATCGCGGTGCCGTCCGGCAGCACGAAATCCCAGCGCGGCCACGGCACGCGCGCAAAGCCGGCCAGATGCGCCGCGCCGTCGGGAAACACCACATCCGGCAGATAAAGCTGGGTGCTCAGCGGATAGGTGCCGGACGGCGTCTCCATCCAGACATCCAGCCCGTTCACCAGCACGACACGCCCGCCCGGCGGCCGGGTCGCGGCCAGCAGCAGCGCGTGATAGCGGCGCGTGCGCGCCCCGCCCACCGTCCCCGACGCGAAACCGCCCCGGCCGTCCGCCTCCAGCCACTCTGCGTCGCGCTCCATGATCGCCCGCACTCCCGCATGGGACATGCAGGACATCCCCGGCATCGAAACCAGGCAAGCCCCTCCCGGCCGAAATCACGATCTATTGCTCCTGGCGCCCCACATTGACCGCGCGCGCGAAATACGCTGAATTCCCCGGCGCATCGCCGGTCGAGGACCCATGGCCCAACCCAATTCCGCCGCCCCGCCCGCCCCCCAGCCTGCCATCGCGGTGCGGAACGTGACCAAGACCTACGCGTCCGGCTTCCAGGCCCTGTCCGACGTCACCCTGGACATCCGCCCCGGCGAGATCTTCGCCCTGCTCGGCCCCAACGGCGCGGGCAAGACGACGCTGATCAGCATCATCTGCGGCATCGTCACGGCCACCGGGGGCACTATCCGGGCCAACGGCCACGACATCGCCCGCGACTACCGCGCGGCACGGCGCCAGATCGGCCTGGTGCCGCAGGAACTCAGCACCGATGCGTTCGAAACCGTGCTCGCCACCGTCCGCTTCAGCCGCGGCCTGTTCGGCCGGCCCGCCGATCCCGCCTATATCGAGAAGATCCTGCGCGACCTGTCGCTGTGGGACAAGCGCGACAGCAGGATCGTGACCCTGTCGGGCGGCATGAAACGCCGGGTGATGATCGCCAAGGCCCTGTCGCACGAACCGCGCATCCTGTTCCTCGACGAACCCACGGCCGGCGTCGACGTCGAACTGCGCCGCGACATGTGGCAGATGGTGCGCGCCCTGCGCGACACCGGCGTCACCATCATCCTGACCACCCATTATATCGAGGAAGCCGAGGAAATGGCCGACCGGATCGGGGTGATCAACAAGGGACGGATCATCCTGGTCGAGGAAAAATCCCGCCTGATGCACAAGCTGGGCAAGACCCAGCTCGTGCTCCGGATGCAGGCCCCGCTGGCCGAATGTCCCGCCGCCCTCGATGCGTGGCAATTGGAATGCACGGCCGGCGGCACCGAACTGGTCTACACCTACGACGCGCAGGCCGCCGATACCGGCGTGGCCGCCCTGATGCGGCAGATCGACGCGCTGGGACTCGAAATCCGCAACCTGCAGACCCGGCAAAGCTCTCTGGAAGACATCTTCGTCAGCCTGGTGCGGAGCGAATCATGAATCTTCATGCCATCGGCGCCATCTACCGGTTCGAGATGAGCCGTACCTGGCGCACCCTGCTGCAGAGCATCGTCTCGCCCGTCCTCTCCACGACCCTCTATTTCGTGGTCTTCGGCGCGGCGATGGGGGCCCATATGCGCATGATCGACGGCGTCGCCTACGGGGCCTTCATCGTGCCGGGCCTCGTCATGCTCTCGCTGCTGACGCAAAGCATCATGAACGCCTCCTTCGGCATCTATTTCCCGAAATTCCTCGGCACGATCTACGAGGTCCTGTCCGCTCCGGTCTCGCCCCTGGAAATCGTGATCGGCTATGTCGGGGCGGCCGCCAGCAAATCGCTGATGCTGGGCCTCATCATCCTGGCGACCGCCCGGCTGTTCGTGCCCTTCGGCATCGCCCACCCGCTGCCGATGGCGGCCTTCCTGGTCCTGACCGCCGTGACCTTCAGCCTGTTCGGCTTCATCATCGGCATCTGGGCCGATAATTTCGAGAAGCTGAACCTGGTCCCCATGCTGATCGTCACCCCCCTGACCTTCCTGGGCGGCAGCTTCTATTCGATCGGCATGCTCCCGCCCGCCTGGCGGACCGTGACCCTGTTCAACCCCGTCGTCTATCTCATCAGCGGCTTCCGCTGGAGCTTCTACGGCATATCCGAAATCGCGGTAGGGATCAGCCTGGGCATGACGCTCCTCTTCATGGCGCTCTGCCTGGCCACGATCTGGTGGATCTTCAAGACGGGCTACCGCCTGAAACGCTGAACGCTGAACGCTGAACGCTGAACGCTGAACGCCGGGGGGCCGGGCAGGGCAGGGGGCTACCCCTACCGCCCCGGCCCCGGATCGCCCCGCACATTGACATGCAGAGCGTACAGCGAATGCGTCGCCGCCATGAACAGGCGATTGCCCCGCACGCCGCCGAAGCACAGATTGGCGCATCGCTCCGGCAGCGGAATATGGCCCAGCCGCACGCCCGCCGGCGTAAAGACCGTCACGCCGCCCCGCTCCGCCGCCCCAGCCGCACCACAGACGCCCCTCCGCGTCACAGCGCAGCCCATCGGCCAGTTCTCCGTCCCCGGCCGTGACCAGCACCGATTTGCGGACGATGGCGCAACGCCCGTCATCCAGCACGCAGGCCCAGATCCGGTTGGGCTCCGCCCCGGTCTCGATGACGTACAGGATCGTCTCGTCCGGCGAGAAGCACAGCCCGTTGGGATTGGCGAAATCCGCGCAGGCCAGATGAATCCCGCCCGCCGGATCGATGCGGTACAGGTTGGTCGTCGCCTCGGCCGCCGCCCCGCAGCCGCCTTCATACACGCTGCGCAACCCGTAATCCGGATCGGTGAACCAGACCGATCCGTCCGACGCGCACACCACGTCGTTGGGCGAATTCAGCCGCCCGCCCCCGACCCCGGCACGCGCGGCCAGCACGGTGATCGTCCCGTCATGCTCGGTGCGCGTCACCCGCCGCGTCTCATGCTCGCACGTCACCAGCCGCCCCCGCCGGTCGCGGCTATGGCCGTTGGCGAAATGCGACGGCGCGCGAAAGACCGATACCGCCCCGTTCTCCGCGCACCAGCGCATGACCCGGTTGTTCGGGATGTCGCTCCACAGCAGGAACCGCCCGTCGCCGAACCACACCGGTCCCTCCGCCCAGGCCATCCCGCCGGCCAGCCGCACGACCGGGCTGTCGGGCGGCACCAGCGCCGCGAACGCCACCGCATCGCCGCCCGTCATCGTTCCAACTCGCCGTCCATGCGCGCGCCCGGCAGATGGCGGGGGCGATAGGCCACCACCCCGGCCACCAGCACGGTACCCACCAGTACGCTGCTCTCGATGGCCTGGACCAGGCCATGCGTGGCGCTGAACCACGGAATCCAGAATCCCGCCAGCCCCTGGCCCAGCGCCGCGACGGCATAGCTCGTGCCCATGCCCAGCGACCGGCTGTCGGACGCGAAACGCTGCGACAGGTAATGCGGCACCAGCGCGAACACGCTGTTGCCGAACGCCCCGACCACGAACGCGCTCGCCAGCATCGCCTCCATGGTGCGCGCGGTGACGAACGGCACGATCACCAGCATCGTCACGATGAAATAGGCACCGAACACCACGCGTTCGCCCAGCCGGCCGGCCAGCGCGCCGCACAGCGGCTTGCCCAGCAACGACCCCACGCAATAGGCCGCGATCAGCGGAAAGACCTGCCCCGGCGTCAGGTGGCGCACCGTCCGCAGCAAGGTCGGATAGAAACTGTACAGCGCGGCATTCTGGAACTGCAGCACCGCCATGAACACCAGCGCCTGCACCGCCGCGCCGTCCAGCCGGAACATCCAGCGCCGCGGCGCGGCATGCCGTGTCGGGGAAGATGCCCGCGCGGCCTGCAATTTCAGCCAGACCGGGCTCTCCGCCACGTTGCGGCGGATAAAGATCGCCAGCAGCGCCGGCGCGATCCCGATCAGGAACAGCCCCCGCCATCCCCAGCGCGGCAGGATGACCGCCTGCGCCGCGGCCGCGGCAAAGAACCCGCACTCATATCCCGCCATCATGATGGACGACGCCAGCGACCGCGCGCGCGGCGGCACGCTTTCCATCAGCAGCGCGGCCGACGCGGTCCATTCGCCGCCGAAACCGATGCCGAACAGGAACTGCACCACCACCATCGCGGCATAGCTCCAGGCCAGCGCCGTCATGCCGGAAAACACCGCGAACCAGATCACCCCGATCATGAAGGTCAGCTTGCGGCCATAGCGGTCGGCCAGCCAGCCCCAGCCGGTATTGCCGAGAATCCGCCCGACGCTCTGGGCGGTGATGATCAGCCCCATCGCCGTCAGGCCGGCATTCAGGCTGCGTCCCATGTCCGGCAGGCACAGCAGCAGGGCCACCTGGTCGAACGCATCCAGAAACCAGCCCAGAAATGCCGCGATCGTCACCCGCCAGTACGGCATCAGCAATCGCACGGGACTCGCAAGCGTCTCATCCGCGTCCAGCGCGGACGGTATGGCGGTGCCTTGTGTCAGCACGTCTTGTTCTCCTGTCGCCAGGTTTTTCGTTATTCTTTATTCTTGCGCCGGAGTCCTGTATCGGATCTCGGCATCGGTCCGGCATCTGGCGTGGCTCCAGATGTACGGGCCGGTCCGGCGATCCGACAACAGCAATTCGTTCCACCGCACGTCACGATATGGTGCATCGCCCATAATATGGGTTCGCCGGCCGCCGATATCCCCCGAGCATCCCAGGATCGTTCCCGAACCATTCCCAAGCCATCTCAGGATCGCGCCCTGGTCCGCGCCGCGCGAATATGCTTACGATTCCGCATGAGCAACGATATGCCGATCACCCGCCTGACCGTTCCCCCGCTGCACGCCGTCACCCGCGACCTGGCCGCGACCGCCGGCGGCGGCAGGGCGCCCGACCTGGTCATCACCGGCGCGCGCGTCCTGTCGACCTATTCCGACCGGATCCTGTCCGACCGCGAGATCTGGATCGCCCACGGCCGCATCGCCGCCGTCAAGCCCGCCGGAAGCTGGCGACGCCTCGCCGCCGCCCCCGCGCAGCTTTACGACGCGCGCGGCGGCCTGCTGGCGCCCGGCCTGGTCGATCCGCACCTGCATATCGAAAGCAGCATGATGACGGCCTGCGCCTATGCCGAGGCCGCCTTGCTCAACGGCACCACCACGATCTTCTGCGACAGCCATGAAATCGGCAATGTCGCCGACGTGGCCGGCATCGAATGGATGCTGCAGGATGCGCGCCAGGCGCCGCTGAACATCTTCCTCACCGTGCCCAGCACCGTCCCCGCCACCGATCCCGCATTCGAAACCGCGGGCGGCGACCTCACCCCCGCCAAGATCGGCGCGCTGTTCGACAATTGGCCCGAGGCCGTGGCGCTGGGCGAGAAGATGGATTTCGTGCCGCTCTGCCTGGGCGATTCGCGCAGCCACGCCGTGGTGGCCGAGGCCCTGAAACGCGGCCGGCCGGTCAGCGGCCATGTCTATGGGCGCGAATTCGTCGCCGCCTATGCCGCCTCCGGCGTCACCGACACGCATGAGGCCGTCACGCGCGAGATCGCCGACGACCTGATCGAGGCCGGCATCTGGGTCTTCCTGCGCGGCGGCCCGCCGACCACGCCCTGGCATTCGCTCCCCGCCGCGATCCGCGCCGTGACCGAATGGGGCGCCAGCCCCAAGCGCGTCTGCGTCTGCACCGACGACCGCGATGCCGACGATCTGTTCCTCTTCGGCCAGGACTGGGTGGTGCGCCAGGCCATCGCCGCCGGCATCCCCCCGGCCCAGGCCTGGAGCATGGGTTCGCTCAATCCCGCGACCCGCTTCGGCATGGATGGCGAATTCGGCGGCCTGGGCGGCGGTCGGCGGGCCGACATCGTGCTGCTCGATGACGACCGGCAGGTCCGCAACACCTGGTACGGCGGCGCCCTGCTGGTCGAGGACCGCAAGGTCACGCCCATCCTGGACCGGCAACTTTCCCACGGGCGCTATCGCTATCCCCCGGCGGCCTACCGGACGATGCGCCTGGGTCCGCTCGCCGACCTCACGCCGCCCCTGCCGCGCGACCCCGTCACCGCCAACGTCATCCGGATCGGCCGGCCCGGCGACATCGCCCTACTGCACGAACGGATCGACCTGGCGCCGGCCCCGGACTGGCGGACCCATCTCGATGCCCATGATCTCTGTTTCGTCACCGTGCTGGAACGCCACGGCCGGCACGGCCACGCGGCGCACGGGCTGCTCCAGGGGTTCGGCCTGACCGACGGCGCGGTGGCCAGCAGCGTGGGGCACGACGCGCACAACGTCATCGTCGCCGGCCGCGACCCGGCGGACATGCGCCTCGCGGTCGAAACCATCCGCGACGCGGGCGGCGGCGTGGTCGTGGTGGCGCAGGGGCGGGTCCAGGCCCTGGTGAAGCTGCCCGTCGCGGGCCTGCTGTCGGACGAACGCGCCACCGTGGTGGCCGAACAGACACGGCGGCTGAAACAGGCGTGGAGCGCCCTGGGCTGCCGCATGCCCTATATGGGCTTCAACCTGATCCCGCTCTCCGTCGTGCCGGATATCCGCCTGACCGATCGCGGCCTGATCACCGTGCCGGCCATGCGGCAGGTCCCGCTCTTCGAGACGGCCTGACCCCCGCCGCCGGTTTGGGGCGGCGCGCGCGGCCCGTCGCCGAAACGGCAACAGCCCGTGCGCGTCTTTGTGTTGGATTTTCCGTTACGTATCCGTCATTTTCTGCCCGCCGCGCCCAGGCGTGCAACTATGCCGCGCTCACCCATGACGCGCGCAATCACGACGAAAGAATAGTCCGAAGCATGTTCCAGACCGCACCGCCGCCCGACCGCCCCCGCCGCCTCCCGCTCGTCCTTGGCGCCCTGTTGCTCGCCGCGACGGCGGGCGCCGCCCGGGCCGAACCCCGCAAGGTGATCCTCGATGATGACGGATTCAGCCTGGCGCAATGGCTGGTCATCAAGGCCCCCGAGACGCAGGTGCTCGGCGTCGCCACCGTCAGCGGCGACGTCTGGCAGAAAGAGGCCACCGCCAACGCCCTGCGCGGCGTCGAAATCGCCGGCCGCCCCGACATCCCGGTCGTGCCCGGGGCCACCGACCCGCTGCTGAATTCCGAGGCTCTGACCGAACGGTGGGAAAGCCTCTACGGCAAGCTGGTCTGGAAAGGCGCCTGGATGAAGCACTGGGTCGAACCGACCACCCAGGCCCTGCCGCCCTATCACGGGCCGGACGTCGTGCCCGACCTGCCGCTCGGCAATCCCGTGAAACAGCCCTCGGCCGAACGCGCCGCCGATTTCATGATCCGCATGGTCCATCGCTATCCGGGCCAGGTCAGCATCATCGAAACCGGCCCCTTCACCAACCTCGCGCTCGCCCAGCGTCTGGACCCCGCATTCGCCGGCCTGGCGAAGGAACTGGTCTATATGGGCGGCAGCCTCAACCCCCGCCAGACCCGCACCGATGCCGTCGCCGCGCAGTTCGCGCGCGAATTCGTCAATTCCCCCCGGCGCGAATTCAATATCCGCTTCGACCCCGAGGCCGCCAGCATCGTGCTGCGCGCCCCCTGGCGGCATATCGTCATGGTCCCCGCCGACCCCGCGACCGACACCGAACTCACGCCCGACCTCATCAAACGCCTCGGCGCCGCCGACACGCCGGTCGCCCACGCCCTGCGCACCCGTCCCGCCGGCTTCCCGCTATGGGACGAAATCGCCACCCTCGTCTGGCTCGATCCGTCCCTGATCGTAAAGAAGACCGAATTGTTCATCGACGCCAACAGCCAGTTCGGCCCCGGCTACGGCGACATCCTGTCCTGGACCCCCGGCTACGAACCCGGCCTCGGCGAACGGAAGAACATCGTGGTCCAGAAAGTGGACGTCCCCCGGCTCGAAGCCGAAATGACCACCCTCGTCGCCCGCCCCCAGCCTCCGGTCAGCGGCCGGCCCCTCCCGTGACGGGGGGCATAAAAGGACTCTTCTTTTGTCTTCCGAAAAAGAAGCAAAAAGACTTTTATTAGTTATGGAGTTCGGTGTGCGTTCGGGCACACCGGACTCCAAACAATCAAGGTTTTTTCGGTATTCAAAAGATCATATCTTGGTCGAACTTCGGCGGATGTTTCGTCCTTGTCGAAACCAGGGCGCTCAGCGCGGGCCGGAATCAGGTCGGCGATGGTCTGGACGATGACCATGGTTACGACAGTGGCGGAGGTTTCGCCTCATTGTGACCGGAGGCACCATCCGTGCGGGCAGGGCTGGAAGGGCTGTATGCGTTCGAATTGCTGCCGAAAAGTTCCGTGACGATTTCCTTGTCAAGCGTCTCTTGAGGGTTTTCGCCACTGGGCGGCGTTATCAGGTCGGTCGTGGATGCGGATTCCGTGACGGCAGATGCCGTTGAACCCGTCGATGTGGGGGTCCATCCCATGCTGGTTTCTTTGGCAGCATAGATAGCATCGGGCCGCTCGCCATCGAACGCGCTTTGTGGATCGACAAGAGAACTGCTGACCCATTCGCCGGCCCGTGGAGAGGCCGTCAAATCGTAAGAGAACGCATAATTTGTTTCAGAACCCGCGGTAGTTTGTGTCGTGGTTTCCGTGATGTTTATGGAAAGGGAAGACGTGCCGTCCACGCTTGCCAGATTTGCAATTACATTATTTTTGTTGATTTCATACAGAGCCGTTTGCAGGTCCGATGCATCGGGCGGTAGAGAACTGGTGGCTGCCTGCTCTGCTTCGTTTGCGATCGTGCTGTTGGCAATGCTGTCAACAAAATTCTGCTCCAACCCGATCAGTCTGGAACTGTATGAGTTTGGATTGAGCAGATCCGTCTCGTCGAGAGAAAAATCGGATTCCTGTTCAAGAGTATGGGCGGCTCCATAGGCGGCAATTTTTTCTTCGTCGCTGCTGGATGAACTGTTGATGACGGCAGCGGCCGCATCGAAAATTTTTGCTATGGTATTCAAACCATCGTCGTCGTTGTTCCCGGCATAATCCAATGCCTGTTGCGCTTCGTTCGACAAATCGATCGAATCGCCGTCAGCCTTCATGGTCGTTTCGGAAGAGTCTTCAGTATAATATCTTTTATTATAATTCCCAACCCCGCCATCTTGGTCCGACCCGGCCGGTATTTGTGTCCATGAACCGGACCACGAAAGATTTGTGGTCGTGATGTTTGTCATGATTGCGATATCCTCACAAGTGCGATCTATCGAATTTTTATAATGATTTTATGGAAAATAAAGGATCGAAATATGATGCTGCTTCAACAGGCCCCGATGCCTCTGCCGCGCATTGGGGTATTGTTGTCGAATTGGAAGGATATATTGGATATGCATAATAATTAGGATAGTAATAATCAAATGGTGCTATGCTGTATAGGTATGAAAATTTAGCCTCGAATGAACACCCGTAACCGAGGTTTGTCGACGACATGGCTGTGATAACAATATCGACACTCGTCTGGGGTTGACCCGTTCCCGATACGGCCATGAGCGTTTGTCCGTTTTCTATGGTAGAGTTCGTAATTTGAGGAGAAAATGTCGATGATGAGCTAACGATTTGTATTGTTACGGCACTAGATGATCCATTGTACACACTCATATTTCCCACCGTTTGGTTTTGGGCATGTGCACAAAATGGAATGATGGAAAAAAATATTCCAAAAATGGCCAAAATTGACGTTCTCGTATCGGCATATATTTGCAAATTCATTCAATCGGCCTTTGAAAAAGAAGGTAATCCAGTGGAAATTACGCTATCAAAGGCCAAGAGGTTCACCAAGGCGATGTTTTCTAAAATTTAATTTTATCACAGCCTTCCAAATATGTGCACCTTCGAAGGGAAAGACATGGTCGCAGCAGCCAGCACCTCATCCGAAAACCAGCGAAGGCTCGCGCAGCCTGCCCGGCCAAATTCCCACGTTGCCCGTAAGTTAAGACGGGCCAGAGCAGATCCAGCCCAAACAGAATCGTTGGAACGGGTGAAGATGCTCGATAAAATAACAACATAGAGTATTTCCGCTGAACCGGTGTTCAACGGAAATACTCTAGTGTCCTGCCCGAGAAATTCTTATGAGAATTTCTCGGGCCAGCAGGCCACTAAAATATTGATTCTAGTGTCCTTTCGATTCCAAAATTCGCTTGCGAATTTCGGAATCAGGACACTAGATATCGAACGGCGCGTTGTCGATCACGTTCTTCATCACGAAGAACGTGCGCGTCTGCCGCACGCTCGGCAGCGCGATCAGTTTCGCAGCGTGCAGGCGGTTGAAATCCGCCATGTCACGCACCCGGATCTTCAGGAAATAATCGAAATCCCCGGCGACCAGATGGCAATCCAGGATCGCCGGAATCTCCCGCGCCGCCCGCTCGAACGCCGCGAAACTTTCCGGCGTCGAACGGTCCAGCACCACGCCGACGACCACCAGCGCCCCCAGATCCACCTTGTCCGGGTCCAGCACCGCCCGCACCGTGCGGATATAACCCGCCTCGACCAGCCTCTGCGTGCGCCTGTGACAGGTCGCGGCGCTGACATTCACGGCCTGGGCAAGGTCGGCATTGGCCATCCGCCCATCCGCCTGCAATAGCCGCAGGATCTTGCGATCGATCTTGTCCAGCCCATCCGCCATGAAAGATCATTCCACCAGACAACGTTATAACGGACACTCATACCGTATTTGCGCCATGCATGAAAGCAAGGCCAAAAATCCAGCCCGACTTGGAAAGCACCCACCGCGATCGGAATGATAGGCTCCATGCCGGTTCCACCGCACGAGGTTCGTCATGCTGTCCCGCTTCGCCCGTTATCCGCTGACCTTCGGTCCCACCCATATCCAGCACCTGCCGCGCCTGACCGAATATCTCGGTGGCGACGTCCAGATCTATGCCAAGCGCGAGGACTGCAATTCCGGGCTCGCCTTCGGCGGCAACAAGCTGCGCAAGCTGGAATATATCGTCCCCGACGCGATCGCCTCGGGTGCCGACACGCTGGTCTCCATTGGCGGGGTGCAATCCAACCACACCCGCCTGGTCGCGGCGGTCGCGGCCAAGATCGGCATGAAATGCCACGTGATCCAGGAAAGCTGGGTGCCGCATGACGACGCGGTCTATGACCGGGTGGGCAATATCCTGCTGACCCGCCTGATGGGCGCCGAGGCGCAACTGGTCGATGAAGGCTTCGATATCGGCATCCGCGACAGTTGGCTGCGCGCGTTGGACGAGGTCCGCGCCAGGGGCGGCAAGCCCTATCCCATTCCGGCCGGCGCATCGGTCCATAAATTCGGCGGCCTGGGCTATGTCGGCTTCGCCGAGGAAGTCCGCGCCCAGGAAGCCGAGATGGGCATCACGTTCGACTATGTCATCGTCTGCAGCGTCACCGGCTCGACCCACGCGGGCATGGTGGTGGGCTTCGCCGCCGACGGCCGGGCCCGCAACGTCATCGGTATAGACGCCTCCTTCACCCCGGCCCAGACCAGGGCCCAGATCCTCGACATCGCGCAGAAGACCGCCGCCCTCGTCGAAGCCCGCCCGATCGTCGAAGACGACATCACGCTGATCACGGACTACGCCTACCCCGCCTACGGCGTCCCCTCCCGCGAAACGATCGAGGCCATCCGCCTCTCCGCCCGGCTCGAAGCCATGATCACCGACCCGGTCTACGAAGGCAAATCGATGCAGGGCCTGATCGACCTGGTGCGGAAGGGCACCTTCCCCAAGGGCGCGAACATCCTCTACGCCCATCTCGGCGGCGCCCCCGCGCTGAACGGCTACAGCTACACGTTCCGCAACGGATAGTGTCCCGGCTGCGAAATCCGCGCGCAAAAGCCCCCGGCAATCGCTCCAGAGTTGGAGAAAGGATCGCAGAGTTTGAATACGCTATCGATGGCGCGAGCGCCATTCTTCCCGTGTGATTTCCCAGATTTCAACCGGGAGGCGCCCTGACACGAAATCCCGATCGCCCGAGGCGACGATGCGCATTCCGGCGCTCTCGGAGATGCGCCGAGAGGGAATGTTGGCAATCGCCTTTGGCACCCGGAGCACCGCCCTTCCGAGTGTCTCGAACCAGTAGTCGGTCACAGCGTCGGCGGCCTCTGTGGCCAGACCCCGGCCCTGCCACTCCGGGGCGAGCCAGAAGCCTCTATTGTTGTCCGGTTCGTCCGTCAGGCTGATGATGCCGATCAGTTGATCCGCCGCGCCATTCGGCCTGATGGACCAGTGCCACGCCGTTCCTTCTTCCATCTCCGGAAGCGCCATGTCACGGATGAACGTCAGCGCGCCATCGGCCGGATACGGCCATGGGATCGTGGACATGAACTGCACGATTTCCCAGCGTGGGAAAATCTCCTGCACCGCCGCGGCATCGGAGAGATCGAGTGGACGCAAGATTAAGCGACGGGTTTCCAGTGTCGGGATCGCGGCAGTCAAAATTTCCTCCAAGCCACACTGAAATTCCATGTGCCGGCAGGTCGCGGTACAACCACTTCAGGCATTTCCACAGCGAGCTTAAATTGCACCTTGTTCGATGACGGCTGGAGCCTGAAACACGAACCCCAACGAATAAAAGTCTTTTTGCTTCTTTTTCTTCAGAAAAAGAAGATTCTTCCCCCACCCCAACGAACACCCTGCGCCGCGCCCCCTACGACACCAGGGGCAGGGACGCCTCCAGTCCCGGCACCGCGGCATGCGCTTCCAGTTGCCCGCGCCGGATCGCATGCAGGCGCAGATAGGCAAGCAGCCCCAGCGGAATCACCAGCGCCATGGCATAGCCCGGCGTCATCGGGTCCTGTGTCCGGGCGATCAGCCAGGCGGTCACCGGCTGGGTCAGGCCGCCGAAACTGGACACCGCCAGCGCATAGACGATCCCGAAGGCGAAGGAGCGGCCGCGATGGCCCAGCGCCTCCAGCATCGCCTGCCAGATCCCCACGGCCATGATGCTGGCCAGCAGGAACATGCCGATATTCAGCGCCAGTTGGCTGGCCAGCCCCGGCCGGTGGATCGCGTCGTAATACAGCGGCAGGCTGGCGGCGGCGGTCAGCAGCCCGACCAGGATAAAGGGCGTCCGCCGCCCCGGCCAGCGTATGGCAATGAAAATTCCCGCCAGCATGCCCACCACGCCGGCGGCCAGGCCCGCCGCCATGCCCGTCATCGCGGTCGCGGGCGGCAGATGCAGGACCGACACCGCGTAGCTCACGCCGAAATTCCGCAGATAGGTGCTGATCGTGATGCTGGTGATGGCCAGGAAGACGAACGGAATGACCGGCCACAGCGATGCCGGCTCGCCCGACATGAACTCACCCGAGGGGGACTCACCCGGCACGGCTCCGGCCGGCGGCGGCGCGGCGGCCTGATGGGCGACGGCGGAACGCCGCAGCACCAGCCCGACCGGCAGGATCGCCAGCCCGGCCAGGAACGGCACCCGCCATCCCCACGCGTACAGCGCATCGTGCGACAGCACCAGCGACAGCACCAGCCCCAGCAGGACCGCCAGCAGCGACCCCAGCAACTGGGTCATGTATTGCAGCGTGCCGAACACCCCGCCCAGCCGCCCCGGCGCGGCGCTGAAGATCAGCGCGGTCGCCGGCCCCACCTCGCCGCCGTCGGAAAACCCCTGCAGCAGCCGGGCAATGATGACGGCAACCGGCGCCAGCGTGCCGATCACGCGGGTCGACGGCGTCACCGCCAGCAGGAACGACCCCGCGGCCATCATCGCAAAGGTCAGCATCAGCGCCGGCCGCTGGCCATGCGTGCGCGCATACCGCCCGATCACCACCGCGCCCAGCGGCCGCAGCACGAAGCCCACGGCAAAGGTCATCAGCGAAAGCAGCAGGCTGATCAACCGGTTCCCGTTGGGAAAGAAGGCATGGCCGATCATCGGCGCAAAGAACGCATAGGCCATGAAATTATAGAATTCGAGAAAATTCCCGACACAGGCGGCGGCGATGATGGCGGGCAGGGAACGGCCCCTTTCAACCGGCTCAGGCATCTTCGGTCTCCTCGGACGATCTGCCGGCGGGCGGCGGCGCAACGCAGGCCGGCTCCCGATATGGCCACAGCCATCATTCCGGTGCAAACACGAATGCATGCGGCATCACCCCGCCGCCATTGCCCCTCGTCCCCCTCGGGGCGCGCCGCTCAGCCCGTCCCGGCAAACGGGTCTGCCACATGCGGCCACAGCGGCGCGCGCGCCCGGGGCAGGCGCAGCGCCGTCATGTCGGGCACCACGCAGCCGGCGACCGGAACGAAGACGACGTCGTCCGCGATCGCGGCGAAGGCGTTGTAGAAATGCTGCGCCGATTTCACGACGACGGCATCCTTGTCCGCCAGCGTAATACCCATGTTGCCGAACACGTCCGGCGAGAAGACCTGCTGCCGGCGCGCGGTCACGACGATGTCGATCCCGTCCACCGCAATCCACGCGCTCCGGCCCATATAGGCCGCGCCGCCGCTCAGTCCGGTCTGCACCAGATTGTCCGAACAGCGCCGCACATGGGCCGTCACGTCGATCGGATCGCCCGATGCCGGGCCGCATTTCCCTCCCAGCCGCAGCGGAAACGTCGCGCCTTCGCCCGCTTCGGTGCAGAACGCGACGGCAGCCGGGTCCCAGATGCAGCCCAGCGCCACGTTCGTCACACCATGCGCCAGCAGGTCACGCAGGATGATCGTATTGTCCGACGGCGCGCCCCCGCCCGCATTGTCCGACACGTCGGCGATCACCAGCGGCCTGGCGGGCCTGGACGCGGCGCGCGCGGCAATGCGCGCCCGCGCCGCGTCCATCGTCAGGCCGGACGGCACGCTCGCCGCCCGCATGGCCCAGATCTCCCGGCCCAGCGTCCGGGCCAGCGCCGCCGCCCGGTCCGCGTCCCCATCGGCGATCACCAGCATCTTCGCCCCGACATCCGGCACGTCGGCCCAGGGAAATCCATGGACGAACGAAACCGACAGGATGCCGTCCTTGCCCTCCAGCGCCGTCATGCGATCGACGAAGGCGCGCACCGGCCCGTGCGGCGTGCGCCAGATCCCCAGCATCCGGCAGTCGTGATACGCCATGACCGGCCGGATCGCCCCCGCCGCCGTGCGCACCGCCAGCCAGTACAGCTCGGCCGAACGCTCCCGGATATCGTCGTGCGGATATTCCTTGTAGGTGACGATCAGGTCGGCCTGTTCGCGCATCGGCTCCGTCAGGTGGCAATGCAGGTCCAGCACCGTGCCCACCACGGCCTCCGGCCCGGCCGCAGCCCGCACATGGGCCAGCACGTCGCCCTCGCAATCGTCGTATCCCACGGCCACCATCGCGCCATGCATCGACAGCAGCACGATATCGACCGGCAGCGCCGCCTTCAGGTCGCCGACGACCAGGTCGCGCAGCTCTTCATGGACCGATGCCGGCGTACGGCCCCCGGGCTGGGCGAAGCTGCAGATGCTCTCGACGACCTCGTGCCCCCCGGCCGCCGCCATCTCCCGCCAGGTCCGCAGCGGCAGGGTGGCCGGCGTCGCGGTGGCCAGGCTGCCCCCGGTCCGGTGCCATTCCCGCGCGCCCATGAAGGCACCCCGCCCCGTGACGATCGGCGAGAACGTATTGGTTTCCGTCCCCAATGTGGCAATGAAGATCTTCATGTCTCTCTCCCGTCATGCCTCTCCCGTGGTCCCGGGCGGCACGCAGCCATCCATGTCCGCCGCGATGGCGGCGCAGTCGATGCGGCCCCGGCGGCCGATGAAGACCAGGCGCGTGCCGTCCGCGCCGGCCGCGCGCGCCGGGGCCGGCCCGACCGTTACCCGCTGGCCCACCATCTGGAACAGCAGGGGCGCCGCCTCCCGCCCATGCAGGCGCAAGATCCCCTTGGCCCGCAGGATCGTGGCCGCATGGCGCTGGATCGCCGCCTGGAACGTCCCGAAATCCAGGGCCCGCGCGCTCCGCCAACTGACCGAGGCGAACAGCGACGACGCATCCGCGCCATCCTCGGCCCGAAACCGCGCCCCCTGGCGTGGCACCGTCGCGCGCGCATGGCCCGGCGCGGCCGCCAGCAGCAGCCCCGGCAGGTCCGCCGCGTCGGCCGGGCGCAGGATCAGGTCCGCCCGCTTGCGGGCATGCAGCGCCGCCAGGACCCGCTCCAACACGGCGCCGGACAGCAGGTCCGTCTTCGACAGCACCACCAGGTCCGCATCGCGGATCGACGCGGCGCGCAGCGGATCGTCGAAATAGCCCCCGTCGGCGGCCATGTCGGCGGCCATGTCGGCGGCATCCGCGACGCAGACCACGGCCTCCAGCGCCGCGGCTTGCCAGATCACCGGGTCCAGCAGCGCATCGCGCACCGCGCCGATCCGCGACACGCCGCTGCATTCGACCAGCACGGCATCCGGCGGGTCCGGCCGCGACAGCACCATCCGGATCGACGCCAGCAGGTCGCCCTGCAGCGAACAGCAGACGCACCCGTTCTTCAGCGTGACGATCCGCTCGCCGGCCTGTTCGATCAGGTCGGAATCGATGGCCAGCGCCCCGAAATCATTCACCAGCACCGACAGGCGCAGCGGCGCGCACCGGTTGACGATGCGGTTGATCAGGCTGGTCTTTCCCGCCCCCAGAAAGCCGCCCACCACCACGACCGGAACCGCCATGGCGGCACCTCCCGGCGCGCTAATGCCGCCGCCCCCGGACGGGCCGTCCGGGGGCGGCATCGCGCCGCAGCGTCCCATCGTCGATCACCGGCTGGCCATTGACCAGCAGATGGCGCACGCCCTCCGACGGCCGGTTCAACGCCGCGAAATCGGCCCGGTCGCCGATCGTCCGGTCATCGAAGACGCACAGATCGGCATCGCACCCTTCCTGCAACCGTCCCTTGCGCCGCATTGCGGGGGCGGCGGGCGCGACGATGCTGGCCGGCAGCCACGAACATTTGGCCATGGCCTCCATCAGCGACAGCATGCCGCGCTCGCGCATATAGACGCGCAGGAACCGGGCGAACGTGCCCGACGAACGCGGGTGCGACACCGCATCGGCGGGCAGGGGCCACGCATCGCCGCCATAGACCGTGCCGTCGGGCAGGGTCCAGGGCATGGCGTCCGATGCGATGATCCCGCCCGGATACAGCACCGACACGTCCAGCAGGTCCCGATGCCGCGCATCGCCCTCGACATCCAGGAAATGCCACAGCACCAGGTTCTCGGGCCGCTCGGCCCGCGCCTGCAGCAATTCGGCGCGGCTGCCGATCCGCCGCCCGTCATCCAGCCGCTGCAGCGCGTCATAGCCGCGGCCGGTCCGCTCGGGAAAGGCCGGATCGGCGAAGAACGGCGCGCCGATCACCGTCGACGCCACCCCGTACGGATAGGCCTCCACCGTCACCTTCAGCCCCTGCGCTTGCGCGGTGCGCACCAGGTCCGCCGCGCGTTCGACATCCATCAGGCTGGTACTGTTGAAATGGCAGATATGCATGCGCGCGCCGGTCGACCCGGCATAGCCGATCAGCCGCGTATAGGCCTCGATCGAACTGCGCGGATCGATGTTCGACGCATAGGCGACATGGGTATAGGTCGGCACGTCGTACTCGGCCGCCAGGCTGCAGATCCGCGAAATCTCCTTCACCCCCGCGCCGGGGACATAGGCATTCGGGATGCCGATCCCCACGCCGCCCTCATCCAGCCCCTGCCGCACGCGCGACAGGATGTCCTCCAGCTCCGCATCGCCGGCCACGGTCTCGACCCAGCGCGGATCGTCCATGCAGCGTCCCATGAAGCTCAGCGACGGCTCCAGCGTCCGTCCGGTCATCGCCGCGATACGCGCGAAGACCCAGCCGACCGACACGCCGTAATTCAGCACGCGGCCGCTGCTTTCCTGCGCGTCGTACCAGCCCGCCACCGGCAGGCTGCCGACCTCGCATTCCAGCGTGGTCGTCACGCCGTCGAACGCCTGCATCCGGTCCGCCGGAACCGATTGCCCATGGGCATGGATATCGATGAATCCGGGCGCCACGACCAGCCCCGTGGCGTCGATCTCGCGCAGGGCGGACCCCGTGACGCCCCCCACCCGCATGATCGCGCCATTGCGGATCGCAACGTCGCCGATCGCATCCAGCCGCGTCTCGGGGTCGATCAGCCGTCCCCCCCGGATGATCAGGTCGTACATGCATCCCCCTCGCGCACCGCATGATGATTATGCCCCATGGATTCTCGTTCTTTTTTGAAAAAAAGAACCAAAAAACTTTTGGACGTTAAGGGACTGCGGCATGCGCCCGGCACAAAATCCCTTAACGAATAAAAGTCTTTTTGCTTCTTTTTCTTCAGAAAAAGAAGAAATACCCCACCCATCAGAAATCACACCCGAACCGCCCGCCGACAAAGCGGGGCTCGCCGGAAATCCCCATCAGCACGGTGGTCGCCGCCACCGGCACGACGTCGATATAATGCCGGTTCAGGATGTTCGACGCATAGGCGGTGACGAACCAGCGCCCGTTCCGCGGCCTGAGGGTGATGCTGCCGCCCATCAGGAAATAGGCCGGCACGACATAGACGCCGCTTCCGCGCGGCTGCAGGCTGTCCTGCAGGTCGCGATAGGAATAATTCCCCTCGAAGGTCAGCGTATAGCGGCGGAACACCGGCCGCGTCTCGTACGACACCTGCCCGTTCAGCGTCAGCTTGGGCATGCCCATGTCGGCGCCGTCATAATTGGTATAGACCGGGCTGTAGAAACCGGTCCTGGTAAAGTTCGCCGCCACGGCGGCCGAATTCACCTGCTGGTAATCGGTGTATTTGCCGCGCAGATAGCCGATGCTCTGCGACAGGGTCAGGCCGCGGACCGGATTGGCCTCGATCTGGAATTCCGTGCCCCACAACTGCGCATGCGGAATATTGATATAGGACCCGTACGTCCCCGGCGCCCCCTCGGGGTTATAGGCCCCCAGCGCGCCCGGAATCACCAGGGTGCCCAGCATCTGCTTGTCGTGGTAGTCGTCCCAGAACAGCGCGCCGTTCAGGCGCAGCCGCCGGCGAAAGAAATCGCTCTTGAATCCGACTTCATAGGCCAGCACCCATTCGGGCTTGAAAGGCTGGATCTGCACGTTCGCGACCGTCGTGTTGGTGGTAAAGCCCCCGGGCTTCACGCCGCGCGCTATATCGGCATACAGCAGCAGGTTCGGCCGGGCCTGCCAGGACAGGCCCACCTTGCCGGAAAACTGGTTGGTCAGCGCGCCATGGGTCGGAAACGGATTGGCGCTGGCGCAGGGCGCTGGATCGGCGCCGCAATGCGCCCTCTTGGTCGCCGAGGGCAGATAATAATATTGCGCGACCGTATCGCCGACCAGGCTGCGCGTATCCGACTGGTGCTGCAGCCCGAAGGTGAATTTGACCGTATGGGTGATGTGATAATCCAGCGTCGCGAACTGGCTGAAATTCTCCTGCGGCTGGTTGTGGAAACTGTCGCGGATATAGCCCGCGGTATCGCTCATGTCGAACCAGTTCGCCCCGAAGGCGCGCGCCCGGTTATAGTACAGACCCGCAATCCACTCCAGCCGCCCGTCCAGCACCGGCCGCCCTTTCAGGCTGACCTCCTGCGAAAAGACGTTGCTGTTGCCGGCAAAGAAACTGTCCCCGGACCGAAAGGCCGACGCATCGCGATCGACATATTCATGCCGCTGCTGCTGGCTGAAATTGCCGATCGTCTGCAGCGTGGCCCAGCCCAGGTCGCGCGCCGCCTTCAGGGTAATCCCCCACGTCACGTCGTCATAGGACGGGATCGAATTCGGCGCGATGCCCACCAGCTTGGCAAAGGCGGGATTCAGGCTCCATCCCGTGGCATAGATGTTCCGGTCGCGCGGCATGTGGCTGACCGCGCTGAAATCATCCAGGATAAACCCGGCGGTGGCGTCGGATTCGTCCATCGACCAGTTCGCAATCAGGTCGATGTCGGTCTTCGCGTCGGGCTGCCAGGCCAGCCGGCCGCGCAGCGCCCCCAAATTGGCATTGCCGATCGATTGTCCGGTGACGCGGTTGAACCGATAGGCGCCGCCCTGCACGGTCTGGCCGGCAAGGCGATATTGCAAGCTGTTGGTGATCGGGCCCGAGACATAAAGCGTGGTCTTGCTCCTGTCCCGCGTCGCCAGATCCTCCGACGCACCGTAATGCAGCGTCCTGGTCGGCGCACGGCTTTCGATCCGCACTTCGCCGCCCGTATCGGCCATCCCGTGGGTAAAGCCCACCGGCCCGGGATCGACGCCGACAGTGGCGATGTCGAACATCTGCCCGCTGCTCATCGGCGACAGCGGATAGGCCACGCCGTCGAAATAGGTCATGACCGACGGCATGTTGTTCTGGGTATAATCCTCCAGCCCGATCCCGCGCAGATAGAATGACGGCGCGTTCGATCCGCTTTCCGTCTGGATCGTCAGGTTCGGCACCAGTTTCTGCAGATCCATGACAGTGTTGACATGGTGCGAGATCAGCGCCTCCTCGCTCAGCATCGTCGTCGATCCCGCCTGGTGCTGCTGCGCGTCGAAACCGAACCGGCTGGCATGGGCGACCACGTCGATCGCTTCCGGACTGGCCGCCGCCGCGCGGCGCCGCGCCGGGCGGACCGGGGCCTGCGCCACCGCGACCGCCCCGCCGTCCGCCGCCGGGCGCCGATGATGGCCGGGCTTATGGATGGGCCTCCTGCCGTCGGCCGTCGCGGCCAGGGCCCCCGGCACCATCTCCCCCCCGATCGGCAGGCAGGCCAGTGCCGTCGTCACGGACAGCACCGTCAATAATCCGGCTCGACCTGATCTCATATTCTCTCTCCGGTATATTTCTCATGGCGCTGGATGGCTGGCACGCCCGATGGGTCCGTCTCCGATAGAATGTTATTATATCGTAACAAAATAAGACATGCGGCGGCCGGGGGCCGGTTCTCAGGGCTCCAATTCTCAGGGTCCCGATTCTCAGGGTCTTGGATCGGACCGCGTGTCTATGGACGCTTCACATGCCGCCGCGCCACGGTCCGGATATCATCCGATTCCATCGATATCCTTCCGCAGCGCCTCGATATTCGCCAGCCGCTCGGCCACGCCCGGTCCCATGGATTGCTCCAGCAGCGACACCAGGCAGTTCGCGACGCACAGCGCCGTCGAATAGCTGTCGAAAATCCCCGCGCCATCCACGACGCAGCGCAGCGTCAGGACGGACGGGTTGGGGCTGGCCGGCGCGCCGATATGCGTCAGTTGCAGGACCTTGGCGTTCCGTTCCAGGGCCGCGCGCATAAGCTGCGTCAGCACCGGCGGCCGGCGCCGCATGCCCACGACGACCAGCAGGTCCTCCGCCCCCATCGTCGCGACATCCTCGCCCATCGCCATGCCAAGCTGCGGCAGGACCTGCACATTGTCGTGCAGCAGCGACAATTGCGCCCGCAGATACAGCGCGATCAGCACCGAATTGCGAAAGGCCACGATGCGGATCTTCCGCGCCTCCCGCAGCATCTGTACCGCCGCATGCAGCGTCTCGCCGGAAATCTCGGCCATCGTCCGGCGCAGATTCAGGATTTCATGTTCGGCATACCGCCCCAGGTCGTAATCGACGTCGCCGATCCGGTGGCGGCGCTGCAACGCCACCAGCGGCGACCCCAGCGACGCCTGGTCGCGGGCATGGGTGCGGGCCTGCTGGTAATTCTCATATCCCAGGCGACGGAAGAAGCGCGCCGCAGTCGGGTTCGACACATTGGCCCGCGCCGCAAGCTCGCTGGCGGTAAATCCCGAGAAATTCCCGTCCAGTTCCAGAATCACCGATGCCAGGCGCTGTTCACCGGCCGTCAGCGCGTCATGAATCTTCATGATCCGGGCCCCGATCGAAACATCTGAGTCGTCGTTCATGTGCCTCTCACCGAACGCAGGAGAAGTGAAACATAACCATCATTCCAATTTCAATATGAAAATGATTTTTCATTACGTCCTTGACACGGGGCGGGTGGATGCGGCGCAGTATGGCCGTGCAGCCGCTGGGGCAAGGGCTTCGTCATGTCCGTCGATCCTTTTTCCGTCCTCTCCCGACCGGACCGGGCGCCGCCCGCTTTCCGTCCCTGTTCCGCCGGCCGCGCGGCCGCGTCGCGCGTCATGCCCCGCTGGCCTGGATATGCCGCAACGCCCCTCCTGTCACGGCCCCGTCCGGCGGCATGAGCCGCGTCATCATCCTCGCCGCCGCCTGCGACCCGGATCGCCTCGCGCGGCACCGGCGGCCCGACATGTATCCGCTGCCCGGCATCGTGGGGACCCGATCATGACGATGACGCAAGACACGATGACGCAGGACACGGTGCCGCACGACGCGGCGTGCCGCGCGGCACAAGGCGGCGCCCTCGACCGGCTCTATCGCCAGGTCGACCGGCGCGTGGTCGCCGTGCTGGCGATCGCCTACCTGCTCGATTGCATCGACCGGATGAATATCGGCTTCGCCCAGCACCAGATCGCACAGCGGATCGGCCTGTCCACCGCCGATTACGGCGTCGCGGCCGGCATTTTCTTCATCGGCTACGTGCTCTTCGAAATCCCCTCCAACCTGCTGCTGCCCAGGGTCGGCGCGCGCCGGACATTCTTCCGCATCATGGTCCTGTGGGGCCTCGCCTCGGCCGCCATGGGCCTGCTCCACGACCGGTACGGCTTCTACGTCATGCGCTTCCTGCTGGGCGTGTTCGAAGCCGGCTTCGCCCCGGCCTGCATGTATTACCTCACGCTCTGGTACCCGCGCGACCGCATGGCGACGGTGGTCTCCGTCCAGCAGACCGCCGGCCCGCTTTCGGGCGCAATCTCGGGGCCGCTCTCCGGCTTCCTGCTCCAGGCCATGGACCATGTCGGCGGCCTGGACGGCTGGCGCTGGATGTTCGTGCTCGAGGGCCTGCCGTCCGTGCTCATGGGCATCGTCGTGCTGGCCGTGCTGTGCGACCGGCCGGCCGACGCGCGCTGGCTGTCCCCGGCCGAACGGGCGGTGCTCACCGCGCGCGCCGCCACGGCCGGCGCCTCGCATGCCGGCTTTCGCGCCGTGCTGCGCGACCGTGCGGTCCATGTCCTGGCGCTGGCCTATTTCTGCCTGATCTGCGGCCTGTACACGATCAATTTCTGGCTGCCCGCGATCATCCGCCGCGCCGGCGTGCAGTCCGACCTGCGGGTCGGGCTGCTCTCGGCCATGCCCTATCTGGTGGCGACCGGCGGCATCCTGCTGTGGGGGCGCCGCTCCGACCGGGCGCGGGAACGCCGCTGGCACAGCGCGATCCCGGCCTTCGCCGGCGCGGCCGGCTTGCTGCTGGTCATCGCCGCCGGCCATCATCTGTGGGGGGCGCTGGCCGCCCTCTCGGCCACCGCGGCGGCGCTCTACGCCGCCTACGTGATCTTCCTGTCCGTGCCGTCGGACCGCCTCAAGGGCCCTGGCGCCGCCGGCGGCTACGCGCTGATCAATTCGCTCGGCCTGCTCGGCGGCTTCCTCAGCCCGATGATCATCGGCCAGCTCGCCCGCCTCACCGGCAGCCTCGATGGCGGGCTGGCCTGCATGAGCCTGGTCGTGGCCCTCGGCGGCGTGGTGCTGTGCCTGGCGGTCCCGCCCGGGCGCCGGGCACCGGCGGCCGGCGCCGCCCTGCCGAAATAGGCCGCGCCATGTCCGTCCAGCCGAAATACGCGGTCTTCGCCCTGCTCTATCTCGGCTGGTGCGTGTCCTATCTCGACCGCGCGGCAATGACCCTGTCCGTCCCCGCCATGCTGCACGACATTCACATGTCGCCCACGCGGCAGGGGTTCGTGCTGGGCGTGTTCTATCTGGGCTATTCCTGCATGCAGATACCCGGCGGATGGCTGGCCGACCGCTTCGGGTCGAAACCCGTCGTCCTGGCCGGACTGGTCCTCTGGTCGCTGTTCACGCTCGGCACTGGACTGGTCGCGACGGCCTCGGCGCTCCTGCTCGTGCGGCTGCTCTTCGGCATGGGCGAGGGGATCTTTCCCGCCGCCAGCATCAAGGCCCTCTACGACGTGTTCCCCGCCGCCGCCCGGGACAAGGCGCCCTCGGCGCTGATGTCCTCCAACTATTTCGGCTACCTCGTCGCCCCCGTCCTGCTGCTGCCGCTGCTGGCCTGGGGCGGCTGGCGCCGGCCCTTCCTGGTCATGAGCATCGCGGGCCTCGCCTGTGCTGCGGCCTATCTGGTGCTGGCCCCGGGCCGCGCGCGGCGATCCGCCCCGCGTGCCCCCGCATCCGGCCGCATGTTCGCCGACGTGCTGCGGGTGCGGGGCATCCGGCGGCTGATGGGGGTGTGGTTCCTGGTCAGCTTCATCAACAAGGCGCTGGAAAGCTGGATGCCCACTTACCTGCTGCATGAACGGGGCGTGTCGCTCAAAGCGGCGGGCGTGCTCCTGACGCTGCCCTATGTCGCGGCGACCCTGGCGGCGGCTTCCGGCGGGTGGATCATGGCGCGCTGGTTCCGCGACCGCGAACATCATTTCATGTCGGCCAACATCATATTGTCCTGCGCGGCCTTGCTGGCCATGGCGCACGCCCCCGGCGTGAACGGCGTCGTGGCGGCGGAAACCTGCCTGTATTTCTTCAAATCCCTCGTCTTCGCCGCCATCCTCTCCCTGCCCGCGCGCATGCTGTCCGCCGATCGCGCCGGATCGGGCTTCGGGCTGATCAATTTCGGCGGCCAGTTCGCCGGCTTCGTCGCCCCGCCGGTCATCGGCGCCCTGCTGGGCGCCTTTCACAGCTATCCGCTGGTGTTTCTCAGCCTGGTGGGCGCCGGGGCGCTGGCGCTCGTCTTCAATGCCGCCTGCGGGCGCTTCCCGTCCGCCTTGCCCCTAGCGGAGTGATATCGATGGAACTCTGTGACGCGACCGCCCTGGACCTGCTGCATCTGTTCCGCACCCGCCGGGCCTCGCCGGTCGAAGCGCTCGATGCCTGCCTGGTACGGACCGACCAGGTCAATCCGGCCGTCAACGCCGTAGTGGCCGAGGACCGCGCCGCCGCCCGCGCCGCCGCCCGCCGGGCCGAGGCCGCCTGGCATCGCGGCGAACCCGACGGCGCGCTCTGCGGCCTGCCGCTGGGGGTCAAAGACACCCACGTCACCGCCGGCCTGCGCACCACCTTCGGCAGTCCCCTGTTCCGCGACCACGTCCCCGCCGCCGACCAGGCGCTGGTGGCCCGGCTGCGCGCGGCCGGCGCCGTCATCATGCACAAGACCAACACGCCGGAATGGGCCGCCGGCGGCAACACGCGCAATCCGGTCTATGGCGCCACCGGCAATCCGTTCGACCCCGCCCTGAACGCCGCGGGGTCCTCCGGCGGCTCCGGCGTGGCGCTGGCCTGCGGCATGGCCACCCTGTGCACCGGCTCCGACACGGGCGGCAGCCTGCGCAACCCGGCTGCCTATAACGGCATCGTGGGCATGCGCCCCTCGGCCGGCCTGGTGCCCAGCGAAACGCGGCCGCATGGCTGGTCCTGCCTGCCGGTCGACGGCCCGATGGCGCGTACCGTGGCCGACACCGCCCTGCTGCTCGGCACCATGGCCGGCGACCAGGCCTACGACCCGCTGGCCTACACGCTGCCCGGCCGCGCGGTCCGCGGCGGGGCCGGCGCCTATACGCCGCTCGCCCCGATCGACCTCGCCGGCCTGCGCCTCGCCGCGACCGAGGATTTCGGCACGGCCCCCACGGAATCGATCGTCCGCCGGGCCTTTCGCGACAAGCTGCCCGCCATCGCGGCCCTGTTCGGCGCGGCGGACCTGGCATCGCCCGACTGCACGGGTGCCGACGACGCCTTCGCCGTGCTGCGCGGCGCCATGTTCCTCGCCGCCCACGGCGCGCGCTATCGCGACCATTACGATCAGCTCGGCCCGAACATCCGCGCGAATGTCCAAGAGGCCCTGTCCTACACGCTCCAGGACCATGCCCGCGCCGCGACCGTCCAGACCAGGATCTACCGCGCCTACCAGGCGTTCTTCACCCGCTACGACATCCTGGTCAGCCCGGCCGTCACCGTCAGTCCCCGTCCCTGGACCGAACTCTACCCGACCGAGATCGACGGCGCGCCGACCCGCAGCTATTTCCACTGGCTGGCGCTGGCCTACATGGTCACGCTGTCCGGCCATCCCGCCATCAGCATCCCCGTCGGCACCGATGCGCGCGGCATGCCCTTCGGCCTGCAGATCGTCGGGCCGCGCGGCGGCGACGCAATGCTGCTGCGGGTCGCCGCCGCGATCGAATCCGCCTTCGCCGCCACGCCGGACCTGTGCCGCCCGGTGCCCGACATCGCGGCCCTGCGCCGCATGCCCCCCATCGCCGCCCGCCCCGGCTTCGGCGATCCCGAATGAGCGCACCCCCCGAATGAGCGCACCCCTCGTCGTCGCCGTCGGCGCGCTGGCGATCCTGGCGGTCATCGTCCTGATCGCCCGCTTCCGGCTGGAACCGATCATGGTGCTGTTCGGCGTGGCGGTGCTGGTGGCCGTCGCGACCGGGCGGATGCCCTCGGCCGGCGTCGCCTCGTTCGAAGCCGGCGCGGGCCACGCGCTGGGGCATATCGCCTTCGTCATCGCCTTCGGCACGATGCTGGGCCGCATCGTGTCCGAAACCGGCGCCGCCGAACGCATCGCCCGCACCCTGGTCGCGCGCTTCGGGCCGCGCAACATCCATTGGGCGATGATGACGGTCGGGCTCGCGGTGGGGCTTCCGGTCTTCTTCGATGTCGGGTTCGTGCTGCTGGCCCCGCTGGCCTTCGTCGCGGCACGGGCGGCCGGACAGCCGATCCTGCTGGCGGCGCTGCCCCTGGCCGCCAGCCTGTCGGCCGCGCACGCGCTCATGCCGCCGCATCCGGCGATCATGCTGGCCATCCAGGCCTATGGCGCCGGCGTGCCCCGCATGGTCCTGCTGGGGGCCATGGCCATGGTGCCGGCCGCGATCGTCGCCGGCCCGCTCTTCGCGGCCCTGGTCGTCCCGCGCCTGCGCGTGACCGGCGTCAGCACGCTCGAGGCCCAGTTCCTCGAACGCGCGACCGACCGCCTGCCGCCCTTCGGCCTCAGCCTGCTGGCCGTGCTGATGCCCGTCCTGCTGATCCTGGGCGGCATGCTTGCCGCCCGCCTGCTGCCCGGCGCCGGCGGACGCTGGCTTGCCGATTTCGCCGGCAGCACCGATATCGCGCTGGTTCTCTCCACGCTCTTCGCCTGCGTCGCCCTGGGCACCGCGCGGGGCATGGGCGGGCGCGACCTGGCCCGCCATCTGCATGACTGCCTGGCGCCGATCGCCTTCGTCGTGCTGCTGGTCGGCGCCGGCGGCGGCTTCGGCCGCGCCCTGATCGATTCCGGCATCTCGGGGGTGCTGACCGCGCTGGCCCTGCGGATGCACATGCCCGTGCTGCTGCTGGCCTGGGGGCTGGCGGCGATCATCCGTCTGGCCACCGGCTCGGCCACCGTGGCGATGAGCACCGCCGCCGGCATCCTCGCCCCCCTGGCGCATCAGGCCGGCCTCGCGGCGCCCGAGGCCCTCGTCCTGGCCACCGGCGCCGGATCGGTCGCCTTCGGGCCGGTCACCGACCCTGTCTTCTGGCAGGTCAAGGAATATCTGGGCCTCTCGGTCGGCCAGACCCTGCTGACCTGGTCCTGCATCGAGACGCTGATTTCCCTCATGGCCCTGGCCGCCGCCATGATATGTAATATATAACAATGAGTTACACAGACCAGGAGACGACGATGCCCTTCGCCACCCTGCCGACGCCCTGCGTCCTGATCGATATCGACCGCGTCACCGCCAACATCCGCCGGGCGCAGGATTATGCCAACTCACACGGCTTCGCCCTGCGCCCTCACGTCAAAACACATAAAATCCCAACTTTCGCCCACATGCAGGTCGCCGCCGGCGCCCGCGGCATCACCTGCCAGAAACTCGGCGAAGCCGAGATCATGGCCGACGCCGGCCTCGACGACATCCTGGTCAGCTACAACATCATCGGCTTCGACAAACTCGCTCGCCTCGCCGCCCTGGCCCGCCGCGTGAAACTGACCGTCGCCGCCGACAGCGCCCACACCATCGCCGGCTATCTCCGCACGGCCCGCGCCGCCAACGTACAATTCGACATCCTGATCGAATGCGACACCGGCGGCGGCCGCTGCGGCGTCCAGACCCCGGACGAAGCCGTGGCACTGGCGCAAATGCTCGACGGCGGCACCGGGGCGCGGTTCGGCGGCGTGATGACCTATCCGGCTGCCGGCAAGACCGCCCTTGCGGCCGAATGGCTCGCCGTCGCCTCGGCACGCTTCGACGCCGTAGGCATCCCCCTGCCGGTCGTCTCCGCCGGCGGCACCCCGGACCTGTGGCGCGCGCACACGCTTCCCGGCCTGACGGAATACCGACCCGGTACTTATATCTACATGGACCGCTCGCAGGTCGCCGCCGGCGCGGCCCGGCTCGACGAATGCGCGCTGACCGTTCTCTCCACCATTGTCAGCAAACCAACGCCGAACCGCGCCATCATCGACGCTGGCACCAAAACCCTGACCAGCGATCTGCTGGGCATGGACGGGTTCGGCCATGTCCTGTCCTGTCCCGACGCGACGCTCACCGGACTCAGCGAAGAGCACGGTATCCTGCGCGGCGGCGGCCTGCCGCGGATCGGCGACCGGGTCCGCATCGTGCCCAATCATGCCTGCGTCGTCAGCAACCTGTTCGACAAGGTCTATGTCGTATCCGGTGATCGCGTCGTCGACGCCGTAACCGTCGCTGCGCGCGGATGCGTGACCTGATTCTGACGCCAGTGAAACAGGACAAGCCAATGGTCAAGAAAATATTCGGGGCGGCCCATGTTCCCCTCTCCCCGGCAGTGCGTGCGGGTGATTTTGTCTTTGTTTCCGGCCAGGTCCCGGTCCGGGATGGCAAGATCGTTGCCGGCGGCGTGATCGAACAGACGCATGCGGTGATGGAGAACATCGCCTCCGCATTGCAACTGGCCGGATGCGCGATGACCGACGTCGTCAAGACCTTCGCCATTCTCAGCGACGCGAAGGATTTCGATGCTTTCAACCAGGCTTATGCCGCCTGGTTTCCGTCCGAGCCACCGGCCCGCACGACCGTCGAGGCCAAATTGATGATCGATATCGCGGTCGAGATCGAAGTTGTCGCCTATCGTCCGCTCTAGGCCTGTAAATCCGAAATCACACGGGAACCTGACGGGGTCATATCATGCGGGTGTTTGTCGCGTCCCTGGCGACTGAAACCAATACGTTCTCGCCGATACCCACCGATCGGTCGAGTTTCCTGTCCGCCTTCTATGCGCCGCCGGGGGCGCATCCGCCAACCCCCACCTTGTGCTCGGCCGTCTTTCCGGTCCTGCGCGATCGGGCGCGGCGGGACGGATTCACATTGATCGAAGGGACCGCAACATGGGCCGAGCCGGGCGGCCTGGTGCAGCGCGAGACGTTCGAAAGCCTGCGCGACGAGATATTGGCGCAGTTGCGTGCCGCATTGCCGGTAAATGCGGTCGTGCTGGGGCTGCATGGCGCCATGGTGGCGCAAGGCGAGGACGATTGCGAGGGCGACCTGATCGCGCGCGCACGTGCGATCGCCGGGCCGGACACGGTGATCGGCGCGACCTTCGATCCGCATAGTCACCTGACTCCGAAACGCGTGGAGAATCTCGATATCCTGAACGCCTTCCTGGAATTTCCGCACACGGATTTCGTCGCGCGCGCCGAACAGGCCGTGGATCTGGTGCTGCGGGCGGCCCGGCGCGAAATCCGGCCGGTCATATCCACGTTCGACTGCCGGATGATCGACGTCCTGCCGACCAGCCAGCAGCCGATGCGCGGCTTCGTCGACCGCCTGCGCGCGTTGGAAGGCCAGGATCGGATCCTCAGCGCCTCGATCATTCACGGCTTTCTGGCGGGCGACGTGCCCGAACTGGGGACGCGGATCGCGATCGTCACCGACAATGCGCCGGAACGCGGCAAGCGGCTGGCCCGGGAAACGGGCAACGCCCTGTTCGCCATGCGCGGTACGACCAGTATGCCGAAACTGGGGATCGGGCCGGCATTGGTCCGTGCCGCCGGGGCCGCCGCGACCGCCGGCGCGCCTGTGGTGCTGGCCGACATATGGGACAATCCCGGCGGCGGCGTGGCGGGCGACGGCACATTGATACTCGATGCGATGATGAAGGCCGGGATGGACGACATCGCGGTCGGGACGATCTGGGATCCGATCGCGGTCATGTTCTGCCTGGCCGCGGGCGAGGGCGCGCGGATCGCCTTGCGGTTTGGAGGCAAAAGCGGTCCCGGCGCCGGAGAACCGATTGATGCCGACGTGATCGTGCGGCGTGTCGTAGCCGAAGCCTGGCAGAGTTTCGGCGCCAGCCGGGTACCGCTGGGCGCAAGCGCGGTGGTGCGACCGGCCGGCACGCACATCGACATCATCCTGAACACCAACCGTACCCAGGCTTTCGACCCAGATATATTCGCCGGCCTGGATATCGATATCGCCGCCAAGCGCTATCTGCTGGTGAAATCGACAAATCATTTCCACGCGGCGTTCAAGCCGATCGCCGCTGAAATTCTATACGTCGATGCCGGCACCCATTATCCGTCCGATCCGCGAAGGACGCGATACCGCAAGCTGACGCGCGCCATCTGGCCGCGCCACGAAGATCCGCACGGGGCCGAGACATAGGGCAGATTCCGTTCAAACGGAATCGCGGGCCGCGGCGGACCGACACAGCGGCGGACGGCCGCCCTGTCCGGCGGAATGCATCATCTTTCGGTGATCGGCGTCGTCGGACAGGCGGTTTCAGGATTGAATTTCCGGCCCTGCCCGTCAATCATGCCGCCAAACCCACCGGGAAGGGAATATCATGTCCAATGATGGAATGACGGCGCAAATGGCGAAAAAACCGGGTTTTATCGCCGCTCTCGACCAAAGCGGCGGCTCGACCCCCGGCGCTCTGCGCCATTACGGCATCCCCGACAGCGCTTATGACGGCGAAGAGGAAATGTTCCGGCTGATGCACGAGATGCGCGTGCGTATCATGACGGCGCCGTCTTTCAGCGGGGACAAGGTCATCGCGGCCATCCTGTTCGAGCGTACGATGGACGGCTTGGCGGAAGGCAAGCCCGTCCCCAGCTTCCTCTGGGAAGATCGGGGGATCGTGCCGTTTCTGAAAGTCGACAAGGGGTTGGAGCCCGAACGGAACGGCGTCAGCCTGATGAAGCCAATCCCCGGTCTGGACAACCTGCTTGCCCGTGCGGTGAAGCTGGGCGTGTACGGCACCAAGGAACGCTCGGTCATCAATCTGCCGGATCGCGAAGGCATCGCCGCGATTGCGAAGCAGCAATTCGATCTGGCCGAGCAGATCGCAGCCCACGGCCTCGTCCCCATCCTGGAGCCGGAGGTCCTGATCAAGAGCCCCGATAAGGCGGGCGCCGAAGCGATTCTGCTGGAAGAACTGACAAGGGGCCTGGACGCGCTGCCTGGCAGTTATCCGGTCATGTTGAAGCTGACGATTCCCGAAAAACCGGATCTCTATCTGGATCTGATGACGCATTCGCGCGTGCAGCGCGTCGTCGCGTTATCGGGCGGTTATACGCGGGCCGACGCGTGCAGGCGCCTGTCGGCCAATCACGGCATGATCGCCAGCTTCTCGCGCGCATTGGTCGACGATCTGAAATATACGATGAGCGAAGAGGTGTTCGACGCGACACTGGCAGCGGCGATAGACGAAATTTACCAGGCGTCCACCGTCAAGCTTTGAAGCCCCATTGCCGCCTTCCCCCATCCGTCACGGATGGGGGAAGGCGGGGGCCGTCCGTCTATGCCGATCAGGCCGGCGCATGCCGGAAGTGATCGATTTCCTTTCATCACTCCACCGTTATTCCTGCATATATTGCGGTTTGGCGGCGCACCCGATAGGGTCATAAAAAATAATAAAAACGAGTACCTCGGACATGGATGTCGTACTAGGGGTCGATGTCGGTACCGGCAGTGCCCGTGCCGGGATTTTCACCACCGATGGCCGGAAGCTCGGTGCGGGCAGCAAGTCGACACGGACATGGCATCCGCGCCCGAGACACGTGCAGCAATCCTCGATCGATATCTGGCAGGCCGTGTGTGACAGCGTCGCCGCGGCGATCGCGGCGGCCAGGCAGAATGTCGCAGGGCCTTTGAATGTGCGCGGTATCGGGTTCGACGCGACCTGCTCGCTGGTAATGCTGGATCGCGACGGCGCGCCTCTGTCCGTCGACATGGACGGGACGCCCGGCCAGGACGTGATTCTGTGGATGGACCATCGTGCCCTTGCCGAGGCGGCGGAAATCAATTCCAGATCCTTCGACGTGTTACGTTATGTCGGCGGCGTGATCTCGCCCGAGATGGAAACGCCGAAATTATTGTGGATAAAAAGGAATCTTCCTGACCAATTCGACCGCGCGGGCTATTTTTTCGATCTGCCTGATTTCCTGACCTGGCGTGCGACGGGCGCCGATTCGCGCTCGCGCTGTTCGACTGTCTGCAAATGGACCTATCTGGCGCATCAGGACCGGTGGGATGACTCCTATTTCCGGTCCATCGGGCTGGGCGTGCTGGTCGACGAGGCCTATCGCCGCATCGGCACCGATATCCGCCCCCTGGGCGGCCGTGTCGGAGCCGGCTTGTGCGCGGAAGCGGCCGAAGAACTGGGCCTTTCCCGGGGGATTCCCATCGCCGTATCGGCGATCGACGCACATGCGGGCGGCATCGGGCTTATCGGCGCTGCGCCGCAGGCCGGCGGGGCTGCTTCGTTCGATCGCCGCCTCGCGCTGATCGGCGGAACATCGAGCTGCCATATGACGGTATCGCCGGATGCGCGTTTCGTGCCCGGAATCTGGGGCCCCTATTTCGATGCCATGGTGCCGGGCATGTGGCTGAATGAAGCGGGGCAGTCCGCGACCGGCAGCTTGGTCGATTTCATCATTGCCACGCATCCGGTATCCGACGCGCTGCGCCGGCGGGCCGAGGAAGATGATCGGACGGTCTATCAGGTACTGAACGGCATTCTGGCCATGATGGACGGCGCGGGGCCGGCGGGCGCGCAAACGCGCGACTTGCACGTCATGCCGGATTTTCACGGCAACCGCTCGCCGCATGCCGATCCGGACCTGCGCGGGATGATCAGCGGATTGACCCTGTCCGCGAGCGAGGAGGATCTGGCGCGGCTCTATCTGGCGACCATCCAGGGGCTGGCGTACGGCACGCGCGACATTATCGAGGCCCTGAATCGGCAGGGCTATGCGATCGACACGATTTTGGCGACCGGCGGCGGGACCAGGAACCCGGTGTTCGTCCGGGAGCATGCCAATGCCACGGGGTGCCGGATTTTGCTGCCCGAGGAACCGGATGCCGTCTTGCTGGGGAGCGCCATTCTGGGGGCGGTGGCGGGGGATGTGTATCCGTCGATCGGCGTGGCGATGGCGGCGATGAGTCGGGTGGGAGCGGAGGTGCGGCCGGATGGGGCGACGCGGGCGTTTCATGAGGCGAAGCTGGAGGTCTTCAGGCGGATGTACAGGGATCAGATGGATTATCGGCGGATCATGGGAAAGTAGTGGAAAGTTGGTTTTGGGGAGCGGATCATGGATGGAGCCGTGAGGCGTGTCGGGTTCGTCATGAACCTGCGGGGGCGGGCGTTGGGCAGGAAGAGGCATGGTGCCGGCATGTTGCTGTCGCCGGCTGTTGTGCTTCTTCTGGTGTGGTCGCTGGTTCCTCTGGCGATGACGTTGTGGTATTCGACACGTAATTACAACCTGGTGGATCCGACGCTGCATGGATTTTCGGGTGTCAATAATTATTGGTATTTGCTGACCGATCCGGATTTCCTGACTGCGCTTTTGAATACTGCGATTTTGGTCGGTGGGGTACTGGCGATCACCGTGGGGCTGGGGACCGTGCTGGCCGTGCTGTTCGACCAGGCGTTCCTGGGGCGCGGGGTGGCGCGGGTGCTGGTGATCTCGCCCTTCTTCATCATGCCGACCGTGTCCGCCCTGCTGTGGAAGAACCTTATGCTGCATCCGATCTATGGCGTCTATTCCGCCATGATGCGGGCGGTCGGGCTGACCCCGGTGGACTGGCTGTCGAACTATCCGCTGGCGACGCTGGTGATGATCGTGGCGTGGGAATGGCTGCCTTTTGCGATCCTGATCCTGCTGACGGCGATCCAGTCGCTGGACTCGGAACAGAAGGAGGCCGCACGGATGGACGGCGCGGGGCCGCTGGCGCAATTCCGCTTCATCATCCTGCCGCACCTGGCGCGGGCGATCACGGTCGTCATCATGATCGAGACGATCTTCCTGCTGGCGGTGTTCGCCGAGATCGCGGTCACCACGGCCGGCGGGCCGGGGGTAGCGTCGACCAACCTGGCCTTCTTGATCTATTCCCGCGCGCTGCTGCAATTCGATGTGGGCGGCGCCTCGGCGGGGGGCGTGGTGGCCATCGTGATCGCCAATATCGTGGCGGCGTTCCTGCTGCGCGCCGTCGCCCGCAACCTGGAGACCTGACGCCATGCCTGCCCGTCATGCGAGAGTGAAGCGCGCGGCCATCGGCGCCCTGGCCTGGGCCGTGGCGCTGTGGGTCTTCTTTCCCATCCTGTGGATGGGGCTGACCGGCTTCAAGAGCGAGGCCGATGCGATCTCGACCCCGCCGCAACTGATCTTCCACCCGACCCTGGCCAGCTATCGCGAGGTGTTCGCGCAGGAGAATTACTGGCATTTCGCGGCAAACAGCATCGCCATTTCCGTGCTGGCCACGATCGTGGTCCTGCTGCTGGCGATTCCGGCGGCCTATGCCATGGCCTTTCATCCCGGGCCGCGCACGCGCGGCACGCTGCTGTGGATGCTGTCCACCCGCATGCTGCCCTCGGTCGGCGTGCTGGTGCCGATCTATCTGCTGGCGCGCAATACGGGACTGCTGGATACCCGTACCGGGCTGGTGGTGATCTATGTGCTGACCAACCTGCCGATCATGGTCTGGATGCTGTACACCTTCTTCCGCGAGGTGCCGGTGCCGATCCTGGAGGCCGGGCGGATGGACGGCGCCACGCGCTGGCAGGAGATCACCCAGGTGCTGCTGCCGCTGGCCCTGCCGGGGATCGCCTCGACCGGCCTGCTGTCGATGATCCTGTGCTGGAACGAGGCGTTCTGGTCGCTGAATCTGACATCCTCGTCGGCGGCGCCGCTGCCGACCTTCATCGCGTCCTTCTCGTCGCCCGAGGGGCTGTTCTTCGGCAAATTGTCGGCGGCGTCGACGCTGGCGGTGGCGCCGATCCTGGTGTTCGGCTGGCTGAGCCAGAAGCAACTGGTCCGGGGGCTGACCTTCGGCGCGGTGAAGTAGCCGGATCATTCAATAAAAACAACAAGAACGGGGGGTGTCATGGCGACAGTGGAGTTGCGGGACGTCCGCAAGACCTATTCGGACGAGGAGATCATCAAAGGGGTCTCGATGACGATCCGGGACCGGGAATTCGTGGTCTTCGTCGGGCCGTCAGGCTGCGGCAAATCGACCCTGCTGCGCATGATCGCGGGGCTGGAGGAGATCAGCGCGGGGGACCTGCTGATCGACGGCGCGCGGGTGAACGACATGGGGCCGGCCGAGCGGGGGCTGGCGATGGTGTTCCAGTCCTATGCGCTGTATCCGCACATGAATGTGTACCGGAACATGGAATTCTCGCTGCGCCTGGCCGGCATGCCGGAGGCCGAGCGGCGGCACCGCATCGCCGACGTCGCGCGGATCCTGCAACTGGAGCCCTATCTGAACCACAAGCCGGGGCAGTTATCCGGCGGCCAGCGGCAGCGCGTGGCGATCGGGCGGGCGATCGTGCGCAACCCCAAGGTCTTTCTGTTCGACGAGCCGCTGTCCAACCTGGATGCGGCGCTGCGCGGGCAGATGCGCGTGGAACTGGCCACCCTGCATCGCCGGCTGGGGGCGACAACCATCTATGTGACGCATGACCAGGTCGAGGCGATGACGATGGCCGACCGGATCGTGGTGCTGCGCAAGGGGGTGGTCGAGCAGATCGGCACGCCGCTGGAGCTGTATCACCGCCCGCGCAACCTGTTCGTCGCGCAGTTCATGGGATCGCCGGCGATGAATTTGCTGCCGGCGCGCGTGGTGGCGCGGTCGGACCGGGAGATCACGGTGACGACCGGGCCGCTGACCGTGGTCCTGCCGATGGACGGCACGGCGCTGGAGACGGGGGCCAGCGTCACGCTGGGGGTGCGGCCCGAGCATGTCGGCCTGCATGACGGCGGCACCACGCAGGGGCTGGTGGAGATCAGCGAGCGGCTGGGGGCGGCCACCCTGCTGCATGTGCGCCTGTCCGACGGGACGCAGATCGTGGTGCAGACCGGCGGCGACAATGCCGACAGGCCCGACACGCCGGTCAGCGTCGCCCCCGACCCGGAACATTGCCACCTGTTCGACGCCGACGGCATGGCGCTGGATCATTCGGCGGCGCACCCGTTGCTGGTCGGGTCCTGAGGGCGGATATCGAGAGGAATCGGATCGTATGTACACGCAAAAGTTGCGCCTGGACGGCCGCACGGCGGTGGTGACGGGCGGCGCGCAGAATATCGGCCTGGCCTGCGTGACGGCGCTGGCGGAATTCGGCGCGCGGGTGATCATCGCCGACCTGGACGGCCGGCTGGCGGAAGGCGCCGCCGCCGAATTGCGGGCCGGGGGGCTGGATGTCGCGGGGGCGACGCTGGACGTGACCAGCACCGAAAGCGTGGACGCGCTGGCCGCCCGGCTGAAGGCGGAGGAGGGACATGTGGATATCCTGGTCTGCAATGCCGGGATCTGCATTTCCGAGGTCAGGGCCGAGGACATGACCGATGCGCAATGGCTGAAGCAGGTGGACATCAACCTGAACGGCATCTTTCGCTGCTGCCGGACCTTCGGGCGGATCATGCTGGAGCAGGGGGGCGGCGCGATCGTCAATATCGGGTCGATGTCCGGGCAGATCGTCAACAAGCCGCAGGAGCAGGCGGCCTATAACGCGTCGAAGGCCGGGGTGCATCAATATACCCGCTCGCTGGCGGCGGAGTGGGCGACGCGCGGCATACGGGTGAATGCGGTGGCGCCGACCTATATCGAGACGACGCTGACGCGCTTCGGCATGGAGAATCCGCGCCTGTACGACGCCTGGCTGGAGGGGACGCCGATGCATCGGGTGGGGCAGCCGGACGAGGTGGCGTCGGTGGTGCAGTTCCTGGCGTCGGATGCCGCCAGCCTGATGACCGGGGCGGTCGTCAATGTCGATGCCGGATTCACGGTCTGGTAGGCGAGGCGGACCGGGCGGCATGCCGCCCGGTCCTGTTGGATCCCGGTCCTGTTGGATCAGGTCCGGCTGGAGGTCATTTCTGGTAGCCGGCCTGGCGCATCGCGCGATTGGCGATGGCGTTGGCGGATTTCAGCCCGCCATCGAGGCTGGTCGCGCCGGTGAGCATGGCGGCCACGATCTGGCCGATCTGGGTGCCGATGCCCTGGAAGGGCGCGATATCGACGAATTGCGCGCCGACATAGGGGCGGGGCTGCGCGGTCTGACCGGACGGGTTGGAGTGTTCGATCGCCTGGAGGACGAAGTCCGAGAACGGCGCGACCTTCTGGTATTCCGGCGACTGGTAGGACGAAGTACGGGTGCCTGGAGGGATGTTCACCCACCCGTCGGTCTTGGCGACGAGCTGCACATACTCCTTGGACGTCGCCCATTCGATGAAGGTGCGCGCGGCATCGGCATGGGTCGAGGTCGCCGGGATCGCCAGGTTCCATGACCACAGCCAGGTCGGGCCGCCCTTGAAGACGCCGGTCGGCATGGCGGCGAAACCGACCTGGTCGGCCACGCTGCTCTGCTTCTTGTCGAACACGGTGCCGGCGGCGCTGGTGGCGTCGATCCACATGGCGCAATGGCCGGTGACGAACAGGGAGAGGTTTTCGTTGAACCCGTTGGCGCTGGCGCCGGGCGGGCCGTATTTGGTCATGACGCCGGTATAATAGGCCAGCGCGTCATGCCAGGCCGGCGTATCGATCGTGGCCTTCCAGTCCCGGTCGAAATACTGGCCGCCGAAGGCCGTGACCAGGGTGGTGACATAGGCCATGTTCTCGCCCCAGCCGGGCTTGCCGCGCAGGCAGATGCCGTAGATGCCGGCGGCCTTGTCCGTGGTCTTGGCGGCGAAGTCGCGGATCTGGTCATAGGTCGGGGCGGCGGGCATGGTGATCCCGGCCTTGGCGAACAGGTCCTTGCGGTACAGGGTCATCGCGCTTTCGGCATAGAAGGGCAGGGCGTAGAGCTGTCCCTGGTAGCTGATGCTGTCGCGCACGGCCGCGATGATGTCGCCCGCGTCGTATGCGGCGGGCAGGTTGTCGAACTTGTCCAGCCAGCCCAGTTTCGCCCAGAGCGGAACCTCGTAATTGCCGATGGTCAGAATGTCGAACTGGCCGGCATGGGTCGCGATGTCGGTCGTCACGCGCTGGCGCAGGACATTTTCCTCGAGCGTGACCCATTGCAGGTGGATGTCGGGATGGGCGGTTTCGAACACATGCGACAATTTGCGCATTTCGATCATCTGCACGTTGTTGACCGTGGCGATGGTCAGGGTCGTGTCGGCGCGGGCCGTGGCGAGGCCGGCCAGGGAGACGGCGACCAGGGAGGCGGCCCCGCCGGCGAGGAGGGCGAGGGTCCGCAGGACCGGCTTTTTCATGTCTGTCGTCATTTTTCTTTTCTTGTTTTTCTTGTTGTCGTCGGGAACGCGCGGAAGAAGAACGGCGGTCAGCTCATCCAGTTGCCGCCATCGATATTGTAGGTCTGCGCGACGATATAGTCGGCATCGGGCGAGGCGAGGAACACCGCGAGGCCCGCGATTTCCTCGGGCCGGGCCATGCGGCCGAACGGCACGGCGGCGCCGACCATGCGCTTCTTCTCGCCGGGCTGCAGATGTTCGTATTGCGCGAAGCGGCGGTCCACGTCGTCCCAATGCTCGTTGTCCACCACGCCGGGGGCGATGGCGTTGACGTTAATGCCGTATTTGATCAGGTCGAGGCCGGTGCTCTGGGTGATCGAGATCACGGCGGCCTTGGACGCGCAATAGACGGCGACCAGGGCCTCGCCGCGCCGGCCGGCCTGGGAGGCGAAGTTGATGATCTTGCCGCCCTTGCCTTTACCGCCCTTGCCTTTACCGCCCTGGCCTTCACCGTCCTTGCCTTGCGCGATCATCTGGCGGGCGGCGGCCTGCAGGGTGAACAGCAATCCCTCGACATTCACCGCGAAGACCCGCCGGTAGCTGTCGCGCGTGATCTCGACCGTGGGGGCCAGGTCGAAGATCCCGGCATTGTTGACCAGGATGTCGAGCCGCCCGTGGCGGGCGACGACATGGGCGATCGCCGCGTCGATCGAGTCCTGGCGGGTGACGTCCAGCGCGATGCCGGAATGTCCGCCGCCGGGCTGTCCGTCGCTGGGATGTCCGTCGTCCAGGGCGGCGGCCGTCGCGGCGGCGCCGTCGCCGTTGAGATCGCCGATGACGACATGCGCGCCTTCCTGGGCATAGCGCGCGGCGATCGCCTTGCCGATGCCGCGCGCGGCCCCGGTGATCAGTGCGGTCTTGCCCGCCAATGGCTTGGGGTTGGCCATTTTTATTGTCTTTCTTCCTTGGCTGGGGGATCGCCGGCGGCATGGCCGTAGCGATCCAGGACGTCCCCGACCGCCTGAAGCAGCAGAGCGTCGGGGGTGGCCGGCAGGGCGCCGGATCGGACGCGATCGTACAGGCGCGGCAGGTACTGGCTGACCAGGGTGGGGGGCAGGGGGGCGGATGACAGGCGTGCGCGCAACGCCTGTACCGCGGCCCCGGCCTCGGCCGTCGGCCAGTAATACCGGATACGATCGCTGTAGCTGAAATGGCGCAGCAGGTGCTGGGCGTCCGGAGCGCCGGGATAATGGCCGGCCCAATGGGCGGGAGCGGCCAGCATGAGGCGCTCCATCGTATCGCGCAGCGACGGCGCGCCAGGGTGCAGGAAGCCCGACATCGCATCCAGGCCGTACAGTGCCTCACGCAGCGCGAAGGTCAGTTCGGGGCCGACCTTGAGGATGGCGAAACCATCCCGCACCAGTGAGGCCAGCGCGGCGTCCGGCTGGTAGTCGGTCGAATGGGCCTCGAACACCAGGCCGGGCATGTGGTCCAGCGTGGCCGACAGGGCCCGGGCGCGGTCGGGCCGGTAGATCGCGACGTCGTCATGGCCGAATTCCACCCCCGGTTGCACGACGAGGCCCAGCACCCGGGACCAGGCGGCGGGCGCGTGTTGGGCGAAGGCGGCCTGGTGGATCCGCCAGGTGGCCAGCGCGGCGTCGGGGGCGGTCGGGGCCAGATGGTCCAGCGCCTCGGTCGCGCCGCCCGGCGTCGGGATTTCGGTGCCGATGACATAGAGCGGTCCGGTTTGGCCCGGCGTGATGCGGCCCGGCGTGACCTGGCCCTGGGTTTCGGCGCGCGCGGCCAGGCGGGCGGCGCGCTGGGCGACGATCGCGTCGGGCAGGTGCGCGGGCTCTCCCCGGCAGCCCATGCTGGCGTCGAGATGCAGCTTGCGGAATCCGGCCCGGACATAGGCGGCGATCATGTCGCCGGCCCGGGCCATGGCGTCGTCGGGCGGCAGGTGCCGCCACGGGTTGGGGCCGAGATGGTCGCCGCCCAGGATGATCCGCGCCGGCGGCAGTCCGATCCGGCCGGCGATGGCGAAGACGAAATCGCGGAAATCGGCCGGCGTCATGCCGGTATAGCCGCCATCCTGGTTGACCTGGTTGCAGGTGGCCTCGATCAGCGCGTGGGTGCCCCGGGCGCGGGCATGGCGCAAGGCGGCCTCGATCACCATCGGGTGGGCCGAGCAGACCGAGACGATCCCGCGCGGATGATCCTGGTCGCGCAGCGGGCGCAGGGCGGCCAGCGGGCCGTCGCTTGTGGCGGCGGTTTCCGGAGTCATGCCGCGGCTCCGGCGCCGTGGGCGAGTACGGCATCCAGTTCGGCGAAGGTCGAAACCCCTTCCATCGGGCCGCGGACCGTCACCGCGCGGGCGCCGGCGGCGTTGGCGTAGCGGAGGCTGTCGCGCGGGGCGCGGCCTTGCAGGCGGCAGGTTACGAAGGTGGCGCCGAAGCAGTCGCCGGCGCCGGTCGGGTCGATTTCCTGCGCCGGGCAGGCGGGCAGGTGCAGCGTTTCGCCACGGCCGTAATAGCTGGCGCCCCGGGCGCCGCGCTTGACGACGATTTCGGACACGCCGGCGCCGAGGATTTCCCGCACCGCCTCGTCCTCGGTCTTCGCGTCGGTCAGCATCATCAGTTCCGGGCCGCTGGGCAGGAAGATGTCGCAATGCTGCAGCATCATTTCCATCGCCGCGCGCATTTCCGGAATATCGAGCATTTCCTTGCGGATATTGGGATCGAAAGACAAGGTGCCGCCGCGTTGCCTGATATGTTTCAGCGCCGTCGCGACCTCATCGATGATGCGGAAGGAAAAGAGGGACGAGCCCATGACATGCAGGTGGCGCGCGCGGTCCAGCAGGCCGAGCGCCTGGTCGGTCAGGCTGACCAGGCCGCAGGCGGAATGGCGGATATTATAGACGAAATCGCGCTCGCCATCCGGCCGGTAGCGGACGAACGCGGTGCCCGTGGCCTGGTCGGGGGCGACGCGGATCGCCGAGACGTCGACGCCGTCGCGCCGCAGCCGCTCGATGTTCAGCATGCCGAAATCATCGTTGCCGACGCAGGAAACCAGCCCCGCCGGATGGCCGAGCCGCGCCACCTGGTCGATGAAGATCGCCGGCGCGCCCGAGGGATAGGGGCCGCGCAGGGCCATCGGTTCGCGGAAGCCGTGGCCGGTCTGTTCGGCCATGATCTCGGCGAGGGTCTCGCCGATGGTCACGATCATGTCCGTCATTCCCGTCATGTCCGCCGGGGCCGGGCGCGGGGCCGTGTCGGATCTCATGTCACGGGGGCTCCAACGTCTTGGGTGTCTTTACGCGTGCTGGGCGGGCGGGCTGCGTCAGCGGACCTGGCGCGCGATCGTGCGTAGAGCCGTGCCGGGTCGCCGGATGGCGGGGCGGGCGCGAAGCCCAGATCGGCGAGCAGAAATGGGGAGGGCGTGTCCGGCCGGTCCGCGGTGATCAGGAAATCGGTGGCCTGGAGCAGCACGGCGCATGGCGGGGTGGAGGCGCCGTGCCGGCCGGCGTCGAGCAGGGACGCGGTGGCGCGCGCGGCCCTGGCCGCGGCCTGGTGCAGCGGGAGCGAGGCGTTGGCGTGCAGGGCCAGGCCGGTCCGGGCGATCCAGGCGGTTTCCAGGACGAACAGGTCGATGTCGTGCAGCGCCAGCGCGCGGATGGCGGCCGGTCCGTCGATGTCCGGCCGGTCGGGGTGGCACTGGCCGCCCAGCAGATGCACCTGTCCGCCGCCATGCTGGCGGGCGGCGGGCAGCGCGTCGAGCGACGTCACGACGATGTTCAGGTCGGGCGCGGGCGGCAGATAGGGCGGCAGCAGGGCCGGCAGCGTGCCCGGACCCAGCAGTACGGTCATGGGCGGCCGCGCCAGCCGCGCCGCGATCATGGCCATGGCGCGGTGCTGCGGCGTCGAGAGCGGGCATTGCGCGTCGCGCGCGCCGTGGCGGACGGCGCCGGTCGCGCGTGCGCCGCCGCTGGTGCGGATGGCCAGGCCCTGGTCCTCGAGATAGGCGAGGTCGGCGCGGATGGTGACCGTGGAGATGCCGCATTCGCGGGCGAGCGCGTCGACCCGCACCTGTCCCTGCTGCCGGATCCGTTCGGCGATGTGCAGGCGGCGTTGCAGGACCGTGCTTCGGGTACCGATCGACATGGCGCGATCATCTTTCATATCGAAAGAAAGGACTTTCGATGTGAAGCTGTATGCGCCTGCCGGGGGGAGGGCGCAACGGCGTTGCTGCCGTTTCACGCCGACGTGTTCGGGATTTTTACAGAGTGCTTCGGACGGCCGCGGCGAAGGTCAGGGTGCAGCGCAGGCCGGGGTGGTTATCGTCCAGCGTGAGTTCGGCATCGTGCAGCCCGGCGATCGCGGCGACCAGGCTGAGGCCCAGGCCGTTGCCCGGCGTCGTGCGGCTGGATTCCAGCCGGAAGAAACGTTGCAGGACCTTCTGCCGCAGGCCGGCGGGAATGCCCGGCCCGGTGTCGCTGACGGTGATGTGGACCCGTTCGCCGGTGCGCCCCGCGTCGAGGGCGAGTGCCGCGCCGGGGCCGGCATGGGTGATCGCGTTTTCGATCAGGTTGGCCACGAGCTGGGTCAGCAATTCGGGATCGCCCTGGACCGGCAGGGGGAGGGGGCCGGGCTGGAACGTCATGGTCTGGCCGCCTTCCTCGGCGACGGGGGCGTAGGCTTCGTGCAAGGTTTGAAGCAGCGGGCGCAGGTCGAGCGCGGTGAAGCCCGCGCGCCGGCTGCCGGCCTCGATCTGGGCGATACGCAGCAGGGCGGAGAAGGTGGACAGGATGCGGTCCAGCTCGCCGCCGGCGCCGGCCAGCGCCTCGCGCAGGGCGTCGCGGGTCAGGTCGTCGCGTTCGGCCAGTTCAAGCTTCTGCCGCAGGCGGGTCAGGGGCGTGCGCAGATCGTGGGCGATGTCGTTGGTGACCTGCGACAGGTTCAGCATCAGGGTGGCGATGCGGTCGAGCATGGCGTTGAGGCTGTCGGCGAGATGGTCGAATTCGTCGCCGCCGCCGCCGCGCGCGATGCGCTGCGACAGGTCGCCATCCATGATCGCGCGGCTGGCCACGCTGATCCGTTCGACCTTGCGGGCCATGCTCATGCTGAGCAGAAAGCCGGAGACGAGCCCCAGCGCGAGGATCGGCCCCAGGCACCAGAGGAAGGCGCGGGCGAGGGACTGGCGCATTTCGGCGACCGAGTAGACGTTCAGTCCGACGAACAGGAAGCGTCCGTCGGGCAGGACGCGGCCCTGGCCGTGGAGGACGGTCGGTTCGGGATTATTTTCATGGCCCAGGCGATGGTCGCGCAGCATCAGCCGGATCCCGGGCACCGGGCGCAGCGCGTGCATGTTGCCGGCCAGCGGTTTGCCGTCGGCCGATTGCAGAAGGTACTGGAATGCCGGCGAGCGGCGGGCCAGGGAGTCGATGACCGTCTTGTACGGATCGCCGTGGAGCGCCGGGTCGGCGGCATCGGCCATCACCTCGGCCATCTCGGCGGCGATCGAGGCATCGACCTGCCGCGTCATGAAGCCGGTCGCCGACCACAGGATGACGACGAGCAGCGCCATCCCCGCCAGGGCGAAGAACGCGGCGTAGGCCAGGGTGAGGCGGAAGACGGTCGTGCGCCACAGCCGCCAGCCGCGCCGCGATCCAGCGGGCGCGCTAACCGGCAACGGGATCGGGCGCGCGCAGGCAGTATCCGGCGCCGCGGACGGTGTGGATCAGTTCGACATGGCCGCGATCGACCTTGCCGCGCAGGCGGCTGATATGGCTTTCGACCAGGTTGGTCAGCGGGTCGAAATGAAAATCCCAGACCAGTTCCATCAACATCGCCCGCGTCAGGACCTGGCCGGCATGACGCATCAGGATTTCGAGCAGCTTGAGTTCGCGCGGCTGCAGGTCGATCGCCTTGCCGGCGCGGGAGGCGGTGCGGGTCAGCAGGTCGATTTCCAGGTCGGCGACCCGCAGCACGGTTTCGCGCGGGCCGCGGGCGGCGCGCCGGCCCAGCGCGCCGACGCGGGCCGCCAGTTCGACCAGTGCGAAGGGTTTGACCAGGTAATCGTCGCCGCCGGCCCGCAATCCGGCCACCCGGTCATCGATGCCGTCCATCGTGGTCAGGAACAGGACGGGGGCCTGGAGGCCGGTGGCGCGCAGCCGGCGCACGATCGACAATCCGTCGAGGCCCGGCAGCATGCGGTCGACGATCAGCAGGTCCCAGTCCTCGGCGGCGCGTTTCAGGCCGGCATGGCCGTCGGCGGCGACGTCGATTGCGTGGCCTTCGCCGCCCAGCCCCTGGGCGATGAAGGCGGTGGATTCCGGATCATCCTCGATCAGCAGGATACGCAAATCGTCCCTCTCCCCGCGCCGCCGCCCTTTGCCGATGGGCGGACTGCCGGCACCCCGTACGCCAGGAAACCGGCGACATCGTCAAGGGGAATCGGGCGCTGCCGGCATCATCGCCGGCGCGGGAGGGGCGCGGGCGATCGGCGGGAGGTCATGGGTGCATGAACAGGCCCAGCGCGCCCGTTTCGTCCTGGCCGTGGGCCAGGCGGACATAATCCGCGATGGCGGGGTGGTGGGTTTCCATCCTGTGGCGATGGGTGGCGGTCAGGACCACGACCCCGGCGCCGGCGCCCTCGGCCGCAGCGATACCGGCGGGCGAATCCTCCCAGACCAGGCAGTCCTCGGCGGCGACGCCCAGGATGCCGGCGGCCAGCAGGAAGCAGTCCGGGGCCGGCTTGCCCCGCGCGACGTCGTCGGCGGTGATGAAGACGGGCGGAATCGGCAGGCCGGCGGCGCGCAGCCGGACCGTGGCCAGCGCGCGGGGCGCCGAGGTGACGATCGCCCAGCGATCGGTGGGCAGCGCGCGGACGAAGGCGTCGGCGCCCGGCAGGGCGATCGTGCCCTCGGCATCCGCGATTTCGGCCTGGGTGATGCGGTCGGCCTCGTGCTCGGGGTCGATGTCCGGCAGGTTCAACTGGCGGATCGTTTCGACCGCGCGGACACCGTGCAGGACTTTCAGCACCGAATCCGGCGCCAATCCATGCCCTTCGGCCCAGCGGCTCCAGACGCGGTTGGCCGAGGCGATGCTGTCGAGCAGCGTGCCGTCCATGTCGAACAGGAAGGCCGCGTAGGCACGTTGCATCGGCCAGAGGGGCATCGAGAGAGGCGGCTGAAGGGGCGTTTCGTGCTGCATCCTGTCGTGCCTTTTCGTGTCTTGCCGTGTCGTGCGCGATGTCCGGGCGGTCTGGGCAGGGGTAGACTAGCTGCAGGTGCGGCACGCCGCTACCCGGCGCGGCCGGCGGCGGCGTGCCGCCAGCTTCGATCGCGAAATGGCGGTGTACACTTTCCGGTGCGTCCTGCTGCAAGGCGCGGATGGCGGTGAGCCTGGGGCGTGCGGTGCGCGCGCGCCCCTCGGCGACGTCCATGCGCAGCCGGCTCGGCCGTGGGCGGCCACTCATTCGCCGACGGCGTCGTCCCGCCCATGATGTCGCGCAGCAGTTCCAGGGCTTGCGGTCATCATGGCTGGGGCGTCAGCCGTGCGATCCATTTTTTAGGTGTTTTGCTGCGATGATGGCGGCCCGATCTGCTAGCCCGACACACCGACACCAGAAACCCCACGGACGAACGGATCTCCGATCATGAGGGTGACGGTGCTTCGACGGTGAAGACGTCAGCTTTCTCGGCTCAACGCTTATTCTCGCCGGCCATTTTCCCCAGCTCATCGAATGCGGCTATCGGCAATGCTGAGCTTGGGCATCAGGTCGATTCCTTTCCTACTCGGTCCTGTCGAGCAGCACCTTTACGGCCTCTTTCGCCGCCACGAAGGGGGCGACTTCATTGAATACTTGAGCCAGAAGAAGGGCGCCTTGGAAGAGTATATTGATCTGGCGCCCTAGATCACCTGCCCGCTTGTATCCGGCAGCTATACAGAGTGTGGTGAAGCGCTCCTCAACCCGCCGGGGAGCCTTCGCACCATGTCTGGCGATCTCAGCATTCTTTCCAGAAAATTCCTGGCTGGCCTTAATCCCCAGACATCCACGGGTTGGCTCCTTTTCCATCATCTCCCTGCGAATATCAAAAAAGCGCAATATCTGCTCGCGGGGATCGGCATTCGATGGCAGGGGATCGAATAGCTCCCGAATAATGTCCTCGCCATAGAAGTCCAACACGGCTTCGATCAGATCTTCCTTCGATGGGAAGTATTTGTAGAGCGTGCGCTTCGAAATGCCGCTTTCAGCGAGAATGGTGTCGACGCCGGTCGCGTGAAAACCGCCATCGTAAAACCGGCTGAAGGCCAGCCGGACGATCTCCTCTCGCTTGCTCTCCGTGCCAGGCATCTCAGCTTACCCTGCTCCAATTGAGGTGCATTCCTATAGCCAATGCCCTTGACGATGTAAACAGATCGGTTTACACAGCCTGTGTGTAAACCGATCTGTTTACCGCCTGCCAAAATACCCGAAATCAGAAAAGGGCTCCCGATGTCTTATCAGAACAAAGTCGCCTTGGTCACAGGCGCCAACCGCGGGATCGGAGCGGCAATCACGCGCGAACTCCTCAAATCGAATGTCGCCAAGGTCTATGCCACGGCGCGCCGTGCTGATTCACTGCCACACTTCGGCGACAGTCGCGTGGTTCCGCTGCAGCTCGATGTGACGAGCGACACATCCGTCGCGAACGCCATTCACGCGGCGAAGGATGTCGATATCCTCATCAACAATGCCGGCACTATGGCCTACGGCAACTGGATCGACAGCGCCCAGGACGTGATCGAAGCCGACATGAACACGAATTTCTATGGTACGCTTCGTGTCACACGCGCTTTCCTGCCGCAGTTCACGTCACGGGGTTCGGGCACGATCGCCAACGTGGTCAGCATCGTCGGACTGGCGCCCGTGCCACTTCTGGCCGGCTATTCAGCGTCCAAAGCCGCCCTTCAGTCGTTCACTCAAAGTCTGCGCGGCACACTGGCCAAGTCGGGCATCACCGTCCTCGGCATCTATCCAGGCCCGGTAGACACGGATTTGGCAAAGGGCATCCCTCTCGCAAAGGAGCAGCCTGAGGTGGTTGCCGCGAAAATCATTCAGGGCATTGCCGAGAGCCAATCGTACATCTTCCCGGACGCCATGGCGCTGCAGGTCGAACTTCTCTGGGCATCCAACGGGCGCGAGCTAGAGGTCGCGCTCCGCGCCGCGGAAGAGGGTGCCGCAGCATGAAGCCGGCAATCCTTGTAACCGGCGCCACGGGTTCCACCGGAGCGTCCACCGTCCAGCAACTCCTTGATCTTGGTTATCCCGTTCGTGCCTTCGTCCACCGCGAAGATGAGCGGTCGCATAAGCTGGCAGCCGTCGGCGCCGAAGTGATGGTCGGCGACCTTCTCGATTTCCAGGCCGCGCGCAAAGCCTTCGCGGGCATGCAACGGGCCTACTTCGTGTATCCGATCTACCCCGGCGTCACGCAAGCCTCGGCACAGTTTGCTCAAGCTGCCCGCGAGGTTAAGGCAGAGTTTATCGTCAACATGTCGCAGAAGTCATCGCGTTCGGACGCGAAGAGCAATGCGGCGCTTCAGCACTGGCTCTCGGAACAGGTGTTCAACTGGGCGGGAATCCCAGTTGCCCATCTTCGGCCGACTTATTTTGCCGACTGGTCCGGGGCGTCGAGAGCCGCTTTCTAGCCCAACACCTGGATGAGGTGGCTCGGGATCATCGTGAAGGCATTTTTGCCGGCACCAATGATTTCATCGAGAAAATTGGCAAACGCCGGGTTCGCGGCAGCGCGGGCACTCTCGACGGGGTATAATGACAAGCCCGCCAGTGCCTCGCGTCCCTTCGATGCCGGGCGTGATGGCTTTGTAATGGGCGAAGGCGCCGGCATCCTCGTGATTGAGTCCTTGCATCACGCCTTACATCGCGGTGCGCCACCCCTGGCCGAACTCGTCGGCTACGGGACCAGCGCAGACGCGTATCATCTCACTGCTGGCCCGGAAGACGGCAGCGGTGCCGCACGGGCAATGCTTGCCGCCTTGAGGCAGGCGGATATCGAGCCGTCCCTGGTGCGCCACCTTAATGCGCATGCGACATCCACGCCGGTCGGGGACCGCAGCGAGATCGCTGCAATTAAAAGCATCTTCGGGCCAAAGCCCGGACTGGCGATCAGCGCGACCAAGTCGGCCACGGGTCACATGCTCGGCGCGGCAGGCGGGGTCGAGGCGATCTTCACTATCAAGGCTCTTCACGACCGAGTGGTGCCACCAACGCTCAACCTGATCGACCCCGATCCGCTCGCTACGGGTCTCAATATTGTCGGCCCGACGGCGCGACCCTGGGATTTCCAATACGCGATCTCAAACGGCTTCGGCTTTGGCGGCGTCAACGCGAGCGTTCTCTTTCGCCGCTGGGACGGGCGCTGATAATGCTCGCAACCTGGGCTTTGCGATCTCTGACAGCTGGCGCGGACTTCAAGGAGTAGAATTCATGCAATTTAGAAAGCTTGGCGGCACGGGGCTTCAAGTGTCGCGGCTGTGCATCGGCACCGGCACGTTTGGGAAACAGACTGACGAAGCCGAAGCGTTCCGCGTTCTGGATGCCGCCGCTGATGCCGGTGTGAACTTCATCGATACCGCCGACATTTATCCGGGCGTCATGGAACTGGCAGAGGTCGGCCGGGCTGAAGAAATCACAGGCCGTTGGCTGAAGGACAGGCGGGGGCAATTCATCATCGGCACGAAGGCCGGCTGGCCCATGGGCCCCTTCCCTTGGGACCAAGGTTGCTCTCGCAAGCATCTGCTTTCTGCGATCGATGAGTCGTTGCGGCGTCTGAACACGGATTATATCGATCTTTATCAATTACATCGGGATGACGCGGACACACCGTTGGACGAGACAGTCGAAGCCCTCGACATCATTGTTCGGTCGGGAAAGGCACGCTACATCGGCGTATCGAATTTCCTGGCATATCGTCTGGCACGAGCGATCGGGCGCCAGGACATGCTGCGGCTCGCGCGGTTCGTATCCGTCCAGCCGCGGTATAACCTTCTGACTCGGGACATCGAGCGCGAATTGCTGCCGCTGGCAAAAGAAGAGAACATCGCTGTAATACCGTTCAACCCCCTGGCCGGCGGCCTTCTCACCGGTAAATACAAACGGGACGACAACCCTGAGCAAGGGCGATTCTCAGCCGAGGTCGGGCGGTTTGGTGCGATGTACCGAGACCGCTACTGGCACCAGCGCGAGTTCGACACGATCGACGAGCTCCGCAGTCTAGCTGACGGCCAGAATACATCCATGCCGACAATGGCGATTGCATGGATCTTGGCCAATCCGACGATAACGTCCGTCATCCTCGGGGCAAGCAGGACGGCGCAGCTGACCGATACGCTGGCGGCCGTAGACTATGATCTCTCGCCAAATCTCAAAGCTGAATTTGACGCACTAACAGAGGCCTATCGCTGAGACGAGGGTGGAGGGTTCTGCCTGGAGAATAGAACTGAGCAACGCTGCCTGACCCCGTTCGAGGATGTTCTCGGTTGAGGAAATAGTCGAGCTTTCTACAGCACTGGCAACCATTTGAACGTCACCCAGACCCAACACCCATGGAGTTTCAGCACATCGCTTCCACAGGATAGCCAGGGGGTCTACTCCTCGGCGCGTAACTCTCGAACCCCTCGGCCGAGCCGCCTACGCAACAGGTTCCGCAGAGTCCCCGTATCATCGTACCCGACTTCACTCGCAATATGATCGAGGTCCTGCCCTAACGAGATCAGATGCTGCGCCCGTTCGACCCGCAGGTCCTGGAAGAAGGCAAGTGGGGACTTGCCGAGCACGGCCTCGGTGCGGCGTTGCAGCGTGCGCGGCGTAACAGCTAGGGCTTTCGCCGCGGCCTGCAGCGAAAAGCCCGAGGTCAGGTGCTCGCGCGCCCATCGTTCGAATTGCTCGATCAACGGATCGGCGTGCGCCAGAAAATCCGGGATGATGTATCTGGCTTGTGAGGGGCGTCGGTCGATCAGCATGAACCGCGCGACAAGCGCAGCCAATTCGGGGCTCGTCTGGCGCATGAGCCACAGGGCGAGATCCAAATGTCCCATCGCCGCCCCTGCCGTCACGATTCGGCCGGAGGCGGCTATCATACGTGTATCGTCGAGACGGACGCGCGGGTAGCGTTGTCGAAATAGTGGTGCAAGCGACCAGGTCGTGGTCGCCTCATGACCGTCGAGAAGCCCGGATTCGGCGAGCAGGAATGTTCCAATGCAAGCCGCCGCAATGCCCGCACCGCGTGCGTGCCAGGCGCGAAGCTGTATGGCCGTCTGCAGGACGTCCTCGCGATCCAAGGCCCGGAGCAGTTGCTGCGGCTGCTTGGCGTTGAGCGCTGGCACAACGACCCAGTCAGGTCTGCGCACGCGGTGCAGCAGCTCGACAGTCACCGTCAGGCCGAGACCAGTGCGGACCTGCTCCTGCAAGCCGACGACCCGTGCTTCGAACGGTGGGCGGGCGATACCTTGCATCACGGCCAACTCATTCGCCGCCGCGATGGTGTCCAGCAACACCGCCAACCCCGTGTCGAAAACGCCCTCGAGCGCGAGGATAGCAAGTCGCATGTCGCAAATGACCCGGAGATTGTCACATACGACCGTAGCCTAAGCGTCGTGGAAAATCTACGGTACGGGCTAGTGGCGCATGCAGGATGCGCAGGCCTCTGACGAATGATGAAGTGACACGATGCAACTCACGCCAGAACTCTATTTCCTTGTGCTGATCGCGTGTCTGACCGTGTTGATGTGGATTCCCCATACGATCGCCCGGGTTTTGACGCGTGGCCTCATGCCGGCGTTGCGCAACCCCGATCCATCATATACCGCCGACCCGGCATGGGCCGAGCGAGCAAGACGTGCCCACGCCAATGCCACCGAGAATCTGGTTGTATTCGCACCGCTGGTCATCGTCGCGACGCTCCTGGGCGTGCACACGCCGGCAACGGTCATCGCGGCCAAGATCTATTTTGGCGCGAGGATTGTCCATTACCTCGTCTATGCAGCCGGCATACCCGTCGTAAGGACGCTCGTCTTTGTTGTCGGCGTCGGCGCCACCTTGGTGTTCGCGGCCGCGATTCTCGGCCATGCCTCTTAGATCTGGCCACCGCGATCTCCGGAATTTCTTCCGAGCTTCGAGGACACCGTGACGAATCTCCCAATGGCGCGGGCGGCAGCACCGGTTGAGAAACAGGTAACGAGGCAGGAGCCCCTTGATGCCCCGGTATGGGCGGCTCTGACATCGGGCAATCGGGCGCTGGCCGAAGGAGGCCCACGGGCAAAGTGCTATCTGCCCGACGTTGCCCCCTTTGGGGCCATCGCGGACCGATCCGACGCATCCTTTGCTTCCCTGGTGAAGCTTGTCGCCCGCAACGGGCGGGTTGTGCTGGAGACGATGGATGCCCTCGTCCCGCCATCCGGTCTGACGGTCGAAATGCAGAAGCCGATCCTGCAGATGGTTCTGGAAACGGCACAGGTCAGTGTTCCGCCCGGCCCCGACTATGTTGATCTGAGACAGTCGGACGTGGCGGAGATGATGGACCTCGCCGCTCGCACCAAGCCCGGCCCGTTTGGCCCGCGGACGATCGAGTTGGGCCGCTATATCGGTTTTCGTTTCGACGGGGTGCTGGCTGCGATGGCCGGCGAACGGATGCGATTCGATCGCTTCGTGGAGATCAGCGCTGTGTGCGTTGACCCGGCATACCGAGGCAAAGGCTATGCCGCTTGCCTGATGATGCAGCTTGCGCGCGCGATCAGGGAACGTGATCTGATCCCGTTCCTGCATGTGTTCGAGGACAATGAGGGTGCTATCGCGCTATACAAAAAACTAGGCTTCGTTATCCGAGAGCGCTTTTTCGTCACGAGCTTACGATCGGCCTCAATATAGCGCCGTCGCGCCGGCCGAAATCTCGCGGACGAAGTCAAGAAACGCCCGAACCTTGGCAGGGGGAAGATGCCGAGACGGGTGATAGGCAATGAGCGGATATCGCTCGTCGGACCAATCGGCTAGAATCTGCACGAGTTCACCTCGTGCGAAAAAGGGTGCCATGCCAATCCCAAGACTCTGGAAGATCCCCTGACCCGCGATGCAGGCAGAGAGAGCCGCTGACGGGTCATCGGTCATGAACCGACCCGTCGGGGTCTGGATTTCGATAACCTTGCCGCCCCGGTGGAATTCCCATGAAAACGGGCGGCCGGTCTGGGGATCGCGAAACAGCAGGACTTCGTGGTGCTCGAGATCATGAGGCGTCGCCGGCATGCCGTGCTTCTCGAGATAGGCGGGCGACGCGCAAGTCAGTACCGGCACCTCAAGCATCTGTCGCGCGATCAGGGATGACGTATCCGGCGGCCCAAAGCGCACAGCCACGTCGATCCCGGCCATCATCTCCTCACGATAATTACTGGTCGTCAGATCGACGGACAACAATGGGTACCGGGCGAGAAACTCCTGCATACGCGACGCCAGCACCGTGCGTGCGAACCACGGATCGACAGAGACACGAAGGCGGCCGTTTATCAGCACCGCGGTGCCGGCCGCCTGGGCAGCAGCCTCTTCGAGCCCAGCGAGAAGCGGCATGACCTGGGCATGAAAGCGCAGCCCTTCCTCAGTCAGCACGACATCTCGCGCATTGCGATCGAAAAGGCGGACGCCGATGCGCGCTTCTAGCCGCGCAACTGCTCGACTGACACCGGAGGGCGTCAACCCCAGCATCTTCGCGGCTCGCGCGAAGTTCCCAGTATCCGTCACGGCCGCGAGAACGCCCGCCCCGGTCAGCAATCGCGTATCGAACGTCAATCCTGGGCTCCCTGCAGCAGTTCAATCTGAGCATGCATCCGCATGCCACAACAATGATTCTGAGTCACTATAACTTTGATATTAATGCTCTGGCCTCACCATCCATAGCGGCGTAGATGGACCCATCCTGGTTGCTTCGATGAGGGTGGAATGAAGGACGTATCGCGCAGAGCCCTGTTGGCCGGCGGAGAACTTCCGGCCGCTGGCGCAGCGCTTAATGGCGGTCGGGCCGCCGCATCGCAGCCACTGTCGCAAGAGCTTTGGGTAGGTATCGGCGTTCCCTTCACTTAGGCCCTACCCTTCCACGACCCGAAGATCGCTGCCCTTTACGGCACCTTCGAGCGCGGCCCCCGGGCGGCCCTCGCCTGGCCACGCTCCTTTTCCGACTAATTTCTTGGGAGTGACATCATGTACGCAATCACGGGTATCACTGGCAAAGTGGGCGGCGCGCTCGCGCGCAAGCTGCTGGCGGAGGGACATGCGGTGCGCGCCGTACTCCGTGACGCTACGAAAGCAGGTCCTTGGGCAGCGCAAGGCTGCCAGATCGCCTTTGCGGGAATGGAGGAACCGGCGCGGCTAGCGGCTGGATTTGAAGGGGTAGAAGGCGTTTTCATCCTTCCGCCTTCGGAGTTCGATCCGGCGCCAGGCTATCCCGAAGCCAGGATCGTCATTGATGCGGTGACCGCTGCGCTCAAAGCCGCCAAACCCAAGAAGATCCTCTGCCTATCGACCATCGGTGCCGATGCGCCGCACGACAACCTCCTGTCTCAGCGTACGTTGATGGAGGAGGCGGTCGGCGCGCTAGGACTTCCTGTCACCTTCCTGCGGCCGGGTTGGTTCATGGAGAATGCGTTGTGGGACGTGGCCTCGGCTCGCGAGGGCATTTTGCACTCCTTCTTGCAGCCCGCCGACAAGCGCTTCCCCATGGTGGCGACGCAGGATGTCGGATCCACCGCGGCAGAGCTGCTTGTGCAGGATTGGGATGGCGCACGTGTCGTCGAGTTGGAAGGTCCTGTGCGAGTGTCACCCAATGACGTGGCATCGGCCTTTGCGACGGCACTCGGCCGGTCCGTCCGCGTCGAAGTCGTGCAGAGATCGACCTGGGAGGAACTCTTCACATTACAAGGCATGAACCACCCTCTGCCCCGCATCCGCATGCTCGACGGCTTCAATGAGGGGTGGATCGATTTCGCTGATAACGGTGCTTCGGCAATTAAAGGCCCGACGCCACTGGCTGACGTGATCGCGAAACTCGTTCGATAGAGCGATGGCCATGCAGGCGATAAAGTGTGAGATCCGACGAAATCGTTTCAATTTTCCTGGCCTAATTTCAGGTAATCGAGCATGCTGTGGAGCTGTGGAGCTGTGGAGCTGTGGAGCTGTGGAGCTGTGGAGCTGTGGAGCTGTGGAGCTGTGGAGCTGTGGTCAGCGCGTCGCGCGACGCAGGAAGCAGGAAGCAGGTTGACGCCGAACGGTCGCGCGGTCCGCGCCTGTACTTTCCGGATCACCTGCCGTGCAGTGACGGCATCGGACGCGCCGAGCCCGAGAAAGCCGAACCCGCCCACCTCTGACATGGACGCCGCCAAGGTTGAAGTCGAAGCGTCAGAGAGTGTCCGATCTTCTGTGTATGAGTGATCTGGTCCATGCTTCACCGAAAGGAAGCATGAATGACCATCTCGAAGGAACTCCTGGACGAATTGCTGACAGGCGTGGAACGTGCTGAAGATCTGCTCGGAGACGCCGGGCTGCTGAAGGAGCTGAAGATTCGGCTCATGGAGCGTATGCTCGGTGCGGAGTTGACCGCGCATCTGGGCTATGAGGAAGGCAAGGCTGTCCGGCCGGCGCCGGCCAGACTGCCTTCATCAAGAGCCGCGACGAAGACGCGCATGGCGTCGATCCGATCCATGATTGTTCCGATCTATGCAAAACTGACTTCCATTCTGCATAAATTCACCCGAAATCGGCAACAGATTACCGTCAGGGCACGGCAATACCGCCCGTCACGACTGACAGGACCACATTAATGCACCCGCCCATCCGCACCCGCTTCCGCCATGCCCAGGTGAACGACGTTTCGGTCTTCTATCGCGAGGCTGGCAACCCCGCGCACCCGACCCTGCTGCTGCTGCACGGTTTTCCCAGTTCGTCGCATATGTTCCGTGACCTGATCCCGCTACTGGCCGAACGGTTCCACCTGGTCGCGCCGGATCTGCCGGGCTTCGGCTTTACCCAGGCGCCCGCGCGCGGCGACTATGCCTATACGTTCGACAATCTGGCCCGCACCATCGAAGGCTTCGTCGATGCGATCGGCCTGACGCGTTATGCGATCTATGTGTTCGACTACGGCGCACCCGTCGGCTTCCGCGTGGCCTTGAGCCGGCCGGAGCGGGTTACGGCGATCATCTCACAGAACGGCAATGCCTACGAAGAGGGATTGAGCGACGGTTGGGCGCCGATCCGCACCTACTGGACCGACCCGACACAGGAAAATCGCGACGCCATCCGTTTTCTGCTGACCTTCGAGGGGACGAAGTGGCAGTACGTGCATGGGGTGCCCGACGAATCAAAGGTGGCGCCGGAATCCTACACGCTGGACCATGCGCTGCTGACCCGTCCGGACAATGACGAGATCCAGCTCGATCTGTTCCTGAATTATGCCAGCAATGTTGGGCTCTATCCCGCGTTCCAGGATTATTTCCGGACCCGCAAGCCGCCTGTCCTGGCCGCCTGGGGCCGACATGACCCGTTCTTCCTGCCGCCGGGCGCGGAAGCATTCCGCCGCGACAACCCGAATGCGGACGTGCATCTGCTCGATACCGGGCATTTCGCGCTGGAAACGCATGCGGTTGAAATTGCCGGCTTGATGGAAGGCTTCCTGGGCCGGGTCATCGCGCGGACCTGATTTCAAGCCAAGGCATCGCACGGGCTGATGCACTGGTTTGCAGGGCCCTACCGGCTCTATCTCCGCCGGACGTGTCCGCAGGCGTGCCGGCCTGGGCGCGGGTCAGGCCGCGTGGGGCGCGAGTACGAAACTGGCGGTATCCAGCAGGAAGCTGCCGTCGGCCTCGATCGCGAAATGGCGGCGTACACTTTCCGGTGCGTCCTGCTGCAAGGCGCGGATGGCGGTGATCCGCGCCTGGGGCGCGCGGGTGCGCGCGACCCAGTCGGCGAAGTCCATGCGCAGCCGGCGCGGGGTGACGGCCTGCACGGCGAAGCCGGCGCGGCCGCAGGCGGCCACCCATTCGGCGATGGCGTAGTCCCGCACATGCGTGATGTCGCGCAGCAGTTCCAGGGTTTGCAACCAACTGTCGCACAGCGGATCGGCGGGGGCGACGACGTCGGCGAAGATGGCGAAGCCGCCGGGTTTCAGCACCCGGCGGGCCTGGCGCAGTCCGGATTCCATGTCGCGCCAGTGATGAGTGGAAAACCGGCACAGCACGGCGTCGAACCGGGCGTCGGCGAAGGGCAGGGATTCGGCCGCCGCCTGCCGCGTGACGATGTTGGCCAGGCCCCGTGTGGCGGCGGTGCGCGCCACGGCGTCCAGCATGTCCGGCGTGATGTCGCAGGCCGTGACCTGGCCGACATGGGGGGCGGCGCGGTAGCTGACATGGCCGCCGCCGCAGCCCAGGTCCAGCACGGTTTCCAGCCCCCGGCCGGCGACGGATCGTTCGATCTGGTCCAGGTCGGCGCCATCGGCATGGACCGCGCTGGCCACGTACTCGGCAGCGCGGGGGCCGTATCGTTCGGCGGTGAAATCCTGGTGCGTCTCGGTCATGGGGGGCTCCTGCGTGGTTGTGCCCGGATCGGCTGTCCGGCGGCGCAGGCAGGATGGTATGGCGTATAATCGGGTATAAGATCCAAATTTATACGGGTATGAAAACCACCATGACGCTTCGTGCCGCAATGCCGCCATCCGATCCGCGCCGGGCGCTGGGGGCGTTTTTGCGTGCGCGGCGCGAGGCCCTGTCGCCCGCCGACGCGGGGATGTATCCGATGCCGGGCCGTCGCCGCACGCCAGGGTTGCGGCGCGAGGAGGCGGCGCAGCTCTGCGGGATCAGTACGACCTGGTACACCTGGCTGGAGCAGGGGCGGCCGGTCGCCTGTTCGGCGGCGACCCTGGCGCGGCTGGCCGAGGCGCTGCGCCTGTCGCGGGCCGAGCGGGCCTATCTGTTCGAACTGGCGCGGCAGACCGATCCGCGCCCGCTCGATGCCGGCGCCGCGCCGTGCGTGCCGCCCGAATTGCTGGCCTTGCCCGGACTGGTCCTGGTGCCGGCCTATCTGCTGGACCGGTCCTGGTCGGTCAGGGCCGCGAACGACGCGGCGCGGCGGCTGTTCGCGGCCTGGATCGGCGGGGCGGAACCGAACCTGCTGCGCTATGTGTTCCTGGACCCGGGGGCGCGGGGTTTCCTGGATGACTGGGAGGAGAGCGCTCGGCGCATCCTGGCCGAATTCCGGGCCGAGATGGCGCGGCTGTCGGAGGATGCGTCGATCGTGGCGATGCTGGACCGGCTGCATGGCGAAAGCCCGGATTTCGCCCGGCTGTGGCGCGGCCATGCGGTGCTGCCGCGGGCCGGCGGGCGGCGGCGTTTCCATCATCCGCTGGACGGGACCGTGTCCTATGTCCAGGCGACGCTGGTTCCGGCCGGCCATCCGGACCATAAGCTGGTGATCCTGACCCCCGTCACGGAATAGGGGCCCACGGAATAAAGGCCCACGGAATAGGGGCTATGGCGGCGAGATGGCCCAGTTTTTGCGGATTGCGGACAATATAGATCGTGGCGATCCGGCTGCCGTGCCCCTCGTTGCGCCACTCCAGTGCCGTGGTCTGGGGCAGCCCGTCGGCTTCTTGCGTCACGTAGCCCGGCAGGGCGTTGACCGGCCCGCGATAGAGCAGCTTCGCCGGTCCCGGTTTCCTGGCGGCCAGGCCGGCGAACAGGCGCAGCAGCTTCTCCCGCCCCCGGATGGGATTGAGGGCGGCCGGACGCAGGCCGCCCCCATCGGTATAGGCCACGGCGTCCTCGGCCAGCAGCGTGCGCAGCGTGTCGATATCGCCCTGCTGTACCGCCCTGTAGAAGGCGTCGGTCAATCGGGCGGCGCCGGCGGTGTCGAGCGTGATGGTGTTGGGCATGATGGTGTCGGGCGCGGTGGTGTCGGGCATGGGGGTGTCGTGCAGGCGTGCGCGTGCGCGGCCGGCGGCCTTGCGGCAGGCCGTGGCGCTACGGCCCACCATCGGGGCGATTTCGGCGAAGGGCAGGTCGAACACGTCATGCAGGATGACGATCGCGCGTTCGACCGGCGAGAGGCGCTGCAGCGCCAGCAGGATGGCGACCGAGAGATCCTGCCGCCGCGCCAGGGCGGCCTCCTGCGGTGCGGCGTCGTCGTCGATCACGGGTTCGGGCAGCCAGACGCCGACATAATGTTCGCGCCGCGCCCGGGCCGAGCGCAACTGGTCGAGGCACAGGCGGGCGGCGATGGTCAGCAGGACGGAGCGGGCGTCGCGTACCGCCGCCCGGTCGGCCGCCCGCCAGCGCAGGAACGCATCCTGCGCCACGTCCTCGGCCAGGGCCAGGGAGCCGGTCATGCGATAGGCCAGGCCGATCATTTCGGCGCGGTGGGCCAGAAAGGGGCCGAGACCGTCGGGATCGGGATCGGGATCGGGATCGGGGGCGGTCAGGAGGCGGTCTCCGGCGGCGGGGCGACGGCGAAGCCGATCGCGATGCGGTTCCAACTGTTGATGGTGCAGATCAGCAGGGTGAGATCGACCTTTTCCGTGTCGGTGAAATGGGGGTTCAGCGCCTGGTACACCGCATCCGGCGCGCCGTCGGTGGCGATGCGGGTCAGGGTTTCGGTCCAGGCCAGGGCCGCGCGTTCGCGGGGCGTGTAATGCGGGGCCTCGCGCCAGGCGGACAGCAGGTAGAGGCGGGCCTCGCTCTCGCCGGCGCGGCGGGCGTCGCGCGTGTGCATGTCGATGCAGAAGGCGCAGCCATTGATCTGCGACGCCCTGGTCTTCACCAGTTCGATCAGGCTGCGTTCCAGCCCGCTGGTGGTGACCGCGCGTTCGAGGGCGAACAGGGCGGCCATGGTCCTGGGGGCGGCCTTGGCGTAGTCCAGTCGTTGGGTCATGGGACTCTCCCGTGCTGATGGGTTACGGGATCAAGACGGGACAGCGCGGCCGGATGTGACGGCGGCCCTGCTTTTTGTCGATTTTTTTATGGTGTTTTTTATGTCGGGGCTCCGGCCGGGCGGATGCGGTAGGCGCAGCGCCGGGCGCCGGAGGGGATGTGGTCGCGCCGTTCGACGACGACCGTGGGGCCCAGCACGTCCTGGAAGATGTCGTGCTCTGCCCGGCAGAAGCCGGCGCAGGCGGTGGCGGCGGCGCAGATCGGGCAGTGATTTTCGATCAGCAGGAAATGCCCCCCGGCCTCGGCGTGCCATTCGGCCATGTAGCCCTCGCGCGAGCGGATGGCCGCCAGGGCGGCGATGCGCGCGGCGAGGCCGTGGATGCCGTCCAGTTCGCGGCGATAGGCGGCGCGGGTTTCGGCCTCCCGCGCCGCGATCAGGCGGTTCAGCAGGTCGGGCCCGCCCATGTCGTGCAGGAGGCGCAGCAGACCGGCCGTCAGTTCGGCATGGGTGTCGGGGAAATGCCGCCGGGCGGCGTCGGTCAGGTGCCAGGTCTGCGCGGGGCGCCCCACGCCGCGCGGTTCGGTGCGGGTTTCGACCAGCCCGTCCTGTTTCAGCCGTGCCAGATGCTGGCGCGCGTTCTCGCCGGTCGTGCCGATGGCCTGGCCGAGTTCGGCCGCCGTCAGCGGGCCGCGCATCTTCAGCAGCATCAGGAGCCGTTCGGTGGCGGGGCGGGCGGGTGCCGCGGCGTCCGGCGGGTGGCTTGACATGGCGATTGGGAGCCTAATAAACAAAGTATATGCTTTGAAAATAGCAGGGTCGGTCGCGGTTGCAAGCGGGGCGCGGCCGGGATGGCCGGCCGCAGGGGAGTTCGGGCGATGGACGCCGCCATGTTTTCTTGTCTGCCCCTTCGCCGCCATCCCCTTCGTTCCGGGTGGCGGGCGGCCGGGCGATGAGCGCCGCGCCTGCCCGCTGGGGCGCGCTGTTTTCCGGCGGCAATGCGCCGCGGACCCTGGTGCTGGCCGGCGGCGTGGCGCTGCATGCGGTCAATCTTTATATCGCCACGACCATCCTGCCTTCGGTGGTGCGGGATATCGGGGGCCTGGATTATTACGCCTGGAGCACGACCCTGTTCGTCGCGGCGTCGATCCTGGGGGCGTCGCTGTCGGGTGGGCTGCTGGGGCGGGCGGGCGTGCGGGGCGCGTACGGGTTCGCCGCCGCGCTGTTCGCGGCCGGATCGCTGGCGTGCGGCCTGGCGCCCGCGATGCCGGTGCTGCTGGCGGGGCGCTGCGCGCAGGGGTTGGGCGGCGGCATTCTGCTGGCGCTGTCCTATGCGATGATTCGCCTGGTCTTCGCCGAGGCGCTGTGGCCGCGGGCCATGGGGCTGGTTTCGGCGATGTGGGGGGCGGCGACCCTGGTCGGCCCGGCGGTCGGCGGCCTGTTCGCCGAATGGGGGGCGTGGCGGGCGGCGTTCTGGTCGCTGGTGCCGGTGACCGGGCTGTTCGTGGGGCTGGCGGCGTCCGTGCTGCCGCGCGATGCCCGCGTGCCGGCGCCGTCGCCGCTGGCCTGGCGGCGGGTCCTGCTGCTGACCACCATGGTGATGGCGGTGTCGGCGGGCAGCGTCGGCAGCCGGCCGGGCTGGAACCTGGCGGGGCTGGCGGGGTTCGGGCTGCTGGCCGCGTGGCTGGTGCGGCTGGAGGCGGGAGAGGGCGGCGGGCCGCGCCTGTTTCCCACGGGGGCGCTGCGGCCGGGGACGAAATTGAACGCGTTGTATGCGATGATGTCGCTGCTGGCGGTGACGGTGACCACCAGCGAGATCTTCGCCCCGCTGTTTCTGCAGAGATTGCAGGGACGATCGCCGCTGGTCGCGGGGTATCTGGCGGCGCTGATGTCGGGGGCCTGGTCGGTCGGATCGGTCGCCAGTGCCGGCATGCGCGGGCCGGCGACGTCCCGCGCGCTGATCGCCGCGCCGTTGCTGGGGCTGGCGGGGATGGCGGCGCTGGCGATTCTGGTGCCCGCGCCCTCGGCCGGAGGGCGGGACGTGCTGCTGCCGATCTGCCTGGCGCTGATGTCGGTGGGGTTCGGGGTCGGGCTGGCCTGGCCGCACCTGCTGACCCGCGCATTGCAGGCGGCGCCGGCCCATCAGCGCGACCTGGCGGCGTCATCGCTGACCAGCCTGCAACTGTTCGCCACCGCCCTGGCGGCGGCGCTGGCGGGGATGGTGGCCAACCTGGCCGGGTTGAGCGTGCCGGGCGGGGTGGCGGGCACGGCGGCGGCCGCGTTCTGGCTGTTCGCCGTCTTCGCGGCCGCGCCGGCGCTGGGCCTGGTGACGGCGGTGCGGATCGTCCGGCGCGGGCGGGCGCGGGACGTCGCGACGGGGAGGGAGACGGCGGTGCCGGAGGGGTAAAAGGGGCATGGCGATGGGGGGCGGGAGGCCGCGCTCTCTGCGCTTTCGCCTCGATGCGGTGTCATCGCCATGACGTCGCCGAGGGTCCTTTTATCGGCAGATGGATGATGACCCGCAATCCGCTGGGCTGGGCGTCGCGCAGATCCAGCGTACCGCCATGCCGGCGCACGATATCGGCGACGATCGAGAGGCCGAGGCCGAAATGGGCGTCATGCCCGGCATCGGAATCGGCATGGGCATGTAGCCGGGAAAACGGCAGGAGCGCCGCGTCACGCCGGCAGGCGGGGATGCCCGGTCCGTCATCCGCGACTTCGAGACGAGCCCAGTCGCCGCCGCCGCGGACATCGACCGTCACGGCGGTGCCATGACGGCATCCATTGTCGATCAAATTGCCGATGACGCGCGTGATGCCGAGCGGCTGGCAGGAGCAGAGCGGTCCCGATGCCCCCTGATAGCGCACGTCGCGACCGACCTCGGCGAAGGATCGGCAGACATCCGCGGCCATCGTGCCGAGATCGATGTCCTGCCATGCCTCGTTCTCGTCATATCCCTTGAACAGCGCCATCGCGTTATCGAGCATGCGCGCCATGAGGTCGATATCGCGGGTCATGCCGGCCCTGCCGGACTCGTCGTCCGCCAGTTCGATGCGCATGGCCATACGGGTCAGCGGCGTACGCAGATCGTGGCCGACCGCCATGAGCAGGCGTCGTCTTTCCTCCGCCGATCGCGTCAGGCGCGACTGCATCAGATTGAAGGCCCGGATGGCCAGGCGGATCTCCGACGGTCCGCTTTCTTCCAGCGGATCGGAATCGTCCCGGGCGCCGAAGCGTTCGGCGGCTTCGGCCAGCCGTCCCAGGGGGCGCCCGACAGACCAGGCCGACCAGGACACGAGCACGCCGATACCGAGCGTGATCGTTCCCAGCCAAAGCGCCAGGGGCAGGGTCGCGAGAACGATCCCGGTGCGGCTGACATGGGCGTAGTTGCGGACAATGAACGTGACCCGCTGGTCTTCGAACACCACATGCGAGGCCCCATGCCGCCACCCGTCGGCGGCGCAGTTCGTGACCAGCGGCACCCGCCGGTCATGCGCGATCACCGTGTAGAGCGCGCGCCGGAGTGCCCGCGTCGCCAGCGCGTCGGAAAGGACCGGACAGGGCACGGAAGCGCCGCTGACGATACCGAGTCCGGGCGTCGCGAGCGAGCCGGCCACCGCGCCGCGCGCGGCCTGGGGCGTCGCCTCGATGGCGCGGATCGCGCTGGAGATGGCAAGCGCATCCGGCCACGGTCCAAGCGGAACGCCGGAATCCTTCACATGGAAGGAGACAAAGATGCCCGCCGCCAGCACCAGCGTCGCCACGCCGCTCGATCCGAGGATGAGCGCCATCTGGCTCCGCAGGGAACGCGGCAGCCTCACGCGGGCAGGCTCCAGCCCTCGGCCACGTAGCTGGCCCGGACTTCCCGGGTGATGGCCTTGGCGGCGTCCGCCATGTCGGCGTCGAGGCCATGGCGCCGTCCGAGCAGCAGGTCCAGCGTTCCGCCGATCGCCATGTGGATCGGCATCGCCGTGCCGAGGGTCACGGCCGCCGGGACGATCAGGCCGGGCTTGCGGCCGCTGTCGGCCTGCACGTCGAAGGCGATTGCCGGCCGCCGGTCGACACGGCGGGGATCGTCGAGGCGGATATGCGCCAGGAGTTCCGAGCGCCCCGCGCCGAACCCGATGACGGTCCGTTCCATCGCGTCGCCTGGATCGGCGCGCATGAGGACGACGCGCAGGACGGGCATGTCCGGCGCCGAGTCTCCAGCCATCAGGAGTGCCGCCGGAGCACCCGCTCTGCGCAGTTCGGTGACCAGGTCGGCCGCCAGGGTTGCTGTGGCCAGGGTTGCTGTGGCGAGGGTCGGCGTAGCTTGGCCGCCGGTCCCCGGTCCCGAGACCGTGACGAACAGAACCGGCGGCGGCGGCAGGGCGGCGAACGGCACGACCGCGCCGGGCTGGACATGCTGCACATGGGCGCTGCCGCAGGCGCAGAGCGGAAGCGCGACCAGAAGGGGCGCGATCCCCATACGGGACGATCGGCCGGGCCGGCGCGGGGCTGAGAGATGGTTCATGTCCCTGTTACGATCCGATGCGGCCAGCCCCCCGTCCCGCCGTGCTTCCGTCGTATTTTCCTTTTCTTTCCGCGTGGGCCCGAGCGAGTTCGATGAGGTCCGAGGGGGATCGAGCCCCGCGCCGCGTATCATGGCCGAACGGATGATATGGCGGGGACACATGACGGGATGGCGCGCCCTCCGTGCGATCGATGGCCGGTCTCCGGAATTCTCGACATGGCGCGGACAACAGGCAAGGAAGCAGGGGATGCCGGGCGAGAGCCGGAGATATGCGACGGCGTCGGACGATGAACTGCTTCGATGGTCGGGGGACGGCGACCGCCATGCCTTCGACCTGATCGTCGCCCGTCATGGCGCCTATGCGCTGCGGACGGCGATTCGCTTCACGGGTCATGCGGAAACGGCGGAAGACCTTGTCCAGGACGCATTCGTCCGCGCCTGGACCCATGTGCGGCACTTCGATGGCGCGCGTGCGCAGTTCACGACCTGGCTGTACCGTGTCATCGTCAACCTGAGTATCGATCTGCGCCGCCGCAGACGCATGGACCCGCTGCCCGATGATTTCGACATGATCGACGACAGCCCCGCCGCCGACAGCCAGCTCGCGGCCCGACAGGAGCGGCGCGCCCTTGTCGAGGCGCTGCGCGCGCTTCCCGTCCGCCAGCGCGCCGCCATGTCCCTGGTCTATGACGAGGGTCTGTCGGGCGCGGAAGCCGCGCGGCGTCTCGGCCTTTCCGCCAAGGCGGTGGAGCGGCTGCTGGCGCGCGGGCGGGCGCTGTTGCGCACGCGGCTGGCGCCGTGCGGTACCGCGGACGGAAACGCCCTGAACAAAGGATGAGCGACCATGATGAATCCTGAACGTTTCAGTGTGCTGGCGGAAACCTACGGCGCCGTGCTGGCGCGCTGGCCCGAATCCGAACGGCAGGATGCGCAGGCCCTGCTGAAAATGTCCGCGACGGCGCGCGGGATCCTGGCGGCGCAACGGGACGTGGATGACCTTATCGCGCGTGCTTTCGAGGAAGAGGCGAGCCTGTTTGCCCAGCGGGCGGCTCATGAGGATCCCGAGGCTGCCGTGACGCGGCTGCGGGCCGGCGTGGCGGGGCGGATTGCCGCGGAAGCGACGCCGAAACGCGGGCCGGGCGCGCGGTTCGGGTGGCGCTTGCCCGGCCTGGTTCCGGGGCGTGTCGCGGCGGAGAACGGTGTCCTGGCCGTCCGCTGGACGGCCATGATGTTCGGCGGCGGCGTGGTGGTGGCCGGCGGATTGTGGCTGGGCTGGATACAGGCCGGCGGCGCCCCTGTCGGCCTGTTCAACGCCCTGCTGGTCGCCCCGCTGGGAGGCGGCGTATGACGAACATGCCGCATGACGGGCGGCGCGTCCGCCGATGGGTCCTGGCCGGGTCCGTGTTGCTGAACCTGTTCCTCGCGGCGGTCGTCGGCGGGCAATATCTGCGCCATCGCACCGAGGGCGCGCATCAGGCGACGGCGCTGGCCACCTTCCTGCAGAACGCAACCGAGCATCTGTCGCCGGCGGATGCGGCGGCGTTCCGTTCGGTCCTGTGGCAGGACGCGCCACGCTATGTCCAAGCCCATGAAAACCTGGCGCGGGCGCGGGCGGATATCGACAATCAACTCCTCGCCCCCCATTTCGATGCGGCGGCGACGCGGGCGGCGATGGCGCGGTGGCAGGCCGCATGGAACGGGTTCGTCGGCGATTTCAGCGATGCGCTGGTCGAAGCCATATCGCACCTGTCACCCGAGGGGCGCCGTACGCTCGTCAACAGCGCGCCGCATCGGAAAACGGATTTTTTCCAGCTCCTGACTAGGGGGAAGTCCGCCGTCGGTCCGTAGCAGAAGGGCGGCCTGCAGCCAGGCCGCCCTTCTGCATTCACCAGACCGACGGATTTCTCCCTTATGTCGCATCGTCATTCGCGTGTCCGCTCCGGGACAAAATCGCCGCTGCCTGTCGCTTTGCTGGGATGCGGACTGCTTTTATCGGGTTGCGCGCCCTCCTTGCCGCCTGGGCCAAGTTTCACGATCATGCCCCGCCCTGGCGAGAGCTTCGCGATTTTCCAGCAGCACGATGCGCAGTGCCGGATCTATGCCCAGACGCAGACCGGCCTGTCGCCATCCCAAGGGGAGGCGTCCAGCGGGCTGCGCAGCGCGGCGCTCGGCACGGGGATCGGCGCGGCGTCCGGCGCGCTGCTGGGCAGCGCGTCGGGGAACGCGGGCCGTGGCGCCGCGATCGGCGCCGGCAGCGGGTTGCTGCTGGGTTCCGTGCTCGGCGCTGCGCGCGGGCGGCAGACCGCGCAGAGTTTCCAGCATCGTTATGACGGCGCTTATGCGCAATGCATGGTCGGCAATGGCGAGCAATTGCCGCCGCCGCCCGTGGCCTACATGCCGCCGCCTGCGATCGTCTATCCGCCGCCGGCGGTCCTCTACCCCGCGCCGTGAATAAAAAACGAGAACCGCCGTCGCATCGACGCGGCGGCTCCGTATCACGGATCGGATACAGCGTCGGAGGACCAGATGACGATGTTTCGGACTCTTTCGTACCTGGGCGGATTCGTCGCGATCTGTGGCGTGGTCATGTTGGCCATGAACGCGTTGGCCGGAGCCGCGCGGGCGCAGTCGCGGGACCCGCAGCAGGACAGGCGTCTCGCGAGCTTCCGGGCGGCGGACACCAATCGGGACGGACGGATTTCGCGAGACGAATTCGAGGCTTTCGCCCGCGCACGGATTGCCGCGTCGGGCGGGATGCGTGCGGCGATGTTCGGCCGGATGGATCCGGACCAGCAGAAAGCCCGCCTGGAGGAACGCTTTTTCCAAATGGATGACGATCACAAGGGTTATCTCACGCCCGCCGATTGGCAGCCGCAATCCTGAGCGGGCACGCCGTGCCGCGTGTCCACTTTCTTCTGGAGACAAACACGATGTTCGATCGTTTTCCGAAGTCCGGCCTCTCGGCCGCAGCCGTTGCAACTGTGCTGTCGGTCGCGTCGGCGCAGGCGGCGACGGCAACATATTGGGGGCCGCGCGGCGGCGTGACGGTGCATACGCGGGGCGCCGGACCATGCTGCTACCGCCCTCATTGGGGCGTGGGTGCCGTGGCGGCCGGTGTCGCCGCGGGCGCGGCCCTGGGTACGGCCGTGGGCGCGGCCGCGAGCCACCCGCCCTATGCTTATCCGCCCTATTACGCCTATCCCGCCTATGTCGTGCCGCGTCCCGTCATCTATCCCGCGCCGGTGGTGGTGCGTCCCCCGGTCTATGTCTATCCCGTGCCATGATTTCGGCCGAACGTCGCCCCTCATTGCCGGAGACGTGGGCGGCGCAGATACGCGTGACGGCGGCGGGCGGTGCCCTGATCGTGTTGTCCGGCTGCGCGGGGGCCCATGTCGATGGGCCGGCGACGGCGCGGGATGTCCGGCCGGTCGCCCCTGTCGCGGTGGACGTCACGTCGCGTGTGGTCCCGACATCGGCAAATGCGGGCGCGATGGACAGCACCATGAGCGCGCTTGTGGCCGGACTCGTCCAAAGCCTGCGGAAAGCCCATATCGCCGCGCATCCAGCTTCGGGCGATGAGGCGCCGCCACATGAAGCGGGCCGGGAACTCGCCCTTGTCGTCGACGTCTCCAGATTGCAGTCCCGGCAATGCCTGGACGCGGGAATCAATATTTGAGTGGCCTGCTGATCCGAGAAATTCTCATAAGAATTTCTCGGGCAGGACACTGGTCGGCTTCGGCGCCGGGAAGAGCTGTCTGCAAGCGCATGTCATGCTCGTCGATATGCGCGGGATGCGGCTGGACGCCCTGCTGGACTTCACGGTCAGGGCGGATAGCGGCGCGATGCCCGGTGTGGCCGTCAGTGCCTGGAATCCGATCGGCCTAGCAGGCTGTCGGGTTGGGTGCTGCGGTGGTGAGGCTGGAGGAGTTGACGGCGTTTACGCAGCCGTCAACCGCGCGATTCTTCGGCAATTATATGCGAGGGCGACGAGGGTCCATTCGGTTGCGGCGTTGGCGAGACCGCGGAGGTGGAAGCGGGTGAAGCCCATAGCGCTCTTGATGATGCCGAAGACCGGTTCGACGGTCTGCTTGCGTAAGGCGTAGAGGGCTTTTTCCGGGTCCTGTTGCAGTCTGGCCTTCATTTTCAGGCGCCATGGCTCGGTGATCCGGCGCGGTTCTTTGGGGGGTGGCTCTGGCCGGAAGTCATAGGGGCGCCGATCGACGGGACGCCCGATGGCGACCAGAGGGTCCACACCCCTGGCCTGCAACGCCTCGACGGCTTTGCGGCTGGCAAAGCCCGTATCGGCGAGGACGGTTCGTGGCAGGCCGATCCGCTCTTCCATACCCAGGATCGTATCGGCGAAGCTGGGCGCGTCTGCCGTGGTCGCGACAACCCTATGTTCCAGGATCAACTGGCTGCCCTCGGCACAGACCACGGCCTGGGCGTTATAGGCTTGCCGGTATTCATGCGCGTCGGAACGGCGCATCAGCTTGCTGTCCGGATCGGTCAGATTGATCTGCCGGTCAGGGGGCGGTTCGTCGTCCGGCTCTTTCGGCGGGCGGCCGCATCGTCCCTGCTTCGCATCAAAGGCCGCCTTCTTGCGTTCGTATTCGGGCCGGGCGGCCTCGGCCCGCTCGCGGGCTTCCGCTTCCAGCCGCGCACAGGCTTCATCCAGCTTGGCCTTCAGGGTCTCCCGGCGGGCCAGTTCGTCCGGCAGGGCCTGGTTGTCCGTGTCGGTCGCATCCGCCGCCTCGGCCCGCTCCATCAGGCCGGCAATATCGGTGGCCAGCATCTCGCGCAGTTCTTTCGCGCGATCATAGCGAATGGAACGGTATTTCGAGGCGTTGGCATCGATCTTCGTGCCGTCGATCGACACCGTGCCAAGCCGCACCAGCCCCATCTCGCGTGCCAACTCCAGCACGTGCAGGAACGCCGCCTCGATCGCCGCGCGGTTGCCGCGCCGGAACGTCGCGATCGTGTCGTGGTCAGGATGCAGGTTCGCCGCGACAAAGCGCATGCCGATGTCGCGATGCGTCGCCCGTTCGATCCGACGCGATGAGAATACGCCGTTCGCATAGGCGTAAATCAGCAGCCCCAGCATCAGGCGCGGATGATACTGCGCCTTGCCGCCCGTCCGCCGAGGTACTGAGAACGCCCCCAGCGGCACCCGCTCCACCGCCGCCACAATAAAATGCGCCACATCGTCCGCCGGCAGCCACGATTTCAGATCCGGCGGCAGAAGATACGGCTGCGATCGGTCAAACGGGATGAACCTGCTCATCCTCAATGCTTACCCCAGATCACCGAAAGCAGGTACCCCCCAACCCGACAGCCTGCTAGGTTGTTATTTTATCGAGCATCTTCACCCGTTCAAACGAGTCCGTTTGAACGGGATCTGCTCTAGCCGTCCATGGCGGGGTCACGATCACGCGCGAAGCCACCGGCGACGGTCACGAAAACGCCGACCGGACCGTCAAGGCGATCGTCAAAAGAATGGTCGGATATTACCGGGACAATGGGTGGCTTTCCGCTCCGGCAGGCAGCGGCTGAATAGCAGCGGCTGAATCATCGTGAATGATCGACAGGGCAAGGGCCCGTCTCGGGATGGCGGAATTCCGACCGTTCGCGCGGCATGCCGCCTCCGAAATTCATGAGACGAATTCTCGTCATGAATTTCGGAGATCGGTCGGTCGTGGAGAGGCGGTTTTACATGGCCGTTCAGTCCTGCGCGACCTGAAGCTGCTCGAGGTCGGCGATCAACCCGGGTCCGGTCGGTTCCCATTCCAGCCGCCTGCGCGTGCGGACGCTGGAGGCGCGCATGTCGAGCGCCGCGAACATGGCGAACCGTCCGAAAAACGCCTGGGCCTCGTCGGGCGCGATGGACCGGACCGGCAGGTCGAGGCGCCGGCCGATGGCGTGGACGATATCGCGCATCGTCACGCCTTCCTCGGCCACCGCGTGATATATCGCGCCGGATTCGGCCTTCTCGATCGCCAGCCTGTAAAGACGGGCCACATCGCCGACATGCGCCGCCGGCCAGTGACTCGCGCCGTCGCCGACATAGGCGCAGGCGCCTTTCTCGCGAAATATCGCGATGAGGGGCGTGATGAGGCCCTGCTTGGCCGTGTCATGAACCTGGGGAAGGCGCATGACCGAGGCGCGGACGCCCCGTGGGAGCAGCGCAAGCGCCGTCTGTTCGGAGACGCGCGGGAATGGGAAATCCGGCGGGATCTGGTCGTATTCGGTCGCAGCGCGACCCGGCTCGGCCAGTCCCGCCAATCCCCCCGTGACGATGAGGGGCCTGGCGGAGCCGGCGAGCGTGGCGCCCAGGGCCTCGATGGCGCGACGATCCGTTTCGCAACTCGCCGCGAAATTCGACCAGTCATGGACGAACGCCAGGTGGATGACGGCGTCCGAGGCTTCGGCCCCCGTGCGCAGGCTGTCGAGATCCGCGAGCGTGCCGCGCTGGATCTCGGCGCCGGCGGCGGCGAGGGCGTGGGCGCCTTCTTCGGAACGGGCCAGGCCGAGGACGTCATGCCCGGCGGCGATCAGCTCCCTGACCGTGGGAAGGCCGATGAATCCGGTGGCACCGGTAACGAATACACGCATGGGCAATGTCTCCCCGTTTCAGGCAGGACAAATCTCGTCCCGTGTCCTATGCTGGTAAAGTAGTGACGTTATCATATTATAAAGAGTACCAGGATGAGCTTGCATCCGGCCGGCGAGAAGCGCCTCGGCACGTATTTGAGGGACCGTCGGGCGAAGCTCGACCCGGCCGCCTTCGGCTTTCAGCCGGACCGCCGGCGCACCCCCGGCCTGCGCCGCGAGGAAGTCGCCCAGCGGGCCAATATCAGCCCGACCTGGTACACATGGCTCGAACAGGGGAGAGGCGGCACGCCGTCGGCGGACGTGCTGGACCGGATCGCCCGGGCGCTGATGCTGACCGATGTCGAGCGCGAGCATCTGTTCCTGCTCGGGCTGGGGCGGCCGCCGGAGGCGCGCTATCGCAAGAGCGACGGTGTTACGCCGCGCCTCCAGCGGGTGCTCGATGCGCTGGAGTCGAGCCCCGCAATCATCCGTACCGCGACATGGGACGTGGTGGCCTGGAACAAGGCGGCGACCGTCATGCTGGGGGATTACGGCGCGCTGCCGCCGGCGCGGCGCAATATCCTGCGCACCCTCTTCCTCGATCCGGGCGCCCGCGCGATGCAGCACGATTGGGAAAGCGTGGCGCGCTTCGTGATCGGGGCATTCCGGGTCGATGCGGCGCGCGGAGGGGCGGCGGAGGAGATCGCGCCTCTGGTGGATGAACTCTGCCGGCTCAGTCCCGAATTTCGGGCGATGTGGCGCGACAACGGCGTCAGCGCCGCGCCCGGCGAGATCGTCAAGCATATCCGCCATCCGCTTCTTGGGCCGTTCGCCTTCGAATATTCGGTTTTTTCGGTCGATGGGCGCCCGGACCTCACATTGGTCGTCTATAACCCGGCGACGCCGGAAGATGCCGAAAAGATCAGGTTGCTGATGAAACGCGGCTGATGATGCCGGGATCGTTCCGCGCTTTCGTTCGTGGTGCGCCGCCGGGTGCGTCGTCGCAATCATTCGTTACCCTGTCTGCTCTTCCTGTGCGGCCGGTCGATCTGCGAGGAAGGGAGAAACCGATGGAGGAGCGTTTCATGACGTCTGACGGCCTGTGTCCGGCGCGGCCCCGCCTGCGCGGCCGGGGTTGACGCGGCGCGCCATGTCCAGGACGATCGTCATCGTCGGGGGTGGGGCGAGCGGCGCCCTGCTGGCGGTCCTTCTGGCGCGCCAGGCCGATCGCCCTGGCGTGGTGGTGGTCGAGCCGCGCGCGGAAATCGGACCCGGCCTTGCCTATTCGACGCGCAGCCCGGGGCATCTGCTGAATGTCCGCGCGGCGAACATGAGCGCGTTTCCCGACCGGCCGGACCATTTTCTGGACTGGCTGCGGCGGGACCATGATCCCGAGGCCGATGGCGGCCTGTTCGCGCCGCGCATGGCATATGGGCGGTATCTGCGTTCGCTGGCGCAGGCGGCCGGCATCGTGCATTGCAGGACGATGGCGACGGCGGTGACGGTGGAGGGCGATGCCGCCCGCCTGGTCCTGGCCGATGGAACGGTGCTGGGCGCGGACCATGTGGTGCTGGCATTGGGGCATTTTCCGCCGGTCGACCTGCCGCATGTCAGCGACGATGCCGTTGCGCGGCGGATCTATTATCGGGATCCGTGGGCGGACCATGCCCCTATGCCCGATCGGGACGCGCCGGTCGTCCTGATCGGCACCGGCCTGACGGCGGTGGACATGCTGCTGCGATTGCGCGAGGAGGGGCATCGGGGGCCGGTGACCATGATCTCTCGCCATGGGTTGCCGAGCCTTGGCCATATCCCTTGCGCGCCATGCGCGCAGGCGGCCATCCCGCCGGGGACCGCGCCGGCGGCTCGCGCCTATCTTCGGGCGTTGCATGCGGCATTGAGGGACGGCGTGGCCTGGCCCGCGGCGATCGACAGCCTGCGCGGCACCAGCAACCTGTTATGGGCCCGGCTGCCGCTCTCGGAGAAAATCCGCTTTCGGCGGCATCTCTTTCATCGTTGGAGCGTGGCGCGCCACCGTATGGCGCCGTCGGTCGCGGCACGGGTGGCGCATGACATGCAGCGTGGCACGCTTGCGATCCGCAGGGGACATGTCCATGCCCTGGCGGCCGGCGGGGATGGCGGCGTCCTGACGCTGCGGACCGCGCGGGGGACGGAGATCCTCGCGGCCTCGCGCGTCATCAATTGCTCGGGGCCGGCGACCGATTACCGGCATGTCGGGTCCGCCCTTCTGCGCGGGTTGCTGCGTACCGGACAGGCGGTTCCCGGCGAGATGGGCGTGACGCTGGCGACCGGGGCGGGCGGGGCCGTACGGGATGCGGCGGGGCATTGCTCGCCGGTCCTGTCCGCGATGGGGCCGATGCGGGCCGGCACCCTGTTCGAAACGACGGCGATTCCCGAAATCCGGCAGCAGGCCGCCGAACTGGCGGCCCGGCTGGGCCGGGCATCATCGTGATCGCCGGCCACGGCGTGGGCGCTCTTGTTCCGGTGCCGCTATTCCGATGCCGCGCCGGCATGGCCCGCTGCGGTCCCGTCGAGCAGGGCGATGACGGGGGCGGCCATGGCGTCCAGCACGGCGCGTTCGGGGCGGAGGCGGGCCATGACGCGGATGCCCAGCACGAGCGCCAGCAGATGGCGGGCCAGGATGTCCGGGGCCAGCGGGGGGGCGATCGTGCCGTCGGCCTGGCCGGCCGCCACGCGATCGCGGAAGAAGGATTCGATCCAGTCCAGCCGGTCGGTCACCGCCTGGCGGCATTCGGGGTCATGGGGCGCGATCTCGAGCGCCGTGTTGACCACCAGGCAGCCCCGGCGGCGGGGATCGGCCAGCGATTCCGCGATGATCGCCTGGAAGAGTCCCATTATGGCCCGGCGCGGCGGCTGGCCGTCCGCCTGGGCGATGTAGCGGCGGACGGTGCCGTGTTCGGAATAATGCTGGAGCGCGCGGCGAAACAAGGCGCGCTTGTCGCCGAAGGCGTTGTAGAGGCTGGCGCCGGTGATCCCCATGCTGTCGGCCAGGTCGCGCACCGACGTTGCCTCATACCCCCGGGTCCAGAAGCAGTCGATCGCGGCCGCGAGCGCAGCGTCTTCGTCAAATTCCCTCGGCCTGGCCATGTGCGGCAATGCGCTCCGTTCCGGTTTTGTCTTTCTTGAATGGTTTTAGATCGATCGATACAAAAAAGGCAAGGTTCCGGCGGGACCGGTCTTCGCCGGGTGTTGGAGTGCCCTGGTGGACTGCAAGGAGATGCTATGATCCGGTTTTATTTCCATCCCACGCCCAATCCGGCCAAAATCGCCCTGTTCCTGGAAGAGACGGGCCTGGAATACGAACTGGTGCCCGTCGATACCCGCAAGGGGGAGCAGCACGATCCGGCCTTCCTGGCGATCAATCCCAACGGCAAGGTGCCGGCGATCGTCGATACGGACGGTCCCGGCGGAAAGCCGGCGCGGGTGTTCGATTCCAATGCCATCCTGCTCTATCTGGCGGAAAAGACCGGGCGGTTCCTGGGGGATGCCGAGGATCGGCCGGATTTGCTGTCCTGGCTGTTCTTCATCGCGACGGGGGTCGGGCCGTTTTCCGGCCAGGCGGTGCATTTCCAGCATCACGCGCCGGACAGGCTGGAGTACGCGGTCAATCGCTATCGCCGGGAGATCGCGCGGCATTACCGCGTGCTGGACCTGCATCTGGCCGGCCGCGACTATCTGGTGGGGGGCGGCTATACGATCGTGGACATGGCGGCCTGGGGCTGGATCCGCATGGCGTCGCGGGTGCTGGCGGTGCAGGACGATCCGCTGGGGCCCTTTCCCAATCTGCGGCGGTGGTTCCTGACCGTCGATGCCCGGCCGGCGGCGGCGCGGGCGCGGCAGGTGGGGCAGGGGCATGATTTCAAGACGGAAATCGACGAGGCGGCGCGGCGCGCGCTGTTTCCTTCGAATTATCCGGCGGATGATCCGGCAGATGATCCGGCGGGTGCGTGACGGAGGGGGCGGTGATCAGTCGCCGGCGGTGCGTCCCGCGGTGAGTGAGGCGGGCAAGGCGGTGCTGTTCGGGCAGAGGGCACCGGAATCGAAGGAGGCGGGGACCTGAAGGCCGCAACCCGAACGCCGGACGGGCTGCCGCGTTGTTGCGGCACGTCGCGCGCGGGTTTGCGCAGGATCAAGGCGGGGCGGGCCGGGCACGCGTAGAGGCGTGCATTGTCGAAGCGGCGGGAGCCGCGCGGCGATCAACTGGCGGAGCGATGTCATGAAGGCGTTCGTCTATAACGGTCCTGGCCGGATGGCGGTCGAGGAGCGGCCTGTCCCCGAGATCCGCGATCCGGGCGATGCGGTGGTGCGGATGACCAAGACCACGATCTGCGGCACCGACCTGCATATCCTCAAGGGCGATGTGCCGACCTGTCTGCCCGGTACGGTCCTGGGGCATGAAGGGATCGGGCTGGTGGAGAAAGTCGGCGCGGCGGTGACGGCGTTCAGGCCGGGCGACCGGGTGCTGATCTCGTGCATCTCGTCCTGCGGCAGATGCGCCTATTGCCGGCGGGGCATGTTCTCGCACTGCACGACGGGGGGCTGGGTGCTGGGGAACCGGATCGACGGCACGCAGGCCGAGTTCGTGCGCACGCCCCATGCCGATACCAGCCTCTATCCGCTGCCGGACGGGGTGGACGAGGAGGCGCTGGTGATGCTGAGCGACATCCTGCCGACCGGGTTCGAATGCGGGGTGCTGAACGGCAAGGTGGCGCCGGGGAGCACGGTCGCGATCGTCGGGGCCGGGCCGATCGGCATCGCCGCGCTGCTGACGGCGCAGCTTTATGCGCCCGCCCGGATCATCATGATCGACCTGGATGCGAACCGGCTGCAGACCGCGCTGCAATTCGGCGCGACGGACGTGGTCGATAGCGGCCGGGGCGACGCCGTCGCGACCGTGATGGCGCTGACCGAGGGGCTGGGGGTCGATACGGCGGTCGAGGCGGTCGGCATTCCCGCGACGTTCGAACTCTGCGAGGCGATCATCGGCGCCGGGGGGACCATCGCCAATGTCGGCGTGCACGGGACGAAGGTCGACCTGCACCTGGAACGCCTGTGGGATAGGAACATCACCATCACCACCCGGCTGGTCGATACGGTCACCACGCCCATGCTGCTGAAGAGCGTGGCGTCGCGGCGGATCGATCCGGCGCGGCTGGTGACGCATCGCTTCACCTTCGACAGGATCCTGGATGCCTATGCGGTGTTCGGCCATGCGGCGGAGGAAAAGGCGATGAAGGTGGTGATCTCGGCCGCCTGACGCGGGGTCCGGGGACGGTGTCGCTGGAGCTGGCTCGGTGGCCGCGGCTCACATGGCCAGCAATTCCTGCTGCGCGTGCGCGGCGATCACGCCGTGGCGGTCGGGGTGCAGGCCGGCGACCGTGACGGTGAGGCCGCGTTCCTGGAGCTTGGCGAGGGTCTTTTCCAGCATGCCGACCGAGGTGATGTCCCAGAAATGGGCCTCGGTGACGTCGATGACGACGGTGTGGGCCGTGGTCTGGAAGTCGATCGCGTCATAGAGCAGGTCGGCGGAGGCGAAGAAGAGCTGGCCCTTGACGACGTAGCGGTCGGTGCCGTCCGTGCCGTGGCGGGTGATCGCCACCAGTGCCATCACCCGCCAGGCGAAGAACACGCCGCTGAGCAGCACGCCGACCGCCACCCCGGCCGCCAAATCGTGGGTGGCCACCACCACGCCCACCGTCGCCAGCATGACCAGGCTGGACAATTTGGGGTGGCGCAGCAGGTCGCGCAGCGATCCCCATGCGAAGGTGCTGATCGACACCATGATCATGATGGCGACCAGCGCCGCCACCGGCACCTGGGCCACATAGCGGTGCAGCAGCACCATCAGCGCCAGCAGGAACGCGCCGGCGGTGAAGGTGGACAGGCGTCCGCGCCCGCCATAGCGCAGATTGCCGACCGTCTGGCCGATCATGCCGCACCCGGCGATGCCGCCGAACACTCCGGCCAGGATGTTCGACAGGCCCAGCCCGGTGCATTCCATGCGCGGATCGCCGTGGGTGTCGGTGGCGTCGTCGACCACGCGGGCGGTCATCAGCGATTCCAGCAATCCCACGGCGGCCATGGCGATCGCGTAGGGCAGGACGGTTTCCAATGTCGCGATATCGAGCGGCACATGCGGCAGGGCCAGGCCGGGCAGGCCGGCCGGCAGCGCGCCGAGGTCGGCGACCGTGCGGACCGGCATGCCGTGCCACATCGTGATCGCCGTCAGCACGACGATGCAGACCAGCGGCGAGGGGATCGCGTCGTTCAGCGGGGGCAGCAGATAGATGATCGCCAGGCCCAGCGCGATCAGCGCGTAGCTGTGCCAGGTCACGTGCAGCATCTGCGGCACCTGGGCGGAGAAGATCAGGATGGCCAGCGCGTTGACGAAGCCGGTGCGGATCACGGTCGAGACGAAGCGCATCAGCACCTGCAGGCGCAGCAGGCCGAACAGCATTTGCAGCAGGCCGGCCAGCAGGGTCGCCAGCAGCATGTAGGGCGTGCCGTGCCGATGCACCAAAGCGGCGGCGACCAGGGCGACCGAGCCCGCGGCCCCGGAGATCATGCCGGGCCGGCCGCCGGTTATGGCGATCGCGACGCTGATGACGAACGAGGCGTAGAGCGACACGGCGGGCGAGACGCCGGCGACATAGGAAAAGGCGATCACCTCGGGGATCAGGGCGAAGGTGCCGACCATGCCGGCCAGCACCTCGCGCAGCGGGGCATGGGCCCACTGTGCGCGGTACGCTGAGAATTGCATGAGGGAGAAGGGTCCTTTGCGCGTGATGAGGGGATGTCGTCGTTTCGCGGCCCGACGCGGCAATGGTCCCGCGACTCTAGGGGCGGGCGGACGAAAGGGCAAGGCAAGGCCGCGGCGCGTCGTGCGGGCGGGATGAAGTTTACTTTGCGATGTTCCTATTTATTGCGGAACGATCGGTGTGGAACGCTTCACCGCGATCGAAGCGGGCGGGAACGATGGCGGAAGGCGGGGGGATGCGGCTGGATCTCTTTCGGAGCTTGTGGGGTCATGGCGGGTCGTGGGCCGAGGCGATCGCCGAATTGCGCGCGGCCGGGTTCGACGGAATCGAGGCCCGCGTGCCGGCGACCTTGGCCGAGGCGCGGGAGCGGGGACGATTGCTGCGGGATGAGGGCGTGCCCTATATCGCCATCGTGCTGACGGGCGGCGGGGTGATTCCGGACCAGTCGGCCGGCGTGGCGGCGCATCTGGCGGATCTGCGCGACGGGCTGGAGCGCGCGGCCGCGCTGGCGCCGCGTTTCGTCAATGTGCTGGGCGGGTGCGACCGCTGGCCGGCGGCGCAGCAGGTGGAGTTCATTGCCCGCGCGCAGGAGATCGCGCGCGCGGCCGGCGCGAGCTGCGTCTTCGAGACGCATCGCGCGCGGATCCTGGCCACGCCGTGGGTGACGCTGGAGGTCGTCCGGCAGCATCCCGACGTGCTGTTCACCACCGATATCAGCCATTGGGTGGTGGTCAGCGAGCGCCTGCTGGATGATCCGGCCGATGATTTCGGCGCATTCGTCGCACGGGTGCATCATATCCAGGCCCGTGTCGGCTATGACCAGGGACCGCAGGTGCCGCACCCGGCGGCGCCTGAATATCGGCGCGAATTGCTGTTCCACCAGGACCATTGGGAACGGGTCTGGCGGGCCCAGCGGGCCCGGGGAATGGCGGTGACGACGATGACGCCGGAATTCGGCCCGGACGGGTACCTGCACCGCCTGCCCTTTACCGGGACGCCCGTCGCGGATCTGTGGGACCTCAATGCCTGGATGGGGCAGGCCGAGCGGGCGCATTTTTCACGATTCATGTCAGCTTGCGCGCAGGATGAAGACGATGACGACAGAGCATGATCCCTTGACCGCCCGCGGGGATTTCACGGCCATACCGGTCGTCGATATCGCCGGCTTGTACAGTGCCGATCCCCAGGCGCGCGCCCGGGTGGCGGCGGCCCTGGGGGAGGCCGCGCGCAATGTCGGGTTCCTGTATATCTCCGGCCACCAGGTCGCGCCGGAGCTGATCGGGAATGTGCGGCAGGCGGCACGGGATTTCTTCGCCCAGCCCTTCGACGACAAGATGCGCCATTATATCGGCGCGTCCGCGACCCATAAGGGCTATGTGCCGGAAGGCGAGGAGGTGTACGGCACCGGCCGTCCCGACCGGAAGGAAGCGTTCGACATCGGCTATGAGGTGCCGGGGGACCATCCGCTGGTGCGGGCGGGCACGCCGCTGCTGGGGCCGAATGACTGGCCGGCGCTGCCGGGGTTCCGCGCGGCGGCCCAGGCATATTACCAGGCGGTCTTCGCGCTGGGGCGGACCCTGTTTCGCGGCTTCGCGCTGGCGCTGGGGCTGACCGAGGGATATTTCGACGACCTGGCGCGCTTTCCGCCCTCCAAGCTGCGGATGATCCATTATCCGCATGATGAGGACGCCGAGGACGCGCTGGGGATCGGCGCGCATACCGATTACGAATGCTTTACCATCCTGCTGGCCGATGCGCCGGGGCTGGAGGTGCTGAACGGCAAGGGGGAATGGATCGATGCCCCGCCGGTCGAGGGGGCGTTCGTGGTGAATATCGGCGACATGCTGGAGGTCATGACCGCCGGGGCGTTCGTCGCCACCGCGCACCGGGTCCGCAAGGTGAAGCAGGAGCGCTATTCCTTCCCGCTGTTCTATGCCTGCGATTACCACACCCAGATCCGGCCGCTGCCGGCCTTCGCGACGGCGGGGCAGGCTTATGAGACGATCACCATCGGCGAGCATATGTGGGCGCAGGCCCTGCAGACCTATCGCTATCTCGGCCGGCGCGTCGCCGAGGGGCGGATCGCCCTGCCGGACGGCGCGCGGCGTCCGGCCAGCTTCGGCCATCTGGGCAAGGCGGGAGCGTAAGGCAGGCGTTTCGGCGCGGGCCGGGTCAGCAGGTGGATTGCAGGATCCGGCGGAAGGTTTCGGCCATCAGGCTGGCGTGGGAATCCCGCTTGACCAGGAAATGGAACTGCGTGACCAGCGGCAGGCCCGCGCAGTTCAGGCGGCGGAACTGGCCGCTGGCCTCGAGCGGGGTGGCGAAGATTTCGGGCAGGAAGCCGATGAACTGGCCGGTCAGGATCAGCAGCGCGCGCGCGTCGATATTCTCGGCCGCGGCGGAGAAGGTGAGGGTGCGCCGCGTGTCCTCCCAACCCGGCGCGGTGGCCGCGTCGGAGACTTCGATCAGGCGGTGGCCGTCCAGCATGTCGAAGGTGATCGGGTCGTCTGCCCGGGCGAAGAGCGGGTGCCGGCGGCCGCAATAGAGATGCAGCGTCTCGGTGAAGAGCGGCGTCGTCTGCAGGTTGGGTTGCACGTGCGGGCGCAGGGTGATGCCGGCGGTGGCGCGGTCGTCGAGCACCGCGTATTCGATTTCGTGCGACGCGGTCGATCGGAGGTCGATGACGACGTCGGGGTGGGCCGACGCGAAGAGTTCCAGGGCCCGGACGATGCCGGTCTCGCCATAGACCAGCATGTTGTCGGTGACGTAGAGCGTGAAGCGGCCCGACAGGATGCCGCTGGCGGAATTGACCCGGTCGCGGAACCGTTCGATGTCGCGCAGCAGGTCGGTGGTCGCGTCCAGTACCTGCGCGCCTTCGGGCGTCAGGGCGAAGCCGCCGCGCCCGCGCTTGCACAGCTTGATCTTCAGGCGGTTTTCCAGCGCCGCGATGTCGATGCTGATCGAGGATTTGCTTTTGCCCAGCGCCAGTTCGGCCGCGGCGAAGCCGCCCTTCTGCGCGACGGTGCGAAAGACGCGCAGCAGGCGCAGATCGACTTCGGCGAGCTGGCCGCTGAAGGCGGCGGCCGGGCGGGCGGCCATGCGCGCGGTCGGTCCCTTGGTCGTGGTTCTGTGCATCGTGTGGAATTATGGGTCAAAAGCCGGTTCGCGCCAAATCGCCGGGCCAGATCTTCAGGCCAGATCCTCAGGCCAGATCTTCAGGCGGTGCCCTGACACGGGGTGGCGCGTGCGGTAGGGTGATCGGACCGGTGTCGGAACGGGGTGGTGGTCATGCGGGTGGGGCTGGGTGGTTTCTTGGTGTTTTCCCTGCTCTTTTCCCTGGCTCCGGGGGGTGGGCCGCGCGCGGCGGAGAAGGCCGGGCCGATGCCGGCGGCCGCGCGGGCGCTGGTCGCGCGCCACCATATGCAGCCGATCCCGCAGGAAGGGGGCTGGTTCGCCCAGGTGCTGCGCACGCCCGAGATGCTGCCGGGCGGGGCGCTGCCCGCCCGCTATGGCGGCCGGGCGCATCCGCTGTCGACCGCGATCTTCGTGCTGGAAACGAGACGGGATTTTTCGGCCCTGCATCGCCTGGCGACCGACGAGGTGTGGCATTTCTACGGCGGCGATCCGATCCGGATGCTGCTGCTCTATCCGGACGGGCGGGGGCGGACGGTCACGCTGGATGGCGGCAACCCGCTGTTCGTCGTTCCGCAGGGTGTCTGGCAGGGGTCGATGCCGGCCGGGCCGCGCGGCTGGTCGTTCGGCGGCACGACGATGGCGCCGGGCTTCATGCCCGAGGATTTCGTGCTGGGCGATCGGGCGGCGCTGGCCCGGGCCTATCCGGGGTTTGCGGATGCGATCGCGCGGCTGACCCGGGGGGCGTCATGAGGGCGTGCCTGAAGCGGGGTGTGGGGTTGGGTCTGGGGTTGGGCCTGGGAGCCGCCATCGGTTTGCTGGCGGTTGCCGCGATGCCGGCGCGTGCGCAGGGGCTGGATGCGTCGCGTGTGCCTTTCGTCACGATCGCGCCGGGCGTTCGCATGAAGGAGCTGACCGGACTGGCCGCGCCGCTGCGTTCGGCGCGGCAGAGCGTCGCGCTGTTTCGGCTGGATGCCGGGCATGGCAATCCGTCCAGTCATAATGAGACGTCGGAGGAGATCTTCGTGATCGTCGCGGGGCGGGGCGTCGTATGGCTGGACGGCACGCCGCATCCTGTTTCGGCGGGCGACGTGGTGCGGATCGCGCCACGCGTGCGGCATCGTGCCGTGGCCGGGCAGGGGGACGCGCTGTGCTTCTATGCGATCTCGGCGCCGCCGTTCCGGCCCGACGATTATCACCTGGATGCGGGGCCGTAGGGCCCGTAGGGCCGCCGGCGCTACTCGCCCGATAATTTGCGCAGGATATGCAGGGCGGCGACGCGCTCGCACGCATCGAGGGGAGCGAGGGTCAGTTCCGTGATGCGCAGCGCCTCGGGGATGCAGGTCCGGACCAGGGCCTCGCCGTCGGGCGAGAGGGAGACGATGCGCTGGCGCCGGTCCTCGGTGTCGCTTTCGGTCCTGACCAGATCGCGGTCTTCGAGCCGGGCGACGATGCCGCGCAGGGTGGCGTGGTCGATGGCGGTCATGCGGCCGATCCGGATCAGCGGCGCGGGCTGTTCCTCGCGGATCGCGACGAGGACCGCGAACTGCACCGCGGTCAGCCTGTGGTCGGGGATCGTTTCCTGAAAGATCGCGGTGTGGCGCTGATAGGCGCGGCGCAGCAGGTGGCCGATCTGGCTGGAGAGGTCGTAGGCGGCAGGCGGCTCGGACGGTGCTGCCGCCGGTCGCGGTTCGGCGGTCGGGTGCGCCTGGGCTGCGCTGGGTAGGGTCGCCTGTTTCATGTCGTTTCCCTTGTCGCGCGTTCGCGGGCCGGTGGCAATAGGCGGCGGCGTCACCTTTGGGAGAAGATGACGCCTTTCAGAAAGACGGAATTTCGCAAGCGGCGATGGGTGGGGGACATGGAACGATTTCGTTTCGAAACGGACTTGTGTGGGGCATAAATAACGTATACGCCATAAATGGATCGACGCGGACCGGCTGGGGTGTCGCAATGGCTTTGGACCTTTCTTTTGACAGCACGGCCGCCGGCATGGCGGCGGACGGCGCGCAGGCCGATGCGCTGTATCGCCGGCTGACCTGGCGGATCGCGCCCTTTCTGTGCCTGGGGTTTCTCGCGGCCTATGTGGACCGGGTGAATGTCGGCTTCGCCAAGCTGCGCATGGCGGCCGATCTGGGGCTGGGAGAGGCTGCCTATGGCCTGGGCGCCGGGTTGTTCTTCGTCGGGTACGTGCTGTGCGAGGTGCCGAGCAATATCCTGTTGCAGCGGGTGGGCGCGCGGTTCTGGCTGGCGCGGATCATGCTGACCTGGGGCGTGGTGTCGGGAGCGATGTGCCTGGTACACACGCCCATGGCGTTCTATGCGCTGCGGCTGCTGCTGGGCGTTGCCGAGGCCGGGTTCATGCCGGGGGCGCTGCTGTATCTGAGCCAGTGGTTTCCGCCGGAACGCCGGGGGCGGCTGACGGCGCTGTTCATGATCGGGATTCCGCTGTCGAGCGTGCTGGGGGCGCCGCTTTCGGGCTTTATCCTGGCCCATTTCTCGGGGGTGGGCGGCATTGCCGGCTGGCGCTGGCTGTTCGCCGTCGAGTCCCTGCCGCCGGTCCTGCTGGGCCTGTGGGCGCTGTTCGGCCTGCCGGACCGGATCGAAACCGCGGACTGGCTGGACGCGCGGGAAAAGGGCTTTCTGCGGGAGCAGTTGCGCCACGGCCATGACGATCATGCGATCTCGCGCCTGTGGCAGGCTTTTGCCGATCCGCGGGTGTGGCATGTCGGGCTGATCGACGGGGCGATCCTGCTGGGGCTTTATACGGTGGCGTTCTGGTTCCCCACCTTTCTCAAGGGGCGCGGTGTCGCCGATCCGATGACGATCGGGCTGATTACCATGGTGCCGCATCTTTGCGCCGTATTCAGCATGGTCCTGAATGGCTGGCATTCGGACCGGACGGGGGAGCGGCGGCTGCATGTCGTGCTGCCGGTCCTGCTGGGGGCCTTTCTGCTGGGGTGCAGCGTGCTGGCCGACGGCAGCCTGGCGGTGTCGGTCTGCCTGATCGCGCTGGCCAATGCCGCGATCCTGGGGGCCCTGCCGCCCTTCTGGTGCATTCCGGCGAATTTCCTGCGCGGGCCGGCGGCGGCGGCGGGGCTGGCGATTGCCTGTTCCTTCGCCAACCTGGCAGGGTTCTTCGCCACCGGGATCATCGGTTGGACGATCCAGCGGACGCACAGTCCGGACCTGGCGCTGGTGCTGTTCGCCTGCGTGATGGCGGCGGCGGCGCTGAGCCTGTTCCTGATCCCGCGGGAGATCGTCGACCGGGCATAGAGCATTTCATCACGCATCTTCGCCCGTTCAAACGGGTCCGTTCGATCGGGACCTGCTCGGGCGGCGTGGATGCGGGAATGGTTTGTTGCCTTTCAGATATATAGCGTATACACCATTAATGCCCGGCGATGGCGCGGGCGCACGGGAACGGGATGGCGAAAAATGGTTGAATCGGTAAGAATCGGTATCGTCGGGGCAGGGCTGGGCGGCGTGGCCGCGGCGGGCCTGCTGGGGCGGGCCGGTTATGACGTAACCCTGTACGAGCAGGCGCCATCGTTCTCGCGCCTGGGGGCGGGGATCCAGTTCGGGCCGAACGTGATGAAGATCATGCGCCGGCTGGGGCTGGAAGAGCGGATCGAGGCTGTGTCCTGCCATCCGGATTTCTGGTTCAGCCGCAATGGCGCGGACGGCGCCTATCTGTCGCGCATTCCGCTGAATGCGCAGCATGACCGCTATGGCGCGACCTATGTCACCATTCATCGCGGCGACGTGCATGAGATCATGCTCGGCGCGGTCGATCCGGCGGCGATCCGTTTCGGCAAGAAGCTGGTCGATTTCGAGGAGAATGCGTCGGGCGTCGTGCTGTCCTTCGAGGACGGCACCATCGATACGGTCGAGATGCTGATCGGCGCGGACGGGCTGAATTCGCGGGTGCGCGAGACGCTGCTGGGCCCGGAAGATCCGCTGTTTACCGGCTGGATCGGCCATCGGGCCCTTATCCCGGCGGCGCGCCTGTCGGGCCTGGAGGTCGAGCCCTGCGTCAAATGGTGGTCGTCCGACCGGCATATGATGGCGTATTTCCTCGACAGGAACAGGGACGAATTCTATTTCGTCACCGGCGAGCCCGCTGCGGACTGGCCGCGTGGCGTGGCGTGGCAGCCCAGCACGCGCGCGGCGCTGCACGAATCGTTCAAGGGCTATTGCGACACGGTGCAGGCCTATATCGAGGCGGCCGAATCGGTGACCAAATGGCCGCTTTTTACCCGCGATCCGCTGCCGCTGTGGCACAAGGGGCGTGTCGTCCTGCTGGGGGATGCGTGCCATCCGATGAAGCCGCACATGGCGCAGGGCGCCGCCATGGCGATCGAGGACGCGGCGGTGCTGGTGCGCTGCATCACCGAGCTGGGCGTGGGCGACATGGCGGCGACGTTCGAGACCTATCGCCGTCATCGCGTCGAGCGGGCGTCGCGCGTGCAGCAGGTTTCCAATGCCAATACCTGGCTGCGGGCCGATGAGGATCCGTACTGGGTGTACGGCCATGACGTCTACGCCATCGACCTGAACGCCTGACCCGTCGGGACGCGCGCATGGAGCGGAGCATGCAGGAGATCACGGTGAACGGGACGCGGCACGTGGTGCAGGCGGCCGCCGAGACGCCGCTGCTCTATGTGCTGCGCAACGACCTGGGATTGAACGGCCCGAAATACGGGTGCGGCCTGGGGGAATGCGGCGCCTGCACCGTGCTGGTCGACGGCAGGGCGGCGCGGTCGTGCAGCGTGCCGGTCGGGCTGCTGGCCGGGCGCGCGGTCACGACGCTGGAAGGGCTGGTCGCGCCGGACGGAACCCCCGATCCGGTACAGCAGGCCTTCATCGACGCGCAGGCGGCGCAGTGCGGCTATTGCCTCAACGGCATGATCATGACCGTGCGAGCGCTGCTGAACGTCAATCCGGCCCCGGGCGAGGGCGAGATCCGCGAGGCGCTGCGGCATAATCTGTGCCGCTGCGGCACACACGTGGAAATCCTGCAGGCGGCGCGCCGGGCATGTGGGGTGTCGTGCGGCATGCCGTGCGGGGCGTCGCGGTGAGCGCGGCGGCCGACGGCTTCGGCGGGGGGGCGGGCTGGCTAGCGATCGTGCGGCCGCCGCAGCCGCCCGGCGGGCTGGCGGCGCGGGCGGCGCCGGCGGGCGAGGCGCCGGACGAAATGTTCGTCGTCGTGCATGCCGAAGGCCGGGTCACGGGCTATTGCGGGCATGTCGACCTGGGTACCGGCATCCGCACCGCGCTGGCGCAGATCGTCGCCGAGGAACTGGACGTGCCGTTCGGCCATGTCACGATGGTGCTGGGCCACACGGGCAGGACGCCGGACCAGGGGGCGACGATCGCCAGCGAGACCATCCAGGTCAGCGCGATTCCGCTCCGCCGGGCCGCGGCGCATGCGCGGGCCGTCCTGCTGGACCTTGCCGCGCTGCGGCTGAACCGGCCGGTGGCGGACCTGGATCTGCGCGACGGGCGGATCGTCGGCGCGCCGGCCCTGCTGCGGGATGCGCCGCTGACCTATGGCATGCTGCTGGAGGGCCAGGCGCTGCGCGTCCGGCTGGACGAGCAGGTCGCGGTCAAGACGCCCGATCGCTACCGGATCGTGGGGCGGGCGGTGGCGCGGGTGGATATTCCCGACAAGGCCACCGGGCGCGCGGTCTATGTGCATGATGTCCGGGTGCCGGGCATGCTCCATGGACGGGTCGTCCGCCCGCCTTACGGCGGTTTCGATCATGGGGGCTTTGTCGGGCACAGCCTGCGGTCGGTCGATCGCGCATCGGTCGCGCATGTTCCCGGCCTGGTCGATGTCGTCACCATCGGCGATTTCGTCGGCGTGGTGGCCGAGCGCGAGGAAGACGCGGCCGAGGCGGCGCGGGTGCTGACGGTACGCTGGGACGTGCCCGTGCTGCCTGGCCTGTCGGATCCGCCGGCGGCGCTGCTGGCCAATCCCGCCACGCCGCGCCGGCTGCTGGATCGTGGGGATGTCGAAGCCGCGCTGGACGGGTTGCCGGGCCGGATGGACCGGACCTATTCCTGGCCCTATCAGATGCATGGCTCGATCGGGCCGTCCTGCGCGGTGGCGGACTGGCGGGCGGAGGGCGTGACCGTGTGGTCCGGGACGCAGAACCCGCACATGCTGCGCGCCGACCTCGCCCAACTGGCGGGGGTGGAAGCGGCGCGGATTTCGATCGTCCGGCACGAGGCCGCGGGCTGCTATGGGCGCAACTGCGCCGACGATGTCTGCGGCGACGCGCTTTTGCTGTCGCGGGCGGTCGGCCGCCCGGTGCGGGTGCAACTGACCCGCGCGCAGGAGCATGTCTGGGAGCCCAAGGGCGCCGCGCAACTGATGCAGGTGCGCGGCGGTATCGCCGCGGACGGCAGTCCGGCGGCCTATGATTTTTCGACGCGCTATCCGTCCAATGTCTCGCCCCTGCTGGCGCTGGTGCTGACCGGGGTGGTGCCCGCCGCGACGCCGGGGGTGACGCAGATGGGCGACCGCACCAGCATCGCGCCCTATGCCTACGGCAATGCGCGGGTCACCGTGCATGACATGCCGCCGATCGCCCGGGCCTCGTGGCTGCGGGGGGTGTCGGCCATGCCGAACAGCTTTGCGCATGAATGCTATATCGACGAGCTGGCGGCGGCGGCCGGAGTCGATCCGCTGGATTATCGCCTGCGCCATCTGGCCGACGCGCGGGCGGCGGCGCTGCTGCGCGCGCTGGCCGCGCGTGCGGGCTGGGTGCCGCGCGCGGGCATGCGGCGGCCGGACGGTCAGGCGCGGATCCTGCGCGGGCGGGGCGTCGCCTATGCGCAATATGTGCATGGCACCTTTCCCGGCGTGCCGGCGGCCTGGGCGGCCTGGGTCGCCGACGTGGCGGTCGACCGCAAGACCGGCCATGTCCGGGTGACCAAGGTATGGGTCGGCCAGGATGCCGGCATGATGGTCAACCCGGCCGGGGTGCGGCACCAGGTCCATGGCAATGTCGTCCAGTCGGTCAGCCGGGCGCTGAAGGAACAGGTGGCGTTCGACGCGCGGGGCGTGGCCAGCCGCGACTGGGGCACCTATCCGCTGCTGACTTTCGACGAGGTGCCCGACATCGACGTGCTGCTGGTCGAATGCCAGGACCAGCCGCCGCTGGGGGTGGGCGAATCCGCCTCGGTCCCCAGCGCGGCGGCGATCGCCAATGCGATCTTCGACGCCACGGGCGTGCGGTTTCGCGACGTGCCCTTTACGCCCGAGCGCATCCGCGCCGGGCTGGAGGACGCGCTGGGGCCGTGGCGCGAGCCGGTCGCGCCGGAACCCGAACCGGAACCCGAACCCGAGCCCATGCCGCTGGCGGCGGCGGCGCCGGGACAGGCCGGCGGGTGGCGGCGCTGGCTGGCGCCCGGGGTGTTCTGTGCCGCGGTCATGCAGGTGACGAGCACGGCGATGCCGTGGCGGCCGGCCATCGCGCCGATCGCGCGTCCTGCGCCGTCGCTGTTTTCGGCCGCGCTGGTGGAGCGCGGGCGGCAGGCGGCGGCGGCGGGGGATTGCGCGGTGTGCCATACCGCGCCGGGGGGCGTGGTCAATGCCGGCGGGCTGGCGCTGGAGACGCCGTTCGGCATCATTCATTCCACCAACCTGACGCCGGACGAGGAGACGGGGATCGGGCGCTGGTCCTATGGGGCGTTCGCCCGGGCGATGCGTCACGGGATCAGCCGCGACGGGCGCCATCTTTATCCGGCCTTTCCCTATACGGCCTTCGCGAAGATCGACGAGGCCGACATGCAGGCGCTGTATGCCTATCTGATGGCGCAGCCGGCGGTGCGGAACGTCGTGCCGCAGACCAGGCTGGCCTTCCCGTACGCCGTCCGGCCGATCATGGCGGGGTGGAACGCGCTGTTCCACGACCCGTCGCCGTTCGTGCCCGATCCGGCGCGCTCGGCCGCCTGGAACCGGGGGGCGTATCTGGTCGAGGGGCTGGGCCATTGCGGCGCGTGCCATACCCCGCGCAACGCGCTGGGCGCCGAGCGGCGCCGGACCCGCTATCTGGCGGGGGGCGAGGCCGAGGGGTGGGATGCGCCGCCGCTGGGCGCGCTGTCGCGATCGCCGGTGCCGTGGAGCGAGGATGCGCTGTTCGCCTATCTGCGCACCGGCTTTTCCGACCGGCACGGGCCGGCCGCCGGGCCGATGGCGCCGGTGGTCGCCGAGATGGCGCAGATGCCGGAAGGCGACGTGCGGGCGATCGCGGTCTATGTCGCGTCGCTGGATCCGCGCAACGCGGCGCCGGGCGCGGCGCGCGCGGCGGAGCAGGCGCGGGAACGCGCCGAGGGCCAGGCGGCGCTGCGCCTGCGGGACAGCGCGGGCGTGGGGGAAGGGGCGCGGATCTTCGGCGGCAGTTGCGCGGCCTGCCATGAGGGCGCGGCGCCCCACATGTTCGGCGCGCGTCCGTCGCTGGCGCTGAACGGCAACCTGTTCGCCGACCGGCCGGACAACCTGGTGCGGGTGATCCTGGACGGCGTCGGGCATCCGGCGACCCCGGAGGCCGGCGCGATGCCCGGCTTTCGCGAGACCTTGAGCGATGCGCAGATCGCGGCGCTGGTGCGGTATCTGCGCGCGACCTTCGCCCCCGGCCGGCCGGAATGGACCGGCCTGCCGGGCCGGGTGGCGGCGTTGCGCGCCGCGCCGCGCCACGGGATCGTGGCCCGGCCGCATGCGGCCCCGTCGCCGCGGGGGACGCCGTGATGCGGTTCCTGCCGTCCTGGCGGCCGGTGGCGGGCCATGGCGCGGTGGCGCCGGATGAGCGCCTGCCCTGGGGGCATACGCTGCTGATGGGCGCGCAGCACGTGCTGGCGATGTCCGGCTCGACCATCCTGGGTCCGCTGCTGATGGGTTTCGACCCGAATGTCGCGGTGCTGTTCTCGGGCCTGGGTACGCTGCTGTTCTTCGCGGTGACGGGCGGGCGGGTGCCCAGCTATCTGGGATCGAGCTTCTCGTTCATCGCGCTGGTGGTCGCGGTGACGGGCTATGCGGGGCATGGCGCCAATCCGGACGTGCCGCTGGCCGCCGGGGGGATCGTCGCGGCGGGGGCGGTCTATGCGCTGGCGGGGCTGCTGGTCTGGGCGACCGGCACCGGCTGGATCGAGCGGCTGATGCCGCCGGTGGTCACCGGGGCGGTGGGAGCGGCGATCGGCCTGAACCTGGCGCCCGTCGCGGCCCAGCGGATCGGCGCGCGGCCCGCCGAAGCGGTGTTCGGGCTGGTCACGCTGCTGACGGTGGCGGTGTTCTCGCTGCATGCGCCGCCGGCGATGCGGCGGCTGTCGATCCTGTGCGCCATGGTGGTGTCGTGCCTGGTCTATGCGCTGGCCGCCAACGGGCTGGGCCTGGCCCCGCCGATCGATTTCGGCATAGTGCGGGCCGCGCCCTGGTTCGGCCTGCCGCCGCTGCGCGCGCCGCGCTTCGAGACCCATGCCATGCTGGCCATCGCCCCGGTCGCCCTGGTGCTGCTGGCGGAGAATCTGGGCCATCTGAAGGCGCTGGGGGCGATGACCGGCCGCAATTTCGATGCCCTGGCCGGGCGGGCCTTCCTGGGCGACGGTCTGGCGACGATGCTGGCGGGCGCGGGCGGCGGCACGGGGGTGACGACCTATGTCGAGAATATCGGCGTGATGGCGATCTCGCGGGTCTATTCCACCCTGGTGTTCGTCGCGGCGGCGCTGTTCGCCGTCCTGCTGGGGTTTTCGCCCCGTTTCGGCGCGGTGCTGCGGATCATTCCCGATCCGGTGCTGGGTGGACTGGCGCTGGGAGTGTTCGGCCTGATCGCCGCGACGATGGTGCGGATCTGGATCGAGCATAAGGTGGATTTCGCCGATCCGCGCACGCTGTTCACCGTCGGGGTCACGCTGATCGCGGGGGCGGGCAACCTGACGATCGCCATGGGCCAGGTCGTGCTGGGCGGGATCGCCACCGCCACGATCGCGGCCATCGGGCTGAACCTGATCCTGGGATGGCGCGGCCGGCGTCGCCCCTTGCCTTCCGAAAAGGAGTAGACGCAGCATGTCAGTCAGCGATTTCGAGATGGTCGAGGCGTGGGGGCAGGTGCTGTCCCTGTCCGGCATCGCGGCGGGGCAGACCGTGACCATCCTGACGTCGAGCGACACGCATCCGCAGACCCTGCGGACCGCGATCGTCGCCGCCCGCGCGAAGGGGGCCATCGTCAACCGGCTGGACCTGCTGCCGGTGAATGGGGGGACGTCGCTGTCGCGCGATCCGCTGGCCTATGTCGGCACCACGCCGCTGACCGGCAACAAGGCGGCGCTGGCGATGCTGAAGGCCAGCGACCTGGTGCTGGACCTGATGACCTTGCTGTTCTCGGCGGAACAGCATGAGATCCTGTCGGCGGGCGGGCGCATCCTGCTGGCGGTGGAGCCGCCCGAGATCCTGCTGCGCATGGTGCCGACCGAGGAGGATCGGCGGCGCGTGCTGGCGGCATCCAGGGTGCTGCGTGCGGCGCGGCAGATGCGCGTGACCTCGGCGGCCGGGACGGACGTGACCTTCGCGCTGGGGGAGTATCCGATCCTGGAGGAGTACGGGTTCTGCGAGCGGGCGGGACGGTGGGACCACTGGCCCAGCGGCTTTCTGGCCACCTGGTCGAACGAGGGATCGGCGCAGGGGACGATCGTGCTGGATCGCGGCGATATCCTGCTGCCGCAGAAATCCTATGTGCGCGAGCCCGTCACATTCACCATCCGCGACGGCTATGTGACGGACATCGCGGGCGGGCTGGATGCCGATCTGCTGCGGGGATACATGGAATCGTTCGGCGATCCGGAGGTCTATGCGATCTCGCATGTCGGGTGGGGGCTGCAGAAGCGCGCGCACTGGTCGGTGCTGGGCCTGTATGACCGCGAGGCCACGATCGGCATGGATTCGCGGGCCTGCGCCGGCAATTTCCTGTGGTCCACCGGTCCGAACAACGAGGCCGGCGGCACGCGCGACACGGCGTGCCATATCGATATTCCGATGCGCAACTGCACCGTCATGCTGGATGGCGACGCGGTGGTGCGGGACGGCGAACTGGTGAATGACGGATTGGGGAACGCGGCATGAGCGACAGGCTGGACGGTGGCGCGGCGCGGCGCGGCGAGAGCGACGAGGCGCTGTACCAGCGCCAGGGATTCGGGCGCGAGATGGGCATCGTCGGGCAGGTGGGGCTGCTGATCGTCGATTTCGTCAACGGGTTTGCTGATCCGGTGGCCTTCGGCGGCGGGAACATTCCGCAGGCGATCGAGCGGACGAAGCCGCTGCTGGCCACGGCGCGGCGCCTGGGCTGGCCGGTCGCGCATACCCGCATCGTCTTTGCCGATGACGGGTCGGATGCCAACGTGTTCTCGCTGAAGGTGCCCAGCCTGCTGGGGCTGACCGAGACCAGCCCGGCCAGCGCGATCGTGCCCGGACTGGCGCCGGTGGACGGCGAATATGTGGTGCGCAAGACGGTGCCGTCGGCGTTCTCGGGCACATCGCTGGCGGCATGGTATGCCCATCGCGGGGTGCAGACGCTGGTGGTGGCGGGCTGCGTCACCAGCGGGTGCATCCGCGCCAGCGTGATCGACGCGATGTCGCTGGGGTTCCGGCCGATCGTGGTGTCGGATTGCGTGGGCGACCGCGCGATCGGCCCGCATGAGGCCAATCTGTTCGACATGGCGCAGAAATGCGGCGACGTGATGGAGTACGACACGTTGCTCGCGCGCCTGTCCAATCGCTGATCGTTTCAATATTTTCATATATATATTCGGGATTCGCCATGAAACCGCTCTATCGCATCGGCCAGATCGTCCCCAGTTCGAACGTCACGATGGAGACCGAGATCCCGGCGATGCTGGCGGCCCGGCAACTGATCCGGCCCGAACGGTTTCTGTTCCATTCCAGCCGGATGCGGATGAAGACGGTCAGCAAGGACGAGCTGGCGGCGATGGACGAACAATCCGACCGTTGCGCGCTGGAGCTGAGCGATGCCCGGGTCGACGTGCTGGGCTATGCCTGCCTGGTGGCGATCATGTCGATGGGGACCGGCTATCACCGCGTGTCCGAGACGCGGCTGCATGCCCGGACCCGCGAGAACGGCGCGCCGGCTCCGGTGGTGACCAGCGCCGGCGCGCTGGTCGAGGGGCTGAAGGTGATCGGCGCGAAGAAGATCGTCGTCGTCGCGCCCTATATGAAGCCGCTGACCAGGCTGGTCGTCGATTACCTGGCGCATGAGGGGTACGCGGTGATCGATCACGTGGCGCTGGAGATTCCGGACAACCTGGACGTGGCCGCGCACGATCCGGAGCGCCTGCCCGGCATCGTGGCCGGGCTGAATTACGCCGAGGCCGATGCGATCGTGCTGTCGGCCTGCGTGCAGATGCCCTCGCTGCCGGTGGTGCCGAAGGTCGAGGCGCTGACCGGCAAGCCGGTGATCACCGCGGCGATCGCCACGACCCACGCGATGCTGGGCGCGCTGGGGCTGGAGCGGGTCGCCCCCGGCGCGGGGGCGCTGCTGTCCGGTGCCTATTGAGGAAAAGCCTTGAGGAAAGGGAGAGGATCGCGATGACCGACAGCCGGTTCCTGTATGGCGCGAACGTGCGTGCCAACGACATCCGCCAGCATTATCTGCGCTATGGCGGCACGGGTGCGCCGCTGGTGCTGATCCCCGGCATTACCAGCCCGGCGATCACCTGGGGGTTCGTGGCCGAGCGCCTGGCGGTGACGCATGACGTCTATGTGCTGGACGTGCGCGGGCGCGGCCTGTCCGAGACCGGGCCGGACCTGGCCTATGACCTGGACAGCTATGCGGCGGACGTGCGCGGCTTCATCACCGCGCTGGACCTGCCGCCCTGCGTGGTGCTGGGCCATTCGATGGGCGCGCGCATCGCCATCCGCACGGCGCGGCGGGATGGCGCCGGCATCGCGGCGCTGGTGCTGGTCGATCCGCCGGTCAGTGGCCCGGGCCGCCGGGCCTATCCGGCGCGGATCGAATGGTATGTCGATTCGATCCGCGAAGCGCGGCGCGGCATGGATGCCGAGGCGATGCGCCGCTATTGCCCGACCTGGACCGAGGCGCAGCGCCGCCTGCGCGCCGAATGGCTGCATACGTGCGACGAACTGGCGACCCGCGTCACGTTCGAGAAATTCCATACCGAGGACATCCACCAGGACATTCCGCACCTGGCGCCGCCGACCCAACTGGTCATCGCCACGCGCGGCGATGTGATCCTGCCCGAGGACGAGGCGGAAATCCGCGCCCTGCTGCCGTCGATCGCGACCGTGCGCGTGCCCGATGCCGGCCACATGATTCCCTGGGACAATCTGGATGGTTTTTGCGACGCGGTGTCGGGCTTTCTGTCCCCGGCGCGGACTTGAGGGATATGCTGGACCCATGACGGCATTTGACGGGGTGATGCGCCGCGCGGGCGGCGTTGTGTTGCTAGCCTGTCTGGTGGGGAGCGTGGCCGCGGCGCGCGCCGCCGTGCCTGTCGCCGTGTCTGCCTGTGCGCCGCGAGCGATCGGGGCGCTGCATGTCACGGACGTGACGGTGGCGGAGGCATCGGCGCAGGGCGCGGCCTGTGTGGTGACGGGACGGATCCGCACGCATGGCGCCGGGGTGCCGGACGGCAGCGCCGGATTCCGGCTGAGCCTGCCGCGCGCCTGGAATGCCAGGTTCCTGATGCTGGGCGTCGGCGGGTTTGCCGGGAACACGACGCCGTCGGCCAATGGGCGTGATATCGCCGGGGCCGCCGCGGACGGTTATGCGGTGGGGATTACCGATACCGGGCATGCGGATGCGCCCGGCACGGCGTTCGTGGACGGGCGCTTCGCCCTGGATGCCGACGGGCATCCCGACCGCGCCAGGCTGGCCGATTATGACTGGCGGGCGACCCACCAGGCGACATCGGCATTGAAGGCGCTGGTGGCACGCTATTACGGCGCGCGGATCGACCATGCCTATTTCGACGGATGTTCGAATGGCGGCCGGCAGGGCATGATCGAGGCCGAACGTTTTCCCGGCGATTATGACGGCATCATCGCAGGCGATCCGTTTCTGACCCTGCGGCTGATGCTGGGGGACATCAAGGTCCAGCAGGCCAACCTGGCCGCGCCGGACGGCCGGCTGCGGCCGTCGGACCTGGCGCTGATCGACCGGTTTACGCTGTCGGCCTGCGATGCGCTGGATGGGCGGGCCGATGGGCTGATCCAGAATCCTGCCTTGTGCCATCCGGATTTTGACCGGCTGCTGTGCCGGCCGGGGCAGAAATCGGCATGCCTGGCTCCGGCCCAGGTGCGGACGGCCCGCGCGTTCGTGGCCGACACCACGGACAGGCGGGGCGGGCGCGTCTATCCCGGTTTCGCGGTGGGTCACTGGGGTGCGGGACTGGCCGCGGCGATGCAGTTCGGCATGCAGGAGGCCGGGCCGCCGGCCGGCGCGACATGGCCCGACCATGCGGGGCCGATGGAATATCAGTTCGACGACCAGGCCTTGAAATATCTTGTCATGCGTGATCCGTCCTTTTCCCTGCTGCGTTATCCGGTCGGCCCCAGCGGCATCGTTCCCGACGCGGCGCTGGCGGCCTATGACGGCGCGGTGCGGGACGGCAATGCGGACGATGCCGGGAAGATGGCGGCGTTCCTGAAAAAGGGCGGCAAGATCATCTTCTATCACGGCTATGCCGACATGGCGATTTCGCCCTACAGCACGATCGATTTCTTCAATGCGCTGCAGGCGGCGGCGCCCGATGCGACGCGGGGCGCCAGGCTGTTCATGGTGCCCGGCATGGCGCATTGCGGCGGCGGAGTGGGGCCGGACAGATTCGATACGCTGTCGCCGCTGGATCGCTGGGTGGCGACGGGGCAGGCCCCGGCGCGGATCGAAGCCGCGCCGTCGGTGGCTTCGGGGCATGCCATGCCGCTCTGTGCCTATCCCGCCCAGGCCCGTGCGGGCGCGGGACAGGCGTGGGCCTGCCGCTGACGTAAACGGGGGTGGGGCCGAAAGCCTGGTGGTGTTTACGGAATAATTAAAAAACGATTTCGAATCGACTTGCGTCCGGAATAAGTCGCGTGTACACCACTAAATGGAACGAATGCGCAATGTCGTGACCCGAAGCCTCCATATTCCCCGGCATGGGGAGGAACGCCCGGAGCCGGACATTGTGCAGGATATCCCGAAACAGGACCGCCCTGGTCCCTGAAGGCGAGGGCGTGCCGCGTCGGGACGGGGAGGCGGCGATTGGCGATGGTGGTTTGATCCTTCGGGCGTCGTTCGAATTTTTGTAGTGTATACACTATATATTGTGGCTGAGTCCGGCCGGTTCGCGCCACGCGCGGCCTGATGACGGATATCCTTTAGGAAAGGCGGGAAGTTTTCATGAGCAGAAGGCGTTTGACCTATCTTCTGGCGACATCAATGCTGGTCTGTCCGGGTCTGGACGCCGTGGCGCAGACGGCGGCTTCGCAACCGGCCGGCAAGGCGCCGCATGCCGTGCATGGCACGGCCGCGCGGCGGGCGCCGGCCGCCGCCCGTTCCGTCGCCTATCATGGCGACAGCCAGGGTGAGTCCGTCGGCGTGGTCGGCCATGGCTCGACCCGTCAGGAACAGACCCTGACCACGGCGCAACTGATGTCGCGCATGGTGCCCGGCACGACGCCGCTGAAGGCGCTGGGCACGCTGCCCGGCGTGTCGTTCAATTCCTCCGACCCGCTGGGCGTCGATCTGTGGTCGCAGAGCTTCTATGTGCGGGGCTTCTCGGCGCTGGGCTTTACGCTGGACGGCATTCCGCTGGGCAGCCAGGGCTATGGCGGGCTGGGCGCGAACATCAACACCGCCATTTCCAACCTGAACATCGCCAAGGTGACCGTATCCCAGGGGGCCGGGGCCGTCGACGTGCCGGCGGCCAATAATCTGGGCGGAGTGATGCAGTTCTATTCGATCGATCCGTCGGACCGGCGGGGCGGCACGCTGTCGCAGACCTTCGGCAGCAACCAAGCCTATCAGACCTTCGTGCGGCTGAACAGCGGCGTGCTGAATCCGTCCGGCACCAAGTTCTTCGTGTCGTACAGCCGCACGGACGAGAACAAGTGGAAGGGCTATGGCAGCCAGTTCCTGCAGCAGGTCAATTTCAAGCTGGTGCAGCCGATCGGCCAGAGCACGAAGATGACCGCCTTCTTCGACTGGGACCAGAGCGAAGCCGATACCTATGGCGATTTGTCGAAGAACATCATCAACACGCTGGGCTATCGCGTCGATTACTACAAGCCCGACTATGCGGCGGCCTATCGCACGGCGCTGTTCGCGCATGGCCTGCCCGGCGGCAGCCTGCCGCCCGGATACGCCGGCCTGGACGACCCGATCGACGCGTCGGTCTATGACGGGCCGGCCACGGGCCACGATTATCTGGGCGGGATCAAGTTCGATTCCCAGCTTACCGACAAGCTGCGCTGGCAGACCATGCTGTATGCGCACGGCAAGTCGTGGAACGCGTTCTGGACCAACCCGTGGGTGACGTCGCCCAATGGCGCGCCGCTGGTCGAGCAGAACGAGGGCTCGCGCCAGGTGCGTGCCGGCCTGGATACCGGCCTGACCTATCATATCGCCCATCATATGGTGAATCTGGGCGTGTGGTACGAGAACAGCCAGCCGCAGGATTTCTATAAATTCTATCAGGAGCCGATCCTGGGCCAGGGGACGCCGGTCGATCCGGTCAACGCGCTGCCGCCGGCCTTTGCCGAGCAATGGCGCTATGGCTACCGTTACGACCTGGTGCAGACCCATCTGCAGGACACGTACCGGGTGACGCGCAACCTGACGATCAATGCGGGTTTCCGTTCGATCCTCTATACCGGGACCAACCACATCATCGAGAACGATCCGGCCTATACCGGCATGGCGACGCTGCCGACGGGCTCGATCTCGAACAACGCGGCGTTCCTGCCGCAATTCAGCATCAATTACCGTTTCCTGCCGCATCATGAAGTGTTCTTCGATTTTGCCGAGAACATGTCGGTCATGACCGGTTCGGGCTATAATCAGGGCAGCCCGTGGGGCGGCCCCACGCAGGCGGCGTTCGATTACACCAAGACGCACCTGAAGCCCGAGACGGCGTATGTCTACGAACTGGGCTATCGCTACACCTCGCCCTGGGCGGTCGGGCTGCTGGCGCTGTACCACACCGATTATCTGCACCGGCAAGGCAGCGTGAACCTGGGATCGATCTACAATTCGGTGTCGGTCCTGGAAAATGTCGGCAGCGTCAACATGAACGGCGTCGATGCCAGCCTGAACCTGATGCCGATCCGTGGCCTGTCGATCTATAACAGCATCAGCTATAACAGTTCGCGCTATGCCAACAACCTGAATACCGGCGATGTCGTTTATGACATCAAGGGCAAGCAGGCGGTCAATTACCCCGAACTGATGTACAAGGGCAGCCTGTCCTATACCTATCGCGGCGCGTTCGCGCATATCGACACGATGATGATGGGGCGGCGGTATCTGAGCTATACCAACGATGTGTCGGTGCCGCATTACTGGCTGACCAACCTGGGGGCCGGCTATCATTTCGGCGATTACAGCGTGCTGAAGAATGTGACCGCGTCCTTCAACGTCTATAACCTGACGAACATCAAATATATCGCGAACATGGGCGAACTGGGCAATTCCTTCAGCGGAGACGACCAGTCCATGCAGGCCGGCGCGCCGCGCCAGCTCTACGGCACGATCAGCACGAATTTCTGATCGGCGGCTTCCGGCTCCGCGCGGGATCGCGGGGCCGGATTACAGGTGGCGTGTTCGTTCCGGATGTGGGGTGGTGGCCTATGGAACCGATGTTTTCACACTGAAGTAAGATCAAAAAAATAAATATTCATAAAAAAATTTCTAAAGTCGTGTCGTTCCATTCCAATTCGATTGTCAATTCGGGATCCATATGGTGTGTCAATCAAAAACGTTTCTTGACAGAATTAATTGGAGGATCGATTAAATCTGTATCCGGGATGTCTGCCGCATCCAGGGTGAGTGCACATCGTGGAATTTCGGTCTCACCACCCATCAGTTTTTATGGAGTCTGGATTGACGTGCTGAATCTGGCTGTGATTCAAGGATTCTGCCCTTGTGAGGAGCGGATTTGGCATGACCCCGGCTATTGTGGAAATGGCGGCTGGCATTGCGGCGGATTTGCAGCGTCGGTTGCCTGGACAGCGCAAGACCCAGCGTGACAAACTCGCGCTGCTTGTCGCCACCATGCTGGACGTTCGCAGCGCCAATCTGATGGTGTTGGCGGCTTCGTTGCCGCGCGCGGCAGAACGAGCGGACATGCGTTACCAGTGGATCGCTCGGTTCATCGACAACCCCCTCGTGGTCTGTGATGAAGTCATGGAACCGTTTGCGCGCGAGGTGCTCACCAAGGCCGCCGAAGACGGGCGTGTGGTGCTGATCATGGACCAGACCAAGGCCAATGACCGCCATCAGATCCTGATGCTCTCGCTGCGTTTTGGCGAGCGCGCGTTGCCGCTGGCCTGGCGGGTCGAGGCGACGGAAGGGGCGATCGGGTTCGCTGTTCAGAAGGACCTGCTCCAAGCGGTTGCCGGCTGGCTGCCTTCCCAGGCCGAGATTTGCCTGATGGCGGATCGGTTCTACGGCACGCCGGATCTGATCGCGTTCGCCATCGCCCGAGGCTGGGGTTATCGGCTGCGCGTGAGGTCCAATCTGCGGGTCGCCGCGGGCGGCCACAAAACCTCCCTGGCCGAACATGTCACTGACAAGCGTCCCTATCTGACCGACGTCGCGCTCACCCATCGGCGTATTGTCACCAATATCGGCATCATCAACGCGCCCGGCCATGCCGAGCCGTGGATCATTGCGATGTCCGACACCCCCAGCTACCTGACAACACTGGATTACAGCGCACGATGGGGCATCGAGCCCATGTTCTCCGACTTCAAATCGCGCGGCTTCGGTCTCGAACACAGTCAGTTGCGTTCCCCCGAACGTCTCGGCCGGTTGGTGCTGGTGATGAGTATCGCTTTGTATTTCGCCGTCTCCACCGGCCTGTGCGACGCACAAACCAATCCATCAGCGGACGAAAAAAAAGCCCCAGACGTCAACCCGCGAACATGAGCCGCAGCAGGCTCTCCTGGTTCACGCGCGGCGTCCGGCGCATTGTCAGGCTCCTCCAGTTCCGCAAACCAATGCCGCCATTATGGGCATCCGGATGAAACTGATGGGTGGTGAGGAATTTCGGTAGTGATGCTGATTGGAAAATCGTGAGCAAATAATCTCAATGACATTGAACGTGGGCCGGCTTTGCGTTCGTATCGAGGATGGTTCCGATGAGTCGAGATGCCTGTTGTCGCCTATCCCACGCCGACACCCGCAACGCGTGGTGCGAGAGGTTGCACGCCGCCTTGATGGCCGGTGTTTCCGTCTTCACTCTGCTTGTCACTTATGGTGCCGCGCACGCGCAGGCCGCCGCCATCGAGGAGGCGCATGGCAGCTTGCCGCACGGGCCGGTTCGCACCGCCAAGCGTGGTCCGGCTGCACGGGGCGCACTGGTCGTCCGCCCTGCGGTCCCGGCACCGGCCGAGGCGATCAGCGTCGTCGGAAGCGGTTCCACCCGCCAGATGCAGTCGGTGTCCGCCCGCGACCTGGCCTTCATTGTGCCAGGTGTGACGCCGCTGAAGGCTGTCGGCAATCTGCCAGGTATCCAGTTCAGTACCTCGGACCCGCTCGGCATCGATCTGTGGTCGCAGAGCTTCTATATGCATGGCTTCACCAGCGACCAGCTTGGCTTCACCCTCGATGGCATCCCGCTGGGCGGGCAGGGCTATGAATCCTATAACGGCGTTCCCGTCAGCCGCTCGATCAGCAACGAGAACATCTCGCGTACCGACGTGTCGCAGGGTGCAGGGAGTCTGGATACCCCGGCCACCAGCAATCTGGGCGGTACGGTCCGCTTCTACGGCAACGACCCCAGCGACAGGATGGGGGGAGACGTCTCGCAGACCTTCGGCAGCTATGCCGCGTTCCGGACTTTCGTGCGCTTCGATAGCGGGTTACTCAATCCCAGCGGGACGAAATTCTACGTCTCGTACGACCGAAAGGCGGAAGACAAATGGCTGGGCGGGGATTCGCAGTTCCAGCAGATGGTGAACGCCAAGCTGGTGCAGCCGATCGGCGCGCGTACGACTTTCAAGACCTATTTTGATTGGTCGTGGGAGGCAGCGGCGTCCTATATCGATAACAGCCTCGAAGAGCTGAAGAAGGTCGGATACGGTATCGATTATTACTATCCCGACTACGGCGCTGCCCTGAATGCGGCGAATGGAATCTACCCGGAGCAATATAGGGACCTGTCCGATCCGAAGGATGCTGCATATTATCGGGGGATCGAGACAAGCCGGTACTATCTGGGCGGCATGAGTCTCGACAGTCGGTTGACTGATTTTCTGGAATCCAAAACAACATTCTACGGCATCGGCAAGCGCTACGATGCGTGGTGGACGTCGCCCTATGTCGGTTCGCCCTCGGGTGCGCCGCTTTCGGCGCAGGATCAGGCGATGGGCACGCAGCGGATCGGTTTTCAGACCGATCTGATCTACCACATCCGGCATCATACACTCGATGCCGGGTTCTGGTATGAGAATATGACGTTCGATCCCGCAATGGAATATTATAACGAGCCGAATAGCCCGGATGCGGCCCCATATGACGAAATCGCGCATAGAGGCAGTCCGTTCCTGACGCATTGGGCCTATGGCTTCAACACCAACACATATGTCTTTCATCTGCAGGACACGTACAGGGTTCTTCCACACTTGACGGTGCACGGAGGGTTCCGGAGCATGGTTGTCGATGCGCAGGACCATATCCTGTATAACGACGCCGGCTTTACGGGGTCGTCGCAGTTGCCGCACGGATCGCTCGATGCCGTTGCGGCGGCGTTGCCGCAGTTCAGCGCCAATTGGCGCTTCGCCCCGCATAACGAATTCTATTTCGACATATCGAAGAACATGCAGGCCTATCCGCAGAACGGATTCAACTCTGCCTCGCCCTGGGGGGCGGAAACCGTCCAGGATTTCGTCGGCCTGCGGAAAATGCTGCACCCCGAGACCGACTGGGTGTATGAAATCGGCTATCGGTTGAACGCGAGTTACGTGATGGGCCTTATAAACCTGTATCACGTCGATTTTTCAAATCGTCAGCAGGCGGTGTCGGTCGGCCCCCTGGCGGAAGCGCATGCTCTGTTCGAAAATGTGGGGTCTGTCGACATGAATGGCGTTGATGCCAGCGTGACGGTGACGCCGGTGCGGCATCTGTCGCTATATAACAGCATCAGCTACAACAGTTCGAAATTTGAAAGCAACCTGACGTCCGGCGGGATCATATATGATCTAAAAGGAAAGCAGGAACCGAATTACGCGAAGCTGATGTATAAAAATTCGATCAATTACCATCGAAATGGCTTCAGTGTTCATTTCGATACGATGTATATGGGCAAGAGGTACCTGAGTTACATTAACGATACCGCCGTTCCGTCCTATTGGCTGGAAAATTTTGGTATCAGCTACGCGTTCCGGCATGTGGCTGTAGCACAAAACCTCAAGTTCGACTTCAGCATCAACAATATCACCGATGAAAAATACATCACCAATATGGGAAGTGGCGGCAATCCCCTATCCGGTGATTACAATACGCTGCAGGTCGGCGCGCCTCGCTCGTTTTACGGGACCGTCAGCGCACATTTTTGAGGGTGGCCAGAAGTCGATCATTCCGCAACGATGCGCCAGGGTTATTTTGGATTTTCGACGGTTTGCGTCGGTATGGCTTTCAATCTCGAAAAGATTGAAACTTAACTCTCGTTTGTTGTTCCGGATGCGGTGGCTGGGGTGGTGGGTTGGTATAAAAGTTACATATTGGTTAAAAAATATAAACAAAATAGGATTGGTTCCGTTTTCGGGGCGTCTTTATAGATAGCCCGGTTGTCAGATACGCCACGGGACCATGATCCGCATTTTTCGTCCGCTCCGCGCCCTGCCTTTGTTACTTGTCGCCGGGGGATGCAGCACGATCGGGCCGACGCGCCTGGACCAGGACCAGAGCGATTATTCCCGGGCCGTGACCAGTGCGGGCAAGCAGCAGACGCTGCTGAATGTCGTGCGTCTGCGCTATGCCGACACGCCGGGTTTCCTGGACACCACGCAACTGATTTCCGGCTATCAACTGCAGCGCAATGTCTCGCTGGGCGTCGGCACCTATTCGGCCAGCCGGCCCTTTGGCGGGGCGGCGGTGCAATTCCAGGAAAGCCCCACCTTCACCTTTCAGCCGGTGACCGGCGATGCCTATGCGCAGAGCTTCCTGCGCCCGCTGCCGCCGGGCAATCTGTTGCCGCTGGTGCTGGGCGGCCTGCCGATCGACGTGCTGTTTCGCCTGGCGGTGCAGTCGGTCAATCTGATCAGCAATGCCGGCGCGCTGGGCGGCGATGCCGGGCGGGGATCGCCGGTCTTCTTCGACCTGATCTATGATCTGCGGGTGCTGCAGGTGGCCGGATTGCTGGGCATTCAACTGGAGCACAGCACGGCCGCGAACGGCAAGGAACCGGTGGCCGATCGGGTCTATCTGTCGATCGCCTCGACGGACAATGCGGCGCTGATGCCGGTCGTGCGTGAGGTGCGCCGCCTGCTGGGCATGGCGCAGGATGACGAGCGGGTTGAGGTCGTCTATGGCGGGGGCAGGCCCCGGCGCGGGCAGATCCGGCTGCTGACGCGTACCATCCTGGGGGTACTGGGGCAGATCGCCTATCAGATCGATGTGCCCGAGGACGATATCCGCTCGGGCCGCACCCGGCCGACGATCAAGCTGATCGGGCGCGAAACGCGGCCCATCGTCGTGGTGCACGTGACCAGGGAACGGCCGGAGTCGGTGTTTTCATGGACCACGTACAACCATAAATATTACTGGATCGCCGACGACGATTTCGACAGCAAGCTGGCCTTTACGATGCTGCAGATCCTGCTGGAACTGTCGAAGACCAGCAAGGGGCCCAGCACGATCGTGACGATCCCGGTCAACGGGTGAAGAGCGGGAGCGCAATCAGAACGCGGTCGAGACCGAGCCGATGACCGCGATCCCGCCGCCGACGAGGTAGAGGGGGGCGGCGCCGGCGATGGTGTGGCCGCCGACGACCACCGGGTGGGCGTTCGCGGTGACGCTCTGGATGCCGGAGAGGTAGTTTTCGGCACCGATATTGACGATATTCATCTGGATCTGCGGGTGGCGGGCGAAGCCGACGCTGTGGAAGCGATAGCCCAGCGTCATGTTGGCGGTTTCGTACGAGGGCATCTTCTGGTCGTTCATCAGGGTCGCGTATTGCGCGCCGATATAGTTGAAGCTGAAATTTCCGAAGACCGATCCGTTGTCGTAGGACAGGCCGATCGCTGCCGTGACCTCGGGGCTTTGCACCGCGGTCTTGCCGGCGGTGGGGAGCAGCACGCCGTTGGTGGCGAAATTATTGTCCATGGTGGCGTGCAGGTACTGGGCCGAGACATATGGGCTGACATGATGCCATGGCCGCAGCCCCAGTTCGACCTGCGCGCCGCGCGACGTCTTGCCGCCGGCCTGGATCGGTTCGGGGATCGGCAAATTGCCGATATAGACGTTCGACGTGACCTGGTTGTTGGTGATGTTGTAGTTGAACAAGGCGAGCGCGACATTGACCAGCCCGTAATGACGATAGCCGATTTCCTCGCCGATCGCATATTCGCCGGTCATGGGCACGAAGGACGAGGTCGGTCCCGGCCGGCCGGGCGAGAAGAGCTGGCCGTAGGCCTCGACAGAGGCCGGGGCGCGATAGGCGGTCGTGGCGTCGAGATAGATCTGGTCGTGCGGGGTCAGCCGGTAGCTGGCCGAGATCTGCGGCAGCGGCTGGGCGTAGGCGCCGCCGGCATAGCGGATGGCGCCCGGCGTGCGGTTGACCATGTCGCGGAAGATCATCAGATATTTCAGGCCGGCATTGAGGACTAGCCGGCCGCCGAGCAATTTCAGCGTGTCGGACACGTACAGCGCGTTCATCTGGTGCTGGAAATGCTGGTCGAGCGTGTTGTAGCGCACGCCGTTCGCCATCCGGATGGGATAGGCGCCTTCGTGGTTGGCCATGCCGCCCTGGGCGTTGACGCCTTCGTACCAGATCTGTTCCAGGAGATCGACATAATTATAGGAATAGCCGGCCTGAAAAATGTTGTTCCCCTTTTCCCAGGACAGGCCGCTATCCAGCACGAAGCTTTTCTGCGGCACGGGGTTGATCTGCTCGACGGTCGCCTCGCCGGGCACGCCGTTCAGGGTGAACTGGGCGGGCAGGTTCAGGTTGCCGGCCGGCTGGTTGCCGTACCAGGATCTTGTATTGTTGATGTTGGTGCCGCCGAAATAATATTCCTCGTAATCGGCGAAGGATGGGGTCAGGTGGACATGCAGCCCGTCGGCCAGCCGGGCCTTGAAGGGCAGCATCATGATGAGGGAACGCCGGGTGTACTGGTTCAGGCCGATCCAGTTATAGTCGCCACGTGTGTAGTCTTTGTCGTAATTGTAGTTGATTCCGTAGGCGTGCCAGGCCGCCATGGTCATGGGGCGGTAATTGCCCTGCTGCCAATTGTCGTAGGACAGGATGAATGCCAGGCTGGTGTCCGGCGTCCAGTCCTTGCGGATTTCGGAATCGACGTGATATTTCCTGAAGGTGCCGGAACCGCGCCATTCGTCGTTCGTAGTCGAGGAGAAGGAGGCGAAGGCCTTGATCCCGCTATGGCCGAGTTCGCCGCTGTCCAGGCGGATGAATTCGCGTTCGAGGGATTTCGAGCCGTAGGAGAGATTCGCCGTGCCGCCGAAATTGTCGGCGGCATGGCGCAGCGTGATCTTCAGCAATCCGCCCACGTCGTTATAGACCGGCGAGGTGATGTCGGGCGCGCCCTGGTTGACGGTGATCGCGGCGATATTGTCGGTATCGACCGCCGCCTGGACATAGGGCGTATAGTTGATCGAATCCGCGATCGGCATGTCTTCGTAGGTGAAGCCGATTTCGGTCTGCATCAGGCCGCGCATCGACATGGCCGTCGTCGACTGGCCCAGCGGGTCGGTGCTGGCGGCGACCACGCCGGGCAGGTTGGCGATCATCGCGATCGCGTTGGTGGTCGGCGATTGCTTGGCGATGAAGTCGCGGGTGATCGTGCTGCGGCTTTTCGCGACGGTCTGCGGCGCCATCAGGCCGCCGCCGGGCGTGGTGTTGGTGACGCCGTTGGCGGTGGCCATGCCGCCGGTCACGGTGATGTCCTCGGAGGCGGCGGGCGGGCGGGCGGCGGCGTGTCGATCCGCGGGCCTGGCCTTCTTGCGCTGCGTGGCGGCGGGTGTCGCCGCGTGGCCGGGGCGGAGCGGCACGGCCGCGCCCAGAACGATGGCGGCCGAGGCCAGCAGCAGCAGGGCGCGCGGGCTTCGTCGGAGATGCGGCGCGCCGGCGGGCAGGGGGCGGGCCGGTTGCCCCGCGGACGACCTTGTCCGGTCTTGGTCTGTCATCGGTTGGTTCCTCCGGCCAAGTCTCGCGCGGGCCGTGATCGTTCACTATGATGCGATGTGGAAATGATATGGTCCGTGTCGGGGGTCGTTCGGACGTGGCTGTCAGTCGACCGGCGGATGGTCCACGCCGCTGCCCGCGGCCTGGGGCGGCAGGACGGGCAGGATCAGTGCCGAGCGGTGGGCGGCGTCGTGCCAGATCGTCTGCGCGGCCTTGACGATGGCGGCGGAGTGTCCGAACGGTGCCCCGGTATTCGGGTTGGGGGCGAATTGCGGGAAGTCGCTGGAGGAGATTTCCAGCCTGATCCGATGGCCGGGCAGGAACAGGTTGCTGGTCGGCCAGACCTTGATCCGGTATTCGTAGATCTGGTTCGGCGTGATCGGCGTGGGGTCGGTCAGCGACGCGCGGTAGCGGGCGACGACGATGCCGTTATTGAGGTTGATCGCGCTGCCGTCGGGATGGACGTCGACCAGCTTGGCGGTGAAATCCGTATCCCTGGCCGTGGTGGCGGCATAGAGGATGACGGTGATCGGTCCCGTGACGTTCAGCGGCGCGGTCAGGACATTGCTGGTATAGACCAGGATGTCCGGGCGCTGTTCGATGGCCGATTGATCGAACTGGCCCTGCGGGCCGGAATTCCACGCGCAGCAGGAATGGCCGCCGATGCTGGGAACCGGATTGGCCGGATCATAGACGAAATGGTCGCTGGGCGCGGTCAGCCTGGCCGGGTCGATTGTGCCGTGGGGCGGCGCGGCGGGGGAAGGGGGCGTGCTGCCCGGCGGGGTCGTCGTCAGCGCGCCGTCGCCCATGACCGAGGATGCGTCCCGCGCGCTGCCCAGATACCATGTCTGGTAGGTCGTGCCGGCCACCGGCCAGCGATCGGCGACATGCCAGCGATTTTCACCCATGGTGAAGTAGTCGATGCGCGGGCCGGTCTGCACGCCGTCATCCTTGCCCTTGAGGAAATGGTCGAACCAGGCGAGCATCAATTCATTGACCGGACTGTCGGAGACGGGGCCGATCGCCTTCAGGCGCGGGCTGACCAGGCTGTCGGGCCGCCCCCAGCCCAGATGTTCCCAGGGGCCGAGGATGATGCGCTGGTTGCGCCGCGCCGCGGGGGTGCCGCCCTGGGTGCGCATGCCGTTGAAATTTTCCAGCGCGCCGGTCAGGAACGAATCATACCAGCCGTCGAAGGCAAGGACCGGCACCTGCACATTCGGATAGCGCGAACGGATTTCGAACGCTTTCCAATAGCCGTCGCGCGACGGGTGACGGATGGCGTCGTAGAAATAGGGCGCGACCTTGGGGTCGCCGGGGCGCAGGGGCGGAAAGGACAGATAGGGCGTGTCGCGCAGCCAGGCCGCCGGATTCATGCCGTCGGCCCGCAATTCGGCCGCCAGCGCGGTATCGCCGCGGTTGGCGGCGGCGCTGGAGGCGATCGTCTCCATCATCCATGGTGCGATGAAGGCCAGGCGGAATGCCCCGTCCTCATATGTCCAGCCGTCATAGTAATCCGAGCCCGTGTTGGACGGGACGATGGTCTTCAGTGACGGCGGCGACGCGGTGGCGGCCAGCCATTGTGTCGCCCCGACATAGGACGAGCCGTACATCCCGACCTTGCCGTCGGCCCCGGGCAGGCGGGCGGCCCATTCGACCGTGTCATAGCCGTCATCGCGGTCATAGCGATATTCGTAGAACGTGCCGCCGGATTTTCCCTGGCCGCGAATGTCCTGCACCACCACCAGATAGCAGTGCGAGGCGAACCAGTCCGGCGTCTGGAAGCGCGACGGCTGGACCTGCGCGGCGTCCTTGCCATACTGGGTGCGCATCAGGATGACCGGGACCGGCGCCGTGCTGTCCGGGCGATAGATGTCGGCGCGCAGGATGGTGCCGTCGCGCATTTTCGCCGGGACGTCGGCCTGTTTCGTGACATGGCAGGAACCGCGCCCCGCGGCGGCCGGCCATGGCGCGGCCCGGGGATGGCCGGGCAGGGCCTGCAATGCGGTCGCGAGCGACGTGCCATGGAGCAGCGCGCGCAGCCATCCCGATCGGGTCTTCGACAATTCTACGGTCCTTGACATCTCTCTCACTCGGTCATGTCGGCGTTCATGGTGCGTCACAGGCGCATACGGCGGGTTTATTTTAATTATTGATATATGTTATTAACATATACTTGGTCAGATTGATTGGATCCTGGAGGTGTCTTCTGATGAAGTATCCTGTTATCGAAACGTAATGGAGTGGGGCGCATGTTCGTCGTCTTGGCCCGGTGAGCCGGACCATGCAAAATCTCCTAACGAATAAAAGTCTTTTTGCTTCTTTTTCTTCAGAAAAAGAAGATGCTCTCAGCGCCCGGCCGCCTCGAGGTGTATGAAGTGTATAATGTCCCCTGCACGAAGCTTATGCATGAACGTTGCGTGGTCAAATTATAATTTCTCGTCTATGATATTGATCTAATGAATAATAGGCGCATCGATCTCAATCTGGCGACGATCTTCCTGGCCTTGTGGTATGAGCGCAGCGTCAGCGGCGCGGCCGTGCGGCTGGCCCTGACGCAGCCGGCGGTCAGCAATGCGCTGAAGCGGCTGCGCACCGCCTGCGGGGATGAATTGTTCGTCCGCACGCGCGGCGGGATGCGGCCGACGGTGCGGGCCACGATGATGGCGCCTCAACTGGAGCGCGATGTCGAACAGATCCGTCTGGCGCTGGGCGGCAGCCGGGATTTCCTGCCGGAGACGGCGACGCGGCAATTCGTCGTCGGCATGACCGCGGGCCTGGACCTGGCGGCCGGACCGGTGCTGAGCGCGATGCTCTGGCGGGCCGCGCCGCTGACGATGACGCGATTCCGGGCGCCGGAGACGCGGCAGGCCGCCGACCTGCTGGAGCGGCGGGACATCGAGCTGGCGGCGACCATTCGCGGCCTGCCGGACCATCGCTGCGCCGAAATGACGGTGGGGCGTTATCATTTCGTCTGCCTGTACGATCCTGCCGGATGCGGCCTGGGGCCGGTCATCGGGCGGGAGGAATTTCTGGACGTGCCGCATATCCTGACGGAGGCCGCCACGCGCGGCACGATCGTCGAGACGATGTTGCGCCAGGAGGGGCTGCGCCGGCGGGTCCGGGTCGTCGTCAGCAATTTCGGCGCGTTGCCGGCGTTTCTGCTGGGTCAGTACGCGCTGGCGGTGGTGCCGCATTATGTCGGCTATGCCCTGGCCCGGCAGTCCGGGCTGCATGTCAGCCCGCTGCCGGTGCCGATCACCGGCGGCGAGGTGCATATCCTGATGCGGCTCGACGGGCTGGCGGATGCCGGGCTGATCTGGCTGCGCCTGCAACTGGCCGAGGCGTTGCGCATGGCCCTGGCGGATGGCCGATAGGGGAGATCGTCATGCGGCACGGGAGGCTGGCGAGGGGTCGAAGCGCCCTTTTTGGAATCACGCGCGCAATAGCTCCGCCAGGCGGGTGAAATCCGCCCCCCTCGGGTCGGTCGCGCGCCAGGCCAGGCCGATCCGGCGTCCGGCCCGGGGGTCGGTCAGTGGGCGGCTGCAGGTCAGGGCGCCGTCGCCCGTGCGGTCCTGGATCCGGTCCTGGATCCGGTCCTGGATCGCCAGGGCGGGCATCAGGGCGATGCCCTCGCCGGCCGCGACCATATGACGCAGCATTTCCAGGCTGGGGGCGACGCGCGGGTTCGCCGCCCGCTGCGATTCGGCCGGCACGTGGCAGAGCGAGACGGTTTGCGCGCGCAGGCAATGCCCGTCTTCCAGCAGCAGCAGGTCCGGCCGGGCCAGGTCGGTGACGGAGAGTGCCCGTTGGGCCGCCAGCGGGTGGTCGGCGGGCAGCAGGGCGTGGAACGGTTCGAAGAACAGGGGTTCGGCCACCAGGCCGGGCTGGTCGGCGGGCAGGGCGATCAGGGCGGCGTCCAGCGTGTAGTCGGCCAGCGCGGCCAGGAGGGGCTCGGTGCGTTCCTCGGTCAGGCGCAGCGACAGGCCGGGCAGGCGGGCGCGCAGCAATTGCAGCAGGCCCGGGATGTAATAGGGGCCGAGGGTGGGGATGACCCCCAGCGCCAGCCTGCCGTCCAGCGGGGTCGTGTGGGTGCGTGCCAGTTCCAGTACGGCGCGGCTTTCGCGGACGACGCGCCCGATCTGGGCCAGCAGGGGGGTACCCTGCGGCGTCGGGCGGGCGCCGCCGCGCCCGCGCTCGAACAATGCGCAGCCCAGCAGGGCCTCCAGCTTGCGGATCTGTTCGCTCAGCGCCGGCTGGCTGACGCCGCAGCGTTCGGCGGCCCGGCCGAAATGGCCGGTTTCGGCGACGGTCAGCGCATATTCGCAATCGCGCAGGGAGAGGCCGGACAGGGAGGTGGTCTGCATGCCTTGCTCTATATCATAAGTATTGCCTATCGTGATGATATAGAGAATCGATTTTCGTTATTGAATGGCGTCCCTTAGCGTGCCGGTGACGCCATTGTGAGCGCAAGGGAAGAGCGAGAATGTCCGACATATCCCACAGGCCGGTACTGACCACCACGGCGGGTTCGCCGGTGCCCGACAACCAGAACAGCCGGAGTGCCGGCCCGCGCGGGCCGCTGCTGCTGGAAAACTATCAGTTGCTGGAGAAGCTGGCGCACCAGAACCGCGAGCGGATTCCCGAGCGCGTGGTCCATGCCAAGGGTTCGGGCGCCTATGGCACCTTCACGGTGACGCGGGACATCAGCCGCTATTCCCGTGCCCGCCTGTTTTCGGGAATCGGCAAGCAGACCGAGGTGCTGGCCCGTTTCTCGACCGTGGCGGGCGAGCGTGGCGCGGCCGATGCCGAGCGCGACGTGCGCGGTTTCGCCCTGAAATTCTATACCGAGGAGGGCAACTGGGACCTGGTCGGCAATAATACGCCGGTCTTCTTCATCCGCGATCCGATGAAATTTCCCGATTTCATCCGCACGCAGAAGCGCCATCCGCGGACCAATCTGCGTTCGGCCACCGCGATGTGGGATTTCTGGTCGCTGAGCCCGGAAAGCCTGCACCAGGTTGCGATCCTGTTTTCCGACCGGGGCCTGCCGCAGGGCCATCGCTTCATGAACGGCTATGGCAGCCACACATTTTCCTTCTGGAACGATGCGGGCGAGCGGTTCTGGGTCAAGTTCCATTTCAAGACGCAGCAGGGCCATCGGTTCTGGACCAATGCGGAAGGCAATGCGGTGATCGCCCAGGATCGGGAGAGCGCGCAGCGGGACCTGTACGAGGCGATCGAGCGCGGCGAATTCCCGCGCTGGACCGTCCATGTGCAGATCATGCCGGAACTGGAGGCCGAGACGACGTCCTATAACCCGTTCGACCTGACCAAAGTCTGGCCGCACAAGGATTATCCGCTGATGGAAGTCGGGGTGCTGGAGCTGAACCGCAATCCGGCGCATTATTTCGCCGAGATCGAGCAGGCGTCGTTCTCGCCGTCGAACATCGTTCCGGGGATCGGGTTTTCGCCCGACAAGGTGCTGCAGGGCCGGCTGTTCGCCTATGCCGACGCCCATCGCTATCGCGTCGGCACGCATTACGAGGCGCTGCCGGTCAACCGGCCGCACGCGGCTTCGGTCCATACCTATCATGCCGATGGGGCGATGCGCTTCGACGCGCCGCGCGGCACTGATGCGTATTACGAGCCGAATTCCTTCGGCGGTCCGGTGGAGGACCGTTCGGCCGCCGAACCGCCATTGCGCATCAGCGGGGACGCGGCCTGGTACGACCATCGGGCGGGCAATGACGATTACAGCCAGCCGGCCGCTTTGTTCCGGATGTTCGATGCCGGCCAGCGGGCGCGCTTCTTCGCCAATATCGCCGCCGCGATGCAGGGCGTGCCGCGGGAGATCGTCGAACGGCAACTGGCCCATTTCGCCAAGGCCGATCCGGCCTGGGCCGAGGGCGTGCGGGCGGCGCTGGAGGCCGCTTCGGCCGGGGCGCCGTCATATTTGAAAGAGGGCGTGGAATGAACAGGAACACGCATCGGATGCTGATCGTCCGGGTTGCGGCTGCATCCTTGTCGGTCGCGCTGTCCGCCTGTTCCATGGCGGATGGTGCCGGGGTCTGCACCAATTGCGTCAGTGACGCGAATCCCGTCGGCAATGGAAACTTCCCCTGAAAGCCGGGGCCCGGTCCGTCGCAATGTCGGCTGAAGCGACGGATCGGGCCAAGACCGCCGCTTTGCGCCGGCGGCCGCGTGGGGTCAGGGGCCGGGCGGCGTGCCGCCGGCCGGCCGGCCCGCGTGTTCGGTCACGGTTGCCGAGGGGGTGACGACCCGGTTGGTGACGGTGAATGAAACCGCGTCCATGGTCGTGATATCGACCTGGTCCCCGACCTTGAGCGTGGCCAGCAGGTCCTGCATCGGCTTTTCCCGTACGGTCACGGTGCGGGTCATCTGTGCCGGGTCGATGACGGTGACGATATGGTGCGGCGCGTCGATCGCCAGGATTCGCACCCGTTCGCGGCGAAAGGAGATCATGGTGCCGTGGGGGTGGCGGTTGGCCAGGCCCTGGGCCGAACTGACCGTTGATTCCGGCATCGGGCTGCCGGGGGCCGCGATGTCGGCGGCGATCGTCTGGAAGAAGCGGATGCGGATCTTGTCCCCCGGCTGTACGCGGGGCAGGTGGCGGGCGCCTCGCGGGATGTGCACCGTGACCAGGCCGTCCGCCTGGTCGCGCAGCAGCACCGTGCCGGTGGCCGGATCGACCGTCTCGACCGTGCCGGTGGTGACCTGGTTGCCGGTGATGGCCGAGGCCTGGGCGCGCGCGTCGTGCGCGGCCGTCGCGGACAGGGCCGCCCCGGCCCCCGCGAGAAGCATGCCCGCAAGCTGCATGACAGGGAGGATGCGGGAAGCGCCGCGTGCTTTCGTGGGAGCCGACATGTGCATTCTCGTCCTTCCTCGTCCGGAAAATGGAACGATGTCATGTTCTTATCCTGCGGCGATCTGTCAAGGTGGCGCGCATCCTGCCGGGGCAGGTCGCCCCCGGGATTCTCCCGGCTGGATCCCCCCACGGATCCCCCTTGTGGGGATTGCGTTTGATCCGTAGTGGCGGTTTGGACGATGGAGATCCGGGCCGGCGGCCATGGTGACGGTATCATGTCCGGGAAGGGAAGGAACGGTCATGTCGGGGACGCCGGTGGAACCTGGAACGCGGATAGAAACGGACAGCCTGGGGCCGGTTGCGGTGCCCGCCGACCGGCTGTGGGGCGCGCAGACGCAGCGTTCGCTGGAATATTTCAGCATCGGGCGGGATTTGATGCCGGCCGAGATGGTCGATGCCTATGCGATCATCAAGAAGGCGTCGGCCCTTGCCAATCGCGACGGCCGGAATTTGTCCGAAGAGGCGGCGGGGCTGATCTGCCAGGCTTGCGACGAGATCCTGGCCGGACGGCACCGGGACATGTTTCCGCTGCATGTCTGGATGACCGGCAGCGGCACGCAATTCAACATGAATGTCAACGAGGTGATCGCGAACCGGTGCTGCCAGATGGCCGGCACCGCGCTGGGCAGCAAGAGCCCGGTTCATCCCAACGACCATGTCAACATGTCGCAATCCTCGAACGATACGTTTCCCAGCGCGATGCATGTCGCGGCGGCGCTGGGGGTGGTGCGGCGGCTGGAGCCCGAAGTGACGGCGCTGCGCGACGCGATCGACGCCAAGGCCCGGGCCTGGGCGGATATCGTCAAGATCGGGCGGACCCATATGCAGGATGCGACGCCGCTGACGCTGGGCCAGGAATGGTCGGGCTATGTCAGGATGCTGGATGAGGCGCTGGAGCGGCTGGGGGCGGCGCTGCCGGCCTTGTACCGGCTGGCGCTGGGCGGCACCGCGGTGGGGACCGGCATCAATGCCGCGCCGGGTTTCGCCGAGGCGGCCGCCGCGCGGATCGCGGCGCTGACGGGCCTGCCCTTCGTCACCGCGCCCAACAAATTCGCCGTCCAGGGCGCGCATGACGCGCTGGTTCAGCTTTCGGGCACGCTGCGGGGCCTGGCCGGGTCGCTGTTCAAGATCGCCAACGACATCCGCCTGCTGTCCTGTGGCCCGCGTGCCGGGTTTGCGGAATTGCGGATTCCCGAAAATGAGCCCGGTTCGTCGATCATGCCGGGCAAGGTGAATCCGACCCAGGCCGAGGCCCTGACGATGATCGCGGTGCAGGTGATGGCCAATGACGTGGCGGTGGGGTTCGGCGGTGCCGGCGGCTATCTGGAGATGAATGTCTACAAGCCGCTGATTATTCATAATATCATGCAGTCGATCGGCCTGCTGCATGACGGGTGCCGGAATTTCCGGACGTTCCTGGTCGCCGGCACCGAACCGGACCGGCGGCGGATCGCCGAACATGTCGCGCGATCGCTGATGCTGGTCACCGCGCTGGTGCCGGTGATCGGCTATGACAAGGCGTCCCGCGTCGCGCACCATGCGATGGCGCATGATTTGAGCCTGCGGGACGCGGCGTTGCAGTTGGGATTCGTCAGCGCGGAGATGTTCGACCGGATCGTCGATCCCGCCAGGATGGTTGCCGGCGGAAGGGCCGAGAGCGGAAGCACTTAATCCGTATGGTATCGGCGGGGGAATCATCGCTATTGATCCTGCTGGTTCCGTAACGGCTGAGTTTAATACCGAGGGAATGTTCCGCGGCTGGATTAACGCGGCCGGAGATGTTTTTGTAGCTACCCACAAGGATGATGATTGAGTACGGCGCGACAATCAGGATGAGAACCCATTGCGCATTGGGAAATTTTGCCGGGGGTCTGACTGTTACTCATTAGGTTGCACCTCTTGCTTCACCCGTCGATCCCCCTTGCCGCCCGATCGGGCGGCAATGGAGACGTTGCCGCCGCAGGCGCTGTAGCCGATCGCCCGACGCACCCGCCCCGTTCTTCTGCTCCACCCAGGCCTGATCGTGCTTTTGATACGGGAGGCACGCGTGAATTAGATCCCATGCCGCACGCGATATTCTTTCAGCGTAGCGTTGATGAATATGCTGTCGACACCCGCAGCAGAAAGGGTCGCCGTTCGCGACAGGGGAACATTTCATGTGAGGCAACAGGCCAGGTACAGGAAACATTTTTGCTGAGGTAATGCGCGAGGCGGCGTCGGTGAGCGAAAGAGCTTGCCGATCTCACGGTCGCGATCGGGCTCGTGAACGTTTATAACCGCGTGGTCGTCGATTTTCGGGCCACACCATTGGCCGTCTGCGCTGCTGCGTTTGTTTCGTGATCAATTGACGGCTGAAGCCGACGCTCAAGGATTGGCGAATTTGAGATCACCGATCTTGGATACGATGGTCTTGAGAAGGGGGGATGTATTGGCTTCGTTGTAGCCCAGCGACAGGTCGATCGTCGGCGGAACGCCGGCGAGTGGTCTGCTGACGACAGTCGGGGGCAGCAGGTTGCGCGCATAGAGCGGCATCAGGGCGATGCCGCGGGTCGAGGTGACCAGCGACATCGCCATCGCGAGGTTGTCGACATCGTGGTCGGGCGTGAGATCGATGCCCAGTTTCGCGCCGTAGGCGTCGGTCACCGCCCTGAGCGCCGGGGACTTGTCGTGAGGAACGCCGACGAGTTCTTCCCCGATGATGTCCTCGCTGGTGACGGCACTGCGTGCCGTGAGCGGATGATCCACCGGCATCAGCACGATCAGCGGCTCATCGATCAATCGCGTGAAGACGATTCCCGGCGCGTTGCGTTCGTGCCGGAGAAAGGCGAGGTCGATCTTGCCGCGCATCAATCCCTCGGCCAGGTCAGGCGATGAGAGGCTGAGAAGTACGACCTCGGTATTCGGCAGTTCGTCACGCATGATGCGCATGACCGCCGGTAGCCAGTCGAATTCATAGCCGGTCAGGAAGCCGAGGACGAAAGACCGCTTGGCGGGCACTGCGGCGCGGCGCGTGGCCTCGACCGTCGCTTCGACCTGGACGAGTACGGCGCGCGCGTGGTCGAGAAACACGCGACCCGCGGCGGTCAGTTCAATGCCCTTTGCACCGCGGATCAGAAGCGCGCACCCAAGCTCGGCCTCGAGATCGCGCATCTGCCGGCTGAGGGATGGCTGCGCGGTATGCAGCCGCTTCTCTGCCGCGACGGTCAGGCTGCCTTCCTCGGCGACGGCGATGAAATACCGGAGATGACGAAGATCCATAATCCATACCTTACAAGCATGGATCCCAAGAAACAAAGTCTTTTTCCCCGAAGAATTCGAAGCCTATTCCTCTCTCACCGGCCGGATTGTCCAGCCGAGTTTACGCAAGCCCGAAATCCACGATGGCCGAGCCAGACAATCAAGGTATGGCATGGTCAACTGGAACATTATTTCGAATGGAGAATAACATGACTACGCCCGTCGTTCTGATCACCGGCGCACTCACCGGCATCGCCCGCGCCACCGCTTTCGCCTTCGCCGGGAAAGGGGCGAAGATCGTCGCCTCCGGCCGCCACGACGACGCGGGGGCTGCTCTCGTCGCGGAACTGCGCGCCGTCGGCGCGGAAGCGGAATTCGTCCGCGCCGACGTGCGCCACGAGGACGACGTTCGTGCCCTCGTCGATGAGACCGTCAGGCGCTTCGGCCGGCTGGACATCGCCGTCAATTCCGCCGGCACCGAAGGCACGCCCGGCCCGGCTGTCGACCAGACCCCCGAGAGCTATGCCGCGACTTTCGACACCAACGTCCTCGGCACGATCCTCAGCATGAAGCATGAACTGCGCGTCATGCAGGCTCAGGGCAGCGGCAGCATCGTCAACATCTCCTCGACCTTCGGGCACGAGGGTGGCGCCGGCGCGTCGATCTATGCCGCGAGCAAGCATGCGGTCGAGGGCCTGACCAAGTCGGTCGCGCTGGAGGTCGGCAGCCTTGGCATCCGGGTCAACGCCGTGGCGCCGGGACCGATCCAGACCGGCATGCTCGACCGCTTCACCGGCGGCGAGGAGGTCAAGGCCTATCTGGCGACCCTCAACGCCCAAAAGCGGATCGGCCAGCCCGACGAGATCGCGCGCGCGATCCTCTACATCGCTTCGGACGACGCCAGCTTCGTCACCGGTCACATCCTGACCGTCGACGGCGGCAAGTCGGCCGGCTGACCCCAAGGGGGGCCGGGCTCGAAACCCGGCCCCCGCTGGCATGTCCGACATCCCCCGTTTTCAACCCCCATTCAAAAGGTCCCGTCATGTCAAACGATCATCTGAAACTCTATGAGTCGAGCGGCTCGCCCAATTCGCGCCGTGTTCGCATCTTTATCGCGGAGAAGGGAATTTGCGTCTCGCGTATCCCCGTCGATCTCGGCGCGAGGGAGCAGTTCTCCGAAGCCTACGTCAAAATCAATCCGCGCCAGGTCGTCCCGACGCTGGTTCTCGAAGACGGGACGGCGATCGGCGAGGTGCCGGCGATCCTGCGTTATCTTGAAGAGGCCTATCCCGGCACGCCGTTGCTCGGCACATCGCCCGCGGACAAGGCGCTGGTGACGATGTGGGAACGCCGGATGGAGCTTGAGGGCTTTGCGGCGGTGATGGAGACCATCCGCAACAAGGTTCCGGGGCTCAAGGGGCGCGCAATCGCCGGCACGCACGGTTACGAGCAGATCCCGGGGATCGTGGAGCGCGGCTACCAGCGGATCGCGGATTTCCATGCCGATCTCGAAACCAGGCTCGGCGAGGCGCCGTTCGTCGCGGGCGACCGGTTCAGCGCGGCCGACATCACTGCCGTCGTCGCGATCGATTTCGCGGCCAAGGCGTTGGCCCTCCCGATCCCGGACGGGAATAGCGCGACGCGCCGGTGGTACGACAAGATCGCCGGGCGCCCCAGCTTCGCGGCCTGAACGATTGCCGCCGTCCCCGACCAGGGCGGCGGCTTAACGGTCATTCATGGTTTTCGGCGGCATATCGGAACGGAATATCCGAACGGGGCGAAGACCTGTTCGTTACACCGCGCCGATGGGCTCGTCAGCTTCGTCGTTGATGTCGATTGACCCCAGCCGGGCATTACGGCGGAGAACCTGTGGCGGCTGCCCAAAAGCGCGAAGAAATGCTCTCCTCATGTGGTCGCGGTCGCTAAAGCCGGTTTGCCGGGCCACCATGTCGATCGGATGGCGGCTTTGCTCCATGAGATTGCGCGCGCCCTCGACCCGAAGATTCTCGATCGCCTTGGCCGGAGACTGGCCCGTTTCGGCGTGGAAGGCACGGCTGAACTGACGCGGGCTGAGGTTGGCCGCTTCGGCAAGGTCGGGGACGGTCAAGGGCTTATGAAGGTTATCGCGTGCGTAGGCGAGGGCCGCCTGGATGCGGTCCGATTTCGGCGAGAGTTCGAGCAAGGTGGAGAACTGCGACTGCCCGCCGCCGCGACGGTGGTAGATGACCAGTTTTCGCGCCACGGCCTTGGCAATCTCGGGTCCGAGATCGTTCTCGATGAGCGCCAGGCCGAGGTCGACACCGGCCGTCATGCCCGCCGACGTCCAGATCGGCCCGTCGTTGATGAAGATGCGATCCTCTTCCATCTTCGCCTTCGGATAAGTCCGCTGTAGCGCGCGCGCATGAATCCAGTGGGTGGTGGCGCGCCGTCCATCCAGGAGTCCCGCCTCGGCCAGGACGAAGGCGCCGGTGCAGACCGCTGCAACCCGCCGATGACGCTTGGGCGCGTCCCGCATGAATTCGATGACGCCAGGGGTTGAGGGTGCAATCACGGCGGCACCGCCGACGACAAGCGTGTCGAACGGCTTTTCCGTGAACTGCTCTGTTTCCAGCTTCAGGCCAGTCGAGGTTTTGATCGGGCCGCCCTCTTCGGACACGTAGTGGAACGCGTAGGGCTCGGGATCGACCATAGAATTGGCCACTTCGAAGCCCGCCACCATGGCCAGCGCCATCAGCGAATAGCCGGGGTAAACGAGGAAAGCGATGTCACGCATGGCGTCCCGCCCTATGTCCTAAATGTCCGCTTATATGACATTTGAGACTTTTGGCTGCAAGCTTAGTGTCTGTCCACGGGCTCAATCACGAGCCGTCGAGACGGAGAAACACGATGAGCAGTCCATCCACCAAAGGCGTCGCCGTGATCACCGGCGCGTCGACCGGCATCGGCGCGATCTACGCCGATCGCCTCGCCAAGCGCGGCTATGACCTGATTCTGGTCGCCCGTAATGAGCAGCGGCTTCAGACGGCCGCCGCGCGCCTGCAGGCCGAGACCGGAGTGACGGTCACCCCGCTGGTCGCCGACCTGAACAATCACGCCGATCTGGCGAAGGTCGAGGCGTTGCTCCGCGACGATCCCAAGATCACCATGCTGGTCAACAATGCCGGCGTCGGCTCGGTTGCCTCGATCCTGCAGGCCGATGTCGACGAGATGGAGGCGATGATCGACCTGAACATCACCGCCCTGACTCGTCTGACCTACGCCGCCGCCCCGGCCTTCGTGGCCCGCGGCGCCGGCACCATCATCAACATCTCGTCGGTGGTGGGCGTCGCGGTGGAGGCCCTGAACGGGGTCTACAGCGCCTCGAAATCCTACGTGCTCAGCTTCGGTCATTCGCTGCAGAAGGACCTGGCCGACAAGGGCGTCCGCATCCAGACGGTGCTGCCCGGCGCGACCGCCACGGCGTTCTGGGACGTCGCCGGCTACGCGCCCCAGAAGACCGCCGAAATCACCATGCAAGCCTCCGACCTGGTCGACGCCGCCCTGGCCGGCCTGGACGCGGGCGAGCTGGTGACCATCCCGGGCCTTCACGAAGGTGAGGCCTGGACCCGTTGGGAAAAGGATCGTCGTGACCTGGCCCCGAAGTTCCTCAACCCGAAGCCCGCCCCGCGCTACCACGTCGCCTGACGTGCGCAACGCACCCCGCTAAGGCCCCCCGCCCCTTGGGGCGGCGGCCGTCACCGCAAGGCAAATCGCATGTTTCTGCTGAGCGGCTGATGCGCATCCTGCTGCGGCGCGTTTTGCGTGGCCGGCAGATAAACCGCCAATTTCAGTCCAAAATCCTCGCTGGCCTGGAATGTCGTATATTCGTAACAGATCGGGCCGTTGATTGGATGATGTAGCCGTTTGGTTCCCGATGAGGGCGCTTGGACGGCGTGGTCCTTCCACCAGTGCGCGAGTTCCTTGCACCCTGCCTGCACGCGCTCCAGCAACTGTACGAAAGCGCGATCATACGCCCAGAGGTCATAAGTCGGCCGAGACAACCCGGGAGCCGAGATGGTCGTTATTCCAGGCGCTTCACACATGGTGCCGATGGAGGCGGCGGAACGGTTCAACGAAGAACTGATTCGCTTCCTCCGAACCATCGAGACCTGAACGTCCGAGAACCAAATCCGGCCGATGTCCGGACCATGCCTTCCATGCGTCTCGGAGCCAGCCAGCGGCGGGCCTCCCCTCTCAGGAGAGCGGGCGGTTGTCCCGGCAGCCCATGGAAGGGGCCGATGGCCGATGCCGTGCGCAGGCGGTGACGGTCGTAGGGGCGTGCCTGTGTATCCACCGGAGTCCACCAGGCGATGACATTGGACCCGGATCACGCCTCGGGGGCAGCCCACCTCTGGACACTAACATCCGCCAGCGCCTCGAATATAGCCGGCGTGCGTTCCAGGCGGGCGATCGTTCGCGCGCCTTCGAGGGCCGCAACCAATGCGGCTGCGCTAGAGGATGCGCGCGCGGGAGCGAAGCCGCATCCCCTGAAATGCTCCGCAATTATCTCGGTCGAATCGACAAATCCGCGCGCTACCCGTTTGGTCAACTCGGCATCGAGCGCCGGCAGCTCGTTCGCCAGATTTTGCATGAGACATCCATACTGGAAATCGGAGGCAACCATTTCGGCCGCGAATGTACTGAAAATCCGATTAACAAAATTCAGAGCATCGCCTGTCGTCTTCGCCGAGATGTCCCGCAATACGGCAATTCGACATGCAATGTAATGGTCGATTGCTTCTTCTGCGAGCTGAGTCTTTCCGCGAGGAAAGTGAAAGTAGAACGATCCTTTAGGCGCACCGCTTTCTTCAAGGATCTGGGTCAATCCAGTCGCAGTGTAGCCTTGGATGCGAAACAGCCGTTCCGCCGCGGCGATCGCGCGAGCGCGTGCGTCAGTCTTACGTGCCATGCCGCGAATATACCACGCTTCGCTTGACTCCGCTATGGTGATCGCCATACTATGTCGATCACCATATAAAAAGTTCGGCGCCGTCTTGGCGATGGGGGCGGCCGCCTTGGTTGCGGCTTCACTGCGACCGGGCCACGCAAACCCATGGGAGGAACTGATTTGACGACACCGACATATGGCGGGGGAACGCTTCCCACGGGGGTCCGCTCGCGCATGATCCGTGGGGTCAATGGCCTCGATGTCCATATTCTCGAGGCCGGTTACGAAAGCTCAGGCAGGCCGCTCGCACTGCTTCTGCATGGCTTTCCGGATCTGGCTTACGGCTGGCGGCATCTGATTCCGATCCTGGCCGATGCCGGCTACCATGTCGTGGCACCCGACCAGCGGGGTTTTGGCCGCACCACCGGTTGGGTGAACGGCTATGATGCCCCTCTTGGGCCCTTCAGCCTCTTGAATATGACGCGTGATGCCCTCGGACTGGTTTCGGCGTTGGGGTTTCGACGGACGGCGATGCTTGTCGGGCACGATTTCGGCTCGCCCGTGGCGGCCTATTGTGCGCTGGCCCGACCTGACGTCTTTCCCTCGGTGGTGCTGATGAGCGCACCGTTCCCCGGTCCGCCGGCGTTTCCGTTCAACACTGCGGAAAGCGAGGCAGCGTCGGTCCAACCGAACAATCAATTTCAAAATTTGGCGACGGCGCTGGCGGCGCTGGACCCGCCGAGAGCGTATTATCAGCAATATCTCAGCGGGCGGCGGGCGAATGATGACATGTGGCACCCGCCTCAGGGTTTACGCAGATTTCTTCGCGCATTTTTCTACGTCAAGAGCGCTGACTGGCCAGGAAACAAGCCCTATCGGTTGAAGGGAGGAACCGCCGCAGACCTTGCACAGATGCCTACTTATTACGTGATGGATCTCGGCAAGACGATGCCTGAGACGGTGGCTCCATTCGAACCGTCCGCCGCCGAGGTCCAGGCCTGCAAATGGCTCACTGAGCCGGAACTTGGGGTGTACACGGAGGAGTATGGCCGCACCGGGTTTCAGGGCGCCCTGCAGGCTTATCGCGTCTTTTCCGACCCTGACCTAAACGCTGAGTTGCGCCTGTTTTCGGGCAAGGCGATCGATGTCCCGTCGCTCTTCATCGGCGGGAAGAGCGATTGGGGCACCTATGCGGCGCCGGGCGCGCTCGATCTTATGAGGACGAGGGCGGCGACGAGGATGGGTGGCATCGCGTTGATTGACGGTGCCGGTCACTGGATCCAACAGGAACAGCCGGCTCGGCTCGGCGCGCTCCTGCTCGCCTTCATCAACGAGGTTGGTGGGACGGATCAATGGTCAGTTCGCTGAAGCGTTCTTCGGGCTCCGCCCATCAAACGGACGCGGCACCATCGCCTGGGCCGGGGCGACCGAGACAAAGAAGGCGATCGACGCGGCGCAGTCAGCTTTCAAGGGCAGGTCGATGACGCTCGCCGGTGAGCGTGCGGCGGCGTTGCCGGGCACCTCGCGGAGCATGTCTCTGATCGGCGTGCCGAAGCTCGGCCTCGTTCGATTTGGGGGCGGCGACGTGCGAGCTTCTGGTCAGCTCGCCCCGGCCCAGGCCACCGCGTCAGCCCCTGCGGGGATCCGCACGGGACTTGAGGGATCGGTCACCGCGCGCCATACGGCTTTGGCGACATCCTGCGGATGCGTGATCGGTCCTGGTTCGCTGAATCCAGCCATGAAGCCCTTGACGAGCTACGCCGGATGCACGAAAGCCCGACCAAGACGTGGACCGTCGCACAATTGGCGAAGGAGGCTGCGCTTTCCCGTTCGGCCTTCTTCGAACGTTTCAATCGGGCCGTCGGCCTGGCACCGATGACCTACTTGCTGAACTGGCGCATGGCTCTGGCCAAAAACATGCTCCGGCGGAGCGAGGTTGGTATCGCCGAGATCGCGCAACGTGTCGGCTACGGCTCCGCGAGTGCTTTCAGCGTCGCCTTCACCCGCCATGTCGGACTGCCGCCGGCGCGCTATGCGCGGCAGCAATCCGTTCCTGCGCCCTGACCGATGCGGGCGGCGCATCCGGCGACCGAGCGAAGCGGGGAATGGCTTGACTATAAGAGCATATGCTCCTATATGCTCCGTATTGGAGCATATGCTCTTATGTTCGCGCGGAGTAGAACCATGAGCGAAGCTGACTTTCTCGTAAGCGGCGCGACGGGCCGGACCGGCGGCGTCGCCATAGACGAACTGTTGAAGATGGGTAAGCGCGTCCGTGCCTATGTGCGCGCCGATGATGAGCGGGCGGCTGCCCTGAGGGCGCGCGGCGTCGATATCGCGGTCGGGGATTTCACCGACATCGACCGGATCCGGGCTGCGATGGAAGGCGTCAAATCGGCCTATTTTCTTTATCCGATTGCGCCCGGAATCATCGGAGCCGCCGCCTATTTCGCGCAAGCCGCGAAGGAAGCGGGCGTCGCCTCGATCGTCAACATGTCGCAAATTTCGGCGCGCCGGGAGTCGGCGAGCCATGCCGCGCAGGACCATTGGGTGTCCGAACGGGTGTTCGACTGGTCTGGCGTGGCGACAACCCACATTCGCCCGACCTTCTTTGCCGACTGGCTGGTGTACCCGCATTTCGCCAAGGAAATCTGGGCGAAGAAAAAGATCGAATTCCCCTTCGAGAATGGCCGCCACGCCCCGATCAGCACTGACGACCAGGGACGAGTGATCGCCCACCTCCTGGCCAGGCCGGCGGGCCATGAAGGCAAGATCTATACCCTCCATGGTCCGGTCGAGATGAACCATACCGAAATCGCCGCCGCCATGAGCGAGGTGCTCGACGCCAAGATCGAGTACGCGCCGACTTCGATCGAGGCGTTCAAGGACAAGATGGAAAATCTCTACGGATTTCCGCCGTTCCTCGTGCAGCACCTTGTCGAGGTCGCGCAAAATTATCGCGACGGGATCTTCTCGGGCGTCAACGATGCCGTCGAGACGATTACCGGGACGCCGCCGCTCTCGGTCCAGCAGTTCATCGCGCGGAATCGCGCCGCATTCGCCTGAGCGCGATCCCGGACAGGTCGAGGTTTCAAAATGTCATACACCCAAGATGAGCGTCATCCGTTTCTGGATGATCTGACGCCTGACGCCGAACTCGTCAGCTCGGTGTTGCGCGGCTCGGTGATCGGGCGGGAAGATGTCCGGCTCGCGGTCAACGCCGTCGGAACCTTCTACGCCTCGCAGACACCGACGTTCGTTCAGACCGCCGGCTCGCGGCTTTTCATCGAATATGACGCCGTCCTGACGAGCGGCGAAAGCCTGAGCGCGAGCGTCGTCGTCGACCACAACGCCGATGGCTCTGTGCCGCGCGTGAGCGTGCGGATGAGCCCGCTGGGCGCTGTGCTGTCTCTGGCCTCTCATCTGCGGGATGCGCTCTCGAAGCAGTTGCCGGAAGGCATGTTCCTTTGAATTGACACCCGCCGGCCCGGCGCGAATTGGTTCCCGCCGGCTGCGATTCTCAAAATGGAGTTTGTCATGGACGTCACCAACGCCACCGTCTTCATCACTGGCGCAAATCGTGGTTTGGGTCTGGCCTTTGCACGTGAGGCGCGTCGTCGCGGGGCGGCAAGGGTTTATGCGGGCATGCGCAAGACGAGCGGTTTCGACGAGCCTGGCCTCATTCCGGTCAGGATCGATGTCACCGACAAGGCGTCGATCGCCGCGGCTGCGGAACTGGCGGCGGATACCACGCTGCTGGTCAACAACGCCGGCATCGCCGCCCTGATCGACGGGCCGCTGGCCGCCGATGTCGAAGCGCAGTCCGCCCGCATGTTCGAGACCAACTATTATGGCGTGGTGCGCGTCACGCAGGCCTTTGAGCCGATATTGTCGAACAAACCGCAGGCCGCCATCATCAACGTGCTTTCCGACATTGTCTGGCTTCCGCGGCCCATTCTGGCACCCTATGCGGCGTCGAAGGCGGCAGCCTGGAACTATACGAACCAGCTTCGCTTTTACCTGCATGAGCGCCGCATCCAGGTTCTCGGGCTGCATGTCGGGTTCGTGGACACCGACCTGACCAACGGGATCGACGTGCCAAAGGCCAGCCCGGATGACGTCGTGCGCCAGACCTATGACGCTCTCGCCGCCGGCAAGAACGAGATCATGGCCGACAAGGGGACCATGTTGCTGAAGAGCACCCTTGCGGCGGAGGCGCCCGGCTATATCACCCCGCCGGCCGGGCTTTCGTAGAAAATTGAAAGGGCAAAGCGATGCTGCCGGTCAGCCAGCCTCTCGGAATCGATCAATGCAATTGCTTCGCCATCAGGAAGGCGAACCGGCAGGTCTCCCGCTTCTACGATGCCCACCTTGAGCCGACGGGCCTGCGCATCACGCAATTCCTCACCTTGGCGGCCCTGAACGAGGTAGGGAGCGCGGCGGTTAACGCTCTTGCCGAACGGTTGGACATCGAACGGACGGCGATGGGCAAAATGGTCGGGTTTCTGGAACGGGACGGCTTGGTCTGTATCAGGCCCTCTGCCACGGACGGCCGAAGCCGCCTGGTCGAACTCACCGAGGCGGGCCGCCGCCTTCACGACGAAGCGGCGCCCCTTTGGCAGGAAGCTCAACGACAATTCGTGCAACTGAACGGCACGAAACAGGTTGCCACGTTGCAGGGGGCCTTGAAGAGCATTGTGACGGGCGATGATGGCCCGTGAAACGAGGTGCTTGCCTTTAGCCGGTCGCACCCCGCATAACATTCATCACCCGCAAGGAGAGCCGACCATGACATTCGTGACGACCAAGGATGGCGTGAACATCTTCTACAAAGATTGGGGACCGAAGGACGCCCAGCCGATCATGTTCCACCACGGCTGGCCGCTCAGCGCCGACGATTGGGACGCGCAGATGCTGTTCTTCCTCGGCCAGGGCTACCGCGTCATCGCTCATGATCGCCGCGGCCACGGACGTTCGAGCCAGGTCGGCGACGGTCATGACATGGACCATTATGCGGCCGACGCCTCCGCGGTCGCCGAGTCCCTGGACTTGAAGAATGCCATCCATGTCGGTCATTCGACCGGAGGCGGCGAGGTCGCGCGCTATGTCGCCCGGTATGGTCAACCGCAAGGCCGGGTAGCCAAGGCGGTCCTGGTCAGCGCGGTTCCGCCGTTGATGGTCAAGACGGACCACAATCCCGGCGGCACGCCGATCGACGTCTTCGACGGCTTCCGCGCGGCCTTGGCCGCCAACCGGGCGCAGTTCTTCCTCGATGTGGCTTCGGGGCCGTTCTACGGCTTCAACCGTCCGGGCGCGAAAATCTCGCAGGGCGTCATTCGGAACTGGTGGCGCCAGGGAATGATGGGGAGCGCCAAGGCCCACTACGACGGTATCAAGGCGTTCTCGGAGACCGACCAGACCGAGGATTTGAAAGCGATCACAGTGCCGACGTTCTGCATCCAGGGCGATGACGATCAGGTCGTGCCCTACAGGAACGCGGTCGAGTTGCAGGTCAAGCTGATAAAGTCCAGCACCCTCAAGGTCTATGCGGGGCTTTCGCATGGCCTGCTGACCGTGAATGCCGACCGCGTCAATCCCGACCTGCTCGCATTCATCCGTGGCTGAGCTTTGATCCTGGACCGTTGAAGGTCCATCAAGTCGGCGCGAGGGGCACAGTGCCCCTCGCGTGCAAGTTTAGCCGCGGGGCGGACTTTCCGATCCGGCGGAATTTCCCGCCGTAACCGCTCATCTTTTGCCGCAAAATTGTGTTGGCAAACCGCTGCACAAGGTGAAATCATTACTCCTTAACACAGACCACCTATCATGATGGTGAGGCGACTCTGTCTTTCACCGCGTCACGCCGCCGTTGCTTCCGAAGAGCGATCGTCGCCGCCAGGCGCAAGATGGCAAACCAGCTTGCCGGCCGCAGCTTGTCCAGTCCCGCCAAAATTCTCGACGCCCGGACGAGTTGGTCCGCCGGGTAATCCTCCGGCAGCTTCGAGAGAATTTCCGTTGCTTTATCGCGGTTGCGCTTGGCCATTTCCCGATCGGCGCGCGCGAGCAACATGCGCAGTTCTGTCCTTGTCGCATCGGTGCAGTAGGCTGGCTGTCCTGGCTGTTGGCGCCACGATTCTGCGAGGGAGCCGGCGTCGAACGCGTCGAACCCAAATGCCTCCACAAGAGCCATGATGGCTCTGCGGCTCGCCAAATCATCGCCAGCGACCGGTAGTGCGATGCGGCGCCGTCTCCTGCGGGCCTACATTGATCGGCCAGCCGGGATGCCATGATGCTGTTGAACGCTTTGACCACCGGTACGCCGAGCTTTCGGGAGATCCATTGAGACTCCGGAAGGCCCTGGTCGATTTCCGGGATCGCCCCATCACGTCGCGGGTAATAATTGCCGGCATCGACAATGATCGCGTCGCCAGGAAGCGAGCTGACGACCGATTTTGGCAGATCGGGAACACGACCGAACGGGATGGCAAGAACAAGGACCGCGGCACCCGCGGATATGTCCGTAATGTCGATGGGCTCGGCGCCTGTGCTTTTGGCGACATCCCGAAGGCTCGCCGGACCTCTCGAATTTGCAATCCGGACAACGTATCCGAGCGCGACAAGCCGCTTGGCCAGGCCTTGTCCAACAGGGCCAGCGCCAATAACGCCAATTTGCTGCATTTGGGTTCCCTTTCATAACTCTTGATAGTTACGAAGGTATACTGCTATGGGGTTTCCACAAGACGGCACGTTTTTGTGCTTCGGTTACAAGGAGAGAACCGATGCCACCGACGGCAAATGGACAGTCGCAGGCAGATGTGGAGCCGGTCGCTTCGTGCGCACCGCATGATGTGCTCACTCACCTTGGCGATAAATGGACGATTCTTGTGTTATCGATGCTCGCTCAAGCTCCGGACAATCGCGCAAGGTTTTCGGAGATAAAACATGGGGTGCGGGGAATTTCTCAGAGAATGCTGACTTTAACTCTGAGGATGCTGGAACGAAACGGAATCGTATCAAGACATTATTTTCCAGAAGTGCCGCCCCGCGTTGAGTATCAACTGACTTCCATGGGGAAGAGCATGCTGCATCCGATCGAAGTCTTTACGAGTTGGATCAAGGAGAACTGGCCGGCCATGGAGCAAGCGAGAGGTGCTTACGATGCTGCCGCGAGTGTCTCGAGTTGAGCCGATGCAGTTCAATGGTTTCTACCCGTTTTCAAATCACTTTTTGGAATTATTCGCCTTAGCCGGAACCACGAATTGTTCGATTCTGTCAGCAATTTTTTATTTATAGGCGAGCTCCCTTATTGTGCCCGAAGCCCTGGTTAACGCCACCATCATCTCGGCTGACGCCGGAGACATACGCGACGGACGCCGCCTGATTGAACGGGTGCCCGGCCTCGGCCGCGGGCCGCTCGCCGAAGGCTCCGGTGTTCGGATGCGACGATCGCCCAGCGAAGCTCCCGGAACTCATCCGTGCGGCAGGAACGGCCGCATCCTGCTTGTGCCGCAAGGCACGCAGATCTCCGCGCGACATCCACCTATCATTCTCGTGTTTCGACGTCGCTTAGCCGGCGTGGCAACTGGATTGCGCCAAGAAAGGTGAATGCGTGGAGGCCGCAGAGAATCAGAAACGTCCAGGCATATGCGCTCGAAACGGCGTGATCGGCGGCGTGCGGTCGCAGCTTCCAGGCCAGGAAGGTTGCGCAAACGGTCGTCATTGTAGGGCCGCCGAGACGTTGAACGATGTTCAGCGAGGTCGTCGCCATCGGTATTTTCTGTCGGCTGACCGAAGCATAGGCTGCCGTCAGCGATGGCAGGCCCACCCCGCTCATACCCATTCCCCTCAAAAGCAGAGCGGGTATGAGCACCAGCAGATTCAGCCCTCGGGTGGCGAGGTAAAGCATGGGCAATGTGGCGACGAGTGTCAGGAGAGCGCCCCCTGCGGACACGCGCCGAATGCCGAACCTATCCGTCAGCGCGCCCATGAAGGGATTGGCGAGCATCATGCCGATGCCCAGCGGCGCCAGCATCCAACCCATTTCGCCCGGCGTTCGGCCACATGCCTGGATGAGGAACGCCGGGATGAGCATCTGGCCGGCGAACATGCCGCCGTTTGAGAGGAATTGCGTGATGGCCGCCGTGGAGAAGACCTTGCCTTCGAACAGGCGCAGGTCGATCAGCGCATCGTCGCCCTTTCGTCGCGCCGTCCACAAGAAGCCGACCATCATCGCGATTCCGCCTGCCAGAATGACGCGCCCCACCATGTCGTCGAGACGCTCGGAGCCGTACAGGAACAGAACCAAGCCGGGCGAGAGCAGCGTGAGACCGAACCAGTCCAACGTCCGTCGCGTCGTCTCATGCCGGTCGCTGGGCAGGAGCAGGATCACCAACACAAGGGCGACCGCCCCGACCGGCAGATTGACCAGAAACAGCCAGCGCCATGACGCATATTGCAGGATGGCGCCGGCGATGATGGGACCGAGGACCGGCGCCAGCAGGACCGGCAGCGCCATATAGCCCGCTACGCGGGCCATGTGCTTGCCTGCGGCCCGCGCGATCATCATCTGGGTCATGGGCGCCAGGAGGCCGCCGCTGATGCCTTGCAAGACCCGGAATCCGATCAGCGAGGGCGCCGACCAGGCAAGGCCGCATAGTGCCGAGAAGAGTGTGAATGCCGAGAAGCACCACAGATAAAGCGCCTTGGCACCGATGCGGTCGACCAGCCATCCGTTCAACGGCAGAACCAGGGTGAGCGCCAACAAATAGCCGCTGGTGACCCACTGTATCGTCGACAGGCTGCTGTTCAGCTCCGTCGCAAGGCTCGACAGGGAGACGTTGACGATCGTCGCATCCAACTGTGCGAGCAAAGCCCCGAACAACGCGACGCCCGCAATTTTCCAGACCGAGGGATCGAGCCGATCGCCCGCTCTATCAGCCGTTTCAGAATCGTTCTGTTGCATGGCCGCCGTTGAACCGGCCGAAGTGCCGCGCCGAGAACAGGGAGATCAGGAATGCGCCGGCGCCCAGGGCGACCATGTCTGTCGTATTCCTCAACTGGAAATCCCCGACGCGGCAGACCAGCAGGTAGCCGACGACGATATTGAAGAAGCCCCAAAGCACATTGGTGGTCGAAGAGGACAGGCCTTGTCCTGGCGGCATTGCGAATGGGCTCTGGAATGGCCGTCCCATCATACCGCTCACGACATGCGGCACCGCATTCGCCAGGAAGAAGCCCCCGAAGAAATAAGCAAGAAGTGGGAGCCAGGACATGTCAGGCGCCCCGTGTCGATAGGAGGTCGATAATGTCTTGGGTTGTGGCGGTCTCGCCGAGCTTTGGAAAAATCCGCTCAACGCTGTTGGCATGCGCCTCCGCGCCGAGGTCGGTCATGGCGTCGACGGCGAGGGTGACATTGAAACCGAGTTCGTGGGCCTGGCGTGCGGTCGATTCGACGCCGACACTCGTCGCGACGCCGCAGACCACGACGTGGGTGACGCCGGCGGACTTCAGGTAATCCTCAAGCCCGGTGTTGGTGAATGCCCCCCAAGTTTTCTTCGACACAAGATGATCCTGCGGCTGCTGATTCAGGTCCGGCAGCAATTCGGACCAGTCCGGCGGAAGGCCGCCGCCCGAACGGCTCTGCTCCGTCCGACCCGGCGCCATCCCGACGACATTGACCAGGATTACGGGAAGATCACGTTGACGGAAGGCGTCAGCCAAACGGCTGGCGTTCTTCAACACCTCAGCGAAGGGATGGGCGCTGGGCATCGAGGCGACGATCTTCTGGAGATCGACAACGATCAGGGCGGTTCTGGGGTCGAGCTGAGTCGCAGCCATGATGGCCTCCACGGATTCGATGTTTGATTGTTGCCGCAGGCTGACCTGGGGCTCCGAGCGCATGAGGTCAGGACTCGCCGACCTGCCGGATGACGGGGATCGCAGCGACGAGCGCTTCCCGTTGAGCCGGATCGAGTTTAGCGAGAGCGCGCACCAACCAGTCCCGCTTCATGGCGCGATGCTTCGTCCTCACCGCTGCGCCAGCCTCGGTTAGCGCGAAAAGTACCTGACGGCGGTCGGTCGGATGGGGCTGCCGCTTGACCAGTCCCTCCTGCTCGAGGCTTCCTAAGATGACGCCCATAGACTGCGGCTTCATCAGTTCTGCGCGCGCCAGGTCTGCCGTGTTCATCGGACCGCCCTGCTCGAGGCGCGACAGCACACCCATCTGCGAAAGAGCCAGCTCGGTCGGGTTCGCCTCGGTGCGAAGCCGTCGCAGCACCCGGCTGATAGCGGTCGTGAAATCCTTGGCGACGATTTCTAATGATCGGTCAGTTTCATCCGTCATACCCCATGCATATTATAAGACAGACTAACTTGCAAGTTTATCTGTTTATTGCGATTGGCGCCGCAGCACGGTCAACTGACGCGGCCCGGCGTGGGCTGCGGCATAGGCCACCGCCTCGTTGGCCTCATCCAGTCCGAATTCGGCAAGGCGATACGGACGCCGCATTCGGACAGTTCGGTTCACCGGCGATGAAGCGCACGACCGAAGGTCGATCTGCGACGCGGCCGGCGAGCCGATCGATTTGGTCCTGGATTTCCTGGCAAAGTTTTCCAATGTCTCCTGACTGCGGCCAGTGACCGCGACCCGCCCCGCGCTCATCGCCAATGCCATCGCGATTCCTGCGCCGCCGAAGCCCCCGGTTCCGCCGTTGACGACAAGCGTCTCGCCAGCCTGCAGATTGCCTGCAAGTAGACCTCCGGAGGGAACCAACAGTCGGGCGAGGGCCGTCCATCGTCCGGCGTCGGTTGCCTCGATCTGACCGATCGGCGTGTCTCGCCGATCGGGTATCTGTCGGCCTGGCGTATGTTGCTGGCCAAGGCCGCTCTCGTGTCGAGCAAGCGGCCAATGATGGAAGTGGCCGAGATCGCGGGTTTGGATCGGTCAGCGCGTTCAGCACCGCGTTCAGCCGCGTCACAGGATTGTCGCCGACGGTTTACAGCCAATTGGCGGCAAGCTGAGGCGAGTCTTCAAAATTGCCGCTGGCCCGACCTTTCTGGAGATCGGACGCGTTCGCCGCAGTCAGCCGCCGTGAACCCGCAGCCACCCGGCGACGCGGTCGATCACCGGCTGTTCGATGTCATAGTAGCCGTGCGGCGATAGCGAGCCGCACGCGCTTTGCGACCGCTGGGCGCCGCCGCTGACCGGTAACAACTGCACACTCGGAGAGTGGATCATGGCCGCGACGATGCGCTCTGCCATTGCGGGAGGCGCCACGTCGCAAGCATCGTCGCGGTTGGCGACGATCAGGGCGGGGACCCGCACGTCCTGCGGCCTGGCATCGAAGACGGTCTCCGTGCTGCGACGCCCGGGAACACTCACCGACTCGGTCAGCACCACGCCTGCAATCAGCCCAGGCCCAGCCCGGGCGGCGGCGTTCATCGCCGCGATCGTTCCTTGGCTGGTGCCGACCAGGAACACCGGCGCCTGAAACCGATCCCGAGCATAGTCAGCTACGTCATCCACCAGGCGGCCGTATGCGGGAGAACTGCGCACGCCGCGCAGGTTCGCCTGATCGATGGTGTCTGGGATCACCACGGCATAGCCCTTCGCCACCCAAGCCGCCCGCGTGCGGACGACGAAATTGTTGTCGTGCCGCGGATCGCCGTCGCGCCCTACGCCAACGTCGCCCGTTCCCCCCGGGAGCATGACCAGCGTGGCGCGCGGACGAAGCGGCGCATCGAGCAGCACACGCTGGGTGACTCCATCGCCTGATGGCAGATCCACAACTTGTTCACCGGCGGCGGAGGTCGACCACGCCGGCTCGGGCTGCGCAAGGGCCGGAGTGGATACGGCAAGTAAGACTGTTGCGGCAGCGAGTAGCGAAAAGTTCAGCATGGCGAACCATCCCAGTCCTCCGTTTGTCGCTCCGCTACACCGCAGGGGATGAACGACGAGGGTGGGTGCCCAAGAAGAGACTGCCGTCCCGAACGCCGCCTTCATTCGGCTACGATGGACGATAGCTGACGTGGATTCATATAATCCCGGAAATGTACGACCTTGCCGTCCCGGGTCTTGATGAACCAGACGTAGGAGATTTCCCTGACCGTGTCGTCGGCAACGCGCCGGTGATGTCCCGTGGCTTCGACGATCAGTTCATCATCCGCTACCAGCGCCCGCACATCGCTGAGCGCGCCGAAGCGGATGAGCGATGGCAACCGGCTCATATAGCCCGCGATGGCGTCACGCCCGACAAGCTCACGCGGGGCGCCCTCGGGTGCAAATGAAAATTCGTGAACTGCCTCGGGTGCGTAAATCGTCATCCATCGCCCGATATCTCCCGCGCGAAGCCCTTCGAGCGCCTGTTCGAACCAGTCCGGCAAACAAGATGTTGGGGTCATGAGGCAACCTCGCTATAATTCGGACCATGGGTCCAACAGCCTCTTCTATATCGGACTATCAGTCCGAAACGCAAGCCGTGCGGCGTGGGCGTCGCCCGCTTTCCCCTGTCGCGATGCTGGCGGCCGCCGACAGGCTGTTCGCCGCAAGCGATGTTCCGGGGAACGTGACGATGGACGCCATCGCGGCCGCTGCCGGGGTTGGCAAGGGGACGCTCTTTCGCGCCTTTGGCAGCCGTGACGGGCTTCTCGATGCGCTTTGGGCGTCCAAGATCGCGGCCTTACGCGAGGAGGTCGAGCGGGGTGCGCCGCCGTTCGAAGCCGCCACGACGCCAGAGGAGCGGCTTGTGGCGTTCCTGGATGCGATTCTGATGTTCAAGCTGGACAACCGGCATCTGATCCGTGCCCGCGAGGTCGGCGCAGGTCTTCTGCAATCACCTCACTACCGCTGGATGCACAAGATCGCGCAAACGCTTATCGAAGATGCCACGAGCCCAACGACGGCGGACGACTCGCTCTATGTCGCCCACGCGCTGCTGGCTTCGCTGCATATCGATCTCATCGACGAACTGCTCGCGAGCGGTCTTTCGCTACAGGCGATCCGGCGCGCACAGGCCATGCGTGTCAGGGCTGTGGTCGACCACGCCGGCTCGGGCTGTGCGAAGCGCTCCGACCGACGATAGTGGGCCGGGGCCCGGCGCTGGCTACTGCTGAGCCGGCGCCAGCCAACCCTTCCCCTGCGCCAGATCAAGCGTCAGATCCCAGTGGTCCAGAAAGCCGCGTCCGATATCGCCGTCCAAGATAAGGTCGCGAACGATCGCCGCATCCCGCACCGTCACACCGGGACGAAGTGGCATGGTGAGGGGCTGAGGCTTGTCCTCCCCCGCCTTCACGCCCACGAGATCCGCGACGTGGGCGGCGATCAGGGTCGGACCATTGTTGCCGGTGTCCAGCTCCATCCAGGCGGGGCCATCGGCTGTCGGCACGGCCACGTCCACGGTAAGGGCGGCGCCTTGTGCGTCGCGTACGGGCCGTACGGTGATCCCCTGAGCGGTCTTGATGCGAGCCTCTCGGCTAGCGCTGGTTTCCAGCACGAGGCGGTGAAGGTGCGACTGGATCGTCACGGTGTGCCCGGCAAAGAGGTCCAAGCCGATGCCGCCACTCAGGGGCTGCGTGCCCGGGGGTAAGAACTTCATGAGATCGACGACAATGACTTCCGGCGCCTTGGCCTGAAAGCCGCCAGCCCGGAACGTGGCGGCGTTACAACGTTGGCTGTCCAGCCGCTCTCCGATCGCCCGAAACCCTGTGACACGTCCCCAGGGCTTGCAGCCGATAATGGCTGCAACCGTCGGTGTGACGGCGCTGACGCCCCAGCCGGTGTCAAAGAGAAAACGCCCAAGATGGCCATCGACGGTGACATCTAACGCCAACCCCACACCTGGCACTTCTTGCAAAGGCAAAACGTCGGGCGAGTCGGCCATGGCCGGCTCGCTTATCATGAACGCGCAGGCCAGAACTGCGGTTAATTTGGGAAGTTTCACGACGATCTCTTGCAATCCGTTGAACAGGAGGCGTGAACCGCTCCGGGATTGGCGGAGACCGGTTTGCACAAATTAGGCTGCCATAGGGACACGGTCTATAGCGGCGTAGAACTGTTGTTCGGCCTCGGCCGGCGTGATGTTGCCGATGGGCTCGAGGATGCGGCGGTTGTTGAACCACCCATTCCAGCGTCGCATATTCGACGGTATCGAACGATCGCCACGAGCCGCGCCTGGCGCGATGACGGCGGCGTCGACTGGGGCTTCGGTCGCAATCGGGGGTTGGGGCTCTGAGATGATTCGCACCGCACTACAGCGTCGTCGCCTGCCGATGGCCCCATCAAAAAGGGCACGGACCTGACGCGCTTAAGCTTCCGCCTCCCACTGCCATGGAAGGCGGGCATTGTGCGGCTATGCGATGGCGTGAAGCTTGCCCGGCGCGGTCCATTCGGCGCCCTTCATGAAGTCGTCGTTGGGAGTGGCCGCCAGGTGGTTGGTGTAGTTGGAGATGAGCTTGGTGGCCGCCAGGACCAGCACATCGAGCACGGACTGGTTGGTGTAGCCCGCGGCCTTGAAGGCGGCCACGTCCGTCTCACTGACGACACCGCGCTGGCGGGTGATTTTGGCAGCAAACTGCCGCAGGGCCTCCAGCTTGCTATCGGCGATGGCGCGGCCTGCCCGGATCGCTTCGATATCGGCCGGGTTCACCTTTGCCATCTTAGAAAGATTGGTGTGCCCCGCCATGCAGTAGGTGCACTCGTTTTCGTAAATGATCGAGAGATAGGCGATATTCCGTTCTTGAGCGGTGAAGCTCGTCTTCTCCGCGATACCCCACAGAGTGGCATAAGCTTCCAGGGCGGCGGGACTTTCCGCGAGCACGCGGTGCAGATTGGGCACGAAGCCCCACGCCGCCTGGACCTCATTGAGGATTTGGGCCGACTCAGTGGGGGCTGTCGTCGCGTCGAGAAGCGTGAATCCGTTGATCATGGTGAGCCTCCGTTCGAGGAAGGCTGAGAGATGAGGGCGCGCCAGCACGGCCGGTCGCCTTGATCCGTCGACGAGCGCCGACGCGCTAGCCGCGGTGTTTCTGCTGGCCAAAGGTCAGAAGGCAGATTTGCCGATAGATGCGCCGCCATCGACATGCAGCGCCTGTCCCGTGACGAAGCCCGCATCTTCGGACAGAAGAAATGCGATCGCCGCGGCGATCTCGTCGGGCTTGCCGAAGCGCCGCATCGGCACCGCCGTAAGATAGCGGCGCTCTCCGTCGGAGCCCGGCGGATTATTGGCGCGGAAGAGTTCCGTCTCGGTCGGTCCCGGTGCGACGGCATTGACGGTAATCCCCGTCTCGGCAAGCTCCAGCGCCCAGCCTCGGGTAAAGCTGGTCAGGGCTGCCTTGGCGGCCGCATATGCGGTACGCTGGATGCTTCCGAGCACGGTCAAGCTGGTGATATTGACGATACGTCCCCAGCCGCGCGCTTTCATGCCGGGCAGAAACACCTGGGCGCTTTGTACGGCGGGATGAAGATTGACCCGCATCACCTCATCGAGCGTCGGGAGATCGACCGCTCCCAGCAATTGCGGGCGAACGAGGCCGACATTGTTGACCACACCATCGACCTCGAAACGGCCGCTGAGATCGGTCAGCACCGCATTGGTCGCGGCACCGTCCCCGAGGTCGATGGGCACAAGCTCGCCCGGAAAGTCGTCGGTCCGGTGGCGGGCGATGCCGATGACGTGGTGCCCAGCTTTAACCAGGCGATGGGAGAGCGCCAAGCCTATGCCCTTGCTGGCGCCGGTGACGAGGAACGTACGAGACATCAATTTGCACTCCGTCCGGGGCTCCGGGCGCGTTGAAGATCGGAGCCCGCGTTTCCTCAGGCCGTGGCACGCGCCGCGTGACGAAGCGCGGGCAGCATGCCCGCGGGTTCAGGACGGCGTGTGTAGTCCGGGTTCACCTCGGCGTAGAGGATGACGCCGTCCTGACCGATGACGAAGCGGCCCGGCATCGGCAGGGTCCAGCTGTCATCGCCATTGAAGGACGGCAGATCGTTCTTGAGGTCCTTGTAGAGGTCGACAAGATAGTCAGGCATGGCAAAGCGCAGACCAAAGGCGGCGGCAACGTCGTTGTGCTCGTCCGAGAGGATCGGAAAGGAAAGTTCGTTCTGGCGGACCGACTTTCGGCTGTTCACCGAGGTTTGCGGTGAAATGGCAATCAGGCTCGCGCCGAGCTTTTCGAAAGCCGGGAGCGCCTCCTGAAGCGCCTGCAATTCCATGTTGCAATAGGGGCACCAGACACCGCGATAGAAGCTCACGACCAGGGGGCCATGGGCGAGCAGATCGCGCGAGGAGACCGGTTTGCCGTCCGGGTCGTTCAACGTGAACGCGGGCATCTTGTCACCGGCCTTGAGCGCGCGGCCGGCAGCGCCCGAGGCGATCAATTCCGCCGTCGCCCGATGCATGGTCTCGATCACCGAATAGGGCACGTTATACGGCGGCTTGCCCGCTTCGAAGTCGCCCTTGAAGGCGTCGAGCTTCTCTTGAAGGGTGATGATGGCGCTCCCTGATTGGCGTCTTGATGTGACGAGAATGATGCGCCCCGGTGGGGCTGCGTAGGCGGCTTTCCCGAATAGGCGTTATTCCTGAGAGGAATGCGGATCAGGCTGCGTCTGCGCGGAAGGGGTAATCCGTGTAGCCGCGCTGATCGCCGCCGTAGAAGGTCGACCGGTCATAGCGGTTGAGCGGCAGAGAGAGCCGAAGGCGCTCGGGAAGGTCCAGGTTGGCGATAAAGGCGCGGCCGAAGGCGACGGCATCCGCGCGGCCCGTGGCGATCGTTCGATGCCGTCGAATATGCGACGCTGGAAGGGGTGGACTGGTTCAACAACCGCCGCATCCTCGAGCCCATCGGCAACATCACGCCGGCCGAGGCCGAACAACAATTCTACGCCGCTATAGACCGTGTCCCTATCGCCGCGTAATTTGCCCAAACCGGTCTCCGCCAATCCCGGAGCGGTTCAGTTGCGTGGTGCGCTGGCTGACCTCGGCCGATGGACGATCGAGATCGTCAAGCGCAGCGATCGGGCCGAAGGCTTCGTCGTCCTGCCGAAACGCTGGATCGTGGAGCGCAGCTTTGCATGGCTCGGGCGCTACCGCCGCCTCACGAAGGATGTCGAGGCAACAATCTCGTCATCCCACGCGTGGTTGATGATCGCCCATATCCGCAAAGTTCTGCGGAAAATCAATCAGACCGCTTTCTGATTCAGGCTCTAAGAGACTGATATCAATGGAACAGATACCAAGGCATGGTCGCCCAGGGATTTCCGACGGCAGGCGAAGTCGAAGTGCGACATGAATGACGGCATCTTAAGCCGACCGCGCCGGCTGGGCTGCCACGGACCTGCGTTTATCATTTTCCCCGACCAGATTTCCAATCAGGTTTCGGACCCAGCGGTGGCCTGCATGCCCATGACATCTCTCGTGCCAAATCAGGCTGACATTGAATTGCTCACCTAGCCAGGGCAGGTCAACCATCGTGAACTTTTCTGATTGTCTAAGAAATAGCCGCCTGGGCACGAGAGCAACCAAATCGCTGTCTGAGACGATCTCCGGCAGGAACAAAAAGGAGGCCGCTGATACGACGACGTTGCGTCGATAGCCAAGTGTCGCCAAAGCGCTGTCCACTGGCGTTTCGAAGCCGCCGCCTTGCGGTGAGACCACGACGTGTTCCAATTCGACATATTCGTTTATTGTCATGCCCGATTTCAGCCGAGGATGACTGTGCCTTCCTACGAGGACATAACTTTCATCGAATAGGTGGTACGTCCGCAAGTGCGCGGCCGACCGTTCGGGAGTAGCGATAACGAGATCGACTTCTTTATTCCCCAATTGCTGCTCGATCAGCTCGGGTACCAGATGCCGTACCGCCACCCGTACTCCCGGCGCCGTCTGCCGGAGAGCCAAGACGAACGGCATCACCACTGCTGCCTGGATGTAGTCAGAACAGCCGATCGATACGGTCAGTTCTGCCTTGCCTGGATCAAAGTCCTGATGAGAATGCAGCGCGTTGCGCACGTGATCCAGCGCGTCTCTCAGTTGCGGCGCAAGTTCGAGTGCCTTGGCGGTCGGGATCATGCCTCGACGCGTCGGGAGCAGAAGCGGGTCGTCAAACAAATCCCGAAGCCGTGCCAGTTGCGCGCTTACAGCCGGCTGACTGAGATGCAGTTTAGTTGCCGCTTTCGTGACGTTTTGTTCGGTAAGCAGCACTTCGAGTGTCGCCAAGAGATTGAGGTCGATGCGACTGTCATCCACGCCGTCTATTCCTGGTCGCCGTTTAATCGATTTCATATATGATGGTCGTGGCGCGACACGTCAACGGCTTGGGCCGCTTGACCGGAAGGTGTCTGTGTTCGCGTCGGACCGCTTGCGACGAAAGCGATCGGCGCTGTTCTCACGATTGGTAGATGACCGCCAAACTGGAGCGTGTTGAGCCGCGCCTCGGCGACGGGCCAATGCACACCCCGTGCAAGTGCCGCAAACGTCGCGATCAGCGACTAGATATGCGTCATTTGGATACCATGGGTTAAGATAATCGATTTCACAAATCTCTGTCAGATGCCCATGTTGATGCTCGTCGGGCTTCCAATCCCGATCCGGAGGCATCGAGTGATCTTAGTCAGCATCCCATACCCGAATAGCCTAGCGCGCGGTTTGGCGCGAATCGCTGCAACGACAAGCATTCTGCTTGTGATCGAGGAGCCTCGCCGCGCCATCGACAGCGTAAGTGTCGAAATCGATGTCGGCACCACCGAGCCCAGCGCGCCCGCGCAGGCACGCAAATTTCTCGAAGATGTCCGTGTCACCAGCGCGCAAGCCCTGGCGAGAAATTGATGCCGATCGGCAACATCAATCAAGCGGACAAAGCTCCCAACAACTACGGAGATCATTTCGTGAGAAGAAATATTCTCGTCGTTTACGCGCACCCTGAACCCACCTCGCTGACACGGCAGTTGGTCGACGTGACCGCTGAGACGCTGTCGGCGGCGGGGCACACCGTGGTCCATTCCGACCTCTACGGCATGAAGTGGAAGGCGGTGTACGACGCCGATGACTTTCCGACGCGCGACAACCCCGAACGGCTGTCGTTCATCATGGAATCGGGCCATGCTTACGCAAGCGGGCGTCAGACGCCAGACGTGATCGCCGAGCAGCAGAAGCTGCTCGAGGCCGATGCTGTGGTCCTACAATTCCCGCTGTGGTGGTACGGCGTGCCCGCGATCCTGAAGGGCTGGATAGAGCGGGTCTATGCCTTCGGTTTTGCCTACGGCTATCAGAATGGCTCCAACGAGTTCCGCTTTGGCGAGGGCATCCTCAAGGGCAAGCGAGCGTTGGTCAACGTGCAGGCAGGCGGCCCAGTGGTCGATTATGGCCCGCGGGGTATCAACGGGCCGATCGAGCAACTGTTGTTCCCGCTGACTCATGGCGCGCTGTTCTACCCCGGCATGGACGTGCTGCCGACGCACGCGGTCTATGGCGCGGGTCAAATTTCCACGGCGGAAGAAGTGGAGGCGATCAAGGCAGCATGGCGTGTGCGTCTCGCCGGGCTATTCACCGACACGCCGATTCCCTTCCGGTCGCAAAACGGCGGCGACTTCCCCGATCGCCACACCATGGCCGACCATGTTGCGCCGGGCCAAACCGGCCTCGTCGCGCACTTTGCCGATCTGGTCGACTCATAAAGAGCGACACCGATGTCGCCCGCATTGATCGCGCTTGCCGTGGCGGCCTTCGCCATCGGCACTACGGAATTCGTCATGATCGGGCTTATCCCGGATGTCGCGCGCGATCTTACGGTAACGATACCCCAAGCCGGTCTGCTTGTGACTGGCTATGCCCTGGCCGTGACCGTTGGTGCGCCGACGGTCACGGCCCTTACCGGGAGGCTTCCCCGCCGCGGGCTTGCGGTTGGGCTGATGGGCCTATTCACGCTCGGTAATCTGCTTGGCGGCGCTGCGCCGACTTATGAAGTGCTGCTGGCCGGGCGGATCATGACCGGAGTGGCGCACGGCGTGTTCTTCGCAGTCGGCGCGCCGATTGCGATGAGCCTGGCGGATCGTGAGCGCGGCGCGCAGGCGGTGGCGATGATGTTCGCAGGGCTCACCCTTGCAATGGTGATCGGTGTCCCGTTCGGCACAATCGTCGGACAGAGCCTTGGGTGGCGCGCACCGCTGCTGGCGGTGGCTGTGCTCGGATGCCTCGCGACAGCGCTATTGCGACTTTTGTTGCCGCGGGAAATCCCCCACGCTCGGCCCGCCGGATTGCAGTCGCAGTTCGCCGTACTGGCGAAGCCCCGCCTCCTGGCGCTCTATTTCATCGCCATGACGGGGTTCGGCGGATCATTCGTGGTTTTCACCTTTCTCGCGCCGCTGCTGATGGAGGTCACCCATGTGTCTCCGGCCGCAGTCAGCTTGGCGCTTATGGCATTCGGCGCAGCTGCGATGGTCGGGAATTTTGGCGGGGGCCGGCTTAGCGATGCACTCGGCACGCGGCGCGGCCTGACAGCAGCGCTGGTCGGTCTTGTCCTGGCGCTTGCGGCGCTGCCCTTTTCGGCCCCGCACGTCCTGACAATGTTCACCAACCTGCTCCTCTGGTCTGCCTGCTGCTTCTGTCTTGGCCCCATCGTTCAGTCGGGCGTGGTCGCGGCCGCGGAAGAGGTCGCGCCCGACGCGGTCGCGACTGCTTCGGGCTTCAACATCGCCGCGTTCAACTTCGGCATCGCAACATTCTCGGCGATCGGCGGTCTGCTCGTGGCCGGCCCCGGTATCATGACGACGCCCTGGGGGGGCGCAGCTGCTGGCTGCGCTGCGCTTGTCGCCAGTTTGTTCGTCCGCTCGCGGCAGCCGGGGCGCATGCCGATTTCCGGAGAAAGGTCCGGTTCTGCAGCCCGATCAACCATTAATGAAAGCACTGTCTTATGAAGACCTACGTCGTGCGCGCCCCCGGCGGTTTAGATCGTCTCGAAATCGTCGAGCGGGATGACCCGGGCGAGCCCGGACCCGGTGAAGTACGCGTGGCGATCCACGCGACCTCGCTCAATTTCCATGACTTGCTCGTCGCTAACGGCGGTATCCCTACCGAAGATGGTCGTGTCCTCATGGCCGATGGCGCTGGCGTTGTCGAGGCAGTGGGCGCAGGCGTTGCCGAATTTACCCCGGGCGATCATGTCGTTTCGACTTTCTTTCCGCACTGGATCGCCGGCAGACCCTTCACCGCAGTCGGCAACTTCGCGGGGACGCCAGGCGATGGGATCGACGGCATGGCGGCGACGCATGTCGTGCGCCCTGTCTCGGCCTTCACCCGGGCGCCCAAGGGCTGGAGCCATCCCGAAGCCGCGACTATTACCACCGCCGGGCTTACCGCTTGGCGCGCGCTCGTCGTCGACGGCGCGCTGCAGGCGGGTCAAACCGTGCTGACCATGGGAGGCGGCGGCGTGTCAATCGCCGCACTTCAACTCGCCAAAGCGATGGGTGCGAATGTAGTAGCCACCTCGTCCTCAGACGAAAAACGCGAGCGCCTACGCGCGCTCGGGGCAGATCACACGATCAACTACAAAGCCACGCCCGAATGGGGCAACGAGGTCTTGCGGCTGACGGGCGGAGAAGGCGTGAGCCATGTCGTCGAAATCGGCGGGCCGGGCACCTTGCCACAGTCGGTCAGGGCCACACGGGTTGGCGGGCATATCGCGCTGATCGGCGTGCTCACCGGGCGCGAGGGTCAGGTGCCGACGATGGAGCTGATGCGCAAGCAAATTCGCCTGCAGGGATTGATCGTCGGCAGTCGGCGCGATCAGCAGAATTATATCGCAGCGCTTGAAGCGACCGGCGTCCGTCCCGTCATCGACCGCAGCTTTGCCTTCGGGGAGTTGCCCGAGGCCTTCGCCTATCAGCTGAGCGGCGAACATTTCGGCAAGATCTGCGTCGAATGGTGAAGGGTGAAGCCTCTTTTCGCGCAGAGGCGGCCCCTTCGGTGGGGCGCTCGGCACGGAGCGAGCGATGAGCAGAATCGGGCTGTCAGACGCGACGGCGACCGACGATCTCGCCGGATCGCGCGGCACCGGATGCCCACCATCGCGCAGGGATATATCGAGAGCGGCACGGGCGCCGACATGGGCTGCGCCGCAATTGCGACGCACTGGACGCGCGTACGCTGAGATCCCGCTATATGCGCGACGTTGCCGCGCGCTCGATCGCGACGGAACTCTTTGGCCGAAGCCGGCCGTCGGGATTGAGCATCACCTCGACGATCGAGGGGTCTTCGAGGAAGGCGGCGATTGCCGGGCCGAGCGCGGTGCGCAGCATGCGCGCGCCGCGTGAGAAGGCCTCGGAATGGAGCGGAGCTGCCGCCACGATCGTCCCCGTCGTTGGCCAATCGCGGCATGCGGTTGGCGACGGGGATGATTAGAAAAGGAAGAAAATGGGGTGGTTCAACAAGTATTCAGATGGCGTAGTGGCGTGGCGCAGAGCAGAGAAAAAATACTTGCGCCATGCGAAGTAGATTCTTTCGTTGATGTGAGCGCCGGGCGTGCACGATCTCTACGTCACGACGCGATCTTGCCGAATGTTGTGAGCGTGGCGCATCAATGGGCGAGTCTTGCATCGTGCAAAACCCGCCCACCGGGATCTAGCGTCCGCGGCCCGCAAAGGCCTCCACGCGCTGACGAGCGTCGCCCATCAACTTTCCCATCTGGTCGATCGTCATGTAGCGAATGTGGGTCGGTGCGGTGTCCGCGTTGCCGGCATCGAACGGCGGCTGCGGGTCGTATTCGAGCGCGAGCTGCACGCATTGCGCCGTGTCTTCGTCGCGCAGCTCGGAGATGAGGGTCAGGGCGAAATCCGCGCCCGCCGTCACGCCACCGCCGGTGATAAGGTTGCCGTCGCGTACCACACGCGCTTTCTCGGGGACGGCGCCGAAAGCGCGCAGCAAATCGAGCCACGCCCAATGCGATGCCGCACGGCGGCCGGTGAGGAGCCCTGCGGCCCCGAGAATGATCGAGCCCGAGCAGACCGATGTGATGTAAGTGGCCGTCTTGGCCAAGCGTTGCACGGCCGAGAGGTACTGCGGGTTTTCCATCGCGTTGATGCAGCCGAGCCCGCCGGGGACCAGCAGCACGTCGCATTGCTCGATGGTGTCGAGGTCGGCAAGTTGGTCGAACACCAGGCCGCCAGTCTTTACCGGCGCGCCGCCGATCGAGGCGACGATCACCGTGATGTCGGGTACCAATGTGAGGAACTGATGCGGGGCGGTGAAGTCGAGCTGCGTCACTTCATCGTAAACGGGGATCACGACCGTGGTCATGCGAGTGTCCTTTGGCCCCCCTCTCGGGCGGCCTTGCTGTTTGGGATTAGTGGGAGTGGCCTCTCGCGTTACGTCGGCACGCGATGGGCGGTTTTTGGTTTCGATTGCGGGCAACCGGGACGGGCCCGCGGCAGGTAGGCCGGGCGCGGACGCCCGGCTTATCCACGCATCAGGCGGCCTTTCGCACGCTGAGCGGCGGGAAAGCTGAATCGCGTTCCGTCGCGAAGGTGTTGTTGAAGATGTTGGTGATGAAGCTGAAAGCAGTCTCGGCGACGATATCGATGATCTGCTGATCGGTGAAGCCGGCAGCGCGCACTTCCTCGACGTCGGCGGCTTCGATGTGGCCGCGCGACTTGGCGATCTTGTAGGCGAACTGCAGCGCTGCGTCGGCCTGCGGATCGGTTGAGTGACCGTCGCGGTTCAGCTCCATGTCGTCGGCGGCGAGGCCCTGGAGTTTTCCGCCGAGGAAGGTGTGGGCGGTCAGGCAGTAGCTGCAGCCGTTCACCTCGGCGGTCATGATATGGATGCGCTCGCGGGTCTTGTGACCCAGGCTCTTGCCGAGCGTCGCGTGCATGTCGGCGATCGCCTTCAGGGCGTCCGGTGACTGCGAAATCATCGCGAAGAAGTTGGGGACCAGGCCGAGGACCTGCACATAGTTGCGCAGGATGGGCAGGGATTTGGCGGGTGCTTCTTCGATCGTGGGGATGGCGATGCGGGCCATTGTCTTTCTCCTTTGAGCGGGGCCACCTCGGCTCCGGTGAGGAGAAAATGCGACATTACGGCCAAACTAATAATACGCTCATTTCGAGACTATTGCTTTCACTGGGTGAAAGAAGATCGAGCGCCCAATAGGGTTGTCGCTCGGCTCTGAAAGGCTACCCGGCCTTCAGATCCGAAAGCGCTGCGCGGAGCTGGCTGGCGGCTAGGTCAAGGAAGACGCGCATCTTGAGCGGCATCTGACCACGGGCTGCATGGATCAGATGCACAGGGATAGGATCGACGTCGAAGTCGCCGAGCACCTGCACCAGCGTTCCGGCGCGCAGGGCATCCGCGCAGTGATAGCGATAGAGCCGGCTGAAGCCGGTGTTGCGCAGCGTCGCCTGCAATGCGGCCTCGGCCGACGTGACGGACAGGCGAGCGGTGATGTCGACAGCAAAATCGCGCTTTGCCCCCGCATCGCGAAAGGTCCAGGTCGTCGTCGCTGGGCCCGCAAAGATGACGCAGGGCAGCTTCTCCAAGTCCTTTGGATGCTTGGGGGTGCCGTGGCTGGCCAGCAACTCCGGCGAGGCGCAGACCAGCGTGTCCATCGTACCGACACGCGTCGCGATCATGCTGCTGTCCGGCAACGCGCCGAGACGCACCGCCATGTCGACGTGATCGTCATAGAGGTGGAGGTTGCGATCGGAGAGGAGCAGGCGGACGTTGATTTCAGGGAAGGAGGCGAGGAAGTCCGTGACGATTGGCAGGATATATTTCTGGCCGAACAGGAATGGCGCCGTCAGCACCAGCTCGCCGCGCGGGCGATTATATTCACCCGATGCGGTTCTTTCGACCTCATCGATCTGCTCCATGATCCGCTTGACGCCCTCGACGTAACTCGCGCCGGCGTCGGTCAGCGTGAGCTTGCGAGTCGAGCGTTGGAGGAGCTTCGTCCCCAGATGCGCCTCAAGGTCGCTGATTTTCCGGCTGACGGTCGGTAGCGGGATGTTCAGCTCCTTTGCGGCGGCAGTCATGCTGCCCCTCTCCACGGCCAGCAGCACGATCGACATCGCTTCGAGGCGATCCACTTATTTCACTCCATGTAATTTCACGGAGCCAGTCTAGTTCTTATTGCGCCTGCTGTAACTATGCCGGTTAGCCGAGCGTCGCCTGGGCTATGCGGTCGCGCAGGCGGGGAACGACAAAATCGACGAAAGCGCGGAGCTTCAACGGAAGGCGGTTCTGCCGGTCATAAACGAGATGCACCGGCCGCGGCGACGGCTCGAAGCCCTCAAGCACGACGGCCAGGCGCTGCGCTCGGACCAGTTCGGCGACCTGGTAGGAGACGGCACGGACGAGACCCGCGCCGGCGAGGGCGGCATCAATCGCCGCGTCAATCGTGTTGACGCAAAGACGGGCCCTGAAAGTCGCGTTCACCGGGACACCTTCGGCCTCGAATGACCAGGTGGTCGGCGCAGACACGCTTTCGAAGCTGATCACGTTGTGCTGCGCCAGCTCCTCCAACGTTTTGGGGATGCCCTGCGTCGCAAGGTAAGTCGGGCAGGCGCACATGACCCTTCGCACCGATCCGAGGCGGGTCGCGATCAAGTTGCTGTCCGGCAGGTCGCCGATTCGCAAGGCGACATCAACCTGGTCGTCGAGGAAGTGGGTCACCCGATCGGTCAGCTCCAGTTTCACGGCGACGTCGGGGAAGGCTTCAAGGAAGCGCGTTACCACGGGCAGCACATGCAGCCGGCCGAACATGATCGGCGCCGTCACCACGAGGTCGCCCTTGGGCTCGGTATATTCGCCGGCCGCAGCGCGCTCTACCTCGCTCAATTGCTCGAGGATGGCTTTGGCACCCGCGACGTAGGACCGGCCTGCCGGCGTCAATTCAAGCCCCTTGGCGGAGCGGATGACAAGCGTTGCGCTGAGATGCGCTTCCAGTTCCGCGACCTTGCGGCTGACCGTGGCGAGCGGCAGCCGCAATGTGCGGCTCGCCTTCGAAAGGCTTCCGCTCTCTACGGCTGCGAGCAGCACGGACATGGCGTCGAGACGGTCCAAAAGGCCTTCCGCTGAATGAGAGGTCTCCTACCGATATTAGCGTCTGCCTCTTAATCTCGGAAGGGGCGAAAAGGGTCTTCGAGAGGGACGGCAACCAAGCCGGTTCGTCCACGCCAAGGAGACCCACATCATGACCACCCAAACCTATCACCGCACCGCCACCGTCAACGGCCGCAAGATCTTCTATCGCGAAGCTGGCGACCTGGCCGCGCCGACTATCCTGTTGCTGCACGGCCTGCCCACCAGCAGCCAAATGTTCCGCGATCTGATCCCCGCCCTGGCTGACCGTTTCCACCTGATCGCCCCGGATTATATCGGCTTCGGCCACTCCGATGCGCCCTCGCGCGACGAGTTCACCTACACCTTCGATAATCTGGCCACTCACATCGCCGGCTTGGTCGATGTTCTCGGGCTGGAGGACTACATCCTCTACATGCAGGACTATGGCGGCCCGATCGGGCTCCGCCTGTTCACGCAGCGCCCGGAGAAGGTGAAGGGCTTCATCATCCAGAACGCCAACGCCTACATGGAAGGCGTCGGCGACGCGCCCAAGAGCGTGCTGCTGCCGCTGTGGGAGAACCGCACGCCCGAGACGGAGAAGCCAGCGCGCGACTTCGTGAGCATCGAAGGGACCAAGTTCCATTGGCTGGTCGGCGCCAAGGACCCCGAGGCGATCAATCCGGACAATTGGGTGCTCGATCAGGCGCTGCTCGATCGCCCCGGCGTGCAGGATTATCAGGTCGACCTGCTGGAGAACTACAAGTCCAACATCGCCCTCTATCCGGAGTGGCAGGCCGCTTTCCGCGAGCACACGCCGAAGACGCTCATCGTGTGGGGCAAGAACGACCCGTTCTTCATTCCGCCCGGTGCGCGCGCCTACCTCAACGATCTGCCTGACGCCAAGCTGGTCTGGCTCGATGCCGGTCATTTCGTCCTGGACGAAAACGGCCCGCAGGTCGCGACCGAGATCAAGACGGTTTTCGCCTAACGCTTTCACACAAGGCTGGTCGCACGGCTCCCGGCGGCCAGCCCGTTCCTGATCGAGGAGATCGGCCATGACTTCCCCAACCGACATCGTGAAATCCTTTTACGGCGCCTTGGAACGCGGAGATGCTCCGGCGGCGCTGGGGCTCCTCTCACCCGACATGGAATGGAGCGTGGTCGCCGGCTGGCCATACAAGCCTACCGGCCGCGGCCCTCAAGCAGTGGCCGAAGGCGTCCTCATGCCCGTGCTGAAGGACTGGCGTGATTATGCGCTGCACGGAAGCGACCTGTTCGCTGCTGACGGCGATAAGGTCGTCTCGATGGGCATGATGACCGGCACCCATGTGGTGACGGGCAAACGGCTTGAAGCTGCCTATGTCCATGTGTGGGAGGTCGCCGGCGGCCAAATCGTGCGGATGCGGCAGACCGTCGATACCGCCCGCGTGCTGGAGGCCAGGTCGTGAGCACGAACCCGGTCTGCGCTCTCACTCTACCGGGGGGCGTTGCGGGGTCTCCCGCAGATGGGGATGTGCCGGCGACCTCGGCGCCGGCCAGGGGGAAGGCTTTCCCCCGGCTAGATCAACGCTTCCTGCGTTCCGGCCGCCTTGCGCTTGACCCAAGGCTCGGGCGTCCGGTTCATCTCAATCAGTTCGTCAGGAAAGCAGCGTTTTTGGAACGACATCAGGTCGTCAAAGCTACCATGGAGCCAAGTGTCGTACTCGTTCGGCATCAACAGAACGGGCATCCGATCATGCACTGGCCGGATGGCCTCGTTGCAGTCCGTCATGGCGCCCGAATAAACCGGACCCCATTCCTCGCTGTCGCGCCACAATCCGCCCCAGCCAAAGATGGGCTGGTCTTTGACATTGAACCATGTGCGGTCTTCGAACCCTTCGCGCCCTCTGCTTCGGCAAAGCCCGTCACCGGGATGATGCAGCGCCATTCGGGTTTGCGCGCGAGATCGACCCAGAAGCCCTTGGCGAGATCGGCAATGTTGTTGACCGGGATGGGCTTCGATCCGGGCTTCATCATCTTCAATCGGACGGGAAAGCCCCAGGTCATCGACTGTAGAATGCGAGCGCCATCGCGTTCGCGCATCACCATGCCGGGCGTGCCCGGGTAGACTTCTTCACCGGCGTTGGAAGCTGGCGCTGTCGAGACGCCGAAGTGATCGGCAAGATCCTGCAGGCTGCTCTGCGGTCATCAGCCGTGGTCGAAAGAAGCCGGCCGCTCCAAGCGACGCCGTGCTCATCCACGGTTTGGGTCGTTGCTGCGGCGGCTGCGCGGGTTTCGCCGAGCCGAAGCAGCTCAACTGCCCACTCCTGACCGCGATTCGCGAAGCCAAAATCGATCGTGGCAGCGCCTTCTCCCGGAACTTCGTAAGTCGGTACGAGCCCGGCGCGATGCAGCGCGTATGCGAAGCGCAGCTCGAAGAGGCGATCTTTGTTCTGTCGTCCGACGCCGCCGTTAGCGTTGATTACTGCAATAATGGGCTGAGCAGCAGCAGAACCCGCCAGGTCGCTCATAGCCTTGATTGCGAGTTCAGCCTCTGCTTGGTGTCAAACGAATTGAAGAACTGACCCCTCGTGTTGCCTCATCTGAAAATGTTACTGAGGATCGTCGACGGAAAGGGAGCCGGGATATCCTCCCGCCGCGGCGGGAGGATATCCCGGTGACGCCTCTTTCCAGTGCCGACCGAGGATGAACTGTTCGGCGGCCTGGGGACGCCACGCCTTGAGAGTGATTTGAACGATCCGGAGCTGCCTGTCTCCGAAATGCCCGGGATCGATCTCATGGAGACGGCGTAGCGCCTCCGTCGCGGGCAGCGCCGGCTCCGCCTCAAGCCACGCCCGGATCTGCGCTTCGTGAGGATCGAACATACTCGGCCGTCGCGGAATGGGCTTCTGACGCCGGTAAGGGCGACGGTGCGTCGGACGGGTTTCGCCCGCCTGCCAGGTCGATAGCATCGGACTCTGCCGGTTGCACGCCCAGGCCCCGGCGGTCGACACGCCGGCCCAACTCCTCCTGCGCCGCCCGAATCTCCGCGAACAGAAGCACAGGATCGGCCGAGGCCAGCATCGCCTCGATTTTTCCCTTGTCGGTCGGGGTGACATCCGGATGAGCCAGAACACGCGCTGCCGGCGGCAGGGGCGGATGATAGCGCTTGATAACCCGCGCGCCGGTCCGCGTCTTCTCACGCAGCTTGAACGACGGCTGGAACAGATTGCCATGAAGCCGCGCAGACTCGTAGAGCCCGGCCAGGGCCGCTGCCGATTCCGCGCCGACCAGTCGGCCATACCCGACGAGCCGCCTGACGATGGCGCCGTTCTTCTGCTCAACCCAGGCCTGGTCATTCTTCCGGTAGGCGCGGGCGCGGGTGACGACCAGTCCCTGGTTGCGGCACCACGGAACCACGAGATCATTCATGAAGGCGCTGTCATTGTCGAAATCGACACCGAGCAGATCAAATGGAAACAGCTGACGCGCCCGGTCGAGAGCGGCGATCACCAGGCTGCTTTCCCGCATCAGCACCGCAATGCACTCGGTCCAGCCGGTCGCGATGTCGGTCAGCACCAGAGTCTGCACGAAGCTCCCCGTCGACGACGGACCCGAATGAGCCACGAAGTCCACCTCGACATAGCCGGGCGGCGGATCGTGCCAGTCACCGAACGTGCGCACCGGGACCGAGCGTCGAACCGCCGAACTCAGCCCGGCACGCCGCCTTTGGCCCCCGCACGCCACAATGCGAACCGGCGAGAGAAGGCGGTCCATCGTCGCCGTGCTGACAGTCAGCAACTTTTCGCGCAAATCGGCGTCCAGGCTGAGACGGCCATGCCGTTCCAGCGCTGGCAGAAGCACGGGGATCATCGCCCTGAGCCGCCTGGAGCATAAACGGTCGGAAACCTCCCACACGGCTACCAGGGCGTCGCGGACGTCGTCCCCATAGCGTGTCGCAGTCCGCTTCCCAAGGCGGGGAGGCTCCTCGTCTTTGCGAAGGAGCCGAATCGCGTGCTTGCGATGATAGCCCGTCACCGCCACGAACTCGTCGAGAACAGGCGTCTTTTCGGACCCGCCGCATGATCGGTAACGATCCCTGATCGCCGATACCAGTTCGACCCGCGTCGCCATGCTGATCCGCCTCGCCATTCTTCGCCTCCCGGCCAGAACGACAATCGACGTCATCACCAGCCCGGAACGCAAACCCTATCGGTAACATTCAGCGTGAGGCAATGCGCCCAACATCGGAAGCGACGCCAGCGCACAACCATCTCTCGCTATGGTCGCTTTTGTCGATCCCGATCGCCGTCCTCAAGGAGGCCGCCGCGGTTCCCGTGTTCTGGGTCCTGTTCTTCACCTTCTTCATCTGCGGGGCGAGTACCAACGGCTTGATCCAAACCCACTTCGTTCCGCTCTGCGGGGATTTCGGCATTCTTCCCGTGGCGGCTGCGGGCGTCCTAGCGATGATGGGGGTCTTCGATCTTTTTGGAACAGTGGGATCGGGATGGCTGTCGGACCGGTTCGACAATCGCCGGCTGCTGTTCTGGTACTACGGTCTGCGTGGCCTCTCCCTTGTCTATCTCCCCTTCTCGGACTTTTCCCTGTGGGGCCTATCGTTCTTCGCCATGTTCTACGGGCTCGACTGGATTGCGACGGTTCCACCGACTCTTAAACTGACGATCGAGCGCTTTGGCCGCGACAAGGCCAACATCGTTTTCGGTTGGATCTTCGCCGGCCATCAGATAGGCGCGGCAGCGGCCGCGTACGGCGCTGGCGTAACGCGCACGCTGCTTGGCAGCTATCTGCCGGCGTTCTTCGTGTCAGGTATGCTCTGCCTAATCGCGGCACTCCTCATAATCGTTGTGAGCAGAAGCCCGAAACTCGGCGTTCAGCCCGCGTGAGGTGCTCAAGAGTAGCTGGCAGAGTCTTCTGGCTAGCTTCCGCTCGGATATCTGGAGTTCGAGGCGCGATCAGGCCGTCCCGATGACGGCGATGGTCGGCGCGGTAATTTTCGCCCGCTCCGTCGATGACCGAGAGCTTTCCGACCAGATCGAGGCCATCAAGCGCTGGCTCCTGGCGGACTCATCTGAAATCCGCTCTCCCAGCCGTGAGACATTCTTTGCCTCAAAAGACACGTGCGGGATCATGGGCAAGGAATGCAGAGCCCGTGGGCCTTCTGCAGGGCCAACGTCATGCGCGGCGTTGCGCGTCCGCCTTTCAACACACCCTTGCTCGGCCGACACTCGTCTAAGCCCGTGGTGTCTAGGTGGTGTCTAACACAAAAAAGCGAAAGGCCGCCTTACGGCGGCCTTCTCGTAACGCTCTGATTTCCTTGGAGGAAATTGGAGCGGGCGAAGGGATTCGAACCCTCGACCCCAACCTTGGCAAGGTTGTGCTCTACCCCTGAGCTACGCCCGCATCGTGTCGGTGAACGGCGGTTTAGGGGAAAGCGGGGGGGCTGGCAAGGGGGTAAAATTCATCTGGGGCGTTTTTTGTCGTTCGTCCGCATCGGCGCTTGTGGGACGGGAGGCGGGCGACAATGTTATGGGGTATCATGGTGATGTCGTTGGGCGCGCCGGTCGGGTGACCGGGCCCGGGGACGGCCGGGCGTGGCCGGGGGCGGGCAGCGGCGGATCACCAGTCAGGCAAGCAGGATCGGGTTTCATGGAGTACATCATCGGTCAGTCCCGCACAGGACGAGGTGGCGCCGCGGCGGACGCCGTTGGCGGCCTGGTGGACGAATCGGGCGTGCCGACGGCCGCCGCTGTGGGCGCCGCCGGGGGAGGCGGCGATGCCGGATTGATCGTCGATGGCACCCAGGACAGTTTCATGCAGGACGTGCTGGAAGCCAGCCGCAGCCTGCCGGTGCTGGTCGATTTCTGGGCGTCCTGGTGCGGTCCGTGCCGCCAACTGACCCCGGTGCTGGAGAAGATCGTCCGCTCGGCCGGCGGGCGGGTGAAGCTGGTGAAGATCGACATCGACGCCAATCGCGCGCTGGCCCAGCAACTGACGCAGGTCGGGCTGCCGTTGCAGTCGATTCCCCTGGTGGCGGCCTTCTGGAAAGGGCAGATCCTGGATCTGTTCCAGGGGGCCCTGCCGGAGAGCGAGATCCGGCGCTTCGTCGAGGGGCTGTTGAAGGAAGCGGGCGGGGGCGGCATGCCGTCGGCCGACCTGATCGCCGCCGCCCGGGCCGCGCTGGAGGCCAACAGCGCCGAGGAGGCGGCCGGCCTGTTTTCCCAGACCATCGAGATCGAGCCCGAAAACCCCGCGGCCTGGGGCGGGCTGGCGCGTGCGCTGATCCTGATGGGCGACGAGGACGCCGCCGAGGGCGTGCTGGCCGACGTGCCGGCCAAGATCGCCGACCATGCCGAGGTCACCGGCGCCCGCGCCGCGCTGGAGCTGAAGCGCGAGGGACGCAAGGCCGCCGAGGCCGCCGAGGGGCTGCGCCGGCGCCTGGCGGCCAATCCGGCGGATCACGAGGCCCGCTATGAGCTGGCCGCCGCCCTGAACGCGGCCGGCAAGCGGCAGGAGGCGGCGGACGAGCTGCTGGCCATCATGCGCCAGGATCGGGCCTGGAACGACGACGCCGCGCGGCTGCAACTGATTCGCCTGTTCGATTCCTGGGGCCATGACGACCCGGCGACCCTGCAGGCGCGCCGCCGCATGTCGTCGCTGCTGTTTTCATGACGGGTCGCCCGGCGGCGGCGCGGCGTTGAGCCGGGGCGAGGATATCCCGCGCGCCCTGCCGCGTCCGCGCGACATGACGCTGGCGGATATCCCGCCCGAGCTGGGCCTGTTCCCGCTGCGCGAGGCGTTGCTGCTGCCGCGCGGCAAGTTGCCGCTGAACGTGTTCGAGCCGCGTTATGTCGCGCTGGTGGAGGATGCGCTGGCGGGGGCGCGGCTGATCGGCATGATCCAGCCGCGCGGCGACGCGCTGGACGAAGACGCCGAGGATGGAGACACCGCGGACGGGGACGCCGCGGCTGGGGACGAATTCGGATTCGCGGGCCCGGCGGCATTGTATGACATCGGCTGCATCGGGCGCATCACCTCGATGACCGAGCGGGCGGACGGGACCTATGCGGTGACCCTGACCGGGCTGAGCCGCTTCCGGTTGCTGCGCGAGGCGCGGCCGCGTCGCGGCTATCGCCTGGGACGAATCGACGCCTCGTCCTTCGCCGGGGATCTGACCGAGGGCGAAGGGCTGTTCTTCGACCGGCCGCGGATGATCGCCGCGCTGCGGCGCTATTGCCGCCGCCGCGGTTTCGGCGCGCGCTGGACCGTGATCGAGCAGATGGACGACGAGGCCCTGTTGATCACCCTGCCGATGATCTGTCCCTTCGCCACGGCGGAAAAGCAGGCGCTGCTGGAGTCGGGCACGCTGAATGACCGCGCGCGCACCTTGCAGGCGCTGCTCGATCTGGGCGGCCATGGGGTGGATGACGAGGGGCGCCCATCCTGAACGCCCGCCCCCAACACCTGCCCCCAACACCCGCCCTGGACGCCGGTCCGGCCCTCTTGCGTGACGGGTCTTCACCTCGGCCGGTCTTGGCTTTAGAACCCTGTCGAATGCGTCGCACATGGCGCGCGTCGAGCGGGAAAGCCATCTGATGTCCGAAACCGTCCAGCCGCCTCTGGATCCGCGCCTGCTGTCCATCCTGGTATGCCCGGTCACCAAGGGGCCTCTGATCTATGATCGCGAGGCCGGGGAGCTGATCAGCCGCCAGGCCAGGCTGGCGTTTCCGATCCGCGACGGCATTCCGATCATGCTGCCCGACGAGGCGCGCAGCCTGGACGCCTGACGCCGGAGGGACGGTTCAAGGCCCGGATTGTTCGAGGCCCTGATTCAGGCCTTGGTGGGGACGGACATGTTGTCGATCAGGCGGACCGTGCCCAGCCGGGCCGCCGCCAGCAGGCGCGCCGGCCGGCCGTCATAATGCGCCAGGGACGCCAGGTCGGCGTCGGCCCGCAGTTCCAGATAGTCGATTTCGGCGAAACCGCCGGCCACCAGTCGCTCGCGCGCCTGCGCCAGCACGGCGGCGACGGAATCGCCGACCGCGATCCGCCGTGCCGCGTCGCGCAGGGTTTCAGGCAGGCGCCGCGCCTGGTCGCGTTCGGGGCCGGCCAGGCGGCGGTTGCGCGACGACATGGCCAGGCCGTCGGCCTCGCGCAGCGTCGGGCAGGCGACCAGGCGGATCGGGATGTCCAGGTCGGTGGCCATCCGGCGCACGACGTGGATCTGCTGGAAATCCTTCTCGCCGAAGAAGGCCATGTCGGCCTGGCTTTGCAGGAACAGCTTGCACACCACCGTCGCCACCCCGTCGAAATGGCCGGGACGGTGGGCGCCGCACAGCCCGGCCGACACGCCGGCGACCGAAACATGGGTGGCGAAGCCCGCCGGATACATCTCGGCGACCGTGGGGGCGTACAGCACATGGACCCCGGCATCGGCCAGCAGGCGCCGGTCGTCGTCCCACGTGCGCGGATAGGTTGCCAGGTCCGACGGATTGTCGAACTGGGTAGGATTGACGAAGATCGAGACGATCACCCGGTCCGCCTGCGCCAGCGCGGCGCGCGCCAGGCTGAGATGCCCTTCGTGCAGCGCGCCCATCGTCGGGACCAGCCCCACGGTCAGGCCCTGCCGTTTCCAGTCGCGCACCGTCTGCCGCAGGGCGGCGACGGCGTCCAGCGTATGCATCGGGGGGCGCGGCATCCGTCCTGCGATCTCCTTCGGGCGTGGCGAGGTTGGTTGGCCGAGATATATCGGCGTGTTTCGCGCCCAGGGGAAGGGGGAGAAGGGAAGAGCGGAGCGCCGTTCCGCCGCGTCTTTCGCCCCGGATGGCTTCTCTGCTATGAACGCCTCGGTCCCGGCAGGAGGCATCGTTGATCCAGACCATCCGTTTTCTTGGGCTGACCGCCCTGCTGTTCTCGCTCGCGGCCTGCGGGGGCGGGGACGACAAGAAGCTGACCCAGAAGGAACGGTGGCAGAAGATGGGTTTCGAGGCCGGCCTGACCAAGACGGCGAGTCAGTAAGGGGCGGCCTGGCGGATCAGGGGAGCGGGTCCGCCCATTCCTCGGCCGGCACCAGGTCCACGCCGACCGTCAGCACGTCGTTGCCGCCGCCCAGGATCAGCCCGTGCACCGGGCTGATATCGGCATAGTCGCGGCCCCAGCCCAGCACCACGTGTTCGTCGCGCACCACGATCCCGTTGGTGGGGTCCAGCCCGACCCAGCCATGGGCCGGGCCCAGCCAGGCCGCGACCCAGGCGTGGGACTGGTCCGCCCCCAGGCGCCGCTGCTGCCCCGGCGGGGGACGGGTGCGGATATAGCCTGACATGTAGCGGGCCGGCACGCCGAGCCAGCGCAGGGCGCTGATCATCAGATGGGTGAAGTCCTGGCACACGCCCTCGCGCCGGGCCAGGATCTGGTCGACCGGGGTGGACAGGGTGGTGACCCCGGCGCGGAAGCGGAATTCGCGGTGGATCCGCCCATTGAGGTCCAGCAGGGCCGCCAGGATCGGCCGGCCGGGCGTGAAGCATTGCGCGGCATAGCGGCCCGCATCCGGGCTGGTGGCGCACATCGGGCTGTCGAACAGGAATTCCGCCGCCGCCCATGCCGCGTCGCCGCCGGCCCTGGCGGTGGCGACGATGTCCTCCCAGGCCGGGGTGGCGGTCTCGGGCGGGGGCGGAGGGAAGGCGACGTCGACCTCGGAATCGGCCAGCACGTCGAACGTCGTGTGGGGGGCTTCGTGATACAGCCAGGTGACGCGATTGCCGAAATAATCGGCGCCATCGACCCGCCGCACCGGGGCAGGCGTGATTTCGAGCCGTGTCCAGCGCACGACCTGGCCCGGCAGGTCGCGGGGGGTGACGTGGACGATATGGGCGGCAAGGTCGACCGGGCTGCCATAGGCGTAGCGGGTCAGGTGACGGACGCGATAGATCATGATTCGTCGATGGCCCCGAGTTTGGTGCCGGGTTCGCCATCGGGTTCGCCCCTGGAGCCCGCGCGGTCGGCATAGCGGCCGCCGCCCACCGCGCGCGGCGGCGTCAGCACGACGAAGTAGCGCCGGGCGATCTGCTGCCCCAGCCAGCGCAGGGATTCGCGGATTTCGTCGATCGTCCCGGGCAGGGCGGCGGCCGCCTGGTCCTGCTGCGGGGCGGCCAGCACCGTGTCCACCAGCCCGCGCAGCCGCTCCATGACCGCGTCCGCCGTGCCGGTCAGGCCGGCGCCGTCGCCCGGATCCAGCTCGGCCAGGGTTTCGGCGATCATCGCCATCTGGTAGGCGACGCCGCGCGGGTTGCCTTCGTCCAGCAGCAGCAGGTCGAGCACCGGGGCGGGCTGCAGCAGCGCGAAATAGCGCGACCGGTAGGTGATGACGCAGTCGCTGAGTTCCAGCATCAGCCGCAGCGCGCCCTCCATGCGGCCGCGCTGGGCCACGTCCTTCTGCCGCAGCACCAGCGCCGTTGCGGTCAGCAGCGCGCCTGCGCGTTCCACCCGGCGGCCCAGATCCATGAACTGGCGGCCGCCGCTGCGGACCATGTTTTCAGCCGTCAGGCCCGAAATGGTCGCGCCGAAGCGCAGGATACTGTCCGTGACGCTGCCGATCCGCTCCAGCGTGCGGCCCGGGTCGCCGGGTACCCGGGCCTCTTGCAGCCGGGCGCGCAGCGTGTCCGCCCCGTGGACGATGGTATCGAAGGTTTCGACCGTCAACCGGTCGCGCAGGCCGGCGGCGACCCGCACGATTTCGGAGAGCAGCCGTTGCGGCAGGGCGGAGTCGAAGGTGACGGCGGACAGGGCGCGCACCAGGGTCGCGTAGCCGGCGCCGATGGCGGTTTCCTCCTGCCACAGCCCGACCGCGCCGGCCAGGCGCAGCACCGTGTCCAACTCCACCCGTTCACGCGGGGAGCCGTCCACCCGGCCGACCCGGCGCGTCACCACGCGCAGCACGCGTCCGGCCTCTTCCAACTGTTCCAGATAGCGGCCCAGCCAGAAGAAATCGTCGGCCGCGCGGCTGGGCAGGTCGCCCTGTCCGCGGCGGATCGCCAGGGTCGGCGTGGGGGACACGGCGCTGCCGACCAGCTCGGCCGAGTCCTCGACCGTGACCCAGACGTCCTTGGTCACCACCGGGCCGTCCAGCGGGCTGCCCGGCGGCGTGTCGTCGTCCGGCAGCAGCCGGGCCAGCCCGCCGGGCATGACCTGCCATTGCGCCCCGTCGAACAGCGCGAACAGGCGCAGCACCACCGCCCCGGGTTCGATGCCGTTCGGCCGGATCGACGGCATGACCGAGGGGGCGATGGCCTCGACCGCCACGAAACGGCCGGGATGGCGCCGCAGCACGTCCAGCGTGTCGCCGTCCGCCCTGTCCAGCCGCTGGGCGGCCGCCTGGGGGTCGGCGGCACGGCGCAGCCACCATGCCCCGCGGTCGCCCCCCAGCAGGGTGTCGATCGCGCCGTCGATCGCGCCGTCGGAGGCCGGCCAGATCGTCCGCAGGTCGGGCAGCATGAGGTCCTGGCCCAGCAGGTGTCGGGCCAGGGCCGGCATGAAGGCGGCCAGGCCCGGGGCCTCGACCACGCCGGCGGCCGGATGGTTGACCAGCTTCACGGCGCCGCCGCGCGCCGCGTCCAGCAGGCCGGCGATGCCGGGGACCGGGCCGCCTTCCAGTTCCAGGGGGTCGACCGTCCAGCCGTCCTGGCGCAGCAGCAGCACGTCCACCCGGCGCAGGCCGCGCACCGTCTTCAGCCACAGCGCGCCGTCGCGCATCGCGAGGTCGCCGGCCTCGGCCAGCACGCAGCCCAGTTCCCGCGCCAGGATCACATGTTCGGCCCACAACGTGCCGCGTGGGCCGGGGGTCAGCAGGGCCAGGCCGGGATTGCGGTCCGCCAGGCCGGCCTGGCGGTACAGGCTGTCCTGCCAGGCATCGAAGAACGGCGTCAGGGTCCGGACCTCGCGCCCCGAGAACAGTTCGGGCAGGACGCGCGCCATCTGGCGCCGGTTTTCCAGCGTGTGGCCGACGCCGTTGGCGCGGCCCACGCGGTCGGCCGCCACGCGCCATTGGCCGTCCGGCCCGCGCACCAGGTCGACCGCGTAGAAGGACAGGAAACGGTCGATGACCGGTGCGCCGGCCGCCGCCGAAGCGCTTGCGTCCGCGCTGCCCATGCGCAGATAGCCGGGTGCGGGATAGACCAGCGGGGGCGGCAGGATGCCGGCGGACAGCAGGCCGCGCGCGCCGTACAGATCGCGCAGGATCTCTTCGAGGAGGCGCGCGCGCTGGGTCACGCCCTCGGCCAGGCGGGCGAATTCCTGCGGCGGCAGCAGCAGGGGAATCGGATCGCATCCTGCCAGCCCGCCCGCCGCGGACGGGCCGGTCTGGTCGTGCAGCGCGCGCGCGATCTGCCTGCCGCGTTCGAGCAGTTCGCGATGGCCGAGATCGCTGATGGTGCCCAGCAGCCGGCGCCAGTGCGGCCGGACGCCGCCACGGCCGTCCACCATTTCATCCAGGGGGATGCGCGCGAGATCCATGATGCTGGATGTATGGGCGAATGCCGGTCAACAGTAAACGGAATTGCGGGCCCGGCGGACCAGATCGTGGATGAAGGCCAGTTTTTCCAGAACCGGCGGCGCCAGGACGAACGGGTAGAAATCGGCCTGGCCCATCGAGCGGTTCAGGCTGTTGATCGCGTAGGTCAGGGGCATCCAGGCCCGTGCCACCGGTTCGAACGATTCGACGTCATAGGGGTCGAAATCGATGTCAGCCTGCGGCGCTGGGCTGGCCTGCGGCGCCGGATTGCCGGGAGCCTGCGCCCCGACCGACAGGCCATAGGCCCGGGCGGTTTCGAGTGTCGCGACGATGTGCAGGTAATGCGCCCAGGTCTCGGCGAAATCCTCCCATGCATGGGTGGTGGCGTAGTCGCTGACATAATGGTCCTGCCAGCCGGGGGGAGGGCCCGACTGGTAATGGTGCTGCAGGGCCGCCCGGTAATCGGCGCGGTCGTCGCCGAATATGGCGCGGCAGGCCGCCAGGGCCCCTTCGTCCCTATCCCCGCTCTCGTCTCCGCCCCCGTCGCGGACCAGCAGGTTCCAGTAATAATGGCCGACTTCGTGGCGGAAATGGCCCAGCAGGGTGCGGTAGGGCTCGCCCATCGCGACGCGCATCGTCTCGCGCGCCGCATCGTCGGCCTCGCGCACCGCGATCGTGACCACGCCGTCCTGGTGGCCGGTCATCGCCCGCGTGCCGTCCGCGGCATCCTCGAGGAAATCGAATGCCAGGCCGTCCCGCGGGTCGTCCTGCCGCGTGCGGATCGGCAGGCCGAGGCGGAGCAGCGTATAGATCAGCCGGTGCTTGGCCGTCTCCAGCCGCTGCCAGCGTTCGGCATTGCCCGGGATGGCGAGGTCGGGGATCACCCGGTTGTGGCGGCAGGCCAGGCAGAAGGCCTCGCCGCCCTCGGGCACCAGCCAGTTGCAGACGCCATGCGCGGCATTGGCGCAGAATCGGTACGTCGCCCCCTCGGCCGCCCGCACCGACAATGGGCGCCAGACTCCGCCCTTATCGTCCTCGCCCGTCGCCACGGGTTCCAGCGCGCTGAGATCATTTTCCTCGGGCAGGTACCCCAGCGTGTGACCGCACCGCTCACAGACCGTGTTTTCGAAGAACAGGACCTGATCGCAGGCCTGGCAGACGAACAGCTTCATGACGAGGGTCTCCATGCCGTTTCACGCGCTTGCACAACGTTTTGATCGGCATGGTGTTCCGCTCCGGCAGGGCGTGGAGCGTCCGGGACCCGAATGGGTTGAAGTCGGCCGCTTCGGCCTTGTGAAGTGGTTTGATATTATTATTTTTTATTAATTTATTGTAAATTTTTTAATGAATGGAATAAAAATTTTACAATACATGTTGCGAGGCAACCTGCGAGTGTTCGAGAAGACAATATGGTATCGTCAAGTTACGACAGCGAAACGGTCAGGTCGATCCGGCGGTTCCAGGGCTCGCACTTCATCACCAGTCTCTTTCAGCTTGTCTCGACCATCGGCCTGCTTCTGGCCTGTTATGTCCTGCTTTATGCGGGTCTGGCCCATGGATGGTGGGGGGTCCTGCTGCTGACCCCTCTTGCCTCGGGGCTGTCCATCCGTGTCTTCGTGCTGCAGCATGATTGCGGGCATGGATCAATGTTCAGAAGCCGGTGGGGCAACGATGCGGCTGGCCGCCTCTGTTCGCTGCTGACATTGACCCCTTATGACCACTGGAAAAAGCATCACGGCCTGCATCATGGTTCATGGAACAACATGGACACGCGCGGACGTTTGTCGGACCTGTATTCGGACTGCATGACGGTGGCGGAATATGGGAAGATGACACGCTTGCGGAGGTATATATACCGGACCAGCAAGAATCCTGTCCTTACCATCTTCCTGATGCCGCCGCTGATCTTCTTTGTTATTTACCGAATTGCGTTCGATACGCCGCGCCACTGGGTGAAGGAACGTGTCGGCGTCTATCTCACCAATCTCTGCCTGCTTATCGGGTACGGAACGCTTGCCTGGCTGGTCGGACCGAAATCCGTCGCGCTTGTCAGTTTCATGGTGATCTATCCCGCCGCCGTGATCGGTGTCTGGCTGTTCCTCGTGCAGCATAAATTCGAAGGTGTTCAGTGGTCTGGAAATCCACAATGGAATATTTTCGATGCCGCGGTGACCGGATGCTCCTTCCTGCGGCTTTCAGGAATCCTTCGTTGGTTCACAGGGGATATCGGGACTCACCACATACACCATCTGGCCCCCGGGATTCCCAACTACCGCCTGGTCGCCTGCCACGAAGCGCATCCGGTTTTTCAAAACGTAAAGATACTCACCTGGCAGGACGGAATCCGGGAGGCCTGGACCAATAAGCTGTGGGACGAGAGTGCCCAGGCCATGGTGGATCTGCGCTCTGTGCGCCATCTTTTGCAGTAGATCGGGCGGGTACATTTGAGTCGAGATTGTCAGGAAGCATCTTTGCATCGCGGCCATTCGGGTGCGGCTGCGAAATGGTGCTTGAGCCGTGACGTGGTGGCCTCGATCCCGGCATGCCAGCGATGTCCGCACATTGCGGCGTTCGGATGGTCGATCGCATTTCGCCGAAAAAGCGACATGGAAAATTTCACAAATTGGCAAAACCGGTGTATAGGTGTTTATCTGCCGATCTGGGGGTAAGCCATGTCCACCATCCGCTGGAATGTCGCGATTTCATCTGAAGTGGATCAGTCCGTTCGCATGTTTCTCGCCGCCAATGGAGGGGGGCGCAAAGGCGACCTGTCCCGTTTTATCGAAGAAGCCGTGCGGTCCTACCTGCTGGAACAGGCTGTAGACCAAGCCAAGAGAGCGACCCAGGATATGAGCGAAGCTGAACTGGCCGATTTGGTGAATGAAGCCGTGCAGTGGGCACGCGGGCACTGAATGCGGGTTGTTCTGGATACCAATATCCTTGTTTCCGCTCTGATTTACCCTTGTGGTGCCCCTGACGCGATCTATCGCGCCTGGCGGGCGCACCGCTTCGATCTGGTCACGTCCACGACCCAGCTTGAAGAACTCAGGCGCGTCAGTCGCTATCCCAAACTCCGACCGATTCTGCCGCCTCACCGTGTCGGGGCGATGATCAACAATATGCGCAAAGTATCTGTGGCCGAGCGGCTCCCTGCCTTACCGGCTGACGTGACGATCAACGATCCCGACGATACCTTTCTCCTGACGATGGTGCTGGCGTTCGATGCCGATTACCTCGTAACCGGCGATCATCGTGCCGGTCTGCTGGAGAAGGGCCGGTTTCAGAGAGCACGCATCGTTACCCCCTCAGAGTTCTGTTCCATCGTCCTTGGTTGAGTGGTTTCAGGCCAGTTTTGGCCGCCGGCCGCGCCGGCGTTCCGGCAGGCGGATGACGGGCGGCCTCGGTCGAGGATGTTCTGGCTCTGACGTTGGAGGCGCTGTTATTTTGTGAAGGACATGCCCGATGTGGCGTTTCCATTTTCAATGAAGAAGGAGGTCATTCCGATAGATTATGCCGCCCTTCATGACGATTTTGATGTTTCGGGCATTGCCGAGGATGTCTGCGTGCGCCAGGGGGTTGCCGTCCACCACGATGAGATCGGCTGCTGCGCCGGGTTGTACGATACCGAGTTTTCCTTCCATACCAATCAATTTGGCAGCGATTGTCGTCGCACTTGCAACAATGTCGAATGCGGGCAGCACGCGGGCGCGGATGGCGAATTCCTCGTTCTGCCGGGGATGGGCCGCACCCAGGAGGTCCGTTCCAAACGCCATCGTCAGTCCGGCCTCCTGCATGATCGCAAGGCTTTCCATGCCGCGGATCCGGACATCGGCGACCTTGGCGATCGACACCGGGGGCAGTCCGTATCTGTGTCCGTCGCTTGCCAATGCCTCGTATGTCACGAGCGTGGGGACGGCGATCGCACCGCGGCTTGCCGCCAGCGCCGCGGTGGGCGCATCGATGTTGTTGCAGTGTTCCAGCGAGTACACGCCTGCGCGCACAGCACGTTCGATGGCGTCGGGCATGTAGAGATGCGCAGCCACGTACGTGCCGTTGTCGCGCGCCTCCTGCACCGCCGTCTCGATCTCCGCCACGGAATATCCCTGCGCGGCGATCGGATCGGTCGGTGACGATACGCCGCCATTGGCCATGATCTTGATGAACTGGGCGCCCTCGCGCATCGTCTCGCGCACCGCGACACGCACCTCGTCCACGCCATCGGCCACGCGGCCCAGAGCGCCAAAATTGCGTGCCCAGCGCTTGGCGTCATACGTATCGTAACGAATCCGGTTATCCGCATGCCCGCCCGTGCGGGAGAGGGCCTTGCCGCAGACGATGAGGCGGGGGCCGACGATATGCCCTTCCTCGATCCCCTCCGCCAGACCACGCGTCGCGCCGCCGACATCACGTACTGTGGTGAAGCCGCGCGCCAACATGCCCTTCATGATCGGAAGCGAGCGGGCCATGGCGAGCGCATCCGGAAGCTGCGCGTTGGCGGTAAGATCCATCGTGCTGGCGACGACGTGAACATGGCAGTCGATCAGACCCGGCATCAGGGTCGCCCCGCGGAGGTCGATCACCTGTCCGGCCTTTTGGTCGAAGGCGGCATCGGTCGCGACGATCGTGCCATTCTCGACCAGGACATGGCCTTCGCGGGGCTCGCGCGCAGTGCAGTCGACGATCGACGCATTGCGAAACAGGATCTGGCTCATAACACCTCGGGTACGATGGATCTGATGATAAAGATGTCTGGGAAAAAGGTTTGCGGCCCCTAAAGCGCTTCGAGCACCAGGCGCTCGGTTCGCGGCCCGAAGAGCAGGACGACGCCGCCGCCGAGCAGCAGGGTCGCGGCGATCGCCGCGAAGACGCCGGGGACGCCGATATGCGGCATCGCTTCGGCCACCAGGACGGGCGAGACAATGGCCCCCAGGCGTCCGATCGCGGACGCGCTTCCGCAGCCGATCGCGCGGAGATGCGTGGGGAAAAGCTCGGGCGTGTAGGCGTAGAGACTGCCGTAGGCCCCGCTCAGACAGGCCGAGAGGGCGGAGGCGGCCGCGATTACGCCCGCATCGCTGCCCGCGATGCTGATCGCGCCGCCCGAGGCGACGCAACCGAGCAGAAACGACGTGATCGTCTGGCGACGGCCGATCACTTCGATCAGGGCACTGGCCAGAAGATAGCCGGGTAGCTGCGCCGCATAGATCAGTATCGAGAAGCCGAAACTATGCACCATCGTCATCCCGCGTGCGATCAGCAGGCTCGGCATCCATGTGAATACCGCGTAGTAGCTCGCTGTCAGGCAGAGCCAGACCGTCCATGCGACGAAAAGCCCGCGACGATGCCGCGCCGAAAGCAGGCCACCGCCGTAAGGCAGCACGGGGACAGGCAGTATCGCGGGCTCGGATAAGCCGGATACGGGACCCAGTACCGTGCCGCGTGCGGCGATCTGCGCCTCGATCCCGCTCATGACGCGCGCGGCCTCGTCGGGGCGCCCGATACTCTCCAACCAGCGCGGCGACTCCGGCAGCCGCCTGCGCCACCAGAGCAGCGCCAGCACGGGGAGTGCCGTCAGGCCGATCGCCTCGCGCCAGCCTGCGGGGCCGCTCGGCACCACGATCCAGCCGATCACGGCCGCCGCGACGAAGCCGCAGGAGAAGAACGCCGCCAGCGCGCTGACGAAGGCGCCGCGATATCGCGCGGCCACGAATTCGCTGAGATAAGGCGCCACGATGGCGGATTCCGCCCCGGTCCCGAGGCCCGCCAGGATCCGGCTGGCGAGGAACGCGGGATAGGACGATACGAGCGCGGAAATGCCCGAGGCCACGCAGAACACCGCCAGGGCCCCCATCATGACCCCACGGCGGCCGAACCGGTCCCCCACCGCACCGGCACCCAGGGCGCCGAAGAAGAAACCGATATAGGTCGCGCTGCCGACCAGGCCGAGCCTGGCCCCGCTCAGGGCCCATTGCGTCTTGAGCACCGGAAGCACGAAGGCGATGATCGCGGAATCGAGGCCGTCGAACGTATAGCCGGCGCCCCCGATAAGAAGCAGCACGAGATGGAAGCGCGAGAACGGCAAACGTTCGATCCGCTGGCCGATGGTGCTCATGGCGGTGCGCCGCGGGCGGCCGCGATCTCGCGGCGGAACAGGGCACGCCAATAATGCAGCAGGTCGTCGAAATAATCCTCGTCCTGCCGCAGCACCTGCTGCGCGACCATGCCGCGCATCAGGCACATCGTCGCGTTCAGGATCGTCCGTGCCTGTTGCGGCGTGAGCGAGGTGCTTCGGGCGAGATGCTCCCAGATGCGATCGAGCGCCGCATGAAACGTCGCCACGACCGGTATCAGGCGCAGCCGGAAGGCCTGATTGTTGCGGGCCTCCGGCAGATACTCCAGCGTGACGTGGAACAGCCGTTTCGCCATCATCTGCCACAGATAATCGACGATACGGTCGGTATCGATGGGAAGAAGCTCGATCCTCGAGGCGAAATCTTCCAGCGCCGAGGTCGCCTCGCTCAACTGCCACGAGATCGCGGCGACCACGAGGTCTTCCTTGTGCGCGAAATGATGGGTCAGCGCCCCGCGCGATACCTGCGCCCGTTCGGCCACGTCCTGCGTGGTCAGGCGGGTGTAGCCGTTCTCATGGAGAAGATCGATCGTCGTCTCGAGCAGCGCCATGCGCGTGGTCTCGCTGCGCTCGGCTTGCGAGCGCCGGCCGCCGGATCTCGTCTCCCGCCGCAATTGCACCTCCATGATGAATCTCCGGTCGCAGATCAAGCACGCGGGAGTGTAGCGGTGGGGTGGCCATCCCGCCAAGCCGCCGGGCGCCAGGTCATCCGTACGTCGCCAATAGGCCGCGGGCGATCAGCGGCGCCGTTGCGAGCTGAACGAGCGTTTCGAAACTTCTGAGATCGACGGAAACGAAATGGCGGGCGTCGTGCAGCAGATTGATCGTGCCGATCACCGTACCGTTCCAGCGCACCGGGAAATTGACGGCGCTCGCGCAACCGAGGGATGCGATGATCGCGTGGTCCGCATAGGCCGCCCGCACCGCATCCTCGTCCGGAGCATGAAAGATGCGCGCCTCGAACAGCGCGGCTTGGGCCCAGGGCGCGTCTGCCACCGGCTTCGCCCCGCCGATCGGATAGCGGGCCGGGTCGTTCGTCCAGACGCGCCGGCAAAGGGCCGCTTCCGGATCGTGCTGCAGGATCGTCGCAAGCCGATATCCCGGATCGTCGAAAAAGGCCGCCATCAGAGCCGAGAAGCCCGCATCGGGTTGTGGCGTGTCCGCGAAGGCGCGCAGGACGCCGGCGACGGATCGCATCAGAATTCCGCCCCCACCGTCACCATCGCCGAGAACGGCGCGGCGACATAATAGGAGGGGGTGTTGCCGGCGATCGTGGTGCCGTAGATCCCCTTCGTCATCCGTGCGTTCGGCTGGATAACGGCGACCTGGCTCAGATACGGGACATCGGAGAGATTGGCCAGATTGAGCCGGATGCTCGGTTTGTGCAGCATGCCCATGTTCGGCAGACGGTAGCCCAGTCCGAGATCGACCGTCTTGTAGGCGGGCATCGACTGGTCGTTCATGAAAGTCGCATACTGGCTGTCGACCCATTTGAACGTCAAGTTGGCGAAGAACGGGCCGCGCGTGTAATTGACGCCGAGCGTGGTGATGAATTTCGGGCTGGCGACCATGGTCCGCCCCTTCGTCGGCAGGAGATCGCGTCCTACGGCGAGGTTGTTGTCGAGGCGGGCATCGAGGTACTGGCCGTTCACATAGGGCGAGAATCCCAGGAACGGCTTGAGCGCCACTTCGGCCGTCACGCCGCGGATCGTCTCGCCGCCGGCGGAGATGGCCTGCTGGACGGGTGCGCCGTTCAGATAGGTCAGCGCCACGAGCTGTCGGTTCGTCAAGTTCATGTTGAACAGCGCCATGTCGAAATCGAACATGCCATGATAACGCATGCCGATTTCCTCGCCGATGCTGTATTCGGCGCGCGCGGAGGGATTCCCCGCCGACGTCACCTTGCCCGTCGTGACGTTGAAGGAGGTCGGATAGGTGCTCAACGTCACCGGCGGCCGCGTGTTCGTCGTGCCGTTGACGTAGAGCTGGACCTGCCGGTTCACCTGCCAGGACATTGCGACACGCGGCATCGGCTGCGTGATCGCCGACGAGTAATGATAGGGCGCGCCCGGCAGCTCGTTGGTGCCGGAGAGATAATACATCATCGCCTTCAGCCCGGCCGTGAGCTTGACCCGATCCTGGAACAGGCTCTGCGTGTCGGAGACGTAGAATTCGTTGATCTGCGAGCTTTCCTGGAAATGGTTGCCGGTATAGATCGCCCCGTTCGGCGCGCGGAGGACGTATTTGCCGAAAGCGTTGGGAGAATTGCCGTCCGAGTCGAGCGGCGTGTAGCCGCCGACCTGCTCCATGTTCCAATGGTCGTACCAGTACCCGGCGATCAAGTGGTTCGTGGTGGTCGGGTCGTATTGCACGTATGCGTTGACGCCGGTTGCGAACTGCGTCTGGTTGGAATGAACCATTGCCGGCGTAACGGCGCTCGGAAGCCCCGGATCGACCTTCTGATCGCCGAAGTAGAAAGCATTCCTGTTGATGGTCGTCTGGCCAGGGCTGTCCACCTGCGTCCAGTGAAAATACGGCGTGATGTGCAGTCTCAGATTTTCGGCAAGCGCGACTTCGTTCTGCCATGACAGGAGAACGTTCTGCCGGTTGTATACGTAAGATTTCCAGTAATTCGTGGTCTTTCCGGGGAGGTAATTCGATGCATAGGTATTTTGGGAGAAATTGTCTCCGGCCGTGTTCGATGCCTCCCAACCGGCGAGGGTGAAGGGCGCGAGGCGGGCATTGTCCCAATCCGAATATGAGATGAAGAGCGACGATTTCGCGCTGTCACGCCATTCCCTGACCGCCTTGAAATCCACATGATCGCGCGTGTTGCGTCCGGGGCCCGTGTAGTTGTCCGCAGCCGCCCGCGCGTAGGACGCGAACAGCCTGATGCCGGAATGACCGATCTCGCCGCTATCGGCACGGGCGAAGACACGCTGTCCGCGAAATGAGCCGTAGCTGTAATCCACCATGGCCCCGCGGCGGCGCGACGGGTCGCGGACGGATTCGATCAGTTCGCCGCCGGATGCGGTTTGAACGGGATCATTGATGCGCGATGTGCCGGCGATCAGGGTGATGTCGGAAATGTTCTCGTTGTCGGCCCAGGTCTCGGTGTATGGCCAGTAATAGGCCTGATCGACCCCGGGCGCCCCCTCGATGGTCCAGCCCATTTCCGTCGAATCGAGTCCGCGCACCGAAATATTGTTTCGGACCGACAGACCATAAGCGTCCGAGGAGCCGAAATTCACGCCCGGCAGGGACGCCGCGATCTGCAATGGCGACGAAGCGGCACCGCGCTGCTGAATGGCCGTTGCGCTGATCGAGTTTGTCGCCTCGGGTGCATGCTGACGCTTCATGAGCCCACCGGCGAGGGTTCGCGCGGCACTGACCTGTATTTCTTCCGGGTCTTGCTGCAGGGAGGCGGATGCCGGTTTCTTGGCCACGCCGTGCGCGGCCTTGGAGGGCGCCCCCAGTGCCCCGGAAACAGGGGGTGCGACCTGCGTCAGCACCGTGGCGCAGAGCAGGATACCGGGGCTGGAGACGATCTTGCGCATTGTGCTGATTGCCTTGGCGAGGGGGTGGTTCGCTTCATTATCGCCCTACGAATCGATATCGCAACTAAAAACATACGAGTCGGTTCGTTTTTGCGTGGGCACTGTTCAGTGCGCCGCCACGATCGGGGCGTAATTTTGCAGCCGCGCCCGAATGGCTTCAGTGCGAAGGAAACGTCCTGACCGATCGCGATTCAGATGTCCAATGCACGCAATGCGGTCCCATGCCTTTCCCCCCCCATCTACAGTAGGCGGACGGCCGGTTACTGGTCATGATTGCCGCTCGATTCGAGCAGCAGGTAATCGCCTTCGGGCGCCGAGCCGGTGCCTATCTCGACGAAGTTGCAAGCACGATAGAACGCCATCGCCGGCTGGTTGGCGAGCAGGCACTTGAGCCGGTAGCGTTTCGCCGGCCAGCCCGGCAGCGCGCGTAACAACGCCCGGCCGACGCCGCGCCGAAAATATGACCGTTCCACGTGCAGGTGGTGGATGAAATCATCCGGCTCCCAGAGCGACATGAAACCAGCAAGCCGTCCCCCTTGTCCATAAGCGACAAGCAGCCTTTCCCCGTCGGTCTGCGCGTCGAAGTCGGCCAGGGCGAATGCGCTTTCCGGTTGCCATGCAAAGGTTTCACGCCGCGAACGTAGAACAGTTCGCGCAGGGCCGGCCTATCTTCGGCGACACCATCACGTATGAAAATCGTCATCATTCTCTTGTCTGGCTGGGAGAATCCGGGAATGCAAGCTTCCGTATCCTCTTCCCCAACCCGGGGGTGAAGGGGACGATTATCCCCTTCCGGGTGTAGGGCAGCGCCCTGCGTCTCCACCCCCGTTAGAGCGCATCTTGACCTGTTCAAACGAGTCCGTTTGAACGGGACTTGCTCTGGTGTCCTGCCGAGAAATTCTTATGAGAATTTCTCGGACCAGCAGGCCACTAAAATATTGATTCTAGTGTCCTTTCGATTCCGAAATTCGCTTGCGAATTTCGGAATCAGGACACTAGGCGAACCGTCGCAGGTCCAGCGTGCGCGGCTGCTCCAGCGAGCGGGCGGGCACGGGGGCCGCCATGGGGCCCACCGTGTGGCCGAACGGGAAGAAGCGCGTGCGGCGCCGCGCCTCGGCCTCGTTCGCGTTCACCGGCCGGGTTTCGTAATTGCGGCCGCCCGGGTGTGCGACATGGTAGGTCAGGCCGCCGATGCTGCGGCCGGTCCAGCCGTCATACACGTCGAAGACAAGCGGCGACTGTGCGCCCACGGTCGGGTGCAGGGCGCTGGGCGGGTTCCAGGCCTTGAAGCGTACCCCGCCGACATATTCGCCCTGCCGGTCGGTGCGGGTCAGCGGTATGCCCACGCCGTTGCAGGCCAGCACGTAGCGTTCGTCCACCCAGCCCGAGACGCGGACCTGCACCCGCTCGGCGGAACTGTCGACATAGCGGACGGTGCCGCCCGAGCCGGGTTCCTCGGCCAGGGTGTGCCATGGTTCCAGCGCGTGGCGCAGTTCCAGCGTCATGCCCAGCAGCGGGATCGTGCCGATTTCGGGGAAGCGGAATTCGAAATGCGGCGCGAACCAGGCTGCGTCCAGCGGCGCGCCCAGCGCGCGCAGTTCGGCGATCGCGTCCTCGAAATCCTGGCGGACGAAATGCGGCAGCATGAAATCGTCATGCAGGCGGGTGCCCCAGCGGACCAGGCGCCGGTCATAGGGCTGGTTCCAGAAGGCCGCCACCGCCGCGCGCATCAGCAGCATCTGTGCCGCTGCCATCTGGTGATGGGGCGGCATTTCGAAGGCGCGATATTCCACCAGCCCCAGCCGGCCGGAGCTGCTTTCGGGGGCATAGAGCTTGTCGATGCAGAATTCGGTGCGGTGGGTGTTGCCCGTCATGTCCGCCAGCAGGTTGCGGAACAGCCGGTCGGTCAGCCAGGGCGGCGTCGGCTGGTCGGGCCGCACCTGCGCGAAGGCGATTTCCAGTTCCGCGACGCTGTCGCCGCGGGCCTCGTCCACCCGGGGGTGCTGCGAGGACGGGCCGATGAACAGCCCGCTGAACAGGTAGGACAGCGCGGGATGGTTGTGCCAGAAGCCCAGCAGCGATTTCAGCAGGTCGGGCCGGCGCAGGAACGGGCTGTCGCCGGCGCGGGCGGCGCCCATGACCACGTGGTTGCCGCCGCCGGTGCCGACATGCCGCCCGTCGACCATGAATTTCTCGGCCACCAGCCCGACCTGCCGCGCCTGTTCGTACAGTTCCTGGCTGCGGGTGACGTGCTCGTCCCAACTGGCGGCGGGGTGGACATTCACCTCGATCACCCCGGGATCCGGCGTGATCGAGAAATTCAGCAGGCGCGGGTCGCGCGGCGGCTGGTAGCCCTCCAGCACCACCTTGCGGCCGAAGGCGCGGGCCGTGTCCTCGATCGCCGCGCAGAGATCCAGCCAGTCCTCGGCCGCGTAGAGGGGCGGGAAGAAGACGTGCAGGATGCCGCCCCGGGCCTCGACCGCGAGGGCGGTCCGCACCAGTTCGGGCTCTTCGCGGCCGACCGCGACCAGATGCTCGGCGATCGCGCGGTCCAGGCCGATCCGGCCGCCACCGGGATGAGGGGGCAGGGCGGGTAGGTCGGACAGTTCGGGTTCAGCCCCGTCCGGAATGCTGCCCGGAATGCCCGGAATATTGCCCGGAACATTGCTGGGAACGCCCTGGCGCATCCATTCCGGCGCGCCGTTGCCGGCCGGCCCGGCCCGGCGGGCCAGGCCCGGATGGGGCGGCAGCGGCGCGACGGGCGCGAAGGGGTCGCGCGCCATGTCCTGGTCGATGCTGCCGTCCTCGGCCCAGAGCAGGCTTTGCAGCGGCAGGCGGAAGCCGACCGGCGCGTCGCCCGGGACCAGGAACATCAGGTCGCCGCGGAAGAACCAGCGCCCGGACTGCCAGCGCCGTACCCCGTCGCGCACCACGACGCGCAGCGGCAGCACGCTGCCCACCGGCATGTTCAGCCCGTGGCCATAGACCCGGGCCAGGCGCTCGCGTTCCAGCGGATCGCGCAGCTTGGCGTCCTCGACGATCACGTTGGCGGGCAGGCGGTGCTCGCGCCACAGATAATAGTGGATGTCCTCGTAGGCCGGGCTGACCAGGCCGGGATCGACCTGCAGCCGTTCGGCCAGCGCGCGGCAGAAGGCGGCGGCGTCCTGTTCGGTCGCGTCGTCGCGGTCATCGTCCGAGGCCAGCAGCGCCGGGTCGGTCCAGATCGGCTGGCCGTCGCGGCGCCAATGGCACAGCAGCGCCCAGCGCGGCAATTGCTCGCCGGGATAATGCTTGCCCAGCACGTGCTGGATCGCCGCCCCGCCGGACCAGAGCGGCAGCAGGCGGCGCAGCAGCCGCCCGGCATAGGCCCGCTTGGTCGGGCCCAGCGCGTCGACGTTCCATTCCGGCGCGTCCATGTCGGCGGCGGCGATGAAGGTCGGCTCGCCCCCCATGGTCAGGTCGACATCCCCGGCCTGCAGCGTCGCGTCGACCGCGCGGCCGGCCGCGAGGATCGCCTGCCATTGCGCGTCGTCATAGGGGCGGGTGGTGCGCGGCGTCTCGAGCACGCGGGTGACCGACATCGTGAAATCGAATTCGGTCTCGCATGGCTCGATCAGGCCGGTGATCGGGGCGGCGGAGGCGGGTTCGGGGGTCGCGGCCAGCGGGATGTGGCCCTCGCCGGTCAGCAGGCCGGACGTGGCGTCCAGGCCGATCCATCCGGCGCCGGGGAGATAGACCTCGGCCCAGGCATGGAGGTCGGTGAAATCCGCGCTGGGGCCCTCGGGGCCGGTCACGGGCTTCTGGTCCGCCACGAGCTGGATCAGATAGCCCGAGACGAATCGGGCGGCGAAGCCCAGGTGGCGCAGGATCTGTACCAGCAGCCAGGCGCTGTCGCGGCAGGAGCCGCAGGCGCGTTCCAGCGTTTCCTCGGGCGTCCAGACACCTGGTTCCATCCGTACGACATAGGCGATGCGCTGCTGGATCTGCTGGTTCAGCGCGACCAGCATGTCGACGGTGTGCCGGGGCGTGCGGTCGATCCCGTCCAGCAGGGTCGCGAGCAGGGGCCCCGGCGTCTCGCGGACCCGGTACGGCGCCAGTTCCCCGGCCAGCACGGGGTCATAGGCGAAGGGCCATTGTTCGGCCTGGGGCTCGAGGAAGAAATCGAACGGGTTGATCGTCGCCATGTCGGCGACCAGATCGACCGCGACGTCGAAATGGGTGATCCGCTCGGGGAAGACGACCCGCGCCTGGTAGTTGCCCGAAGGATCCTGCATCCAGTTGATGAAATGCGGTTTCGGCTCGATCCGCAGCGCGTAGGACAGGACGGGCGTTCGGGCATGGGACGCCGGGCGGAGCCGGATGGTCTGTGGTCCCAGCGAGACCGGACGGTCGTAGCTGTAGCGGGTGCGATGTGTCAGCGCGACATGCAGGGTCATGCATCGACCTTGGTCAGTGATCTTCCGGACGGACCTGTTCCGGTCCGGTGACGGTAGACCAGCTCGGCCGCCCGCGAACAGGGGAAATACCCAAAATTCACATCATCCGGCTCCGAAATGATCGCACTGTCGAGAGCGTGCCGATTGGCCCTTGGCGGCGACCCGTTTTCTTGCTTGGCTGTCTGGAAATCGGACCAGCAGGTGGGTGGACATGAATCCTTCGCGCCTGATCTCCCCTCATGCCGGGGAGAGCACGGGACAATGAGCGACCTGACAGAGCGCAACGCGCAGCCGGGGGCGGGCCTGTTCGTTTCCTACGACACGCCGGAATTTTTCTGCGAATTGATGAACCGCCGGGACATCCCCCCTGACGGCCCTCCGCCAGACGGCCCCCCCTCTGACGGCCCCTTTGGCGGCCCCCCCCTCGGCGGCCCCCTTGGCGGCGTGGCGGTGATCCGCGAGAGGCTGGCGCATTTCGGCCTGGGCGAACTGCGCCAGCGGGCCCTGGCGGCAGAGGCCGACCTGTATAACCTGGGCATCACCTTTACCGTCTATTCCGACCGGGACGCCATCGACCGGATCCTGCCCTTCGACCTGATTCCGCGCGTGCTGACCGCGGCCGAGTGGGACCATGTGGATCGCGGGGTGCGGCAGCGGGTCGCGGCGATCAATCATTTCCTGTGGGACATCTATCACGAGCGCCGGATCCTGCGCGACGGGATCATCCCGGCCGAACTGGTGCTGGGCAATGCCAATTACCGGCCGGAAATGGAGGGGCTGGACGTTCCGGGCGGCGTCTATGTCCATATCAACGGCACCGACCTGGTGCGGGACGGGGCGGGACGGTTCCTGGTGCTGGAGGACAATGCCCGTACGCCGTCGGGCGTGTCCTACGTCATCGAAAACCGCCACATGATGCTGCGCAGCATGCCGGACCTGGCCAGCGGGCTGGACCTGATGCCGGTCGACGAGTACGGGCCGCGGCTGCGCCAGGCGCTGGCCGAGGTGGCGCCCCAGGGCGTGGATGCCCCGCAGGTGGTACTGCTGTCGCCGGGCATCTATAATTCGGCCTATTTCGAGCATGTCTTCCTGGCGCGCGAGATGGGCGTGCCGCTGGTCGAGGGGCGCGACCTGGTGGTCGAGGACGGCCGCGTCTTCATGCGCACGGTCGCCGGGCTGCGGCCGGTCCATTCGATCTATCGCCGGCTGAATGACGATTTTCTGGATCCCGCGGTCTTCAATCCCGACAGCATGCTGGGCGTGCCCGGGCTGATCGACGCCTATCGCCGCGGCAACGTCACCATCGCCAACGCGGTGGGCACCGGGGTCGCGGATGACAAGGCGGTCTATGCCTACATGCCGCGCATCATCCGCTATTACCTGTCGGAAGAGCCGATCCTGTCGAATGTCGAGACCCATATCTGCGCCGAGGCGGACGGGCTGGCCTATACGCTGGCCAACCTGGAGCGGCTGGTCGTCAAGCCGGTGGGTGAATCCGGCGGCTATGGGCTGATCATCGGTCCGCATGCCAGCGCGCTGGAGATCGAGGAATTCCGCGCCAAGCTGATCGCCGATCCATCGAACTATATCAGCCAGCCGGTGATCGACCTGTCGGTCTGTCCGACGCTGTGCGAGGCGGGCGTCGAGGCGCGGCACGTCGATCTGCGCCCCTTCGCCGTGACGGGGCGTTCGACCTGGGTGCTGCCGGGCGGACTGTCGCGGGTGGCGCTGCGCAAGGGGTCGCTGGTGGTCAATTCCTCGCAGGGCGGCGGGTCGAAGGATACGTGGGTGCTGGCGTCATGAGCCAAATCATCGTCGATGCGTCGCCGGGCGGCGCGATGCCCAACCTGCTGTCGCGCTATGCCGAATGCACGATCTGGCTGGCGCGCTACATGGAGCGGATCGAGAACCTGGCCCGCCTGATCGACGTGACGGAAACCTTCGTGCGCACGCGCAGCACGGTCAGCGGCTGGCTGTCGATCATCCAGATCAACGCGGACGAGGAGCGGTTTTTCGCCCGCCACGACACGGCGTCGGAGGAGAACGTCGTCGGATTCTATGTCACCGACCGTGAGAATCCGAACTCCATCGTCTCGATCGCCCATGCGGCGCGGGAGAATGCCCGGTCGCTGCGGCCGCTGATCTCGACGGAGATGTGGACGCAACTGAACGTGTTCACCAACTGGATTCGCGGGCTGGGCGCCAGCGACATCCGCTCGGCCAATCTCTCCAGCCTCTGCGCCCGGCTGAAGCAGGATTGCCAGACCCATCACGGGATTACCGAGGGCACGTTCTATCGCGACCAGGCCTGGCTGTTCTATCTGATCGGCCGCAACCTGGAGCGCGGCGACCAGATCACGCGGCTGATCGATATCAAATATCATACCTTGCTGCCCAGTGTCGCCGGCGTGGGGTCGGAGCTGGATCTCGGCCAATGGGCCGCGGTGCTGCGCTCGGCCGCCGCCTATCACGCCTTTCGCCGCACCCTGCTGCCCGGGGACATGACGCCGGCCAATGTCGCGGGGTTCCTGCTGAAGAATGACGGATTTCCCCGTTCGCTTTCGACCAGCCTGCGGCAACTGCACTGGGCGATCGGCCATCTGCGGACCGATTACGGGCTGAAGAACGGCTATGCGGTGGCCGAGCGGGTTGAGGAGCTGCGCGCCACGCTGGCCGAGCAGACGATCAAGGACATCATCCTGCGCGGGCTGCACGAATTTCTGGACTGGGTGCAGCGCGAACTGCAGCTTGTGCAGAACGAGATTGCGCAGGCTTTCTGGCCGCCGGTCGTGCCGGCCGCCCTTTCCGCCGCCGGTCCCGCTGCGCAGGGGCAGTCCCAGGGCTGAGCGTGGCGTGATGTCGGGGAATGGCGTGACGGCCGGGGCGGGGCGCCCCCTGCCGGCCAGCCTGTATGCCGAGACCGCCCGCGCGGCGGCGCCGACCCCGGCGCTGGCCGCCGATATCGCGGTCGGCACCGTGCTGATCGGCGGCGGGATCACCGCGCTGTCGGCGGCGCTGCATCTGGCCGAGGCCGGGCATGACGTGGCGGTGCTGGAGGCCAATGTCCCCGGCTGGGGGGCGTCGGGCCGCAATGGCGGGCAGGTCAATCCCGGACTGAAACCGCCGCCGTCGCAGGTCGAACGCGATTTCGGCCCCGAACGCGGCGGCCGGCTGGCGCGGGCGGCATGGAACGCGCCCGACCTGGTGTTCGAGCTGATCGCGCGTCATGCGATCGATTGCGCGCCGGCGCGCGGCGGGACGCTGCGCGCGGCCACCGCCGACGACCAGGTGCCCGCCTTGCGGCAACTGGCCGAGGAGTGCCGGGCGCGGGGCGGTCCGGTTGTCTGGCTGGACCGGGCGGAGATCGCCGCGCGCACCGGCGCCACCCATTACCGGGCGGGCCTGCTGGATGCGCGCGGCGGGCAGGTCAATCCGCTGGGCTATGCGCGCGGCCTGGCCGAGGCGGCGATGCGCCGGGGGGCGGGGATCTATGGCGGCACCCGGGCCCTGTCGGTGCGCCGCATCGGCGGGGGCTGGCATGTTGGCACGCGGGACGGTTCGGTGCGGGCCGAGCGGGTCGTCTTCGCCACCAACGGCTATGCCGATGGCTTGTGGGATCGTCTGCGCCGGTCGGTGGTGCCGGTGTCCAGCGCGATCCTGGCCACCGCGCCGCTGCCGGAGGCCGCGCGCGCGCGCATCCTGGCGGCACGGGAAGTGCTGTACGAGCTGGGCGAGATCACCACCTATTACCGGATCGACGATGCCGGGCGGCTGCTGATCGGCGGCCGTTCGCAGTGCGGCGAGCGGAGCGGCCCCGATGCGTTTCCGTTCCTGAAGCGCCATGCGCTGCGGCTGTGGCCGTTCCTGCGCGATGTGGCATGGACCCATGGGTGGAACGGCCGGGTGGCGGTGACCCTGGACCATTATCCGCATTGGCACGAACCCCTGCCGGGCATTCTGGCCTGCGTGGGCTATAACGGGCGCGGCATCGCCATGGCGACCCTGCTGGGGCGCGAGATCGCCCGCCGCGCGCTGGGGGCGGCGGCCGAGGAGATGCTGCTGCCGCCCGGCGCGTTGCGCCCGATCGCATGCCACGGCGCATGGCCGATCGGGGTATCGGCCAAGATCCTGCAGGGGCGCGTGGCCGACGCGCTGTCGCGTCTGCGTTCGGGGGAGCGTTCGCGCGTGGGCGCCTGACGACGGGTCGGCTCGACAGCGCGGGCCGTCCCGGCCATCATCGGCGCCGCCGCCTGCCGCCGAAATCGTCCGCCGAAAGGAGCGTAGCGCGCAATGGTCTCCCGTCCTGCCGTGCTGTTCGTCTGTATGGGCAATATCTGCCGCTCGCCCCTGGCCGAGGCGGCGTTCCGAGCGGCGGCCGCGCGGCATGGGCTGGATGTCCGGATCGATTCGGCCGGCACCGGCGACTGGCACGCGGGCGATCCGCCCGACCGGCGGGCGCAGGCGGTGGCCCGTCAGGCCGGGATCGATATTTCCGGCTATCGCGCCCGGGCGGTGACCGTGGAGGATTTCCGCCGCTTCACCCATATCCTGGCGCTGGATCACGACAATCTGCGGACGTTGCGCGCGCGCCGTCCGCCCGACGCCACGGCGCATCTGTCGCTGCTGCTGGATCATGTGCCGGGCCATGCCGGCCGGCCGGTGCCCGACCCGTATTACGGACAGATCCGGGATTTCGAGACCACATGGGACCTTGTCTCGCAGGGGGCCGAGGCGCTGGCGCGCGCGCTGGCCGGTGCCCCGCCCCGGGATATCTGAACCATGGGGCGCATGTGGCGGCCGCCGGCCGTTCTTCTGCCAGCGCTTTTTCTGCCAGCGCTTTTTTTGTCGGCCCTTTGTCTGCCGGTCCTGCTTCTGTCCATGATGCCGGCCGCGGCGCGGGCGGCGCCGCCGGTCGACAGGCTGCGCCTGCCGCCGGGCTTTCATGTCGCGGTGCTGACCGACCGGGTGCCTTCGGCGCGGGAAATGGCGATCGGGGCGCAGGGCACCCTGTTCGTGGGGTCGATGTCCGCCGGGGCCGTCTATGCCGTGCCGCTGCTGCCGGGCGGCCGGGCCGGACGGGTGCGGGTGGTGGCGCGCGGCCTGACCATGCCGGTGGGCGTCGCCTTTCGCGATGGCGACCTGTACGTGTCCGAACCGCGCGACATCCTGGTGCTGCGCGGGATCGAGGACCGGCTGGACGATCCGCCCGCACCGGCGGTGGCGGTGTCCGGCCTGCCCTGGCGGGCGGGCGACCATGGCTGGAAATTCATCGCCTTCGGCCCGGACGGCAAGCTGTACGTGCCGATCGGGGCACCGTGCAATATCTGCGATGTCGGGCACCGGTTCGGCAAGCTGATGCGGATGAATCCCGACGGCACGGGGCGCGAGGATGTGGCCTGGGGCATCCGCAACAGCGTCGGTCTGACCTGGCAGGACCTTGGGCAGATCCTTGGGCAGCACCTTGGGCAGCACCTTGGACAGCCGGGCCGTTTCGTGTTGTGGTTCACCGATAACGGGCGCGACCTGATGGGGGACGATGTACCCAGCGACGAGCTGAACCGGCTGGACCATGCCGGGGAATCGTTCGGTTATCCCTATTGCCATCAGGGCGACGTGCCGGATCCGGTCTTCGGCCGGCTGCACGCCTGCGCCGAATTCACGCCGCCGGTGCTGAAGCTGGGGGCGCATGTCGCGGCGCTGGGCCTGCGCTTCTATGACGGGGCGATGTTTCCGCACGAATACCGGGGCGCGCTGCTGATCGCCGAGCACGGGTCGTGGGACCGCAGCCGGCTGGCGGGTTATCGCGTCATGACGGTGCGTTTCGGCGCCGATGGACGGGTGGCGTCCTATGCGCCGCTGCTCGACGGATTCCAGCAGGACCAGATCCCCTGGGGGCGTCCGGTGGATGTGCAGCCCCTGGCGGATGGCAGCGTGCTGGTCAGCGACGACCTGGCCGGGGCGATCTATCGCGTGACCTATGACGGCGCGGCGCGCGGCGCGCGGTAGGGCGCGCCTTGCGGCCGTCCGGCGCCTTGTCTAAGAGGCTGCTTCAGAAGCCCTGCGACCGGCGATCCGACGCGCGTTTTCTGTGCTCCGATGCCCAGGGCTTCTGATGCTCAGGGCTTCTGATGCCCAGGGCTTCTGAAGCAGCCTCCAGGGCGCGCACAGGGCAGGGGCGGTAAGGAGCAGCGATGGCGGAGACCGGCGGAAGCCCCGGAACGAACGGATCGGGCGCGGACTGCGTGCTGGACCTGATGCCCGAATCCGGGATCGGCTATCTGACACAGGCGCTGGCCGATATCGGGCGGGGCCTGGCAATGTGGCGGCTGGGCTGGGCGCTGGGCTGGGTGGATATCAAGCTGCGCTATCGCGGTTCGCTGCTCGGCCCGTTGTGGCTGACCTTCTCCACCGCCGTGATGGTCGCGGCCATGGGCCCGATCTATGGCCTGCTGTTTCATATGGACATGCGCACCTATGTGCCGTTCCTGGCGGTGTCGCTGGTGCTGTGGGGGTTCGTCAGCGGGGTCGCCAATGACGGGGCGACGATCTTTACCGGTGCCGCCGGGCTGATCCAGGCCGCGCGCCTGCCCTTTACGCTGCACGCGCTGCGGGCGCTGGTGCGCAACAGTCTGATCCTGCTGCATAACGTGATCGTCATCGTGGTGGTCTTCGCGCTGTGCGGCGTGGTGCCGGCCCACCTGGGGGGCGCGCTGCCGGCCGTGGCGCTGTGGGGGATCGACAGCCTGGCGCTGTCGCTGCTGCTGGGGGTGGTGGGGACGCGCTTTCGGGATATCCCGCCCATCGTGTCGAGCCTGATGACGATCGCCTTCTTCGTGACCCCCGTGTTGTGGGAGGCGCGGCTGGTGACGGTCGATCCGCGTTTCCTGCTGTTCAATCCGTTCTATGCGCTGCTGGACATCATCCGTGCCCCGCTGCTGGGCGCGCCGGCGGCGCTGTCGTCCTGGGTGGCGGCGCTGGCGTACAGCGTGCTGCTGTGGGTGGGCATGCTGCTGCTGTTCGCGCGCCTGCGGTCGCGGCTGGCATACTGGGTCTGACGCCATGGCCGGAATCGATGTCAGCGATCTGCAGATCGCCTTTCCCCTGTATCACGGCAATGCCGCCAGCCTGCGCAAGCGGATGGGGCGCGCCATGTCGGGGCGCCTGGGCCATGATGCGCGCGACCGCGTGGTGGTACGCGCGCTCAACGGACTGAGCTTTTCGGTGCGGCCCGGCGAGCGGCTGGGGCTGATCGGCCGGAACGGCGCGGGCAAGACCACGCTGCTGCGCGCGCTGGCGGGGATCTATGAGCCGGTGGGCGGGCGCGTGAGCGTGCGCGGGCGGATCGGCGCGCTGCTGGATACGAATCTGGGCATGGTCGCGGAACTGACGGGGCGGGAGAATATCCGCCTGCGCGGCCTGTATTCGGGGCTGGATTCCGCCGCCATCGCCGGGGTGGAGCAGGACGTCTCGGCCTTCGCCGAGCTGGGGCCGTTCCTGGACCTGCCGCTGCGTTCGTACAGTTCGGGCATGCAGATCCGCCTGGCCTTCGGCCTGGCCACCGCCGGCCGGCCGCAGGTGCTGCTGATGGATGAGTGGTTCCTGGCGGGCGACGCGGCCTTTCTGAGCCGGGCGCAGTCGCGCCTGGAACGGATGATCGAAGAGGCGGATATCCTGGTGGTCTCGACCCATCAGGCGGAGATCCTGGCGACCTGGTGCACGCGGGTGCTGTGGATGGACCAGGGGCGGATCCGCATGGACGGGCCGCCGGGCACAGTGCTGCCAGCTTATCTGGGCCGAGCCTGACCGGACATGCGCGCTGGAGGCGATCCTGCGCGCGTTTCCTGTGCTCCGGTGCTCGCGGCCATCCAGGCCGCTCCGCTCCGGTGCTCGGAAACACACGCCGGGCGCGGCCCTGTCGGGCCGCTCTCGCTCACTAGAGCATTTCCACTGAACACTGGTTCAGTGGAAATGCTCTATGTCGTTATTTTATCGAGCATCTTCACCCATTCAAACGATTCCGTTTGAATGGGATCTGCTCTAGCCCACATGTCCGGTCAGGCTCGGGGCTGTTGAAGCAACCTCCGGCGATTTCCGGGACGATATTTTCAGGATTTTCGGGGAATGGCGCGAGTGACGGGGCTCGAACCCGCGACCTCCGGCGTGACAGGCCGGCGCTCTAACCAACTGAGCTACACCCGCAGCGGCGCGGGGTTTTCGGCCCCGCATCCGTTCGTGGAGGGCGAATTAACAAAGGCGGGCGATTCTGGCAACAGGTTCCGCCGGAAAAAATGACGGCGCGATGATTCGCGCCGCCGGAAGCGGGAAACAGGCGGGCTTTCAGGCGGCGCCCGCGTCGCCCAGCGCCGCCGCGCCGTCCAGGGTGGCGGCCACGGCATGCACGGTCGCGGCGATGCGGACCGCGGTCTGGACCTGTTCGGTGGTCAGTCCGGCGTCACGGACCATTTTTTCATGGCTTTCGACGCACATGCCGCAGCCATTGATCGCCGAGACGGCCAGCGACCAGAGTTCGAAATCCAGCTTCTCGACCCCCGGGCGGCCGATCACGTTCATCCGCAGCCGGGCCGGCATCTGGGCGTAGTCGCCGCCCACCATGTGGACGAAGCGGTAATAGATATTGTTCATGCCCATGATCGCCGCGGCGGCCTTGGCGGCGGTCAGTGCCTCGGGCGTCAGGACGGATTCGTATTCGGCGACGATGGCGCGCGTCACGTCCGCGTTGCGCGCGGCGAGCGCCGACGCCACGAAGGTGCCGGCCCGCTGCTGCGGGGTGAGCGTGATGTCGTTCGCCAGCGAGCCGAGATTGAGCTTGAGATCCTTCGCGTAGTCGGGAAGGCGTTCCTTGAGCGAGTCGATCGACATGGCCAGGGCCCTGTTGCTGTGCGGCGCGGTTCGCGACCGGCCGGCCGGCCCGTCACGTTGCGACGCGGATGGAGGGGATTCGGAAAGGATGGATATGTCCGGCCGTGCCGGATGGGGCATGGGTGCGGGCCATGCCCCCGCCGGCGGGCGCCGGCGGAATCCGGTCCGGCCCCGGGGGCCGGACCGGCCAAGGTGATCAGACCTTGAGGAAGGCTTCGCCCTGCTTCCAGTTGCAGGGGCACAGCTCGTCGCTCTGCAGCGCGTCGAGGATGCGCAGGATTTCCTGCGGGTTGCGGCCGACCGAGAGGTCGTTGACGCTGACATGGCGGATGATGTTGTCCGGATCGACCAGGAAGGTCGCGCGATAGGCCACGCCGGCATCGCCCGACAGCACGCCGCAGGCGTCGGACAGTTCACGCTTGATGTCGGCCAGCATCGGGATCTGCAGGTGCTTCAGGTCCTCGTGGTGCAGGCGCCAGTTCAGGTGCACGAACTCGCTGTCGATCGACACGCCGTACACCACGGTGTCGCGGTCCTTGAACTCGCCGGCCATCTTGCCGAACGCCACGATTTCGGTCGGGCAGACGAAGGTGAAGTCCTTCGGCCAGAAGAAGACAAGCTTCCACTTGCCTTCGTCGGTCTTGTCCGAGATCTGCACGAATTCGCCGGTCAGGCCCGCGGCGCCACCGGCGACGGAGGTCAGGTCGAATGCGGGGAATTTGTCACCGATCGTCAGCATCAGCATGCTCCTTGCATCAATGGTCCTGGCGCGGCGCCGCAATGCGGTCCGCGCCGTGTGGGCTATTCTATAAGCGCCGATGGCGATATCATGCCAATGAATAATTTATATCCGGATGATCGAAGGGATCGATGACACCACTGCCCTCGGCCCAGCAACTCCGCTATCTTATTACTCTCGCCGAATTGCGCCATTTCGGACGGGCAGCCCAGGCCTGCGCGGTCACGCAATCGACCCTGTCGGCGGGGATTCTGGCGCTGGAACGGCAACTGGACGTCCAGTTGCTGGACCGCAATGTCGGCAAGCGGGTGGTGTTCACCCCGATCGGCGACGAAGTGGCGGCCCGGGCGCGCTTCGCGCTGGATTCGCTGCAGGCGGTGCAGGACGTGGCCGATGCCTCGCGCGCGCCGATGAGCGGGCTGTTGCGCATCGGGGTGATTCCGACCATCGGCCCGTTCGTGGTGCCCGGCCTGGTCGCGCGCCTGCGCCGGCAGTTTCCGCAGATCCGCGTGTCGGTGAACGAGGACGTGACCGGCAACGTGCTGGACAAGCTGGCGCTGGGCCGGCTGGACCTGGCGCTGCTGGCCATGCCCTGTCCCTGCGAGGGGGCGGAGACGTTCCCGCTGTGGCGCGACGAATTCATGCTGGTGCTGCCGGCCGGCCATGCCCTGGCGCAGTGCGAGTCGATTCCGGTCGCACGGATCGCCGCCGAGCGCATGGTGCTGCTGGAGGACGGGCATTGCCTGCGCGACCAGACGCTGGCGCTGTGCCGCCAGGAGCGGGGCTGGACGACGACCGAGGGCGAGGAGGAGTTCGTCGTGACCTCGCTCCATACCCTGATCGACATGGTGGCGGACGGGCTGGGGATCGCGCTGCTGCCGCGCCTGGCGGTGGAATCGGGCATATTGCGCGACCTGCCGGTCGTGGTACGGCCGGTCACGGGCTGCCAGGCCTGGCGCACCATCGGCCTGGCCTGGCGTCCGCGTTCGCCGCGCGCCGCCGATTTCCGTCTGCTGGCCCCGCATATCCGTCCGCCGGAGGGGAAGGCGCAAGGGGCGAAAAATGGCCCGGAAGGGCGGGAAAGTCGGGATTTTTCGGGACTGCGCGGTTGACTCTGTGCATCCGGGCCGGTATTCGGCGCGTCTTCGCGGTGTCAAGCCGCCAATGAGGATCAGGTCATGAAGATCAGAAACAGCCTGAAGTCGGCCAAGGTGCGTGACAAGGACTGCCGTGTCGTCCGTCGTCATGGCAAGGTCTACGTCATCAACAAGAAGAATCCGCGCATGAAGGCCCGCCAGGGCTGATTGTCCGGACGGCCTTGGCCGTACGGTTTCTCTTGCACGACGCGCATGCCCGCGTTCCTGGCCGGATGACCGGTCGGGGACGCGGGCGTATGTGTTTGCGCCTGCCGGCCGCTTGTGTCCTGGCCCTGTCGCTGGGAGCGGGCCTGTGCCCGTCGCGGGCCGCGGCTCCGCCGGCCGGGCAGAAGGCCCCGGTGATGACCCCGCCCGCCGGGAAGGCGGGTTCCGGCCAGGTTTCTCCTGATCGGGTTTCCCCCGGCCAGGTTTCTCCGGGCCAGGCGGTTCCGGGGAAGGCCGTTCCCGGGCAGGCGGATCTGGCGCTGCTGGTGGCCGAACTGGCCCGTGCGAATACGCGCGCCCTTGCCGCCGAACTGGAAGTGCGGATCGAGCAGGTGCGGCTGCGGCCGCTGTCGCCGACCACGCGGCTGCTGCTGCGGCGGGCCCAGGGGCATCTGGCGGCTGGCAAGCCGGTGGATGCGGTCGAGGACCTGGACGATGCCCTGGTGCTGCAGCCCGAGGTCGGAATCCTGTGGCGCGACCGGGCGCAGGCCCGGCTGGCGGCCCGTGACCTGGACGGCGCGATCGCCGATCTGGGCAGCGCGCTGCAGCATGACCCGAATGACGGCGTGGCCTGGCAGGTGCTGTCGGCGGTCGAGGAGCAGCGCGGCGACTGGCAGGCGGCCTATCGCGCGTGGCAGCACGCGATGGCGCTGGATCCGATGATCGAGGGCGGCCATGCCCATGCCGAGCGGCTGCGGCTGCGGGCCTTCGGCCAGCCGACCTGACGCGGCTTGCTTCATCCGCGCGTCCACCCCCTGTCGCCATTCGGACATTCTGTGCCATCATCCCCGTCATGACGGAGCGCACCGCATGGCGAGAGACCGCGCGCGACCGGGCGCGGCCGGTCGCGCCCGCGCCCGATCGCGCCGCGCTGCGCGCGGCGGCGCTGGCCCATCTGGCGCGTTTCGGCACCACGAGCGCGGGGTTGCGGCAGGTGCTGGAACGGCAGGTCCAGCGCTGGGGCCGCCGCGCGGCTTCCGCCGGCCTGCCGTCCGAGGATGTCGCGGCGCAACTGGCCCGGGCGTTGGACGACATCGCCCCGGTGGTGCGCGACATGGCCGATCTGGGGGCGGTGGACGATGCGGCCTTCGCCCAATCCCGGGCGCGGTCGCTGACCCGTACCGGCCGGTCGCGCCGCGCCGTGGAGGCCCATCTGGCGGCCCGGGGGGTGGCGGGGGACCTGGCCGAGACCGTGCTGGACGATGCGCTGGGCGCGCGGGGCGGCGAGGGACGGGATACCGAACTGGCCGCCGCCCTGGTCTTTGCCCGCCGTCGCCGCGCCGGCCCGTTCGCGCCGCCCTGCGACGCGGAGCCGGCTGGCGAGGCGGAGTCGGGGCAGGCGGCCGAAGCCGCGGCGCGGCGCCGGCGGCTGGTGCTGGAGGCGATGGCGCGCGCGGGTTTCGGCCGCGCGGTGGCCGAGGCGGCGCTGGACATGGACCCGGCGGAAGCCGAGGACCGGATCATCCGGATGAAATCGGCGTGACGGAGCGCCTTGCGGCATCGTGGCCGGCCCGGGCCGGGGCGCGCTGGCTGGCGCTGGTCTCGGCCGTGCCGCTGGCGGCGTGCGGGGGCGGGGGCTGGAACGGGCGGCTGCAATGCGCGCCCTATGCCCGGTCGGTCACCGGGTTGCAGTTGCAGGGGGCGGCGGCCGGGTGGTGGCGGCAATCGGCCGGGCGCTATGCCCATTCCAGCATGCCGAGCCCGGGCGCGGTGCTGGTGTTCCGCGCCACCGGGCGCCTGCCGGAAGGGCATGTCTCGGTGGTGCGGCAGGTCGAGGGGACGCGGGCGATCCTGGTGGACCAGGCCAACTGGGTGCCCGGACGGATCGATCACGGGGTGCCGGTGGTCGACGTGTCGCGCCGCAATGACTGGTCCGCCGTACGGGTCTGGTGGCAGCCGGTTCACAGCATGGGCAAAAGCGTCTATCCGACATACGGCTTCATCTCGCGCGACCTGCCGGAGCGTCCGTCACCGGATGCCTGAGCGGCGCGGGGGTAAGAGGCCGCTTGCATGACGCGCCCGGCGGGGCCATGTGATGGAGCGTTTCGGGTATGCCGCTCCAAAAAGCGGACGGTCCGGAATTTGGAATTCAAGGGCAGTTCAGCGTCGCGGCGCGGAAACGGGGATGTGTAATGGGTAGCTTGAGCATCTGGCACTGGCTGATCGTGCTGGCGGTCGTGCTGGTCCTGTTTGGCGGCGGCAACAAGATCAGCACGCTGATGGGCGACGTTGCGCGCGGCATGAAATCGTTCAAGAAGAACATGGCCGAGGACGAGCCCGCCGAAGGCGCCGCCGCAGGGCCGACGGGCCATATTGCCCCGCCGAATCCCGCCGCCGGCGCGCAGCGCGACGCCAGCTTCTCGGGCAGCGGGCATTCCTCCGGCACGCCGTGACGCATGGCGGGGCCTGCGAGAGGGCCTGACAAGGACGAGACGAGAGCCAGACGCGACCATGGATCACGTGACAATGCCCGACCCGTGGGCCGGCGCGGTGCAGGACATCATCGCGGCTGGGCGGCGGATGGACCGCTTCGGCTGGGTGCCGGCGACCGCCGGCAATATCAGCCGGCGCCTGCCCGACGGACGGATCGCCATTACCCGTTCCGGCGGCCATAAGGGGCATCTGGCGGAAGACGGCGTGATCGCGGTCACGCTGGACGGGCAGGCGGTGCAGGCGGGCGACCGGCCCAGCGCCGAGACGCTGCTGCATTGTCAGCTTTATGCCCATTCCGATGCGCATGCTCCCGAGGGGCGCGCTCCTGGGGGGCGCGCCGAGGAGATCGGCGCGGTGCTGCACGGCCATTCGGTGGCCGCGACCGTGCTGTCGATGCTGCCGGGCGAGGCCATCCTGCTGACGGGGTACGAGGTGCTGAAAGTGTTCGCGGGGCAGGACACCCACGACACGACCGTGCGCGTGCCCGTCTTCGACAACGACCAGGATATTGCCCGCCTGTCCCGCGTGGTGGCGCCGCATCTGGGCGCCATGCCGGCCGGCTATGTCATTCGCGGCCATGGCGTCTATGTCTGGGGCCGGACGATGGACGTCGCGCTGGCGCGGCTGGAAGGGCTGGAATTCCTGCTGGCCTGCGAACTGGAAAGAAGGAAGCTCGCCCCATGAGCCGCCTGACGGTCTATCGTGACGACGATCCCGATTCGCCGCTGCTGCGCACCGAGGATGCGCCCCGCATCGCCGAGGCGCTGGGCGCGATCGGCGTGCGCTTCGAGCGCTGGGACAGCCCGGTGGTGCCGCCGCGCGACGCCGCGCCCGAAGCGGTGCTGGAAGCCTATCGGCCCTATCTGGACATGCTGATGGGCGAGACCGGCGCGGGGTCGGCCGACGTGGTGCGCATCAATGCCGCGACCCCCAACCTGCCCGCCCTGCGCGACAAGTTCCTGTCGGAACACACCCACAGCGAGGACGAGGTGCGGTTCTTCGTCCATGGCTGGGGCAATTTCGTGCTGCATGTCGCGGACAGGATCTATGACGTGCGCTGCGTGGCGGGTGACCTGATCTCGGTCCCCGAGGGCATTCCGCATTGGTTCGATGCCGGGCTGGAGCCCGATGTGGTGGCGCTGCGGGTGTTTACCGATACGACGGGCTGGATCGCGCATTATACCGGCGACGACATCGCCGCGCGCTTTCCGGTGACCTGAGGGGTTGCGGCCGATGCTTGGGACGGACGCGGCGGACGCGATCGAGGCGGTGCTGCTGGACATCGAGGGCACGACCATCCCGGTTTCGTTCGTGCACCAGGTGCTGTTTCCCTATGCGCGCGCGGCGATGCCGGGCCTGCTGGCCGAGCGGGCCGCCGATCCCGCGGTGCGGGCGGCGCTGGCCGAGATCGCCGGCCTGGCCCCCGGCGTGGCGCCGCTGGCGCAGTTGAATGCCTGGATGGACCGCGACGAAAAGATCGGCCCGCTGAAGGCGCTGCAGGGGCTGGCCTGGGCCGAGGGCTATCGCACCGGGGTGCTGCGGGCGGCGTTGTATCCCGACGTGCTGCCGGCGCTGCGGTGCTGGCATGCGGCCGGGCTGCGGCTGGCGGTCTATTCCTCGGGCTCGGAGGCGGCGCAGCGCCTGATCTATGGCCACACGACCGAGGGCGACGTGACCGGGCTGTTCGACGGGTTCTATGACCTGAGCATGGGCGGCAAGCGCGACGCCGCGTCCTATCGGGCGATCCTGGCCCGCGCCGGCTGGGCGCCGGGGCGCACGCTGTTCCTGTCCGATATCGTGGCCGAGCTGAACGCGGCTTCCGAGGCCGGGCTGCGGACCTGCCAACTGGTCCGGCCCGAGGACGGCACCGTGGCGGGCGCGGTTCACGCCCGGGCGGCGACCCTGGACGAGGCCGCGCGGCAATTCGGCCTGAGGCGGGCCGCATGAGGACGCACCTGCATACCGGCTGGCGCCATGTCCCGGTCGAAATGCGGGGCATGGCCGCGGCGCTGGGCAATTTCGACGGCGTGCATATGGGGCATGCGCACCTGCTGCATACGCTGCATTCCGCCCGCCCCGACCTGGGCCTGGCGGTGGTGACGTTCGAGCAGCATCCGCGCGAATTGTTCCGGCCGCAGGACCCGCCCTTTCGCCTGACCCTGTCCGAGGAAAGGCTGGCCGCGCTGTCGGCGCTGGGCGTGCGCCAGGTGTTCGAGATTCCGTTCGACACCGAATTCAGCGCGCTGAGCGCCGAGCGTTTCGTCGCCGACGTGCTGCATGATGCGCTGGGGCTGCGGCACGTGGCCTGCGGCGCGGATTTCGCCTTCGGCCACCGGCGGGGGGGCAATGTGGCGTTCCTGGCCGACCGGGCCGAGGAGCTGGGCATCGGCCTGACGGTCGTGCCGCCCCTGTCGGATGCGGGGGGGCCGTTTTCCTCGACCCGGATCCGCCGGCTGCTGCAGGACGGCTATCCCGAGCGCGCGGCCGAGGAGCTGGGCCGCCCCTGGTCGATCCGCGGCGTGGTGCAGCATGGCGACAAGCGCGGGCGTCTGCTGGGCTTTCCGACCGCCAATGTGCCGCTGGGCCGGCATCTGGAGCCGGCGCGCGGGGTCTATGCGGTGACGGTGCGGCTGTCGGACGGGCGGTCCTGGCCCGGAGTGGCCAATATCGGCCGCCGCCCGACCATCGCCGACGGCCAGGAAAGCCGGCTGGAGGTCCATCTGCTGGATTTCGAGGGCGACCTGTATGGCGAGACCCTGTCGGTGGCGCTGCATACGCTGCTGCGTGAGGAGCGGCGCTTCGCCGGGCTGGACGCGCTGAAGGCGCAGATCGCCGAGGATGCCGCCACCGCCCGGCTGTACCTGGCCGACCTGGCGCGGCTGGGGGCGCATTCGGCGCCGTGACGCGCACAGACGCCTGACGGGGCGCGCCGGATGGCGGGGCGCTTGACCGCGGGGGGTGGGGCTCCGCATAAGGTGGGGCTTTCGCGGCCCCCGTACCGCATCACGATAGCCAGAAATACAGGGTCATGAGCGAGCCAAAGTCACAGGATCTCTATCGGGAGACGGTCTTCCTGCCGAAAACGAGCTTCCCCATGCGGGGCAGCCTGCCGAAGCGGGAGCCGGAGATTCTGGAGGACTGGGCGCGGAGCGGCCTGGACGGGCGGCTGCGCGCGCAGGCCGAGGGCCGTCCGCCCTTCATGCTGCATGACGGCCCGCCCTATGCGAACGGCAACCCGCATATCGGCCATGCGCTGAACAAGATCCTGAAGGACGTGATCAACCGCGCCCATCGCATGGCGGGCTTCGCGGTGCATTACGTGCCGGGCTGGGACTGCCACGGCCTGCCGATCGAATGGAAGATCGAGGAGGAATACCGCAAGGCGGGCAAGAACAAGGATTCGGTGCCGATCCTGCAATTCCGGGCCGAATGCCGCGCCTATGCCCAGAAATGGCTGGACGTGCAGGCGGCCGAATTCCGCCGGCTGGGCGTGCAGGCGGAATGGGAGCGGCGCTATGCCACGATGGATTTCGCCTCGGAAGCGACGATCGTCGAGGAAATCGGCCGCTTCCTGCTGAACGGGCTGCTGTATCGCGGCCTGCGCCCGGTGATGTGGAGCCCGGTCGAGAAGACCGCCCTGGCCGAGGCCGAGATCGAATATCGCGACCATGAATCCACCACGATCCATGTCGCCTTTCCCTTCATCCACGATCCGACGCCGGCCCGCGCGCTGCAGGACGTGTCGGCCGTCATCTGGACCACCACGCCCTGGACGATCCCGGGCAATCGCGCCATCGCGTTCGGGCCGGGCATCACCTATGCCGTGCTGCGGGTCGACGGCGTGACCGACAGCGCCGCGCTGGAACCCGGCGCGCGCCTGCTGGTGGCCGAGGACCTGATCGCGCGGTTCTGCGCGGCCGCCGGCATCACCGAGCATCATGTCCTCTATACCCTGCCGGGCGAGGCGCTGACCGACGCGCTGTGCGCCCATCCGCTGCGCGGCGAGGGCTATGATTTCGAGGTGCCGCTGCTGGCGGCGGATTTCGTCACCACCGATGCGGGCACCGGCCTGGTCCACATGTCCCCCGCCCATGGCGAGGAGGATTTCGCCGTGTCGGTGGCCAACGGGATCGAAATCCCGGAACTGGTGCTGGATGACGGGCGCTATGCCGCCTGGGTGCCGCTGTTCGCCGACATCCATGTCTTCAAGGCCGCCGATCCGGTCTGCACCGCGCTGTCGGCGGCGATGGTGCGGGCCAGCGAGGCCGGCGCGGCCCCGGCGGGGCTGGTGGCGCGTTCGACCATCCTTCATTCCTATCCGCATTCCTGGCGGTCGCGCGCGCCGGTGATCTATCGCGCCACGCCGCAATGGTTCATCCGCATGGATGGCGAGGGCCATCTGCGCGGCCGCGCCCTGCGTGCCCTGGAGGACGTGACCTTCGTGCCGGCCCAGGCGCGCAACCGCCTGACCGCGATGGTTGCCGACCGGCCGGACTGGTGCATCAGCCGCCAGCGCGCCTGGGGCGTGCCGATCGCCGTCTTCGTGGAAAAGCGCACCGGCGAGGTGCTGCGCGACCCGGCGGTCATGCAGCGCATCGTCGATGCCTTCCGCGCCGAGGGGGCGGATGTGTGGTACAGCGCGCCGGCCGCGCGCTTCCTGGGCGAGGGGCGCGACCCCGAGGAATATGAGCAGGTCTTCGACATCGTCGATGTCTGGTTCGAGAGCGGGTCGAGCCATCGCTTCGTGCTGGGGCGCGACGGGCTGCCCTTCCCGGCGGATCTGTACCTGGAAGGATCGGACCAGCATCGCGGCTGGTTCCAGTCCTCGCTGCTGGAAAGCGTGGGCACGCGGGGGACCGCGCCCTATCGGGCGCTGGTGACCAACGGCTTCGTGCTGGACGAGCAGGGGCGGAAGATGTCCAAGTCGCTGGGCAATGTCGTCGCCCCGCAGGACGTCAACGACTCGCTGGGCGCGGACATCCTGCGCCTGTGGGTGATGAATTCCGACACCAACGAGGATCTGCGCATCGGCAACGAGATCCTCAAGCAGCAGGGCGAACTGTATCGCCGCCTGCGCAATACGCTGCGCTGGCTGCTGGGGGCGCTGGACGGCTTTGCCGACGCCGAGCGCGTGCCGTACGAGCAGATGCCCGAGCTGGAGCAATGGGTGCTGCATCGCCTGACCGAGCTGGGCGGGCAGATCGACCGTGCGGTGCGGACCCATGAATGGGTCGGCGTCTATGCGGCGGTGCATGGATTCTGCGCCACCGACCTGTCGGCGTTCTATTTCGACGTCCGCAAGGACGCGATCTATTGCGACGGGGCGGACAGCCCGCGCCGCCGCGCCGCGCGCACCGTGCTGGACCATCTGCATCGCTGCCTGACGACCTGGCTGGCGCCAGTGCTGGTCTTTACGGCGGAAGAGGCCTGGACCGCCCGATTCGGTAACGAGAACAGCGTACACCTGCAGGCGTTCCCCGTGCTGCCCGAGGAATGGATCCGCCCCGACCTGGCCGATCGCTGGGCGAGGCTGCGCGCGGTACGCCGAATGGTGACGACCGAGATCGAGGCCGCGCGGCGCGACGGGGTGATCGGGTCCTCGCTGCAGGCCGCGCTGGACCTGCCGCTGTCCGAGGAAGAGGCTGCGCGTTTCGCCGATATCGACTGGTGCGAACTGGCCATCGTCTCGCAGACCTCGGTGACGGTCGAGCCGGGCGCGGCGTCGATCTATCTGGCCGACGGCGCAGAGGCGGGCGCCACGGAGGACGGGGGCGCCACGGTGAAGGGCGCCCATGGCGTGCCGCGCGTCTCGGTCGCGAGCGGCCATAAATGCGCCCGCTGCTGGAAGGTGCTGGACGAGGTCGGCACCCATGAGGCGCATCCCGCACTGTGCCTGCGCTGCGTCGCGGTCGTCGAGGCGGCCGGGGGCGTGCAGGGCGCATGACCGGCGATCCTTTCTCCACGATGTCCGCGCCGGCCGTCCGGCCGGACGGCGCCGGGCGGTGCCGGGCGATCGGGGCGGCCCTGTTCGCGGGTGTGCTGCTGCTGGACCAGGGCAGCAAATACTGGATCCTGCACGGGTTCGACCTGCCGGATCGCGGGTCGGTGCCGCTGCTGCCGGTCCTGAATTTCACGATGGTGTGGAACCGCGCCATCACCTTCGGCATGCTGGGCGGGCTGGCGGGGGTGGGGCGGGTGGTGTTCCCGATCGTCTCGCTGCTGATCGTGGCGCTGCTGGCGGTGTGGGTGGCGCGGACCACCCGCCCTCGGGTGGCCGCGGCGCTGGGGGCGATCATGGGCGGGGCGGTCGGCAACGTGATCGACCGGCTGCATTACGGCGCCGTGGTCGATTTCATCCACGCCCATGCCTATGGCTGGTCCTGGCCGGTCTTCAACCTGGCGGACGCGGCGATCGATTGCGGGGTCGCGGTCCTGCTGTTCGACAGCCTGACCGACCGGCGCGGCTAGAGCCATATCCATTCACACTGGTTCACGGATATGGCTCTAGCTCGTTGTTTTGGCGAGCATCTTTATCCGACCGGATGCGTCCATCCGGTCGGATGATGCGCTAGTGTCCTGCCCGAGAAATTCTTATGAGAATTTCTCGGATCAGCAGGCCACTAAAAATATTGATTCTAGTGTCCTTTCGATTCCGAAATTCGCTTGCGAATTTCGGAATCGGGACACTAGGCATCACGCGGCGAACAGGGTTCCTGACCAGAGTCCTTGCCGCAGACGGGCAGGAACGGTAAGAGGCACAATCATGACGTCTTCAGTCGCTCGTTTCGCTCCGTTCGTCCTGCTGATGGCGGGCGGATTCCTGCTGGCCGGATGTTCCGGGTCGGATGTCAGCCGGGCCTTCGGCCTGGAACGCGATTCGCCGGACGAATATACGGTGACGACGCGCGCGCCGCTGTCGATGCCGCCGTCCGAGGCATTGGCGGTGCCGCACAGCGATGCCGCGCGCCCTCAGGATGAAAGCCCGCGCCTGCAGGCGCTGGAGACGCTGTCGCCGAACGTGGCGCTGCAGGGGGCCAGCGGCGCCGCCAGCACGGGCCAGGCCGCGCTGGTGAACGAGGCCAGCAGCGCGGCGGGCGCGTCCAACCAGGGCGAGTTGGGCCAGGCCGGCCAGGGCTTCGTCGACCAGTTGATGTTCTGGCATGGCGGCGGCGCCGGCAGCGTGGTGGACGGTGCGGCCGAAAATCGCCGCCTGCGCCGGAACGCAGCACTGGGCAACAGCCCGACCCAGGGGGCCACCCCGACCTTGAAGGGCGGGTCGTAACCGCCCGCGACCGGTTCCGGCGATTACCCGCTCCGCCCTTTCCGGGCGGTTTCGGCGGCGCGGCGGTGGCATTCGGTACGGCGTAAGGCGGATTGGGCCTCTTGATGAGCGATGGTCGCGCCCTGTCCCGACCGGCATCGCCCCTTGCCCATATGCGGGACAGGATGGCCGAGGCGGATGCCGCGTTCAGGGCCGGTCTCGATACCGCCGCGACCGAGGCCGACATCCTGCGGCTTGCGCGAAACCTGCTCGGCCTGTGCGACGAGGTTGCCGAGACGCTGCGGCATCTTGTTCCGGTGAAGGCCCTGGCCTGCCGGGCCGGATGCGATACGTGCTGCCACAGTCTGATCCAGGTGAATCCGGTCTTCGCCATTCTGGCGATGGCGGAGGCGCGCCGGATCTTTTCCGCCGACCAATTCGAGATTTTGAGGAACAGGCTGGTTTCGGGCAGCTCTTTCTGCCCGTTTCTGTTCGACGGCGCGTGCGCGATCTATCAGAGCCGCCCGATGGTGTGCCGTGGCTATTACAGTTTCGACCTGGCGCTGTGCAGGCAAGGCGATTATTGCGAGAAGGATCTGGGATACCAGGGTGACGGTGCGCACGCCGCGCATCAGCTCATGATTTTTCTGTTTGCCCTGGAAAAGCGTCTCGAATCGATCGAAGAGTCTCTGGGCCTCGATTCCGGGCCGGTCTTCCTGCATGCGGCGGCGCGCGTTCTTCTGGAGGGGCCGGACGCGGCGCGGCGCTGGCGGACGGGGGAGCGTGTGTTTCCCGGCGCCTTGCTGGATGCGGCGGGCGATAATCCCTAGTCTGGTCCCATGATCGACTCGTCCAGCCTGCCTGCCCGCCCGGTGATCCGGCGCCTGTCGGAACAGGTCGTCAACCGCATCGCGGCCGGCGAGGTCATCGAGCGTCCGGCGGCGGCGCTGAAGGAACTGGTCGAGAATGCCATCGATTCCGGGGCGCGCCGCATCGCGGTGCTGCTGGAGCGGGGCGGGATCGACCGGCTGGAAGTCGTTGATGACGGGTGCGGCATGACGCCGGACGACCTGATGCTGGCGGTGGAGCGGCATTGCACCTCGAAATTGCGCGACGAGACCCTGGTGCGGATCGACACGCTGGGCTTTCGCGGCGAGGCGCTGCCCTCGATCGGGGCGGCGGCGCGCCTGCGTGTGACCTCGCGCCCCCACGGGGCCGACGGCGCCTGGCGCATCGCGGTGGAAGGCGGGATGGTCGGCGCGCCGGAACCCTGCGCCGGGCCGCCGGGCACACGGGTGGTCGTCGAGGATCTGTTCTTCGCCACGCCGGCGCGGCGCAAATTCCTCAAGAGCCCGCGGGTCGAATCCGGCCATGCCGACATCACCGTGCGCCGCCTGGCGCTGTCGGTGCCGCATGTGGCGTTTCGCCTGCAACTGGATGACCGGGTGGTGTTCGACCTGCCGGCGCAGGACATGGCGGATCGTGTTGCCGCGCTGCTCGACGCCGAAGGTGCGGACGGGATGCTGCCGGTCGAGGGGCGCAAGGGCGAACTGGAACTGAGCGGTTTCGCCTGCGGCCCGTCGGTGCATCGGGCCACGGCGGCGGGGCAGATCCTGCTGGTCAATGGCCGGCCGGTGGTCGATCCGGTGCTGCGCACCGCGGTGCGCGTGGCCTATCGCCACGTGATCGAGCATGGGCGCCATGCGGTGGTCGCGCTGTCGCTGCGGATTCCGCCCGATCAGGTCGACGTGAACGTCCATCCGGCGAAAACGGAATTGCGTTTCGCCGACGCGGCATCGGTGCGCGGGCTGGTGATCGGCGCGCTGGGCCGCGCACTGGGCGGCGGCGCGGGCGTTGCCGGGGTTCGGCCGGGGGTGCTGCAATCGCGCGTGGCGGCACCGGCGCGGATCTGGTACCCGCCGCCCGACGCGCCGTCCGTGCGGGGGAATTCGGTGCCGATCCTGTCGGCGCCGGGGCGCGATCCGTTCGCCGCCCGGCTGGAACTGGGCGCCAGCCCCGCGGCGCGGATGCTGGACGGGCCGACGGCGCCCGATTCGGTGCACGGCCCGGCGCCCGGCCCGGGATCGGGATCGGAGCCCGTGTTCCCGCCCGGCATGCCCGGCGGGTCGGTCCGGGCCCTGGATGGATTGCCGCCGGATGCGTTTCTTCCGGATGAATTTCCATTGGGGGCCGCGGTGGCGCAGGTCATGGGGACCTATGTCATCGCGGTCTCGGGCGACGGGTCGCTGGTGCTGGTCGACCAGCATGCCGCGCATGAGCGCCTGACGCATGAGCGGCTGCGCGCGCAGTATCTGGACGGCACCCTGCGGGCGCAGCGCCTGTTGCTGCCGGACGTGGTGACCCTGCCGCGCGGGCAGGCCGAGCTGCTGATGTCCTTCGCCGGGACGCTGGCGGCGCTGGGGGTGGAGATCGAGTCCTTCGGCGGCGACGCGGTGCTGGTGCGGGCCTTGCCGGCGCTGCTGGGCACCGACGATCCGGCCGCCCTGCTGCGCGACCTGGCCGAGGAACTGGCCGAGGACGATCTGGCCGGCCCGGGCGAGGCGCGGGCCCTGGACGGCAGGCTGGACGCGGTGATCGCGCGGATGGCCTGCCACGGCAGCGTGCGGGCCGGCCGCAGCCTGAACCGGGCGGAGATGGATGCGCTGCTGCGCGACATGGAGCGCACGCCGCGGGCCGGCACCTGCTCGCATGGGCGGCCGACCTGGATCAAGCTGAGCCGCGCGGACCTGGAAAAACTGTTCGGCCGCCGGTAGCCGCCAAAGGGACGGGACAAACGCCGGGATGGCGGGGCGGTTGCGCGGATTGCAAGCGGAATCGTCGCTGCTCGGCAGAACGTGAGCGGCGCGCGGCTGGTCTCGCCGACGGAACGGCGATAGGCTCGGCGGCATCTTTTCACGGACGATGAGACCGACGTGCATCCCATCCTGCTCCCGCTTGTCACGTATCTGCCGCTGGGCGGCGCCCTGGCCATCCTGCTGATGCGCGGCACAGCCGAAGCGGTCGAGGGGGCGTCGCGCTGGGTGGCGCTGTGGACCAGCCTGCTGGTCTTCGCCCTGTCGGTGGTGATGTGGGGCGAGTTCGATCCCCGGCAGCCCGGCTTTCAGTTCGTGCAGCAACTGGACTGGGCGCCGTCCTTCGGCGTGTCGTACCATGCCGGGGTGGACGGGATCAGCCTGCTGTTCGTGCTGCTTTCGACCTTTCTGACGCCGCTGGCGGTGATCGGCGGGTGGAAGCTGGTGACCACGCGGGTGCGCGACTACATGCTGGCGGTGCTGCTGCTGGAGACCACGCTGGTCGGACTGTTCTCGGCGCTGGATCTGGTGCTGTTCTATGTGTTCTATGAGGCGACGCTGATTCCGGGCAGCCTGATGATCGGTGTGTGGGGCGGGCCGCGCCGCGTCTGGGCGTCGATCCAGTTCTTTCTGTTCACGTTCGGCGGGTCGCTGTTCATGCTGCTGGCGCTGCTGGTGATGTGGAACGTCACCGGCACGACCGACGTGCCGGCGCTGATGCACCTGAATTTCCCGCGTGCGCTGCAATGCTGGCTGCTGCTGGGCTTCGTGGTGGCGTTCGGGGTCAAGCTGCCGCTCTTCCCGCTGCATGCCTGGCTGCCCGACGCCTATGCCGAGGCCCCGACGCCGACCACCGCGCTGCTGTCGGGCGTGCTGTCGAAGGCCGGGGCCTATGGGCTGCTGCGCTTCGGGGTCCTGATGTTTCCCGACGCGGCGCGGCTGTTCGCGCCCTATATCCTGGCGCTGGGGGTGGTCGCGGTGATCTATGCCGCCATCATCGCCCTGGCGCAGACGGACATGAAGCGGGTGATCGCCTATTCCTCATTCTCGCATATGGGGCTGGTCGCGGTCGGGCTGTTCACCCTGACGCCCGAGGGGGTCGACGGCGCCATCTTCCAGATGCTGTCGCACGGCGTGATCATCACCGCCCTGTTCTTCTGCGTCGCCGCCGTGGCCTGGCGGGCGGAAACCCGCTCGATCGACGCTTTCTCGGGGGTGGCGCACAAGATGCCGGTGCTGGCCACGCTGGCCATGCTGTTCGTGATGGCCAATGTCGGCCTGCCGGGTACCGGCGCCTTCGTCGGCGAATGGCTGGTCATGGTCGGCGCCATCCATGTCTCGTTCTGGGTCGCGCTGCTGGCCGGCAGCAGCATGATCCTGGGGGCGGTCTATATGCTGGTCTTCTATCGCCGGATCTGGTTCGGGACGGCCGGGCACGGGGTGGTGGCCATGCTGCGCGACCTGACGGCGCCGGAACTGGCGGTGCTGGTGCCCTGCGCGCTGGTCACGCTGTGGATGGGCATCCATCCGGGCAGTTTCCTGCGCGTCTTCGACCCGGCGGTGGTCGGGGCCTTCAATCCGCCGGCCCAGGCGGCCGCGGCGGGAAAGCTGCATCTCGCGCTGCGCTGAGCCTGCAAGCCGGGCCTGCAAGCAGAGTTCGTCCGGGTGAGCGGGCGCATGGCGGGATGGCGGCGCGTCAGCGCAGCAGGCTGTCCCGGGCGGCGGCGACCACTTCGCGGGTCAGCGCGTCCAGCAGGCGGGTGCCGATGCGCACATGCTGCCAGTAGAGCGGCACGTTCAGGAAACGCTGGTCCATCAGGCTGACCAGCCGGCCGGCCGCCAGGTAGCCGGCGACCATCGGCAGCGGGTTCATGCACCAGCCCAGCCCCGCCAGCGCCGCGTCGACGAAGGCGTTGGTCGAGGGCAGCCAATGGGTGGGGGCTCGGGACGCCAGGGTTTCGGGGACCGTGCCCAGCGTCGCCATCCATCGTTCCTGCAGATGGTCCTGCCGGTCGAAGCGCAGCATCGGCGCGCGGGCCAGGGCGGCGGTATCGACCCCGTGGGCGAACCAGCGCGCCATGAAATCGGGCGACGCGGTGGCCACGTAGCGCAGCGCGCCCAGCGGAACGGTGCGGCAGCCCTGGACGGGCGTGCGGTCGGTGGTCACGGCCGCCAGCACGTCGCCGGACCGCAGCCGTTCGGCGGTATGGTCCTCGCCCGCGACGACCAGGTCCACCAGCCGATCGCCGCGCCGGGCGAAGGCGGCCATGGCCGGCACCAGCCAGGTGGCCAGGCTGTCGGCGTTCACGGCGACGCGGATCGTCGGCGGGCCGGCGGCGGGCAACAATTCCGCCAGGCCCGGGAGGGCGGAGGCCATTTCGCCTTCCAGCAGGCGCACATGCTCGACATGCGCGCAGAGCCGTGCGCCGACCGGCGTGGCGGTGCAGGGCTGGCCCCGCACCACCAGGATCGCGCCCATGCGTTCCTCCAGCGCGCGCACGCGCTGCGACACGGCCGAGGGGGTGACGCCCAGCGCGCCGGCCGCGCGCTCGAAGCTGCCTTCGCGCACCACGGCGGCCAGGGCGGCCAATGCGGCGTAATCGAGCATGGCGAATTTAGCTGTCCTTAATCGAATATAGAAAATGAAGCTGGATTACGCTGCTTTCCCCGGCCATGGAAGGCCCCATGTTCACGCTTTCCAGCTATCTCAGCGGCTTCGGGCTGACGGCCGCGCTGATCGTCGCGATCGGCGCGCAGAATATCTTCGTCCTGCGCCAGGGGTTGCGCCGCCGGCATGTCGCCGCCGTCGTGGCGTTCTGCGCCCTCTCGGACCTGGCGCTGGTCTCGGCCGGGGTGGCCGGGGTCGGCGCGTTGCTGCGCACCGTGCCGGGCCTGGTCGGGGGGCTGACCCTGGGCGGGGCGGCGTTCCTGTTCTGGTACGGGCTTGGGGCGCTGCGCCGTGCCGTCGCCCCCGGCGCGCTGGCGGCCGAGGGGCCCGACGGGCCGGAAAGCCTGGCCGGGACCCTGGCGCGGGCCGCGTCGTTCACCTTCCTGAACCCGCATGTCTATCTGGATACGGTGCTGCTGATGGGCGCGGTCGGCGGGGCGCTGCCGCTGGCGGCGCGGCCGTGCTTCGTGGCCGGTGCCGGCACGGCCAGCCTGCTGTGGTTCCTGGCGCTGGGCTTCGGCGCCCGGCTGCTGGGCCCGTTCTTCGCGCGGCCGGCCGCCTGGCGGGTGCTGGACGGCGCGGTCGCGGCGATCATGCTGGCCCTGGCCGCCAACCTGGTCATGCGTGGCCTGGGTCCGCTGAAGCTGGTGCTGTGAGGCCGAAATCCGGCGGACCGGCGACCTGATCGACCGGGCGGGGTGAAAACCGCCCGGTCATTCCATCGGTCCGGCCATCACGTCAGTAAAGCTGGGGAACGATCATTCCCTCGGGGGTCGGCTGGCGGGTATAGTCGGGGTGATAGACCCGTTCCGGCAGGATGACCTCGGGCTTGGTGACCTCGGCATAGGGAACCAGCGACAGGAGATGCGCCATGCAGTTCAGCCGCGCGCGCTTCTTGTTCACCGCCGGCACCACCCACCAGGGCGCTTCCTCGATGTTGGAGCGTTCCAGCATCTCGTCCTTGGCCAGGGTATAGGCCTCCCACCGGCGCCGGCTCTCCAGGTCCATCGGGCTGAGCTTCCATTGCTTCAGCGGGTCTTCGATCCGCGCGCGGAAGCGCATTTCCTGTTCCTCGTCGGTGATGGAGAACCAGTATTTCACCAACTGAATGCCGCTGCGGACCAGCATGCGCTCGAATTCGGACACCGAGCGGAAGAATTCCGCATAGTCCGAGTCGGTGCAGAAATTCATGACCCGCTCCACACCGGCGCGGTTGTACCAGCTTCGGTCGAACAGCACGATCTCGCCCGCCGCCGGCAGGTGGGCAACATAGCGCTGGAAATACCATTGGGTGCGTTCGCGGTCATTCGGCGCGGGCAGGGCGGCGACCCGGCAGATGCGCGGGTTCAGGCGCCGGGTGATGCGCTTGATCACCCCGCCCTTGCCGGCGGCGTCGCGGCCTTCGAAGATGATGACCATGCGGTGGCCGGTCTCTTTCACCCAGTCCTGCAATTGCACCAGTTCGCCCTGCAGGCGCAGCAATTCCCGGAAATAGTGTTTGCGGAACGCGGCGCTCTCGTCGGAGTCCGCTCCGGCCAGCCGGCTGTCATCCAGTTCCAGCTCGATTTCCTCGTCCAAGTCGTCGAGGATCTCGTCGCGCATGCGTTCGCGCGCGTCGGCCGGGGAAATGTCCTGCCCGTGGCTCTGCCGCATAACCGTCAATCCTCGCTCCGGCTGGTGGGGTCGATGCGCATCCCGGACCGGCCGGCCGGTCCGGCCGAACGGCTGATGCGCTTGCGGCACGGGATGCAGGCCCGTGTCCGAGCCGCCTGCATAGCGCGCGCGCCGCCGGGCCGGGAGGGCGGGATTAAAATTTCATCAAACTGTTACGGTGTTGCAGGCGCGATCAGGCCTTTTCATGGCCGGACAGGCCATGATGCGCGGCCAGGCCGGCCGCGCTGCGGCTGAGCGTGCCGAGGATCTGGCCGTGGCCTGCCGGAAATATCGGTCTTCGCCCGCAAAGACGTCCTATTTTTTATTTCGGTTGATAAACTATCTTCCTGCCAATAGAACTTTGCGTACTCCAAAAGGTCGGGGTGGGGCGAGACGGGTGCATGGCGGACTGTTCCGGTCCGTCGCCCGGGGCGCGCGAAGCAGGGAGCTGCATGGTGACTCTTTCGTCCATCGACGGATCGGCCGTCGTCAGCCCGGACACAGGTCATTTGGCCGTCGGCGGCCCCGCCGGGGCCTATGGCTGGCGGCCGATCGTCGTGATGGCGATCCTGTTCTTCAGCATCGGCTTCGTCACCTGGCTGAACGGGCCGCTGATCACCTTCGTGCAGCTTGCCTTCAATCTGAGCGACGTGGCGGCGTTCCTGGTGCCGGCCTGTTTCTACCTGGCTTATTTCGTCTTTCCGCTGCCCGCGACCTATGTGGCGCGCCGCACCGGGTTGAAAACCGGCATGGCGGTGTCGCTGATGGTCATGGCGGGCGGCTCGGCCGTCTTCGGCGAATGCGTGACCGCGCGCTGGTATCCCGGCGCGCTGGCCGGGCTGGCCGTGATCGGGGCGGGGCTGTCGCTGCTGCAGATCACCATCAATCCCTATGTCAGCCTGCTGGGCCCGCATGCGCGGGCGGCGCAGCGCATCGCCATCATGGGGACTGCGAACAAATGCGCGGGCATCGTTGCCCCGTTGGTCTTCGCGTGGCTGGTGATGCGCGATATCGGCGGGATCGCGGCGCAGGTCCAGGCCGCGCCGGACCAGGCGGCGCGCGACGCCATCCTGGCGCGCTTCACCCATGCGGTGCATGCGCCCTATCTGGCGATGGCGCTGCTGCTGGCGGGCATGGCGGTGTGGGTCCTGCGCTCGCCGCTGCCGCCGATCGCGCTGGAGGGCGGGGGCCATGAGGCGGGCGCAGTGGCTGGTGCCGGGGCGGGGAGCGGCGGCCTGGCCGGCCTGGCGCTGGGCGTGTTCGCGATGTTCCTCTATGTCGGGGTCGAGGTCCTGGCGGGTGACGCCATCGGCATGTATGGACGCAGTGTCGGCCTGTCGCTGGATGTCACCAAATATCTGACGGCGCTGACCCTGGCGGCGATGATGGCGGGGTACCTGACGGGGATGGTGGTGGTGCCGCGCTTCGTGTCGCAACTGCGCTATATGGCGCTGTCCTGCGTCATGGGGCTGGTGCTGTGCGCCGCCGTGTGGTTCAGCGCCGGCCTGGTCTCGGTGCTCTGCGTCGCCTTGCTGGGATTTGCCAATGCGATGATCCTGCCGGCGCTGTTTCCCGTCGTCATGCGCCGGATGGGGCGCCATGCCGACCACGCGACGGCGCTGCTGGTCATGGCGTTTTCGGGTGGGGCGGTGCTGCCGCAACTCTATGTCCATCTGGCGCAAGGCTGGGGCACGCATGCCGCCTTCGTGCTGGTGGCCGTGCCGGCCTATCTGGTGATCCTGGGCTATTTCGGGCTGATGCGCGGGCGGGATGAGGCGGGCGAGGCGGTCTGAGGGTGCTGTTTCGTCGGCTCCCCTGGGGTCGAGGCGGGGCTATGTGCCTTGATCGGTCGGGCGTCGTATCCGGATTGGCGCTCGCGTGGGAAATGGGTTGGGTATGTCGCCGGCAAATTCGGCGATTGCCCGGGTTCTGTCGGTAGGGCGTCGGGAGGCATGCCGGGTAACGGACTAAACGCGAAGAAAGGAGACCTGCGGCTTTCGCCTCGTGTCAGACTCCCAAGCAGTTATGCCGGTTGCCCGAAAGCTGACATTGTCAGGCGAGCCGCAATAGACGGAGTTTGGGACTTTGCCGCCGTTCGTCGCTTCTTCGCCGAACGGCGGCTTTCGACGGGACCTGCCGCTTCATTTAAAGGGGCGAGGCGGAACGCGTTAAAAACCCGACCGAGGCCCTGCCGCGCTCTAACCGAGGCGTACACCGACAATTTCACCTGCCTGCACCCGAAAATCGAGCACGAGGGAATCGTCCGTGTGGGCTCCCACCGAAAATGCAGGTGCAATCGCTGCCGTGATGGCGCGATTGCCAACAATGAGGTTGTCGAACAGAGCGTTCTCACGGGCCAGGAAAGGCGCCTTGCTCTCGTATGATGACACCGCCTGAAGTTTCTCGCGCAGGGTCCGATCAATCGCCATCGTAGCCTCACCTGCGGGTAGAAACGGACGGAAATCCTCGGCGATGGCTTCGTACCGCGCCTGTTTCCCGATTTCGCGTCCGGGATAAGCGGACATCAGCTGAAAGCCACAGGCACGCGCACGCAGACAAAGCAGGATGTCATCATAGCAGCTCATCACGGTTGCCTGAACATCCTGAAGCGCTTTGAGGTACTTGCTAGAACCAAATGTATCCTTCTTCACCGCGCGGAGTGCTTCGGTTGCGGCCTGCAGATCCTTGACGAGGTGGTCATACACCTTGTTGAGTTTAGCCTCGTGCTGCTCGATCGTGTGCAAAACTTCAGGCGCCAGTTCGCCGGAGAGAACCGCCCGCGCGACCTGCCGAAAATAGCGAATGGAGCCGGTCAGCGTTGAACGGCGTTCGTCCTGCTGAAAGCGCGAGACATCGGCAAGCATCGTCTTGATCTCGTCGAGCGCCTCCTCAATGCGTTGCATCTGCTGCTGCTGAGCTATCGCGGTGGCGGCGGTCATGAAGATGGCTGGGCCGGAAATGCCGATAGCCGTTACTTGGTGAAGATCGACCATACCCTTGTGGCCCTTGGCCACCCCGACATAACCACCCACTTTGTCGCTCCAGGAAAGCGCAGCCTTCGCGCTGTAGATATTCTTCCCCGAGAGCATCTGCTCCGCACTGAAAAGAGGCTGCAATGCTGTCAGCAAAGGCGCCAGTTGACTTCTTGTACGGCCATCAGGGACCATAAACGACCAATCCCGAGCCGATTCCTCCGGGATCGCAGCGAGCGAGAAAGCATGCCGGCCGTCATCGCCGACTATGCTGACTGCGGTGTCCGGCTCAGATCGAATTGCCAGAGCCCGGCTGTCGGGACTTGGCAGTCGTCCGTCTGCGGCCACGATCCCACGCAAGTAGGCTATCTCGACCAGAGCTGAGACAAATGGAACCCAGGCGTCTGTGCTCAGCACACCCGCCGCCGACTTGCCGGCCGCACTCGCGGCCTCCCTGACCAGTGCAGCGCGAGCTTCAGGCTCCGCCGTTAGAAGATGTTGCTTGGCGAACACGTTGATGAGGATAGCCTCACGCTGGGCGACATCGAGGCCGGCAGTGGGGATGCCAATCTTTTTGCAGGCTGCAAACAGAAGTTCGTCATAGCTGTGCTTGCGACCCGCCATGCTACCCGCTTGCGCCGAAAAGTTTTCCGTTAGGAAAAGCGCCAGGCGATATATCTCATCGGCTATCTGGTCCCGATAGGTGCTGTGGTCGGGCTGATAACGCAGATAGGCGCGCGAGTGTCTTAGATAACTGAAGGGCGAACTAACCAAAAGATCCACGATTGGAGTGAGCTCTTCATTGGAGCATAGATCAAGAACGTCATAGAGGCTGATCGAATACTTTTCTTCTAACGGATCAATCATGAAGCCTCCGGATAGCCGACCCAGCGATTTGCGCGACGTTATGGCCGATTTCAGCAAAAGCTGAAGTTGAGGTCAACGATGCTGATTGGTCGTAGGCTGTCATGAACGTGAACATCTTGAATGGCTGCTTTCGGTCACCCCTCCCCGATAACCGCCATGCCGCTCCCCTCACAACCCGGACCTATGATCTATGCGAGCCGATGCCTATTTTTGGGGACAATGGTTTATCCCGCTTGAGTGATGGAATGGTGTGCGTGGCGGTTGATGGTGGTCGGTCAGCGGCCATGGGGGTGAAAGCCGGACCGTTGGGGGTCCGGCTCGGAGTGTCAGGTGTCAAGTGGCGGGCTGTTTTGAGGCGGCGTCGATCTCGAGTGCCAGGCGGGCCATTTTCAGGGCGCCGTCGCGGCTGGCGGCGCCGCAGATGAAGCGGGCCGGGTGGGCGAAGACGGCGTCGGGGACGCCGGAGATCCTGGCCAGGGCGTCCCTCTCGAGGCCGGCCCATGCTTCCGGCAGGGAGACGCGCTGGCCGAAATCGCCGCGCTTGGGCGGGATGGCCTTGACGTTCCACTGGTCGGGGCTGGCCGGGGAGACCACGTAGACGACCGGCAGGTCGTGCTCGAAAATCACCTTCTCGGTGGGCATTCCCGTTTCCATGACGAGGATGCGCTTGTCGTCGGCCTGGTCGTAGGCCGCCATCACCCGGTTCGCCGCCTTCAGCCCGGCGCGGGCGCGGTCGACCATGTTGACCAGGTGGGCGGCCACCGCGACGGCGGCGTTCGCGAAGCCCTGGGCCTCGCGCGCACGGGCCGCTTCCGGACCGTGGAGTTCGGCGGTATCCCAGGCCGGGCCGCAGGCCGACACGATGTCCGCCAGGGACAATTTTCCCATCTTCGCGACGCCGTTATCGTCCTGGTCGACCGGCAGGACCAGCGATTGGTCGATAATCTGCCAGAGCGCGGCGAGTCCGTCCGCGTCCATCGGCGTGGCGAGCGGCGTGGCGAGGATGTTGCGCAGCGCCGCGACGCCGTACGCCTTCCACAGCAATCCGGCGGCGCTGTAGGGCGTGCCGTCCGCGCGGAGCGGCTTGTCCTTCATGTGGTGGTCGTATCGGCCGTTGGACGGGTCGTACGTGCCGCCCACGTCGAACACGATGTCGGCCGAGCGGATGCGGTCGGGCGCGCGGGTGCGCGCGAAATCGAGCCGGTCGATGGGCGTTTCGGCGAGCACGCGGCCGCGCAGGTCCCCCTGCGGCGCGAGCGCGTAGTGAAGGATGACGTAGCCCAGCGTTTCGTCGACATGGAAATTCCCCGAATGGGTCAGCGCCCTGACGGTTGCCGTTTCATCTTCGAGACCGATGGGCGTGTGTTCTGGCATAGGGGCACCTGCTGAGAAACGAGGGGGCTGGCAAACGAGGGTGGATTGCCGATCGTGCCCCGTCATGCCGCACGGGCGGCCGCCAGACAATATTCGTGGCCAGACAATATTCCTTGCCGGGCCTGTCGGTCCTCCCCTGAGAGGCACCTCTGGAGGGCGCCTCTGGGGGGTGCCTCTGGGGGCGGGACGCGGCGTTTGCAATCCGGCGCGTCCTGGCGGATCATTTCGGCCGGGACACGGATCGGAAGGGCGGGTGCGGCATCATGCGGATCGAGGCATCGGGGCGGGGGATCGTCGAGCGTCCGCTGGATCCGGCACTGCAGACCATGGCGATCGACCGGGTGTTCTGGAGCCATTTCTCCCCCAACCTGGCCCCGTCCGCCTGGGTGATCGGCGTGCTGGTCGGCCTGATGGGCCTGGATGTGCGGACGGCGCTTCTGGCGCTGGTGGCGGGCAATGTGATCGGCGGCCTGCCGGTGGCGCTGTGTGCCGCCATGGGGCCGGCGACCGGGCTGCCGCAGATCGAGGCCTCGCGCCTGGCCTTCGGCATGGCGGGCAAGCGGGTGCCGGCGCTGATCAACTGGGCGAGCTGCGTGGGGTGGGACGCGGTGAACAACGTGCCGTCCACGGTCGCGCTGGTGCTGCTGGCGCGCGCCTGCGGCGTGGCGCTGCCGTTCTGGCTGGCGCTGGGGCTGCTGGCGCTGGCGCAGGTGCTGGCCGGCGCGGCGGGACACGACGTGGTGCAGGCGATCGAGAAATATCTCGGCTGGGTGCTGCTGGCGGCCTTTGCGTGTTCCGGCGGATTCGCGCTGCTGCATCTGGGCGCCGTGCCGCCGCTGCCGCACGAGGTGGGCTTGGCTGGCGGGACGGCGCGGGGGGCCGACCTGGCGCTGGCGATCAGGGCGGTGGCCAGTTTCAACCTGGCCTGGGCGGTCTATGCGTCGGATTATACCCGCTATCTGCCGCGCGGGACGCCGCCGCGCCGCATCATTGCCCTGACCTTCGGCGGGGTGTGCGCCTCGGCCCTGATGATGGAGATGTTCGGATTGCTGACGGCGCGGGCGATGGGGGATGCCTCGCCCGGCGCGGTCATTGCCGGGCTGGGCCACCTGGCCGGCCCGCTGGCGCCCCTGGCGCTGGCGGCGATCGCGCTGTCGTCGGTGGCGATCAATGCCGCCAACGACAATACCGCCGCCTATGCCCTGATGTCCGCCGGCATCCGCCTGAGCCGTCCGCTGAGCGCCGGGGTGACGGCGGGCCTGGCCTATCTGCTGTCGGTCGCGGGGGCGGGGCGGTTCGCGGCCCTGTACGAGAATTACCTGCTGCTGGCGCTGTACTGGATCGCACCCTGGTGCGGAATCGTGCTGGCCGACTGGTATGGTCGCGGCCGTGCGCACCCCCGTGACGACGCGCCGGACGGGTGGGCGCCGGGGGCGAGCCTGTTCGTGGGGGTGACGGTGCTGACCATCCTGCTGTTTTCGGCCACCCCGCTTTATACCGGGCCGGTGGCGCGGGCGCTGGGCGGTGTGGATATCGGCTATCTGGTCGGGTTCGTGGCCGCGGCGGCCGGGCAGGCGCTGCTGGTCCGGCGCGGCCGCGTGGCCCGGCCGGTGCCGGAGATTGCGTGATGCCCGATCCGATATTTGACTCGGTGTTCGACCCGGTGTTCGACCTGATTCTGCGCCGGGGGCGCCTGGCGGATGGACGGAGGGTGGATATTGCGGTCGATGGCGGGCGGATCGCCGCCATCGCGCCCCGGATCGACGCCGCTGCCCGGCAGGAGATGGATTGCGCGGGGCATCTGGTCACGCCGCCCTTCGTCGATGCGCATTTCCACCTGGACAGCACGCTGTCGGCCGGCCGGCCGCGCCATAATGCCAGCGGCACCCTGCTGGAAGGGATCGCGCTGTGGGGCGAATTCAAGCGGGAGATGGACGAGGCCGACCTGTACGACCGGGCGCATCGCCTGTGCCGGATCGCCATCGCCCAGGGCAATCTGGCGATCCGCAGCCATGTCGATATCGGCGATCCGCACCTGCGCGCGGTGCGGGCGCTGCTGCAATTGCGCGCCGACATGCGGCCCTGGCTGCAGATCCAACTGGTGGCCTTTCCGCAGGATGGGTATCTGCGCAATCCGGCGGCGCCGGCGCTGCTGGCGCGGGCGCTGGAGATGGGGGTGGACGTCGTGGGCGGCATCCCGCATTTCGAGCGCACCGCCGCCGACGGCGCGGCCTCGATTGCGGCATTGTGCCGGATCGCGGCCGAGCGCGGCCTGCCGGTGGACATGCATTGCGACGAGACCGACGATCCGGCCTCGCGCCATGTCGAGACGCTGGCCGCCGAGACCGTGCGGTTCGGCCTGCAGGGGCGGGTGACCGGTTCGCACCTGACCTCGATGCATTCGATGGACAATGCCTATGCCGACAAGCTGATCGCGCTGATGGCGCAGGCCGGCCTGGGGGTGGTGGCCAATCCGCTGATCAATATCAGCCTGCAGGGCCGCTATGACACCTATCCCAAGCGGCGGGGCATGACCCGGGTGCGGGAATTGCGCGCGGCCGGCCTGCCGGTCGCCTTCGGCCATGATTGCGTGATGGATCCCTGGTACCGGCTGGGCAGCCACGACATGCTGGAGGTCGCGGCGATGGGCGCGCATGTCGGCCATCTGATGGGCGAGGCGGATTTGCGCGGCTGTTTCGACGCGGTGACGGGCGATGCGGCGCGGGTGATCGGGCTGGACGGATACGGGCTGGCGGTCGGGCGGCCGGCCGATCTGGTGGTGCTGCAGGCGGCCGATCCGATCGAGGCGCTGCGCCTGCGGCCCGCCCGGCTGGCGGTGCTGCGCGCCGGGCGGGTGATCGCCGCCACGCCGCCGCGCGTCACGACGCTGGACCTGGACGGGGTGCAGGTGCTGGACCTGGCGGACCAGGGAGTGGACCAAGGGGCGGGAGAGTCGCGGGCGTCCGCATAGCCGGCCCGCCTTGCCGGTCCGCCTTGCCGTGCGTGTCTACCGCGCGTCTTCATGCGCGCGGGCGAACCAGGGGGTCATGCGCGCCAGGGCCTCTTCCAGCCGGTCGGTCGAGACCGCGAAGCTGAAGCGCATGAAGCGATTGCCCTCGACCGGATCGAAGTCCAGGCCCGGCGCGGTGGCGACGCCGGTTTCGGTTAGCAATCTCGTGCAGAAGGCCAGGCTGTCCTGCGTCAGGTGGCCGATATCGGCATAGATGTAGAACGCGCCGTCCGGCGGGGCGATCCGCGAGACCCCGAGCGCCGGCAGCCGTTCCAGCATCAGGTCGCGGTTGCGGCGATACATGCGGACATGGCCCTCCAGCTCCTCGCGGCAGTCGAAGGCGACCAGGCCGGCATGCTGGCTGAGCGAGGGCGGGGTCAGGAACATGTTGCCCACCCGGGTCTGGGCGGCGTCGATCAGCGCCGGCGGCACCACCAGCCAGCCCAGCCGCCAGCCCGCCATGCTGAAATATTTGGAGAAGCTGTTGACCACCAGCGCCTCGGGCTCGTCCTGCAGCACCGAGCGCACCGGCCCGACATAGCTGAGGCCGTGATAGATCTCGTCGGAGATGATGCGGATGCCCCGCGCGCGGCATAGCGCGGTGATGGCCTGCATTTCTCCGGCCGACAGCACGGTGCCGGTCGGATTGGCCGGGCTGGCCAGGATGACGCCCGCCGGCGGCGGATCGAGCGCGGCGAGGGCCGCCGCGGACAATTGGAAGCGCGCATCAGGGCCGCAGGGGATCTCGACCGGTTCGAGATGCAGCGCGCGCAGCGTGTTGCGATAGGCGACGTAGCCCGGACGGGCCAGCGCCACGCGCGCGCCGACCGGAAAGCAGCAGAGCAGCGCCATGACGAAGGCCGGCGACGCGCCGCAGGTCAGCCAGATCTGCTCGGGCGTTACCGTCACGCCGTAGGTTTCCTGGTAATGGCGGGCGATGCGCGCCTTGAGCGGCGGGCTTTCCCAATAGCCCATGGAATCACTGTCCAGCACGCGGTGCGCCGTGGCGATCGCGGCCTTGGGCGCGCCGGTCGAGGGCTGCCCGAATTCCATATGCACGATGTCGCGTCCCTCGGCGGCCAGGCGATGCGCGAGCGTGCTGAGGGTGACGGCGTGGAACGGATCGATCCGGGGGACGGTCATCGTGGCATCCAGGACAAGAGGCGAAAGGCGGGTCGGCCCGGCTTAATCGGTGGCGGTGCGGGGAACAAGGCCGGCCGCCCCTCGGGCCGCCCCACGGGTCGTAGCGCATCTTCACCCGTTCGAACGAGTCCGTTCGAACGGGATCCGCTGGCTGGCGACATGCCGGATATGGCCCTCGGGATCGCGGCATGAAAAGGCCCGGGCGTCATAGGGCCTGTCGGCGAAGTCCGTCAGGATCATTGCCACCCCGCTCCTGGCGCGGGCGTGAAGCGCGTCGCAATCCCGGGCGGTCAGGCCGCTTGCCCGGGTTTCACGCCTGCCGACCTCGTCCGGCCGGCCGCCTATGCGATGGGCGGGCGGGCGAAGCTGCCTTCGCGCAGGCTGGCTTCGATCTCTTCCAGCGACCGGCCCCTGGTCTCGGGCACGAAGCGCAGCACGAACAGGAAGGCCAGCGCGTTGATCGCGCCGAACAGCAGGAAGGTGCCGCCGGCGCCGACCGACTGGACCAAGGACAGGGTCGTCAGCGAAATCAGCAGGTCCGCCCCCCAATGGGACGCGGCGACCAGGCTGGTGCCCTTGCTGCGTACCGACAGGGGATAGACCTCGGCCCCCACGATCCAGATCGCGACCGACAGGCTGCCGACATTCAGGACCGCATAGGCCAGCAGCGCCACGACCATCAGCCAGGCATGTAGCCCGTCGGTGCGGCCGCTCTGGAACAGGACGGCCAGGACGAACAGGGCCACGCTGGCCCCCGGCAGCAGGCGCAGCATCAAGGCCCGGCGGCCGATGGCCTCGACCGCCCAATTGCCGATCAGGGTGGCGGCGATCATCGCCACGCCGACCGCCACCGAGGTCAGCAGGGCCGAGCCCTGGCCGAAACCGGCGCCGGAGAAGATGGTCGGCGCGTAATACAACACCGCGTTGATGCCGCTGAGCTGGCACAGCAGCGCGACGCCGACCGAGGCCACCAGGGCCGGCCGGATCCACGGCTTGCCCAGTTCCGACCAGGGGGCCTGCCGGTCATGGGCGTCGATGATGTCCTGCAATTCGCGTTCGGCCATGTTGTGGGTGGGACGGACCCGGCGCAGCACGCCGCGCGCGCCCTCGAAATCGCCGCGCATGGCCAGCCAGCGCGGGCTGTTGGGCAGGAACGCCATGCCCAGCAGCAGCACCACCGCCGGAATGATGCCCAGCCCGAACATCAGCCGCCAGCTTTCGTGCCGCAGCACGTAGCCGGTGATGAAGGAGACGAGGATGCCCGACACCACCGCCAACTGGAACATCCCGACCAGCCGTCCGCGCCGCGCGGCAGGGGCCAGTTCCGAGATATAGAGCGGCACGATCTGCGACGCCGCGCCGACCGCCAGCCCCAGCACGAAGCGGGCCAGCGTCAGCATCACGACATTGTTGGCCAGCGATGCCAGCGCGGTGCCCACGATGAAGACGCATGCCGCCGCCATGACGGTGCGTCGGCGGCCGCCCCAGTCCGACAGCGGGGCCGAGCCCATGCAGCCCAGCAGGGCGCCGGCGATGATCGCCGAGGTGACGATCTGCTGCCCGGCAATGCCCAGATGGAATTGCGGTGCGATCTGCAACAGTGCGGCGGAAATAATGCCGGTATCATAACCGAATAATAACCCACCGGCGGCTGAAATTCCCGCAATCACGTCGACAATCAAATTGGCGTTTGATCGGTTTTCTTGTTTCATTCCTGCAATCTATGAAACGACCGTACGAAAATCAAACAATAACACGGTCAGAAAGGCGCGGCTTGCCGCCTGCCGACGCATTTGTGATGAAGAAACGCCGACCCGGGGGGAACCTGCTGCGCCGGTTTTCGCCCGTGGGGAGCGGGCCTGGGAGGTCTCGGGCCAAGGCGGTCTCGCGGATGTGACGTCGCATCGGGCCGTGGCCGGAAGCCTGGATGGGGAGGCGGGATGGATCGGGCTTGACCCGCCCCGTGGCCGGGGGTCTATGGTTCGTCCTGTTCTCCGGGGAGTCGCATCAGGGCGGCTGAGAGAGGGGCGAGCCCCTGACCCGTCGAACCTGATCCGGGTCATGCCGGCGAAGGGATGGGAATTGAGCGCGGCGCCGGGACGGCGTTGCGGGAATGACATTTCGCGCCGGCGCGGCCCCTCGAACGCCAACGAGGAACGCGCCATGAACATTCATAACCCCAAAGACGCCTTTTCGGACGCGGGTGCGGGCACGGTTTCGGCGGACGCCGCGCCGCGCCGGCCGACGCGGGCTCCCGCGACCGGTGACGTCACCGTCGGGCCCCGGGCGGGCGGGCGTAAGGTCTATCAGTCCGGCGTGCTGTTTCCCGGCCTGCGCGTGCCGTTCCGCCAGGTCGACCTGCATCCCAGCGCGGGCGAGCCGCCGGTGACCCTGTACGATTCCTCGGGTCCCTATACCGACCCGCTTGCCACGATCGACATCGCGCGCGGCCTGGATCGGGTGCGCGAATCCTGGGTCGTCCGCCGGGGCGACGCCGAGCCCGTGGCGGCGCCCCGCCAGGTGCGGAGCGAGGATAATGGCGGCGCCACGGGCGCGCTGCTGGCCCCTGCGTTCGACGACGGCCGGCGCGTCGTCCGCCGGGCCCGGACGGGGCACGGGACGGGGCAGGGAACGGGGCGGGGGCTGACGCAACTGGAATATGCGCGCGCCGGCATCGTGACCGAGGAAATGGAATTCGTGGCGATCCGGGAGAATCTGCGCCGGGAACGGGGTGACGCCGCCCTGCGGGACGGCGAGGATTTCGGGGCCAGCATTCCGGATTTCGTCACCCCAGAATTCGTGCGGGACGAGGTGGCGAGGGGCCGGGCGGTGATTCCGGCGAACATCAACCATGCCGAGCTGGAACCGACGATCATCGGCCGCAACTTCCTGGTGAAGATCAACGCCAATATCGGCAATTCCGCGGTGCTGGGCCATGTGGCGGACGAGGTGGACAAGATGGTCTGGGCCACGCGCTGGGGCGCCGATACGGTGATGGACCTGTCGACCGGGCGCAATATCCACAATATCCGCGACTGGATCATCCGCAACAGCCCGGTGCCGATCGGCACCGTGCCGATCTACCAGGCGCTGGAGAAGGTCGGCGGCGTGGCCGAGGACCTGAACTGGGAGGTGTTCCGCGACACGCTGATCGAGCAGGCCGAGCAGGGGGTGGATTATTTCACCATCCATGCCGGGGTGCGGCTGCCCTTCATTCCGCTGACCGCGGCGCGCGTGACCGGGATCGTCTCGCGCGGCGGGTCGATCATGGCCAAATGGTGCCTGGCTCATCATCGCGAGAGCTTCCTGTACGAACGATTCCCCGAGATCTGCGAGATCATGCGGGCCTATGACGTGACGTTCAGCCTGGGCGATGGGCTGCGCCCCGGCTCGATCGCCGATGCGAACGACGCGGCGCAGCTCGCCGAGCTGCGCACGCTGGGCGAATTGACCCGAATCGCCTGGGACCATGGGTGCCAGGTGATGATCGAGGGGCCGGGCCATGTGCCGATGCACAAGATCAAGGCCAACATGGACGAGCAACTGGCCCATTGCGGCGAGGCGCCGTTCTATACGCTGGGGCCGCTGACGACCGACATCGCGCCGGGATACGACCATATCACCAGCGCGATCGGGGCGGCGATGATCGGCTGGTTCGGCACCGCGATGCTCTGCTACGTCACGCCCAAGGAGCATCTGGGCCTGCCCGACCGCGACGACGTCAAGACCGGGGTGATCACCTACAAGCTGGCGGCCCATGCGGCCGACCTGGCCAAGGGGCACCCGGCGGCGCGGCTGCATGACGACGCGGTGTCGCGCGCGCGCTTCGAATTCCGCTGGGAGGACCAGTTCAACCTGGGGCTGGATCCGGAGACCGCGCGCTGCTTCCATGACGAGACCCTGCCGAAGGAAGCGCACAAGACGGCGCATTTCTGTTCGATGTGCGGTCCCAAATTCTGTTCGATGAAGATCAGCCAGGATATCCGCGACGCCGCCAGGGCCCAGAATAACAGTGCCCAAAATGACAGTACTCCAAATGACGGGATGCTGTCGCCGGGTGAGATCGCCGCCGGGCTGGCGGAAATGGGCGCGCGTTTCCGGGCGGGCGGCGGAGACATCGACGTGGCGGTGGGCGGCGCGCCGGTCGGGGACTGACCCGGTATCGTCGTTTCCGACTGCCTTTGGCCGGCCCCCTTTTTGGCCCGGCCGTCCTGACCCGGTCGTCCGGTCAGGCGGCCGGGATCTCGGCCGCGCGGAACCGGGCGGTGGCCGGGTCGGCCTGGTAGGCATCGGCGGTGGGGTAGGGCGCGCGCGCCAGATCGTCCACCGCCGCGATGATCCGGTCGGCTTTCTCGTCGGTCATCAGCACGCTGAAATTCAGGCGGGTCCAGCCGGGCTTGCGCAGTTCCTCGCCCCGCAGGATCGCGTCGCGCAGGGCGTGCGATTCCGCCTGGCCGATTCCCAGCAGCCGGTGCGCGTACGGCCCGGCGCAGGCGCAGCCGCCGCGGGCCTGGATGCCGTGGCAATCCGACAGCATGCGCGTGAAAAGCTGCTGGTGGATCAGCCCGCCATGGCGCGGGTCGCGCACCTGGAACGAGAAGATCGGCAGGCGGGATTCGGCCCGCGGGTTGCCCAGGATCGCGAGATTCGGATTGCGGTCCCAGACCTGGCGCGCCCTTCGGTAGAGTTCGGCATGGCGCGCATCCATCCGCGCCTGGCCGATCGCCTCCTTGACCAGGAAGGCCAGGGCGGCGCGGATGTCGCCGATCACGTTCGGGGTGCCCGCTTCCTCACGCGTGGCCAGTCCCTCGGCATAGTCATGGCCCCAGGGCGAGACGAACCGCACCGTGCCCCCGCCGCTGAAGGTGGGCGTGCGGCGCGACACCGCCGCGTCGCGGACGATCATCACTCCCGACGCGCCGGGGCCTCCGATGAATTTATGCGGCGACAGCACGACCGCGTCCTTCTCGAACGGCGTGCCGGCGCGCATGTCGATCGGCAGGTAGGGGCCGCCGCCGGCATAATCCCAGACCACCCGCGCGCCATGCGCCTTGAGCAGCGCGCTGACCGCGTCGATGTCGGTGACGATGCCCGTCACGTTGGACGCCGCCGAGAAGGCGCCGACCTTCAGCCGGTGCGGATCGGCCGCCTGCAGCGCCGCGCGCAACTGCGCCAGGTCGGGGCCGCCGTGCGCGTCCTCGGCGATTTCCACGATCTCGGCGCCGCTTTCCCGCCAGGGCAGGATGTTGGAATGATGCTCGTAGGGGCCGATGAACACCAGGGGCGCCGCCCCGGCATCGCCGGCGCCCAGCAGATGGACCAGCCGGTTCAGCCCCGCCGTGGCGCCCGAGCCGGTGAAGATCGTCGAGAAACCGGCGCCCGCGCCGCACAGCCGGGCGATTTCGGCCCGTGCCGCCCGGCGCAGGCGGCTGGCCTGCTGCCCGCAGAACGAGGCCTCGGTATGGCTGTTGGCGTAATAGGGCAGGATGCGCGTCAGCACGAAATCCTCGATCTGCCGCAGTGCCCGGCCCGAGGCCACGTAGTCGGCATAGAGCAGCGGCCGGACGCCGAACGGACCGTCGATCGGCGCGCCTTCGCCGATCACCCCGTCCCGCAGGGCCGCCAGGTCGTGCGCCTGCAATGAGGCGGTGAACGTGGCGAAAGGGTTCTGCTGGTCCGGCATCCTGTCATCCATCCCGTCATGGTCCGCGTGCAATATGTCCGAGGTGAAATTAGGCGGGAAATGGCGAAGAAACTTTATCCTTCTCTGCGTTGAAACGGGATATTTTGGGTCATATGATCGGGTATGGACGAAAAACTGGATCGTTTTGATCTGTCATTGCTGCGGGCCCTGCAACGGGATGCCGCGCTGTCGCAACGTGAGCTGGCCGATATCGTGGGGCTGTCGCAGAATGCGTGCTGGCGGCGGCTGCATGCGCTGCGCGAGCGCGGGCTGATCCGGCACCAGACCGTGCGGCTGGATCCGGCGGCGCTGGGGCTGGGGCTGACCGTCTTCGTGCTGGTGCGCACGCGCCATCATTCGCGCGAATGGCTGGAACGTTTCCGCAATGCGGTCACCGCCATTGCGAACGTGATCGATTTCTATCGCATCGCCGGCGAGTACGACTACATGCTGAAGGTCGTGGCCACGGACATGAACGCGTTCGACGAGATCTATCAGCGGCTGATCGCGCAGGTCGAACTGGATACGGTCACGTCCTACATGGCGATGGAGGCGATCTGCGACCGGCGGGACCTGCCGCTGTGACGGGGCGAGGTCGCTATGACGGATGGGCGGCGCGGGCGTGGCGGACATAGTCCAGCACGGCATGCAGATCGTCCATGACGGCCAGGGCCTTGGCGCGGATATCCTCGGTCGGGTCCAGCAGGTCGGGCACGACGATCACCGGAATCCCCGCCGCATGGGCGGCGCGCGCGCCGCTGTGCGAATCCTCCAGCGCCAGGCAGCGTTCCGGCGCCTGGCCGATGCGCCGCGCGGCGGTCAGGTAGGGTTCGGGGTCGGGCTTGCCCCGCGTGACGTCGTCGCGGGTGACGATGGCATCGAAGCGCCGGTCCAGCCCGACTTGCGCCAGATGATGGTCGGTGCGGGACCGGCTGGACGAGGTGGCGATCGCGCGGGGCAGGCATTCCCGGTCCAGATAGTCCAGCAGCGGTTCCACGCCGGCCTTCAGCACAAGGCGTCCGGCCGCGACGAGGGCGCTGAGATGGGCTTCCTGCCGGGCGAAGAACGTCTCCAGCGGGAAATCGGGGCCGTACGCCTCGCGCACCAGGGCGCGGCAGCCATCGGCCGGCACGCCGACCAGCCGCCGGCAGAAGGCGGGCGGGATGTCGACGCCCAGGCTGGCCCCGGCGCCGACCAGCGCTTCGTTCGCCAGGGTCTCGCTGTCCAGCAGCAGCCCGTCCATGTCGAAGATCACGCCGTCGATCGGGCGGGGCTGGAAAGGAGACGCATCCGGCATCGTTCATCCCGTCATTGACGAAGAGGGCTGGGGAAGATGTCCCGGAAATGGGGACGGCGGGGATCATAGCGGGCCGGCCGGCCTGTGGTAACCACTTCCCTTAAACTACTCCCTGGCAACCTTTGGGGATGCCGACGCACGCGCGGGGCCGGCGGCGTGGCGCCGTCCGGTCCCGTGCCGGTTCATCTGTCGCGAGTCGTTCGGGGTCAGGCCGTCAGAACCTGTCCGCCGCGCTCTTGACCGCTCCCTTGGCCTTCTCGGCCACGCCCTTCAGTTTCTGGGCGGTGCCGCGGGCCTCCAGGCCCGGATTGTTGGTCATCTTGCCGACGCCGCGCTTGACCTCGCCGACCATCGTATCGGCATGGCCTTTCAGCTTGTCCTTCAAACCACTCATGTCCGTTCCTCCGTCATGACGGATACCGGCCACAGGCCGGCACGCGCTTCAACGTCCGGCACGGCGGATAGTTCGGAACGGCACCGGTCCGGTCAAGGCGTTGTGAGCATGCCGGATCAGCTTGCCCTATCAGGGTTGTTCGTCACCGATGGTCACGCCGTGGCCGGCCCCGTCGCCGTCGCTGCCGGAGGCCGCGACGGATCGTCCATGCGTGCCGCCGCAGGGCATGCCGCCGGAAAAATCTCCGCCGGCCATTCCCATGCCGCCCATCCGGCCGCCCCCGCTTATGCCTCCCCCGCCCATTCCACCGCCCATTCCGCCGCCGAAGCCCATGCCGCTGCCCATGCCGCCGAAGCGATGATGGCCGCCCATTCCGCCCTGGCCGGACCCGGGGCCGCAACTGGCGGAATCGCCGCCATCGTCGCCGCAGGCGGCCAGCATCGGAACTGCCAGCAGCAGGCAGCACAGGAGGAGGCGGGAATGGGTCATGATCGGGTCCGCGCGGTGCAGTGTCAGGTCGGCCGATTGTGCGGCCCCGGGCCGGCCAGGGAAAGAAACCGTATGTAACCGGCCGGGAGCGTGGATCGTTGTTGCTGATGGATGGGGCTGATGGGTGGGCGCCATGAGCGGGGCCGCTGTGAGCGGACCGGCGGACAATGTAGCTTGGCGATATTTTATGTTGCGGATGACACGACATGACCGGACGCGCCAGGGCGGAATTTTCGCGGTTTTCCCGGGAAAATTTTCCGGAACGGCCGGTTCCTGCCCTGGAAGATGAACTGGAATTAACTCCACGATCATCCGTTCGTGTAACATAAAGCGACAGTTTCGGATCTTGCCGAGTCGGATTGCGGCGGATGACGGGCCATGTCGCCGGCGCATGCCCGGATTGCCGGCCATCGGCGGAAAATGGAGCGAATTTTGCGGCCCTGCCGGCGCGGGACCTTGATCTTGTCGGGTTTTGCCCGGATGGTGTCCGGCGCGTTACAGGAGGCTGTGTTTTCGTTCAGGCGCCCCCGTCCGGGGATAATGAATTTACCGGCCCGGGACTTACCGGTCGGGGTCGATGCGTCATGACGTGGCTGGACGATTCGCCCTTCCCCGCCTCCGGTATCGGCCCGTTCAGCAAGCGGACAATCCAGGACACATGTTGCGCCGGCCACGTGACGGCGGCGCGGTCATTTTCGGCATGGTACACAGGATAGAGTATATAGAGTATGAAGACTAAAGGCGGCATCCGCATCGCAATCGCAGGCGTCGGCAATTGTGCCAGCGCCCTGATCCAGGGCCTGCATTACTACACCCCGGCGCGGGGCGCCGAGGACGTGGTGGGGCTGATGCACGAATCGCTCGGCGGCTACCGCCCGTCGGACATCGAGGTGGTGGCGGCGTTCGATATCGATGCCCGCAAGGTCGGCACCGATGTCAGCCGCGCCATCTTCGCGCGTCCGAACTGCGTCGTGACCTTCCAGCCTGAGGTGCCCGACAGCGGCGTGACCGTGCGCATGGGCGCGGTGCTGGACGGCCTGTCCGAGCACATGGCGGCGTATGACCCGCAGCGTACCTTCGTGCGTGCCGACGTGCCCGAGTCGACCAAGGCCGACATCGTCGCCGAACTGCGCCGCAGCGGCGCGCAAATCCTGCTGAACTACCTGCCGGTCGGCTCGGAGCAGGCCGCGCGCTTCTATGCCGAGTGCGCGCTGGAGGCCGGAGTCGGGTTCATCAACAACATTCCCGTCTTCATCGCCAGCGATCCGGAATTCGCGTCGCGTTTCGCCGCCAAGGGGCTGCCGATCATCGGCGACGACATCAAGTCGCAGCTTGGCGCCACCATCGTGCATCGCGTGCTGACCGACCTGTTCGCCAAGCGCGGGGTGAAGCTGCTGCGCACCTATCAGTTGAATACCGGCGGCAACACCGACTTCCTGAACATGAAGAACCAGCAGCGGCTGGAGTCCAAGAAGACGTCGAAGACCGAGGCCGTGCAGGCGGTCGCCAAGGTGCGCATGGAGGACGAGACCATCCATGTCGGCCCCAGCGACTACGTGCCGTGGCAGAACGACAACAAGGTCTGCTTCATCCGCATGGAAGGCCAGTTGTTCGGCAATGTGCCGATGGAGCTGGAACTGCGCCTGTCGGTGCAGGATTCGCCCAATTCGGCCGGGGTCGCCATCGACATGATCCGCTGCTGCAAGCTGGCGCTGGACCATGGGGTCGGTGGCGTGCTGGCCGGTCCCAGCGCCTATTTCTGCAAGCATCCGCCGGTCCAGTACACCGATGACGAGGCGCATGAACTGGTCGAGGCCTTTATCGAGACCTATGCGGTCCAGGCCGTTCCCGCCTGATGAAATGCCTGATCGTCGCCGCGGGGCAGGGTAGCCGCCTGCGTGACAAGGGGCCGCTGAAGCCGCTGGTGCCCATCCGGGGGCGTCCGCTGGTTGCCGAAGTCATCGATCGCGCCCGGCGCGGCGGGGTCGATGAATTCGTGATCGTGAACGGCTATCGCGGCGGCGAATTGCAGGTTGCCCTGGACGGCATGGCCGAATGCGAGGGCGTGCGCGTCACCCATGTGCATAACCCCGCCTGGGACCGGGCCAACGGCGTATCCGTGCTGTGCGCCCGTCCGTTCCTGGACGGGGCGTTCCTGCTGACCATGTGCGACCATGTGCTCGATCCCGGGATCAACCGCCTGATGGCGTCGCTGCCGCACCGGCCCGACAGCGTCACGCTGGGGGTCGATTACGACGTGGCGCGCATGCTGAACGATCCTGACGATGTGACGCGCGTGCGCTGCCGGGACGGCCGGATCGAACGCATCGGCAAGTCGATCGACGATTTCAACGCGTTCGATACCGGGATCTTCCACTGCACGCCGGCCATGTTCGACGCGCTGGAAAGCAGTCAGGCGGAAGGCGAGGACAGTATTTCCGGCGCGATGAATACGCTGGCCCGCTGGCGGCGCGCCCATGTGTGCGACATTGGCGGCCGGCTATGGATCGATGTCGACGATCCGGTGGCCTATGACAAGGCCGAACGCCTGATGGCGCAGGGTGCGCTCTGAAGGGGGCCGCCCCAGCCGGGAAGACGCGATGGAACAGGGACGGATAGTCGTGGCCCAGCCGGATCCGGTCAGGCGGACGTCGGAAATCGAAGAGCCGACCAACCTGTATGTCATTCATCCGGTCTCGGCCTGGCTGACGCGGCGTTTCGCGCGGCTGGGCGTGTCCCCCAACGCGGTGTCGCTGGCCGGCATGGCGGCCGGGCTGCTGGCGGGCGTCGCCTATCATGCCGGCTTTCTGCACGGTTGCGATCCGCGCGCCGTGCTGGTCGGTTTCGCGCTGATGGTGATCTGGCACGTCATGGACGGCGCCGACGGGCAACTGGCGCGCCTGACGGGCCGATATTCGCAGACCGGCAAGATTCTGGACGGGGTGTGCGACTATGTCACCTTTGCCGCCGTCTATGTGGGGCTGGCCCTGTCGCTGGCCCCGCGTCATGGCGGCTGGGTCTGGGCGCTGGTGGCGGTGGCCGGATTCTGCCACGCCGTGCAGTCGGCGGCCTATGAACGGCAGCGCCAGGATTACAATTTCTGGGGCTGGGAGCGGGGGGCGTCGCCGCTGGCCCGCAATGTCGTCCCGTCCGGCCGGCGGGCCGGGGACGTGCTGTTCGGCCTGTATGCCCGGATCGAGGCGCTGACGACCGCGCTGGGCGAAAGCGGGCTGAATGGCCGCCTGGCGGTGATGCTGGCGGCCCATCCCGACCGCGCGCCGGATATTCGCCAGCGCTACCGCGCGGCCTTCGCGCCGCAGGTGCGGCGCTGGTCGGTGCTGTCGGCCAATTACCGCACGCTGGGACTCTTTCTGTGCGCGCTGCCGGGGCGGCCGCTGGCCTATTTCGCCTTCGAGATCGTGGGGTTCTCGGTCATCCTGCTGGGGCTGCTGCGCCGGCAGCGCCGGTGCGACGCGCGCTTCCTGGCGGCGCTGGAGGGCGTGGCGGCCGAGGCGCCGCCCGCGCGCCCCGCGCCCGCGAGAGCCCTGTCCGTTAACGTCCGTTAGTGTTCAGTCCCGCGTCGTGATCAGCAGGTAGGCCGCCGACATCATCAGCAGCAGCGACGGCGTCAGCGCGGTCAGCGCCGGGTTGAGGTCGAACAGCAGGCCCAGGCGGCTGGTGATTTCCTGCCCGAGCGAGAAGATCGTGGCGATCGCCACCCCGATCGCCATGCGATAGCCGACATTCTGCGCGCGCGGCGGCCCGAACACGAACGGCGCCGCGCAGGCGATCAGCGCGATCATCGCGAACGGGATGCTGATCCGCTCCCAGAGTTCCTGTTCGTAGCGCGTGGCAGGGAGGTGATGGCGCTTGAGGTCCTGGATATAGCGGTAGAGCGCGATCGGCGGCGCGCTTTCGGGCGGCAGGCTGAGGAAGCGGATCTGCCGCGACGACAGGAAGGCGGGCCAGGCCAGGCTGTCCAGGTGATCGGTGCGGAATTGCGACGCGGCGATCGTCTTGCGCGTCACGTCGCGCAGCATCCACACGTCGTCGGCGCCGATCCGCGCCCCGGCGGCGTGCAGATATTCCGTCATGCCGCCATCGGGGGCGAAACGGTAGATATCGACGTCTTCGGCCTGGGTCTCGACGGGAAAGCGGCGCACGCTGAGGAACTGGTCGTCGCCATGGGCCCAGAAGCTTTGGCCGCGCTCGCCCGCGACGCTGGCCAGGGCGTTGTCGTGCCGTTCCTGCGCCATCTGCCGCGTCGGCGGCACGACGAACTGTGCCAGCAGGAACAGGGCCACGACGATGGGGGCCACCAGGCGCAGCACCGCGGCGATGATGCGCGTCTCGGACAGGCCGATCCCCTGCAGCGCGGTCAGTTCCGAATGTTTCGCCAGCCCCCCCAGCCCCAGCAGGCAGGCCAGCAGCATGGCGATGGGCGTGACCTGCAGGAAGCGCGCGGGACTGAGCAGCGCGGCATAGGCCACCGCGTCGGCCAGCCGGTACCGGCCGTGCCCGACCAGGGGGAGCTGGTCGACGAATTCCAGCAGGCTGAACAGGGCGGTCAGCCCCATCGCCACCAGCAGGAAGGCGCGCAGCGTCACCATCTGGATATAGCGGTCGAAACGCTTCATGCCCGGCGGACCCGGTCCGTCAGGCCCGCCGCGATCTGGTCGCGCAGCAGGAAGGCCGCCAGGGCCGCCAGCATCGCCGGCGCCCACCAGATGCCGGGCAGCGTGCCGACCATGCCATGCTGCACCCAGGTCCGCGCCGAGGTGTAGAGCAGGTAATAGACGAAGAAGATCAGGATCGCGGTGCCCAGCTTGCCGTAGCGGTTCTGCCGCGGGCGTCCGCGCGCCAGCGGCACCGCCAGCAACGCCAGCAGCAGGGTGGTGAGCGGCGTCGAAAGCCGCCACTGGAATTCCGCCACGTCGGCGGCGTCGTGCGAGCGGGCGATCCGCAGGCTGCCGGCGGCCACCGAACTGTAGCCCGGCGTGGCGGCCTGATGGCGGTTCGGATCCTGGGTCAGAGCGCGCACCGTCATGATCCGGTCCTGGCCGCCGGGCTGGGTGGCGATGTCATAGACATGGGCATTGCGCAGCACGACCAGGCGCTCCGGCGGGGTCTTTTCCGCCGGGCCTTTTGCCACCTGACCGTTTTCAGCCGGGCCGTCTTCCGTCGGGAAGCCCAGTTCGGCGTGGATGATCTGGGTTTCCTTCGCGTGGCGGATCCGCACGAAGACGTCGCGCGCCGGCGTGCCGGGGCCTTGGCGGCGGGTCAGGAAGATCACGCGCGCGCCGTTCTGCACCACATAGAAGGTGCCGGCCTGCATCGCGTCGACATCCAGAGTCAGGGCGGCGGCCTGGGACAGGTCGTGCAGCCGGTGATAGGCCCAGGGCCGGACGATCAGCGACAGGCTGCCCACCGCCAGGGCGACGGCGCCGGCCAGCACCATGACATGGCGCAGCATCATCCCCGGAGTTACGCGCAGCGCATGCAGGGCCGTGATCTCGGAATTGCCGTACAGCGTGCCCAGCGCCAGCACGATGGACAGGTACAGCGAGACCGGCACCAGCACTTCCAGCCCGATCAGCAGCTTCAGCGCGACCAGGGTCAGGATCGTATGGGCGGACAGCAGGCCGTTGACCGCTTCGGACAGGAAATCGGCCGCGCTGTAGCTGGCGAACAGGGCCATGCAGATACTCAGCATCGCCGCCATCGGCTTGCCGATTTCACGCAGCAGATAGGTCCGAATGATCAAAGGGGCATACCGTCCATGATGCGCGCCGATCCTGGCTGCCGAATTCCGGCTGTCGGTCCCGGCAGGTCCGTCCCGGCGCGGCCAAGACCAGGCATCGGAGCCGCGCGCACCCTGTTTCCGGACGGGCAGGCATCATAGGCAACCGGTTTCCGGCCGTCAAACACCGGGTCGATGGGCCGCGTTCCGGCGCGGTGCCGCCTGGTCCGCCAGCCCGTCCGGCGGCAGGACGGGCGAGCCGGTCCGCAGCAGGTGAACCAGCCAGCGGCGCGACTGGCGGCGCCAGGCGCGGCGTTGCGGCCCCCGCCAGCCGCCGGACCGGGGGGATGGCATGTCCAGCCGTTCGGTGATGGCGTCCAGGATACGCTGGGCCCGCGCCCCCCAGGTCATGGTGTGGCTTTCGGCCAGGGCGGTCCGCGCCAGCCGCCCGGCCAGCGCCGGATCGTCCAGCAGCCGGCGCAGGGTCCGGGCCAGGGCCGGCGGAGCATCCGGCTGGCACAGCAGCGCGTTTTCCCCGTCGCGCAGGACTTCGCGCACGTCGGGCGTGTTGCCCGCCACGATCGGCCGGCCGGACGCCATGTAGAAGAACAGCTTCAGCGGCAGCACCGTCGAGCCGAAGCGCGCCAGCGGCTGCAGCGACGGCGGGATCAGCAGCACGTCGGCGGCGTGGATATACTGGCCGAGGATCTCGGGCGGCTGGAAGGGGACGGCCCGGACATTGGGCAGCGCCTGCGCCATGGCCTCGATCGGGCCCTCGCCATAGGAGCCGACCAGGATGAACAGCAGGTCGGGCAGGAGGCGCGCGGCCTCGATCATCACCGCCAGTCCCTTCTTGTGGTTGACCCGTCCGGTATAGACCACGGTCTGCGCATCGGCCGGGATGTCCAGCGCCCGCCGGGCCGCGTCGCGCCCGATCGGGGCGTCCAGCCGTTCGGGTTCGAACCCGTTGCGGATGCATTGCAGCTTGTCGGCGGGAATCCCCAGCTCGAGATATTTTTGCCGCGTATAGTCGGAATGGCAGATATTGACCACGAAGCGCCGGTGGCACATCAGCCGGTACAGAAAGGGGCGCAGCGGCGGGATCTGGTCCGGCCAGGGCCGGTAATGGTCGAACACCACGCGCTGGCCGAACCGGATCGCCACCCAGGCGATCCACAGATTGCGGGTATAGACGAGATCTGCCCGGCGGAAGGCGCTGCGCCAGACGATCGTCAGCCCGCAGGCCAGATGGCGTGCCCAAGGCGGCGAGAGCGGTGCCCAGGCCCGCGCCACCGCCAGGCCCGTCGCCTGCCGCAAGGCCGCGGATGCGGCCTGGTCCGGCAGGGGCACGTGCAGCGCCGCCCCGGTGGTCAGCCGCGCCAGATAGCGCGCGGTGGTCAGGAAGACCTCGGCGTCGGCCTCGGTGCTGGGAAGCGGGTTTTCGAAGGCGAACAGGATGCGTAACGCCCCGCCTTGAACCGCATCGGTGGGGGGCGGGCTGGTCTGTGTCATGTCGAAATCCGCTTTTCGTCCCGCCAGGCCGGGCTGGCGGCGCATATGAGCGGGAATGCCGGTTGCTGTCCAGAACCGCTTCATCCGGAACCATTTTGTCCGGAAGAGTCGGGGCCGTTCGCCGGGGCTGGTACCGGCGGGCGGCGGCCGTGGCATCAGGCATCTCGCGCGGGCGTGCAACCATCTCGGTTCCGCGACGCTAGAGGTGAGTTACCGGACAAAGCGTCCTGCCCGCGCCTCAGGAGCCAACGGTCATGCCTGACCTGACATTCACTGAAATCCTGTCTCGTCTGATGGTGCTGCGCGCGCAGGTCTCGGGCCCTCATTCGGTGCCGGTCGCCCGGAACTGACTCACCGGTAATGGCATGTCGTACAGAAGTATCGGGTATTGGAGGCCGGGATTAAATCCCGAATTTGATGGTGACCATCAAATCAACACAAATTTCGTAATGTAATTTCTTTTGAAGATATTATGGCCGGGATCGTGCCCGCCACCACCTTGTTTTGAATGGAGAATGGCTATGACAGACAATGTGGCGATGATCGACAGGGACCCCCTGCTGCTGGCCGGCGCCACCGCCCATGCCCTTGAGCCCCGCGCGCTTGACGCGGACGGTTCGGCTGCGGCCGCGCGGCATCATGCGGACGATCTGATGCATCATGTCCGCGCGCCGGTCTTGACGCAGGATGAGCGGATCGGCGGAGCCAAGATGTCGCGGCCGACGCCGGCGCAGCAACTGGGCAAGCGTATCCAGGCCCTGCGGAAGGCCGCGGGCATGAACCAGTACCAATTGGCCGACCGGCTGGGCATGTCGCGGTCGGCCGTCGCGTTCTGGGAGACCGGGCGCGAGAGCAGCGCGCGCAAGCATATTCCGCGCCTGGCCCGTCTGTTCGGCGTGTCCGAGGAAGCGTTCCTGACCGACCAGCACGACGAAAGCCATGAGATGACGCTGACGTCCGACGAGCACGACCTGCTGGTGCTGTACCGGATGCTGGATGCGACGGACAAGCTGTCGGCCCAGAAATGGATCGAAAAGCGGGTCGTGCGCCAAGGCCAGTGATGCCGGGGACAATGATCTCGGAAGCACCTGGGATCCCGGACGCACCCGGCCGGGTCCGGGTCAGCGCGCCAGCGTGACCAGGATCGGCCGGTGGTCCGACGGGCCGTAGGGCAGGGCGCTGCACGACACGCAATGCAGGGCGCGCGCCACGCAGCGATCCAGGCGTAGCGGCAGGACGCCGTACATGCGGTGCGTTGCCGTTCGCGGGCCCAGATCGGTGAAGCCGGGCGGGCAGGTCGGCCCGACGGCGTTGAAATCGCCCATGATGACGTCGATGTCGGGACAGGCCGACAGGATGTGGCGGATCTGCCGCCGGTTGGCGCGCTGGCCATGGTCCAGATGCACGTTCGCGATGCGCAGTCCGCCCGTGCGCCCCTCCATATGCCCATCCATGCGGATGATCTGTGCGGCGCGCGGCGCGACCGAACGGCGGATGGGGACCGGCAGGTCGCGGCGGGTCGCGGCGGGCAGCATCAATTGCGTCGCCTGGACCGGATGCGGGCTCCACATGGCCGGGGCGTGCGGACGCGGCGGCGCCATGGCGCGGTGGTACCGGCCGCCCAGCAAGTCCGGCAGCGCGTCCAGGCCCGCCGTCGTTTCCTGCATCAGCACCAGGTCCGGTGCGACGTCCCGGATCAGCCGGGCCACGTCGTGGCAGCCGGCGCCGCGCCGTACCAGCAGGTTCCAACTGAGGATACGCAGCATGTGCCGGCCTATTGGAACCGGCACGGCCGGTCGATCGTGGGGGCCTGGTCGGTCTGGATGACCATCAGCGTCACCGGTCCGTCGCCGACATTGCCGGCATTGTGTCCGATATGTCCCCTGGCGTCACGGCGGGACATCTGGTCCTCGCCCAGCGAGAGGTCGCCGGGCCCCATGACCACGCGGGTGCCGTCCATCGCCTCGACGAACCATGTGCCGCGCAGGGGAATGATCCATTGCACCGTCGGGTCCGGGTGCCAGGTGCCGTCCCAGTGCGCCGGCTGCACGGTCGAAATGATGGTCGTGCGGCCGGGCGGCAGCCGGTCCTGCCATTGCGGGCCGGCCGGCTTCGACATGGATTTCAGGATGTAGCGGTGAAAATGGCAGCGCGTCAGGTGGCTGACGCCTTTCGAATCGGTCCAGTTGTGCCAATAGACGCCCTGCGGGGCGGCGTCGGACGCGGTTGCGTCCGCTGGCATCATCGCCGGCATCATTGCCGGCATCATTGGTGGAATCATCGTGAGCATCGTCGTCAGAATTCTCGCGCGCGCCCAGTGCGCGTGCAACCGGCGATGGAGCGGATCGGTGTCGGTCATGGCCGCATTCCTCCTGCCCGCCGATCATGCCCGTCCCGCCGTGTCCTGTCCGGTCCTTGGACTTCAAAAATCCTTTTATTTGCCTCGGGCCCGGATCGCGGGGATTCTGGACGCGATGTCTTGCGGTCCTGCCTGGCGGCCCTGCCCGGCCGGGCCCGGTCGAAAGGGGTGGGATGAACGCGGAAACGCAGGGAGCGGCGCAACCTGCCGCGGCGGCGGTGGTCGATGTCCGGGATCTCGTCAAGGTCTTCGGGACGCATCGGGCCCTGGACGGGCTGTCCTTCGCGATCGCGCCGGGTGAGATCGTGGCCCTGCTGGGATCGAACGGTGCGGGAAAATCCACGCTGATCGGCTGTCTGCTGGGGTTTCTGCTGCCCGGCAGCGGCACGGTCTCGATCTGGGGGCAGGAGGCCGGGGCGCTGGATGCGCTGCGGCGTGCCCGCATGGGCTATGTGCCGCAGGCGATGAATGCGTTCGGGTCCTTTCGGGTCGGGCAATTGATCGCCTATCTGGGCGGGTTTTACGCCAGCGTGCCGCAGGCGCCCGATCCGGCGCTGCTGGCCTGGGCCGATCTCGACCCTGCGGCGCGGGTCGGGCGGCTGTCGGGCGGGCAGAAGCAGCGCCTGGCCATCGTGCTGGCGCTGCGCCATCGGCCGGATTTCCTGATCCTGGACGAGCCGGTCGCCAGCCTGGACCCCCAGGCGCGGCGCGATTTCATGGCCCTGCTGGACGAATATTGCGCGCGGACGGGCGCCTGCGTGCTGATGTCCTCGCATATCCTGTCGGACCTGGAGAAGGTGGCGACGCGCGCGCTGTTCATGGCGCGGGGGCGCATCGTGCACGACACGCCGATGGAGCGGTTTCGCCGGGCCACGCGCTGGATCGTGCCGGCGGGCGATGGCGGCGCGGCGCCGCCCACCGGCCCCGCCGGCCCGATCGCGGATCGGCTGCCCGCGCCGCTGACCTGCCTGGGGCGCGACGCGGCGACGGGCGCGCTGCTGGTCGACGGCTGGGACGACCGGCTGGCCGACGCGCTGCAGGCCGCCTTTGCGCACCCGGTCAGCGTGCGCCATCCGGACCTGGAGGCCGCGTTCCTGGAGATCACCCGGTGACGGGGATGGCGCGGCCGGACCTGCCCTCGCCGGTGTCCGCGCTCGGTGCGGCGCTGCGCGTCTATGGCAGCCGGGCCTTCGTCACCGGCAATCCGGGGCTGCTGGCTACGGCCCTGTATCTGGTGCAGATGCCGGTATGGATCGGCCGGCTGCGTCGCCATCCGCCGGGGGTGATGCCCGATATCGGGCAGAGCGGGCATTTCAACCCGATCTTCCTGGCCGGCATGTTCGGGATCGGCGCCGTCGGGTTTCACTGCATGCGGCAGATCCGCAACCCGCTGGCCGCGACGGTGCCCGGCCTGGTCGATGCCGAGCGCCGGGCCGCATTGCTGGTCATCTTTCTGCTGTGCGCGGCGCTGGTCCTGCCCCTGGTGCTGGCCGGCGTGCCCGCGCCAGGGGCGGCGGCCTTCGTCACCCTGGCCGCGCTGGGTGTCGGCGGGCAGGGCGAGCGGGGCGAGCGCGCCTGGGTCAAGGGGGTGCGGGGCGAGCCGACATCGACGACCAGCGCCCGCTCCGCCAGATGCGGACGGATCGCCAGCACCGCGTCCCGCAGCGCGGCGACCGGCACGGCCAGGATGACGATCGGGCAGCGCGCGGCCAGGGCCAGCGGGCCGGCGGTGACGCCCGCCATCGGCGCGGCCTCGTCGGGCGGCAGGGCAGGGTCGTGGACCAGCAGGCGGCAATGGGCGCGCAGATGGACGGCGATCAGCCGCCCGAAGGCGCCGAAACCGATCAATCCGACCTGGGGCGGTCGAGGGGCAGGGAAATGGGGCAGCATGAACGGGGCTTTCTTCGAGCCGCGTCGCCGCTGGTATCCGGATAGAGTCAACCGCCGACGACGCAGCGGTTGAGTACAGAACGCAATCCCCGCCGCTATGAGAGCGGCGCGTAATAGAGTCCGGCCAGGGAAGGGGCCGGCAGGGTGGGAATCGTCGTCATGCGCGGCAGCTAGCGCCTTCTACCCCGCGCGGTCAATCCCTTCCGGCAGGGTGCCTTCCATGACGACATAGCGCAGGCCGCTCTTGACGAAGGGCGCGCCGCGCGGCGCCAGCCCGAAACGGCGATAGAATGCGACGGCGGTCAGCCGGGCATCCAGGGTGATCCCGGTGAAGCCGAGCGGGCGCAGATCGGCGAAGGCCCGTCGCAGCAGCGCGCTGCCGATCCCCTGGCCCTGGCATTCGGGCAGCACCGCGCATTTGCGCAGCCGCACCGTGCGGCCGTCGACGGGAAAGAACGACCCGCACCCCGCCAGGACACCGTCGGCGAAGGCACCGTAATGCAGCGCGTCGGCGTCGCCGGGCACCAGGCACTCCTCGGCCGTCCGGCCGGGCCACAGCACTGCCCGGCGGATGGGCATGCAGTCGGTCAGGGCGATGCGCGTGATCCGCATGTCGGGCATGGGGGTCCCTTTTCACGTTCAGGGGTGGGGGCGACCAGCAGCCAGGCGCCGGCCACCTGCAGCGGCAGCCCGGCGACCAGCATGATGAAGCCGGCCCAGTGCTGGTCCTGCAGCGGAGTCAGGTCCCACCGGCACAGCACGTCCAGATAGGGAGCGTACAGCACCCGGGGGGCGGTCATCCAGACCACCGCCACCACCGTCATCGGCACGCCGCCCAGCAGGGCATAGAGCCCCGCCCCCGGGTTGCTGCGGATGATGCGGGTGCCGGGCAGGACCTGCGCCCAGAACAGCAGGCCGGCCAACAGGTCCAGCAGGCCCAGCGGCGCGCTGAACAGCGCGTTGGCCAGCGAGCGGTCCAGCACGGCGGGCAGTCCGGTGACGATCGCCAGCCCGCCGAACAGCACGGCCGCCACGCCGGGGTCGCGCAGCCAGCCCGTGGGGGACGCAGCGCCGCCCGCTTTGCCGGGCCGGGCCAGCAGCAGGAAGGGCGGCACGACCTGCCCCAGCACCATCAGGGCGAGCGTGTATTGCGCCATCGAGGCCAGCGGGTCGCGCAGCCCCAGGCAGGATGCCGCCAGCAATGACGCCCCCGCCGCTGCAGCCGGCAGCCGGCGCCATGTCCCGCGCGCGGTCCCGGGTTGCGTGGGCCCGGGATGTCTGGAGCTGAGGACGGCGATCGCGATCCCGGTCAGGATCGCGGCGGCCATCCAGGCGCCGACGGCCAGGGGGCTCCATACGGTTCCGGGTCCATCGGTCACAGGCACATCGATCACACGCCGATCATAGGACGGACCGGATGTCGCTTGCCATGCCTGACGGGTCGCCCAGTTGCGTCATGCCGTAACGGGCCCGCATATGCCCGTCCGGCCCGACCAGCGTCAGAACCGAGAGATGGTTGATCCGACCGTCCGGGCCCGCGTCCTGCCAGCCGATCCGCCAGGCCCGCGCGATGGATTCCACGTCCCGGGGCCGTCCGGTCAGGCCGATCGGCGCCGGCCGGAAATTGGCCAGGAAATCATGCAATGCGGCCGGCGTGTCATGGGTGGGGTCCAGGGTCACGAACACCACGCGGACCCGTGCGGCGTCACGCCCCAGCCGGTCGAAGACCGGGGCCAGGGCGTTCAGCACCGTGGGGCAGACGTCGGGGCAGCGGACATAGCCGAAATAGACCAGAACGGCCTGGCCGCGCAGGGATGCCAGGTCGAACGGCCGGTTTCGATCGTCGCGGAGTTCCAGGGCGGGCGCCGCCGCGGCCGGAACGGCAGAGCCGCTGAACCGGGCGAAGTCGCGGCCGGACAGGGCGCCGAGCCGGGTGTACAGCGCCAGCACCGCCAGTGCGGCCGCCCCGGCGCAGCCTCCGCGCCAGAGCGACACCCGCCAGCGGGGGGACGTCACGCCGTGCCTACCACAGCACCCAGCCGGGCGCGCGGGTCACATGGTGCAGGAACGGCCACAGGATCGGCACATAGGCCGCGGCGGCGGCGACCAGCGTCACGCCGGCCAGGATCCAGACATGTTCCAGGGCCCGCGCCAGGGGGGAAGGCCCTGCCCCGGCCGGGGACGGCGGGGCGTCGATTGCGTGATCGGCCGGGCCGCCGATGGCCTGGGCGAAGGGAACCGGCGGCGGCGCGGCGCGGCGGCCGAACAGGATCGTGCCGAAGAATACCGCGAAGAACGCGTATGTCGCCAGCCACAGCACCACCCCGCCTGCCGCCACCAGCGCCAGCGGCACCGACGCCGCGCCGTACAGCGCATGATAGGTGCCGTGCGGCAGGGCCGAGATCCAGGCGCGGCGCGGCACGCCATACAGCCCGGCCCATTGCATGCCCACGGCGAACAGCATCATCCCCGCGAACCACAGCCAGGCGGCCGCCAGCGCCAGGCGCCGGCTGACCAGCCGCCGGCCGGTCAGATGCGGCACCATCCAGAAGGTGATGGCCATGAAGGTCATCGCCGTCACGCTGCCGACCGTGACGTGGAAATGGCCGGGGACGAAAATGGTATTGTGGACGATGGCGTCCAACTGCCAGCTTCCGTTCACGATGCCCGTGGCGCCGCCCAGGATGAAGGTCACGGCCGCCAGCACCTGTGCCGCGACGCTGGGATCGCCCCAGGGCAGGGCGCGGAACCAGCCGAACAGTCCGGTCCCGCCGCGCAGCCGCCCGGCATATTCCAGGCTGAGCCCCAGGGTGAAGGCGGTGATCAGGCTGGGCATCGCCACCGACATGGTCAGCACGACCAGAATGCCGCGCCAGACCTGCGAAAAGCCGGGGTCCGCGAACTGGTGGTGGGTGCCCACCGGCAGGGCGAACACCATCAGCAGCGCGAAGGTCAGCCGCGCCATCGGGTCCGATACCAGCTTGCCGCCCGCCTGGCGCGACAGCAGCCCGTACCAGGAAATATAGGCCGGCATCAGCCAGAAATAGACGATCGGGTGTCCGGTCAGCCAGAACAGCGTGCGGTCGATGATCGGATCGACGGCGGCGATCAGCCCGATCGACCACGGGTCGAGCTGCAGCACCAGCTCGGCCAGCGCGCCGATGCCGGCCATCACCCACATCAGCATGGTCACCAGGCTCATATAGGTGACCAGCGGCGTGACCTGGCCGGGGCGGGCGCGCTTCCACGTGGCGCGCATCGCCAGCAGGATCGGCAGCGGCATCGTGCTGCCGATCGTCAGCAGGGTCATGCCGAAATAGAAGAACGGGCTGCCCTTCAGCGGCGGATAGAACGTCCACAGCACCGAGGACGAATTGTCGAACATGGCATAGAGCAGGCAGGCCGTGCCCGCCGCCATCAGCCCGAAACAGGCGCGCCACGGCGCCAGGCCCGGCGTCACCCCCAGTTCGCGCGCCGGCAGGTAGACCAGCAGCCCGCAGGTGACGAAGAAGGTGAAGACATAGCCGTTCAGCACGCCGTGGATCGTCAGGCCCTGATAATAGGTCTGCAGCAGCGGCCGCAGGGACGGATAGGCGTTGATCCCGGCATAGTTCAGCGCCTGCAGCGGCCCGATGGTGGCGCCGACCAAAAGGGCGCCGAAGCCCGCGACCAGGAAAGCCAGCATCATGCGCCGCATGGCCGCGTCGCGCCCAATGCCTGCGTCGCGCCCGGTGTCCGCGCGCGGTCCGGTGGCCTGCGCTGCGACCTGGATATTCATGACGGGGTCCCCGTCGTGACGGCTTGCGATGGCGTGACGACGATCCGCGCGACCATGGCATGGTGCAGCATGCCGCAATATTCGTTGCAGATGATGTGGTACACGCCCGGGCGGCGGAACGTGTATTTCACCGAGCCCACCACGCCCGGCACCGCCGTCAGGTTGACCGCCGTGCCCTGGATTTCGAAACCGTGCAGCACGTCGGCGCTGGTGACGTAAAAGGTGATTTCGGCCCCGGCGGGCACGCGGATGACGTCGGGCGACCAGTGCCAGGCCCGCCCCACCACGTAGACCGCATAGGCGTTCGGCCCCGTCCGCACGATCTTGCCGTCGGCGAACGCGGCTTCTCGCGCCGGGTCTGCCGGGTCGGTGTAGAAGGCGCCCGTCGCGGACACCAGCCCGTAATCCCGCACCACATAGAACATCGTGCCGATCGTCAGCAGCGCCAGCATGACGATCACGCAGAACGTCCAGACCCGTTCGTGCCGTTCGGCCGAGGCGTGGAACGCAGCCTCGAAGGGGGTCATGCCCTGTTCCTCGCTCATCACCGCTCTCCCTGCGTCATGCGCGATGAAGGAAAATCAACGACACCAGGCCCCAGACCAGCAGGATGGCGGCCGCCAGCACGCCGCCGACCACCCAGGTGCCGACCGGGCGCACCGATCCGGGGTGTGGCGGCAGATTGCCGTTGCTTTCCATGGTCATTGGGCGTTTCCGGAGCCGCTTCCTGGGCCGTTTCCGGACAGGCTCTGGACGAAGGCGGCGACCGCCTGCATGTCGGCATCATTCATTCCCCGGACCTCCATGACCATGATCTTGCCCATCGGGTCGCGATCGCTGCCCCGTTTCCAGCGGCGCAACTGCCCCAGCACATAGGGGGCGGACTGTCCCGCCAGAGGCGGAAAGGGGCCCATGCCCTGCCCCGCCGGCCCGTGGCAGCCCGCGCAGGGCATGACCCCGGCGCCGCCGCCCCCGGTTTCGAACACCGTCTGGCCGCGGGCGTGGCGGCCGGCCGGCACCGGCACCAGTGCCTCGGCATCGGCTTCGACGGGGGCGGACTGCGCCGCGTAATAGGCTGCGACCGCGCGCATCTGTTGCGGCGTCAGTGCCCGGGCGAACGGCGTCATCCAGAAGCTGGTGCGCTTGCCGGCGGCGAAGAAGGAAAGCTGCTGCTGCAGATAGGCCGGGGCGGCGCCGGCCAGGCGCGGGATCGCCATGTCCGGCTGCCCGGCCCCGTTCATCATGTGGCAGGCCGCGCAGCCGACATGGCCGGCCTGGACGCCCCGTTCGGCGATCAGGCGGCCGGCCGCCACGTCCGGGCTTTCGGCGGCAGGTTGCGTATCCTGGGCAGAGGGTTGGGCAGGGGCATGGGCCGGCATTCCGGCCAGCAGGCAAGCGCCCGCGATCGCCAGGGCGCGTACGCGCCGCCGCCGCGCCTGTATCCTGCCCGCCAGTCCGTGCATGCCGCTCTCCCCCACGGGCTTTGCCTGGATCGCCTGCCGCGGGATCGCCGACGAAGCCGACCGGTCGTGAAACCTCGGTGTCCGGCCGCTTCACGCGGTCGCGACGGGTGCGTTTTGCACATCTTTCGCTTCCGTGACAACTGCGGCCGGCCTGGCTTCGGACGAGGGGCGGAACATGCCGCGTGCCGCGTGCCGCATGCCCCTGGCGATGACGGCGCCGGCGGTTACAATATGGTGAGGGGTAGCGCGCAATCCGTGCCGTTCGTGCATGAATGGACCGGCGGGCGCAGCGCGCCGCCAGACGGGAACGAAGTGCATGCTCCTGGCCGAAACGATTCTTGCCTCCGGCGGGCATGCGCCCGGTGTCGAGCATGTCGCGCCCGCCGACATCATGACGCCGGCCGACCGGTACCAGGAATTGTTCGTCGCGGTGCAGAGCGGCCGGGTCTTTCCGGACAGCAAGAGCTTCGTCGATTGCGTGCCGCGCCGCGCGCCCGAGGCGATCCTGCGTGCCTATCGCGCCGGCAACGCCGCCGCCGGATTCGACCTGTCGCGCTTCGTGGCGGAGAATTTCACGCCCGAGCCCGTCGTCGCCAGCCGCTATGTCTCGGATCCCGGCCAGTCGCTGGCCGCCCATATCGACGGTCTGTGGGGCGTGCTGTCCCGCCATCCGGACGACCACGCGGCCCATGGGTCGCTGCTGCCGCTGCCGCATCCGTACGTGGTGCCGGGCGGCCGGTTTTCCGAACTGTATTACTGGGATTCCTATTTCACGATGCTGGGTCTGGCCGCGGGGGGCAAGCACCGGCTGCTGCACGCGATGGCCGATAATTTTTCCTTCATCATCCAGGCCTATGGCCATATCCCCAACGGCAACCGCAGCTATTATCTCAGCCGTTCGCAGCCGCCGGTCTTTGCGCTGATGGTCGGGTTGCTGGAACGGCACGGCCTGCGCCAGGCGGTGCGTTACCTGCCGGATCTGCTGCGGGAATATGCCTATTGGATGGACGGGGCCGACGGGTTGTGCCCCGGCGAGGCCCGCCGCCACGTCGTCTGCCTGCCGGACAACATGCTGCTGAACCGCTATTGGGACGATCGCGACACCCCGCGCGAGGAAGCCTATTGCGAGGATGTGGCGACGGCGGCGGCCGGCACGCGCCCGGCCGCGGACATCTATCGCGACCTGCGGGCCGGCGCCGCGTCGGGATGGGATTTCAGTTCGCGCTGGCTGGGTTCGCCGGACGACCTGTCGAGCATCCGCACCACCGCGATCCTGCCCGTCGACCTCAACAGCTTTCTCCATCTGCTCGAACGTCAGATCGAACGGCTGAGCCGCCTGGCCGGGGACGAGGCGCGTGCCGTCCTGTTCCATCGGCGCGCCGCCATCCGCCGCCGGGCCATCGACCGGTATTTCTGGCAGCCGGAGCAGGGGGCGTTCGTCGATTACGACTGGGCGTTGATGCGGCATCGGCCGCAGGTCACGGCGGCTTCGGCCGTGCCGCTCTATGTCGGGCTGGCCAGCCATCACCAGGCGCACCGCGTCGCCGCCACCCTGGCCGAGCGGCTGTTGCTGCCCGGCGGGCTGGCGACCACCGAACAGCACAGCATCCAGCAATGGGACCGCGCCAATGGCTGGGCGCCGCTGCAATGGATGGCCATTCACGGCATGCGCCGCTATGGCCTGTATGCGCAGGCGCGCGACCTGTCCCATCGGTGGCTGGCCACGGTTGCGGGCCTTTATGCGCGCGAGGCCAAGCTGGTCGAGAAATACGCCATCGGATCGGCCCCGGACGGACTCGGCGGAGGTGGCGGCGAATATCCGCTGCAGGACGGGTTTGGCTGGACGAACGGCGTCACGCGCATGCTGCTGGCCGACTATGCCGACCACCACGCCCATCATGCCCGCGCCGGACGCGTGCGGCACTGAGGCGCGGGCCAACGATGTACCCGCACCTGATTTGGTGCGGCCCCGCCTGGAACCATCCCGCCCCATGCCGGTTGATAGGCGCACAGAGGGGGAACCGCAATGTCCAGGTTCGCGCGAGATGGCGACGGCCCCAGGCGGCCGATGCCGACGCCTAATCCGGGCCCGTTCAATCCCGACGACCCGATGCCCGACGAGGGGCCGCCGGACGACGACCCGTTCGAGCCGGATGACGATGATGCAGGGCCGGTTCTATGACATTTCCCGATCGCAGTCCCGACCCCGAGCATGAGGGGGTGCCCGGCCCCCATCCGCAGCCGCCGGTGCCCGACCAGGTTCCGCCGGGAGTCGACCCGCACAAGCCGGCGGGGCCACCGGGGCCGCCGCACCCGCACGAGCCGCCGCTGGAGCACGACCCCCATGGCGACGGCGAAGTCCGGCCGGAGCGCGACGGGTGATTGCCGCCCGGTGAAGGAGATCGGGCGAATTATGATCCCGGGTTACGATCCCGTGTTGTGGTTTGGGGCGGGTCAGATCAGCCGGGCGCCCACGATGAGCAGCACGGTTGCCAGCACGGTGCGCTGCACGCTTTCGCGGATGCGGCCGACGAACAGGCTGCCCAGGATGATGCCGGGGATCGATCCGGTCAGCAGCGCGATCAGCATGGCCGGATCGACCGACCCCAGCAGCCAGTGGCCCAGCCCGGCGACCAGGGTGAGCGGCACCGCATGGGCGATGTCCGAGCCGACGATGCGCGCGGTGGACAGGCGCGGATACAGGACCAGCAGCGCGGTCACCCCGATCGCCCCCGCCCCGACCGAGGACAGCGACACCAACAGGCCCAGCAGCGCGCCCACGAGGATGGTCAGCACATGGGCCTGCCGGTCGGTCAGGCGTTCGGAAAAGCCGGCCAGGCGCGTCATGATCGCCGCGCGGAACATGATGCAGGGCGCCGTCAGCAGCAATGCCACGCCCAGGCTGCGTGAAATCAGGTGCGTCGTGGAGAGCGACGGCGCGCCCAGCGCATGCAGGGCCAGCAAGGTCAGCGCCGCCGCGGGAATGCTGCCCGACGACAGGCGGCGCACGATTTTCCAGTCCACGCCGCCGGCAGATCCGTGCACGCTCGTGCCCACCGCCTTGGTGATGGCGGCATAGAGCAGGTCGGTGCCGACGGCGGTCTGGGGATGAATGCCGAACAGCAGGATCAGCAGCGGCGTCATCAGCGACCCGCCGCCCACGCCCGTCACCCCGACGAGGAAACCCACGCCCAGCCCGGATAGCGAGTAAAGTGGCTGAAACGCGTCACTCAAGGTCATGGACAGGTCCCCGAAAGCTGATCGATAAACGGATCGATCTCATTGCACGATATCATGAGAGTCTTACGAATTGAAATCATCGCGGTGGGATAATTTTTTAATAAACGAAAACGCATGGTGATATAATCCGCCCGCATGGTCAATGGGGCCGCGCGATGGAGAAAAGCCGCGGGCCTGTTCGCACCCGTCCGCTTCCATCACCCCCTGTTTCCGTCATATCGTGCCGGATATTGTGCCGGACAGGATACCGAGCCAGACATGGGCGCCAGACATGGGCGGCGGGGCAGCGCGGGCAAGGGGCGATATGGGGCGGATCCATCCGGCATGACCGTGCGGCGTCGATGATCCTGCTGCTTCCTCTGGCCGTTCTGGCCGTGCTGCTGTCCGGGGTGGTCTTCTGCTGGCGGCCCCTGCCGGCGATGGCCCCGGCCTGGGACGGCGCGATGGCCTGCGGCGTGGCGGCCTATGCGCTGCTGCTGTTCCTGTTCGTCCTGACGGGGCGCCCGCTGCGCCTGCCTTTCTATGACGGCAAGTTCTTCATCCGCGCGCATCGGTTGCTGGGGTGGCTGGCGGTTTTGCTGCCGCTGCTGCATGCCCTGCTGCTGCTGTGGGCCGAGCCGCTGACCCTGCGTTACCTGCTGCCCGGCGCCCCGGCCTATATGCTGGCGGGCGGCCTGGCGGCGGGGGGCATGGCGCTGCTGGGCGGTCTGGCGATGCCGGCCGCGCGGGCGCGCCTCTGGCGCAATGCCGCGTCGTTCCGGCGGGCGCATGGTGCCGCGGCCCTGGTGCTGCTGGGGCTCGCGACGGTCCATATCGCCGCCGCGCGGCTGCATGTCACGACGCGCGGGCAGGTCGCCGCCCTGGCCGTGACCGCGCTGGTCTGCGCCGTCCTGCCTTGGGTCGGCCGGCATGGCCGCCTGCCGCCGGTCGCCCCCGGACGGCGGCGGCGCGCGACATCGGCCATTGCGGTCCGCCTGTCGCTGGGGGTGGGGGCGGCGTCGCTGGGCCTGTCGCTGCTCTATGCGGAATGGCTCGGGCGCTGGGTGGCGCCGTGAAGGGCCGCGCGGCGGGATGGGGGATGACGGCCGCGCTGGCCGGCGTGCTGGCGGCGATGCTCGTCCTGGCCGGGTGGGGCTATCGTCCCCGGTCGGGGCATGCCGACCCGCTGCCCGTCATGTTCCTGCATCGGGCGCACAGCGCCTATAATTGCGTGCAATGCCATCATGACAGCCTGGATCCCGGACTGTCGGCGCTGCCGCATCGCAAATGCATCCTCTGCCATGTCACGCGGCCCGACCTGGCGGTGGGGGCGCGGGCGACATTCCATGATTTCTGCGAATCCTGCCATCTGGCACGGCGGCGCGACCATTTGGCCGCCGGTCCGATCCGCCTGTGCCACGAATGCCATACGCCCCGGCCGGGCGAGCGCGCGCAGGATATTCTTTGACGGCCTGACCGGGTCGCCGGGCGCCATGTGCGGTCCGGTTTGTGAAATATTCCTGACATGGCGTCGTGGGCTCTGACCGCGGCGCCGTGTTTTCCTTATGCTGGCTGGCTGTTTCGGGTGGACCGGGCGAGGGGTGCAAGGAAATGGCGGGATCGGCGATGCGTTGCATGTTCGGAAGCGTGGCCGGAGCGATGCTGGCGGTGGCGGCCGGCGTGAGCCCGGTGGCCGACGCGGCCCGTGCCGCGGATCCGTCCTTTGCCGATCGGGTGCGGCATGCCGATGTGTCGCGCGGGCGCGACCTGGCCGACAGCATGTGCTCGGACTGTCATAATTTCGATCGCGACGGATCGGCGATGATGGGGCCCAACCTCTATGGCCTGATGGGCACGCACATCGCCGCCATTGCCGATTACAATTTCTCGCCCGCCCTGCTGGCGCGCCGGCAGCAGGTCTGGACGGTCGATACGCTCTCTGCGTGGCTGAAGGATCCGGCCGGCTTCGCGCCGGGCACCCGCATGGGGTTCGACGGCATCGTCTCGGACCAGGACCGGGCCGATATCATCGCCTATCTGGGCAGCCTGTCCGGCGGCAAGTGACGCGCCGGAGGTTGTTCTTTTTTGAAAGAAGAACTTACGGTTTTCAGAACTCACGCCCGCCGCGCCGCGGGCAGCATCCGGCCCAGGATGCCGTCGCGCCGTACGTAATGCCGCCATAGGACGACCGCGGCGTGACCGAAGGCAAGGGCCATGATGGTCCAGGCGCCGTAGTTATGCAGGGTCGCGACGATGTGGTGGCCGGTCTTGTCCAGCCGGCAGGGGACGCAGGTCAGATGGGCGCCGAAGACGAAGAGGGGGCGCGTGCCGCTCCACCGCCATTCGAAACCGGCCATCGTTTCCGCCACCAGCAGGGCGTAGAGCGCCAGATGGACCAGGATGGCCAGCCGGTTGTCCGCCGGGCCGGCGGTCGTCCGCCGCCGCCGGGCGAACAGCCAATAGAGCCGGAAGAGCAGCAGCACGGCAAAGGCGAAGCCGATGCTGGTGTGGATGTCGCGGGCTGTGCCCTTCCAGCCCGCGCCGAACCAGGACCAGGTCTCGCCCATGGCGAATTGCAGCAGCACGATACCGGCCGTCGCCCAATGCAGGGCACGGGTGAGGCGGTCATAAGCCTGGACCGGGGCAGGGGGCACGCTGGTTGTCATGTCGATCATTTCGGTTGAGCCGTCGCAGGCTTGTAGCCGTCCGTCAGGGTGTTCAGGAAGGCGACCAGATCGTCCATTTCGGCTTCGGACAGGATCGGCTGGCCGCCGGTCTTCTGTGCGGCGAAGGGCATGTCGTCGCGATCCACATTGCCGCGCAGGTCGGGCGGCAGGCCGTTATAGGGCAAGGCCCCGTCGGGCCGGGTTCCGTCGGGCCGGATGTCGGGCTGGCGGCCGTACCAGCGCGCGGGGTCGGTATCGCGCGTGACGTAGAATGCGACCACGTCGCGCAGCGACTTCAGCACGCCGTTATGGAAGAACACATGGCGCGTCGCGACGTTGCGCAGGGTCGGGGTCATGAACAGGCCGCAATAACGGCGGTTTGCCGCATCGCGCGCCGGGGCCAGGTCGGTGCGCAGGGGGCCGCACAGGCCCATGTCGTAGCGGCCCATCCCGGCCGGCGGCCGGACCCGCGGATTGTCCGGTACGCCGATATCCTTGAAGAAGAAATCGGTGAACTGTCCGACCGAGGTCGAGCCGTCCTTGCCGGGGCCGATGCCGGCGGTGTGGCAGGAGGCGCAATTGGCGCGGTCGGCATCGTTGAACAGCGCCATGCCGCGCTGCTCCTGCGGGGTCAGCGTCGCCAGGCCGCGCGTATAGTAATCATATTTGCTGGTATAGGGGTGGAAGGACGAATCCTCGTGCTGGAAGGCCGCCAGCGCCGTGCCGATCGCCCGGATCGCCTGCTGCGGGGTGGCGAACACGTCCTGGCCGAACAAACCGGTGAACTGGCGCACATAGTCCGGATTGCGCCGCACCCGGGCCCGCACCGAATCGATGTCGGGATTGGCCATTTCGAACGGGGTGGTCAGCGGACTGACCGACTGGACCGCCACCGAGGCCATGCGTCCGTCCCAATCATAGCCGCCGCCGGGTCCGCTGGCCGATTCGTCGGGATTTTCCAGCGTGGCCGAGAAATCCGGCACCTCGTCCCTGTAGGTCAGGGTCGGCACCGCGCGGACGCCGGGAGTGTCCAGCCGGGCGCCCCCCATCTGCACCGCCAAATCGTTGCGCGGCGCATAATGATTGGCCGGATCGTGGCAACTGGCGCAGGATTGCCGGCCGGACGCCGACAATCCGGGATCGAAGAAGAGCTGCCGCCCCAACTGGGCGACAGGCGACAGGGGCGCCGCCGCCATGACCGGCGACGACGCCCCCCAACAGGCCGGGATCAGGGCGGCGGCCAGCGCCCAGACGGCCGCGCGCCCCTTGCCATGCCGCGTCATCGCGGCGGCCTTGTCCGCAATCCGGTCAACGGGCCGGGATCGCGAACATCTTGGCCATCGGCACCACCGGCGTCTGGACGAACGCGCCGTCGGCCGGCTGTACCGCGACGCCGTCATTGGCGTGGCCGATATGCTGCTTGATGCCGAACGCGTCTTCCAGCGTCCGCAGCAGCGAATAATGGTTGTACGGGGTGTCGTCCTGCACGCCCTTCACGCCGTGGTTGGTGATGACCAGCGTCGGGATGCGCCCGCCGCCCTGGTTGACCACGCCCTTGTGCGGCTGGCCGGGGGCCACGGGGTGATAGCCGCAGCAGCCCTGCACGCCCGCGCCGCCGCTGTCATCCTCGTCGAACGTCACGACGATCGCAACATTCTTCTTCGACGTCCACAGCGGCGAGGCCTGGATATGGTCGACCAGGGTCCGGACGTAATCGTCGCCGGTGGTCAGCAGAGGCGAGGGGCCATAGCCGTGGCCCTTGCATTGCGGGTGGTCCTTCATCGGGCCCGACGGGCCATGGTCGTCGTGGCACTGGTCCGGCACGAAATAGGCGAAGCGCGGCAGGCTGCCATCGGCCAGATCGTCGAAGAACGCCTGTTCGGTGCGGTTATGGGCGTGGAAATCGGGCGCTTCGCGGATATCGTCGAAATTGACCGACGGGTTGTGCTTGGACGCGTACAGCCCGCGCACGTCGGCACCCTGGTCGTCCGGCGCCGGATAGGTGGGCATTTCGGGCATGGTTTCGCCCGTCTGTGGATTGGTCGGCATGCTTTGGTTATACATCGACCAGGAAATGCCGGCCGTGTTCAACTGAGCGAAGAAGTTCGGCACCGTGAAATGGTGGGCGACATACGCCTTGGTTTTCTTGATGCCGTTGCAGGGACGGTTCATCGGCGCCATGTCCGGCTTGCCGGCCACGATGGCCTTGTCGGCCGGCTGCGGGGTGCCGTCGGCCTGGCAGTACCAGGCGTCGTCATCCAGTACGCCTTCCTGGTCGCCGGCCATCATGGCGATGTAGTTCGGCTCGCTGGGGTGGGTGATGCCGTAATAGTTCGTCGCCGAATTATATTTTTGCGCCAGCGCCGTCATGTGGGGCGAGCTGGCGGGCTGCGCGCCGATGATTTCGCCGTACTGGCGGTTTTCCATCTCGATGATGATGATGTTGTCATAGCGCGGCACGCCTTCCAGCATCGCCGCGCCATGGTGATGCGCGCCGTGATGCTGTGCGGCCAGCGCCTGGCCTCCGGTGACGAGCGCCGAGGTCGAGAGCAGGACGGCCCCCACCCGGGAGAGGATCGATCGTGTCGCCATGGCGTGTCTTCTTTCTGTGCGCATGCGCTCGAGGGAGCCGGACGCCGGCGCGATGTCCCGGCACGGATGACGCCGTCTTTAGCGCCATCAGCAACCGGGCAGAAGCGGCGAACTTTCCCTGTCATGTTAAAGTTTCAAGAAATTCTGGACGTTGATTTAAAGAGGAACGATTTGGAGATGGACGTTTCGACCATGCGGCGGGCGGCGCTGCCCTGGGTCGCGTCCTGCATGGCGCGGCCTGAATGCCAGGCCGCGACGGTGGTATTTTTTACGATTTCTTCTTGGCGGCGGCCGCGGCCTGTGCGGCCGCTTCGGCCGCCGGGTCCTGCGCCACGGTGTAGATGTCCAGCGCCGCGGGCTCGGTCGCCGTCCTGGCGTGGGCGATATAGAGCTGCTTCAGCCCGCCGACATAGGCCGAGACCTTGCCGGTCCTGGTGTCGATGCGCTGTATTTCCGAGAAATGATCGGCGTCGTCGCGATGGAAGACGCTGAGCCCCTCGGCGCCGCTGATATAGAGGCGCTTGTTCTTGCCGTCCCAGGTCTCGCCGTCGGCGGTGTCGACGCAATCGGCGGTGGACAGCAGATTGCCGGTGGTCGAGTCGATCACGAACAGCTTGCCCGGCTTGCGGCCGACCACGAACAGGCGCTGGGTCTTGGCGTCATAGGCCATCGGCGTGTTCATGTTCAGGCCGGGGATGGTCCAGATCGTCTTGAGCCGGCGGGCCTGCAGGTCGACGACGGCGATCTGCTTCCTGTCGCGCAGGTTGGCGAACAGCAGGTTGCGCCCGTGATCGACGACCATCGATTCGATGTTGGCCGACGGGATGCCGATCCGCGCGACTTCCTTGTGCTGCCTGACGTCGATGACGCTGATCGACGAGTTCTCGGAATGGTCGTTCTTGCCGCCGTTGCCGACATAGAACAGGCCGGCCTTCTTGTCGAAGACGGCTTCATCCGCGCCGGGACGCAGCGTGATGACCTTGACGATCTTCAGCGACGGCACGTCGACGACGACGCAGCCCAGCTTGTCGTCCGAAACGAAGAGCTGATGCTGGTCGGCGACATAGGCCGGGGTGTGCGGCAGGCCGAAACCGCCGGCCGAGGCGAGGTGCGTGCCGTCGCTGAGGCGGAACATCTCGGCCGTGGCGTGCTTTTCGGCCATGACCAGCAGCAGATTGTCCTTCTTGTCGATCGCGAAATGATCGAAGCCGCCCTTGGTGATTTCGGGCAGCTTGGTGCTGTGCAGGAACTGCACGGGCCCGGTATCGGCGTTCAGGGGCGCGGCCGACGCGGCGTTGCAGCCCAGGCAGCCCAGCATTGTCGTGCCGAGCAGCAGAGCGATCTTTTTACGAAACATGATGCACCTTTCTTGTCCTTGGCGTCAGTTCGCGATCGTCCCGGGGTCTTGCGGGTCGCAAGGAGGGCCGGGCGAACGGCGAAATGAATGCCGGATTTGTAGTCGGGTGCGGCGTGGCTGTGCGTGAACGTTACGCAGCAGGATTGCGGCTGATTTTTTAAAGATTTGAGGAAAATTTAACGTCAGCCGCGAGACAGGCCGGTTTCGGTCCGGTCGGGCGTCGTGCGGCTGCCGGGCAGCAGCCTGCGACGCCATTGCGCGGCGCGGCGGCTGAGCTGTTCGAGGCACAGATATACGACGGGGGTGGTGAACAAGGTCAATGCCTGACTGACCGCCAGGCCGCCGATGATCGCGATCCCCAGCGGGTGGCGGACCTCGGAGCCGTAGCCGTTGCCGACGACCAGCGGCAGCGCGCCCATCGCGGCGGCGAAGGTCGTCATCATGATCGGACGGAAGCGCAGCAGGCAGGCCTGGCGGATGGCCTGATGCGGCGTCAGGTCGTGGTCGCGTTCGGCCGCGATGGCGAAATCGATCAGCATGATCGCGTTTTTCTTCACGATGCCGATCAGCAGGATCACCCCGATCATGCCCATCAGCGAGAAATCCTGCCCGAACGCCCACAGCGCCAGCAGCGCGCCCACCCCGGCCGAGGGCAGGGTGGACAGGATGGTCAGCGGATGGACATAGCTTTCATACAGGATGCCCAGCACCATGTAGACCGCCGCCAGCGCCGCCAGGATCAGCAGCGTCTCGCTGCTGGAATTGTTCTTGAACTGCGCCGCATTGCCGGTGAAGGCGCCGTGGATCGAGGCCGGGATCTTCAGTTGCCGTACCGTGTCCTCGACGATCTGCACCGCCTGGCCCAGCGACACGCCGGTCGGCAGGTTGAACGAGACCGTGGTCGCGACCCCCTGGCCCTCATGATTGATGGCCAGCGGAATATGGCCGGCGCTGCTGAGGCTGACGACGCCCAGCGGGACCATGGTCTCGGCGGCGGTGGACACGGCCGAGCCGGTCGAGGCCGAACGGCCGCCGGCCAGCGTGTTGGCGATCTGGTTGCGGAAGGATTGCGCGCTCTGCGCCGTCGCGGCGGTGGCCGCCGCCGGGTCGCCGGCGCGGACGCGGATCGTGTTGGCCTGCGTGCCCCCCTGTGCCGCGCCGCCCGCGACGCTGACCCACACCTGGCGCAGCGAGGCCGGGTTCTGCCAGAAGCGGGGGGCAGCCTCCATCACCACCCGGTACTGGTTCATGTCGTTGTAGATGACCGAGGCCGCGCGCTGGCCGTAGGCGTCGTACAGCGTGTTGGCGATCAGTTGCGGCGTGATCTGCGTCCGCGCCCCGGCGTCGCGGTCGATCGCGACGTTCATTGCCAGCCCGCCCAGCAGCACGTCGGACGAGACGTCCATCAGTTCCGGCCGGGTCGACAGTGCTGCCACCAGCTTCTGCGTCCAGGCGTAGAGCGCGGTCGTGTCGTCGCCCTGCAATGTATAGAGATAGGCCGCGTTGCTGGGCCGCGCGCCGATGCGGATGGCGCCGCGCTGCAGCGCATAGAAGCGCGCGCCCGTCATGTCGTGCAGGCGATGGTTGAGATTGGCGATGGTGGTCGCGGGCGGATGCGGCCGCTTCGACTTGTCGGTCAGGGCGATGAACAGATTGCCCTGGTTCGACGACCCCCTGCCGCCGACGAAGCCCGCCACCCCCGCGACGTCCGGGTCCTTCTGCAGGGCGGCCAGGGTCTGGTTCATCTTCTGGTTCAGGGCGTGGAAGGAAATCGCCTGGTCGCCCATCAGCCGGCCCAAAAGCACGCCGCTATCCTCGTCGGGGAACAGGCTTTGCGGCATGGTCAGGTAGATCGCCACCGTCAGGCCCAGCGTTGCCGGCAGGCTGAGCAGCATCGGCGCCCGGTGCGCCAGCGCCCAGTCCAGGCAGCGCCCATAGACGCGCAGCATGGCCAGGTGCCCGCGTTCGACCCACCCGGCCAGCCGGCCCGCGCCGCCGCCGGCGTCGTGCAGGGTCAGCCGGGCGCACAGCATCGGGGTCAGGCTGAGCGACAGGGCCATCGACATGCACAGGGTCACCGACACCGTGACGGCGAATTCGTGGAACAGCCGCCCGGTGATCCCGCCCATCAGCAGGATCGGCAGGAAGACGGCGATCAGCGAGACGGTGATCGAGACGACGGTGAACGCGACCTCGCTCGCGCCGCGCAGCGCGGCCTGGAAGGAGGAGAGGCCGGATTCGACGTGGCGGGTGATGTTTTCCAGCACCACGATGGCGTCATCGACCACGAAGCCGGTCGAGATCGTCAGCGCCATCAGGGACATGTTGTCCAGCGAGAAGCCCAGCAGGCTGATGACGCCCAGGGTGCCCATGATCGCGGCCGGGATGACGATGGCCGGAATCAGCGTCGCGCGCAGCGTGCCCAGGAACAGCAGCACCGTCAGCACCACCAGCAGCGCCGACAGGAACAGGGTCATGCGCGTGTCGGCCAGCGACGCCCGGATGGTCTGCGAGCGGTCCATGAAGGTATGGAGCTGGATCCCCGCCGGCAGCGTGGCGCGCAGATGCGGCAATTCGGCGTGCAACTGGTCCAGCGCCCGCACGATATTGCCGCCCGCCTGCATGAAGACCATCATGACGATGGCCGGCTCGCGCCCGAAATAGCCGGCATTGCGTACGTCCTCGACAGAGTCGACGACCTGCGCCACGTCGCTCAGCCGGACCGGCCTGCCGTTGCGATAGGCGATGACCAGGTCGCGATAGGCCTGGGCGCTGCGGGCCTGGTCGTTGGTCTGCAGCGTGAAGCGCATGCCGCCCTGGTCAATGAAGCCCTTGGGCGTGTGGGCGTTGGCCGAGGCCAGGGCGGCGCGGATATCCTCGAACCCGATGCCGAACTTGTACAGCGGCAGCGGATCGATCTCGACGCGCACCGCGGGCAGCGCGCTGCCGCTGATCTCGACCAGCCCGACGCCCCGGATCTGCGACAGGCGCGGCAGCAGCAGGCTGGAGGCCTTGTCGTACAGCTCGGGCAGGGGGCGGTTGCCGGATGTCAGCGCCAGCATGATGGCCGGCGGGTCGTTCGGGTTCGCCTTGTAATATTCGGGGTTCTGCCGCAGCGTGGTCGGCAGGTCGGCGCGTGCCGCCTGGATCGCGGCCTCGACGTCGCGGGCCGCGCCGTTGATGTCGCGCGACAGGGCGAATTGCAGCGTCAGCCGCACCATCCCCTGGCTGGATTGGGACGTCATCTCCTCGAGGTCGGCGATCGCGGCCAGATGGCGTTCCAGCGGCTCGGCGACCGAACTGGCGACCTGCTCGGGCGAGCCACCGGGCTGCTGGGCCAGGACCTGGATGACGGGGAAGTCGATATTCGGCAGGTCGGCGACCGGCAAAGCGAGATAGCCCAGGACCCCGCCCAGGATGCAGGCCAGGGTCAGCAGCGTGGTCGCCACCGGCCGGCGAATGAACAATCCTGTCACTGTCATGTCGGGTATCCGCGTCTCGTCCGAAGGGGCCGGCGATGGGCCGCGATGGGCTGGCGGGGATGCTGCGCGAATGTCTCTTCCATGCTCCCGTGGCCCATCGCCTTATGTCCGTGACCGCCCTGCCTCCGTCCAGCGCGGATGGGCTAAATTATTCTCAACACTGTCGGGACGGGCGTGCCGAGGGCGGTTTTCCGCCGGTCTCGCAGCGGGGGGCTGTCCGGCATGGCGCGGGGGCGGGCAAGGCGATAGAAGGGCACATGGCATCATCCGCACCATCACGGACCGGGCTTCCGCCCGGCTGCAGGGCCTCGGGGAGGCGCCGCGCCTCGCGCGGCGGATGGTGGCTGGTGCTGTTCGCCCTGGTGGGGCGCCTGGCGCTGGGCGGGGCGGGCGTTCCGGCGGACGGCATGGCGTGGCCGCCGGCCGCGTCCGCCGTCCTGGGCGTGCTGTGCGACGCAGCCACGCCCGGCGGGGGCGCGACCGACGGGTTTGTAACTGGCGCGCCGCACCGGCATGGCCCGCATCGCCTGGCGGCCGACGGCGCGGTGCTGGCCCTGCCGGGCCAGGATCTGCCGGACGCGATCCTGCCGGTGCCCATGGTCCTTGCCGGCGGCCTGCCCGGCCCGTCGCGTGGAGGATGGATGCGCCCGCTGTCGCGCGGGCCGCCCCGCGTGACCCGTACGGCCGCCCATCCCCGAGGGCCGCCGATCCTGTCCTGACATCACATCGCATCGCCGTCGCTCCTTCCCCGTCTCCGGGGATGGTCCGTTTCGCATTGCCGTCAGGACATGCCCTTATGATCCGTCTTTTCCGCGCCGGCCCCTGGCCGGATTACCGTACCGTCTGGCGCTGGCATTTCTATGCCGGGCTGCTGTGCCTGCCCTTCGTCGCATTCCTGTGCCTGACGGGGACGCTCTATCTGTTCAAGCCGCAGATCGAGGCCCGCATCGACCGGGCCTATGACCATCTGCCGCCGCCCCCGCCGGGCGTGCAGGCCGCGACGCCGGGGGCGGCGGTCGCGGCCGCGCTGCGCGCCGTACCCCGGGGCCGTTTCCTGGCCTATGAACTGCCGTCCTCGCCCCATGCGGCGCTGCGGGTGCTGATCGGGCGGGGCGGGGATGCGGTGCGCGTCTATCTCGACCCCGTCACGCTCGTGGTGCTGAAGCGCGTGTCGGAGGAGTCGCGGTTCGAGCGGGTGGTCTTCAACCTGCATGGCCAGTTGCTGATGGGCAATGCCGGCTCGATCATCATGGAACTGGTGGCGTCCTGGACGATCGTGCTGGCGGTGACCGGCCTGTATCTGTGGTGGCCGCGCCGGGGGGCGGGGCAGGGCTGGGGTGGTGTCGTCTATCCGCGGCTGGGCGCGGGCGGGCGCACGGCCTGGCGCGACGCCCACGCGGTCACCGGCCTGTTCGTCTCGCTGTTCCTGGTGCTGTTCCTGGCCAGCGGCCTGCCCTGGTCCTTCGTCTGGGGGCATGCGCTGAAGGCGGCCGAGGATCGGCTGGCGCCGATCCTGCCGGTGCCGGGCCCCTCGGTGCCGGACTGGCAGATCGGCCATGTGCCCGCCCGGGTGGAGATCGCCGGCGGGGCATCCGGCATGGCGGCGATGCCCGGCATGGAGATGGACGGCCCGACGCGCGCGGCCATGCCGGCGGCGGGGTTCGATCCGGCGGCGCTGGATCGCGTGGCGGCGGCGGCGATGCGGCTGGACCTGCCCGCGCCGGTCCTGGTGACGCCGCCAGCCGGCGTGGGACAGGGCTGGGGCGTGCGATCCGATACGCAGAACCGTCCGCGCCGGGCCTCGGCCCGGTTTGCGGCCGACGGGCGGATGCTGTCCTTCACCCCGTTCGCGGCCAAGGGACCGGTGGACCGGATCGTGGCCTATGGCGTGGCGGCGCATGAGGGGCAATTATTCGGCTGGCCGAACCAAATGGCGAACCTGCTGGTCGCCACGGGGCTGCTGACCATGAGCGTCGCGGCGACAATCCTGTGGCTGCGCCGCCGGCCGCTCGGCCGGCTGGGGGCCCATCCGCGCCATCCGGAGGGCCGGGTCGGCTGGGGCGGGGTGCTGCTGGCGCTGGCGCTGTGCCTGCTGCTGCCGGAACTGGCGGCGTCGGTCGCGATCCTGCTGGCGGCGATGGCGGTCGGGCGCCGTTTTCGCCTGGGGTGACGAGTGCCCTGGGATGAGGGATCAGGACGCGGGCGGCAGCAGCCGGCGCAGGCGGGCGGCGATCTCGCCCGCGTCGGCGTCGACCGGGAACAGCGAGACCAGCCGGTTGTCCCCGTCCATCAGATACAGCACCGAGCTGTGATCCATCAGGTAGCCGTCCGGCGCCCGGGCGTCCGGATGGCGGCGCGCCATGGCGCGGAATTCCGCCAGCATATGGTCGATATCCGCCGCATTGCCGGTCAGGCCCACGATCCGGGGCGAAAAGGCGGCGACGTAGCGGTGCAGCGCCGCCGGCGTGTCACGCTGCGGATCGACCGAGACGAACAGGGGCACGATGTCGTCCTGCCGGGGCCCCAGCCGGGCCAGGGCCGCGGTCACGGTGGACAGGGTCAGCGGACAGACATCGACACAGTGGGTATAGCCGAAATAGACCAGCGTGTAGCGGCCGTGGAACGAATCCTGCGACACGATGCGACCCTGGTCGTTCATCAGCACGTAATCGCCGCCGATCCGGGGCGGTGTGCCGGCGCCGATCGCGGCGCGGTACAGCGCGGCGGCGCCCAGCAGGCATATTCCGGCCAGCGCGACCGCCAGCCCGGCCCGCCTGTCCCGCGATCCGTTCCGCCTCTTGCTCTTCTGCCTGTCCTGCCGCCGTGTCATGGCCCGATTATAGGCGCCTGGCCGCCCGGAGCCCAATAGCGGGGCCGGCGGTCAGCGCAGAAAGACCTTCGGCACGCCCTCGCTGTTCAGGCAGGACATCACGATCACGCCGCTCCACAGCAGCAGCGACAGGCCGGCGGCGGCGCGCGCGCGCAGCATGCCGGCCGGGCCGCCGCCCAGCGCCGGCATATAGACCCGGCGGTGGCAGAAGGCGGCCAGCGCCAGCGCCAGCGCGATCAGCAGCAGCTTGGGCGTCAGATAGCCCCGGCTGCCGATATGCACCGGGTCGTAGAAAAACAGCGCCACGCCGCTGAGCATCGCCACGGCGAACAGCGTGTGCAGCCAGGGCACGATCAGCCGGGTGATCGCGGCCAGCGCGGCATGGCCGTTGCGGCGGAACAAAGCGGCGCCGAAGATCATGTCGATGCCGAAGAAGCCCGACATGCTGATGATGTGAACGATCCGGACCAGGTAGTGAACCGGCTGCATCCAGTAATGGTACATCCGGCTGTCGAGTGCGATCAGCACGGCATAGGGCAGGCGCATGAACGCGAAAGGATGGGACATCATGGGTTTCCGCAGCGGCGAACGCGTCACCGCATAGCACGTCAAGTTGACAGTGCGAACCAGTCGCATTAGCAGCGAAGCACGATTCTGCTGGATCCGCCCATGCGTGCCGCGCCTTTCTTCCGTCCGCGCCTCTCTTTCGCCCCGGCGCGCCGCGCCCGCGGCCCGATGGCCGCCATGCGCCTGATCCTGGCGGCGGGCGCGGCGGGCATGGTCCTGTCCCCGGCCGCCGCCCTGGCGCAGGACCCGGTGCATCTGGTCGTGAAGAACCATCATTTCAGCCCGGACCATGTGACCGTCCCGGCCGGCCAGCGCTTCCTGATGACGCTGACCAACCAGGACGACACGGTGGACGAATTCGAGAGCTATGACATGAAGTTCGAGAAGATCGTCGTGCAGGGCGGCACGATCACCGTCCATGCCGGGCCGCTGCATCCCGGCACCTATAAATTCTTCGACGATTATCACCCCGACCTGGCCACGGGCACGGTGACCGCGGACGGCGCGGCGCAGGAAGGAACGCACTGAGATGCTGGGCAGTCTGCTGATCGTCTTTCGCGAGGTGATGGAAGCCGGGCTGATCGTCGGCATCGTGCTGGCCGCCACGCGTGGCATTGCCGGGCGCGGCCTGTGGGTCGCCGGCGGGATCGGGGCCGGGGTGCTGGGGGCGGCGATCGTCGCGCTGTTCGCCGGGGCGCTGTCGCAGGCGCTGTCGGGCAACGGGCAGGACGTGTTTTCGGCGGCGATCCTGTGCCTGGCGGTCGTCATGCTGGGCTGGCACACGGTGTGGATGGCCCGGCATGGCCGCGAACTGGCGCGGGACATGCGGGACATGGGCGACGCGGTGGCCAGCGGGGCACGTTCGCTGCCCGCTCTGGCCGTGGTGGTGGCCGTCGCCGTGCTGCGCGAGGGGGTCGAGGTCGTGCTGTTCCTGTACGGGATCGCGGTTTCGACCGGGTCGGGCCCGGCAGCCATGCTGGGCGGCGGCCTGCTGGGGGTGGCGGCCGGCGGTGCGCTGTCCTGGGCGCTGTATCGCGGCCTGGTGGTGATCCCGATGCGGCATCTGTTTACCGTCACCGGGCTGCTGGTCGCGGTGCTGGCGGCGGGTATGGCCAGCCAGGCGGCGGCCCTGCTGGCCAATGACGACCTGATCCCGGCCCTGGGCTATGAGATCTGGGACTCGTCCTGGCTGCTGTCCGATGGCAGCATGGCGGGACGGGCGGCCAAGGCGCTGACCGGCTATTCCGACCGTCCCACCGGCGTGCAACTGGTGGCCTGGGCGGTGACGCTGCTGGTGCTGCTGGTGGCCGGCTACCGGGTCGGCCGCCGCCCCGTCCGTGCCGATGCTTAACCTGATCAGGAAGAAAAAAACGATGATGGTCCGGAATCTTGCCGCCTTCCTGCTCGCCGTGCCGCTGGGGGGCGTGCTGAGGGCCGCGCCCGCGCTGGCGCGGGAATATCCGATCGGCGGCCCGGTCTATGCCCATGACATGGAGATCGCCGCCAATTACCTGGTGGGGGTCGAGGTCGCGCCGATGATGGCGGGCATGCCGACCGGCCCCGGGTCCATCCATCTGGAAACCGACATCCATGCCACCGCCGACAATGTCTGGGGCTTTCCGGACGGGGCCTGGGTGCCGTACCTGACGATCACCTACAGGCTGACCCGCGCCGGCAGCCCCTGGACGGCAACGGGCACGCTGCACGCCATGACCGCCAAGGACGGCCCGCATTACGCGGACAATGTCCGCATGGACGGGCCGGGGACCTATACGGTGGAATTCCGCTATGGCGCGCCCGAGGCGAACGGTTTCATGCACCATGTGGACAAGGAGACGGGCACGCCGGGCTTCTGGGCCCCGTTCGGCGAATCCTTCACCTTCGCCTATCCGCAGAAATAAATTCGGGCAGGACACCAGGGGGTGTCGGACGATGGCCCTGTGATGAACGATTCCGGCCGAGGCGCCGATATGCCCCCCGGTTTTTCGGATGATTTTCGCGACGCGCTGGATCGGCTGTTCGTCTGGCGGCGCGACGTGCGGCATTTCCGGACCGATCCGGTGGACCCGGCGGTGCTGGACCGGCTGCTGGCGACCGCCTGCCTGGCGCCCTCGGTCGGGCTGAGCGAGCCGTGGCGCTTCGTGCGGGTCGAGGCGCCGGCGCGCCGGGCGGCGGTCCGGGCGGATTTCGCCCGCTGCAACGCGGACGCGCTGGCCGCCCGGACGGGGGCGGAGGCCGCGCGCTATGCGGCGCTGAAGCTCGCGGGCCTGGATCGCGCGCCCCATCATGTCGCGGTATTCTGCGACGCTGATCCTGCCCAGGGGCGCGGGCTGGGGCGCCGGACCATGCCCCAGACCACGACCTGGTCGGCGGTGATGGCCATCCATACATTCTGGCTGGCCGCCACCGCCGCGGGGCTGGGGGTGGGCTGGGTGTCGATCCTGGACCCCGCCCGCGTCGCCGCCATCCTGGAGGCCGAGCCGGGCTGGAATTTCCTGGCCTATCTGTGCGTCGGCCATCCTGAAACGCCGGCGGATTCCCCCGAGCTGGAACGCCAGGGGTGGGAGCGGCGCAACCCCGCCCGCCGGGCCTGGATCATGCGCTGAGGCGCCGGCCGCCATGTTCGGTCCCCGGCCCGTATTCCGCCGGGACGACGGAAAACAGCCGCGCGGCGCCCTGCGGCGGCGGCGGGTCCAGCAGGCGGGGCGTGCGTCCCGCGGCCAGTCCGTCGAGCAGGCGCAGCGGCCCGCCATGCGTCATGACGCCGGCCGGCCGGCCCGCCTGCAGCATGTCCGTCCAGAACGCGCCGACGCGCCGGCGCAGCGCATGGCCGCTCTCGCCGCCGGGCGGGGCGAAACCTTCGGGGTCGGCGGCCCAGGCATCCAGCGCGGCCCGGTCGATCCGCGCCCAGGCCAAGCCCTCCCACGCGCCGAAATCCAGTTCCGCCAGGCGGGGATCGACATGCAGCGCCAGCCCGGCCCGTTCGGCGACGCGCCGGGCCGGCAGGTGGCAGCGCGCGGCCGGCGCGGTGTACAGCACGCGCAGGCCCGCCCCGCGCGCCAGCACCGCCAGCCCGTCGGCGCGGGCCTCCCATCCCGGGCGGGGCGGCAGGTCCAGCCGCCCGTAGCAGGTACCGGGCGCGACCTGCACCGGCGGGTGACGCACCAGCAGGAAGGGCAGCGCCGGGTGCATGCCGGCTGCCGGGTCGTCGGGGGGATGTGGGGTCATCGGCGCTTTCTTCACCTCGCGTCTGCGCAGGACGCCGTCGGCCGCGATCGTGCCAGCCGGCCCGGTGGCCGTCAAAGCGGATTTCGGCGGCCATCCGGCCTGGGCGGCGGCGGCGCGCCATTTTCCTGACAGGCGGATTTCTTGACAGGCGGGGCGCAGCTTCTATGAAGGGCGCGATGGTTCCGTCGCGCGCGGATGAAAAGGCGTGCGAGGATTAAAAGGGAACGCAGTGCGGGCCGGCCGGTCCAATCCTGCGGCTGCCCCCGCAACTGTAAGCGGCATGTTCACGCATCGCCGGGCGTTCGGGCCCGGGGCCACTGGGGTTCTCGTCTCCGGGAAGGCCATGCGGAACGTCTTGCCGCAAGCCAGGAGACCTGCCGTCAGCACTGATTGCGACCGGGAACCGTCGGGCGGGGTGATCCGACGGGCGAGCTGGGGATCCGTTCCGGGGGAAGGGCGGGCCCGTCTCGTCTCGTGGCAATCGCGCATGGTCACGAGAACGAAACTTGATGCACGATTTTCGACAGGTCCTGTCCCGCTCGACCTTCTTTGCCTCGGCCCTGTCCGCCGGGATGTTCGCCGGCTGGAACGGCGCGCTGGCGCAGGCGCCCGATGCGGCGGAAGAGAAGGCCGCGGCGCGGCCCGGCGCGCCGGTTGCGGCCCCGACTTCGGCCCCGATTTCGGCATCGGCCCCGGCATCGGCTCCGGCCCATGTCGCCATGGGCGCGCAGCATGTCCGGGTGGCGCTGGGCGGGGACCAGTTGCCGGAATCCGTCACCGTCAGCGCCGCCCGCCGCCCCGTTCGCATCGATGAGATCGGCACCAGCGTCAGCGTCATTACCGAAGCGGACATCGCGCTGCGCCAGCGTCGCACCCTGCCCGACCTGCTGCTGCAGGAGCCGGGGCTGAACCTGGTCCAGACCGGCGGGCCGGGGGGCACGACCTCGATCTTCATGCGCGGCACCAATGCCAACGAAGTGAAGGTGCGGCTGGACGGCATGGACATCAACGATCCCAGCAATCCGAACGGCGCGTTCGATGCCGCGCAGTTCCTGACCGACGGGATCGGCCGGGTGGAGATCCTGCGTGGTCCGCAAAGCGGCCTGTACGGCGCGGATGCGATGGGCGGGGTCATCGACATCACCTCGATCGCGGGCGAGGGGCCGATGAAGGCCACGCTGCGCGTCGAGGGCGGCAGTTTCGGCACCACCGGCGAGGCGCTGGGACTGCGCGGCAGTCGGCAGCGGTTCCATTATTCGGTCTATCTGACCCACAGCCACGTCTCCAGCGTGCCGGTGACGCCGCCGCGGCTGATTCCGCCGGGGCTGAACGTGCCGGGCAACGGCAACGACAATCGCTCGGCCAATATCCGCCTGGGCTATGACGTGACCGACAATTTCGACCTGGGGCTGACGGCGCACCTGACGCAGGCGACGTACCGCTATGTCGACAGCGACTACAACACCTATCCCCCCGAGCCGACCCAGGGCCGCAGCACCCAGAACCTGAACGAGGCCGTGGTGCGCGGCACGGCGCATCTGCGCTCGTTCGGCGGGCGGTTCGATCAGATTCTCGGCGTGGGCTACACGGCCTATCGCAGCCGCGATCTGACGGTGGACGAACCGGTGGGGCCGGACGACGGCAATCCCAGCTTCTATCGCGGCGAACGGGTGAAGATCGACTGGCACGGCACCGCCGACCTGGGCCGCGCGGGCAGTCTGCTGGTGGGGGCCGAACATATCCACGAGGCCATCCTGAACAGCCCGATCTCGGCGCATACCGATACCAATGCCGGGTACGGCCAGTATCAGGGCCAGTGGCGCAAGATCCTGTACGGCGCGGCGAACATCCGATACGATTCCAATTCGCGCTACGGCAATTACGTGACGTGGCGCGCGGCGCCCGCCATCCATGTGCCCGGCACCGGCACGGTCATCAAGGCCAGCGCCGGGTCGGGCTATCACGGTCCGTCGCTGAGCCAGTTGTTCGTCAGCTATCCGGCCTATTTCTTTTTGGCCAATCCGAACCTGAAGGCCGAGCGCCTGCTGGGCTATGATGCCGGCATCGAACAGCGCCTGCTGCGCGGGCGGCTGACGATGGGCGCGACCTGGTATCAGAGCAAGGTCGACAACCTGATCACCACCGGGCTGTCCGGCTATGACTATACCTATGTCAATGTCGCGCGGGCCCGTCTGCATGGGGTGGAATCCTTCATCGGCTGGAAGGCGCTGGACACGCTGGACCTGATGCTGAACTATACCTGGACGGTCGCGAAAAATGCCGATACGGGCCAGGAATTGCAGCGCCGGCCGGAACACAAGATCAGCTTCAGCCCCGTCTGGCGCGCCACGCGCGACCTGACGGTCTCGGGCAGCCTGGTGTTCCTGAGCCATTGGCGCGACGTCGATCGCTACGGCATGCAAAGCGATGTCCGCGCCCCCGGCTACGTCACTATCGACATCGCCGCGCGCTATCGCGTCAACCGCCACCTGTCGGTGTTCGCGCGGGCCGACAATCTGCTGAACCGGCAATATGAAAATCCGATCGGCTATCTCCAGCCCGGCCGGGCCGGCTATGGCGGCGTGACGCTGGCCTACTGACATGCGCCTGCCCGCCCGCGCCCTGCTTGCCTCTGTAATGGCCGCCCTGCTGCTGGCGATTCCGGCCATGGCGCGCGCGGGGGCGGCGGCGCGGCACCGGATCGTCTCGCTGAACCTGTGCACCGACCAGATGCTGCTGCTGCTGGTCCCGCCGCAGGACATCGCCGGCCTGTCGCCGCTGGCGCGCGATTGCGCCTATTCGATGTTGTGCGATGCGGCGCGGGCGGTGCCGACGATCCGCCCGACGGCCGAGGCCGTGGTGGCGGCCCGGCCCGACCTGGTGGTCGGCGGAAACTATACGGCGATGACCGCCCTGCTGGCGGCGCGCCAGGCCGGCTTGACGGTGGTGCAGTTCGCGCCGGCCGAGCGGCTGGCGGACATACCGGGCCAGTTCCGCGCGCTGGCCGAGGCGGCCGGCGTGCCCGAACGGGGCGCCGCCCTGGCCGGCGCGTTCGAACGGCGCCTGGCCGCCCGGCCGATCGCCCGGCCGGCCGCGCCCGGGGGCGGCGACCCGGTCGCCGCGCTCTATGCCGCCAACGGCTTCGTGACGGGTACGGGGACATTGGCCGACGATATGCTGGCCCATGCGGGGTTCCGCAACTTCGCCGCCACCATGGGGCATCGTCATGCGGCCTATCTGCCGATCGAGGATCTGATTGCCCGGCCGCCCGACCTGCTGGTGCTGATCCGTTCGGAGACCGGCACCTCGCTGGCGCAGGACCTGTTGGACCATCCGGCGCTGCGCGCGGCCTTTCCCGGCGCGCATCGCCTGTCGCTGCCCGGCCGGCTGTGGCTGTGCGGGCTGCCGCAGACGCTGGATACGCTGGACCGGCTGGCGCAGGCCCGCCAGGCCCTGGAGCATTTCGCCCTGGAGCATGTCGCCGGGGAACGTCCCGCCCCGGAATATTCCGATCCGGCGCAGGAGGCCGGCCGATGATCGATCGCCGCGACCTGCCCTTGCTGGGCGCCTTGGCCGGCGCCGTCCTGGCGTTGCTGCTGCTGTCGCTGGCCTGGGGGGATAGCCGCATCGCCTTCCTGCCGGCGCTGCGCGACCTGCTGGCGGGGCGGCACAGCGCCGGCGCGGTGATCCTGGGCGAGCTGCGCCTGCCGCGGGCCCTGCTGGCGGCGTCGGTCGGCGCCACGCTGGGCCTGTCCGGCGCGGTGCTGCAGGGCTATCTGCGCAATCCGCTGGCCGATCCGGGCATATTGGGGGTATCGGGCGGCGCGGCCCTGGGGTCGGTCCTGGTCTTCTATACCGGGCTGACGGCGGTGTCGGTGCTGATGCTGCCGCTGGGCGGGCTGGCCGGGGCGCTGCTGGCGGTGCTGCTGCTGATGGGCCTGGTGGGGCAGGGCGGGGCGCTGGTCCTGCTGCTGGCCGGGGCCGCGCTGAGCAGCTTCGCCGCCGCGCTGACGGCGCTGGCGCTGAACCTGATGCCCAGCCCCTATGCGTCGTTCGAGATCATGCGCTGGGTCATGGGGTCGCTGACCGACCGGACCTTCACCCATGTATGGGTCAGCCTGCCCGGGATCATCGCCGGCTGGATCCTGATGATGACGACCGCGCGGGCGCTGGATGCGCTGGCGCTGGGCGACGAGGTGGCGGAAAGCCTGGGCTTTCGCCTGCGCGGCGCGCGCGGGGTGCAGGCGCGGGTGATCCTGGGCGCGGCGCTGGCGGTCGGGTCGTCGGTCGCGGTCAGCGGGGCGATCGGCTTCGTCGGGCTGATCATCCCGCATCTGCTGCGGCCGCTGACCGGGCACCAGCCCGCGCGGCTGCTGCTGCCGGCCGCGCTGGGCGGGGCGTTGCTGCTGCTGGTCTCGGACGCGGCGGTGCGGCTGCTGTCGGGCGGCACGGAATTGCAGATCGGCGTGGTCACCGCGCTGATGGGCGCGCCGGTCTTCTTCCACCGGGTGGTCGCCATGCGCCGGGGCGTGTCATGAACGGCCTGCCCAGGGATGGCCTGCCCAAGGATGGTTTGCCCAGGGATGGCTTATATGTGCGCGGCGCCACCCTGTCCCTGGCGGGGCGGACGATCCTGGACGATGCGGCGGCGCGGCTGGCGCCGGGCGAGGTGCTGGGGCTGATCGGCCCGAACGGCGCGGGCAAGAGCACCTTGCTGCGCGTCATGGCCGGCATGCAGCGGCCGGATGCGGGCGGCGCCGTGCTGGATGGGCGCGACCTGGCGGCGGCGGCGGCCGGATGGCGGGCCCGGCACCTGTCCTTCCTGCCGCAGGAGGACGTGCCGCCGCCGCCGATGCGGGTCGAGGACCTGGTCGCGCTGGGCCGCCTGCCGCACCGGGCCCATCCGGAACGGGCCCGCGACCGGGAGGCGATCACCCGCGCGCTGCGCGAGACGGACCTGCTGGACCTGCGCGCGCGGCCCGGCAGCATGCTGTCGGGGGGCGAGCGGGCGCGGATGCGCCTGGCGCGCGCCCTGGCGGTCGAAGCCGCCTATCTGCTGGCCGACGAGCCGGTCGCGGCCCTGGACCCGGCGCACGCGCTGAACGTCATGGCGTCGTTCCGGCGGCTGGCGGCGGGGGGGACGGGGGTGGCGGTGGTGCTGCACGACCTGGCGCTGGCGGCGCGCTTCTGCGACCGGGTGATGCTGATGCAGGCCGGGCGCGTCGTGGCGGACGGCCTGCCGCAGGACGTCCTGACCGACATGGCCATGCAGGCGGTCTATGGTGTCGCGGTCCGGCGCATCGGCCAGGCGGTCATCCCCTGGTCGCTGACGGAGTGAGGGCGCGCAACACGGGGCGGCTCGCGCCCTGCCGCCGATTTCATGAAAGATACACAAAAGTAATGGACGGTTCCGGGTAGAAGAAGCCCGTCTTTCATCTGGGTGTGCTGTCCGCGATGAACGTGATTCTGAACGACCGGCTTGCGTCGGCCAGTTACCGGACCGTCTTCCTTTCCGACGTACACCTGGGCACGCGCGATTGCCGCGCGGATCTTCTGTCGGAATTCCTGGGCGGCATGACGTGCGAACGTCTCTATCTGGTCGGCGACATCATCGACGGATGGAAGCTGAAACGCTCCTGGTTCTGGAACAGCCATCACGATGACGTGGTGAACCAGATCCTGCGCATGGGCCGCAAGGGGACCGAGATCGTCTATATCCCCGGCAATCACGACGAGATCCTGCGCCGCTGGCTGCCGCATCAATTGGAGGTCGCGGGCATCCGCCTGTGCGAAACGGCCGAGCACGTGACCGCGGCGGGCAGGAAATTCCTGGTCCTGCACGGCGACGAGTTCGACAGCGTCGTGCGCTATGCCCCGTTCCTGGCGATGCTGGGCGACCGGGCCTATACGGCGGCGCTGATCGTCAATCGCTGGTTCAACCTAGTGCGCCGCCGGCTGGGCCTGCCCTATCGCTCGCTGTCGAAATGGCTGAAGCGGCAGGTCAAGGGCGCGGTCATGGCCATCGACCGGTTCGAGACCGCGGTGGCGGACGAGGCAAGGCGCCGCGGGATGGACGGCGTGATCTGCGGCCATATCCACCACGCCATCATCAAGGACCTGGACGGCGTGCTGTACATGAATGACGGCGACTGGGTCGAAAGCTGCACCGCGCTGGTCGAGCATCATGACGGCAGCATGGAATTGCTGGACATGACCGATGTGCGCCGCCGCCTGCCGGCGAACGCATCGCGCCTGGCGTCGCTGCTGTTTCCGGCCGGCGTCTGAATGACGCCGTCTGCCGTGGTTCTGGATCGTGCCGGGCCCGTATCGGTGGATTGTGTGTCGGCGGATCATGTATCGGCGGACCATGCCTTGCGCCTGCTTGTGATCACCGATGCCTGGTATCCCCAGGTCAACGGCGTGGTGCGCACCGTGTCGCGCCTGGCGGACGAATTGCGCGCGATGGGGGTGACCGTGTCGGTCATCGGTCCGCACCTGTTCCGGACCATCCCCTGTCCGACCTATCCGGAAATCCGGCTGAGCGTGCTGCCCTATCGCCGGTTGCGCCGGCTGATCGGGGCGTTTGGTCCCGACGCGATCCATATCGTGACCGAGGGGCCGCTGGGGCTGGCCGCGCGGCGCTGGGCGATCCGCAACGGGCGATGCTTCACCTCGTCGTTCCATACGCGGTTCCCCGAATATATCCGGGCGCGGAGCGGGCTGCCGACCCGCGTGCCCTATGGGTTCCTGCGCTGGTTCCACGGCGCCGCGGCGCTGACCCTGGTGCCGACGCCCAGCATGCTGGGCGAGTTGAGCGATCGCGGCTTCCGCCATCTGGAATGCTGGACGCGGGGTGTGGATACCGACCGGTTCAGCCCCGACTCGGCCGGCCATGACTGGCAGGCGCTGTACGGCGTTCCGGGGCCGTACATGCTCTATGTCGGCCGGGTGGCGATCGAGAAGAACCTGACCGCGTTCCTCGATCTGGACCTGCCCGGCACCAAGATCGTGGTCGGTGACGGGCCCGACCGCGCGGACCTCGCCGCGCGCTATCCCGGCGTCGTCTTTACCGGCTACAAGGAAGGCGCCGACCTGGCGGCGTCCTATGCCGCCAGCGACGTGTTCGTGTTTCCCAGCCTGACCGACACGTTCGGGCTGGTGATCCTGGAGGCCCTGTCCTGCGGCCTGCCGGTCGCGGCATTCGACGTGACCGGACCGCGCGACATCCTGCCGCGGGGTGTGTCCCCGCTCGGCGCGATCGGGCCGGATTTGCGGGCCGGCATCCTGGCCGCCCTGAACGGCGACCGCGCGGCCTGCCGGGCCCATGCCGCGCGCTTCAGTTGGAATGCCTGCGCGCGGATGTTCCTGGATGCCGTCGTCCGGGCGCAGGGGGTGAGTGTGCCGCGTTGAGGGGCGTCATTCAGCGGCGCCGGCTTCAGATCCGGGTGCCGTACAGTCCCTTGTGCGGCGAGACATGCAGGATATAGCTGTGCGGCGGAGCGGCGGCCCGGGGCCGGTCGCCGAGAGTCCAGTCGCGGATGGAATGGCTGAGTTCCAGCTCGTCATGCGGTTCCCATTCGACGGCGAAGACATGCCGCCGCCAGGACAGCGAGGCCGCGATCTGCGTGGGGGCGCGGGCATAATGCAGGGCGAGCCGATCCTGGCGGGCGATCTGCCCGCCCGCGGCGACCAGCATGGCCACCCCCGCCGCCACGGTCGCGACATGGCCGACATGGCGGAACAGGCGTTCGTGCAGATAGGGCAGGATCCGGCGCATCAGCAGGGATGACAGGATGGCGGCGGCGGCCACTGCGGCGCCGGCGGCCAATCCCCGCGCGTCCAGCAGGCCGAACGCACCGTACAGGGCCAGTTTGAGCAGATGCAGCATGATCTCGTTGGCCGCCCGGGTCGCGACGATTTCCTCCTTGCGCAGGCCCAGCCGGTAATAGAACCCGTTGAAGAGCAGTCCGACCGCACCGGTAAAGCCCGACAGGAAGCCCGCCGCCGCCCCGATGGCCGACAGCCAGGCCTGGCGCGGCGTCCCGCCATCCGCACCCTTGCCGTTCACCATATGGGGCGTCCTGCGAAAGAGCAGCGGCACATTGCCCACCAGGAACAATCCCAGCAGCAGGTTCAGATAGACCGGGTCCATGCGGCTGAGCGCCCACGCGCCCAGCATGGCGAAGGGCAGGGCGGTGGGGGCGAAATGCCGCACCACGTCCCAGCGCACCGCGCGCCGGAACGCGGCGATGCGGGCCAGCGAACTGGCGGCGGTGCCGATCGACAGGGCGGCCGGCACCTGCGCGGCCGGAACGGCCAGGCCCAGCAGCGGCATCAGGATCAGCCCGGCCCCGCCCCCCGAGACCGCGCTGAGGCCGAAGGCGAGGGTCGAGACGGCAAAGATCAGGCTCCATAGCAGCATCGGTGTCCGGGCTCCCGCGGGCGGGCCCGCTGCGCCGGGCCGCGCGGGCAGGATGCCGGATTCCGGCAGAGCCTGTCAGCTTACATTCTCCCAATCGTCCGTTCCGGCGTATCCGGCGACGTTCTTTAACGGGCGACGATTCTTAAAAAGCCCCAATCTTTTGCCGGCAGCCCTTACGGGCGGTGGGCGGCGGCCGCTATTGTGCCGCGCCCCATGACGGACGAGCCATGACGGACGACCAACCGCCCCCGCGCCTGCTGCTGGTCGAGGACGACCCCGATACGGCCGCCTATGTCCGCGACGGCCTGGCGCAGGACGGGATCGCCGTCACCTGTGCGGCCAACGGCACCGAGGGGCTGTCGCTGGTCTTTTCGCGTGAATGGGACATCATCGTGCTGGACCGGATGTTGCCGGGCATGGACGGGATGGCCGTCCTGGTCCGCCTGCGCGAGGCCGGGATCCGCACGCCCGTGCTGTTCCTGACCACCATGGACGGCGTCGCCAGCCGGGTCGACGGCCTGCGCGGAGGGGCGGACGATTATCTGGTCAAGCCGTTCGCGGTCCGGGAACTGGCCGCCCGGGTGGCCGTGCTGCTGCGGCGAGCGGGGCCGGCGCGGCATGTCACCACCCTGCGGATGGCGGGAATCACGCTGGACCTGCTGACCCGCGAGGTTACGCGCTATGGCGACAGGCTGCATCTGCAGCCGCAGGAGGTGAAGATTCTGGAATATTTCATGCGCAACCCGGGAACGGTCCTGTCGCGGCAGATGCTGCTGCTTTATGCCTGGAACGTGGATTTCCCCGTGCGTACCAATATCGTCGAAACCCATATCAGCCGCCTGCGCGACAAGCTGGGTCACGACGGACGGCAACTGATCCAAACGGTCCGCGGTGTCGGCTATATCCTGAGGGACGTGGATCTTGACCATTCCCGTGGCGGTTAGGGGGGCGGTTAGGGGCAGGCTGGACGCGCTCTATCGCATCACCTCCAGCCTGTCCTTCCGGATCGTGCTGCTGTTCGCCGGCTTTCTGATGCTGTCGGGCGCGCTGGCGATCCTGCTGTCGGGGCTGCAGAGCCAGCATTCGCTGGAAAAACAGATCCGCCGGGCCGTCCGGGCCGAGCGGACCGAGGTCATCTCGGCCGCCGGGGGGATGGACCTGGCGCATTTCCGGCCGGTGGTCCAGAACCTGGTCCGCCATGAGCCGGATTTCTTCTATCTGCTGGAAGACGGCGCCAACCGGGTGCTGGCCGGCAACATGCTGCATCTGCGCCCCCAGCCGGGCAGCCGCTGGCTGTCGCGGGCGCACCGCCAGCTTTATGGCGAACCGGAAAGCGCGATCTACGGCGAGGGCGTGCTGCTGAATGACGGCGGCTATTTCTTCGTCGGGTTGAATGCACGCTCCCTGACCGAATTGCGGCGCGATTTCTGGATCATCGTGGGATGGAGCCTGGTGGGATTCTCGGTGCTGGGGGTGGGCGGCGGGATGATCCTCAGCACCATCATCCTCGGCCGGATCGAGACGATCAGCGTGACCGCGCGCCGGATCATGAGCGGGGACATGGCGCAGCGGATTCCCTATCAGGGCGCGGATGACGAATTCGACCACCTGGCGCACAGCCTCAATGCCATGCTCGAGCGCAACGAGCGCCTGATCTCCAGCCTGCAGCAGGTGTCCAACGACATCGCCCACGACATGCGCCGTCCGCTGTCGCGTCTGCGCCGGCGGCTGGAGGCCGCCGCCCTGGCCGAGCGCCTGCCCGATGCGGCCCGCGACACGATCGAGGACGCGCTGGGCGACCTGGACGCGGCGCTGGAGACCTTTTCCTCGCTGCTGCGCCTGTCGCAGATCGAGGCGGAGATTTCGACCGGCACCTGCGCCCGAGTCAGCCTGGACGACCTGACCCGCCGGATCACGGACCTCTATGGCCCGGTGGCCGAGGACCGGGGGCAGGTCCTGATCGTGCCCGGGCCGGTGCCCGGCACCGTCGCCGGCGATCCGGTCCTGCTGATGCAGATGCTGTCCAACCTAGTGGAAAACGCCATCAACCACACGCCCGCCGGCAGCCGGATTTCCCTCGACGGACGGCTGGCGGACGGCAGGATCCTGCTGGTGGTGGCCGATGACGGGCCGGGCATTCCGCCCGACGCCCGCGAGCGCGTCTTTCAGCGGTTCGTCCGGCTGGATGCCAGCCGCTCGGTGCCCGGCAGCGGGCTGGGGCTGAGCCTGGTGCGGGCGATCGTGCGGCTGCATGGCGGGACGATCAGCCTGTCGGACAATCGTCCCGGCCTGCGCTGCACGATCATCCTGCCCGATGACGCTGCGGCCGGCGACTCGCCGCGCAGCCCGGCGGCCTGACCCGTCGCGGCGGAAGCCACGGTCTCCGGCCGCCGATCCGGTAGGGCGGCGCCTTGTCCAATCGATGGACCGAATCGTGTTTCGTATGGCAAAATATGAACACGAGGCAGGATCCGGAGCACGCAGTGAGATCGAACATCAATGGTATCACATTGACTCGGCATGTGTTTTGGTCCGATTCGGGGAGAGTTCTCGGTCGGGATGGCCGCGATATGACAGTACCGTTCCTGTTTGGATAAAGATAACATGACGTTAGGCGGCAAGTTGGGGATATATGATCAATTATTGGACGATCCCTTTATAAAGTTCCTTAAATCCATAGAAGGGTCGACCGTTCATTTTTTTCCTAAATCAGGAAATGCCGGTGACGGATTTATTTCGAGTATAACTTATCATCTTTTTGAGCATTTCAATATAAAATATATCTCTCATCCGCAGTCGGATACCGTCGAGGATGCACTTGTCCTGATCGGAGGCGGCGGAAACCTGATCGAAGGCCGGTATCATGACGTTTATGACCTGATTCAACGGCATGTCGCACGCAATCGCGTCGTGTTGCTCCCTCACAGTATCGTGGGTTTTTCGTCCATCCTGGAGCAGACATTCGGAAGCCTGACCGTTTTTTGCCGCGATGCTGTGTCGTGGCGGCTGGCCTTGCTGAACGGTGCGAATCCGGAACGCACGCATTTATCGCATGACGTCACCTTCTTCGCGGACGATACGTATTTTTCCCGTTATCTCACGCCGGGCAAGGGAACCCTTCAGGCGCTGCGGACGGACGGGGAAGCGGCCGGAGTCGCGCGCATTTCCGAGAAAAATCAGGATATTTCTCTTTCCTGGAACGGCGATTTGTGGACGTCGCCCGTATTCTGTCACCAGGTGACCGCCAGTTTGGCGGCGTTTCTTTCCCAATTCGAATCAGTATATACGGACCGCCTGCATATTTCGATATTATCGGCTTTTTTGGGAAAGCGTGTTTTTCTGGCCCCGAATGCCTATTTCAAGAATCGGGCGGTCCATGAACATTCGATGGCCGTGCGTTTCCCCAACGTGCAATTTTTCAACACGCTTCCGACCGTCGAGGAGGACGAGGCGCCGGCTGCGGAGAGACCCGAGCTCGCACCCGCCGGATCGGAACTGGACTATGTCGGAACGATAAGCGACCTGCAGAAATCGGTTTCTGAGCTTCAGGACGCCCTTGTACGGTCCAAAGCGGAATATGACGAGAAAACCGGTCTTCTGGAAGGAGAGCTGGCTGATGGAGCATCCGCCCTTTCCGTCGCCACGCAGAACCTGATGCGGACCCAGGAGGAATTGGCGCATTATCGCGAGAGCCTGGCCAGAGAGGTGGCGCTGCGCAGCCAGACCGATCGGCAGATCGAGCTGCAGCGGCATCAGTTCGAAGAAATCCTGGAAGCCAGGGATGCGTTGGAGGCGGACCTGCGCAACGAGCAGCAGCGCGAAGAGAGGCTGCGCGCCGATGAGGCGCGGCTGCGTGCCGATGCGGCCCGCAAGATCGTGGGCCTGGAGGAGAACATCCGTCATCTGCAGCGTGAGATCAGCGTGCTGCGTTCATCGACGTCCTGGCGGGTCACGGCATCGCTCCGGAATGTCGGGGAAATGATTCCCGGGCGCGTTCGTGGCTGGATGCGGGGAAATACGTGATGTCGAGTCCGGAGATCGTCTCAGCCATGCGGCCGGCTGGAGTCAGCGAGCGCATGCCCTATATTTCGCGCGCCCTGGCCGATGTGGCCACGGAGCGGCTGAAGCGGATCGGGTATTTCTCGGCGGCGGATTATCACGATCTTCACCGGGATATAAAAGAGAGCCCCTATCACCACGCGCTTCTGTTCGGAGCTTGGGAGGGCCGGCAGTTATTCAAGGGGCCTGCGATCGCGCGGGCGCTCGTGGCGGCCGAATATCTCGATCCGGCCGTGGAGACGGGCCTGTCCGAGGACGATGCGCGTTACCTTCGCCGCAGGGGCGTGGCCATCTATACCAGTTCCCGCGGGAACATCTTCATGAAGGAAATCGCCGAGGATCTGGGCCGCAATATTGCGGAACTGGAGATACCGGTGCGCTTGCTGGACGAGACCGCCGTTCCCGACAAGACTGCGATCGCGATCTACATGGCCCCGCATGAGTTCTTCTTGATCGGGCAAGGACGGCGCTGGCTGAGCGACGCGAATATCCGCGACGCCTTCATGTACAACACCGAGCAGATTCCCAGTAGCTGGTTTGCATCCGCTTTTCCTGCGCTTCTGATGGCAAAGGGAATTTTCGATATTTCGGCCTCGTCGGCGGCGCTCTTTCAGAATGCGGACATTCCGGCCATGCATTGGGAGCCGGGGCTGGAGGGGGATGTCGCCCCGTTGAGCCGGCAGGATGCGGAGCATCCTCTGGTGAAAGTCCTGCCGCGGAGTGCCAGGAACGTTTCGGTAAAATACAGGACGTGGTTCGAGCGCCCGATCGATATTAATTTCTTCGGTTCGAACAGTCCGAGGCGCGATGACGTTCTCGCCCGATGCAGCGCGCCATTTTCGCGATACGAGACCTGCATCCATTATCGGCACCAGATGCATGGGCCGGTGGGCAGGAAATTCAACGAACGCGCGCTGACCCGAGTGGCGACCCATGTCGCGCGATGCTCGAAAATCAGTCTGAATATCCACAGGGACGAGTTCTGCTATTTCGAGTGGCACAGAATGGTTCGCCAAGGAATGGCGATGGGATCCCTGGTCGTGACCGACCATTGTCTGCCGCATCCCCGTTTCAAGCCCGGTGTGCATTATTTTGAAGAAGATGCGCGCCATATCCCCAATCTGGTCGACTGGATCCTGCGTGACGAAGACGGGCAGAAGACGGCGCTGCGTCTGATCGCCGGCTCTTCTGATCTGATCTTCGATGAAGAGCAACGAAGAAATCGCACCCGAATGGCGCTCAATTTTATCCTGTCCAAGATCAGGAGGGGCGGATGATGTTCAAGCGAACCTGTCCACGCCTGATACCCTTCGACGTCCTGTTTGAAGAGTGCCGGAGTCCGCATACCGAGCTCGACTGCATCACGGTCGCCGTAAGCCTATATAATTACGATAAATTTATCATCGAATGCCTGGAATCCATCCATGAGCAGACTCACCGGAACATCGATCTGATCGTGGTGGACGATTGCTCCACGACATCGGCGCCCGTCGATGTCGTCACAGGGTGGATGAAGGAGCATCACGACCGTTTCCGGCGGACGACTCTCCTGCGTCATCGGCGCAATCAGGGGCTGGCGGAAGCGCGGAATACGGCATTCTTCCATGCGCGCACCGATCCTGTTTTCGTCATGGATGCGGACAATCAGATCTATCCGCGAGCGCTGTCGAAGCTTTATGAATTCGTCCAGTTCCGCGAGTATGACGCGGCATATACGCAGCTCGAGTTTTTCGGTGAAGAGCGGCGCCTGGGCTATGCGGATTTCTGGGACAAGGGGCGTTTCCGTTACGGAAACTACGTCGATGCCATGGCCCTGATTTCCAGGTCGGCATGGGAAGAGGTCGGAGGCTATTCCCATGTCCAGGGCGGGTGGGAGGACTATGAGTTCTGGTGCAAGTTCATCGAAGCGGGCATGAAGGCCGCCTATGTGCCGCAGATCCTTTGCCGCTATCGGGTGCATGGCACCTCGATGCTGCGCACCGATACGGCCGCCAATCATGATCGCATACGTATCGAAATGATCATGCGGCATCCCTGGCTTCAGATATAGAGCGGATCCCATTCAGACGGAATTCGTTTGGACGGGTGAAGATGCTCGATAAAACAATAACTTAAAGCATTTCCACTGAACCGGTGTTCAGTGGAAATGCTTTAAGACGCCGACACGTCTCGGCGTCGGGGTGCGTCGGGCTGTTTCACATGGAAATCTGGTGCCGACACTCGGATTTGAACCGAGGACCTACTGATTACGAATCAGTTGCTCTACCCCTGAGCTATGTCGGCACGACGCGTGCGCTATATCCGACTTGCGGCATGCCCGCAATATGTTGAATGACTATCTCCGTCACGAAATTGAATTATAGTGCGGCATGTGATGAGCGAGACGATCTCTGCCCGGGCTTCCCGTTTTCGCCGTGCGGCCGGCTGGCCGCAGCGGCCGGCGGCCATGCGGCATGTCTGGACGATCGGCGGGCTGGTCGAGTGCCGGGGCTGCGGGATGTTCCAGCGCATGCCCGCGCTGCAGCCGGGCCAACTGGCCGCATGTGCCCGCTGCGGGCAGACGCTGGAATGGCGGCGGCGGACCTCGCCGCTGCAGACGCCCCTGGCCTTCTGCATCAGTTCCTGCGCGCTGTACCTGGCGGCGCTGGCGTCCTCGCTGATGACATTGGACGTCTATGGGCGCGAGCGCACGGTCGACCTGGTGACCGGCCCGATGGAATTGCTGCATGAGGGATGGGGCGAGGCCGGGATCCTGGTCGGGCTGGTGACGGTGATCGCCCCGGCCGTCGTCATCGGCATGATGTTCGCCATCCTGTATGCGGCCAGCCGCCGCGCGCTGCCCGACTGGGCCCCCCATCTGCTGGTATGGTACGAGAAGCTGCGTCCCTGGTCGATGATCGAGGTCTATGTCCTGGGGATCTTCGTCGCCTATACCAAGCTGACCGACCTGGCCCATGTCGATGTGGGGCCCGCCGTCTATCTGATCTCGGCGCTGATGCTGACCATGGCGGCCACCGATTCCACCCTGGATACCGAACTGATCTGGCGCCATCGCCGCGTCGATTCCGTGACCCGGATGGAGGATGGGCGCCGGGTGCATGTGCGCTTCGCCCATATCGACACGATCGCCATGCCGCCGCCCAGCCATCTGGTGGCCTGCCAATCCTGCGGCCTGGTGGGCGAGCTGAACGAACCGGTCAGCAACCTGCGCTGCGTCGGGGTCTGTCCGCGTTGCGACCATCGGGTCTGGCGGCGGGCGCCCGAGACGCTGGCGCGCACCACCGCGTTCCTGATCGCGGCGATCGTCTTCTATGTCCCGGCCAACCTCTATCCCGTCATGACCTTCTTCAAGATCGGCGGGGGCGGCAGCCATACGATCATCGAGGGGGCGATCGAACTGTGGCAGGACGGCATGGTGCCGCTGTCGCTGCTGGTGTTCTTCGCCAGCATCGCGGTGCCGATGCTCAAGATCGTCAGTCTGAGCTGGATGGTGGTCTGCACCTGGCGCGGCTCGTCCTTCGCCCTGGTGCAGCGGACGCGCCTGTTCCACCTGGTTGACATTATCGGCCGCTGGTCGATGATCGACGTGTTCATGGTCTCGATCCTGGTGGCGGTGGTGCGGTTCAATTCATTGGCCAACGTCACGGCGAATGCCGGCATGGTGTCTTTCGCCGCGGTGGTCGTCCTGACCCTGTTCGCGGCATCCAGCTTCGACCCGCGGGTGATGTGGGACGCGGCCGGCCTGAACGGCCCGTCGCCCGACGGCGTGCCGTCCGCCGTCGTGCAGGCGCGTCCCGGCAAGGCCATGGCGGAGGACGGAGCGACAGAGAGCGGAACGATGGAGCCGAAGCAGGCGTGACGGACGACCCCCAAGATTTTCCCGGAGGCCGGCGCCCTGTCCCGCCCCGGGCTTCGGCCCGCAAATACCGTTTTTCGATCGTCTGGCTGGTTCCGGTGGTGGCGCTGGCCATCGCCCTCTATCTGGGCTGGAAGGGGTTCGAGGGGCGCGGGCCGGAAATCACCCTTACCTTCGATACCGGCGACGGGCTGACCGCCGGCCAGACCCAGGTCAAGAACAAGTCCGTGACGCTGGGCACGGTGCAGAATGTGCGCCTGACCCCCGACATGCGCCATGTCGAGGTCCGCGTGCGCATGAGCGCCAATGCCGCGCCGATGCTGACCGACCATGCGCGGTTCTGGGTGGTGCGGCCGCGCCTGAACGGCGCCAGCGTCACCGGGCTGGAGACGCTGCTGTCGGGGGCCTATATCGCGATGGACCCTGGCGAGCCCGGCGGGACCAGCACCACGGACTTCACCGGCCTGGAATCCCCGCCCGGCCTGCGGTCGGACGAGCCGGGCAGCACCTATACGCTGATCACCGGGTCGCTGGGGTCGATCGGTCCGGGCGCGCCGGTCTTCTTCCGCGACGTCGATGTGGGGGAAGTGCTGGGCTATACCATGCCGCCGGGCGGGGTCGGGCCGATCCTGATCCAGCTCTTCATCCGTTCGCCCTATGACAGCTATCTGCGGACCGATACGCGTTTCTGGAACGTCTCGGGCGTGCAGGTCGGGTTCGGGGCCGGAGGGCTGAAGGTCAAGCTGCAATCGATCCAGGCGCTGTTCTCGGGCGGGGTCGCCTTCGGCCTGTCGCCGCAGCGTATCGGGCAATCGGCCCCCGGGGCGCCGCGCGATTCCGTCTTCCGCCTGTACGGCAGCCAGGAAGAGGCCGACAATGCCGGCTATCGCGAGCGGCTGTCGCTGGCGACCTATCTGACCAATTCGGTGTCGGGCCTGGCGGTCGGCGCGCAGGTGACGATGTTCGGCATCCAGGTCGGAACCGTGACCGGCGTGAAGCTGGACCTGGACCAAAAGGCCGGCACCGCCCGGGTGCGCGTCGGCATGGAAATCCAGCCGGAACGCATTCTGGCGGCCGGCGAGATCCACCGTGGCGCCGGGCCTGAACTGGTGCGGGCGCTGGTCGATAACGGGCTGCGGGCTTCGGTCGATACCGCCAGCTTCCTGACCGGCGAGGCGATGATCGACCTGAATTTCGTCAGGAACGCGCCGCCGGCCACCGTCGCGGTCGAGGGCACGGCCCTGGTCATCCCCAGCAAGGCGGGGGGGATGAGCGGCGTCATGGATTCGCTCTCGACCGTCGCGGACAAGATCGCGGCGTTGCCGCTGACGCAGGTGGGCGACAACCTGAACAGCCTGCTGGCCCATTCGGACGCACGGATCAACAGCCCCGAACTCCGCCAGGCGATCGTCGCCCTGCGCGATTCGCTGCGCAGCGTGCAGGGTCTGACCAGCGATGCGCGCAGCGGCATGCATCCGCTGCTGCAGCGCCTGCCGCAGATGAGCGCGCAATTGGATGGCGCGCTGAAGAACGCGAACCTGCTGCTGGCCAGCTATGGCGGCGACACCGATTTCCATCGCGATCTGCAGCAGATGCTGGTGCAACTGGACGAGACCGCGCGCTCGGTGCGGTTTCTGACCGATTTCCTCAATCGCCATCCTTCGGCGCTGATTACGGGACGCTAGTCGATGACGTTGCCTGGCATGTCGCCCGGGTCTTTATCCGGCCCCTTCTCCGGCCGTTCGGCGTCGCGCCGAGGGGTTCTGCAGGCCGGACTCGGCCTGCTGGCCGGCGCGGCGCCGCTGGCGGCCTGTTCGTCCGATCCCGCTTTCTACGCCCTGGCGCCCTGGCCGGGGACGGCCCAGGGGGGCGCGCCGGCGGTGATCGAAATCCGCACCCCCACGGTCGCCCTGTCGCTGGATCGCGACCGGATCGTGCGCAGCGACGAGGCGTACCGGGTGCGCTTGGCCGGCGGCGCGGCCTGGAGCGAGTCGCTGCCGGGCATGATCGCCCATGTCCTGGCCACCGACCTGCAGCAGCGCCTGCCGGGCAGCGCGGTCTTCGCCCAGAACGATGCGGTGGCCACCGTGCCGCAGGCGGTGGTGGAACTGAGCGTTACCCGCTTTGCCGGCGATTCGCGCGGCTTCGCCGTGCTGGCCGGCAGCCTGGGCGTGCACCGGCCGGGGGCGGGAGGTGCCGCCGGCGCGCTGTCGCTGGCCGGGCCGATTTCCGGATCCGGGACCGGGGCCATGGTGGCGGCGCTGAGCGCCCTGCTGGGGCAGGTCGCGGACCAGGCGGCGGCGCAGTTGCGCGCGCTGCCGGCGGCTTGAGCCCGAGCGGGCGGGCCAAACGAAAAAAGGCGCCTCGCGGCGCCTTTTTTCGTGACGGGACACGAAATTTCAGAGCTTCTCGACCTGGCTGTATTCGAGATCGACCGGCGTCGAGCGGCCGAAGATCGAGACGCTGACCTTCAGGCGCGCCTTTTCCTCGTCCACTTCCTCGATCGTGCCGTTGAACGAGGTGAACGGGCCGTCGGACACGCGCACCTGCTCGCCGATCTCGAACGTGACCGAAGGGCGGGGGCGTTCCACGCCTTCCTGCGCCTGCTTCATGATCCGTTCGGCCTCGGCAGCGGGAATCGGCGACGGACGGGTCTTGCTGCCCAGGAAGCCGGTGACCTTGGGCGTGTCCTTGACCAGGTGCCACGCCTCGTCGGTCAGTTCCATGTTGACCAGCACGTAGCCCGGGAAGAATTTCCGCTCGGCGCTGACCTTCTGGCCGCGCCGCACCTCGACCACCTCTTCGGACGGCACGAGGATGTCGCCGAAATGGTCGGACAGGCCCTTCTGCGCCGCCTGTTCCTTGATGTGCTGGGCGATCTTCTTCTCGAAGCCGGAATAGACGTGAACCACGTACCAACGTTTTGCCATGGTCCGTTCCTCAGCCTCCCAGCCCAAAGAGTTCCCGTACGCCCAGGCCGATGATCTGGTCGACGACAAAGAAAAATACCGACGTCATGGCGGCCATCGCCAGGACGGCCCCCGTCGTCACCAGAGTGGCGCGACGCGTGGGCCACGTGACCTTGCCCGCTTCGGCGCGGACTTCTTGCACAAATTTCGCGGGACTGACCGACACGAAACACCCTTCTCGTAACACCACCACACGGCATCCCATCCGACGAAACCGGCGGACAGGGGCCGAAAACCACTCGCTGCATGTCGGGGGCATCGGACCCGGACCGGACGGGTCTGTCCCGACCGGCGCGGATGGCAGGGGTGGAGGGTCTCGAACCCCCAACCTCCGGTTTTGGAGACCGGCGCTCTAGCCAATTGAGCTACACCCCTGCATGCCGCCTTCGGCGTCGACCAACGGATAGCGGAAACACGCTGTCTTGGCCACCCGTGCGAACCCGGCGCAGGTTGCGGAAAAGAGTATGCCCGGCATCCAAAGTCAAGGGGGTGGATGCGATTCCTTGTCGCCTCCCCGGCGCCTCCCCGCCGTCGATGGCCGGGCATGGAGGATTCCGGTCTCCGATAGCGGGTCTGTATCCGGGATGGGCGCGGGGCTTGCCGCCGGGAACGGTTCGGGGCTATGAAGGCGCTGCTGAGCGGGCGTAGCATAGTGGTAATGCAGTAGCCTTCCAAGCTTCTGAGGAGGGTTCGATTCCCTTCGCCCGCTCCAAATTATGTTCCATGGATGTCCGCTAAGTTCCTCAATGGCTTGAGACCGAAGGGCTACCGTCGGGTCAAGTTCCACCGAGGTCCGTGGAAAGCTCCCCAAAGCACCGCGATTTAAGGCCGAGATTGAGGCCATTTTTGCGGTTACGGCGAATGCCGGTTTGTTGGTGGAGAAGATAGAGAGCGCAGGGAAACCATCCGTCCTGATCCGCGCATCGGGACGGAAATGGACGCATGGCACTCTCCGATTTCGCCGTCAGGCAGGCAAAGCCCGCGATGGCCGCGTATTCGCTTGCCGATGGCGATGGGCTGGCCCTCTACGTGCCTTCGGGTGGGGGCAAAATCGTGGCATTTTCGCTACTGCTGGCAGGAAAAGCAGAGCTGCTTATCCCTGCGTCATGGGCGCCGGACTGGGCTGTCTCAGGTGGAACGCATCTTTGGCAAGGACGTGCCGCCTGTTCTGGGCAAGCTGTCGATCTACGATGTCCGTCGTGATCACCTGCGCGATGCGCTTAGCAAGGTCGAACGGCGTGGTGCCCTCGGCGTGGCGAAGAAGATTCGCACCTGGGTTCGGTCAGATGCTCCGAATTCAATGCGCAGCATTATCTCAGAAGCCAACGAACAGAATATCCAGCGCACGCGTGATGGCATCGTGATGGCTATCGATGGAACAGACGGGCTTACGGAGTTCCGAGAACGGAACACTTGCCAAAGCCTGCGTCAGCAGGACGTGCGGCACATCCTCTATCTCGATAATCGGATTCAGCTCGCTGATCGGTGGCGGCGCATCGGAGGCCGGGATCAGGGGAACGACCATCCGGGTTGCCAGTTTGGACAGGAGTTCCGCCTGAACATCGACCACATACCCCGCGCGATGTTTGCCCGGCATGGGATAGACATCGAGACGCGCCATCAGAACGCCCGATAGTCGGCCAGCGGCAGGCCGTGCGTCTCGACATGCTCGTTCCAGGACTGGATCGCGTCACCGTTCTCGGCGAGCCAGTTTTCGCGCCTGCGGGCGGCGAGCGCCGCGACAAGACCCTGCTCGCAGGCCTGCGAGACGTTGAGGCCCAGACTGCGTGCTTCCGTCAGGAGATGCGTGGGCAGGGTGATATTGGTGGCGCGTCTGGCGCCGGGTGTTGCTGACATTGCATGGACTCCTTCCAGCAGCCAATATGCGCATAGAGAATGCGCATTTCAAGGATCTTCCACGCCTTGCTGAATTGGGGCGGCCTCGCCCGGCGGCGGTTCGTTGTCATTGGCAACCTCGCCATCCGGCGTTCGAATTCCTCGCGAACGATTTGCCGTCCCGGCAGGCGGGCCAGGACGAGGATCAGTGCGTCCGTCCGCGCCGTCATGGCTGGAGATGGAGTGGCGGATTCGCTGACGTCCGGCGGTTTGTTATCGTTGGCCGGTGATTGTGGCTCGGCGTTCGATATGCGGCTTTTGTCCGTCATCGTCCTGCCCTTTCCGTCTGGAGAGGACAGCACCATTACGCGCCGGAAAACGCAGCTCAATCAGAAAAAATCAGGCATTTACAATGGATTGTCGGTGTGTGTCGGCACGCTACGTACTGTGGCGTAGTCAGGCGTGCATGTGGCGGTGTCTTCAGCCCGAACGGGGAAAATCACAGGTTGATGATGGACGAAATTGAGAGCTGGTTCAGCGTGTGCTGGTGTTCATTGCCGCCGCTCATGGTTTTTCTTGCTGGCCGACCATTTTTAATACAGATTGTCGCCGGGCTCGCGACGCTGCCCGCCGCCTGCGCTTGGACATATGATCCGGTACGGTGAATGCGTCGTCTCCGTTATATGCTCGTACCTTTCGGACGTGGCGAACGGATGTCGGGAATGCAGGCCCTGACCTCGATCCGTCGTTCGCTACGGACGGAGATACGAATATGCGAACTCCCCACCCTAAAACGATGGCGCGTATCCTGCGTGAAGCATTGGCTGAACATGATTTGAGGATCAGCCATTCTACTGCTTTGGAACTGGTCGCTAAACAGCTTGGCCATGCAGATTGGAATGTGCTGGCTGCGCAAATAGGTCCAGATAGTTCAAATATCCAGCAGGATGCAGAGAGCGCGGCCAGTCATGGCAAAGTGCCGGAGGGCTGGTTTGTCAGCGGTCGCTCAGATTTATTTCGTCATGACTTGTTACCTGATGCCGGTCCAGATCGTAAGCCGGCTCTACTGATTGAAAGCCGCGCTCCGCAAGAGAGGGTGGCTGTCGCGAAGGCAGGCGAGTTTTTGACGGTTATGCAACGCATTTCCGCAGTGCCTTACCGAGGTAAATCAGTCAGTTTCCGCGCGCAAATAAGCTGCGTGAGCGCCATAGGCAACGGCCGAATCTGGATTCATGCGCGTGGTCAGAGCCGAGATGCACTGGCATTCGAGAATCTGGGTTTGAACCGGGGACCTGCTGGTCCGATTACCGGCACGACCGGATGGACGCACCGTACTGTCACGATCGAGGTGCCAGATGAAGCAGTGTATGTAGGATTTGGCATTTTATTTGGTTCGGGTACAGGTGTCTTTCGGGCTGCGAATTTGTCCTTTGGCCTTGCGGAAGGGGATGAACGCCCAAGCCCGCTACCAGATACACCGCGTAATCTTGATCTTGTTTTAGCCGACTGATTTGAGGTGTAAAGGTTGTCTGCTTCCATACGACGAGGGGGCAGACAGCCATTTCGCTTTTGAGGGGCTCAAATTGCGCGAACAGGGCGGCACGGCATCATGGCGGTTCCTTGAGAAGAGAAGACCGTCAGCGCGCGGGGTAGCGGAGCGGGCTGAATCGCGTGTTCGCTCGGCCTACATGCGGTGCAGGGCATGGTCGAGAGGCGCGTCGCATGGGAGTGAGTGCATGGCACCCATCTGCGCCTCCGTCGAGATGCCGATGGTCCGGCGGATCGGGGAAGCGACTCGGACGCGAGACGATTCCTCCGAGATGTTCGTGGGGCCATTCGACAAGGTCTTGAAACGAGGCCAAGTGGAAGGCTATGATGCCTTTGCAACTCAAAAAGTTGCCCGTTGACCAATGGATTAGAGGCGGAATTAAGGTTTCTTCGCCCGCTCCATCCTTTTCCGGCCTCTCATGTCCGATTTCCGTATGTTCCGCCCCGGTGTGACTGCGTCTTCCTGTGAGCGCGGCCCGCGCCCGGGTCTTGTGCTGGCCATATGCTGTCTCAGCCTGCTGCTGGTCATGATGGACGTGACGATCGTCAACGTGGCGCTGCCCGCGATTCGCGGCGCGCTCGGCGGCCGGCTGTCCACCCTGCAATGGGTGGTCGACGCTTATACGCTGGCGGTGGCGAGCCTGCTGGTGCTGGCGGGTTCGACGGCCGATCGAATTGGCCGCCGCCGCATCTTCCTGGCCGGCATCGCCCTGTTCTGCCTGGGCTCGGCCCTGTGCGGCATGGCGCCCGGCGCGACCGCGCTGGTGCTGGCCCGGGCGTTCCAGGGGGTGGGCGGGGCGATGCTGAATCCGGTCGCGCTGTCGATCGTCGCGAATGTCTTCGTCGACCCGGCGGCCCGGGCGCGGGCGATCGGCATCTGGGGCGCGATGTCGGGGGTCGCGCTGGCGCTGGGCCCCGTGGCCGGCGGCGTGCTGACGACCTATGCCGGCTGGCGATCGGTGTTCTGGATCAACCTGCCCATCGGGCTGGCGGCGATGCTGCTGACCCTGCGCTTCATTCCCGAATCGCGCGCGGCGCGGGTGCGCCCCGTCGATGGCCCGGCGCAGTGCCTGGTCGCGCTGAGCCTGGCGGCGCTGACCGCCGGGCTGATCGAGGCGCGCGATTACGGCTGGCATGCCCTGCCGATCCGCCTGGCGCTGGCCCTGTCGGCGGCCGGACTGGCCGCGCTGGTCCTGGTCGAGCGGCGGCGCGCCCTGCCGCTGCTGGATCTGCGCTTCTTCCGCGCGCTGCCCTTCACCGGGGCGATCCTGATCGCGATCTGCGCCTTTGCGATCTTCAGCGGCTTTCTGTTCCTCAACACGCTCTATCTGCAGGATGTGCGGGGATTCAGCGCCCTGCGGGCCGGATTCTGCACCCTGCCCTTCGCGCTGGGGGTGGTGGCCTGCGCGCCGCTGTCGGGGCGGCTGGTGGCGGCGCGGGGCGCGCGGCTGCCGCTGCTGCTGTCGGCGGCGGGGTTGGGGGGTGGGGCGCTGCTGCTGACCGGGCTGGCCGCCGCGACCCCGCTGGGGGTGCTGCTGGCGGCCTATGGGCTGTGCGGATGCGGGTTCGGGCTGTGCAACGCGCCGATCACCAACGCGGCGGTGTCCGGCATGCCGCGCGACCAGGCGGGGCTGGCGGCCAGCCTGGCCTCGACCAGCCGGCAGGTCGGCGCGCTGCTGGGTATCGCCCTGTCGGGGACCATGACCGGCGTGGCGATGCGCGGCGCGGCGGACGGGCGCGCGGCGATGGCGCAATTGCCCCAGGCCAGCCACGGCGTGTGGTGGGGCATGGTCGCGCTGTCGGGCGTGATCGCCGGGCTGGGGCTGCTTTCGACGGGCGCGCGGGCGCTCCGCAGCGCGCAGGCGGTCCGCGCGCTGCTGGAGGTTTCCGTCCCGCCGCCAGTCACAGGACCGACAATACGCCCCCATCGACATATAATGTCTGGCCGTTGACGAAGGACGATGCGTCCGAGGCCAGGAAGACGGCCGCCCCCTGCAGTTCCTCGACCCGGCCCCAGCGGCCGGCCGGGGTGCGCTTCTTCAGCCAGGCATTGAATTCGGGGTCCTCGACCAGCGCGCGGTTCAGCGGCGTTTCGAAATAGCCCGGGCCGATCGCGTTGACCTGCAGCCCGTGCCGGGCCCAGTCGGCGCACATGCCCTTCGTCAGGTTCTTCACCGCCCCCTTGGATGCGGTGTAGGGCGCGATGCCGGGCCGCGCCAGTTCGCATTGCACGCTGCCGATATTGATGATCTTGCCCGCGCCGCGCGGGATCATGTGGCGCGCGACGGCGGTGCCGACGAAGAAGACGCTGTCGAGGTTGGTGCGCATCAGTTCGGCCCAGTCCTCGGGCGGGAAGGCGTCCAGCGGCGCGCGGCGCTGGATGCCGGCATTGTTGACCAGGATGCGGATCGGGCCGTCCGTATCCTCGATCTTGCGCACCCCGGCCTCGACCGCCGCGCGGTCCGTCACGTCGAAGGCGCGGGTCAGGACGGTGCGCGCGCCGCCTTCCGGCGCGGTCTCGCGCAGCGTGGCGGCGGCGTGTTCCAGCCGGTCGGCGTCCCGTCCGTTCAGGATGACATGGGCCCCGGCATCGGCCAGGCCCGCGGCGATCGCCAGGCCGATTCCGCCGCTGGAACCGGTGACCAGCGCCAGGCGTCCGGTCAGGTCGAAGATCGGCAATATCGGCATGGCAGACATTTCCTGTTCATGTTTGGATTCTTATGATGGGATGTCTATCCGGACAGGAACGGCACGGCCTTGTCCATATTGCGGGCGCGGCTTTGCGCCCTTGGGGCCTATAAGTTTGCGTGAGCGAGGCGGGGCGGGAGGGACGGGCAGGCATGTCAGACACGCGGACGACACGCGCGGCCCCGGCGCCATCCCCGGCCCCCGCGCCCATTGCCGATACCGCCCGCCCTGCGTTGTCCACCGTTCCGGTGCCGGAGCTGCGGGAGCCCGGCGTGCGCCCGACCATCATGGATGTCTCGGCCCGGGCCGGGGTCTCGCGCATGACCGTCTCGCGCGCCCTGCGCGCGCCCCACCTGGTGCGCGCGGAGACGCGCCGCGCCGTCGAGCGGGCGATCGCCGAGCTGGGTTATGTCCCCGATCGCGCGGCCGAGGCCCTGTCGACCCGGCGCAGCGGCTTCGTCGGGCTGATCCTGCCGACCCTGACCAACACCAATTTCGCCGACGCGGCGCGTGGCCTGACGGAAATCATCCGCGGCGCGGGATACGAATTGCTGATCGGCTATACCGATTACGACGAGGGCGAGATGCTGCGCCATGTGCGCGACATGCTGGGAAGGCGGGCCGAGGCCCTGGTGCTGCCGGCCGGTCCGCGCGGCCCGACCCTGCGCCGCATGCTGGCGCCCGAGGCGATCCCGATCGTGCAGATGGCCGGGCTGGCCGGCCGGCCCGTCCATCCCATGGTCGGCTATTCGAACCGCGAGGCCGGGCGCATGGCGGCGCGCCACCTGATCGCGCTGGGCCATCGGCGCATCGGCGCGCTGGGCGCCGAGGGCGACGGCCTGTCCTGCGACCATCGCGGCGGCGAGCGCCTGGACGGTTTCGCCGAAGCCCTGCGCGAGGCCGGACTGTCCGATGCGCTGGTGCTGCGCATGGGCAATCCGCCGGTGTCCTTCACCCATGGCGCGCGGGCCATGGGACATCTGCTGGACCGCGCGCCGAAGGTGCAGGCCGTGTTCGCGGTGTCGGACCTGGTGGGGGTGGGGGCGCTGATGGAGTGCCACCGCCGGGGGGTGCGGGTGCCCGAGGATATGTCGCTGATCGGCTTCGGCGGGTTCGAGATCGGTCGCCAGGTCGTGCCGGCGCTGACGACGGTCGCGGTGGATTTCCGGGCGATCGGCGAACGGACCGGCCGCATGGTGCTGGACCTGCTGGCCGGGCGGCGCGACGTGCCGCGGATCGTCGATCTGGGCGTGACCCTGGTCCGGCGCGAGACCACCCTGTTCCGCGCCGCCGAGACGGCCAGGGGCGAAATGGCCGGGGCTGAAACGGCCTGGGCTGAAACGGCCGGGGCTGAAACGATCGGGGCCGAAACGATTGGAGCCGACGCAACCGTGGCGCGCATGCCGGCCTGACCGGACGGGCGGGGCGGCATGCGGACGCATCATATATTACACGGGCTTCATCGTCTTGTTGCGCCGTATCGGTCAGCATGCTAGACGCCCGGCCAGCGGCAGGCGGGAGACTCTCCCGGCCGCCGGCATGCTGGCAGTGTTCTGGATCTGGGATGGAAAGGCCGACCGTGGTTTCGGGTGGAACGACAACAATACCGATCGCCTCCGTTGCCAATGGCCTGCCTGGTCGTTACGCGACGGCCCTCTATGACCTCGCCGCCGATCAATGGCAGCTTGACGCCGTTCTGGACCAGGCCGCGGCCCTGTCGCGCCTGATCGGCGGCAGCGCCGAATTCCGCACCCTTCTGACGGATCGTACGCTCGACGTCGCCGAGGCCACGCGCGCGCTGAACGCCGTCCTCGATGCGCAGGGATTCGGCCCGATCATCCGTAATTTCGCGGGCGTCGTCGCCCGCAACCGCCGCCTGTCCAGGCTGGCCGAGATCCTTGACGCGCTGGCGGCGATCGCCGCCGCCCGCCGGGGCGAGACCGTGGCCGAGGTCGTTTCGGCCCATCCCCTGACGGACCTGCAGCGCATCCAGCTTCGGAGCCGCCTCGCCGAGGCCGGCTATTCCAAAGTCAATATTCAGGAGCGCGTCGATGCGGCGCTGCTGGGCGGTCTGGTCGTGCGCGTCGGCGCGCGGCTGTACGACACCAGTCTCCGTTCTCGCCTGACCCGCCTGCACCACGCCATGAAGGGAGCCGCGTGATGGAAATCCGTCCCGCCGAGATTTCGGATATCCTCAAGCAGCAGATCGCCACGTTCGACAACCCGGTCGACGTGGCCGAGACGGGCACCGTCCTGTCGGTCGGCGATGGGATCGCCCGCGTCTATGGCCTGCGGAACGTCCAGGCCGGCGAGATGGTCGAGTTCCCGGCCACCGGTCAGCGCGGCATGGCGCTGAACCTGGAAAACGACAATGTCGGCGTGGTCATCTTCGGCGACGATTCCGACATGCGTGAAGGCGATACGGTCGCCCGTACCGGCAAGGTGGTCGAGGTCCCGACCGGCAAGGCGCTGCTGGGCCGCGTGGTCGACGCGCTGGGCACGCCGATCGACGGCAAGGGGCCGCTGGTCGGCGACGTGATCATGAAGCGCGCCGACGTCAAGGCGCCGGGCATCATGCCGCGCCAGTCGGTCGGCGAGCCGATGCTGACCGGCATCAAGGCGATCGACGCGCTGGTGCCGATCGGGCGCGGCCAGCGCGAGCTGGTCATCGGTGATCGCCAGACCGGCAAGACCGCCATCCTGATCGACACCATCGTCGCGCAGAAGCAGGTCAACGCGCTGGGCGACGACAAGAAGTCGCTGTACTGCATCTATGTCGCGATCGGGCAGAAGCGCTCGACGGTGGCGCAACTGGTCCGCACGCTGGAGGAAGCGGGCGCGATGGACTATTCCATCGTGGTCGCGGCCACCGCGTCCGACCCGGCGCCGATGCAGTATCTGGCGCCCTATGCCGCCTGCAGCATGGGCGAATTCTTCCGCGACAACGGCATGCATGCGCTGATCGTCTATGACGATCTGTCGAAGCAGGCGGTCGCCTATCGCCAGATGTCGCTGCTGCTGCGCCGTCCGCCGGGGCGTGAGGCCTATCCGGGCGACGTGTTCTATCTGCATTCCCGCCTGCTGGAGCGCGCGGCGAAGATGTCCGACGCCTATGGCGCCGGGTCGCTGACGGCGCTGCCGGTCATTGAAACCCAGGCAGGCGACGTGTCGGCCTATATCCCGACCAACGTGATCTCGATCACCGACGGCCAGGTGTTCCTGGAAACCGACCTGTTCTATCGCGGCATCCGTCCGGCGGTGAATGTCGGCGGCTCGGTGTCGCGCGTCGGTTCCGCCGCGCAGATCAAGGCGATGAAGCAGGTTGCCGGCAAGATCAAGCTGGAACTGGCGCAGTATCGCGAAATGGCCGCCTTCTCGCAGTTCGCCTCGGACCTCGATCCGGCGACGCAGAAGCAGCTTGCCCGCGGCGCGCGCCTGGTCGAGCTGCTGAAGCAGCCCGAGACCTCGCCGCTGCAGGTCGAGGAGCAGGTCTGCATCCTGTTCGCCGGCACCCGCGGCTTCGTCGATGCGGTGGCGGTGGACCGGGTCATCGCCTATGAGCGGCAATTGCTGTCCGAACTGCGCACCGCGGGCAAGGACATCCTGGATTCGATCCGCACCGAGCGGCAGATCACCAAGGAAACCGAAACCCGTCTGACCGAGTTCCTGACGCGCTTCGGCCGTCAGTTCGCGGGCTGAGGGCAGGCCGGCATCCATGGCATCCCTCAAGGAACTTCGCGCGCGGATCGGCAGCGTCAAATCGACGCGGAAGATCACCAGCGCCATGAAGATGGTGGCGGCGGCCAAGCTGCGCCGGGCGCAGGCCCGCGCCGAGGCCGCGCGTCCCTATGCGGCGGCGATGCGCCGGATGCTGGCGGAACTGGCGGCCGGCACCCGGGGCGAGGCCGCCCTGCCGAAGCTGCTGGCCGGCACGGGGGCCGACAAGGTCCATCTGCTGATCCCGATGACCAGCGATCGCGGCCTGGCCGGCGCGTTCAACGCCAACATCAACCGCACGACGCGCGACCTGATCCGCCGCCTGCAGGCCGAGGGCAAGACCGTCCGCCTGCTGCCGGTGGGGCGCAAGGGCCATGACTACCTGATGCGGGAATTCTCGGCGCTGATGGTCGGCCATGTCCATGGTTCGGGCGGCAAGGAGGTCCCGTTCTCGGCCGCGGCCGAACTGGGCGGGCGGATCGCCGCGATGCTGGAGACGGGGGAATTCGACGTCTGTACCGTCGTCTATAACCGCTTCCGCAACGTCATGTCGCAGACGCCGACCGAATTGCAACTGGTGCCGCTGTCGGTGCCGGCCAATGACGGCGCGCCCGCGATCGACGCCCCGGCCTATGAATTCGAGCCCGGCGAAGAAGAATTGCTGGCCAGCCTGCTGCCGCGCAACCTGCAGGTCCAGCTCTATGCCACCATGCTGGAAAGCGCTGCGGGCGAGCAGGGGGCGCGGATGACGGCCATGGACAACGCCACCCGCAATGCGGGCAAGGCGATCGACCGGCTGACGCTGACCTATAACCGCACGCGCCAGACCAACATCACCAACGAACTGATCGAGATCATCTCGGGCGCCCAGGCGGTCTGAGCCGATGCCCGGACCGATTTCGTTTCCTCGCCGCAGGAGCTAACCCATGTCGGACACCACACAGTACCAGGCTCCTGTCGCCACGCAGGGCCAGTCGCAGAACAGCAACGTCGTCGGTCGCGTGACCCAGGTCCGCGGCGCGGTGGTCGACGTGCAGTTCGAGGGCACGCTGCCGCATATCCTCGATGCGCTGCACGTCTCGTTCAACGGCCAGACCCTCGTGCTGGAAGTGGCGCAGGAGATCGGTGAGCACGAGGTGCGCTGCATCGCCATGGACTCGACCGATGGCCTGATCCGCGGCGCCGAGGTCGTGGCGACCGGCGCGCAGATTTCGGTTCCGGTCGGCCCCGGCACGCTGGGCCGCATCCTGAACGTGATCGGCGAGCCGATCGACGATCGCGGCCCGGTCAAGGCCGAGAAGCGCTATACGATCCACCGCAAGGCGCCCGCCTTCGACGAGCAGGCGGCGGCCAGCGAGATCCTGGTGACCGGCATCAAGGTCGTCGACCTGCTGTGCCCCTATCTGAAGGGCGGCAAGATCGGCCTGTTCGGCGGCGCCGGCGTGGGCAAGACCGTCATCATCCAGGAGCTGATCAACAACATCGCCAAGGCGCATGGCGGCGTGTCGGTGTTCGCCGGCGTCGGCGAGCGCACGCGCGAAGGCAACGACCTGTATTACGAAATGCAGGATGCCGGCGTGATCAAGCTGGGCGAGGACACGACCGAGGGCTCGAAGGTGGCGCTGGTCTATGGCCAGATGAACGAGCCGCCGGGTGCCCGTGCGCGCGTCGCGCTGTCGGGCCTGTCGCTGGCCGAGTATTTCCGTGACGAGGAAGGCCAGGATGTCCTGTTCTTCGTCGACAACATCTTCCGCTTCACCCAGGCGGGCGCCGAGGTCTCGGCGCTGCTGGGGCGCATTCCCTCGGCGGTGGGCTATCAGCCGACGCTCGCGACCGAGATGGGCGCGCTGCAGGAACGCATCACCTCGACCAAGAAGGGGTCGATCACCTCGGTCCAGGCGGTCTATGTCCCGGCCGACGACCTGACGGACCCGGCGCCGGCCGCGACCTTCGCCCATCTGGACGCGACCACGGTGCTGAACCGCTCGATCGCCGAGATGGGCATCTATCCGGCCGTCGATCCGCTGGATTCGACCTCGCGCTCGCTGGATCCCAAGATCGTGGGCGCGGAACATTACCAGGTCGCCCGCGACGTGCAGCGCATCCTGCAGACCTACAAATCGCTGCAGGACATCATCGCGATCCTGGGCATGGACGAACTGTCCGAGGACGACAAGCTGCTGGTGGCGCGCGCGCGCCGCATCCAGCGCTTCCTGTCGCAGCCGTTCCACGTTGCTGAAGTCTTCACCGGCGCGCCGGGCAAGCTGGTGTCGCTGGAAGACACGGTGCGCTCGTTCAAGGCGATCGTCGCCGGCGAATATGACCATCTGCCGGAAGGCGCCTTCTACATGGTCGGTTCGATCGAGGAAGCGGTGGCCAAGGCCGAGAAGATGAAGGAAACGGCCTGATCGGCCATGTCCTGAAGGGGCGCCCCCCCGGGTGCCCCGGTGAGGCTTTGAAAGCCGGAAGACCGGAGCAGTTCGTGTGATTCGTCGAATGACGGAGTGCTCCAGCGTGCCGCGCGCATCGTCGCGCAACGAGGCCGGCGCCTCGTCGCGATCTGCTTTAAGGAAGACAGGCCATGCCGATTGAGGTCGAGATCGTCAGCCCCGAGAAGGTTCTCTTCTCGCGCGCGGTCGATATGGCGGTGATCCCGGGTCTGGAAGGCGACATCGCCGCCATGCCCGACCATGCGCCGATGATGATGCTGCTGCGTGGCGGTGTCGTCGAACTGCATCAGGACGGCAAGGTGACGGACCGGTTCTTCGTCGCGGGCGGGTTTGCCGACATGACGGCGACCCGCTGCACGATCCTGGCGGACGCGGCCACCGCGCTGTCCGACCTGTCGGTCGAGGCCGCCCAGGCGCGCCTGCAGGAGTTGCAGGCGTCCTATGACGCAGCGGACAAGATGGATGTACCGGCCCTGGACCTGCTGATGGCCAAGATGCAGTCGGTTCGCGCCGAGATCGAAGCCGCGGGCGGCGCGGCGGCGTAGAGCGGATCGCAGCCGCCGCGCGGCGGCTGCCGTGCGGCGCGTCAGCCGCGCCCGCGATAGCCGGGGACGTCCTGCGGCGGAATCCAGACCCCTTCGGGCGGGGTGCCGCTCTGCCAGAACACGTCGATCGGCATGCCGCCGCGCGGATACCAGTAGGCGCCGATCCGCAGCCAGACCGGATTGAGCAGATCGACCAGGGTGGTCGCGATCTGGACCGAGCATGCCTCGTGGAACGCGCCGTGGTTGCGGAAGCTGGTCAGGAACAGTTTCAGCGACTTGCTTTCGACGATCCACTGATCGGGCACATAGTCGATGACCAGGTGCGCGAAGTCCGGCTGGCCGGTCACGGGGCAGAGCGAGGTGAATTCCGGGGCGGTGAAACGCACAAGATAGCGCCGGTCGCGATAGGGCGCGGGGACGCGCTCCAGCGTCGCGTCCTCGGGGCTGGCGGGCTGGATCGTCGGCTTGCCGAGCTGGGTCAGCGTCTGGCTGCCGTCATCGGGGCGGGAAGGTGCGCTCACGTCGGGGTTTCCTTGCGCAAGAAAAGGGGCGTCGTCTCGGATCGGGGTGATGTCAGAGCCGCCTCCGGCCCGTCAAGCGTCCTGTTTGCCGCCCGTTTTCGGGCGGCGGCGCTTTCACACCGCGCGGACGCCATGGTAACAAGGCCGTATGGCGCACGCATCCAAAGCCGAATTCCCCGATCCTGTGCTGATCACCACCACCGACGAACTGACTGCCGTCATCGAACGGTTGCGGCAGGAGCCGTTCGTGACCATCGATACCGAATTCGTCCGCGAACGGACCTATTGGCCGGAACTTTGCCTGGTGCAGTTGGCCGGCCAGGCCGACGTCGTGGTGGTCGACACCCTGGCCGCCGGCATCGACCTGGCCCCGCTGGGGGCGCTGCTGGACGATCCGGCCGTCGTCAAGGTGTTCCATGCGGCACGGCAGGACCTGGAAATTTTCCTGCATCTGTTCGACCGGCTGCCGGAGTCGCTGTTCGATACCCAGGTCGCGGCGATGGTGGCGGGCTATGGCGACCAGGTCGGTTATGACAATCTGGTCTCGTCCCTGACCGGGGCGCATATCGACAAGACCCATCGTTTTTCCGACTGGTCGGCGCGCCCGCTGTCTCCGGCGCAGATCAGCTATGCCGCCGCCGACGTCACCCATCTGCGCACCGTCTATCAGGTGCTGCTGGACCGGCTGGGCCGCGAGGGGCGACTGGACTGGGTCGCGGCGGAACTGGCGGTGCTGTCCGTTCCCGCCACCTTTCGCCCGGACCCCGAGACGATGTGGGAGCGCATGCGTCCGCGCACCGCGAACCGGCGCATGCTGGGCATCCTGCGGGCCATCGCCGCCTGGCGCGAGCGCGAGGCCCAGCGGGTGAACGTACCGCGCCAGCGCCTGCTGAAGGATGAAAGCCTGCTGGAGATCGCCGCGACAGCGCCCGCCGATCCCGACGCGCTGGCCCGGATCAGGGGCGTGTCGCGCGGTTTCGCCGAGGGCAAGGGCGGCGCCGGCCTGCTGGAGGCCCTGGCGGACGCCAAGGCGCTGCCCGACAGCGCCCTGCCGCGTCCGCCGAAGGCGCGGGAGGGTCAGCGCCCGTCCCCCGCTTTGGTCGCGCTGCTGAAGGTGCTGCTGGCGGCGTGCTGCGAGGAGCATGACGTGGCGCCGCGCCTGGTGGCGTCCGCGGACGATCTCGACCGGCTGGCGCTGGAGGCCGAGCCCGACCTGCCGCTGATGCAGGGCTGGCGGCGCAAGGTGTTCGGCGACGACGCGCTGGCGCTGAAATCCGGGCAGATGCTGCTGGGGGTCGACGGCACGCGGATCAGGCGGGCCCGCATCTGACGGCCCGTCGGAACCACGACTTTCGATCGTATGCGTAACGACGGGGCCGGCTGCGGGCATGCGCTGGTTTTACAGGGGTTGTGAACAGGTTATACCCAGCCTTGTCCACAAGATTTTGTGGTCGAACTGTTGAGTGTCCCCACGATATAGGATTAGTGTCCGTGCATCCTTCGTAAGGAGAGATGGCATGGCTATGGAATGGACCGAGGAGACGATCGCCCGTCTTCGCGAGCTTTGGCAGCAGGGATTGTCGACGGCCGAAATCGGGCGTCAGCTTGCGGTGACGAAAAACGCGGTCGTCGGCAAGGCGCATCGCCTTGGTCTCCAGTCGCGCCCATCGCCGATCCGCCGTCCAGCGGCGCCTGCCCGTGCCACGGAGTCCAGGGGCATGGAGTCCAAGCCGGTTGCGGCGGCGGCACCCGCGTCCGCTGCCGCGCCGACGGCGAACGTGACCCCGCTGCATGGGGATGCGCCGAAGGTTGCGCCCATCGCTGCCGCCCCCATTGCTACGGTCCCGATCGCGGCGGAAACCGTTCCGGCCGAGGTCCGTCCGGTCCCCGGCCAGATTGCCGCTTCGGCCGCTGTCGCGCCTGGCGGTCCGACGCCTGACGCTCCGGCCGTTGCCCCGGCTGCCGCGCCGGCGGTCGCCCCGGTCCCAGCGGTTGCCGCCCGGCAGGGGGCGTCCGAGGCCGGGCCGGCCGAAACCCGTGTCGAAGCCCGTCCGCCGTTGCGCGCGGTCGGCACGCCCGCGCCGCGTCGCAGCGGCCTGACCTGTTGCTGGCCGCTGGGCGATCCGGGCACGCCGGGCTTTCATTTCTGTGGCGCGACCCCGGTGCCCGGCAAGCCGTACTGCGCCGAACATGCGCAATTGGCCTATGTGAAGCTGCGCGACCGGCGCGACAACGTGGCTTGATCGGGGCTTGACCGGGGCTTGACCGGGGCTTGCGTCAGGGGGAACTGAATACTCTCTTTGCCTGCCTGTCACGATAGAAAAAAGGCCGTTGCGGAGTCTCGATCCGCGACGGCCTTTTTTTTCGCCTGTGCGCCGGACGTCCGGCCGGATTCACGTCCGGCCGGACGGTCAGGTTCAGATCGTCTCGGGCTCTTCCGGCGCGGCGGCCGGAGCCGGGGTGTCCAGGCCGGCCGGCAGGGGGGCGGTGCCGGTGATCATTTCCAGATGGCCGGTCACCTGGCCGCCATCCTCGACTTGCAGGCGGCGGCATTTCGCCTTGCCCAGCAGGCGTCCCGTGGCGCGGATCGTCAGGCTGCCGCGCACGGTCAGCGTGCCGTCGATGGTGCCGGCCAGGTCCGCGTCCTCGACCTCGACCTCGCCACGGAACATGCCGCCATGGGCGACCTGCAGTTCCTGGGCGTGAATCATCGACGATTCGACCGTGCCTTCGACCACCAGGCGCTCGGCGTCCTGGATCGTGCCCTGCACGCTGATGCCGCGGCCCACGACCAGGGTCCGGCGGTCGAGATTTTCCTTGCGCTGGCCCTGCGGCATGCCGGGGCGGACCGGCTGGGCGGCGCCGGGAACCGGAGCGGGGGACGGGGGCGGCGCGGGAGGAAAGGGGGCACGAGCCATGGCGGCAGATTCCTTGGACGGGGGAGAAGAGGGGGATGCGGTGCCGGATGCCGCGACGGGAGAGAGGGGCCGGCCACCCGCCGGCGGCGGCGGGAAATGCGTCTGCGGACTGGCCGGGCGGCCGGCCGAGGACGACCCGCCTTGGGCGGGGGCGTCGTCTTCTGGCTTGCGTCGTTTGAACAAAAGATACCCCGCTGGTCTTCGATAGGGTGGCGCCGGGTGGGGGCCCGGCCGGTCAGGGACAGGGGTCTTCTGGAGAATCCGGGCTTTCCGGGAAAGCCGGATTTTTCGAAAAACCGATGTCAGGAACGATTACACGCAGGGATCGGAGCCGAACAAGCACCATGCGTCAAGCATCCGCACATGAAATCTGTTCCATTGCGGGCGTCTCCCTTCCGATGTTAGAGCCCGTCCGGGAATGACGGGCTCCGAGCGCGTGCCGGCGTCTGGATGACGATCTTGTCCATTTGATGGCGGGCGAACGGAAGATGCTGCCGCCGGGGCCGAAGGAGCGAAATGTCTGTGTCGATTGAGAAGGATACGGCGGACGGAGAGGCGGCGGAATGCCGGTTCGACCTTCTGGGGATCGGCAATGCGATCATCGACGTGCTGGCGCCCGTCGAACCGGACTTTCTGATCGCGCAGGACATGATTCCCGGCAGCATGATGCTGATCGACGCCACGCGGGCCGAGGCGCTGTACGACATGATCCCGCGCGAGCGGGAGATGGGCGGCGGATCGGCGGCGAATACCTGTGTCGTGGCGGCCAACATGGGCGCGCGCGTCGCCTATCTGGGCAAGGTGGCCGATGACGGCCCGGGCCGCACCTTCGCCGCAGATTTGCGGGATTCGGGCATTCATTTCCCGTCCTCGTTCCTGACCGGCGCCATCGCGCGCCGCCAGCCCACCGCGCGCTGCCTGGTCATGGTCACGCCGGACGGGCAGCGGACGATGAACACCTATCTGGGCGCCTGCGTGTCGTTCGGGCCCGAAGACGTCATGGCCGACATCGTCGCCAGCGCCCGCGTGACCTATCTGGAAGGCTATCTGTTCGATCCCCCCCACGCGCAGGACGCGTTCCGCCATGCCGCGGCGCTGGCGCACGGGGCCGGGCGGCAGGTGGCGCTGTCCCTGTCCGACCCGTTCTGCGTCGCGCGCCATCGCGATGCCTTCCGCGCGCTGGTCAGGGGACATGTCGACATCCTGTTCGCGAATGAAGAGGAAGTCTGTTCGCTGTACCAGACCGAGGATTTCGCGGCCGCCGCGGCCCATGCCGCGGCCGACACGCATTTCGCGGTCCTGACCCGTTCGGCGCAGGGCAGCGTGATCATCAGGGGGGATGAGCGGATCGACGTCGCCCCCGTGGCGACCCAGGTGGTCGACACGACCGGCGCGGGCGACGCCTATGCCGCGGGCTTTCTGGCCGGCTGGACGTCGGGCCGGACCCTGGCGGAATGCGGCCGGCTGGGCAGTGTGGCGGCGTCGGAGATCATCTCGCATTTCGGGGCGCGCCCGCTGCTCAACCTGCGGCAGGATATCGCGCTGTAGGACGCCTGCCGGGCTCTTTCATGTTCCGTTCGAGGCGTGGCGGCGGACCGCCGCCTGCCATATGCCCAGCATGAGCGCCAGGAAGGCGAAGCCCGCCGCCGGCGCCAGGCAGGCCAGCGTGGGCTGCCGCGCGCGGCCCAGGATCGCCAGTACCGGCGCGTAGCTGATGGCCCCCAGCGGCACGACATAGGTCATCAGCACGCGAAACCAGCGCGCATACAGGTCGAACGGATATTGCCCGGCCTCGACCCCGCCATAGGTCAGTACGTTCGCGACCTCCAGGCTTTCGATCGTGCGGAAGGACAGGGCCGCCTGCCCGACCAGGACCCCCAGGAAGAAGGCGACGCCGCCCGCGATCGTCCAGGCCAGCATCGGCAGGCTGAACAAAGCGGGCCGCACCTGCGCCGTCGCCAGGCCGATGGCGAGGATCGCGCCGCCCTGCGCCAGGCGGGCCAACGGCCGCAGCCGGAACTGGTGGCCCAGGACCTGCAGCACCGTCCAGCGCGGGCGCAGCAGGACGCGGTCGAATTCCCCGGTGCTCAGAAACTCCTCGCCGAACGCCTCGAAGCCGCGCCCGACCATCTCGGCCAGGGCGAATTCGACATTCACCAGGCCGTAGAACAGCGCGACCTGTCCGACGCTCCAGCCATGCAGGGTGCCGAAGCGGCGGAACAGGATCAGGATCGCGGCGAAACCCATCAGCGTGGTGGCCAGGTGCCCCGCGAGCTGCAGCGCGAAGGCGCCCGGATAGCGGACCTGACCGGCCAGCGAGGCGCGCAGATAGCGCAGCCAGAGCCTGACCCCGTTCATCCGCCCTGGACCTCCAGCCGGGCCAGGGTCCGCCGCAGGGCCGCCCGGCCGGCCAGGGTCAGCAGCGCGACCCAGGCGGCCTGCTGGCCCAGGGCCATGGCCGCGCGCGGACCGTGCAATGTGCCCAGCCAGAACCGGCAGGGCAGGTCGCCCAGTCCGGCGAAGGGCTGCAGCAGAAGCAGCACCTGCGCCTTGTCCGGAAACAGGGCCAGCGGCAGCATGTTGCCCGACAGGATCAGCGACAGCGGCGTGATGACCGCATTCGCCCCCAGCGGCGAGAGGGTGCGCACCGTCACGATGTTCAGCAGCACGGTGATGGCCGCCGAAAGCGCCAGGCCCAGCAGGATCGACAGGGTGAAGAGGACCGCGTCGGCGGCCGAAGCCGGCGCGTGCAGCGCCCATGCATCCAGCCCGGCCAGCTTCAGCGCCAGCCCGGCGAATCCCGCCATCAGCACCGCGCGCGGCACCAGCCGCCCGAGGATGCGCGCGGCGGCGCGGCAGAACCACCACCACCAGATATCCACCGGCCGCAGCAGGTCGTGCGAGACCGCGCCGCTGCGCACGGCCAGCGCGATATCCGGATCGCACCCCCACGGCATCAGGGCCAGCGCGCCCTGCATGATCCAGACATAGGTGACGGTCTGGCGCAGGGTGAACGCCCCGTGGCCTGTTCCCCCATATCCGGCATAGAAGGCGGCATAGATCATGATATTGACCGCCCCCCACCAGCATTGGGTGACGAAGCCGGCCAGGGCCGCGGCGCGGTGGCGCGTCGTCACCTGCCAGCGGGCGCGAAAGGCGGCCAGATAGGGGCGTGCGGCCATCATTCCGCGGCGCCGTGGCGTTCGTAGAAGCGGCTGATCACGTCCTCGATCGACGGGCGGACGATGCTGATGTCGGCCAGCCTGCCCCCGGCCGCGTCCAGCAGCCGGACCAGGTCGGCGGCCGGGACGCGGGCAGGGTCGAAATCCAGTTCCAGCACGCCCTCGCCGTCCGACAGGCGGGTCACGCCGTCCGGCAGCGCGATCGGGGGCACCGTCCCGTCGAAGCTGGCGACCAGCCGCCGGCCCGACAGGGTGGTGGCGCGCAGGGTCTCGAACGGGCTGTCGGCCAGCACCCGCCCATGGCCGATGACGATGACGCGCCGGGCCAGCGCCTCGATGTCGTGCATGTCATGGGTGGTCAGCAGGACGGTCGTCCCCTCCTGCCGGTTGAGGTCGTGGATGAAGGCGCGCACCGCCAGCTTCGACGGCGCGTCCAGGCCGATCGTGGGTTCGTCCAGGATCAGCAGCGGCGGGGCGTGCAGCAGGGCGGCCGCCAGTTCGGCACGCATGCGCTGGCCCAGCGAGAGCTGGCGCACCGGCTGGTCCAGGATGCCCTCCAGCCGCAGCGTCTCGACCAGCCGGGCGCGCCGCACGCGATAGGCGTCGGGCGGCACGCGATAGATGTCGCGCAGCAGGGCGAAGCCGCCATCGACCGGCAGGTCCCACCAGAGCTGCGAGCGCTGGCCGAAGACGACGCCGATCCGCCCCACATGCCGGATCCGGTCGGCCCAGGGGATCAGGCCGCCGATGCGGACATGGCCGGCGCTGGGGCGCAGGATCCCCGACAGGATCTTGATCAGCGTGGATTTTCCGGCGCCGTTCGGGCCGATCAGCCCGGTGATCGTGTGCGGCGCGATCGTGAAGCTGACGTCGCGCAGCGCCTCGATCACGCGCCGGCGCCGGGGGGCGAATGGCAGGGCCAGGGAAAAGCCCCGGGAAAAGCCCAGGGAAAAACCGAGGCGTCGCCCGGCGCCGGGGGGCCTGGCGGGGGCGGCGATGCGGTAGCTCTTGGACAGATCTTCGACGACGATGCGGGCGGGCGGCAGGGTCATGGGGTCCGGCGAGGGCTGTGTCGGGCGCGGGGCGGCCTGGGTAGTATTTTGAGAGTAGCATTTGGGGGGCGGCGTTGCGCGTGGTGAAGTTTCGCGTGCAATCCGCGCCGCTCCCCTCTATCTACCGCCGGGAATACGGAATCATCCGTCGGTCCGCTCCGTGACGCAAGGGCACGCGGGCGGCCCGGCACGCCCGTCGGGTGCCCGCGAAGGAAGTCAGGTCACACACGTTATGGATATTCGCAATATCGCCATCATCGCCCACGTCGACCATGGCAAGACGACGCTGGTGGACCAGTTGCTCAAGCAGTCCGGTTCGTTCCGCGAGAACCAGCATGTCGCCGAACGCGCCATGGACAGCAACGACCTGGAGCGCGAGCGCGGCATCACCATTCTGGCGAAATGCACGTCGGTGGTCTGGAAGGACACCCGCATCAACATCATCGACACGCCGGGCCACGCCGATTTCGGCGGCGAGGTCGAGCGCATCCTCAGCATGGTGGACGGCGCGGTGGTCCTGGTCGACGCCGCCGAGGGCGCGCTGCCGCAGACCAAGTTCGTGGTCGGCAAGGCGCTGGCCCGCGGGCTGAAGCCGATCGTGGTGGTGAACAAGATCGACCGTGGCGACGCCCGCCCGGACGAGGTGCATAACGAGATCTTCGACCTGTTCGCCGCGCTGGGCGCGAATGACGAGCAACTGGATTTCCCGATGCTCTACGCGTCGGGCCGCCAGGGCTGGGCGGATGAGGAACTGGAAGGCGCGCGCAAGGACCTGGCGCCGATGTTCGACCTGATCGTGCGGCACGTGCCGCCGCCGCAGGTGGACAAGGACGCGCCCTTCGCCATGGTCGCCACCATCCTGGAAAACGACAATTTCCTGGGTCGCGTGCTGACCGGCCGGGTGGAGCAGGGACGGGCGAAGGTCAACATGCCGGTGCGCGTGCTGCGCCCCGACGGCTCGGTGGTCGAGACCGGGCGCCTGACCAAGCTGCTGTCCTTCCGCGGGCTGGATCGCGTGCCGGTGGAGGAGGCCGAGGCCGGCGACATCATCGCGGTCGCGGGCCTGTCCGAGGCGACCATTCCCGAAACCATCGCCGCGCCCGAGATCACCGAGCCGCTGGCCTCGACCCCGGTCGATCCGCCGACCCTGTCGATGACCTTCCGCCTGAATGACGGCCCGCTGGGCGGGCGCGAGGGCAAGAAGGTGACGTCGCGCCAGATCCGCGACCGCCTGTTCAAGGAAACCGAGGGCAATATCGCCATCCGCGTGACCGACAGCCCCGAAAGCGAGGCGTTCGAGGTCGCGGGCCGCGGCGAATTGCAGCTTGGCGTGCTGATCGAGACGATGCGCCGCGAGGGTTTCGAACTGACGATCGGCCGGCCGCGCGTGCTGTTCCGCACCAACGAGGAGACGGGCGAGCGCGAGGAGCCGTTCGAAGAAGTGCTGATCGACGTCGATGAGCCCTATTCCGGCGTGGTCGTGGAAAAGATGGCCCTGCGCAAGGGCCTGATGCAGGACATGCAGCCCTCGGGCGGCGGCAAGGTGCGCCTGACCTTCCTGATCCCCTCGCGCGGGCTGATCGGCTATCACGGCGAGTTCCTGACCGATACGCGCGGCACGGGCATCATGAACCGCCTGTTCGCGGGGTACCAGCCCTGGGCCGGGCCGATCGAGGGTCGGCGCAACGGATCGCTGATCTCGTCCGAAGACGGGGCGACGACCCAGTATTCGCTGTTCTCGCTGCAGGATCGCGGCACGCTGTTCGTCGATGCCGGCGAAAAGGTCTATGTCGGCATGATCATCGGCGAGCATTCGCGGGAAAACGACCTGGAAGTGAACCCGATCCGCGAAAAGAAGCTGACGAACATCCGCGCCGCCGGCAAGGATGACGCGCTGCTGCTGACGCCCCCGCGCAAGATGAGCCTGGAACAGGCGATCGCTTATATCGAGGATGACGAGCTGGTCGAGGTGACGCCGACGGCGGTGCGTATCCGCAAGCGCTACCTGGACCCGCATGAGCGCAAGAAGCGCGAGCGCCAGGGTGCTTCCGCCTGATCGCGGCGCGTCGTCCAGGCGCGCCCGGCCAGGATGTGCGGACGGGGGGTCCCGGCCGCGCGGATCGGCCGGGTGCGCGGGGCATTTCCCAGGGAAGACATATTTCGTAATCCTTTTAAAATTGCGATTGCGTTGCAATTGAGGCAAAACTTACAAAATATCGTTTCCTTATATGATTTTAATACGAGACGAGGGCGGTCCGGCGTGCTAGCAACGGCGGGCACGGACCGTGTACGGTGTCGCTTACTCGCCCGAATCGGCAAGATAATCCCCGGCTCGCGGTCCAGGCATTGGGATGACGTCCTGATTTCTGGAGAGATTCAATGATCGTTTCGACTCGTCGGTTCCTGGCCGCCCTGTCCACCGTTGCCTTGATCGGCGCCGCCGTTCCGGCGATGGCGCAGGAAACCCCGGCAGCTCCGGCCGCGCCCGCCGCTCCGGCTGCTCCCGCGGCCCCGGCGGCGCCCGAGGCTGCGCCTGCCGCTCCGACCGCCCCGGCTGCTCCGGCCGCCCCGACCGAAGCGCCGAAGAAGCACGGCCACCACAAGCATCACAAGAAGAAGGCCGCCGCGCCCTCGAAGTGATCGCCTGATCACGCCACGGCCGGATTGCGGTCCGGCCCGGATGGAAGAGCGGAGACGCAGTCGCGTCTCCGCTCTTTTCATTTTGCGGTATAGATCCGGTGATAGCGCGCGCCCAGCCCGGTCAGCAGTTCGTACCCGATCGTGCCGGCGGCCAGGGCGGCGGCCTCGATGGGGCAATGCGGGCCGATCAGGTCCAGCGCCGTGCCGGGGGGCAGCGGCGTGTCGTCCAGCTCGGTCACGTCCACCGCCAGGCAGTCCATGGACATCCGGCCGACGATCGGCAGCCCGATCTCGGGCCGGGCTGGCAGGATCGCGGTGCCGTGGCCGCCGATCGCGCGGGGGAATCCGTCGCCGTAGCCCACGGCCAGGGTCGCGATGCGGCTGGGCCGGTCGGCGATGAAGGCCGCGCCGTAGCCCACGGCCGTGCCGGGGCCGATCATGCGCGTCTGGACGATCCGTGCCTGCAGGCGCACCACCGGCCGCATCGGGTTGGGCCAGCCGGGCGTGGGATTGATCCCGTACAGCGCGGCGCCGGGGCGCACCATGTCGAAATGCCACACGTCGCCCATGAACAGGCCCGACGACGCCGCCAGGCTGGCCGGAACGGGGGGCAGCAGGTCCCGCAGGCGCAGGAAGGACGCGCGCTGGGCGTGATTGGCCGGGTGCGCGGGCTCGTCCGCGCAGGCCAGGTGGCTCATGACCAGCAGGGGGGTGATGCCCGCCAGGGCGTCGGGCCGGTCCGCCATCGCCCGCAGATTGTCCTCGGACAGGCCGAAGCGCGACATGCCGCTATCGACCTGCAGCACGGCGGGCAGAGATGTGCCGCGCACCCGTGCCAGGCTCCGCCATGCCGCAACCTGCTCGACGCTGTTCAGGACGGGCACCAGCCCGTGCGCGTGCAGGTCGGCCTCGGTGCCCGGCATGGCGCCGTTCAGCACGACGATGGTGCTGTCCGCGTCCAGCAGGGGACGGATTTCAACCCCTTCGGCCAGGTGGGCGACGAAGAACGTCCGGCAGCCGGCGGCATGCAGCACCGGCACCACCTTCCGGGCCCCCAGCCCGTACGCGTCGGCCTTGACCGCGGCGGCGCAGACGATTCCAGGCGCGAGCCTGTCCCGCAGCGACCGGTAATTGGCGGCGAGCGCGTCGAGGTCGATGGTCAGGATGCCGCCGGCCCAGGATGGCGGCAGCGGGGACGGGTCGTCCGCCGTCAGCATGGAAGGACGGGCCGCCGGCCGCTGGCCGGCCGGCGCTGGGTGGAACGCATCGCGGGCTCCGGGGCGGGTCGTGCGGTGATCGTATTACAAATCCACCCCGTGACAAATCCCGCGTTCAGGCCCGGGGTTCGGGCTCGGGAGTCAGGTGCGGTGCGGCACGCCCTTGCTGGTGGAATATTCGAAATGCAGCGCGGTGTCGGGCCGGACGATCGGGTGGATGGCATGGGCCGCCATCGCGCCCTCGCTGAATCCCTGCAGAATCAGTTTCAGCTTGCCCGGATAGGCGGCGACGTCGCCCACCGCGAAGACGCCCGGCAGGCTGGTCTCGCAGCTCGACGGCACGACGGGAATGGTGCTGCGGATCGAATCGATCCCCCATTGCGCGATCGGGCCCAGATCGGTCGACAGGCCGAAGAAGGGCAGCAGCCGGTTGCCGGGCAGGAGGCGCCGTTCGCCGTCCAGCGTCGTCACCTCGACGCCGTCCAACTCGCCATCCGTGCCGTGCAGGCCATGCAACTGATAGGGCACCACCTTCTCGATCCGTCCGGCCGCCACGGCCTCGTCGAGCTGGCGCAGGCTTTCCGGGGCGGCCCGGAAACGGTCGCGGCGATGGACCAGCCAGATCTTCTCGGCCACGTCCTGCAGCGACAGGGCCCAGTCGATGGCGGAATCGCCGCCGCCGGCGATGACGATGCGCGTGCCGGCGAATTCGGCCCGGCGCCGGACGTAATACTGCACCGCGCCGCTGGCCTCGAATCCCTCCAGCCCGGCCAAGGGCGGCCGGTTGGGGCCGAAGGCGCCCGCCCCGGCGGCAATGATCACCGCCCGGGCATGGATGACGTCGCCTCGGTCGGTGCCCAGGGTGAAGGCGCCGCGATGGCCTGCCAGCCGCTCGACCCGGCGGCCCAGCAGGCGCGGCACGGCGAAGGGGGCGATCTGCCGGTCCAGGGCCTCGACCAGGGCCGCGCCCTCGATCGCCGGATGCGCCGGGATGTCGTAGATCGGCTTTTCCGGATACAGCGCCGCGCATTGGCCGCCGATATGGTCCAGCGCGTCGATCAGCACGCAATCCAGTTTCAGCATGCCGCATTCGAACGCCGCGAACAGGCCGGTCGGGCCCGCGCCGATGATGGCGACGTCGGTCGAAAGAGGGTGGGCGTCCGTCATGGTCGAAATCCGTCCTGATGCGCTGCTGCAATCCTGCCGACGGGTTGTGCGGCCTGCGCGGGCCGAGTGCAAGCGGGAACGGGGTCTTGTGCGCCGGCCGCGCGGGCGCGCACTATGGGCGCATGGAACAGCTCGCCGTCACCCTGCCCAGCCAGGACGCGACCGAGGACCTGGCGCGTCGCATCGCATCCGCCGCCCGGCCCGGGGACGCGATCCTGCTTTCCGGTCCGCTCGGCGCGGGCAAGACGGTGTTTTCCCGCGCCTTCCTGCGCGCCGCCTGCGCCGATCCGCAGATGGAGGTGCCCAGCCCGTCCTACACGCTGGTGCAGGCGTACGACTCGCCCCTGGGGCCGATCGCGCATTTCGACCTTTGGCGCCTGGGCGGCCCCGACGCGCTGTACGAACTGGGCTGGGACGATGCGTGCGACGGCATCGTGCTGGTCGAATGGCCGGACCGGCTGGGCGCGCTGACGCCGGCCGGGGCTCTGCACGTCACGCTGGCGGTCGCGGATGACGGCGCCCGCCAGGCCACGCTGGCCGGCTGGGCCGACCGCCCGGTCTGGGCTGAGCTGGCCCAAGGAATGGCCCAGGGAACAGCCGGGGAAACAACGGCCGGGGGAACGACCTGGGGCGCGGCATGAGCGATCGGCCGCGCCTGCCCGCGCGGGCCATGGTGTTCGCGGCCGGGCTGGGGGGGCGCATGCGCCCGCTGACCGATGCCGCCGCCAAGCCGCTGCTGCGGGTCGACGGACGCGCCATCCTGGACCATGTGCTGGACCGGCTGGACCGCGCGGGCGTGCCGGAGGTGGTGGTCAATGCCTTCTGGCAGGCCGACCAGGTCGAAGCCGCCTTGCGGCGGCGCGCCGCATCGGGCATCGGCCCGCACGTCGTGGTCCGGCGCGAGGCCGCGCTGCTGGAAACCGGCGGCAGCGCCGCGGCCGCCCTGCGCGACGGCGCGCTGGGGCCGGCCCCGTTCTTTCTGCTGAACGGCGATTCGCTCTGGCTGAACGGTCCGGTGCCCGCCCTGCACCGCCTGGCCGCCGTCTTCGATCCGGCACGCATGGATGCGCTGCTGCTGCTGGCGCGGGCCAGCCTGGCGGTGGGCGAGGTCGGGCGCGGCGATTTCGTGATGGACGCGGCGGGCCGGCTGCGCCGTCCGGCGCCGGGGGCGGTCACGCCCTATATCTTCACCGGGGTGCAGATCGCGGCGCCGTCCTTGTTCGCCGGCGCGCCGGCCGGGGCGTTCAGTCTGAACGGCCTGTGGGACGCGGCGATCGGGCGCGGGCGGCTCTATGGCATCGTGCATGACTCGGTGTGGTGCCACCTGTCGCGGCCGCAGGACCTGCCCGCCGCGACCGCCGCCCTGCGGGTCGCGCGCGATCCGGACGGGGTGGACCAGGACGTGATTCGATGAGCCGCGTGGCCAGCGTGCCGCCGCACGTGCCCTTCCTGGATCAGGTCGCAGACCGCTGGATGGCCGGAATCGCCGACGACCCGCAGCGCAGCGGCGACGGGCTGATCCTGCTGCCGAGCCGCCGCGCCGCCCGCGCCCTGACCGAGGCCTTCCTGCGCCGGGCCGATGGGCGGCCCCTGCTGCTGCCCCGGATCGCGCCGCTGGGCGGGCTGGACGAAACCGGGCTGGCGGTCGCCGCGCCGGGCGCGCTGGACCTGCCGCCCCCCGTCGAGCCGCTGCGCCGCCTGGCCACGCTGACGCGCCTGATCCTGCAGGCCGGCGACGCGTTCGGCGATGTCCGCACCATCGACCAGGCCTGGCCGCTGGCCCAGGCGCTGGCGGACCTGATGGACGACGCCGAATGGGCGGAATGCGACCTGGCCGAACGCCTGCCCCTGGCGGCCGAGGGCGATTTCGCCGAACATTGGCATCTGACCCTGCGTTTCCTGTCGATCGTGACCGGAGTCTGGCCCGCCTGGCTGGCCGAGCAGGGGGTGATGAACCCGGCCGCCCGGCAGGTCGCCCTGCTGCATGCCCAGGCGGCGCGCTGGCGCGACACGCCGCTGCCGGCCGGCGAACGGCTGTGGGCCGTCGGCTTTACCGCCGCGACGCCGTCGGTGCTGGCGGTGCTGCAATCGGTGCTGGCCATGGACATGGGGTCGGGGGAAACGGGCCGGCTGGTGCTGCCCTGGGTCGATCTGTCGCTGGATGAGGCGGACTGGAACGCCCTGCCGGACGGCCACCCGCAATCGGGCATGGCCCGCCTGCTGGCCGGGCTGGGCGTGGCCCGGGCCGACCTGGCGATCTGGGCTGATCCGCCCGCTGCCGCACAGTCGGCAACGGGGGCGGCAACGGGGCCGGCAACGGAAGCGGCAGCAGGGGCGGCCTGTCCGGCGGGGCGCGGCGCGGTGCTGGCCAGCGCGCTGCTGCCGGCGGCGGCGCTGGGCGAATGGCTGCGGGATCCGGCGCCGGCGGACCTGACGGGCCTGTCGGTCCTGCGGACCGCCGACCAGCAGGAAGAGGCGGCCGCCATCGCCCTGCTGCTGCGCCAGGCGATCGTCCGGCCCGGCCACCGTGCCGCCCTGGTGACGCCCGATCGCGCGCTGGCCGGGCGTGTCGCCGTGGAACTGGCGCGCTGGGGCGTGGTGGCGGACGACAGCGCGGGCGAGCCGCTGGGCGCGACGCCGCCGGCGGTCTTCCTGCGGCTGGTGGTCGCGGCGGTGGCGGGCGGCTTGTCCCCTGTCGCCCTGCTGTCGCTGTTGAAGCATCCGCTGGCCGCCTGCGGCCTGCCGCCGGGCGTGTGCCGGGCCTCGGCCCGCCTGCTGGAGCGCGCCGCCCTGCGCGGCCCGGCCCCCCGGCCGGGCATCGACGGGCTGCGCGACCGCCTGGCGGTGGCGCGCGACGACCCCCAGGGCGCCCTGGCCGACCGTCCCGATGCGCCCGAGGACCTGGTGGGGTTCGTCGACCGGGTCGAACGCTGCCTGGCGCCGCTGCTGTCGCTGGCCGACACGTCCGTGGCGCTGCCGGTTGCCGACCTGCTGGCGGCCCTGGTCGAGGCGGCCGAGGCGCTGGCCGCCACCGACCGGCAGGACGGGGCCGACCGGCTGTGGTCGGGCGAGGACGGCAACGCGCTGGGCCAGCACCTGGCGGCGCTGATCGCCTTCTGCGACGTGCTGCCGCCGCAGCGCGTGGCCGTGCTGGACGGGCTGCTGGCCGCGTCGATGAGCGGGCAGGCGGTGCATTCGCGCCGGGCCCTGCGTGGCCGGGACGACAATGCGCTGCATCCGCGCATCTTCATCTGGGGCCTGATGGAGGCCCGGCTGCAATCCGTCGAGACCATGGTGCTGGGCGGGCTGGTCGAATCGGTATGGCCGCCCGCGACCGATCCCGGCCCGTGGATGAGCCGCCCGATGCGTGCCCGGGTCGGGCTGCCGTCGCCCGAGCGGACGATCGGCCAGGCCGCCCATGATTTCGTCAGTTGCGCCTGTGCCGCGCCCGACATCGTGCTGTCGGTCCCCGGCCGCCGCGACGGCGCGCCCACCGTGCCGGCGCGCTGGCTGGTCCGGCTGGATGCGTATCTGGCGGGCCGCCGGCAGGCGCTGCCCGCCCATCCCGCCTTGTCCTGGCTGGCGCAGCTTGACCGGCCGGCGGACGCGCCGCGCCCCGTCGCCCCGCCGCGCCCCCGTCCGCCGCTGCCGATGCGCCCGCGCAGCCTGACGATCACCGAGATCGAAACCTGGATGCGCGATCCATACGCCATCCATGCGCGGCACGTCCTGGGCCTGCGCCGCCTGCCCGAGATCGAGGAAGCCGCGGACGCCGCCGATTACGGCAACATCGTCCATGGCGCGCTGGACCGCTGGTTCCGCCGTCCCGCCCCGGATCGCGGGGCAGAAGGGGTGGGGGCGGCCGGATTGCGTGCCCTGTTCGCCCAGGAACTGGCGGCGGCCCGGCTGCGCCCCGCCCTGGCGGCCTGGTGGGCGCCAAGGCTGGCGCGCATCGCCGACTGGGTGATCGGGGCCGAAGCCGCGCGGCAGGCCGGACGGGGTGGAGACGCACCGGTCCTGACCCGTACCGAGCAGGCCGGCCGTGCGCTGCTGACCGGCCTGCCGGGGGGCGATTTCGTGCTGCGCGGCCGGGTCGACCGCGTCGATCGCGCCGCCGACGGCGCGCTGACCCTGTTCGACTACAAGACCGGCACCCTGCCGCGGCGCAGGAGCGTCTTCGCCGGCTGGCAGTCGCAACTGGTGCTGGAGGCCGCGATGATGGAGCGCGGGGCCTTCGGTCCCGAACTGGCCGGCCCCGTCGCCGAACTGCTCTATTGGCGCCTGACCGGCGGGCCCGAGGCCGGCGAGGTGCTGCCCGTGGCGACCGGCCAGGAACTGGCGGACCTGATCGCCGCCGCCTGGGACAATCTGCGCGGGCTGATCGCGATGTATGACGACCCGGCCCAGCCTTATCTGTCGCATCCGCATCCGGACGAAAGCCCGCGTTTCGCCGATTACGCGCGCCTGGCGCGGGTGGCGGAATGGAGTGCCGCGCGCGACGAGGCCGGCCCGTGACGCCCCCGCGCGACGCGATCGGCCTGGCCAATCTCCGCCAGTCCGAGGCCTCGGACCCGGCGGCGTCGGTCTTCGTCTCGGCCTCGGCGGGCAGCGGCAAGACCAAGCTGCTGATCGACCGGCTGCTGCGCCTGATGCTGCCGCGCCCGGCGCCGGACGGCACGCTGGCCGCCGGGTCGGACCCGGCGCGGATCCAGTGCCTGACCTTTACCAAGGCGGCGGCGGCGGAGATGGCGATCCGCCTGCAAAGCCGCCTGGGGCGGTGGGTCACGCTGCCGGATGCGGCGCTGGACCGGGAACTGGCCGGCCTGTCGGTCCCGGCCTGCGACCCGACGCGCCGGGCGGCGCGGGAATTGTTCGCCCGGGTGCTGGACCTGCCGGGCGGCATGCGGATCGGCACGATCCACGCCTTCTGCCAATCCCTGCTGCGCCGCTTTCCGGTCGAGGCCGCGATCAGCCCGCATTTCACCCTGGTCGAGGACACCGATGCGCGCATCGCGATGCGCGAGGCGGCGGACAGCGTGGTCGGGACGGGGGGCGACGCGGTGGCGATCCTGGCCGGGCAGATCGGCGCGGGTGATTTCGCCGCCCTGCTCGGCGGCCTGCAGGCGCGGCTGCGGCAATTGCAGCCGGTGATCGGCGCGCTGGCGCGGGATCGCGCCGGGGTCGAGGCGGCGATGATGCGGGCGGTGGGCGCACGCGGCCGGGACGCGGCCGCCGTGCGGCTGGCCGCCTGTACGGTCCCCGGCGAATCCGTCCTGCGCGAGCGGCTGCGTCTCGTGGCCGAACTGGCCTCGCCCGCCATGCGCCGCACCGCGCAGTCCATGCTGGATTGGCTGTCGCTGCCACCCGGGGACCGCGCCGCGCAGTGGAACGTCTGGCGCGGCGCGCTGGTCAAGCAGGATGGCGAGCCGCGCCGCCGCGGCGGCCTGAACGCGAAATTCGACGAGGCCCACCCCGCGATCGGCGATGCGCTGCTGGCCGAGGCGGCGCGGATCATCGCGGTGGACGAGGAATGCCGCGCGATCGCCGTACTGCATGTCAGCATGGCGCTGCTGGATGTCGCGGTGCCGGTGCTGCGGCAATATGGCGAACGCAAGCGCGGGCGCGGCCTGGTCGATTATGACGACCTGATCGACCGTACCCTGGAATTGCTGAAGGATCCGGGCGCCGCCTGGGTGCTGTACAAGCTCGATGGCGGCATCGACCATCTGCTGCTGGACGAGGTGCAGGACACGTCGCCCGAGCAATGGGCGATCGCGGGCGGCCTGACGGCGGAATTCTTCGCCGGCGCGGGGACGCAGGATGCGGACGCGCCGCCGCGCACCCTGTTCGCGGTCGGCGACTACAAGCAGTCGATCTATTCCTTCCAGGGGGCCGACCCGGCGGCGTTCCGTCAGTGGCGCGGGCGCTTCCGCCAGCGGGTCCACGATGCCGGAAGCCTGTGGAAGGAACCGGCCCTGACCGTCTCCTTCCGTTCCACCGCGCCGGTGCTGAAGCTGGTCGACAGCGTCTTCTCGCTGCCCGAGGCCGCCAGCGGCCTGGTCGAGCCAGGGGGCGGCGTGCCCGAGCATCTCTCGGCGCGGCCGGGGCAGGGGGGGCGGGTGGAATTATGGCCCCTGACCCCCAGCGACGAATCGGGGCAGGAGGCCGATCCCTGGTCGGCCCCGCGCGAGAATGGCGGGCAATCGACCGCCGCCCAGCGCCTGGCGGACTCGCTGGCGGCCTGGATCGTCGCCGAGCTGCGCCGCCCGCCCGAGCCGGGCCGGGCGCCGCTGACACCCGGCGACGTGCTGGTGCTGGTGCCCAGGCGGTCGAATTTCGTGCGGTCGCTGATCCGGGCGTTGAAGACGCAGGACGTGCCGGTGGCCACGCTGGTGCGGACCGGCCTGGTGGACCAGTTGGCGGTGCAGGACCTGATGGCGCTGTGCGATGCGCTGCTGCTGCCCCAGGACGATCTGACCCTGGCCTGCGTGCTGACCTCGCCGCTGGGCGGCGTGTCGGATGACGGGGTGCTGGACCTGGCGGCCGGGCGCGGCGGCCGGCCGCTATGGGCCGTGCTGCGCGACCGGCATGCGGAACGGCCCGACTGGCACGCCGCCTGGACGATGCTGGCCGCCTTGTTCCGCCGCGTCGATTACGCCTCGCCCTACGGCCTGTTGTCCGAGGCGCTGGGTCCGCAGGGCGGCCGCGCCCGGCTGCTGGCCCGGCTGGGCCCCGAGGCGGCCGAACCGGTGGACGAATTGCTGTCGGCCGCGCTGCGCTACGAATCCCTGCATCCACCCTCGCTGCAGGGGTTCCTGCATTGGCTGCGTGCCTCGCAGGAGACCGTCAAGCGCGAGCCGGACGCCACCGCCGACATGGTGCGGGTGATGACGGCCCATGGCGCCAAGGGGTTGCAGGCGCGGCTGGTGATCCTGCCGGATACGGCAGGCACGGCGAAATTCGATGGCGGCATCGTCTGGGCGCGCGACGACGTGGACGGGCTGGACCTGCCGCTGTGGGTGCCGCGCGCCGAGATGGGGATCGGCGTGACCCGGGCCCTGCAGCAGAAGCTGCGCGATGCGGCGACCGAGGAATATAATCGCCTGCTCTATGTCGCGCTGACGCGGGCCAGCGACCGGCTGGTGGTCTGCGGCTGGCAGCAGAAACGCACCATTGCGGACGAAAGCTGGTACATGCTCTGCCGCCGCGGCTTCGAACGCGCGGGCGCCGAGGAACGGCCGTTCGATCTGGGTGGGGGAAGTTGGGGCGAGACCTGCCTGGTGCTGGAGGAAGCGGCGCGCGTCGCCTCGACCGAACGGCCCGCGGCGGTGCCCGCCCCGGTCTTGGCGCCGCTGCCCGGCTGGATGGGCCGGGCGCCGGACTGGATCCCGGTTCCGCCCGCCCCCGAATCGCCGCTGCTGCGCCCGCTGGTGCCCAGCCGCCCCGACGACGCGCCGCTGGGGCCGCAGCCGGCGGTACGTTCGCCCCTGGCGATCGCGCGGGCCAGCCGCCCCGCGGCGCGGGAACAGGCCCTGCGTCGCGGACAGATCATCCATGCGTTATTGCATTACCTGCCCGGGCAACCACCCGCATCGCGGGCCGATGCGGCGCGCGCATGGCTGGCCCGTCCCGGGCACGGGCTGGATGCGGCCGAGCAGGCCCGGCTGGCCGGACAGGTGCTGGCGGTGATGGAACACCCCGCCCTGATCCCGCTGTTCGGCCCGGCAAGCCGCGGCGAACAGCCGGTGGCGGGGGTCGCGGGCGGTGCGGTGATCGTGGGGCAGGTCGATCGCATGGCGGTGCTGCCGGATGCGGTGCTGCTGTGCGATTTCAAGACGAATCGCCGCCCGCCCGACGATGTGGCGGCGACCCCGGTGCTGTATCTGCGGCAGATGGCGTCCTATCGCGCGCTGCTGTCCGCCCTCTATCCGGATCGGCCGGTTCGTTGCACCCTGGTCTGGACTGAAGATGCCCGAATCATGGAACTGCCCGATTCGCTGCTGGCGTGCCATGCTCCGGACGACCCGGCCCCGGGTGGGCCCGGAGGATGGCAATCTTGAAACACGGCGGCCCGGCGCCATGTCCAGATGGAACCCGCCACTGGAACCCCCATTGGTACTCAAGGAGTAATGTGATGAGCGAAAATACCGTGGCCGTCAGCGATGCCACTTTCGAAAGCGATGTCCTGAAGGCCGAGGGGCCTGTGCTGGTGGATTTCTGGGCCGAATGGTGCGGCCCGTGCAAGATGATCGCCCCGGCGCTGGACGAGATCGGCGCTGAACTGAAGGGCAAGCTGACGGTCGCGAAAGTCAATATCGACGACAACCCGTCCACGCCCAACAAATATGCCGTGCGGGGCATTCCGACCCTGATCCTGTTCAAGAACGGCCAGCCGGCCGCGACCAAGGTCGGTGCCCTGCCCAAGAGCCAGTTGAAGGAATGGGTCAAGGGCAGCCTGTAGGGCCCTTATGGCGGAGGGTCATGGGGCCGAACCTCATGATCCTCCGCCATAAAGAGTCCCCGGCGCGTCAGGCCGACCAGTTGGCGAGGGTGGCGTGGCCGTGCGCCAGCCCGGCCCGGACGCCGGGACTGCACAGCGCCGCCAGTTCCCCCTGGTGGTCGTAGGTCGGCATCAGCCGGTTCAGCAGCGCGTTCTTCGCGGTCGCCGGGTGGAAATAGATTTCCGACAATCCGTCGGGCAGGTGCGCGGCCAGGGCGGCGACCCGGTCGGCGGTCATATGGCCGCTCCAGGCGATGCCGAAGCACCAGTCATTGGTGCGCAGTCCCGCGCGGCGGGCCTGATGGCGCAGCAGGCCGGTCCAGCGGCGCAGCACCGCCGATCCCATCGAATCGCTGTAGGTCCCGGCCCCGATCAGCGGTTCGGGCGGTTCCATCGGCACCCGGACGGCCCGCAGCCCATAGCGCAGGCCGGTGCGGATCATCATCCGTCCGACCGTGGGGTGCAGGTGCATGTGCTTGTGGGCGTTGGCGTGGTCCAGCCGCAGCCCGGTCCGGGCGAAGGCGGCGAATTGCGCCTCGATCTCGGCGGCCAACTGGCGGCGTACCGCCGGGCGAAAGAAATAATTGACGCCCAGCCTGAGCTGATTGCCCGGAAACTGCCCGCTCTGGCCGACCAGCAGGGGAATCGCGTCGTGCGGCAGGACCGAGGGCCCCTCGATCGCCACCAGATGCAGCCCGACATGCAGCCCCGGCAGCCGCCGCGCCCGCGCCACCGCATCGGCCGCCGCCGGGCCGGCCACCATCAGGCTGGCGGTCGAGAGCAGCCCGTCGCGGTGGGCGATCTCGATGGCTTCGTTGACTTCTTCCGACAGGCCGAAATCATCGGCGGATACGATGACGCGCTTCATGGGATGGGTCCCCGTCGCGCGCCGGGGCGGCCGCCCCGGCGCGCGACCGGACTCAGGCCGCGCGGCGGTCGCGCAGGAACTGGAAGAATTCCACGCCCTCGCGCAGGCGGCGCTTCATCATCTGCGGGCTGCGCACCATCTCGCCGACGATCGAGGCGATCTTCGGCGCGCGGAAATAGAATTTCCGGTAGAATTCCTCGACACTGCCGAAGATTTCGGTGTGCGACAGGTGCGGATAGTGCAGCGGCGCGATCTGCACGCCGTTCTCGTCGATCAGCTCGGCGTTGCTTTCGTCCAGCCAGCCATTCTCGGTCGCCTGGCGGTGCAGGAACGTACCGGGATAGGGCGCGGCCAGCGACACCTGCAGCGTGTGCGGGTTGATCTCGGTGGCGAACTTGATCGTCTCCTGGATCGTCTCCTTGGTCTCGCCGGGCAGGCCCAGGATGAACGTGCCGTGGATCTTGATCCCCAGCTCGTGGCAGTTCCTGGTGAATTCGCGCGCCACTTCGACGCGCATGCCCTTCTTGATGTTGTGCAGGATCTGCTGGTTGCCGCTCTCATAGCCCACCAGCAGCAGGCGCAGCCCGTTATCCTTCAGCACTTCCAGCGTCTTGCGGGGCACGTTCGCCTTGGCGTTGCACGACCAGGTGACGCCCATCTTGCCCAGTTCCCGCGCGATCGCCTCGGCGCGCGGCAGGTCGTCGGTGAAGGTGTCGTCGTCGAAGAAGAATTCCTTGACCTGCGGGAAATATTGCCGTGCCAGGCGGATTTCGGCCGCCACGTGCTCGGGGCTGCGGGTGCGGTAATGATGGCCGCCGACCGTCTGCGGCCACAGGCAGAAGGTGCAGCGCGACTTGCAGCCGCGGCCGGTATAGATCGAGATATACGGGTGCATCAGGTACCCGATGAAATAATCCTCGATCTTCAGGTCGCGCTTGTACACTTCGGTGACGAAGGGCAGGCTGTCCATGTTCTCGATCATGGCGCGATCGCGGTTATGGACGACGACCCCGTCGGCGTTGCGCCAGGAAATGCCGTCCACGTCCTTCAGGTCGCGGCCCTCGGCGATCTCCTTGATCGTGAAGTCGAATTCGTTGCGCGCCACGAAGTCGACCGGCGCGCCCTTCAGCAGGCTTTCCTCGGGCTGGACGGCGACCTTGGCGCCGACCATGCCGATCTTCAGCGACGGGTTGGCGTCCTTGAGCATCTGCGCCACCCGCACGTCCGACGCGAAGGACGGGGTCGAGGTGTGCATCACGACCAGATCGCGGTTGCGCACGTCCTGCAGGATCGGCTCCATCCCCATGCGGGCCGGCGGCGCGTCGATCAGGCGGCTGCCCGCGACCAGGGCGGCGGGCTGCGCCAGCCAGGTCGGATACCAGAAGGACCGGATTTCCCGCTTGGCCTGATAGCGGGACCCGGCGCCGCCGTCGAAACCGTCGAAGGAAGGGGGTTGCAGGAATAATGTCTTCATCATGATACGCAGATCCTCGGGCGTGGGGATTGGGGGTCCGGCACGGCCTGCTTTGCTATGTCCTTGGTCGCGTGGGCATGCGCTACTCGCCCGGCGCGACGGGGTGGGATGGAGGCGTCATAACCGAATGTGGCGCGAGATGCATCGTCTGTCCACGCCATGCCACGCGCGTGCCGCTGACGCTACCGACCATGACGCCCGCCGAGATCCAGTCCCGCACCGGCAGCATCAGCAGCGGCAGCAGGCTGCGCTGGGCCAGCAGCCGGTCCATCACGAAGGCGGTGACGGCGCGGCTGAACCAGACGGCCAGGAACACGCCCCAGCTCCAGCGCGCATGGGGTTGCAGCAGGACCGCCAGCGCGGCCCAGAACAGCGGGAGCTGGATGGCCGACGCGGCATAGCCGGCCGGCTCCAGCGTCTTCACCGTCCGGCCCCAGCGCAGTTCGTGCGTCAGCACGTCGCCGAATCCCGGTTCGCCGACCGTGGTCCAGGTCATGCACGAGGCGATGGCGATCTCCAGCCCGCGCTCGCGCACCAGCCGCCCCAGCATCGCGTCGTCGGCGACGTGGTGTACCAGGGCCGGCAGGCCGCCGATATGCTCCAGCGTCTCGCGCCGCAGCGCCATGGTGGCGCCCAGGCAGTCCTGCCGCCCCAGATAGCGCGACAGCATCACCCCGGGCAGGAAATTATGGTTGATGTGGCAGGCCGCCAGCAGGCGCGCCATGCTGGGCGTGGCCGGCAGGCCGGCATAGAGCGTCGTCGCCAGCCCGACCCCGGGCTGCGCCAGCGCGTGGACGACGTGGCGCAGATAATCCGGCGCGACATGGATGTCCGAGTCGGAGATGACCAGGACATCGTGCCGCGCGCGCGGCAGCATGTTGATCAGATTGCCGATCTTGCGATTGACCCCGTGATAGGTCGGGTCGATCACCAGGTCGATCGCAACCCCGGGATGGCGTGCGCGCAGGCGCTGCACGATGGCGATCGCCGGGTCGCCCGCATCCTGCACGCCGAAGACGATCTGCAGATACGGATAATCCTGCGTGCAGAAGCTCTCCAGAGCCTCTTCCAGCAGGGGCTCGTCGCCATGCAGGGGCTTCAGGATCGTGACCGGCGGCAATGCGTCGCCGGCGGGGACGTGCCGCTCGTTCCAGCGGAATCGGGCGACCAGCCCCGTGCCCAGCGCCGCCTGCATGCAACCGGCTGCCGCGACCAGGGTGGCCAGACCGGCGGGTGAGACAAGGGCATGCAGCGGCGCGAACATTCTCTTTCCGGCAGGGGGACGCGGGCCGTCAGCAGACGGAGGCGGGGTCGACGAAGGGGTGGCACATAGGATTCGGGCCGGCGCCGGCGGGGGCGGTCAGCCCTCGGAGAACGCCTTGACCTTCTTCTCTAGCAGCGAGATCAGGTTCTGCACATTCCCCGACGCCAGTGTCGAGCTGAAATCGGAGCGTTGTGCAGCAACTTGGCTGATGTGTGCATTCAGCAACACATCGACGATGTGCCAGCCCTGGGGGCCGGGACGCATCACGTAATCGATCTCGGTGCCGTCGGGATCGTCGGTCGAACCGATATGGGTGGTCACGATCTGGTCGCTGCCCACGGGCGAGGGGCGCGGCGCCGGATTGACGTTGAAACGGGCATCGCCCCCCGGCTTGAAGCTGGAGACGTAGCGCGCCACGGTGAACTGGCGGAACACGGACAGCAATTTCTGCCGGTCGTCCCCGGACAGCCCGCCATAGCGCAGGCCCACCGATGCCCGCAGCACGGTTTCCAAATCATAAACCTTGTCCACCACCGGGGCCAGGATCTGGGCGCGCTGGGCGAAGGAACTGCCGGTCGCGGCCTGGATCTGCTGCAACGCGGCGTAGAGCGCGCTGACGGGACCGACCGCCGCTGCCGGGGCCTGCGTTCCGGCCTGGGCCCCGGTTTGGGCCCCAGTTTGGGCAGAGGCCGCGGCGGGACCAAAGACCGGCGCGGCGACCGGCAGAACCGCCAGGCCCACGCCCAGCGCCACGGGGAGGGAAAACGTCAAGCGTCGCATCACCATCATGATTTCGGTCCGATTGTCGCCTTTAGCAAGGGTGGGGATACGCGCGCGGCGTTGCCGGTTCGAACGCCCAGGGCGTTTCGCGCGCATGCGGCGATGGCCTGTGCGTCGAGACCTGCCTCGCGATATTGGGCGTCCTGAGTGTTGTGGTCGATGAAGCGGTCCGGGAGCGTCATGGGCCGGACGCGGACGGTGTCGAGCAGTCCGTTGCGGGCCAGATGGTGCATGACGAAGGCGCCGAATCCGCCCTCGGCGCCGTCCTCGACGGTCAGCAGCACGGCATGGTTGCGGGCGAGGTTGTCGATCAGCGCGGTGTCCAGCGGCTTGGCGAAGCGCGCGTCGGCGATGGTGGGCGGCAGGCCCCCGGCGGCCAGCAGGTCGGCGGCCTTCAGCACGTCGGCCAGGCGGGTGCCCAGCGACAGGATGGCGATGCCGCCCTTTTTCGCGCCCGGACTGGCGGCCCATCTCGCGGATGATCCGTCCGCGGCCGATTTCCAGCACGCTGCCCTGTTCGGGCAGGGCCAGGCCCAGCCCGTTGCCGCGCGGATAGCGCAGCGCGATCGGCCCGTCATCGAAGGCGCATGCGGTGGCCGTCATGTGCAGCAGCTCCAGCTCGTCGCTGGGGGCCATGATGGTCATGCCCGGCAGGCAGCCCAGATAGTTCAGGTCGAACGACCCGGCGTGGGTGGCGCCGTCGGCGCCGACCAGGCCGGCGCGGTCGATGGCGAAGCGCACCGGCAGGTTCTGCAGCACCACGTCGTGCATCACCTGGTCGTAGGCGCGCTGCAGGAAGGTGGAATAGATCGCGCAGAACGGGCGCAGCCCCTCGGTCGCCATGCCGGCGGCGAAGGTCACGGCATGCTGCTCGGCGATGCCGACATCGAAGAACCGCTCGGGGCAGGCGCGGGCGAAGGCGTCCAGCCCGGTGCCCGACGGCATGGCGGCGGTGATGGCCACGATCCGTTCGTCCTGCCGGGCGCAGCGCACCAGTTCGCGGCTGAACACCGCGGTATAGCTGGGCGGTCCCGGCGGGGCCTTGCTCTGCTCGCCGGTGACGACGTTGAACTTCGCCACGGCGTGATATTTGTCGCCCGCCGCCTCGGCCGGGCGATAGCCGCGGCCCTTCTCGGTGACGACATGCAGCAGGATGGGGCCCTTGTCGTCGGCGTCGCGCAGGTTGCGCAGGATGGGCACGAGCTGGCTCATGTCGTGGCCGTCGACCGGACCGACATAATAGAAGCCCAGCTCCTCGAACAGCGTGCCGCCCGTGATCATGCCGCGGGCATATTCCTCGGCCTTCTTGGCGGTGCGTTCCAGCCGGTCGGGCAGGCGGCGCACCATCTTGCCGGCCAGGTCGCGCAGGCCGAGGAACTGGCGCGAGGACATCAGCCGCGACAGATAGGCGGACATGGCGCCGACCGGCGGGGCGATCGACATCTCGTTGTCGTTCAGCACCACGATCAGGCGCGAGGCGCCGGGCCCGGCGGCCGCGGCATTGTTCATCGCCTCATAGGCCATGCCGGCCGAGATCGAGCCGTCGCCGATCACGGCGACGACATTGCGCTCGCGATAGGCGGGATCGTGGGCGGCGCGCAGATGGTGCGCCACGGCCATGCCCAGCCCGGCGGAGATCGAGGTCGAGGAATGGGCGGCGCCGAACGGGTCGTATTCGCTCTCGGAGCGGCGGGTGAAGCCCGACAGGCCGCCCGGCTGGCGCAGGGTGCGGATGGCCGCGCGCCGCCCGGTCAGGATCTTGTGGGGATAGGCCTGGTGGCCGACATCCCAGACGATCCGGTCGGCAGGCGTGTCGAACACCGCATGCAGCGCCACCGTCAGCTCGACCACGCCCAGCGACGCACCCAGATGCCCGCCCGTCGTCGATACCGCGTCCACCGTCTCGGCCCGCAGTTCCTCCGCCAACTGCCTCAATTGCTCGATCGACAGGTTGCGCAGGTCCGCCGGATACGAAACCCGATCCAAAAGCGGAAAGCGCCCGCGCGTCGGCTCGCCGCCGGGCCCGGTACGGCCGGCTCCGAATCCGGACGTGCCGGCGGGCTGTTGGGGGGTCGGCTGATCCATGACGTTTACGCTCATTTTATGTTTGCCAGGTAGCCGCCCGGGGGCGGGCGATTCCTGATCCGGTCTGTTTGCGACGTCACCGAGCCGGATACGCGTAACGCCTTCTGGTCCGATGCGGTTTGCTTTTACTCCCGGAGCCGCAGCAAATACAGAGTCTCCCTGAAAGGTGTGGTGATTAGGGCACAGTGCGTGCGTTGGGAATTGAGTAAAGCCCCCGAATTGTCCTATACCCCCCAAAACGGGATCGCGGCGCGTCGTTCGTCCGCAACCTCGATATGAGTCTCGCGCACGGCTTGGACCGCCCGCACTTGTTATCCTCCGTGCGAACGTGTCCATAATAAGGTCACATGTTTTGAAAAAGGCCGGCGCGCAGCCGGTTCAGGAGCTGAGGTTTCATGGCCGTTCCTTTAATGCAGGCTGTCAGGGTGGGTGCTTACGTCGTCAGGCAGCACATCACCGGCCGGAAGCGCTATCCGCTCGTGCTGATGCTCGAGCCGCTGTTCAGGTGCAATCTGGCCTGCGCCGGGTGCGGCAAGATCGACTATCCCGCGCAGATCCTGAACCAGCGCATGAGCGTGCAGGAATGCCTGGACGCGGATACCGAAGCCGGCGCGCCCGTGGTCGCCGTCGCGGGCGGCGAGCCCCTGCTGCACAAGGAAATGCCCGAGATCATCCGGGGCCTGATCGCGCGCAAGAGATACGTCTATCTCTGCACCAACGCGCTTCTCCTCGAAAAGAAGATGGACGACTACGAGCCGTCGCCGTTCTTCTCGTGGGACGTGCATCTGGATGGCGACCAGGTGATGCACGACGCTTCGGTCTGCCAGGACGGCGTCTATGAACGCGCCGTCGCCGCGATCAAGAAGGCCAAGGCCCGCGGCTTCCGCGTGTCGATCAACTGCACCCTGTTCGATGGCGCCGATCCCAAGCGCGTGGCCGCCTTCTTCGACGAAGTCATGGCGATGGGCGTCGACGGCATCATGACCGCGCCGGGCTATGCCTACGAACGCGCGCCGGACCAGGCGCATTTCCTGAATCGCCAGAAGACCAAGCAGCTTTTCCGCGACATCTTCCGCCTGGGCAAGGGCAAGAAGTGGCGCTTCACGCAGTCGCCGCTGTTCCTGAACTTCCTTGCGGGGAACGAGCAATATCATTGCACCCCCTGGGGCAAGCCGCTGCGGAACGTGTTCGGCTGGCAGCGTCCGTGCTACCTGCTGGGCGAGGGCTATGCCAAGACGTTCCAGGAACTGATGGACGACACCAAATGGGACGATTACGGCACGGGCAATTACGAAAAATGCGCCGATTGCATGGTCCATTCCGGTTATGAATCCACTGCCGTGATGGACGCCGTGCGCCGCCCCTGGCACATCGCTAAGGTCGCCCTGTTCGGGCCCGAGACCGAGAAGCCGATGGCGCCCGAGATCTCGCTGGCTAACCAGCGCCCGGCCGAATACGTCTTCACCCAGCATGTCGAGGCCCGCATGGCCGAGCTTGCCGCGGCGAAGAAGCCGGCCAAGCCGCCGCGGGTCACGGTGGTGGACGCCCCGGTCGCGGCGGACGCCGCGGACTGATCTCCCCCCGGCCGGTATCCGGCTGGCGGTATCCGATCGCGTCGAGGGAATGGCGGGGGTGTCCCCGCCATTTTCCTATCGGGCGTCTTATATCGGCCGTCTTATATCGAGCGTCCGGCGCGCAACGTCGCCCAGGCGATTTCACCGCATCGCGATCTGCTTTAGGATGCGGCCATCATGATCGCGCCGCTCGTCGTCATTGTTCTTCTCGTCCTTCTCAACGGCGTCTTCGCCATGGGGGAACTGGCCCTGATCTCGGCCCGCCCCGCCCGGTTGCGGATCCTGCACCGCAACGGCGTCAAGGGCGCCCAGCGGGCCCAGCGCCTGGCCGAGGACCCGCAGAGCTTCCTTCCCACCGTGCAGGTCGGCATTACCCTGGTCTCGATCCTGGAGGGGACCTATGGCGGCACCCAGATCGAGGCCGGGCTGACGCCCTGGCTGGGCGGGTTCGCGCTGCTGCGCCCGTTCGCCCCCGAACTGTCGATCGCCATCGTCGTGGTCTCGATCACCTCGCTGATGCTGGTGCTGGGCGAACTGGTGCCCAAGCAACTGGCGCTGCGCCATCCCGAGATCATCGCCGCGCGCCTGTCGCTGCTGCTGGAAGGGCTTGCCCGGCTGGTCCGTCCGGCGGTCTGGGTGCTCGGCCGGTCGTCGAACCTGGTGCTGCGCCTGATGGGCGTGGGGTCGGCCACGCGCGAGGCCCTGACCGAGGAGGAACTGAAAGCCTATATCGCCGAGGGCGCGCAGTCCGGCGTGCTGGAGCAGGCCGAGCGCGACATGATCGAGCGCCTGCTGCGCCTGGCGGACCGGCCGGTGCGTGCGATCATGACCCCGCGGAACGAACTGGTCTGGATCGAGCGCAAGGCCAGCCGTGAGGAACTGCGCCGCATGCTGCGCCAGACCGCCTATACCCGCATCGTGGTCTGCGACGGCGGGGTGGACAATCCGGTCGGCGTCATCCTGGCCAAGGACATGCTGGATTGCCTGCTGGATGGGCGTCCCGTCTCGATCGAGGCCGGGCTGCGCAAGCCGGTGGTGGTACCCGATACGATTTCCGCCTTCGACATGGTGGAGCGGATGCGCACCGTCGCCGCAGGCATGGCCCTGGTCCTGGACGAGTACGGCTCGTTCGAAGGCGTGGTCACCGCCTCGGACCTGTTCGAGGCCATCGTCGGCGAGCATCACGAGGCCGGAGGCGCGCCCAGCGCCCATCTGGCGCCGGACGACGTGCTGGTCCTGGACGGGTTCATGCCGGTCGACGAACTGAAGGACCGGCTGGGCCTGGCCGACCTGCCCGACGAAGGCAGCTATCACACGCTGGGCGGGCTGATCCTGGCGCTGCTGCGCCGGGTGCCGGCGGCGGGAGACAAGGTGGTGTTCTCCGGCTGGCTGTTCGAGGTCCAGGAGATGGACCAGCGCCGGGTGATGCGGGTCAGGGCCAGCCGGCAGGCCTTCGCCGAAAACTGAAGGGCCGCCGGCCGAAGGCTCATCCCCCTCTGTCCGGCGATCAGTGCACCGTGTGGAAACGATGCCCGGCCAGGTCGCGCTCGGCCGCGAAGGACGGCCATTCGTCGCGGGCCAGGGCTTCCAGCGACGGGGTGGGCATGCCCAGCCGGTCGGCATAGATCCACAGATAGGTCAGCGCCCGGTGGACGTAGTCCCGCGTCTCGGTGCTGGGCAGGCTTTCGATGAACAGCAGCGGGTCGTCCCCGCAATCATTGGCCGCGTCCTGGCGGGCGATCGCCGTCGGGCCGGCATTGTAGCTGGCCAGCATCCGCACCAGGTCGCCGCCCGGCACGTGGTGGACATCGCCGCGCTGTTCGGTCAGGTGCGCCAGGTAGAGGACATAGAGCTGCCCGATCTCGAGATTCACCGCCGCATTGTGCAGCAGGGCGGGGGAGGCGGCATAGCGTCCGGCGCTGCCGGTCACGAAGCCGGCGGTGACGGGCATGATCTGCATCAGGCCATGCGCGCCCGCGCCCGAAATCGCGCCGGCGTCGAAATTCGATTCCAGCCGCGTCAGGGCATAGACCAGCGCCGGATCGACCTTGAAGCCATGGCGCGGCGACAGGGTCGGGGTGGGGAAGCGGGATGGCTGGGCGGGCCGCGTCCCGTCCCGGGTCGCCAGCAGGCCCGCCAACTGCGCCGACAAATCCTTCAGCCCCGCTTCGTCGGCCACAAGCTGGATCGAGCGGCACAGGGCGGCGTCGCCCTGCACGTCCGGCCACAGGCGCCGCAGCGCGGCCTCGGCCCGTGCCGTCTCGCCGACCTGCAGCAGCGCGAAGGCCCGGCGTCCGGCGGGCGTCGCGGCCACCGCGTCCACGTCGATTTCGCCCATCACCGGCGCGCCGGCCTGCAGCACGGTCCGGTCATCGGCCGGGATCGGGGCATCGGCCATCTGGTAGGCGTCGCGTCCTGCCGGGCGCCGGCCCAGCAATTGCGCCGCCAGCAGGCCGTAGAACGTGTGGGGGGCCGCCGCCGCGCGATGCAGCCAGGGTTGGTAGGCGGCCAGGTCGCCGGTATTCCTGTGGGCCCGCGCGGCCCAGAAGGCCGCGCCGGCCCGCACGCTGGCCGAGGTCAGTTCGGCGCGCGACGCCCCCTCGAACAGGGGTTCGGCAATGTCGGGGCGTCCCCGGCGCCAGGCCGCCAGCCCGGCGACATAGCCCGCCAGCCCGATCCGCCCGCCGGACTGGATGAAGGCATCCTGCCCGGTCCGCAGCGCCAGGGCGATCTCGCCGGCGCTGAACAGCGCCATAGCGACCTCGGCGCGCAGTTGCGCGGCATAGAGCGTGCTGATCCCCGGCGTGATCTTGATCAGATGCAGGGCGCTGCGCGCGCCCTTCGCGCCCTGTCCGGCGCGTTCGCGCACCGTGCGGTCCAGCAGCGGATTGCGGGTGAAGGCCCGGCTGGCCGGATCGTCCTCCTCCGGCAGGCGCACCGGTGCGGCCTCGCCGCCCGCCACCAGCGCCACCGCCGCCGGGGCGGGCGGCACGCCGGCCCCGTGCGGCGACAGGCCGGCCAGCAGGGCATGGATCGCCGGCGCGTCGGCCAGGCTGGAAAAGGTGCGCAGCCACAGCCGCAACTGCCCCGGGGTCGCGTGATAGGCCGGGTTCAGATAGCGGTCGGCCAGGATGTCGCCCAGCAGCGTGTCGTCCGACAGGCGCGCGGTCTCCTGGATCGCGGCGTCGAACGCGCCGTTGCGCTGCAGCATGAAAATCCGGCGGACCCGCGCGACGTCGTCGGGCGCCAGCGGCCGGGCCAGCCCGACCGGCCCGCCGCCGGGCGGTGCGATCCGCGGCACGGCCAGCGCCGTTTCATCGGCCGGCTCGCCCCGTCCGGACGGGTGCCCGTCCGGCGTCTGGGCGGCCGCGCCCTGGGCACGCAGCGGACAGAAGGCCGCGCCAGCCAGAAAGGCCGCGCCGGCCAGCAGGGCCCGGACCGCGAACTGTGGGGGGGTGTGTGTTATCCCTCGCATGGCCGAGGGGCGTCTAAGGGGTTATGCGCCGAAAAGCAACCCTTTTTGGGGCGCGATGCCAGTATGACGCCAGAACAGAAAATTAAACGCCAGGAAAAACTGCCATTTAGCGCCTGTCATCGTCAGTGAATAAATCGTGTGTTTCGGCGCAATAGACACGGTTTTCGCCTTGGTTCGAACATAGTTCCGGCGGTGTCGCGCCATATTGTTTCAGGGTGTTTGCTTGTCCTGATCCAGTGTTGTGCGCAGCAACAGAATGTCCTTCCATGCGTCGCGCCGGGCGGCCGCGCTGGCGGTCAATTGAGACGGATGGCGCATCGGCAGGACGGGCAGTTTCTCGGCCGATCCGGGCACGGTCATCGCGCGCCAGCGTCCGCGCAGGCGGGCGATGCCGCCCTGTTCGCCGGTCAGCAGCCGGGTGGGTGTATTGCCCATCAGCAGGACCCGCCGCGGGGCGGCCAGGACGATCAGCCGGTGCAGGAACGGCGCGCAGATCCGCAACTCGGCCGCCGAGGGCGGGCGTTCGCCCGGTGGCCGCCAGGGAATCACCGGCGCCACCAGCATGTCGTCGCGCGTCAGCCCCACGCTGGCCAGCATGCGGTCCAGCAGGGCCCCGCTCTGTCCGGCGAAGGGACGGCCGCTGCGGTCCTCGGCGGCGTCCGGCGGCTCGCCGATCAGCAGCAGGCCGCTCTCGGCCCGTCCCTCGGGCAGGATGGTATGGGTCGCGGTATCGCGCAGGGGGCAGTCGCCGAACGCGGCGATCGCCGCCTGCAGCGCGGCCAGCGTGGGGGCCGCCGCCGCCTGTTGCTGCGCATGCCGCACCGCGCGGTCCAGCACCGTCAGGCCGTCTTCTCCGCCGCCCGTCCGGTCCGGTGTGGCCATAGGGTGGGCTGGGGCGCGGGCTGGAGCGGTCGCGGGCGGGATGGCGTGGGCCTGCTGCCCGGCGGGGCGGGGCGCGTCGTCCGGCGGCCGGCGTTCCGGCCCGTGCGCGCGCAGGGGCACCGAGGGCGGCTCCGAGGGCGGCCCCGAGGGCAGCCCCGAGGGTAGCAACGACGGCGGCGGCGGCGCGTTCAGCCAGTCGGTCGGCCGCTCGGCGAAGGCCACGTCCGCGCCCCATTCGACATAGAGCTGCAACAGGGCGAGTGTATCCGTCATCCGGTTATATCCATGATCCGGTTTGGGCAGCCTTCCGCACGGGGTGAGTGTCCCTGGCCGTCGGCCGGGGTGGCGTCCGGGCGGCGTCCGGGGCGGCGTTTGGCAGTTTACCCGACGCAGGGTAGGGTCCGCCATCATGCAGCGTTTTCGCCTCGTATGCACGGCCATGCTGGCCACCGTGATGCCGCTCGCCGTGCCGTTTTCCTTTTGCGGGGCGCGGGCGGCCGCGTCCGTCGCCCCGGTGCCGTTTCCATCGACGCCGCTCTGGCCGGACGGGCTGTCGGGCGCGTTCCTCGTCGGCACCGTCGCGGCGATGGAAGGCGACGATGCCGTCGCGGGCGTGGCGTTCCGCCAGGCCTATCGCCTCGACCCGGCGCGTCCGGTCCTCTTGCAGCAGGCCTTTCTGTATAGCGCGCTGGCCGGCGATTCGGCGGCGGCCGGCCTGGCGGCCCGCCTGCCCGGGCAGTTGATGGCCGAACTGGTGATGGGCGACGACGCGCTGCTGGCGGGGCGCTGGGCGGACGCGCAGGCGCATTACGACCGCGCGCCGCGCAACGCGATGCTGGCGGTCATCCGGCCGATTCTACAGGCCTGGACGCTGCTGGGCAGCGGCGATGCCGGCCGCGCGCTGTCGGTGCTCGATCCCTGGACCGCGGACCGGTCACTGGGCGGGTATTATGCGGTGCATGCCGCGCTGATCGCCGATGCCGCCGGCCTGCATGTCCGGGCCGATGCCTATTTCCGCGCCGCCCTGGCCGCGTCGCCCGGGCATGACCTGTTCTCCACCCGGGCCGTGGGCCATTGGCTGGTCGGTCAGGGCCGCCGGGCCCAGGCCCTGCAACTGGTCGACCGGCTGGCCGTGTCCATCCCCGCCTTGTCCCTGGCCAAAGACGGGATCGTCGCGTCGCTCGCCCGGACGCCCGCCGCCACCCCGCGCCAGGGAATCGCCCAGGCCTATGCTTTCCTGTCCGCCCTGATCGGCCAGGAAGCCGAGCGCCTGCCCGATCCTCCCGGCCAGGACGCGCGGGTGGCGGGGCTGCGTGACCTGCGCATGCTGCTGCTGCGTTTCGCGCTGACCCTGGATCCGGCCTTCGGCCAGGCGCGCCTGATGCTGTCGGCGCTGCAATATGATGCCGGGCAGGCCGCCGCCGCCCGCGACACCATCGCGCAGGCCGCGTCGTCCGATCCGCTGGGGACGGTCATCCGGGTGCAGCAGGCGCGGCTGGACGCGGCCACCGGCAGGGCGGACGACGCCGCGCGCATCCTGCACGACCTGGTCCGGGCCCAGCCCGGGCAATCCCAGCTATGGCAGGTGCTGGGCGACGTGCAGTCGGCGCGCCAGGACTGGCCGGGGGCGATCGAGTCCTACAGCCGCGCTGTCGCCGCCCGGGGGCGTCTGTCGGGCGACGACTGGACGCTGCTGTTCGGCCGTGCCGTGGCCCTGGATCGCGCCGATCGCTGGCCCCAGGCGCAGGCGGACCTGCAACATGCGCTGGACCTGGCGCCGAACGAGGCGATCCTGCTGAATTACCTGGGATATTCCTTGGCCGAGCGCGGCAGCAACCTGCCCAGGGCCGAAACCATGCTGCGCCGCGCGGTCGCGATCGACCCGCAGGATGCGGCGATTCGTGACAGTCTGGGCTGGGTCCTGGTGTGCCGGGGCCGGGTGGCCGAAGGGCTCGGCCTGCTGGAACGCGCCGCCGAGCAGACGCCCGAGGACCCGGCGGTCAATTACCACCTGGGCGTCGCCTATTGGAAATCGGGCCGCAAGCTGGAGGCTGTCAATCAATGGCACGTGGCCCAGTTGTTGCCCGCCGAGCCCTCGGACGCGCGAAAGATCCGCGCGGCCCTGGCCGATGCGGCCCGCGAGGGCCATGACGTGTCCGCCGGCCAGGGCCGCGCGGACCGGAAGAAGGACTGAACCGACCGTGATTGGCCCGTTGCACGAATCCGCCCACGCCAAGATCAATCTCTATCTGCATGTCACGGGGCGGCGTCCGGACGGCTATCACCTGCTGGACAGCCTGGTGGTTTTCGCCGACGCGGGCGACGTGCTGAGCCTGCATCCTGCCCAGAGAAGACCGGAGACAGGAAGACCGGAGATAGGAAGACCGGAGATAGGAAGACCGGGGGCGGTCGGCCTGGATATCACCGGCCCGTTCGGCGCCGGCCTGGTCGCCGACGGCGACAGCAACCTGATCCTGCGCGCCGCCCGGCTGCTGCGTGCCGAACTGGACGATACGGATCTGCTGGCGCCGGTGCGGATCGTGCTGGAAAAGAACCTGCCGGTGGCGTCGGGCATCGGCGGCGGTTCGGCCGACGCGGCGGCGGCGCTGCGCCTGCTGCTGCGGGCCTGGCCCGGCCGCGCGCCGACGCGCGAGCGGCTGATGGCCCTGGCCGTCGAACTGGGCGCCGACGTCCCGGTCTGCATCGATCAGCTTCCGGCCCGGATGGGCGGCGTCGGCGAGAGGCTGGGCCCCGCGCCGGCCCTGCCGGCCTGCGGCCTGATGCTGGTCAATTGCGGCGAGGCCGTCGCCACCCCGGCGGTCTTTCGCGCGCGCGCGCCGCATTTCACGCCTCCGGCCGCCCTGCCGGCCGCCTGGCACGACGTAGCGGCCATGGTGCGCGACCTGGCGGCCCTGACGAACGATTTGCAGGATGCCGCCTGCATGATCTGCCCGACCATCCGCACGGTGCTGCAGGTGCTGGAGACCGCGCCGGGCTGCCGCCTGGCGCGGATGAGCGGCTCGGGCGCCACCTGCTTCGCCCTGTTCGACACCCCCCAGGCGGCGCGGGACGCCCGGGACGCGGTGCGCCGGCCCGGCTGGTGGGTATGGGCCGGCGGGCTGCATGCGCCGGCCGATCAGCGGGTGACGGCGTGATGCCCCGCTTTCGGCTGGCCGCTGGATGATGACCTGACCGCCGGAGGGAAGGCGTCAGGCGCGGCGCCGAATGGCCGCCGCCAGCACGCCCAGCCCGGCCGCCAGCGCGGCCCCGGCCAGGACGCTGCGAATCGTGGTGGTGACCAGGATCGGCATGGTCTTGCGCACGTCCAGGTCGAACCGGCCATGCGCGGCATAGGCCCCGGTCACCGGGGCGAACAGATTGTCGGGCGCGTCGGCTTCGGCGGCGTCCTTTTCCAATTGCCTTGCATAGGCATGGAGCGATTGGCGCCGGTCCATCAGAGACGGGACCAGCAGCCCCGCCGCGCGGCGCCCCAGCCCCGAAAGCCCGACCCGGACATCGCGATGCCGCCCGAACGCGGCGCGGCTGATCGCCTCGGCGGCGATTTCGGGTTCATAGACCGGCGCGGTCGGCTTCAGGCGCTTGCCGGTATGGTTGCGGGTCCAGGAGAAGCGCGGGGTGTTGATCGCCGGCAGATGCACCAGCGCCAGGTGGATCCGGTCGCCGTCGCGCAGGATTTCCGGCCGCAGGCTTTCGGTAAAGGCGCGGATCGCCGCCCTGGCGCCGCTTTCGACCGCGCGCAACGGCAGCGGCAGGGACAGCGCGGCCAGATTGACGATGGTGCCGCAGCCCCGCCGCCGCATGCGGGTCAGCGCGGCCTGCGTGCCGTGGACCGTGCCCAGATAGGTGACCTCGGTCGCGCGCCGGATGTCCGCGGGCGGCAGGGTGACGAACTGGCCGCAGACGTCGGCGCCGGCGCAATTCACCCATAGCGTGATGGGGCCCAGGCGGGATTCGATCGATTCGGCGGCGCGGTCCAGGGCGGCCGCGTCGGCGACGTCGGCGGTCACGGCCATGGCGCGGACATGCAGTTCCGCCAGTTCCGCCGCCGCGGCCTCCAGCCGGTCGGAATCGCGGCCGATCAGTGCGACGTCGCATCCGGCGCGGGCCAGGGTGCGGGCCGTGGCGCGGCCGATTCCGGCGCCGGCTCCGGTAATGACGGCGACCTGGTGGGGCATGTCTGGATGGCTCCGGGCTGACGATCACGTGCCCGCCGTGTTTGCGCCGGGATTCGCCGCGCCGCAAGCCGCCTGGCGCCCAGGGCGAGGCGCGGCTTTCGAGGCGTGGCTTCAGAGATATTTCAGCGCGACGAAGCCGCCTACCAGAACCAGGCCGAAGGCCGAGGCGACCAGGGTCAGGCGCTGTTCGATGAAGGTCTGGATCGGCGCGCCATAGGCCCGCAGCAGCCCGGCGACCAAAAAGAAGCGCATGCCGCGCGTGACCAGGCTGGCCAGCAGGAAGGGCACGATCGGGAAATGCGCCGCCCCGCTGGCGATGGTCACGATCTTGAACGGGATCGGGGTCAGGCCCTTGACCAGGATGATCCAGACGCCCCAGTGGCGGAACTGCTCCTGCATCGCCGCCAGCCGGTCTTCGGCATGATAGAAATGCACGATCGGCATCGCCACGTGCTGCAGCAGGAAGGCGCCGATATACCAGCCCAGCAGCCCGCCGCAGACGCTGGCCACAGTGCACAGCCCCGCCAGCGCCCAGGCGCGGTCGCGATGCGACAGCACCATCGGGATCAGCAGCACGTCCGGCGGCAGGGGGAAGACGCTGGCCTCGGCGAACGAGACCGCCGCCAGCCACAAGGGCGCATGCGGACTGGCCGCGAGGGTCAGGGCGCGGGCATAAAGTCGATCGAGCATCTCGGGCCGCCTGGTCGGGTGTTCGGTCGGGCGCCGCGGCATGCGGGCACGGGTCTTTGTGGCAATGCCATGCCCGGACCGGCGGCGGCAAGACGCGTCCGGCGTGCTGGCGCGATCGTGTGGAAATCGGGCCGCTGGGGATTTGACTGCCTTGGGTCGGCGCCGCGTCAGCACACCAGGGTCACGGTGACGCGCAACCCGTGCGGGGCGCGGTTGCCCAGCCGGATATCCCCGCCCAGGCCCCAGATGATGTTGCGCGCGATCGCCAGGCCCAGCCCGGTGCCGCCGGTTTCGCGGTTGCGGCTGGATTCGGCCCGCACGAAGGGTTCGAACATCCGTTCGAGATCCTCGGGCGGCAGGCCCGGCCCGTCATCCTCGATCAGGATGGTCGTCACCATCTCGCCGCGGGTCTCGCCCGCCTCGGACGGGCGCGGCGGCAGCAGCGTGACCCGCACCCCGTGGCCATAGGTGACGGCGTTGACCACCAGGTTGTTCAATGCGCGCTTCAGGCCGACCGGGCGGGCATGGATCGTCACCGCCGGCGGTTCGGCGCCGAAGCCGATCGCATCGGCGATATCGGGGTGCATTTCCGCCGCCTCGTCCAGGATGGTCTGCAGCAGCGCCGTCAGGTCCAGCTTGCCCATCGGTTCGCGCCGCGACGTGTCCCGGCCGAAGGCCAGGGTGGCCGAGACCATCGATTCCAGCTCGTCCAGGTCCATCAGGAATTTCGCGCGCAGATCGTCATCCTCGATGAATTCCGACCGCAGCTTCAGCCGGGTGATCGGGGTGCGCAGATCATGGCCGATCGCGGTCAGCAGCAGGGTACGGTCGGTCAGGAAGCGCCGGATGCGGCTGGCCATGGTGTTGAAGGCCCGGCCGGCGCGCGCGATTTCCAGCGGTCCGTCCTCGGGCAGTGGCGGCGCGTTCACGTCGCGGCCCAGCGCCTCGGCCGCCGCGGCCAGCGTGCCCACCGGCGCCACCAGCCGCCGTACCCCCCAGACGATCAGGATGCTGCCCGCCACCGTCATCAGCAGGAAGGCGGTGGGAAAGGTCGGCGAACGGAACGGGTTGGGCGGCGGCATCGTGTAATGGATGGTCAGCCAGCGCGTCTCGTCCGGCAGCAGGAAGGCCACGGCCCGTCCGGGCGTGCCCCGCTGGGCGCTGAACAGCACGTGCCGGGGCCGCAGATGCGGCGGCAGCGGCGGAATATTCTCACGCGTGTGCATGAAGGCCAGCCACGACATGCGCATCCGGTCCGCCGCCGGGGGGTTGTCCACAGCCTGGTCGATCATGTCGGGTTCGGGCCCGGGACTGAGCGTCGCGCGGAAGCTGGGCGGCAGGTGCAGCGCGTCCAGTTCCGCCGCGCGGTCGGCCGGCGGCGTCTCGACGATCGAACGATAGATCATGCCGACCCGGTTCTGGGTCTCCTGCTGGACCATGCGGCGGTCGAAATCGATCCGGTCCAGCGCATGGATCGTCAGCCCGATCGCCTCGATCACGCCCAGTCCGACGATCAGCAGCAGGCTGGTCCGCGCGGCCAGCGACCGGGGGCGCAGCCAGTCGGCGATCCGCCGCAGCCGGCCGCGCCGCGCCGCGGGGCCGTCGGGCGTGGCGCCGGACGCCGCCGGCTCCATCATGCGCGGCACGCCGCCGGAATCGACCGGGGCATCAATAACGGAGGCATCAATAGCGCTCGACATCGGATGCCAGGACATAGCCGCCGCCCCGCACCGTCTTGATAAGCTGCGCGTTGCGCCCGTTATCCTCCAGCTTGCGGCGCAGCCGGCTGATCGCCACGTCGATCGCCCGGTCGAACGGCCCCGCCTGACGCCCGCGCAGCAGGTCGAACAGCATGTCGCGGGTCAGCACCCGGTTGGCGCGGTCCAGCAGCGCCATCAGCAGGTCGTATTCCCCGCCGGTCAGCGGTACTTCGGTCCCGTCCGGGTTCAGCAGCCGCCGGCGCGACTGCTCCAGCGTCCAGCCGGAAAAATGCAGGTTCCGCTGCTCAATGGCGGTCCTGGACTCGGGCGTCTCGCCGCTGCGGCGGAGCACGGCGCGGATGCGCGCCAGCAATTCGCGGGGATTGAAGGGCTTGGGCACGTAATCGTCGGCCCCCAGTTCCAGCCCGATGATCCGGTCCGTCTCCTCGCCCATGGCGGTCAGCATGATGATCGGCACATTGGCCTGGCTGCGCAGCCAGCGCGCCAGTTCCAGCCCGCTCTCGCCCGGCAGCATCAGGTCCAGGACGATCAACTGGTAATGGCCGGCCTGCCATGCCTTGCGGGTCTCGCGCCCGTCGCGGGCGGTGGTGACGCGGAACTGGTTGCGTTCCAGGAAGCGGGCCAGAAGGTCGCGGATTTCACGATCGTCATCGACGACCAGGATATGCGGCAGAAATTCCATGCCTGTCATCCTATCGCCAAATCGCGGCCGCCGACATCCGGTGTTTCATTCGGTTGCAATGGGGACGTGGGACGAAAAACCGGCGCCGATGCGTCGAAGCCTGTGACAGCACGGCCGAGTTCGTGCAGGTATGGGGCATGGAATCTCGCCCCCTGTCCCCGGCCGTGCGTCCGTCCGGCCGTTTCGTATGTCTGGCGGTCGCGTGCGGCGTGCTGCTGGGCGCCTTTACGCTGCCGGCCGGGCCTGCCGATGCCGCCGGCCCCGCGCTGCCGGCCGGCGGTTCGCCCGGGGCTCTTGTGGGCAATCCGGTCGTCGGGGCCCCGCTGCCGGACGATTTCTTCCTGGGCGACGCGGCGCGCGACATGAATACGGGCGACGAGCCCGAACTGGCGGGGCCCGCCCTGCCGGTCGCGCGGCCGGCGGCGGCGCCGGCCCGGCCCGCCGGCGTGACGAGCCTGGCCAACCGGCATCTGGGCAGCCTGATCGATCGCGAGGTCGTGGCGCCCGACGGCAGCCATGTGGGCCAGGTGATCGACGTGCTGCTGGACCAGGACGGCCATCCCGCGGCGGCGGTGGTGGATGTCGGCGGCTTCATGGGGGTGGGCAACCGGCGCGTCGCCATCGCCTGGGACCAGTTCGTGCTGGGCGGCATGACGGAGAAGAGCCCGGTGAAGCTGCGCCTCAGCGCGGCCGAGGTCCGTTCGGCGCCGTCCTATGACGCGTCCTCGATGAACGTGACGGTGGTGCACGGGCCGCCGCCACCGCCGCCGGCCGCTCCGGCCGCCTCGGCGCCGGCCGACGCCGAGCCGCCGCCGGTCTCGGTCGAGGCCCAGCCCCAGCCGGCGCCGCCGCTGCTGCCCGATTCCGCCGGTCAGGGCAGCCGGGGCGACGCGCCGGCCGAAACGCGCCCCGCGTCGCCGCATGCGGGGCTGATGGCGCGATGATCATGGTCCATCCATATCCATACCGTGGCCGGGGGTCTTCCGGCCGGGGTCTTCATGGTCCGGGGTGCGATGCGCCGCGTCCCGGGGGCGGGCCTGCGTGAGGGTGTTTCCACGCAATAGCCAGCGTGGGCTGGACGGGCTGAATTTCTTCGTTGCGAATCTGCAGGCCGCCTTCGGGTCGTTCATCGCCGTCTACCTGACCGGCGCCCACTGGACCCAGGGACAGATCGGCGTGGTGCTGAGCATCGGTTCGGTCACCGCGATGGTCAGTCAGGTGCCGGCCGGCATGCTGGTCGACCGGCTGCGCGACAAGCACCGCGTGGCCGGATTGTCGATCCTGGCCGTGATCTTCTCATGCCTGCTGCTGGCGCTGTTTCCGCAGCAGATGCCGGTCGCGGTGGCGGAGATCCTGCACGGCCTGGCGAGCTGCACGCTCAACCCGGCGATCAGCGCGATCACGCTGGCGGTCGTCGCGACGCAGATCGCCCGCTCGGCCGGCGCCGGCGTCGGCCTGCTGGGCGAGCGGTTCGGCCGCAATGCCAGCTTCGCGGCGGTGGGCAACGCGATCGCCGCCGGCCTGATGGGGGCGGTGGGCTACTGGGTGTCGCCCCAGGCCACGTTCTTCCTCGGCGCCGCCCTGGCGGTGCCGGGATTGCTGGCGCTGATGATGATCGAGCGCACCGAGCCCGCGGCCTCGGTCAACACGGCGGCCCTGGCCGAGGGGGAGCGCGCCCCGCGCGAGATGGGACGGGTTTGGGATCTGCTGCGGGACCGGCGGCTGTTCTCGTTCGCCGTCTGCGTCGCGTTCTTCCATCTTTCCAACGCCGGCATCCTGTCGCTGGCGGCCGGGCAGGTGACGAAGGATGCGGGCAATATCGCCGAAATCGTCATCGCCGCGTGCATCCTGCTGCCGCAACTGGTCGGCGCCGTCCTGTCGCCGCATGTCGGCCGGCTGGCCGAGACGATCGGCCGCCGCCCGGTGATGCTGGTCACTTTCGCGGCCCTGCCGTTGCGCGCCGCCCTGCTGGCCACGACGACCAATCCCTATCTGATCGTGGCGATTCAGCTCCTGGACGGGATCAGTTCGGCGTCGTTCGGGGTCATGATGCCGCTGGTCGCCGCCGACCTGACGCGGGTCAGCGGGCGGTTCAATCTGTGCATGGGCATCCTGGGCCTGGCCATGGGGGCGGGGGCCAGTTTCTCGACCACCCTGGCCGGCACCGTCGCCGACCGTTCGCCGCCGCTGGCGTTCGTACTGCTGGCGGCGGCGGGGCTGGTCTGCGTGCTGCTGGTCTGGCTGCTGATGGGCGACACCAGGCACCGGAACGGGGCGCCGGCCGCGTCGCTCAGCGATCCAGCCAGGCGGGAACCGGCAGGTTCCGTTCCCGCAGGAAGGACGGATTGAACAGCTTGGACTGATAGCGGCTGCCGCCGTCCGCCAGGATGGTGACGATCCGGTGGCCCGGGCCGAGGCGCCGCGCCACCCGGATCGCCGCGGCGACATTGATGCCGGACGATCCGCCGACCGACAGGCCCTCATGGATCAGCAGGTCGTAGATCAGGTCCAGGGCCTCGGGGTCGGGCACGCGCTCGGCGTCGTCGATGGCGATGCCGTCCAGGTTGGCGGTCACCCGCGACTGGCCGATCCCTTCGGTGATGGAATTGCCGGCGATGCCCAGGTCGTTGGCCTTCACCCAGCCGTACAGGCCCGATCCCTCGGGGTCGGCCAGGACGATTTGCGGCCGCGCGCGCCCTGCGGCCGCGGCGCAATCGGCCAGGCCCAGCGCCACGCCGGCCAATGTGCCCCCGGTGCCGCAGGAGCAGGTGAAGGCGTCGATATGCCCGTCCGTCTGGTTCCAGATCTCGCGCCCGGTGGTGGCGCGATGCCCCTCGCGGTTGGCGACGTTGTCGAACTGGTTGGCCCACACGCCGCCGGTCTCCTCGGCCAGGCGGCGCGAGACATGGACGTAGTTGCCCGGATCGCGATAGGGCTTGGCGGGGACCAGGCGCAGATCGGCCCCGATCATGCGCAGGAAATCGATCTTCTCCTGGCTCTGCGTCTCGGGCATCACGATGACCGAGCGATAGCCGCGCGCATTGGCCACCAGGGTCAGGCCGATGCCGGTATTGCCCGCCGTGCCTTCCACCACCGTGCCGCCCGGCTTCAGCAGGCCGCGCCGCTCGGCATCGTCGATGATCGCCAGCGCGGCGCGGTCCTTGACCGAGCCGCCGGGATTCATGAACTCCGCCTTGCCCAGGATCTCGCATCCCGTCAGGTCCGACGCGCGCCGCAGCCGGATCAGCGGCGTATGGCCGATCGCCGCGGTCATGGTGGGCGAGGACGTGGTCCAGCCGACGGAGGACGGGTTTGCACTTTCGGCCATAAGGCAGCACCTTCTCTGCAACTGAGGCGGGATTCGCGCGCTCCGGCGCACAATGTGCATTCTTGCGATGGGAAACAAGATGATCGAGGACGTAACGCCGGCCGATAGCTGGACGGCCCTGAGGGAGCGCGGGCGCGCCCGGCTGGTCGATGTCCGCACCGAGGCGGAATGGATGTTCGTGGGCCTGCCCGACCTGGCCGGCATCGACAAGCAGGTCCTGCCGCTGTCGTGGCAGTATCTGGGCGGTCAGCCCAATCCCCGATTCGTCGAGCAGTTGCGGCAGGCCGGACTGACCGAGGACGACGAGATCTATTTCATCTGCCGGTCGGGCGCGCGCAGCCGGTCCGCGGCCATGGCGGCCCGCATGGCGGGATTCGCCCATGTCTTCAACGTGGCCGACGGATTCGAGGGGCCGCACGACGCGTTGGGCCATCGCGGCGCCGTGGCCGGCTGGAAGGCCGAGGGCCTGCCCTGGCGCCAGGGATAGAGCGGGCCGCGACTAGGCTCCCCGGTCAGGTTGCGCGGTCAGGCGCGCCGTTCAGCCGTGCTTCGGCGGGTCCACCAGGTCCGGCGGCTCGGCATCCGCGTCATAGAGCACCTGCAGCACGGCGCACCACGGATAGCGCGGGTCGTAGCTGTGGCCGGTTGCGTCCGCCAGCCTGCCGTCCGGCCCCACCGGCACGTGCGTCAGGGTGACCGCGTCGTCGACATTGCCGCCGATGATGCTGATCTGGCGGCCGAAGGGCGGGCCATTCTGGTCGGTCGCGACCACGATGCCGCAATGGGCCGGAAACCCGTACTGGGTCGGCAGGTCGGCGAAGCGCACCGATTTGCTGGCGCCGCGCCCGACACAGATCAGGTCGCCCAGCGCCGGGGCATAGGCCGCCGGGTCGCGTGCCCGCACCCCGCTTTCCGTCCCCGCCGCCGCGGCGTTGATATAGGTCGAATGGTTGGGCGAATAGGCGAAGCGGTCATTCGCCCCCGCCACCCGCATGACGTAGGAGATGAAGGCCGCCGACCAGGCATAGAAGCCGTCATGGACGAAATCGGTGATGTGGCCGCCGGCAGTGTGCTTGCCCGTCCAGGCGACCTCGGTTTCCCCGGGGTCCTGGCCGATCCACCAATATTCGCCCACGCGCTGCCACAGGCCGGGCATGCGCTCGGGCTTGACCGACGGGGTCTGCGGGTCGGGCCGCTGTTCGGGGTCGTCGTCATCCACCGGCCGGCCGAACAGCCGCCATTCCCGCATGGCGATCGCCACCACGTCCTGCCGGGTGAAGGGCTCGAAATTGCGGGTGGCGAATTCCGGAACATGCTCGTCCACCGCCAGCGGGCCCTGGCCGTTGGGATATTGGGCTGTCGGCGTGCTGGCCGGATGGGCGGACGGAAGATGCTGGCTGGCGCAGGCGCCCAGCAACAGCAGGGGCGCCATCACGACGGTCTTGCGCGGCATTGTCTCTCCATTCGGCGTGCCCCGTTCAGCGGGCCGGGCGCCGCGAGCGGACGGGCCGGCACCCTACCCATAGGGCGCGCGGCCCGGCGGGGGAAGGGTGTCGTTCACCGGAAACCGGGCGGAAGCCGGGCTGCTTCACGAAAACGGCACATAACTAAAACCGTTTTTTATTGAGCCTCCGGCGATATCGGCGTCGAGTGGGGGCGACGGGTTATCCGTCACTTGCATACGAGGGAAAGACTTGGCCGGGGTGGTCTCGCCCCGGTCTTTTTTTTGCTTGCTGCCCATCGCGTCCGTCCGGCGCTGCGTTGCCGGGCCGGAGCGCCGTCCCGGTCCTTGATGGGGACGACAGGGCATTAGTATACGAAGGAGAGAACCATGCCGATGGAAACCCTAGCCATTGCAGGCATTCCCGTTCCCGTTTCGCGAATCGCGCTGGGAACCTGGGCGATCGGCGGCTGGATGTGGGGCGGCCCCGACGATCGGCAGGCCATCGCCACGATCCACGCGGCCCTGGATCTGGGCATCAATCTGATCGATACCGCCCCGGTCTATGGTTTCGGCCATTCCGAGGAAATCGTGGGCCAGGCCCTGGCCGGGCGGCGCGACGCAGTGGCGATCGCCACCAAGGCCGGACTGGACTGGAAGGACGGCAAGCCCTTCCGCAATGCCGCCCCTGCGCGCATCCGCCAGGAAATCGAGGATTCGCTGCGCCGGCTGCGCACCGACCGCATCGACCTGTACCAGGTCCACTGGCCCGACCCCGCGGTGCCGGTCGACGAGACCGCGCGCGAATTGGAACGGCTGCATCGCGAGGGCAAGGTCCTGGCGCTGGGCGTCAGCAATTTCTCGGTCGCGCAGATGGAACAGTTCCGCGCCGTGGCACCCTTGGCCGCGGTCCAGCCGCCCTATAACCTGTTCGAACGCGCGATCGAGGCCGATATCCTGCCCTGGTCGGTCGCGCACGGCCTGGCGGTGCTGGCCTATGGGCCGCTGTGCCGCGGCCTGCTGTCCGGGCGGATGTCGGCCGACACCAGCTTCGATGCCGATGACCTGCGCAGCGTGGACCCCAAATTCCGCGCCCCGCGTTTCGCCCAGTATCTGGCCGCCGTCGCGGCGCTGCAGGATTTCGCGCGGCAGCGTTTCGACCGTTCGGTCCTGGCGCTGGCGGTCCGCTGGGTGCTCGACCAGGGGCCGACCATCGCGCTGTGGGGCGCGCGCAAGCCCGAACAGATCGCGGGAATCGATCAGGCGGTCGGCTGGCATCTGTCGGCCGACGACAAGGCCGAGATCGACCGCATCCTGGCCACCCATGTCACGGACCCGGTGGGGCCGGAATTCATGGCGCCGCCGGGCGGCTGAACGCCGGCCGAATGCGGGAAGGCGCGGCCGGCGATCGCGGCCGGCCGCGTCAATTGCCGGGCTGGTCGCCCGGCTTCGGGGTCTCGATGCGCTGCCAGGCGCCGCGGCTCTCCATGCAGCGGGCGTAATTCTGGCGCAGCCGCCGGAACTGGTTGCCCCCGCCGCCCGCCTGCAGCGCCGATCCCGACGGGGCGGCGGCAACCGAGGCGTCGGTCTGGCAGAAGGCGTCGTCCGATTTATATTCGGCGCTGTCGCGGTCCAGGATGGCCTGGTAGCCGCCGACCGAACCATAGACCGTATGTTCCTTGTGCCGGGCCTGCGCCGGATCCGTAAGGCCCGCAAGCGCGGCGAGGATCGCGCCGAAGACCACGCCTGGAACGGCGATGCGAATGGCCGGACGCTGCGGCCGCTTGCGTTCGATGACGGTCATTCTCTCTCCTGGCCGCGTCCCCGTGGCGGCATCCGTTCTATCCCTGCCCGCCGCGCGGGTGAAGGGGGCGCCGGGCGTGCGGGGGGAGGGGGGACATTGACCCTTTGCCGGGCTGTCCCCATTATTTTGCCGATATGGGGTCTCCGGCGCAGATCGGAACGGCAGCGGCGTGCCTGCCGGCGTACCCGGGCCAGTGGCAGGGAGATGACGCACCGTCGTGAGCACCGATCCTTATGAAATCCTCGGCCTGTCGCGTACGGCCAGCCAGGACGATATCCGCAAGGCATACCGCAAGCTGGCCAAGAAATGGCATCCGGACCTCAATCCCGGCGACAAGGCGGCCGAAGAGAAGTTCAAGGCGATCGGTACGGCCCACGCGCTGCTGTCGGACCCCGAACAGCGCGCGCGCTTCGACCGGGGCGAGATCGACGCGGCGGGGCAGGAGCGCGGCTGGGCGCCGCCGGGCGGCGGCTATCGCGACCAGGCCGAGGGCGCGCAGGGGTTCCGCTATTCCGCCGGCGGGTTTTCCGAGGATGATCTGGGCGACATATTCGGCTCGATGTTCGGGCAGCAGCGCGGATTCCGCCGCCGGCCACAGGGGCCGATGCGGGGCGAAGACCGCCATTTCTCGCTGACCGTCAGCTTCATCGACGCCGTCAACGGCAGCACGGCCCGTATCACCCTGCCGGGTGGGGGCACGCTGGATGTCCGCATCCCGCCGGGGGTCGAGGACGGCCAGGTCATGCGCCTGCGCGGCAAGGGGGGCGAGGGGCATCAGGGCGCGCCGCCGGGCGACGCGCTGATCACGCTCAGCATCGCCCCCAGCACGCAATATACCCGCGACGGCGACGATATCCGCATGACCCAGCCGATCGGGCTGAAGACCGCCGTGCTGGGCGGCTCGGTCACGATCCCGACGCCGGGCGGCCCGGTGGCGATGAACGTGCCCGCGCACTCCGACAGCGGCCGCGTGCTGCGCCTGCGGGGGCGGGGGGTCAAGGCCCATGCGGGGCGCGAGGCCGGAAATCTCTACGTCACGCTTCAGGTCACGATCGGCCAGCCGGACGCGGCGCTCGAGAAATTCCTGAAATCATGGACGCCTCCCGGCGGGCCGGATGGCGGGGCGGCATGACGATCACGATCGAAACCCTGTGCCTGCGCCTGGGCGGCGTTACGGTTGCGGATATCGAGCATTGGATCGATTCCGCATGGCTGCGGCCCGAGGGTGCGCCGGGCGACTACCGGTTCCATGACATCGACGTGGCGCGGGCGCGGCTGATCGCCGAACTGCGCGCCGATCCGGGCATCGGCGATGACGGCATGGGGGTGGTGCTGTCGCTGCTGGACCAGCTTTATGACGCGCGGCGGCAGATGATCCGCCTGCGTGCGGTGCTCGACCAGCCGCAGGCGGCGGACCTGCGTACCCGCCTTGCCGGCCTGCTGGAGCAATGCGTCATCTGACGGAATCGGCCGGCTTGCCCTGCAGCGCGCGGCGCTGATTCTGCAGGTGTCGGCGATGGCGGGCATGGATGGCGCGTACCGCTTCGGACATGGCGGGGCGCGGCCGGCGGGACCGTGCCGCGGGACGGGAAGCCGGGCGGACGGCGGGCGGAGGTGCCATGGAAAGACCTTGAACCTGTCTGCGAACCTGCAAGGGCCGCGCGGCGGACCTGCCGGGCGGTGGATGCAGGATCGCCCGGGCCCGTGTCGGAATTGCGGCGGGGTGTCGCCGGGTGTCGCCGGGGCGGCGGCATGGAAGCGCGGCGCCGGCCTCTGGCCTGGCGCGCCGCTTCGGGCGATAAGGCGTCATGCGCCTGATTCACACGTCAGACTGGCAGATCGGCAAGGTCTTCCGTTTCGCCGATGACGACATCCTGTCCGTCCTGCAGCAGGAAAGGCTGGAGGCGATCGGCCGCATCGGCCGCCTGGCCCGGAGCGAGGGGGCGGACGCGATCCTGGTCGCGGGCGATGTCTACGATTATGCCCGCCCGGCCGAACGGACGCTGCGCCAACCGGTCGAACGCATGCGGCAATTCCCCGACCTGCGCTGGCACCTGATTCCCGGCAATCACGATTTCCACGAACCGGACGGATTGTGGGACCGTCTGCTGCGGATGGGCCTGCCGGACAATATATCCGTGCATCTCGGCCATGATCCGGCGCCGCTGGATGCGGCGGGCACGGCCTGGATCATTCCTGCCGGGCTGGGGCATCGCCACGTCATCGGCGACCCCTCCGCGCGGATGGATGCGGCCCCGACGCCCGAGGGCGCGATTCGCCTGGGCCTGGCCCATGGTTCGGTCCGCGATTTCGGCGACGGCGCGCCCGACCATAACCGGATCGCCATCGACCGCGCCCGGCAGGCCGGCCTGACCTATCTGGCGCTGGGGGACTGGCACGGCGCGGTGCGCATCGATTCGCGGACCTGGTATTCCGGCACGCCGGAAATCGACGGGTTCGACCTGGGCGGTGCGGGCGGCGGCCAGGCGCTGCTGGTCACGCTGGACGGGCCGCGGGCCGAGCCGGCCGTCGCCGTGCATGATGTCGGCCGGTTCCGCTGGGCGCGCGAACAGGCGGTGCTGACCGGCCTGGCCGATATCGACGCGCTGGATGGCCGCCTGCGTGCCATCGACCGGGACGATCCCAGCCGCGTGCTGGTGCGCCTGGCGGTCAGCGGCGCCCTGCGCCTGTCCGAGCTGGAGGCGTACCAGGCGCGGATCGTGGGCGCGCTGGGTTCGGCGCTGCGCCTGTTGCGGATCGACGGCATGCCCGGCCTGGCACCGTCGCCCGACGATCTGGACGCGTTCGGGCCGGCCGGCGCGGTGCGCGCCGCCGCCGATGCCCTGGCCCATCAGGCGCGCGAGGGCGCGGGCGAGGCCGGCGAGATCGCCGCCGCCGCCCTGCAGCGCCTGCATCTTCTGGCCCGCGAGGGCGCGGCATGATCCTGACCGGGCTGGAAGTCGAGCAGGTCCGCCGCTTCGGCGATCCCGCGCGCCTGGCGGGGCTGGGGCCCGGGCTGAACCTGCTGGCCGCGCCGAACGAATCGGGCAAATCGACCCTGCTGGCCGCGCTGCGCGCCGTCTTTTTGCTGCCCCATGGCTCCAAGAGCCGGCCGATCGCCGAGTTGCTGCCCTATGGCGGTCGCGGCGCGCCGCGTATCGCCGTCGATTTTCTGTGTGACGGCACGGCCTGGCGTCTGGAAAAGCGTTTTTTCGGCCGCCCCTTCGCGGAACTGGTCGGCGACGGCGTCACCCTGCGCGGTGACGAGGCCGAATCGCGCCTGCACGCCCTGATCGGCGTCGAGGCCGGCAAGCGCGGCGCCGAGGCGCTGGGCCTGCTGAACGCGCTGTGGGTCGGGCAGGGGCAGAGCCTGGTGCAGCCCGATTTCTCCGACCCCGCCCGTTCGACCTTGCGCGCATGCCTCGAGGCCGATCTGGGCGCCATGACGGGGGGCGAGGCCGCGCAGAAGATCCTGGCGCGCGTCCAGGCGGATCTTTCGGTCCTGCTGGATGGGCGCGGCAATCCCAAGGGCCGCTATCGCGCCGCGATCGAGGGCGAGCAGGCGGCGGCGGCCGAGCTGGCGCGGCTGGACAGCCGCCGCCAGGTGCTGGAGGACGATCTGGAGGCGATGGAGGCGCTGCGCCGCCGCCTGGCGCATGAGGACGACGCCGACCGGCGCGAGGCGGAACGCGCCGCGCTGGCCGAGGCCAGGCGCCACCGCGACCGGCTGCGCGACCACGATAATCGCCGGCGCGAGGCCCTGGCCCTGCGCGACCATGCGGCCGGCCGCCTGTCCGCCGCCCGGCAGGATGCCGCCCGCCGCGCGGAATGGCAGCGCGAGGGCGCCGCGCAGGCCGCCCGCCTGGATGAACTGACCGCTGCGCTGGATGCCGCCCGTGCGGCGCATGCCCAGGCCCGGGCCGCCCATGCCGCGCGTTTCGCCGCCCTGCAGGACGCCGATGCGCGGCGCCAGGCCGCGCGGCGCCTGCTGGATCGTGCCGCCGGGCGGGTCGAGCGCACCCGTCTGGCGCAGGAACGGCGCGCGGCGGCCGCCGCGCGCGACCGGCTGGACCAGGCGGCGCAGAGCGTCACGCGGGCTGCCGCGCGGCTCGCGGCCTGTACGATCGACGAACGGAGCATGGCGGCGATCCGTGCGGCCGATCATGCGCTCCTGGCCGTCCGCGCCGCCAGTCAGGCCCAGGCCACCGTGCTGGACGTGGCGTTCGAACCCGGCGGCCAGGGGCGTATCCTGCTGGATGGCCGCGTGCTGGCCGACGGCCGGACGGAACTGACTGACAGCGCCGTGCTGCGCGTCGCCGGGATCGGCACCCTGCGCATCGAACCGGCCAGCCATGGGCGCGAGACGCTGCGCGCCGACCAGGCCGCGGCCGAGGCCGCCCTGCGCGAGCGGTTGCATGAGGCCGGCTGCGCCGACCTGGCGGCGGCCGAGGCGGCGATGGCGGAGCGGCGCCAGGCCGAGCTGGCCTTCCAGACGGCGCGGAGCGTGCTGGGCGGGCTGCTGGCCGAAGCGGGCCGGGAGCCCGCCACCGCCCTGGCCGAGGCGACGCGCCGCGTGGCCGAGCTGGATGCGCGTATCGCCCGGCACGCCGCCCAGGCGGGCGAGGACGGCGATGCCGGCGCGGCCGCTGACGATGGCGATCCGGCTGCAGCCCTGGAGACGGCCCGCCAGGCGATGCAGGCGGCCGAGGACCGGCACGCCGCCGCGCAGCAGGCCCTGTTCGCGCCGGACGAGACCTTGCGCCGCGCCGAGGCGGATACCGCCCGGCTGGATGCCGAGGCCCGCGCGGCCCGGGACGCGGCCGGGCGGCTGGTGCACGACCTGGCCGCCGCCCGCGCGGTGGAACCCGACGACGCGCTGGCGCAGCGCCTGGCCACCGAACAGGACGCGTTGCGCCAGGCCGAGCACGCCGTGCTGCGCATCGAGGAGACGCGCCCCGAAGGGACCGAGGCCCTGGCAGACGCGGCGATCCAGCGGCTGGACCGCATTATCCAGGATGGCCAGTCCCGCCTGACGGCGCTGAGGCAGGACATGGCGGCGCGCGAAGCCCGCATCCGCGCGGCCGAGGGCGACGGGCTGGACGAGCGGATGGCGGCGCAGGAGCGGCTGCGCGATTCCCACGCCGCCGAGCGCGCCGCCTGCACGCGTGAGGTCGCGGTCCTGCGGTGCCTGCGCGATGCGGTCGGCACGGCCGAACGCGCGGCGACCGAACGCTATCTGGCCCCGTTGAGCCGGGCGATCCAGCCGGCGCTGGCGGCCCTGTTCCCCCGCGCGGTGGCGAGCCTGGACCCCGATTTCGCGGTGTCCGGCCTGACGCGGCGCATCGACGAGCCCTTCGCCGCGCTGTCGGACGGCACGCGCGAGCAGATCGCCGTACTGGTCCGGCTGGGACTGGCCGAATTGCTGCAGGCGCGCGGCCGTCCGGCCATGCTGGTGCTGGATGATGCGCTGACCTATGCCGATACCGGCCGGCTGCACAGGATGTTCGATATCCTGACCGATGCCGCCACCCGCATGCAGGTCCTGGTCCTGACCTGCCGGACGGAGCTTTTCACCCCGCTCGGGGCCCGCCCGCTTGCGATTGAACCGGTGACGGGCGAATCGGTGACGGGCGAGCCGGTGGCGCGCCCGCCGGAATAGCTGGCCGTTTCGTTCACGAATATGTTATCATTAACAATCTTTCGTATACCGGTCATGCCGATGTTATACGGGGCGACATGCCGCATGCCTGGATCGGGCTTCGGCCGGCCAAAAGACTGAAAAAGATCGAAACAAAAAACGATCGTTTCGGAAACGATCGCCTCGGTATGATGCCCTTCCGGACGGTGCCCGGCGCCCCCCGTCCGGTTCGTTTGTAGATGGATCCGAATGACCCGCACCTTGTTCGGGACGGCGCTGCTGCTGTCCGTTTCCAGCCTTACCCTGTCCCACGCCTATGCCCAGGCGGCGCAGCCAGTTGTCCAGGCGGCGCAGCCATCTGTCCAAACGGCGCAGCCAGGTGTCCAAGCGGTGCAGCCGGTCGTTCGGTCGGCGCAGCCGGGGGGCCAGCCGGCTGCGCGACCGATGACGGTCGGGGGATATGCCAACCGCGTGCCGGCGCGGGTCGTGACGCCGGCGCAGCCCGCCGCTTCGTCCGGACAGGGCGGCTTCTTTCCGGCCAGCTATGACGACTGGATCCGCGGCAGCACCATGACGGGCGACTGGGGTGGCGCGCGCACCAACCTGGAAAATCACGGCGTGCATCTTCAGGGCCATTACCTGGAAGACGCGGCGGGCAACCCGGTGGGCGGCAAATATGCGGGCGTGCGCTACGCGCATGAATTCGGCATCGGCGCCGATATCGACCTGGCCAGGCTGATCCATCACGACCTGGGCATCTTCCATATCCTGATCACCGAGCGCGCGGGCCTCAGCCTGGCGAACGGGCCTCTGGGCGGCGCGGTCGATTCGGTGCAGCAGATCTTCGGTTCGGGCGAGACGGTGCGCCTGACGCGCCTGTCGCTGGAAAAGCACTTCAATCCCTATGTCTGGATGGAAGCGGGCTGGATCAACACCGAAAATGACTTCGGCCAGTCGACCCAGCATTGGGGCATGTCGCTGTACTGCCAGTTCCAGACCAACGCGATCTGCGGCATGCCGCAGGGCATCGCGATGAACAGCGGCTACGGCTTCTATCCCACGGCCCATCCGGGTGCGTGGATCAAGCTGTTTCCCGCCGGGAACGACCATTACCTAGTCTCGGCCGGGATCTATAACGTCGACAATACGATCGTGAACACCCATAACGGCTTCAAGCTGGGCCTGGGGGATTCGACCGGCACCTACCTGCCCTTCCAGTTGGGCTGGCATCACGGCAACGATTACCACGGCGAATACGAAGGCAACATCAAGGTCGGCGGCTACTGGGACACGTCCGAAGTGGCGATCGTGACCACCAAGATCGGCGGCTATCAGCCCAAGAACGTCGATCTGCTGGACCTGCCCACCGACCAGGTCCGCGGCCGCTTCGGCGGCTGGGTGGAAGCCGACCAGATGATCCAGCGCGACGGTCCGGGCAGCAGCCGCGGCACCGTGCTGTTCGGCTCGTTCGTCTGGGGTGATCCCCGGACCGCGCTGACGCCCTATTTCGCGACCTGGGGCCTGGTTCGCAAGGGCACGTTCGCCGACCGGCCGAACGATACGATCAGCTTCGGCGGCAAGATCGCGGTGCTGAACCCGAAACTGGCCGAATATGCCGAGACGCTGCAGCAGCAGGGGCAGAAGGCGCTCCGCCCGTCCAACGAGCCGGGCATCGAGCTGAATTACGGCTGGCGTCCGACGCCGTGGGCCACGCTGCGCCCCGGCCTGCAATATGTCTGGCATCCGGGCGGAACCAACCGCTATGCCAACGCGCTGATCATCGACATGGAAACCGGCCTGACCTTCTGACGGGCGGGTCCGGGGCCGCTGCCGGCCCCGGTTGACGGCGGATCCGGTTGACGGCGGGCCCGGCGGCAGGGAACATGCCGGCATGTCACGTCTGGATCATACATGCCCCTTTCTTGCGGTCCGCATCGCGGTGCTGACCGTCTCGGACACCCGCGTGCCGGAAACCGATACGTCCGGCACCATCCTGGCCGAGCGGATCGTCGCCGCCGGCCATCATCTGGCCGACCGCGCCATCGTGCCCGACGACGTGGACCGCATCGCCGCGCGCCTGGCCGCCTGGGTGGCCGATCCGGCGGTCGATGTCGTCATCTCGACCGGCGGTACCGGGGTGACCGGCCGCGACGTGACGCCCGAGGCCTTCGCCCGCGTGGTCGAGAAGCCGATCGAGGGGTTCGGCGAATTGTTCCGCATGCTGTCGTACCAGAAGATCGGCACCTCGACGATCCAGTCGCGCGCGACGGCCGGGGTCGCCAACGGGACCTATCTGTTCGCGCTGCCCGGCTCGTCCGGCGCGGTCAAGGACGGCTGGGACGACATCCTGGTCTGGCAGTTGGACAGCCGCCACCGTCCCTGCAATTTCGTGGAATTGATGCCCCGCCTGCGCGAACACCTGCCGCCCTCGCACGATTGAGGCGGTCATTCGCGCCATTCACTTCCGCGCCATTCACTTCATGGAGGGACGATGCGATGCGCGACAGAAAGCTGCTGATCCTGGCCGGCGATTATGTCGAGGATTACGAAATCATGGTGCCGTTCCAGGCACTGTCGATGCTGGGCTTTGCCGTCGACGCGGTCTGCCCCGGCAAGCGGGCCGGGGACTATGTCCTGACCGCGATCCATGATTTCGAAGGCGCGCAGACCTACAGCGAAAAGCCCGGCCATCGCTTTGTCCTGACGGCGGATTTCGACCGCGTCAATGCCGCCGATTATGCCGGGCTGGTCATTCCGGGCGGTCGCGCGCCGGAATATCTGCGTCTCGATCCGCAGGTCATCGCCCTGGTCCGCGCCTTCGTCGACCGGCCCATCGCCGCCATCTGCCATGGAGGGCAATTGCTGGCCGCGGCCCGGATCATCGAGGGGCGTACCGTCTCGGCCTATCCGGCCTGCCGTCCGGACATCGAACTGGCGGGCGCCATCTATGCCGACATCGCCGTCGACCAGGCCGTCACCGACGGCATGCTTGTCACGGCGCCGGCCTGGCCGGCCCATCCGCGCTGGCTGGCGCAGTTCATCGCCGCGCTGGGGGTGCGCATTTCCCTGTAACGTCGCCGGCCCGGCTTCGGCGCGGGCGTGTCATTGGGGCGGGTGACATTGGCAGGGGCGGACAGGTGTGCATCATTACGCACCTGGGCGCCGCGCCTGTCGTGCGGCGATCGCCCGTTGACAAGGGAGAATTCCGTCTTGCGCACCACCCGTCACCTGCTGGCCCGTGCGGCCCTGGCCGTCACTGTGGCGACCGGCACCGCCGCGGCCGTCCTGCCGCAGACCGCCGCCTTCGCCGCGGCGCCGCCGGCGCCCAATGCGCCGCTGAAGCTGAAATCCCTGGTCGTCACCGGCAACAAGCAGGTCACGACGGACGAGATCCTGGCCGCGATTCCCTTCCACCAGGGCGACACCGTCACGCGCAACCAGATCGACGCCGCCGTGCAGGACGTGATGGGCGTGTACCAGAAGAAGAATGTCGGCCTGAAATTCGGCGAGAAGCTGAAATTCGCCGGCAACGCGGTCAATATCCAGTGGATCATCGAGGAACAGGCCCCGCAGGCCCCCGCCGCGCCCGCGGCGCTGGTGGTCGACAAGATCGTCTTCGAGGGCAACAAGAAGATTTCCAGCGACGATCTGGCGGCGGCGATTCCGCTGCATGCCGGCTCGCCGATCGACCAGGCATCGATGGCGGCCGCGCAGACGGCGGTGCAGAAACTGTACCAGAAGCGCGACATCACCGCGTCGATCCAGGCCGTGCCCACCCAGCCGCAGGGCGACAACCATGTGATCCTGACGTTCCAGATCTCGGAAAAGTCGGGCGACTGACCCCGGCGGGCGCCCCTCGCGGGCGCCCATTGCCGGCCGCAGGGTAATTACAGCAGAGTAATTACATGTGGGAATCGGCGACCGACGGGCGGTTCAGCATCGCCATCAATTCGCGCCGCGTGTCCGAATTGGTGCGAAACACCCCCAGCATGCGGCTGGTCACCATCGACACGCCCGGGCGGTGTACGCCGCGCGTGGTCATGCATTGATGGCCGGCTTCCAGGATCACCGCGACGCCGTGCGGCTGCAGCACGTCGTTGATCGTGTTGGCGATCTGCGCGGTCAGCCGCTCCTGGATCTGCAGCCGGCGCGCATAGGCCTCGACCACCCGTGCCAGTTTCGAGATCCCGACCACCCGCTTGTTCGGTAGATAGGCCACATGGGCCACGCCGATGATCGGCACCATATGGTGTTCGCAATGACTCTCGAAGCGGATGTCGCGCAGCAGCACGATCTCGTCGTAATCATCGACTTCGGCGAAGGTGCGCGACAGAATCGCGGTCGGATCGACGCCGTACCCCTCGAAGAATTCCTCATAGGACCGCACGACGCGGCCGGGCGTGTCCAGCAGCCCCTCGCGCGACGGGTCCTCGCCGGCCCAGCGCAGCAGGGTACGGATCGCGTCTTCCGCCTCCTCGCGTGAGGGGCGGGGCAGGGAAGCCGGATCGGTCATGGTCATGGAAGGTGTCTTGCCAACGTGTCTTGTTCAGGGGGCGGCGGCTTCAGGCGGCGGTGCGGCCGGTGTCGCCCGGACCGGTCGCCGGGGTCAATGCCCGATCGAGGACCGGATCAGACGCCCGGATCAATGGATAATGGCGCGGTAATAGGGACAATCCAGGCTGAAAGGCGGGATCTCGACGTCGAACTGCCGGTGGGTCAGGGGATGGATCATGTGGAACAGCCCCCGCATGAAGCCGGTCGGCGTCTGCAATGCCGCGCCCGAGGTATATTCGAAAGCCTGGCTGGGTTCCAGGGTCGGCTGCTCGCCTACCACCCCGTCGCCATGGACATGTTCGATCCGCCCCGCCGCGTCCGTGATCTCCCATGTCCGCCGCAAGAGCTGGACCAGTTCGCTGCCGTGATTTTCGATCCGGATGCGATAGGCCCAGGTAAAGCGATGCTCCTCGGGATGGGATTGGTCGTCCAGCCAGAAGGTCCGGACGATGACGCGGATCGTGCCCGTGGTCGCCTCATAGCAGGGGGCGTGTTCCATGGCCTCGGCCAGGGCGGCATCCGGGTCGGGGTTCATCCCGGGCGGCGGCGGTCTGTCTTGGGCCATGGCGCGTGTTCCTGCCTGCCTTATCGTGCGCGGACCGCCGCCAGGCCGCGGTCCAGGTCGTCCTTCAGATCCATAATATCTTCCAGCCCGACGGAAAAGCGGATCACGCCGTCGGTGATGCCCAGCCGCGCGCGTTCCTCGGCGGTGATCTTCATGTGGGTGGTGGTCGCCGGATGGGTGACCATCGAACGGGCATCGCCCAGATTGTTCGAAATGGCGATCAGCCGCAGCGCGTTCATGAAGGCGAACGCCGCCGCCTTGCCGCCCGAGACCTCGAACGCCACCAGGGTCGAGCCGCCGCTCATCTGCCGGCGGGCCAGTTCATGCTGCGGGTGATCGGGCCGTCCGGGATAGAACACGCGCGCAATTCCCTCGGCCCCGGCCAGGTGATCGGCGACGGCGGCCGCGTTGCCGGTCATCGCCCCGACGCGCAGGGCCAGCGTCTCCAGCCCCTTCAGCATGACCCAGGCATTGAACGGTGACAATGCGTTGCCGGTATTGCGCGTAAAGGGCTGCAGCGTGTTGGCGATCCAGTCCTTGCGGCCCAGCACGGCCCCGCCCAGCACGCGGCCCTGGCCGTCAATATGCTTGGTACAGGAATAAACGACGACGTCCGCCCCCAGTTCCAGCGGCTTCTGCAGCAGCGGCGTGGCGAAGACATTGTCCACCACGACCAGCGCCCCGGCCCGGTGCGCCAGTTCGGCGATCGCGCTTATGTCCAGGATGTCCAGCATCGGGTTCGACGGGCTTTCCAGCAGCACCGCCGCCGTCGGCCGGGACAGCGCGGCCTGCCAGGCCTCCAGGTCGCCCCCGTCGACGAACGCCGTCTCCACGCCATAGCGCGGCAGCAGGTTGGCGACGATCCAGTGGCACGACCCGAACAGGGCGCGCGACGCCACCACCCGGTCGCCGGCCTTGACGTGCGACAGCAGGGCCGACGATACGGCGCCCATTCCCGTCGACGTCGCGATGCAGGCCTCGGCGCCTTCCAGGTCGGCCAGGCGGCTTTCCAGCGCCGCGACCGTGGGATTGCCGAAGCGGCTATACTGGTAATGCGTCACGTCGCCGAGAAAGGTCGCCTCGGCCTGCTCGGCATCGTCGTAGACGAAGCCCGACGTCAGGAACATCGCCTCGCTCGTCTCGCCGAACGGCGTGCGCTCCAGCCCGGCATGCAGCAGGCGGGTCGCGGGGCGATAGGCAGGGGTGGTCGAATCGTTGCTCATCATGAGCTCCCGGGAACAGAATCGTCAGAAGGGCCGGGGCAGGGGGCGTCCGGTATCGAACCGATCCGGCCGTCCCGCGTCCCGACGCGGCAATCCGACCGTGGAAACCATGACGCCCGCGGATTCTGGCGGAGTCAGGCCTCTTTAGCGCGTCTTTTTAACCTCGCCGCAAGCCGGCCGATCCAAATCACGAGGGCCCGCCGGACCGCGGTCCGCCAGACGTCTGGGTTATTGCGGATCGGGACAGGGCTCGTCAACCGTGCCGGCGGGCATGGGTCCGCCGGGTGGATTGCATGCGCGGCGGCGCTGGGTTATACGGACCGCAGCGCCGCGGGTGTAGTTCAATGGTAGAACGGCAGCTTCCCAAGCTGCATACGAGGGTTCGATTCCCTTCACCCGCTCCATAGCATCTTCTGTGGATGTCCCACCGAGTTCAACAAAAGCTTGAAATCGTGGGAAAATGATTCGGTCGGATTCCGCCGGCCTCCAGGGAGAGCGCCCTGCAGCGCCGCGATTTAAGGCCCTCGTCGCACTGCCGGTGAAAGGACGCCGCTCGATCCGGTTTCACGGTCGTTGCGGCACCTGACTGTTGTCCTTGCGATCGTTCGGGCGACGTCCGGTCCGATGGCAGAATGGTCACGCGGGGGCGATCAGCCTCAATGTCGGGAAATATGTACGGTAGCGCGCCACATCGCGGGTCAGCAATTCTTATCCGGCGATGGCGGCGTGGGCCCCGATGAAGAGGTCCGGCAAGGGGGATCGTTTCGCACCGCCACGCCGTTTATAGGCGAGGAAGGACTTGCCCGCGAGAAAAGCCGCTTCGTAGGGAGGGTCCTCCCGGTCGAACAGGGTCCGGGGAAGGGCAGCCTCGAGGTCTTCGATACGGGAATAGCGGATCGAGACCTCGGCATAGACGATCGGGGGCATAGACGATCGGGTTGATGACCGGACGCGAGCGGTCGGCGGCGCGCGCGACGGCGTCGGCCGACCATTCAAACCACCGATCGTCTTCCGTCATGATGTCGAGCAGGACATTGGCATCGACCAGGACCGATGTCATTCAGTCGCGCCGGGTCAGAGCCATGATGGCGTCGGTGCTCATGGACACGTCACCCCGGCCGCGCAGATGCGCGACAAGCCTCGCGCCGCGTGTGTCGCCGTGGCGAGGCGTGGCGCGTATCAGGCGTACGCCCTCGCCGTCGAACTCGAAATCGACGTCGGTATGCGGCAATAGCCCAGCTTTCTCGCGAATTTCGGCCGGAATGGTGACCTGTCCCTTGGAGGTAATGCGCATGACCGGATCTCCATACTCTTACTGAAGTAAGAAATCCGCCTCTCTTGCGCAAGGACTGCCTTGAGTCGGGGGCATGGTGGCGCAGTAGCGCGGTGCACGCGCCAGGCGGTGCGCGATGACGCGCGGTCAGTGCTGCGCGTGCGGGTGCGTCTTCTGGAATTGCTCGATCGATTGGCGCAAATCGTCCGTCCCGGCCGCCCGCATCGTGTCGCGATAGGCCGTGCCGCCCCATACCCACCGGTCGGTCCCGTTGATGATCAGGTCGTGCATGCCGCCATGCGTCCGGCGCGACAGTGAAACCGGGCCGCTGACCGAATCCAGCACCTTGACCCAATCCTGCTGCCCCTTGCGCAGATAGACCGACGTCGAACAGCCCGCCGACCCGCACAGGGCGGCCGATTGCAACTGCACGAACAGCGCGACCTCGCCCGCCCGGGTCGAAAGTGGGGCCGAGCCCACCAGTACCACGGGCGTGTCGCCCCGCTTCGCCGCCGCGTTCAGGTCGGATGCGCTGAGGCTGCGCGCGGTCCGGTCCAGCACGCTGCCCGGCTGCTGGGTCAGCGAGACCGGGCCGCCCGTCATGGCCTGGCGATGCGTCACATGGCCGGACGCGGCCGCGCTGCCCGATGCAAGCAACAGCGGCGCCAGCAGCAGCATCGCCGCAGGGAACGCGGGCAGGATCGCAAGGGTGTGACGGGGCGGGCGGTTCATGCGACAAGGTTCCGTCGGTTCGCGTCGGCCGGCCGACGGGCCGCCGGCCGGGATCGGCCGGGGGCGGCCAAGGTCAGATTACCCCGGATTGGCTGCCGGGCGGCAGACCACTAAAATTATTGTCTTATCCGGTGTCCACCGTGAATCCGACATCCGGCGGATTTCGGAATCCCGATTCGGAATTCCGATTTGGGGCGCCGGGCGGATCGGAGCGGAGTTGCGACACATGAACCAGGCTGAACGGACGCGGCCGGGCCTCTATCGGCATTACAAGGGCGGGCTGTACACGCTGATCTGCGTCGGCCGCCATTCCGAGACCGAGGAATGGCTCGTCACCTATCGCAGCGAGGCGCGCGGCGATTACTGGGTCCGGCCGCTGGCCATGTGGGTCGAGGACGTGGACGGCCTGCCGCGCTTCCAGCCGATCGATACGCCGGACCAGTCATAGCGTCCTGCCCGGCCACGCCGTCGTTCTTTCAGGCTGTTGCCTTTTGGAAACGGCCGCAGCACCATCGCCGCATGGTCCGATCCGTCTTCGTCTCCCGTCTTGCCGTCTTTTGTCTCGCCGCCGGCCTGACCGTCTTGCCGGCCGTCCCCCCGGCGGCGGGCGCGGCCGAGCCGCCCGATCCCGCCGCCGCGGCCTTCACGCGTCTTCGCCAGGATCCGGCCCGGCTGGACGCGGTGCTGCGCGCCCTGCCCAAGGGGGCGGACCTGCACAACCATCTGGCCGGCGCCGTCTATGCCGAGAACATGTTGGACTGGGCCGCACGGGACGGGCTGTGCGTCGCCCCCGCCCAGGGGCGGATCCTGGCGGACAAATGCGCCCCCGGGCCCGAATCGGGCCGGGTGCCCGCTGCCGACCTGGCGGCGCATCCCGACCTGCGGGCCGACATGATCGACGCCCTGTCGATGCGCGATTACGTACCTACGCCGGCCGACCGGTCCGGCCATGACCATTTCTTCGCGACCTTCGCCCGGTTCGGGCCCGCGCAGGCGGCGCATGACGGCGACATGCTGGCCGAAGCCGTCGCCCGCGCCGCCGAGGACCATGTCCTGTATCTGGAACTGATGATCTCGCCGCAGCTTGGCCCGGTCGCCGATCTGGGATCGCGTTTCGTGCTGCAGGGGGACGGTTTCGCCGATGCCGACCGGGCCATCGCGCCCGCCCTGCCGGCCCTGGTCGCCGCCGCCCGGCATCAGGCCGATGCGATGGAATCGCGCATGCGGGCCGTCCTGCAATGCGGCACGCAGGCGGCGCATCCCGGCTGCGGGGTTACGGTCCGCTATCTGTACCAGACCATCCGCACCATGCCGCCCGCCATGGTCTTTCCGCAGCTCGATTTCGGCTATGCCCTGGTCAAGGCCGATCCGCGTTTCGTCGGCATCAATATCGTGGCGCCGGAAGACGACGCGGTGGCGATGCGCGATTACGGCCTGCATATGCGCATGTTCGGCTGGCTGGCCCGTCGCGACCCGCAGGTGCGCCTGTCGCTGCATGCCGGCGAACTGGCGCCGGGGCTGGTCCCGCCCGAAGGGCTGCGCTTTCATATCCGCCAGGCGGTCGAAATCGCCGGCGCCCGCCGCATCGGCCATGGCGTGGACATTCTGCACGAGGACGACCCCGACGGGCTGATGGCCGAGATGGCCCGCCGTCGCGTCATGGTGGAAATCAACCTGACCAGCAATGACGTCATTCTCGGTGTCGCGGGGGCCGCGCACCCGTTCAACGCCTATCGCGCCGCCGGCGTGCCCGTCGCCCTGTCGACGGATGACGAGGGCGTGTCGCGCATCGACCTGACCCACGAATACGCGCGCGCGGCCGCGACCTATCAGCTCGATTACGCGGCGCTGCGCGACCTGTCGCGCAGCGGCCTGGAATACGCGTTCCTGCCCGGCGACAGCCTGTGGGCGCGGACCCGTCCCTTCCGCATGGTGGCGGCCTGTGCCGCCACGCCGTCCGGTCCCGTCCCTGCGGGCGGCGCCTGCCATGATTTCCTGGCGCACAGTCAGAAGGCCCGCCTGCAATGGACATTGGAGGCACGGCTGCATGCATTCGAGACCGGCATGATCCGCCAGGCCGCGCTGATGGACGGCCATGCGCAATCCGCCGGGCAATGATTCCCTAGTGGCCTGCCCGAGAAACTCTTGTGAGAATTTCTCGGACCAGCAGGCTACTAAAGTATTGATTCTAGTGTCTTTCGATTCCAAAATTCGCTTGCGAATTTCGGAATCAGGACAGTTGGGCAATGAAAAGAAACGCATGACGATGCCATTACGCTTCCCGCGCCTATCCCTCTCGCGTCGCCTGTCCGGCGCGGTCGCCGGCCTTGCCCTTGCCTGGGGCTTGGCGGCCTCGGCGCCGGCGTACGCCGCGCAGATTCCCGTCCGCGTCGTGGTCGTCACGACGTTCGAGATCGGCAAGGATACCGGCGACATGCCGGGCGAATTCCAGACCTGGGTGGAAAAGCTGCCGCTGAAGCAGGTCCTGCCGGCGCCGGGCACCTGGCATGGGGTCATGCGCTACAACCCCGGCCTGCAGGTCCTGGGCATCGCCAGCGGCGAGGGGCCGGAACACATGGCTTCGGCGATCACCGCGCTGGTGCTCGATCCGCGCTTCGACCTGCGCCATGCCTATTTCGTGCTGGCGGGGATCGCGGGGATCGATCCGAATTTCGGCCCGGTCGGCGCGGCGGTCTGGGCGCCGCGCGTCATCAATGGCGGCCTGGCCCACGCGATCGACGCGCGGGAAATCCCGCCGGACTGGCCGGACGGCTATACGCCGGTCCAGGGCAGCACGCCCGACGAGCGGCCCGTGCCGCCGCTGCATTCGCTGTCGGGCGACATGGCCTATACGTTCAATCCTGCCCTGGTGCGCTGGGCCTATGACCTGACGCGGCAGGTGGCGCTGCCGGACACGCCGGCGCTGCAGGCGATCCGCGCGCGCTACGCGGGTTATCCCCGGGCGCAGAAGCCGCCCGCCGTGCTGCTGGGCGACACCCTGTCCAGCGAGACGTTCTGGGTGGGCGCGCGGATGAATCGCTGGGCCGAGCGCTGGGTGGCATATTGGACCGCCGGACAGGGCGTATTCGCCACCACGGCCGAAGAGGATGTGGGCTTCATGCAGGCCCTGACCCTGCAGGCCCAGGCCGGGCGGGTGGATCCGGATCGCGTGCTGGTGCTGCGCACCGCCAGCAATTTCGACATGCCGCCGCCCGGCCAGACCGCCGCCGCTCTGCTGAAATCCGAAGCGAGCGAGGGCGGCTATTCCGGCTATCTACCGTCGATCGACGCGGCCTATCGGGTCGGCAGCGTGGTGGTGCGCGAACTGGCCCTGCATTGGGACCGCTACGGCGCGCGCACGCCCGGAACGCCGGTCAAATAGGACAGGCCGGGACTAGAGTCGTATCCGTTCACACTGGTTCACGGATACGGCTCTAGATCATTGTTTTGGCGAGCATCTTTATCCGATCAGATGATTCCATCTGATCGGATGATGCTCTAAACACCTAGCGGGGCCAGCTTGCCACGATCCGCGCGGCTAGCTGGTCCAGCACCGCTTCCGTCAGGCGGGCCGTATCGTCATCGGTCGCCGCCGATCCGTCGCGCGTGACGAAGGCGCGCTGATGCAGGATCGGCGCCCGCGGATCGTGCGGAATGATCGACCAGTCCGCATCCAGCGACGCCGTCCCGTCGCGGGTGACGTCCAGGCGGCTGACATTCACCGCCAGCCGCCAGGCCGCGGGCAGCACCTGCGGCTGGTCAGTCACGAACAGGTCGCTGCGTGCCTGGCCCAGCCGGGCGGTGATCAGGTCGGTCGCTCCCAGCGACAGCCGGCTGGCCCAGCGCCCCCGGTCGCTGCGCAGGATCCGGTTGCCCGTGCGCACCACCAGGTCCTGCCCGTCCAGATAGTCCGGCAGCACGACCCGATCCACCGTGACCGTCCTGGCGGCGGGGCCGACGGGGCCCGCCGGCTGGGCGCCCGCCGCGATGGCCGGGGCGCCCAGCGTATAGAAGCGCACCGGCGGCGACGCGCAGCCCGCCGGCAGCAGCCCCGCCAACGCCAGCCCAACCAGCGCGGCCAGGAAAGCGGGCGGCCATGAAGCCGCGCGGCGGCACTCTCGGATCGTCATGGGCGGCGTCCCAACAGCAGAAGTTGCGGGTTGCGTTCGACGTCGCCGGCAAAGCCGCGCAGCGCGGCGGCGGCGGCCGAGAGGTCGCGCAGGGTGGAATCCAGATTGGCCCGTTCGGCCGAGCGGGGCGAGGTCAAGTCCTGCAGGCCGGCCAGGCTCTGGCGCGCCTGCAGTACCGTCTGGTTGACGTTGTTCAGCACGGCATGCATGTCGGCGCCGCGCGCCTCCAGTTGCTGGGTGCCGGCGCCGGCCAGCGTGTCGATCGCCTTCAGCGTGGTGTCCAGCCGCAATTGCAGATCCACGATCGCCTGGGTCGCGGCATCGACGGCGGCGCGCGAATGGTCCGAGGTCTGGCGCACGCTGGCGACTAGCGGCGGCAGGTCGTGGTCCAGCCGTTCGGCCAGTTCCCGGATGTTCTGCATGGCGCCCCGGGCGTCGGTCGCCAGTTCCGTCAGCGGCAGTTCGGTCAGGGTTTTCTGTATTTTCTGGATTGCCGACTGGCGCATGGGGATTTCGGTCATCGTCGCGATGTCGGGGTGCAGCACCGCCGGCGCGGTGGGATCGAAATCCAGGTCGATCTCGGACTGTCCGGTCACGAAGCTCTGCAGGTTCAGCGACGCGCGCAGCCCCAGGCGGATCAGGTCCTGCAGGGTCAGCCGCACAGCGTGCCGTCCCTGGCCCGCCAGGCTGACACGGTCGGGCCGCAATTCGACCGTCACGGGGATATAGGCCGCATGCGTCCTGGCGTCGAAGGTGATGCCTATCCCGTCCACCGCGCCCACGCGCACGCCGCGAAACGTGACCGGCGCGCCGAGCGAGAGGCCCGACGTCGATCCCTGGAAGATCACCACCGCGCGCGTCGTCCGGGAGAAAAGCGAGATGTTGCCGAAGAAGATCAGCGCCGCCAGGCCCAGCGCCAACCCTCCGATCACGAATGCGCCAACCGCTGTCTGTCTGTTCGCCATGGGTCACTCGTGCCTTTCGGCTGGGGTTTCGGGGCGGGCACGGTGCATGAAAGCGAAAACCTGCGGGTCGTCGCAATGATCGCGCAGCCAGGACGGCGACCCGTGCGCGATCGGTCTGTGGCTCTGCGCGTCCAGGAAGAGCCCGTCGTCGGCGATCGCGAACAGGCTGGGCAGTTCGTGGCTGACGATCACGATCGTCGCCCCCAGCCCGTCGCGCAGATTGACGATCAGCTCGTCCAATCGCGCCGAGGTGATCGGATCCAGCCCCGCCGAGGGCTCGTCGAAGAACAGGATGTCGGGGTCCAGCGCCATGGCACGCGCCAGGCCCGCGCGCTTCTTCATCCCGCCGCTGAGTTCGGCGGGATACTGGTCGATGGCGGACAGCATGCCGACCAGTCCCAGCTTCAGTTCGACCAGCCGCCGGATGGCGGCGGCATCCAGTTGGGTGAACATCTGCATCGGCAGGGCCACGTTTTCGCCGACCGTCAGCGAACTCCACAGCGCAGCGCTCTGGAACAGCACGCCGAAGCGGCGGTTGACCGACACGCGGTGCGCGTCGTCGGCGCTCCAATAATCCTCGTCCCCTACCAGGTAGCGGCCCGTCCGGGGGCGCAGCAGCCCGATCATGCTTTTCAGGACCGTGCTCTTGCCGCAGCCCGAGCCGCCCATGACGGCGAAGATGCTGCCCCGGCGCACCGTGAAGGAGACATCCTGCTGGATGACCTTCGATCCGAAGGCCAGGGTCACGCCGTCCAGCGCCATCAGGATCTCGCGGCTGTCATCAGCCGAAGGGGCGTTGGTCGAGGGGGCGCTGGCCGGAGGGGTATCGGCCGGAGGGACGTCGGTCATGCGTCAGATCCCGATCGTGGTGGCGATCACGGCGAAGATCGCGTCCACGGCAATGACGCCGACGATCCCCACCACCACCGCCCGGGTGGCCGCCACGCCGACGTCGGCGGCGCTGCGGCCGGCGCGCAGGCCGATCCGGCAACTGGTCAGTCCGATCAGGATGGCGAAGGCGATGCTCTTGGCGAACCCGAATTCGAACTGGTTCAGCGCCACGGCATTCAGCGTCTGATGCAGATAGCCCGGGCCCGTCACGGCCAGCATGCTGATCGAGACGGCAAAACCGCCCAGCATGCCGATCAGGCAGCCATACAGGTACAGAAACGGCATGGTCGCCACCAGGCCCAGGATCGAGGGCAGGATCAGATAGCTCGATACCGGAATGCCGAACACGGTCAGGGCGTCGATTTCCTCGTTGCCCTGCATGGTCGCGATCCGCGCGGCATAGGCCCCGCCGGTCCGGCCGGCCATGATGATCGCCGTCATCACGGCCGACATCTCGCGCACCATGGCGATCCCGACCAGGCTGGCGACATAGATGTCGGCGGCGAATCTGCGCAACTGCACCGCGCCGACGAAAGCCAGGATCGCGCCGACCAGGAAATTCACCACGCTGACGATCAGCAGCGCGGACGGCCCCGCGTCGCGGATATTGTCCATCAGGTCCGTCATGCGCATGCGGCCGCGCCCCGCGAGGGCCGCCAGGCCGCCGCGCGCCGCCTCGACGCCGAGTTCGGTCATCGTCCCGATTTCGGTCAGCCCGTCGAGCGTGCGCCCCCCCAGCGCGGTGACGGGCGCGAAGGCACGACGGTGCGGCGCGGCCGGGGCGGGGGCGGATTCGGGCAGCAGATCCAGCAATTTCCGCGCCGAGTCCGGCAGCGTGTCGGCCTGTATCGCCAGGTGGTCCCGCGCGGCAAGCTGCTTGACCTGCCACAGGAACCCGACCAGCGCGGTATCCCACCGGCCCAGCGCGGCGGTGTCGAAATGGATGGGCCGGTCCGGCAGGGCCTGCCGCAGCCCGTCGGACGGCAGCGCCGGAACCCGTCCCTGCTGCGCGATCCATGCGCCGGACAGGACGATCACATTGGCGTCGTCATCGGTGCGCAACTGCCAGGCGGGCCGGTCGTGATCGCTGTCCAAGACCTCTCTCCCCGCGCGGCGGCTGCGTCCCGAGACCATCTTCGTCGGATGGCGGCGCCGCGGCAAGGGGCGTGGTGAGATCAGTATGCCGGCCGCAGCAGTACCCGCGCCTGGTCGGGGGCCACGTCGCGTCCGGCATAGGCGGCGGCCAGATCGTCCATCACCATCCGCGCGACGGATTGGCGATAATGGATCGGATCCCAGAAATTGTCGCGCGTCGCGGTCACCGGGCCCGGGATGTCGAAATCGACCACCATCGCGCGCGGCGCGGCGCGGGCGGCGGCCAGCACGGCGGCGCGGCAGGCGGCGCGTTCCGCGGTCAGTGCGCCGCCGGGCATGCCCTGCATCTCGCGCGCACTGGGCGGAAACCACAGGATCTTGACGGTGCCCGCCGGGATCGCGGCCAGCAGGGCGCGCAGCATCGGCATGGATTGCGGCGCCGGCGCCGGCCCGTCCGCCATCCGCCGGTCGACCGGCCAGCCGGCGAACAGCGCATCGACCCGGCGCCGGTCATACTGGCTGTCGGGCGGCACGAAGCTGGTATAGCCGTCCGATCCGTAGCGCTGGCGCTTGTGCCCGATCAGCCACATGAATTGGTTCGCGGCTTCCTGCACCGCGTACAGGTTCATCATCTCGGCGTATCCCCGCCAGGGCGACCCGGCATACATCCAGTCCGGCATCGGCCTGTTGGGGCCGGACAGCGCCTGCGCCGAGGCCGAGCACCAGGCGAAATCGACGTCGATCAGCACCGCGCGCGGCGCCGGATGATGGCGCAGGAACAGCCGCAGCAGCCGGTCCTGCTCCCACGGGCTGGCACTGTTCATGGCCATGTTGGCGAAGCGCGCGCCGAACGGCCGGTCCATGATCGCGGGTTGCAGCAGCCGGCCGGTCGATGTCCCGACCATCGCGGAATCGAAACGCGGACTGACGGCCAGGGCCGGCATGGTGAAGCGCGCATTGGTGGAAATCGGAATCCTGTGCCAGCGCGGCGACAACGGCAGCATGTCCCACGGATCGACGATGACGACGAACAGGAAGACCACGAGACCCGCGCCGGCCAGCGCCGCCGCGAATGCCAGCGCGAAGCGTCGCCACGCCGCCTGTGCGGAATGCGTCAGAGCGGCGGAATGGGCCGGGTCGGGCCGGGACATGTCAGAACTGGAAATAGATGAAGGCATCGGGAATCCGTCCGCCGATCAGCAACAGCAGCAATACGAAGGCAATGCCCGCCGGCACGGCCAGCAGTGTGGTCGGGCGCAGCATCCGCAGCACCGCATCCTGCGAGGACGGGCCGATCAGGGCGACGCCCAGCGCGATCCAGAACACCGCCGCGTCGCGCGGCCAGGCATGGCCTACGCCCTGCAATCCGGCCATGGCGCGCAGCACGCGCCCCGCGGTGGGAAAGTCCGGCGCGCGGAACAGCACCCACCCCACGATGACGAACAGCATCGTCAGCGCCCAGGCCGCCACGGCCGGCAGGCGCAGCGCCAGGCGGCTCGCCAGCCGCGTCCAGGCATGGTTCACCGACAGGGCCAGCCCGTGCAGCACGCCCCAGGCCACGAAGGTCCAGCCCGCCCCGTGCCACAAGCCCCCCAGCGCCATGGTGGCGAACAGGTTGGCGCTCTGCCGCACCGCCCCGTGCCGATTGCCCCCCAGCGGGATATAGAGGTAATCGCGCAGGAAGCGCGACAGCGTCATGTGCCAGCGCTGCCAGAACTGCCGGATGCTGGTCGCGCGGTAGGGCACGTCGAAATTGAACGGCAGCCGCAGCCCGAACAGCAGCGCCATGCCGATCGCCATGTCGGAATAGCCGGAAAAATCAAAGAAGATTTCCAGCGTATAGGACAGCGCCGCCACCCATCCCTGCGCCAGGTTCAGCGCCGCGCCATGCGCCGCCTGGTCGAAGAGCGGATTGCAGGTCTGGGCCAGCGTATCCGCCAGCCCGACCTTCTTGGCCAGTCCCAGCAGCAGCAGCATGGCCCCGCGTGAAAGGTTTTCCCACAGGTCCGGCCCGTGCGGGTCGGTGTCGAATTGCGGCACGATCTCATGATGGCGGACGATGGGCCCCGCGATCAGTTGCGGAAAGAAGGTGACGAATTCAAGGAAGTCCAGCGCGCTGCGCACCGGCCGCGCGCCGCGCAGCAGGTCGGCGTGATAGGCGATCTTCTGGAACGCGAAGAAGGAAATGCCCAGCGGCAACGTGATCGCCCAGGCCAGGTGCCGCCAGCCGGCCAGATGCGCCACGCTGTCGGCGAAGAAATTGGCGTATTTGAAAAACCCGAGCGTCAGCAGGTTGATGACGATTCCGCCGATCGGCCAGATGCGCCGGCGGCTGGTCGCCCAGGCCCGGCCCAGCCCCCAGTTCAGCAGGGTCAGCGCCACCAGCGCGGGCACGAAGCGCCAGTTCCAGAACCCGTAGAACAGCAGCGACGCGCCCACCAGGACGAGCTGCCGTGCCACGCGGCGTCCGGCGCACAGATGAAACAGCAGCAGCGTCGCCGGCAGAAAGCCCAGCAGGAAAGACTGAGTCGTAAACAGCATCTATAGGAACGCGGCCTTATTGGTGGCGAAAGGTCACGACCAGGACGTCGCGATAGGCCGGCTGGGCGGGGTCGATCGGCCGTACGGCGGTGACCCCGTGATAGACGCGATTATCGTCGACCAGCGCCGCGTCCAGCGGCTCGGCCAGCATGAAATGCCCGATCTCGCGCCGATGCAGGTCGTGGATGGACGTCTCGCCGCTGGCCACGTTCTCGCGCCGCACCATCAGCACCAGCACCCAGTCCACGCCGTCGCGATGCAGCCCCTCGGGCGTGGGCTCGCCCGGCTCGTCCGGGCGGGCCTCGATGCGGAACTGGTGGATCTCGGCATGCCAGATGTCCGGCTGCCCCGCCGGCGCCGTCAGGTCCGTCGCCACCCGCTGCATCAGGCGCAGGATGGCCATCAGCGCCGGGTGGGCGCCGATCGCGTCCTCGACGGGACGGAACCAGCGTTCGATTCCGCCATTCAACTCGTTGTAATCGCGGCTCTGATAATGCGGCTGGTGCTTCTTGCGCTCGATCCCCTCCGCCGAGACGGCGAAGGTCGCGTGGCGCCGCCGGCGATACCGCCCGCCATCGGCCATGTAGCGATCCAGCCCCAGCCGGTTCCAGCTTGCGGTGAAACCTTCCCAGTCCGCCAGGCCGTACGACGCCAGCATCGGGCGGATGTCGGCCGCCCGCAGGAAGCTGAATCCCTCGGTGCGCAGATGTTCTTCCAGCGGCGGAAGTTCGGGCAGCGGCGGTTCGGGCGCGGGCAGGGGCGGCGTGCTGTCTTCACTCATGGGTCTTGTCCGGATCGGGGGCGTTGGTGTTCGCGGGCGGGGCCGCGGGCCGATCCCCCTCGACGCGCAGCGGGCCGCCGCCGAAATTGCTCAGCAGGGAAACGGCGGTCGGCATCGGGAACTTGACCTTTTCCCTGACCATGCGCAGCCCCAGCCGGCGATTATATTCGCGTGACACCTTCCATTTGTTCCCCGCCGTGGTGCGGAACGAGCCGATCAGCTTGGCGCCGTTGCCGTCGGCGCTGTCCAGGCCCAGGAACGTGAAATCGGTCAGGATCATCGGCCCGAATGCCTCGTCGGCGCGCAGTTCGGCCACCTGGTCGGCCAGGATCGCCGCCACGCGGTCGGGGTCCTCGCCCAGATCAAGCATGAAGGTCACGATCACGACGTTGAAGTCGCGCGAGGTGTTGGCGACCGAGGTGACGGACGAGAACGGAATGATATGCACGTCGCCCGACGTGGTCCGCAGGCGCAGGGTGCGGATCGACAGATGCTCGACCGTGCCGGACACGCCGCCCGCCGTCACCCAGTCGCCCACCTGCATGGCATTTTCCACCAGCATGAAGAAACCGGTGATGAAATCCTTGACCAGGCTCTGTGACCCGAAGGCGATCGCCGCACCCAGGATGCCCGCGCCGGTCAGCAGCGGCGTCACGTTCAGCCCGATCTGCGACAGGGTCGTCACCGCGACGATGATGATGATGACCGTCAGCAGCACCGTGCGGATGATCGGCAGCACGGTGCGCAGCCGCACCGCGCGCGACAGCTGCTCGGTGTCTTCATAGCGCCTGACCTGCCGTTGCAGCGCCGCGTTCGCGGACTCCCACACCAGGGCGGCCACCGTGATGGCGATCAGGATCGACAGGATCGCCGCCAGGATCTGCGTGCCCAGCGTGCCGTGCAGGAAGAAGGCGACGCTGGGAATGCCCCAGGCCTGCATCAGGACCACGATCGTGACGAAGACCAGCAGGCTGGACAGCATGCGCCGCGCGAACGGGTAATAGTAATCGGCCCGCGCCTGCAGCCCCGGATAGCGTATCTCGGTCTCGTCACTGATGTGGAACAGCCGGTTCTGCGCGCCGAACGCCAGCACCGCCGCCACCCGCGACAACAGGATGACCAGGACCGTCATCAGGGTGGTACGCCAGATCCAGCTATAGCCGCCGCGCAGTTGCGTGGCCCAGACCAGCCACAGCGCCAGGTCGAACACCATGGCGGGCAGCCACCAGAACCGCGCCATATGGGCCAGGATGCTCCAGAAGGTCCGCTTGCGCAGCCGCGACGGCGGTTGCAGCGCGTTGGCCACCGGCATGCGGATCCGCCAGATGAACACCGCGATCAGGATATGCTCGATCAGCACGATCGCGCGGATCAGTGCCTGGGTGCCGCGCGGCGGCATGTGGAACAGCACGCCCAGCGACGACAGGCAGACGACGATCGAGCCCACGGCGACCAGCAGGTTCCACCAGCGGGTGACGATCCGCGCCGTGCGGTCCGATGCCCGGCACAGCCGGATCGTCGGCGATTTCGGCACCATGACCATCTCGACCAGCAGGCAGATCATCCGTGCCGCGACATAGGCGTTGGTCACCATCAGCGTGACCAGTTCGGCCTGCTCGTCGCCCACGATCGCGGCGCCCGCATAGCCGATGCCCAGGAACAGCGCCACCGGCAGCAGCTTGATCAGCAGATGCAGCAGCGAGAAGGGCACCCGCCGCAGGATGCGCAGCGTCTCGTGCTGCTTGCGGTCGTCCTGCCGCCGCGTGTCCTGCGTTTCCTGCTGGGTCTCGTCCTGCGGGGCGGGTTCGGGGCGGGCTTGCGCCTCTTCCTGCGCCTCGCGGTGGTTCAGCCGCCGTTCGGCCTCGATCGCGCGGCCGGTCACCGCCCGCAGGGGGCGGCGCAGCAGGATCGCCAGGCCCCGTTCCGCCGCCAGCGCCGCCAGGATGACCAGCCCGGCGGGGCCGAACGCGCCGAACAGCGCCTGGCGCAAATCCGGGGTCGCGAATTCGGTGCGCACCCAATGCCCGACGAACGCCAGGTCGGAAAACAGGCCGGCAAACTGGCGGGCCTGGCGGGCCGTGGCCTGGCGCATCCCCGACAATTCGCCGATGATGTCGCTGCCCAGGCTGTTGGGCTCCAGCGCCATCTTTCCGCCGCCCGGGGCGGCACCGGCCGCCGGCGCGGGGCCCGATCCCGACGTTGGCGCCGGCATCGACCCTGCCTGGGGCAGGCCCCTGGCGATCACCGACAGGGTGCGGATGAATTCCTCGCGCCTTTTCGGATCGTTCAGGACCGCCAGCGCCTGCTGCGCCTGCTGGGCCGTGATCGCGGCGGCGGGCGCTTCGGCCAGGGCCCGCCCGCCCGTGATCGACAGGACCAGGACGGCGATTGCCATCAGCATGCGTGCAAGGGCGACGGGGCGCCGGGGGCCGGAGAGGCGGGCGGAAGGAACGGGCATGAATGCGGCTTGCCTCAAGCTGCCGCCACGGGGCGGACCGTGGCGGGGTGATGGTCGGGCGCCGCCGGGTGCGCGGCGCGGCTCAGAAGATGATCCCCGGGCGATGACCTCGGACGACGCTCAATCCGCGACGATACCGATCCTTGCCCGTGCCGTCACGGTTCCGCCGTCCAGGCGGTACAGCGCGTCCAGGATGCCGGCCTGCAGGCTGCCGGGGCCGGCGGCCGCGTGTGCGGCCATTTCTCCCGCCAGGCCGATCAGCACCATGGCATGCGCGCAGGCGGCCATCGCGTCGGGTTCGACCGCCAGGCAGGCGCCGGCGATCGCGGTCGCGCTGCAGCCCAGGCCGGTGACCCGGGTCATCATTTCATGGCCGTTTTCCACCCTGGCCACGCGCGTGCCGTCGGTGATGAAATCGGTGGCGCCGCTGACGGCGACACAGGCGCCGCTGGCCCGTGCCAGGCCGCGCGCGGCCGCCAGCGCCTCGGCGGCGGCGGCCTGCGAATCGACGCCCCGGCCGGTCGGCGGCGTGCCCGCCATCCGCGCATGCAGATGCGCCAGGGCCAGGATCTCGGATGCATTGCCGCGAATGGCGCGGGGGGCGTCGGCCAGGCTTGCGACCGCGACTCGGGAGCGGAAATCCAGCACGCCCACGGCCACCGGGTCCAGAATCCAGGGCGTGCCGGCCTGTTGCGCCGCACGGGTCGCCAGCGCGATCGCACGGGCCTGCGGCGCGGTGATCGTGCCGATATTCACCACCAGGGCATCGGCCAGGGCGGCGAATTCCGCCACTTCCTCCTCGGCCCCGACCATGGCGGGTGACGCGCCCGCCGCCAGCAGCGCGTTCGCGGTGCTGTTGGCGACGACCAGGTTGGTGATGTTGTGGACCAGCGGCGCGGCGGCGCGGATTTTCGCCAGCGTGGCGGCGGCGGCTTGGGGGGTGAAGAGGAAAGCGGACATGGGCGGGGCGCCTTTCGTCGGGATCGGCGGGTTCAGCCCGGGGGCGCGAAATTGACCAGCGCCTCTTCCTGCCGGCGAATGACGCAGGTGCCGGCCAGCAGATCGTGCAGCCCCTGCTTGCGCGCGGTCCACATGACCATCAGGAAACCGATTCCCATCAGGATGAAGGACAGGAACTTGCCGAAATACCGCCCGGCCGCGCGGCCGATGGTGATCCGGCTGCCGTGAATGTCGGTCACGCGCATCCGGCAGGCCATCTTGCCCGGGGTCGCCTGCAGGCGCGAGGATTCGAACAGGATGTAGTAAAGCGCCGGCAGAATGAACTGCACCAGTTCGTACAGCCCCGACCCATGCCAGGCCGGGTGGATGAACTGATAGGAATATTCGGCCGGGATGTCGCTGACGCGGACCAGGTCGGAAATCTGGTATTTTCCGACCCCCGGTCCGCTGTTCATCAGCGTGACCGTCAGGCTGGGCGACAGCAGCAGGCCGACGACCCAGCCCGCGACGCTGATGATGCAGGCGTCGATGCCCCAGGCCAGCACGCGAAACCAGAACCCGGCATAGACCCAGACAGAGCGCGGCTCCATGCGGCCCGGCGGCACATAGGGCGATCGCGAAGCGAAAGGATCGCTGCCGGGCGGCAGATCGGACATGGAACTGTTTCCTTCCGGCAAGGGCCGCGCAATGGCCGCCAGCTACGCCAGTCAGCTACGATAGGACCCGTTGATGTCGATATAGCCGTGGGTCAGGTCGCAGCTCCATGCCACGCCGGTCCCGTTTCCCAGTCCCAGATCGATCTCGATTTCGATTTCGCTGCCCTTCATATGGGCCACGACCGGCGTTTCGTCATAATCGGGCACGACGGTGCCGTTGCGCGCGATCCACACGCCGCCGATGGCGATCGACAGCGTGTCGCGGTTGGCGGGCTCGCCGCTCTTGCCCACGGCCATCACCACCCGGCCCCAGTTCGCGTCCTCGCCCGCGATGGCGGTCTTGACCAGCGGGGAATTCGCCACCGCCATCGCCACGCGCTGTGCGGAATCGTCGCTGGTGGCGCCCGTCACCTGGATGCGGATCAGCTTGGTCGCCCCTTCGCCGTCGCGCACCACCAGCAGCGCCAGTTCCAGCAGCAGGCTGTCCAGCGCGGCGGCGAATTCGGCCAGCGCAGGGTCGGTCTCGGACTCGACCGGCGGATTGCCGGCCTGTCCGGTCGCGAACAGCAGGACCATGTCCGACGTCGAGGTGTCGGAATCCACCGTCGTGCGGTTGAAGCTGCGTGCCGCGCCCGCTGCCAGCAGCGGCTGCAGCACGGCGGCCGGCAGGGCGGCGTCGGTGGCGACGAAGCACAGCATGGTCGCCATGTCGGGCGCCACCATGCCGCTGCCCTTGGCAATGCCCTGGATCCGCACGGTGGTGCCGGCGATCGTCGTCTCGCGCACCGCGGCCTTGGGGAAGGTGTCGGTGGTCATGATGCCGCGCGCCGCATCGGCCCACCCGGTCTCGGACAGGGTGGCGTACAGCCCGGGCAGCGCATCGGAAATCTTCTGGTAGGGCAGGATCTCGCCGATCACGCCCGTCGAGGCCAGAAAGACCTGGCTGGCGGCGCAGCCGACCAGCCGGGCGGCATCGGCCGCGTTGGCCTGCGTCGCCTCGAAGCCGGCGCGGCCGGTGAACACGTTGGCGTTGCCGGCATTGACCACCAGCGCCCGTGCCTCGCCCTGCGGCAGGGCCGCGCGGCACCAATCCACCGGGGCGCCGGGGCATTTGCTGCGCGTGAACACCCCCGCCACCGTGGTGCCGGGCGCGAATTCGGCCATCACCAGGTCGGTGCGCCCCGTATAGCGGATGCCCGCGGCGGCGGCACCGAACCGCACGCCGGCCAGCGGCGGCAGGGCGGGCAACGGGCGGGCTAATGGAGAATGGGGAAGGGATTGAGCCATCGGTCCGGTCTTCTTTCTGCGCGGCTTCGGGGCGATCCTGCCGGCCCGCCCCGGCTGGGGCGGGCGGCTGTGGGCGGATGGAAAACCACCGGGCCGCCCGCCCGGCTTGCGTCGTCTTACTTCGTCGCGGGCGCCGCCGGCGTGGCCGGGATCGGCTTGCCGGTGGGGTCGTAACGGACGACCTTCACCGCCGCCACGGCCTTCTCGACCGCATCGCGGACACCCTGCTGGATCAGCTTCTGGCGGATTTCATCCCGCACGTCGGCCAGTTTGGGCACGGAGGCGGTGCGCGTGTCCAGCACTTGGATGACATGCCAGCCATATTGTGTATGGACAGGGACCTGGCTGAAGCTGTGCGGCTTCATCGCGAACGCGGCGTCCGAGAAGGCCGGCAGCATGTCGCCCTTCTTGAACCAGCCCAGGTCGCCGCCATTCTGCTTGGCCGACGCCTTGTCGGTCGACAGCTTGGCCGCCAGCGCGCCGAAATCGGCCCCGCCCTTCAATTGCTTGATGATATCCTGCGCCTGGGCCTCGGTCGCCACCAGGATATGGCGCGCATGGATCTCGGGCTCGGGCTTCTTGTTCGCGTAATTCTGCGTGTAATAAGCCTGGATCGCGGCATCGGTCAGGCCGGGCGTGACCTGCTGCGACAGATAGGCGTTCTGCAGCGCGTTGGCCGCCGCCGCGTTCATCTGCTGCTGAACCTCGGGCTGGTTCTGCAGGCCCGATCGGGTCGCCGCCGCCTGGATCGCCTTCTGGTCGATCAACTGGTTCAGCAGCATCGGGAAGATCATGTTCGGCGGGAGCTGGCGCAGTTGGGCCGGCATGGTGGCCGCCGCCTGGCGCACGTCGTCCAAGTGGATATCCTGGCCGTTCACGCTGGCGACGACCGGGTTCGGATTGGCGGGCGCCGCCGGCGCCGCGGCCGGCGGCTTGGCCGTGGCGGGGGCCGCTGCCACCGCATGAGGGACGGAGAACGCAGGGACAAGCAGGGCCGCCGCCAGAATGGAAGCCGCCGGGCTGGAAAGCCGCATATGGAAAAACCCTAACAGAATAAGAAATAAGACGCGCGGCGCATCATGGCCGAGCCCGCCTGGTCCTGCAAGGCTACCTCGGCGCCATCGCGCCGGCCGCGCCGGCTTTGCCTCGGCGGTGCTTCGACTTCGCCCGAGTTCGCCCGAGTTCGCCCGAGTTCGGTTGACCCGTGGCGGCGCGGGTCCTATCTCAGATGCCGCGCGAGAATGCCATTCCTTACAGTTCCTGCCCGCCCGGGGTTCGGCCGGGTGCGGGGCCGCGCCATTCCGGAAGGTCTACATGTTCGCCAGTCTTGCCCGTGCCCTGTTTGGAACCGCCAACGATCGCTCGCTCAAGGCGTTCCAGCGCCGCGTGCCCGAGATCAATGCGCTGGAGCCCCAGGTCCAGGCGCTGGACGACGCGGCGCTCTCGGCCAAGACCGCCGAATTCCGTGCACGGATCGCGGCGGGCGCCACGCTCGACTCCCTGCTGCCCGAGGCCTTCGCCGTGGCGCGCGAGGCCGCGCGCCGCGTGCTGGGCATGCGCCATTTCGACGTGCAGTTGATCGGCGGCATGGTGCTGCATGCCGGGCGGATTGCCGAGATGCGCACCGGCGAGGGCAAGACCCTGGTCGCCACGCTGGCGGTCTATCTCAGCGCGCTGGCCGGCAAGGGCGTGCACGTGGTCACGGTCAACGACTACCTGGCCCGCCGCGATGCCGAGGAAATGGGCAAGCTCTACGGCTTTCTCGGCCTGACCACCGGCGTCATCGTGCCCAACCTGTCGGACGAGGAACGGCGCGCCGCCTACCATGCCGACATCACCTACGGCACCAATAACGAATTCGGCTTCGATTATCTGCGCGATAACATGAAGTACCGGATCGAGGACATGGTCCAGCGGCCTTTCTGCCACGCGATCGTGGACGAGGTGGATTCGATCCTGATCGACGAGGCCCGGACCCCGCTGATCATCTCGGGGCCGGCCGAGGACAGTTCCGACCTGTACCGCTCGGTGGACGCGATCGTCCGCGAGTTGGTCCAACTGCCCGACATGTACGAAAAGGACGAAAAATTCCGCTCGGTGATCCTGACCGACGCGGGGTCGGAACAGGTCGAGACGATGCTGCGCGCCGCGGGCGTGCTGCACGAGGGCGGGCTGTACGACATCCATAACATCGCGGTGATCCACCACGTGCAGCAATCGCTGCGCGCCCATACGCTGTTCGCGCGAGACGTCGACTATATCGTCCGCGGCGGCAAGGTCGTCATCATCGACGAATTCACCGGCCGCATGATGGATGGCCGCCGCTATTCCGACGGGCTGCACCAGGCTCTGGAAGCCAAGGAGCATGTCGAGATCCAGCAGGAAAACCAGACGCTGGCCTCGATCACCTTCCAGAATTATTTCCGCCTCTATCCCAAGCTGTCGGGCATGACCGGCACCGCGATGACCGAGGCCGACGAATTCGCCGAGATCTACAAGCTGGACGTGGTCGAGATCCCGACCAATCTGCCGGTGGCGCGCAAGGACGAGGACGACGAGGTCTACCTGTCCGCGCGCGAGAAATACGAGGCGGTCAGCAATCTGATCGAGGACATCGCCAAGACGCCCCAGCCGGTGCTGGTCGGCACCACCTCGATCGAGAAGAGCGAGTATCTCTCGGAACTGCTGAAGAAGCGCGGCATCCGCCACAACGTGCTGAACGCCCGCTTCCACGAGATGGAGGCGACCATCGTCGCCCAGGCGGGCGCGCCGGGCGCGATCACGATCGCCACCAACATGGCCGGCCGCGGCACCGACATCAAGCTGGGCGGCAACGTGGAGATGCGCATCCGCCAGGAACTGGCCGAGGTGACGGACCCCGAGGAACGGGCCCGGCGCGAGGCCGAGATCCGCGCCCAGGTCGCCGAATACCATCAGATCGTCACCCAGGCGGGCGGGCTGTACGTCATCGGCACCGAACGGCACGAGAGCCGCCGCATCGACAACCAGTTGCGCGGCCGCGCCGGTCGCCAGGGCGATCCGGGCAATTCGCGCTTCTTCATCTCGCTCGAAGACGACCTGATGCGCATCTTCGGCAGCGAGCGCATGGGCGGCATGATGCAGCGCCTGGGCCTGAAGGAAGGCGAGGCCATCGTCCATCCCTGGATCAACAAGGCGCTTGAACGCGCGCAGAAGAAGGTCGAAGCCCGCAACTTCGACATGCGCAAGAACACGCTGAAATATGACGACGTCATGAACGACCAGCGCAAGGAGGTCTATGCCCAGCGCCGGGAATACATGGCGACCGAGGACCTGTCGGCCACGGTGCAGGAGATGCGCGCCGACGTCATCCACGACATGGTGGCGCGTCGCATCCCCGAACGCAGCTTCGCCGAGCAATGGCAGAGCGCCGAACTGGCCGAGGATGTGCGCCAGCTCCTGGGGCTGGACCTGCCGATCGCCGACTGGGCGCGCGAGGACGGGGTGGACGAACGCATCATCACCGAACGGCTGGAACAGGCCGCCACCCAGCTCCAGGCCAGCAAGGCCGCCAATTTCGGCCCGTCGGTGATGCGCTATATCGAAAAGCAGGTCCTGCTCGGCACCTTCGATTCGGTGTGGAAAGAACATTTGCTGGCGCTGGATCAGATGCGCCAGGGCATCGGCCTGCGCGCCTATGGCCAGAAGGACCCGCTGAACGAATTCAAACACGAGGCCTTCCAGCTCTTTACCTATATGCTGGACGATCTGCGCGCGCGCGTGACCTCGTCCATGGCGCGGGTCGAGATCGCGCCGCCGGTGCTGGACAATCCCTTCGGCGGCGTCGCCGAACTGCATGCCGACCCCGAGGTGCCGGGCCTGGCCTCCGAGCCCCCGCCGGGTGTCCTGGCCGGCGTCGGGCAGGCTTCCTTCGCCGCCCCGGCCGCCATGACGCTCGCCACCCCGATCGGCGCCGCGGCGATCATGCCCGACGATCCGTCGAGCTGGGGCGAGACGCCGCGCAACGCGCCCTGCCCCTGTGGCTCGGGCAAGAAATACAAGCACTGCCATGGGCGCCTGGCCTGATCCGGCGGGCGGTGTGCGGCAGGGCATTTTTTCAGGACGAGAGTTAGAGACGAACGATGGCGGGTCATTCCCAATTCAAGAACATCATGCACCGCAAGGGCGCGCAGGACGCGCGCCGTGCCAAGCAGTTCGCCAAGGTCATTCGCGAAATCACCGTCGCCGCCCGTTCGGGCATGCCTGACCCGGCGGCCAATCCGCGCCTGCGCGCCGCGATCTCGGCGGCGCGCGAGGTCAACATGCCCAAGGACACGGTCGAGCGCGCGATCAAGAAGGCCACCGGCGCCGGCGGCGGCGACGATTATGTCGAGGTCCGCTACGAGGGCTATGGCCCGGCCGGGGTCGCGGTGATCGTCGAGGCCCTGACCGACAACCGCAACCGCACCGCCTCGGACGTCCGCGCCGCCTTCTCGAAACATGGCGGCTCGCTGGGCGAGACGAATTCCGTCTCCTTCATGTTCACCCGCCTGGGCGTGATCGCCTATCCCGCCGCCACCGCCGGCGAGGATGCGATGCTGGAGGCGGCGATCGAGGCTGGCGCCGACAACGTCGAAACCAGCGCCGAGGGGCATGAGATCACCTGTCCGGTCGAGTCCTTCTTCGCCGTCCGCGACGCGCTCGAGGCCCGGTTCGGCGAACCGGCCAGCGCCAGGTTCGACTGGCGTCCCGGCACGGTCGTGACCCTGGACGAGGAAAAGGCTCGGGGCGTGCTGAAGCTGATCGACGTGCTGGACGAAAACGACGACGTCCAGGCCGTCTATGCCAATTTCGACCTGCCGGACGACGTGGCCGAGAGGCTGTCCGCCTGAGCCGGCGCATGGTCCGGCTGCTGGGCATCGACCCCGGCCTGCGCTTCACGGGCTGGGGGATCATCGATGTGGACGGCAACCGGCTGTGCCATGTCGCCGACGGCGTGATCGCGACCGACGGCGACGCGGCGGTGCCCGACCGGCTGCGGCGGCTGCATGACGCGCTGCTCGACCTGGTGCGCGTTCATGCCCCGGCCGAGGCCGCGGTCGAGGAAACCTATGTCAACCGCAACGGCGCCTCGACGCTCAAACTCGGCTATGCCCGCGGGGTGGCGCTGCTGGTGCCCGCGCTGGCCGGGATCGGGGTTTCCGAATACGGTGCCATGGCGGTGAAGCGGGCGGTGGTGGGCACCGGCGCCGCCAGCAAGGACCAGGTCGAGATGATGGTGCGCCGCCTGCTGCCCGGAGCGACGATCCGCCGGGCCGATGCGTCCGATGCCCTGGCGGTGGCGATCTGCCACGCCCATCACCGGGCCAGCGCACTGCGCGTCATGGCCGGGACGCGCATGGCATGATCGCGCAGTTGACCGGCCTGGTGGGACAGGTCGAAGCCGATCGCTGCGTGGTCGACGTTCATGGCGTCGGCTATCTGGTCCATGCCTCGACGCGCACCCTCGCCGCGTTGCCCCACCCGCCCGAGGTCGCGCGCGTGCTGGTCGAGACCGTGGTGCGCGAGGATGCGTTCCTGCTCTACGGCTTCGCCGAGCCGGCGGAACGGGACTGGTTCCGCCTGCTGACCACCGTGCAGGGGGTGGGGGCGAAGCTGGCGCTGGGGATTCTCTCCGCCCTGTCGCCGGCCGATCTGGCGGCGGTGATCGCCGCGGCGGATAAGGCCGGCCTGACCCGCGTATCCGGGGTGGGCGCGCGCCTGGCCGAACGAATCCTGTCGGAATTGCGCGGCAAGGCCGGCCGCATTGCGGTGCCGCCCGGCGCGGTCCTGCCGGCCGCTGCGGGCGGCGGGGTGGAGGCCGACGCGCTGCTGGCGCTGGCGGGCCTGGGTTTCCGTCGCGCCGAGGCGCAGCCGGTGGTGGCGCGCATCGTCGCGCGCCTGGATGACAAGGCGGATCTGGACGTCGTGATCCGCGAAAGCCTGCGGGACCTCGCGAAATGACCGAACAGCCCCCGCGCACCGTCGATCCCGCCCGTACCGGCGACGACGCGCTCGAGGCCGGGCTGCGCCCGCAGACCCTGGAGGATTTCACCGGGCAGAAGGCCAGCCGCGAGAACCTGGCGATCTTCATCGCCGCCGCCCGCCAGCGCGGCGAGGCCATGGACCATGTGCTGCTGCACGGCCCGCCGGGCCTGGGCAAGACGACGCTGGCGCAGATCGTGGCGCGGGAACTGGGCGTCGGCTTTCGCGCGACCTCGGGCCCGGTCATCCAGCGGGCGGGCGACCTGGCGGCGATCCTGACCAACCTGCAGCCGCGCGACGTGCTGTTCATCGACGAGATCCATCGCCTGCAGCCGGCGATCGAGGAAGTGCTCTATCCGGCGATGGAGGATTTCCAGCTCGACCTGATCATCGGCGAGGGGCCGGCCGCCCGCTCGGTGCGGATCGACCTGTCCCCCTTCACGCTGGTCGCCGCCACCACCCGGGCGGGGCTGCTGGCGACCCCGCTGCGCGACCGGTTCGGCATCCCGCTGCGGCTGGTGTTCTACACGCCGGACGAACTGCGCCAGATCGTCTCGCGCGGGGCACGCAAGCTGCAATTCGACCTGACATCCGACGGGGCCGAGGAAATCGCCCGCCGTTCGCGCGGCACGCCGCGCATCGCCGGCCGGCTGCTGCGCCGGGTGCGCGATTTTGCCGCCGTCTCGCGCGGCGGCGGGCCGGTCGACCGTGTCCTGGCCGACGCCGCGCTGTCGCGGCTCGAAGTCGATGCGCTGGGCCTGGACGGGATGGACCGCCGCTATCTGCGCCGCATCGCCGAACACCACCATGGCGGTCCGGTGGGGGTGGACACCCTCGCCGCCGCCCTGGCCGAGGCCCGCGACACGCTGGAAGACGTCGTCGAACCCTATCTGATCCAGGAGGGATTGGTGCTGCGCACCAGCCGCGGCCGCATGCTGGGCGAACGTGGCTGGCGGCATCTGGGCCTGGTCCCGCCGCCCCGCCAGCCGGGCCAGGGCGATCTGCTGCACGGGGGGGATCCGCTCCGGGGGGATGGCCCGCCGGAGGACGGGGCATGATGCACAGCATCCCGTTCCGCATTTATTACGAGGACACGGATGCGGGCGGCGTCGTCTATCACGCCCGCTACCTGGCGTTGGCCGAACGCGCCCGGACCGAGGCGATTCGCAGCCTGGGCCGCCCGGTTGCGGCCCTGATCGACGAATTCGGCCTGGCCTTCGTGGTGCGCCGGGCCGGCATCGACTATCGCCGGCCGCTGCGGCTGGACGATGTCGTGACCGTGGTCACCCGCCTGACCGAACTCAGCCCGGCCAGTTGCCGCCTGGCGCAGGATTTCCTGCGCGACGGCACGCCGTGCGCGACGCTCGATGTCCACCTGGCCTGCGTGCGGGTGGCCGACGGCCGGCCTGCCCGATTTCCGCCTTCATGGCGTGATCTGCTGAACGGATTGGCGGATTAGGGCGGGCCCGCATTCCCGGGCATGACGGGCCGTCCATGCCGGTCCGGATTTATTCGTCGGGGCAGGCGCGAACCGCCGCCGGGGGTGCTTCTGCTTTCCTGCGGAAGCCTATAAGGAACGCACTGGAGTGCAGTGTCAGGCTGCCCCGACTCGGCCGCGGCACGCGAGGCGGCACGGCCATGGGCAGAAGGTGCAGGAGGCATTTTTGGACCAAGCGGTTAACGCGGCTAACCTGGGCGCGGCTGCGTCGGGTTTGTCGCTCTGGAGTCTGTTCATCCACGCGGCGATCGTCGTCCAGCTGGTGATGATCGGGCTGGCCATCAGCAGCGTGGTCGTGTGGGGCATCATCTTCGACAAGGTCGTGACCCTGCGGCGCGTCAATCGCCAGGCGACCGAATTCGAAGACAAGTTCTGGTCCGGCGGCAGCCTGGACGACCTGTACGAATCCGACGGCGCGAAGCCCCAGCATCCCCTGGCCGCCGTCTTCGGCGCGGCGATGGGCGAATGGCGCCGTTCGGCCCGCATTCCGGGCGTCGACCTGGTGCGCGGCGGGGTGCAGGAACGCGTGGACCGCGCCATGACCATCACCGTGACGCGCGAAATGGAACGGCTGGGCCGCTGGATGATCTTCTTGGCAACCATCGGACCGGTGGCGCCGTTCATCGGCCTGTTCGGCACGGTCTGGGGCATCATGCATGCCTTCGGGTCGATCGCGGCGATGCACAATACCAATCTCAGCGTCGTGGCCCCGGGTATTTCCGAGGCCCTGTTCGCCACGGCCATCGGCCTGGTGACCGCCATTCCGGCGGTGATCGCCTATAACGTCATCAGCAACAACCTGGCGGTGTTCGAGGACCGGATGGCCGGGTTCGGCACCGAATTCGCCGCCATCCTGTCCCGCCAGTCCGAGGAAAGAGGCTGAACCATGGGCGTTTCTCTGGGCGGAGGGGGCGGTCGCCGGGGGCGCCGCCGTCCCATGTCGGACATCAACGTCACCCCGCTGGTGGACGTCATGCTGGTGCTGCTGATCATCTTCATGGTGACGGCGCCGATGATGACCAGCGGCGTGAATGTCGACCTGCCCAAGACCGACGCCGCCCCGGTGAATGCGGACACCAAGCCGATCACCGTGTCCATCCGTTCGGACGGCGCGCTGTATCTGGGCGACAATCCGGTTTCGGCCGATCAACTGGTCGACCAGCTGCGCACGGCCGCCGAGAATGATCCGGCGCATCGGATCTTCGTGCGGGGGGACGCCCATATCGATTACGGCCGGGTGATGGAAGTGATGGGCCGGATCACCGCCGGCGGCTTCACCCATGTCGCCCTGCTGGCCCAGCAGCCGCCCTCGGGCGGCGGCGCGCCCTGATTTTCCTCCGTCCTGGGAGCGTCCTCGTCGTGGTTCCGCCGCGTCGTTCCGAACGTATCCTGATGCGGCGCTCGATCGTCGCGTCCGGCGTCATCCATGCGGCGCTGCTGCTGGCGGTGATTCTGGGGCTGCCGATGCCGGTGCCCCCCGAACCGCCGCCGCCGCCGACCATCGAGATGGAATTCACCAGCTCCGACAATGGCGGCATGCCCCACAAGGCCGAGAAGCCGGCGACCAAGCCTGCGCCAGCCCCGGCCCCGGTGAAGCAGGAGGCCCCGCCGGCCCCCACGCCGCCGACCAAGGCGCCGAACGAGGAGCCGCCGCCGCCTCCGCCGCCCCCGCCCCCCATGCCGCCCCCGCCGGAGCCGAAGCCGGTGCGCCAGCCGCCGAAGCCGGTCCCGCCGAAGGTCCAGCAGCCGACGCCCGAAGCGGTGCATCAGCCGCCGCCCCCGCCGCGTCCGGCGCCGCCGCAGCCCACGCATACGACCAGCCCGCCGACGCCGCAGCCCGAACCGACCGCGCCGCCCAAGGTGCGGCAGCCGTCGCGCATCACCCAGCCGAACGAGGCGAAGAAAGCGGTGCCGGACACGCATTCGCTGCTGGCGACCCTGGATGCCTTCCGTGCGGACCAGAAACAGACCCATCCGCCCAAGGCGCGGGCGAACCCGCTGCAGGGCGGCGCGCCCGAAGGCGGCGGGGCGCCGGACGGCGACATCACCAGCGCGCTCAGCGCGGCCCAGCAGGGCGCGATCGGCAATGCGGTCCGCCGCTGCTATACCGAGGACACGGCCGCGCGCGATTATGCCACTTTCGTCGCCCATCTGGTGGTGACGGTCGATGCGACGGGCACGGCCCGCATCGTCCAGTTCGCGCCGGAAACCCAGGCGCGGATGGCGGCCGACGGGTCCTATCGCGCCCTGGCCGAACGCGCGCGCGCGGCGGTGCTGAGCCCCACCTGCGCCCAGCTGCCACTGCCAAAGGCGATGCTGGGGCAAACGCGGCAACTGAAATTCGTTTTCCGCCCATGAGGCAGCCTGCCTGCCGGACTGTCGCCCGGCCCGGGGGAGGCCAGGCTAATGCAGGCCAGGATAGTGCAGGCCACCCTGGGCGGTGCGTACGAGGAGAAGATTATGCGTCCGAATGACCTTGCGTGGATTTCCGATACCGATGCGTCGTTTTTGGCGTCCCATCTCGGCCGGCGCACCTTGATGGGGGCGGGGGCCGGCCTTGCGGGCGGTATCCTGGCCGCGCCGCTTTCGGCCCTGGCGCAGCAGGCGCCCGCCCCCGGCGCCGCCGAAATCACGGTGGACCAGGCACGCACCGCGCCGATCCCGATCGTCATTCCCGTGCTGGGCGGCGACATGGGCCAGCAGATCAGCGGCGTCGTGTCGGCCGACCTGGGCAATTGCGGCCTGTTCGCCCCGGTCAGCGGCGCGCTGCCGGTGGGCGTGCCGGATTTCGGCACCTACAAGTCGCTGGGCGCCCGCGCGCTGGTCAGCGGCACCGCCACCAGCAGCGGCGGCGCGCTGCGGGTCGAATTCCGCCTGTGGGATGTGCTGACCGGCCAGCAGATCCAGGGCACGGCCTATACCGCCGGCGTGAACGAGGCCCGCAAGATCGCCCATATCATCGCCGACGTGATCTATGAGCGGATGCTGGGCGAGAAGGGCTATTTCAACACCCGCATCGCCTATATCGCCCGCTCGGGCCCCCGCGCGCACCAGACGACGCGCCTGGCGATCATGGACCAGGACGGCGCCAACAGCCATTATCTGTCCGGCGGGCAGTGGCTGACCCTGACTCCGCGCTTCAGCCCCACCAGCGACCAACTGGCCTTCATGTCCTACGCCAACAACCGGCCGCGGGTGTATCTGCTGAACCTGGCCACCGGCCGGCAGCAATTGCTGGGCGATTTCGAAGGGATCTCCTTCGCGCCGCGCTTCGCGCCCGACGGCCGGTCGGTCGTCATGTCGGTCACGCGCGGCGCGGGGTCGGATATCTATACGGTCGACCTGGTGTCGCGCGTCAAGCGGCAGCTCACCGCCTCGGGCGCCATCGACACCAGCCCGTGCTACAGTCCCGACGGCTCGCAGATCGTCTTCAATTCCGATCGCGGCGGCTCGCCGCAGCTTTATATCATGAGCGCGGGCGGCGGCGGCGCGCGGCGCATCTCCTACGGCACGGGCACTTATGGCTCGCCGGTCTGGTCGCCGCGCGGCGACCTGATCGCCTTTACCCGCATCGCCAACGGCAGCTTCTCGCTGGGCGTCATGGCGCCTGACGGCACCGGCGAACGGATCATGACCCAGGGCTTCACGGTCGACAGCCCCAGCTTCTGCCCGAACGGGCGGGTCATCGCCTTCTGCCGTCAGTCGGCGGCCGGCCCCGGCGGAGCCGGCTTCTCGACGGGCATCAGCACGGTGGATATCACCGGTTTCCATGAGCGGCCGATTCCGGTCGGCGGGGCGTCCGACCCGGCCTGGTCGCCGCAGAACGGTTAAGTTTTAAAGACCGGAAAGGCACATTACTGTGCTTTTCCGGTCAATACTGACAGAAGATATCCGCCGCGCGCGAAGGGCATCTTGACCTGCCACCGCGTCTGGCGTTAACGGGCGGGTGGTCTCCAGTGTTCGCAACGTTCTGTCGCCCGGTTGTTGACGGAACAAAACGAGTGTCGGGACCAAGTCCTTACCCGACTACTTAATCATAATGGTTCCGTGCGGGAACCGATCTCAGGATCTAAAATAATGAGACTGAAGCTTCTTGGTGCGCTTGGCATGGCCGTGCTTCTGGCGGCGTGCTCTGGAAATAAGGAAACGGGGGCAACGACGGGTACCGGGGCCGCCGCGCAGACCTCGGGCGTCACGCCGGGCAGCGAGGCCGACCTGGTCGCCAATGTCGGTGACCGCGTGTTCTTCGACTTCAACAAGAACGCGCTCTCCAGCGAGGCCCAGGCCACTCTCGATCGCCAGGCCGCCTGGCTGGCCAAGTATCCGCAGGTCACGATCGAAGTCGCGGGCAACTGCGATGACCGTGGCACCGAGGAATACAACATCGCCCTGGGCGAGCGTCGCGCCAATGCGGCGCGCGACTACCTGGTGGCGAAGGGCGTCGCCGCTTCGCGCATCACGACGATCTCCTACGGCAAGGATCGTCCGACGGCGACCGGCGACGACGAGCAGTCGTGGGCCCAGAACCGCAACGCGATCACGTCGGTTCGCTGAGCGTCTCGGCAGACTCTCCATCTGTCCGAACAAACCGGCCAGGCGCATGTCGCCTGGCCGGTTTTGTTTTGCGCGCAGCGTTCCGTCCCCCATGTCCTTCCTTCGCGTCCGTCACGGGGCCCGCGCGGCATCTTCACGCCTTCGGGGCGCAGGTGCATAACAGGGGCGGTCTCTCTGACCTCGTATCGTCGCGTGCGATCATGGCCGGCCTGTGGGCGGTGCTGATCCACTCTTGGGGAATCCGTTCATGCGGCTTGCTGCATTCCGCCCTTCTTCGCCATTTCATGGTCGCGGCATCCGGCCCGCGCGGGCAGGGGGGCTGGCGCTGCTGGGTCTGCTGGCCGGCCTGACCAGCCTGTCGCCGCTGCCGGCCCGGGCGCAGGATGTGACCAGCCGCGAAGGCATCGCCCTGCAGGACCAGATCATGGATTTGCGCCAGCAGATCTTGCAGCTCCAGGGGGCCATGGCGTCCCAGCCGGCCGGCGGTGGCCTGCCGCCGCCCGCGGCGCAGGGTGCCGCCCCCGCGGCCAATGGCGACCTGACGGCGCAATTGCTGGAACGCGTCGCCACGCTGGAACAGCAGGTGCGCGACATGCGCGGCGAACTCGACCAGTTGACCAACCAGGTCCAGCAGCAGAACGCGGCGGTGACCAAGCAGATCGACGACATGAACTTCGCCATGCAGAATGGCGGCCATGGCGCGGCCCCCGCACCCGAATCGGCGCCGGCCGCCGCCGCCCCGGCGGCGCCCGCCGCGCCCGCGACCAGGGCCACGCCCGAAACCTTGCTGCGCGACGGCAACGCCGCGCTGATCCGCGGCGACTACGCGGCGGCCCAGGCGGCGGCGCAGAAGGTGCTGGCCGGTCCGCGCAATGCGCGTCAGGTCGACGCGCAGTTCCTGCTGGCCCAGTCGCTGGCCGGCCAGAAACAGTACCGGCAATCCGCCGTAGCCTATTACGATACCTATAATCGCGCGCCGCATTCGGCCCGCGCGCCGGACGCGCTGCTGGGGGTCACGGCCACGCTGCTGGCCCTGGGCGACAAAAGCTCGGCCTGCCAGGCCCTGGCGAAGCTGAAGGCCGAATTCTCGTCGCCCGCCCCCCGGGTCAAATCGGCCGAAGCCATCTATCGCGCTCGCGCGGGGTGCCGCTGACCGCGTGACGGCGCCCGGCGAGACACCGCCCGGGGGCCAGGGCGGAGCGGGGCCGCTGGATGACGCGGCCTTCGCGGCGGCGATCGCGCCGCTCGGCCCGTGGCTGCCGGACCGGCCGGACATGCCGCCGGTCGGGCTGGCGGTCTCGGGCGGGGCGGACAGCCTCTGCCTGGCCTTCCTCGCCGGGCGCTGGCGGCGGCGGGTCCGTGCGCTGATCGTCGATCACGGCCTGCGCGCGGCCTCGGGGGGCGAGGCCCGGCTGACGCGCGACCGGCTGCATGCCATGGGCATTCCGGCCGACATCCTGATGCTGGACGGGCTGCACCCCGGACCGGGGCTGGCCGATCGGGCGCGCCGTGCCCGCTATGCCGCGCTGGCGCGGGCCTGCCGCGCATACGGAATCGTCGACCTGCTGCTGGGCCACCATGCCGACGACCAGGCGGAAACCATCCTGATCCGCCGGCGTGCCGCCAGCGGCCCCGACGGGCTGGCCGGCATGGCGCGCGTCTCGATCCTGCCCGATATGCGGCTGGTGCGGCCGTTGCTGTCCTTCGGTCGCGACCGGCTGCGTGCCACGCTGCGCCATGCGGGGCTGGAGTGGGTCGAGGATCCGTCCAACGCGGACCCGTGTGCCGAGCGCGCGCGGGTCCGCGCCGCCCTGGCGCATGATCCCGATCGCGCGGCCCAGGCCCTGCTCGAGGCCGGCCGGCAGGGCGCCGCACGCATGGCCCGCGACGTGGCGCGGGCCGCGCGGCTTGCCGATACCGCCACGGCCGCCGTCGGCGGCTGGGTGGCGCTGCGGGGCGATCCGTCCTGCCCCCGGGATCTGGCATTGCTGATCCGCGCGGTCTCGGGGCGCGACTATCCGCCATCGGCCCGTGCCGTGGCCGCGCTGTGCGCCGGCCCCAGGGCCGTCATATCGGGCGCGGTCACTTTGGGCGGGGTGTGCCTGGTTCCGGCGGGGGCCGCGCTGCGCCGGGCCGGCCTGTCCTGGCTGCTGGTGCGCGAGGAGGCGGCGATGCAGCCCCCGGTCCCGGCCCGGCCGGGCGGCATGTGGGATGGGCGCTTCGTGCTGTGTGCGCCGCCGGGCACGGACCTGTCGGGGGTGACGATCGGCGCCGCCGGGCCGCCCGCTTGCTGGGCGCCGCGGCACTGGCGCTCCGTCTGGCCCGCCCGCGCGCTGCGCACGGCGCCGGCCCTGCACCGGGCGGGCCGGGTGGTCGCGGTGCCGGGACTGGCGATCTGCCATGCGCCGGATCTGGCGGCGGTGCGGCTGCTGCCGGCCGCGGGCGCGGCGGCGACCGAAAGCGCGCGCTTCGCCGGGGGGCCGGGGGCGGAATTCTGATGCCCGGGGCAAGAAAGACCGCTCATGGGGGTGTGAATGTGACCCGAAGCGCCTATGTATGGGTGAACATAAGGTTGAAAAGGCGCGTTGCCGCTGGTCAGAATAGAGCCGCCTCGCGTGCCCCGGCACCGTGCGGGAGCCGGGGGCGTCAGCGTATGGAACAATGGGCAAGATGAACAATTTTGGCCGGAACCTGGCCCTGTGGGTAATCATCATCGTGCTGCTGTTGCTGCTGTTCAACGTCTTCCAGCCCGGAAGCGCGCAGCACGCGTCGCAGCAGCTCGCATATTCCGATTTCATCGGGGATGTGAATGGCGGGCGCGTGCGCTCGGTCGTGGTGCAGGACCATAACATCTCCGGCACCCTGACCGACGGCACGTCGTTCGAGACCTATACCCCGCAGGATCCGACCCTGATCCCCCTGCTGACGGGCAAGGGGGTCGAAGTGGTGGCGAAGCCGCTGGACAGCGATTCGAACCCGTTCCTGCGCTATCTGATCAATTATGCCCCGATCCTGCTGATGTTCGGCGCCTGGATCTTCATCATGCGCCAGATGCAGGCCGGCGGCGGAAGGGCGATGGGCTTCGGCAAGTCGCGCGCCCGCATGCTGACGGAAAAGCAGGGGCGGGTGACGTTCGATGACGTCGCCGGCATCGACGAGGCCAAGGGCGAACTGCAGGAAATCGTGGATTTCCTCCGCGACCCGCAGAAATTCACCCGCCTGGGCGGCAAGATCCCCAAGGGCGTGCTGCTGGTCGGCCCGCCGGGCACCGGCAAGACCCTGCTGGCGCGCGCCATCGCGGGCGAGGCCAACGTGCCCTTCTTCACCATCTCGGGTTCGGACTTCGTCGAGATGTTCGTCGGCGTCGGCGCCTCGCGCGTGCGCGACATGTTCGAGCAGGGCAAGAAGGCCGCGCCCTGCATCATCTTCATCGACGAGATCGACGCGGTGGGCCGCCATCGCGGCGCCGGCCTGGGCGGCGGCAACGACGAGCGCGAGCAGACGCTGAACCAGATGCTGGTCGAGATGGACGGGTTCGAGAGCAATGAGGGCGTGATTCTGATTGCCGCGACCAACCGCCCCGACGTGCTGGACCCGGCCCTGCTGCGCCCCGGCCGCTTCGACCGTCAGGTCGTGGTGCCCAATCCCGACGTGGTCGGACGCGAGAAGATCCTGCGCGTGCATATGCGCAAGGTCCCTCTGGCCTCGGACGTCGATCCCAAGGTGATCGCGCGCGGCACGCCGGGTTTCTCGGGCGCCGACCTGGCCAACCTGGTGAACGAGGCCGCGCTGATGGCCGCCCGCCTGGGCAAGCGTACTGTCGCGATGCTGGAGTTCGAGAACGCCAAGGACAAGGTGCTGATGGGCGCCGAACGCCGCTCGCTGGTCATGAGCGAGGACGAGAAGCGCATGACCGCGTATCACGAGGGCGGCCACGCCCTGGTGGCGATCCTGACGCCGGGGGCCGATCCGGTGCACAAGGCCACGATCATCCCGCGCGGTCGCGCGCTGGGCCTGGTCATGAGCCTGCCGGAAGGCGACCGCTATTCCAAGAGCCGCGCGAAATGCCTGGGCGAACTGACCCTGGCCATGGGCGGCCGCGCGGCCGAGGAAATCATCTTCGGCGCGGACAACGTGTCCAACGGCGCCTCGGGCGACATCAAGATGGCGACCGACCTAGCCCGCCGCATGGTGTCCGAATGGGGCATGAGCGAGAAGCTGGGCATGATCGCCTATGGCGATAACGGGCAGGAAGTCTTCCTGGGCCACACCGTGACCCAGAACAAGAACGTGTCCGAGGAAACGGTCCGCGAGATCGACGACGAGATCAAGAGCCTGATCGACGCCGCCTATATCCGCGCCCGCACCCTGCTGATCGAGCATATCGACCAGTTGCATCGCCTGGCCCAGGCCCTGCTGGAGCACGAGACCCTGTCGGGCGAGGAAATCCGCCAGGTCCTGCGCGGCGAGCAGATCGAGCGCATAGTGGTGGACGATCCGATGCCGGAAAATCGCCGCGCCTCGGTACCGCCGACGCCGCCGGCCGCGCCGCTGCCCTCGCCCGGCGGTGGGGGGCTGGATCCGGCGCCGCAGCCGGGCTGAGGCCCCCATCATCGGGTCTGAACGACAGGCGGGGCCCATGCTCCGCCTGTTTTCTTTCGGGCGCGCGTCCCCGCGTTTTCTTATGAGCGCGCGTCCCCGCATTTTCTTATGAGCGCGCGTCTCCGCGCGACGAAAACATGCCACGGAAACATGCCATGAGAACATGCCGGGAAGCACGTTGTGGATGATACGCGGCTGATCGAGCCTGTGGGGCTGCTGTTCGGCCCGGACGCGCGCGACGCGGTGCGCGCCGGCCTGGCCCACGGGCTGGCCGGCGGTCCCGCCGCCTTCACCCTGGCCCGGCTGATCGGGGATGGCGCGGCGCGGCTGGTGGCGGCCGGCGATATCCCCCCCGGCTGGCTGACGGCGCTGGAGCGCGTCACCGCCCCCCTGCCATCGGCGGGTCTGCCCGATGGGCCGCTGGTGATGGGAATCCTGAACGCCACCCCGGACAGTTTCAGCGATGGCGGACGCCATGAAGCGGCCGCGGACGCGGTGCGCGCCGGCATGGAGATGGTGGCGGACGGGGCCGCCCTGCTGGATATCGGCGGCGAAAGCACGCGCCCCGGTGCGGCCGTCGTCACGCCGGGACAGGAATGGGCGCGCGTGGCCCCCGTCCTGGCCGGGCTGCGGGCCGAAATCGATCGGACAAGAATCGACGGGGCCGATATCGCCCTGTCGGTCGATACGCGCAACGCGGCCACCATGTCGGCCGCGCTGGCGCTGGGGGCCACGGTGATCAACGACGTCTCGGCCCTGGCGCATGATCCGGACGCGCTGGCGGTGGTGGTCGATGCCGCGTGCCCGGTGGTGCTGATGCATATGCGCGGCACGCCGCAAACCATGGCGCGGCTGGCGCATTACGACGACGTGGCTGTCGACGTTACGCGTGAACTCGCCGCCCGCGTCGCGAGCGCGGTCGCCGCCGGAATCGATCGCCGGCGCATCATCGTCGACCCGGGCATCGGCTTCGCCAAGAACGCGGCCCAGAATGCCGAACTCTTGTCCAGGCTGCCGATTCTGGCCAATCTGGGCTGCCGGGTGCTGCTGGGCACCTCGCGCAAGCGCATGCTGGGCGAATGGTCGGGGGTGGCGCGCGCCGCGGACCGCGACCCGGGCACCCTGGTCAGCAGCCTGCCGGGCCTGGCGCTGGGTAACACGATCCTGCGAGTCCATAACGTACCGGCGATGGTACAGGCCGTACGGGTATGGCAGGGCGCGTGGCGCTGCGATAATTGGGATCGCGGCGAAAGACAGGGACGGCCAGGGATGACCCAGGGATGACCAAGACGAGAAAATTATTCGGCACTGACGGCATTCGCGGCACCGCCAACCAGGATCCGATGACGGTCGAGATCGCCCAGAAGCTGGGGCAGGCGGCGGGGCTGCGCTTCATGCGCGGGGCGCACCGGCACCGGGTGCTGCTGGGCAAGGATACCCGCCTGTCGGGATACATGATCGAATGCGCCCTGGTCTCGGGCTTCCTGTCCGCCGGCATGGACGTCACCCTGGTCGGCCCGATGCCTACCCCGGCGATCGCCATGCTGACCCGTTCGCTGCGCGCCGATCTGGGGGTGATGATCTCGGCCTCGCACAACCCGTTCGGCGATAACGGCATCAAGCTGTTCGGCCCCGACGGCTTCAAGCTGTCCGACGAGACCGAGGCCGAGATCGAGTCCCTGATGCGCGCCGACCTGGGCGACCGGCTGGCCGCGCCGGAGAGGATCGGCCGGGCCTCGCGCCTCAACGACGCTGCCGGCCGCTATATCGAGAATGCCAAGGCGTCCTTCCCGCGCGGCCGGCGGCTGGACGGGCTGCGCATCGTCATCGATTGCGCCAACGGCGCTGCCTATCGCGTCGCACCGACCGCGCTGTGGGAACTGGGGGCCGAGGTGATTCGCATCGGCTGCGAACCCAACGGCGTCAACATCAATGAAAATTGCGGTTCCACCCGCCCGGAATCCCTCTGCGCCGCGGTGGTCGCGCACCGGGCCCATATCGGCATCGCGCTGGATGGAGACGCCGATCGCGTACTGATCGCCGACGAGCAGGGGCGCCTGATCGACGGCGACCAGATCCTGGCCCTGATCGCGCGGTCCTGGGCACGCCAGGGGCGGCTGCATTCGGCGCAGATCGTCGCGACCGTCATGTCGAACATGGGCCTGGCCCGCTGCCTGGAAGGAATGGGGCTGGAACTGGTGCGCACCGCCGTGGGCGACCGCTATGTGGTGGAGCGCATGCGTGAACTGGGCGCCAATGTCGGCGGCGAGCAATCGGGCCACATGGTCCTGTCCGATTTCGCCACCACCGGCGACGGGCTGGTCGCGGCGCTGCAGGTGCTGGCGGTACTGGTCGAGGAAGCCCGTCCGGCCAGCGAAGTCTGCCGCATGTTCACCCCGTTCCCGCAGATGCTGCGCAATGTCCGCTTCGCCGGCCGGAGCCCGCTGCTCGCTCCCTCGGTCCAGGATGCAAGCCGCCGGGCCGAGGCCACGCTGGGCACCGCCGGCCGGCTGGTGCTGCGCGAAAGCGGCACAGAGCCCCTGGTCCGCGTGATGGTCGAGGCCGAGGACCCGGCGCTGGTCGAACGCGTGGTCGGCGAAATGTGCGCGGCGATCGATTCCGCCCAGGTCGCGGCATAAACGCATGAAGGGCCGCGTTCTGGTCACAGCCGGCAGCGATTCCGGCGGCGGCGCGGGAATCCAGGCGGACATCAAGGCGATCACCGCGCTGGGCGGGTTCGCCATGACGGCGCTGTCCGCCCTGACCGTGCAGAATACGCTGGGGGTCGCGGCCGTGCTGCCCGTGCCGCCGGATTTCGTGACGCAGCAGATGCGATGCGTGATCGACGATCTGGGGGTCGACGCATTCAAAAGCGGCATGCTGGACAGGGCGGAAATCATTCTGGCGGTCGCCGATATCGTCGCCGCCCATCCGGCGATCCCCTATGTGCTGGATCCGGTGATGGTGGCGAAGGGCGGGGCGCGCCTGCTGCAGGACAATGCGGTCGAAACGCTCAGGCGGCATCTGGTGCCCCGGGCCAGCCTGCTGACCCCCAATCTGCCCGAGGCCGAGGTCCTGGTCGGCCGCCCCATCCGTACGGTGGCCGACATGCGCCGCGCGGCCGAGGAATTGCGCCACGCCGGGGCCGCGTCCGTGCTGGTCAAGGGCGGTCATCTGGAAGGCGATGAACTGACCGACGTCCTGGCGACCCAGGGCGGGATCGAACTGTTCACCGATACCCGCCTGCCGACGCGCCATACGCACGGCACCGGTTGCACCCTTGCCAGCGCGATCGCCACCGGTCTGGCGCAGGGCCTGGCGTTGCGTGACGCGGTCATCCGGGCCCGGACTTACCTTCGGGCCGCCATCGCCGCGGCCCCGGGCTATGGGGCCGGGGCCGGACCGCTGGATCACGGCGTCACCATCCGGCCGGAATGGCGCCCGGAAGGATGAAATCCGATCGTGACGGGGCGGAAGCGGCCCGTCAGGCGAATATGCCCGGACGATGAAAGGCGCGCGCCGTTCAGACGTTTCCGGGGGAACGATTCGCGGCATCGGCCATCCGCAGGATCACCGGCACAAGGCGTGAGACGTGACACGGGCGCAGCACGCCCAGTCGGCGCAGCCCCTGGATGCTGCGCGCCGCCAGCCAGGCGCAGCCCAGGGTCAGGTCGCGCGTCAGGCGGCCGCGCGCCGGAACGCCGCAGGGCGGGGCGGCGGCCTCATTGTCCGGAAGCGGTCCGTCCTCGGGTTGCCGGGCAGGGGGGGCGGCATGGCGCAAGGTGCCGGCCCGGCACCAGGCCTGCAGCGGAATGTCCGGCGCGGCCGAACGCAGCCCGCTCATGCGCGGACATCCAGCCGCCCGCGGGTCCGGGCAGGTACGAAGATCAAACAAAAAGCCATGAATCTGGCCTCCTGCCGTTCAAGCGGTTGCTCGAATCCAGGAGGCCGCCCGCTGTCAGCAGACAGACGGCACGGTCGCACCCGGACAAGGACATGGCCCGCGGACGAACCGGACACCGGGCTGGCTGCCAGGCGCCGCGTCCCCGCAGGCGATTCTAGATCGGGGTTTCATCATCGTTTCTTGTTCGGTGTATCGACGCACGAACAGCGTTCGGCCGCCGATTTCGGTCGCAGCCGGTATAATGGATCCGCCGCCCCGTTCAAGGGGAAAAACCCGCGTCGGAACGAAATCGTATCATTGGCGTTCATAGCCGGTGGAAAACCGCCGCGGAACACAATTGGCTAACTTCTGCGTGAAACCGCATGGCGACCCAGCCTTCCTCGCTCGGAATAATTGTTTTTGTTAAAAACTACACCTATAGGTAGAAATTGGTAACAGGTGAAACCTATGGTGGTTGGCATGCGCGTTTTACTCGTAGAAAGTGATGGCGTTGAAGTCGGTGATACGGCCAGCACCCTGCGTTCGATCGGTCACCCGTTCGATCATGTCGTAACGGGGCAGGCGGCCATCGCGATGCTTCAGCGCTTCGATTATGATGTCGCGCTGATCGAGCTGATGCTGCCCGACATCGATGGCTATGAAGTCCTGCGCAAGGCGCGGGCGGTGCGCCTGCACACCCCGATCCTGGCACTGTCCAGCGTCGCGACGCCCCAGGCCAAGGTGCGGGCCTTCTCCGCCGGGGTCGACGACTACATCACCAAGCCCTATCACACGTCCGAGTTGGCAGCGCGGATCCAGGCCGTGGTGCGTCGCTCGAAAGGCTACAGCCAGCCGGAATTGCGGGCCGGGTCGCTGAAACTCAATCTCGACAGCCGCGAGGTCACGGTGGGCGACCGCCCGGTACGCCTGACCGGCAAGGAATATCTGATCCTGGAACTGCTGCTGCTGCGCAAGGGAGTCGCGCTGAGCAAATATGCCTTCCTCGATCATCTCTATGGCGGAATGGACGAACCCGACATGAAGATCATCGACGTGTTCATCTGCAAGTTGCGCAAGAAGCTGCAGCAGGCGGGTGCCGGCAACCTGATCGTCACCGTCTGGGGCCAGGGCTATATGCTCAAGGACGCCCTGCCCGTCCGCCCGTCGCGGCATCCGGGGCGGGGCGCGCTGCAGCCTGCCGTTTAGTTGAGTATCTGCCATGAATCTGAAACTCTCCAGATTCATGGCAGATACTCCATAGAGCGACATCCAACCGCCCGCCTGCCATGGCGGACACGGCGTGCATTTCATCCGTGTCAGGCAAAAAAAACGCAGGATCCGAAGATCCTGCGAAGTTAACGTGATGGTTCACTGATGCGATGCCCCCATCGCCCTTTCCTTATGGCACCGCATGGCGGGATCCGACATGACCTGCATCAAGTCCCGATGAACATTTCGTAAGGTCCGCGTCACCCGGAGCGATCCCGCAACGAAGGGTGGTTGAGCCCACGGCCCGCTGCCCGTACAGTCCCGTACGGTCAGGGGCGGCCGCCGCGTGGTGCCGCTGCGGCCTTCGGGAGGCGGATGATTCATGTCGGATGCGGACAGGGCCGGGGCGGTTGGCGCGCCTGCCGGCGGCGGGCCCGCCACGTCGCGCGACCCGCGCACGCACGGGCTGTGGGAACAGACCGCGCCGGCCCCGCCCGTGACGGCGCCGCTGGCCGGCCGGGTCGCCGCCCGGATCGCGATCGTCGGCGGTGGCTTCACCGGGCTTTCCGCGGCCCTGGCACTGGCCCGGTCGGGCCATGACCCGGTGGTGCTGGAAGCGGCGGAAATCGGGTTCGGCGGGTCCGGACGCAATGTCGGGCTGGTCAATGCCGGCATGTGGGTCAGGCCCGACGACCTGTCGGCGACGCTGGGGCAACCGTACGGCGAACGGCTGCTGACCCTGCTGGGCGACGCGCCGGCCGAAGTCTTCGCCCTGGTCCGCCGCCACGCGATCGCCTGCGAGGCCCAGCCGGTCGGCACGCTGCATTGCGCCGACACGGCGCGGGGCCTGCGCGAACTGCAGGAACGCGCCCGGCAATGGCAGGCGCGCGGGGTGGCGGTGCGGCTGCTCGATAAGGCCGAAACCGGCCGCATGACCGGCAGCCCCCATTATCGTGCCGCGCTGCTGGATCCGCGTGCCGGCACGATCCAGCCTCTGGCCTATGCGCGCGGGCTGGCGGCGGCGGCGATCGGGGCCGGGGCGCGCCTTTTCACCGGCTCGCCCGTCACCGGCTGCACGCGGTCGGGCGGGCAATACCGGCTGGACCTGCCGCAAGGTCATGTGCTGGCCGACCAGGTGATCGTCGCCACCAATGCCTATGGCACAGGTCCCTGGTCGATGCTGGCGCGCCAGTTGGTGCCGGTCAGCTATTTCAACTGTGCCACGCCGCCGCTGCCCGCCGCCCTGCGCGCCACGATCCTGCCCGGGCGGCAGGGGGCATGGGACACCCGGCAGGTCATGCGCTCGTTCCGGCTGGACCATGCCGGCCGGCTGGTCGTCGGCAGTATCGGCGCGCTCGCCGGGCCGGGCCTGGCCCTGCATCGCGACTGGGCGCGGCGTACGATCGCGCGCCTTTTTCCGCAGCTTGGCCGCCAGTTCACGTCATCGGGCTTCGCGGCCGAATGGTATGGCACGATCGGCATGACCCATGACCATTTGCCCCGCCTGCACCGTCTGGGGCCGGGCATGATCGCGCTCTGCGGCTATAATGGCCGGGGCATCGCGCCCGGAACGGTGTTCGGGCGGGTCCTGGCCGACCTGGCGCGCGGCGCCCTGGACGACGGGACGGCCCCGCTGCCGGTGACCGGCATCCGCCCGCCGGGCCTTCGCGCGGCCCGCCGTATCTTCTACGAAGCGGGGGCCTGCATCGCCCATGCGGCCGATGCGCGGTAAGAGGCTGTCTCACAAGCCCTGCTGTCGGCGATCCGACGCGCGTCTTCAGCGGGCCGCTCTCGCTCGACAGCAGGGCTTGTGAGACAGCCTCTAAGATCCGGCCCCGGCGGCCCGGAAATATGCCCTCTTTTGCGATCACCTGCCGACAGGATGGAAGATGACCGACCTTGTTGCCGAAACCCGTTCCCTGCTGGCCGCGCTGGGCGTCGCGGCCGATGCCCTGACTTCTGATAGCCTGGCATCTGATAGCTTGGCGGGCGATCCATCGGCGGGCGGCCTGCCGGTACGCTCGCCCGTGACGGGGCAGGACATCGCGCGGGTGGTTACGGCCACGCCGCAGGCGGCGCGGGACGGCATTGCCGCCGCCCATGCCGCGTTTCGCGCCTGGCGGCTGGTGCCGGCGCCGCGCCGTGGCGAACTGGTCCGGCTGCTGGGCGAGGAACTGCGCGCCGCCAAGCACGCCCTGGGCCGGCTGGTGTCGATCGAAGTCGGCAAATCCCCTTCGGAAGGCCAGGGCGAAGTCCAGGAAATGATCGATATCTGCGATTTCGCGGTGGGCCTGTCGCGTCAGTTGCACGGGCTGACGATCGCCACCGAGCGGCCCGAGCATCGGATGATGGAAACCTGGCATCCGCTTGGCGTCACCGGCGTGATCTCGGCCTTCAACTTCCCGGTCGCCGTCTGGTCCTGGAACGCGGCGCTGGCCCTGGTCTGCGGCAATCCGGTGGTGTGGAAACCGTCGGAAAAGGCGCCGCTGACCGCGCTGGCCTGCCAGGCGGTCTTCGCCCGCGCCGCCGCTCGCTTCGCCGAAAGCGGCGCCCAGGTGCCGGACGGGCTGCTGGTGGTGCTCAATGGCGGGCGTGAGATCGGCGAAATCCTGGTCGATCATCCCGACGTGCCGCTGGTCTCGGCCACCGGATCGACGGCGATGGGCCGCGCGGTGGGCCAGCGCCTGGCCGCCCGCTTCGCGCGCGCCATCCTGGAACTGGGCGGGAACAACGCCGCCATCGTCACCCCGTCGGCCGACCTGGAACTGACCCTGCGCGGCGTCGCCTTCGCCGCCATGGGCACGGCCGGCCAGCGCTGCACCACGCTGCGCCGTCTGTTCGTGCATGACAGCATCCATGACGCTTTCGTCGCCCGGCTGCGCGCCGCCTACCAGTCGGTCACGGTCGGCAGCCCGCTGGACGAAGGCAATCTGGTCGGCCCGCTGATCGATGCTGCGTCGTTCGCGCGCATGCAGCAGGCGCTCGACGCCGCCCGCGCGTTGGGCGGGGTGGTGACCGGCGGCATGCGCGAAAGCGCCGATCTCTATCCGGATGCCTTCTATGTCCGGCCGGCGCTGGTGGAAATGCCCGCGCAGGCCGGCCCGGTGCTGCAGGAAACCTTCGCGCCGATCCTGTATGTCATGAAATATTCGGATCTCGACCAGGCGATCGCGCTGCAGAATGCGGTGCCGCAGGGCCTGTCTTCGTCCATCTTCACCACCGATCTGCGCCAGGCGGAACGATTCCTGTCCGGCGCCGGGTCGGATTGCGGCATCGCCAACGTCAATATCGGCACGTCGGGGGCCGAGATCGGCGGGGCCTTCGGCGGCGAGAAGGAAACCGGCGGCGGCCGCGAATCCGGTTCGGACGCCTGGAAGGCCTATATGCGTCGCGCCACCAACACGATCAATTACGGCGCGACCCTGCCCCTGGCGCAGGGCGTGTCCTTCGATATCGGCTGAGGAGGCCACGGACGATGGAGGGCATGCGCGACCTGGACGCCGCGCGGACGGCGGCGGTACTTCCGTTTGCCGCTCTGGTCGAAACGCTGGAACGCGTCCTGCCGGATTATCTCGCCGGCCGTATCCTGTGCCCCGAGCGCCAGGTCACGCAGGCCCCGGTCGAGGGCGGGGTGCTGCTGTCCATGCCCTGCGCGGGGCCGGACCTGATGTGCCACAAGCTGCTGACGGTCTATCCCGACAATCCAGCGGCGGGGCGGCCCGCCATCCAGGGACAGGTGACCTGCATCGACGGCGCGACGGGACGGGTCCTGTTCGCGATGGACGGCCCGACCGCGACCGGCCGCCGCACCGCCGCGGTGACGCTGGTCGGCATCCGCCATCTGCTGCCCCAGGCGCCGCGTCGCGCCCTGATCTACGGCACCGGGGCGCAGGCCGCCGCCCATGTGCTCGCCCTGGCCGAAACCTGGCCCGGGATCGGCCTGGTCATCCAGGGCCGTTCGGCCGGGCGCGAACAGGCGGTGGGCGAACGCACCGGGATCGCGGTCGAGGCCGCGTCGTCGGGCGCGGCATGCGATGACGCCGACGTGGTCATCCTGGCGACGACCGCCCGCGCGCCGCTCTATGACCAACCGGCGCGCGCCGGCCGCCTGGTGGTGGGGGTCGGCGCCTTTCGGCCTGATATGGTGGAAATCGGACCCGTCACCATCGGCGGCAGCGCGCTCTATGTCGACGACCCCGCCGGCGCCCCCTCCGAAGCCGGCGACTTCATCCAGGCCGGCGTCGACTGGGAGCGCGTCCATCCGCTGGCCGAAATCCTGACCGGCCACGCCCCGCCGCTGGACCGGCCGATCCTGTTCAAGAGCGTCGGCTGCGCCGCCTGGGACCTGGCCGCCTGCCACGTCGCCCGGCAGGTCATGGCCCGGGGGACGATGGCCGTTTAGAGCATCATCGGATAAAGATGCTGGCGCCGGTCACATCAGGTCGCGGGCGATCCGTTCGGACCAGTCGCGGCGCGCGACCGGCCGGCCGTTCTCGAACGCCTCCAATTGTCCGATCAGGTGGAAATGCGTCGTATCCGACGTCATCTCCGTGCGGGTGACGATCTTCGTCATCCAGCCCTCGCGCCCGGTTTCATAGCTCTGGGTCAGGACATGGCGCGCCGAGAGCGGATCGTCGTCGCAAATCGTCAGGTCCCGCTTGAGACTATGCGAAACGATGCTATCGATCCCGTCCAGGCGATAGATCCCTTCTCCGAAGACCCCGCCCTGCGCATCGGTGACGTAGCGCATCGTGCCGGTCACGCAGTCCTGCTGGCTGTACCGGGCAATTCGGCCGGGATCCAGGACCGTCATCGGTGTCGGCGGTCCATGGGCCGGCGGCGGAAAGGCGATGGCGGCGTCCTGCTCCGCCATCGCGCCGCTCCGCCGCGGCAGCAGCAGCCGTCCGTCCCGCAGTGACAGGGTCGCGGCGTGGGGGGCGGGCCAGATCATCGGCCAATAGGCGGTTCCGATCGCGATCCGCATTCGGTGCCCCGGGGCGAAGCGATGCCCGCAATCGTTCAGAACGATCGTCAGGTCGAACCATTCGCCCGGCACCCGCGGTTCCGGCGTCTCGTGGCCGTTGCGATGCGTCAGGTTGGTCACCTGATAGCTGACTCGCGTGGCCCTGCCGTCCGGTGCGACGTCCGACAGGGTCACGACCGCATGCGCCACGGGCACATCCACGGCGGCGCGCAGCTTCAGGCGCGGCGCGCCCAATATGTCGCAGGACTGTTCCAGCGCGGCGGTCTCGAAGACCAGCGCCCCCCCGCCATCCAGCCGCTGGTCGGTCGGCATTTCGCCGACGCAGCCGGTACCCATCCATTCGCCGCCGGCGCGGCCATGGCTCTGGGGCGAGCGGATGCGCATCACCGCGTCGCCGCCATCGGCCGGGCCCAGCCCATGGTCCGCGCGCAGATGCAGGGTCAGCGGCGCGATCTCGGCCGACGGCCAGGCGGTTTCGGCCGCCCACCGGCCGGGAATGGCGGCGCATGTTCCGTCGGGCGCATAGAAATCGGTGATGTAGGCGCGCAGCATCGGCTCGGCCATGATGCGGGTGTCTTTTCCCTTCAGCCAATGGTCCCACCACCGCACGGCCTCCTGCAGGAAGCCGATCGCCGGCCCCGGCGCGCCGTCATGCGGATAGACATGTCCCCACGGACCGATGATCCCGCGCCGCGGCGCCGTCAGATGTTCCAGCAGGCGCGGCACCGCGTTGGTATAGCTGTCGACCCATCCGCCCACCGCCAGGACGGGGCAGGCGATATCGGCATAATTTTCGCAGACCGAGCCGTGCTTCCAGTAGGAATCATAGCGCTGGTGCGCCAGCCACTGCGCGGGAAAGAACGGCAGGGCGGCAATCCGCTCCAGCCATTGCGCGCGCCAGTCCGGTCCCACGATCTCGGGATAGGGCGGCCGCGCCTGGAAGGCCAGCATGATGCTGCCCCACCACAGATTGTCGTTCAGCAGGCAGCCGCCCATGTAATGGATGTCGTCGGTATAGCGATTGTCGGTGGAATAGACCGTCAAGATGGCCTTCAGGGCCGGCGGCCGGCGCGCCGCCACCTGCAGGCAGTTGAAGCCGCCCCAGGACTTGCCCATCATGCCCACCGCGCCGGTGCACCAGTCCTGTTCCGCGATCCAGGCGATCACCTCCAGCGCGTCATCCTGCTCCTGCTTCAGATATTCATCCGCCAGATGCCCGTCGGATTCGCCGCTGCCGCGCATGTCCACCCGCACGCAGGCATAGCCCTGTTGCGCGAAATAGCCGTGCATCGGCTCGTCGCGCACGCGCGTGCCGTCGCTCTTGCGATAGGGAATATATTCCAAGATGGCGGGTACCGGCATGCGGCCGGCATCCTCGGGCAGCCACAGCCGGGCGGCCAGGCGGCATCCGTCCGACAGGGGGATCCAGATATGGTTCTCGATATGGACGGACATCCCATATGCTCCCACGGCGCGATGCCGATCGTGAAAGGATCTTGAAACGACAAGAAGGAAAAAAGTCGCCCGGATGCTAGGCGTCCTGGACGACGGCATGCGGGGTGCGCATGATCAGCGGCCGGCAGATCGCCATGGCGGCCACCCCCACGGCGGTCAGGGCCGCGATCAGCAGCCAATAGGCCGAAATTCCGACGCTGCCCCACATGCCGCCGATCCAGCCGCTGGCCAGATTGCCGGCGAATATGGTCAGATACCATACCGCCATCGTCATCGATTCGTATCCCGGCCTTGCCAGGCGCGAGAACAATCCCATCGCCGCCGGGCTGAAATACAGGTCGCCGACTTCCCAGCCCGCGAAATACAGCGCGGCCAGCCAGGGTGATGGCGCCCGGCCGCCCAGCACGACCGACAGCGCGCCCAGCAGGCACTGCATCGCCAGGATGATCGCCGCCCCGATCAGCATCTTCGTGCCGGGGCCGGGTTCGCGCCCGGCACGTGCCTGCGCGGACCAGCGCAGGGTCAGGACCGGCGTGCCGATCAGCACCATGGCCGGCGGTATGGCCTGCAGCCATGCCATGCCGATATCCGACGGGCCGGTGCCCAGCCAGCGGACCAGGGCATTGGCCTGCTGTTCATAGCTGATCCACAGGAAAACGGACGATATGCTCAGCACTGTCAGCAACGCGGCCGGGTGGCCGCCCGAGACGGCGCGGCGGCCGCGCGACGCCGCCCATTCGGCCTGCCGTTCCGGCAGATGCCGGGCCCCCAGGACATACAGCGCCAGGCCCAGGATCATGCCCGCCGACGTCGCCATGAAGGCCGCGTTCCACCCCGCCCTCTCGGCCAGCAGGGCGCAGACCAGGGGGGCGGCGGTGGCCCCGATATTGATCCCGACATAGAAGATCGAAAAGCCGCGTTCGCGCCTGGGATCGTCCGGTTCGTACAGATCCGCCATCTGCGCCGCGATATTGCCCTTCACCCCGCCCGTGCCGACCACGATCAGCAGCAGCGCCGCCAGGAACCAGCGCGGCGTGGTCAGCAACAGATGCCCCGCCACGATCAGCAGGCCGCCGCCGATGATCGTGGCCCGCTTGCCGAACAGGCGATCCGCCAGCAGGCCGCCGAGCAGCGGCGTCAGATAGACGAATCCCGAATATACGCCATAAAGTTCGGACGAGATCCGTACCGTTCCGGCCTGTGCGGGGTCCAGATGCAGCAGGGCGCAGACCGCCTGATATCCCGCGACATGCGTCGGCGCATCCGGCAGCACCACCGCCGTCATGTAGACGATCAGCATCGCGCGCATGCCGTAGAAGGAAAACCGCTCCCACATCTCGACCAGGAACAGCAGCACCAGTCCCGGCGGATGGCCGAACAGGATGCGCGGCGACGGTCTCGCGCCCGGCGCCGGCATCAACCCGTTGCCCAGCATGCCGGAAAATATGCCCTCTCACGCAAGGTCCGCCCTCCTGCAATCGATGCCGGCGACCCGGCATCACCTGTGGCGCCCCGGCCATCAGAGACCGGTCGTGCCGTTCACGACATATTTGCCGGCCAACGGATAGGCGGTGCCGCCGCAGGTGATGGTGTCGGCATGGACCGAATGGTTGTAGCTGATGCTGCTATAGATCGACAGGCGCGCGCGACGCGCTGGATGTGACGATCTGCTTCGGCATGCCCCCCGGCCCTATCGGCCCATCAGCGCCAGCCCTTCGGCCACCGAGACGAATTCGCCGCCCCGATCGACCCGGGCCGCGCCGAACCGGTCGACGAACAGGGCGCGCACCGCCGGGACGAAGGACGTGCCGCCGGTCAGGAACACCCGGTCGATTCCGTCCTCGGTCAGTCCCGCGTTGGCCAGGGCTTCGCCGATGGCGGCATCGAACTGCGCCAGGTCCGGCGCGATCCAGGATTCGAACTCGGCCCGCGCGATCGCGCGTTCGATCCGGATGTCCTTGTAGCTGAAGCGCAGGACCGTGCTGTCGGCGGCCGACAATGCGCTCTTCGCCGCGCCGACCGCGCGATACAGCGCCTGCCCCTGCTGGTCGGCGACCAGCATCGCCAGCGCATTCAGTTTCGCGGGGTCGGAGGCCGTGCGCGCCACCTCGGCGATCGCGCGCAGGGTCTGCGGCGTGCGCATCAGCGACAGGCGGTGCCAGCGCGCCAGGCTGGCATACCATTCGATCGGCACCGGCAGCGGCGCGCCGCCCATGATGCGATAGGTGCCGTCGCGCCCCAGTTCGGGTGATACCACCCGGTCGATGATCCGGTAATCGAACTGGTCGCCCGCGATCCCCACCCCGGCATGGCCCAGCGGAACGGCGCGCCCCGCCGCCGGGTCGAAGCGCAGGACCGAGAAATCGCTGGTGCCGCCGCCGAAATCGCCGACCAGAATGGTGGCCGGCGCCTGCAGTCGCTGCGCGAAGCGCCAGCCCGCGGCCTCGGGCTCCAGCGCCACCGCGATCTCGCCGAACCCGGCCGCGCGGAATCCGTCGCGCAGCCGCTGCTCGCCGAACGCATCGTCGGGCGCATCGCCGGCAAAGCGCACCGGGCGCCCGACAATGGCCTGCGCCTGCGCCGGATCGACCCCTGCCGCGCGCGCCAATCCGGCCACGAACTGCCCGACCAGCATTTCCAGTGTCAGGCGCCGCCCCAGCAGCCGCGTCTCGCTGAACGAGGTCTGCGCCAGGTACGATTTCATCGACATGATCAGCCGGCTTTCCGCCGGATCGTCCAGATAGGCATCGATCGCGGCGGCGCCGATCGCCTCGTGCAGCATCAGCCGCCCGCGCTCTTCCTCCTGCCACAGGCACAGCAGCGTGCGGCAGGTTTCGGATTCCGCATGTCCGGGAAAGGCGAACCGCGCCGTCCGCGTGCCGCCATCCGGGGTCGCGACCACGACGACGCTGTTGGTGGTGCCGAAATCGATGCCGATCCGGGCGCGGGGGGAGGGCGCGGTGCTGGACATCCGGCGGTGCATAGGCGCGGCCGTCCATCCTGTCCACCCGCCCATTCCAGGCGTTCCGGCGGGCTATCCCGCCCGGCGGAAGGTCAGGTTCAGCCGTGCCCGCCCCGTCGCCGGATGCTCGCCCTCGGCCAGCGTGTGGATCCCGTGATGGGCCAGGCGCGCGGGCCCGCCCCACGCCACGACGTCGCCATGCGCCAGCCGCACGCGCCGCACCGCATCGCCGCGCGCCGTCCCGCCCCACAGGAAGATCGCCGGCAGGCCCAGCGACACCGACACGATCGGCTGGCCGAAATCGCGCTCATTGCGGTCCTGATGCAGCGTCAGCCGCGTCCCGGGCTCATAACGGTTGATCAGGCAGGCATCGGGCAGGAAGCCGGAAAACCCGGCCCGCGCCGCAGCCCGCGCCGCCAGCGCGCCGAACAGCGCAGGCATGGCCGGCCAGGGCCGGCCCGACAAAGGATCCTCTGGCGTGTACCGATAGCCGCGCGCGTCCGACACCCATCCTTCGGCGCCGCAATTGGTCATGGCGACCGACATCATCCGCCCGCCCGGGGTGGACATGCGGCGAAAGGGCGCCAGATCCGCAATGTCCGCGATGGCGGCCAGCAGGTCCGCCGCCGCCGCGCGCGCGAAGCCCGCCAGCCTGATCGCCCCCGGTCCCAGCACCTCGTCCGGGCCGGGGCCCAGGTCCAGTTCCCCCAGCCCCTCCGGTTCCCGTCCCGTCCTACGCGGCATCGTGAAACACCATCCCCAGCACATGCCGCCGCCCCGACAGCACCGTGCCGACCCCATGGCGCATCGTCACGCGATATGGCCCGCGCGCGCCCCGTACCGGCCGGTGATGGACGGCAAACGCCACCGCATCCCCTTGCCGCAGCGGCACGCAATCGGCCCGGGACTGCATGCGCGGGCGCTGCTCGGTCAGGATGAAGGCGCCGCCGGTGAAATCCACCTCCGGCTGCGACAGCAGGATGGCGACCTGCAACGGAAAGACCAGCGCACCGTACAGATCCTGGTGCAGGCAATTATAATCCCCCGGCCCATAGCGCAGCAGCAGCGGCGTCGGCCGGCACTGTCCCCCCGCATGGCATGCCTGCAGGAAATCCTCGTGCCGCGCCGGAAATCGCGCTGCCTGGCCCAGCCGCGCCTGCCAGTCATTGGCGATGGTGGCCAGCGCCGGATACAGTGCCTGCCGCAATTGCGCGACCAGCGGCGGCAGCGGATAGGAAAAATACCGGTATTCCCCGCGCCCGAACCCGTGCCGTTCCATGACCACCCGGGCGCGGAACCCGTCCGCGCCATCATACAGCGCCGCCAGGTCCGCGGCCTGCGCGGCGTCCAGCAGCCCGGGCATTACCGCCCAGCCCCGGGCGTTCAGGCCCTCGGCCAGTCCTGCCTGCATCATGCCGGCATCCGTCACGGCAGCACCGCGCCCTCTCGGGCGATCAGCGCCCGCTTGCGCGCGATCCCCCAGCGATAGCCCGACAGCGACCCGTCGGTACGCACCACCCGGTGGCAGGGAATGGCCACCGCCAGCGCATTGGCGGCGCAGGCCCCGGCGACGGCGCGCACCGCCTGGGGCGCACCGATCGCCCGGGCCACGTCGCGATAGGTCGCGACCTGTCCGGGCGGGATCGCCCGCAGCGCCGTCCAGACGCGGCGCTGGAACGCCGTGCCGCGAATGTCCAGCGGCAGGTCCAGCCCGGTTCCGGGCGCCTCGACGAATGCCACGACCTGCGCCACCCGCTGCTCATACTCCGCGTCGCCGCCGATCAGCGTCGCCTTCGGAAACCGATCCTGCAGATCGCGCAGCAGGGCGTCGGGCGCGTCCCCCATCAGGATGGCGCACACGCCCCGCTCGCTGCTGGCCACCAGGATCGCCCCCAGCGCGCATTGTCCGACCGCGAAATGCAGGCTCTCTCCGGCACCCCCCTTGCGATAGGCGCTCGGCTGCATGCCCAGCGCCCGGTCCGCATGCGCATAGAACCGGCTGCTCGATCCGAATCCCGCCTCGTACAGCGCCGCGGTTACCGTGGCTCCGCCGGCCAGCGCCGCGCGCAGGCGCCCGTCGCGATGGGCGGCGGCATAATCATGGGGCGTCAGCCCGGTCTCGGCACGGAACGTCCGATGGAAATGCGCCACGCTCCATCCGCAGGCGGCGGCCAGTTCCTCGGTCGTGGGCACGGTCTCGGCCTGTTCGATATGGCGGCATGCGGCGGCGACGATCGCGCACGCCTCCGCCACGGGGGCCGCATCCGGACGGCAGCGGCGGCAGGCGCGGAAACCCGCCGCACGTGCTGCCTCCCGGCTGTCATAGATGCGCACATTCTCGGGCCGGGCGGTGCGCGACGGGCAGGACGGGCGGCAATACACGCCCGTGGTCGTCACCGCGTACCAGAATAATCCGTCCGCCGCACGGTCGCGTGCGACGATCCGCCGCCAGCGCGGGTCCTGATCGGTCGTCTCCGGCACCGGCCGGACGGCAAGGGGCATATCCATCGGCTGCATCCCGTCTGTCGTGATGTCCATGCCCTCGATCCTGCCGTCTCGCCGGTGGCCCCGCATCCCGGATCCTGCTCCCGAATTTCACCCGGTGCGCGCGGCGTGCCCCCATCCGGATCGAGGGAATATTGGCGCCGTCGCCCACCATCGCCACCATCCGGCGCAAATTCCTGGCGCACATCCTGCGCCATGCCGTGCCGCATATCCAAAAAGAACCGCCTCAATCGATATCCGGCCGGATCGCTTCGGCAGCCGGGCGCTGGGGCGCAATGTCGGCGGGGCCGACCGTATCGGCATAATGGTTGCCGAAATGGCTGCGGACGTAGTTCACCACCGCGGCCACCTGGGTGTCCGACAATTTGTCGGCGAACCATGGCATGCCGCCGAAACCGTTCAGCACGACATAGGCCGGATAGCCTGCCGCCGCGAGCTTGGGATTGCCCGCCAGCGCCGGGAAACGCGCTGCCCCTGCGGCCCCGCGTCCGTCCGCCATGTGGCAGCCCTGGCACAGTGTGCGATAGATCGCGCCGCCATCATTGGTGGCGATCGCACGCCCGGCAATGGCGTCCGCGCTGTCGGCCCGTGCCGGAACGGACAGGGCGGGGGAGATCAGCGCGGCCAGCAGGATCAGCGCCGGCAATGAGTGGTTCAGACGGATCATCAGGCGGCTCCGATCGCGCGGCGATGCAGGCGGGTGACGGCGTCCAGCGACGACAGGATCGCCCCTTCCTGCCAGCATCCGAAGAATGAGGCATGCTCGCCGGCCAGTACCAGGCGGTTATCGATCGCGCACAGGTCGCGATAATGCATCTTGCGGGCCTGTTCGCTCCACAGCGCGCAACAGCCCAGCGTCCAGGGCACGCGGCTCCATGCCACAGCGGCGCCGGTCGAAAATTCCTTGCGGTATTGCGGATGAATCACCGCGCCCTGGGCCAGCGCCGCCTCGATCCGCTCGGCCGGGCTCAGGCCCGCGAAACGGAATGCCTCGGCATCCTCATACATGTAGCCGCCCAGCAGCACCGCCTTGCCGCGCGAGAAATAGCCCGTGCTGGGATAGGAAATCTGGTTGATCGGCAGGTCGGTGAAACTGATGCCGCCATAGATCTGCTCGTCTTCCTCCCAGAAGCGCCGGTTGAATTCCAGACCGATCTTGACCGACGACAGATAGGGCACGGCGGCGATCGCCGCCTTCATCGGGCCGCCGACCTGCACGTCCAGTTGCGACAGCACCGACAGCGGAATGGTGCAGACGCAATAATCGGCCTGCGCCACGCGCGGCGCATTGCCGTGCGCCTCGTCGATATAGGACACGCTGACGCCGTGCTGATCCTGATGGATCGCCGTCACCCGGCAGCGCATGGTGATCAGGTCGCCGACCTGGCGGGCAAACCCCTTGCCGATCTGGTCCATCCCGCCCACGGGCTGAAACATCGTGGTCTGGTGGTCCAGGCTGGCATTGGTGGCCAGCGCCAGCCACAGCCCGGACCGCATCAGCGCGTCGCGCGGCAGCGGGTCGGACGGCACGGGCGCGCCGTCCGGGCCGCCGCCCTGTGGCTTGGCAAAGCCCCGGCGCTGCGACGTCATGACGCTTTTGGTATAGGCGAATGTTCCGTCCAGCATGCCGCACGCCTTCAGCGCCTGCAGCAGATGCTCCCGCTCGTCGTCGCCGACCGGCAGGTCCAGCCTGTGCTGGTCGATCGCCTTGGCCAGCAATTCCGAGGTATGGCCGGCATAATCGGCCGCGATGGTGCGATAGCGCTGCTTTTGCCCGCCGAAGGCCCCCGTCGCATGGACATAGGCGTTGAAATTGACCTGCACGAACGGTTCCAGCGCCACGCCGAACGCCCGGCAATAATGCAGCAGCGCCTGGTGGTGGTACGGGATGCGCCAGGGACCGGGATTGAAATAATTTCCGGGCGCGAAGCCGATATTCTGCGTGGCGCCGCCCAGTTCGGTAAACCGGTCGCCGCCGTGCAGGCTGAAATTCCGGCCGCCGGCACGGTCCTGATATTCCAGGATCCGCACCGAATAGCCGGCCTTGCGCAACTCATAGGCGGCCAGCATGCCCGCCAGCCCCGCGCCCAGCACCAGCACCGACGTGCCGGGCCTGGCGCCATCCAGCCTGGGCGGACCCGCGAAATCGCGCCCGGCGGCGTGGCCCAGGGCGGTCATCGCCTGATACAGCGCGGCCGACCCGCCCACCGCGCCGATCCGCGACAGAAGCTGGCGCCGCGTCTGCGGCGCAAATTCCGGGCTGCTGGTCATCCTGTTACGGTCCTTCGTCGATCTCGGGCGCCGATCTCGGGCGTCTCGTTTCGGTCTTCGATATGGCCTGCGGGCCATTTCCGCAACAGCGGGTGCGCGACGCTCCGGCATGGCGGCATTGGAAGTACGGCGCGATCTGTCCTATGCGGTCGTCATGACCGTGCTTACGCTCCGCCCCGTTGCGCGCGCCGACGCTTCGGACCTGATCCGCGCCAATCGCGACAGCCGCGATTATCATGCCCCCTGGGCCCGGCCCTTCACCGACCCGGACGGGTTCGATACCTGGTTCGCCCAATGCGCCACCGGTTCCGCCGTGGGGCTGGTCGCGCGCCATGGAGGCGATGGCGGGGTGATCGGGGTCTTCACCCTCAGCCAGATCGCCATGGGTGCGTTTTGCAGCGCGTATCTGGGCTATTACGGCATGCGGGCTTATGCGCGGCGGGGGCTGATGACGCAGGCGCTGCGCCTGACCCTGGCCCATGCCTTCGACGAATTGGGCCTGCACCGGGTCGAGGCCAATATCCAGCCCGGCAATCTGGCCTCGATCGCCCTGGTGCGCCGCGCCGGTTTCCGACAGGAGGGATTCTCCCCCCGCTATCTGAAGATCGACGCGGCCTGGCGCGACCATGAACGCTGGGCCCGCCTGTCGGACGACCCGGTAGACGACCCGGTTCCAGGCTGAAACCGGGGGCAGGGGGATGCGATCCGTCGCGGCCCCCTGCCGGCCCGGAATCAGCGCATCGTGTCGGCGGTCGGGATCTTCAGCGTTGCCGCCAGGAAGGATTCGCGCGCCTCATCCACGTGCGTGCGCAGCGCCGGGTCGGTCAGCATATGCGTGCCCGGCAGCAGCAGCAGGTTGTACGGACGCCCGGCGCGGATGAAAGCCTGCGTCAGCTTCATCGTGTTTTCGAAATACACGTTGTCGTCGGTCAGCCCGTGCATGATCAGCAGCGGTCGCGACAGTTGCGCGGCATAGGTCAGCACGTTGCTGGCCGCGTAGCCCTGCGGATCGTCCTGCGGCGTGCCCAGATACCGTTCGGTATAGGCCGTGTCGTAATCGGCGAAATCCGCCGGCGGCGCGCCCGCGACCCCCACCTTGAAGACATCCGGCCGGCGGATCGTCGCCATCGCGGTGAAATACCCGCCGAACGACCAGCCATAGACGCCCACCCGCGACAGATCCAGTTCGGCATAGCGTTTTCCCAGCGCCGCCAGCCCGTCGGCCTGGTCGCGCAACGGCAGGTCGATCAGGTCGTTCTTGGTCGCCCGTTCCCAATCATGGTCGCGCCCCGGCGTGCCGCGCCCGTCCAGGCTGACGACGATATAGCCGTGATCGGCCAGGCACTGGCTTTCCAGATATTGGCGCGGCGCCTGCAGCACCTGCTTGTATCCGGGCCCGGCATAGACCGACAGCACGACCGGATAGCGCCGCCCGGGCACGAAAGCGGCCGGGCGGATGATCATCGCATCCATGTCCAGCGCCCCGGCGCGGGTATATTGGATATGCGGCGCCAGGGTCGGGGTTTCGGCCACGCCGGGCAGGGTGGCCAGCACATGGCCGTCGCGGTCGCGCACCACGGTCGCGGCGCTGCCGTCCGCGCCCATCATGGCGTCGGTAAAGACCGCATGCCCGCCCTCGGCGAACGATGTGGCGTGCAGCCCCGGCTCGGGCGTCAGCCTGACCGGCGCGCCCCCGCGCAGCCCCAGCCGATAGACCGCGTTCTGTGTCCGGTCCGGATTGGCGGTGACGGTCACCGTTCCGCCCGCCGCGTCCACATCGTCCAGCGAGACGAAGGGCAGGTCCGGCGGCGTGATCGCGTGGTCCAGCGTGCCGTCGGCATGGCGCAGTTCCAGCCGCCATGCGCCGCCACGCTCGGCTGCCCACAGAAAGCCGCTGCCATCCGGCAGCCAGCGCGGCAGGGCGTGCCCGCGCCCCTCGCCCGAGGGCGTGATGTTGATCCAGGCCGGATCATGCTCGGTCAGCAGCGTCGCGACCCGGCCGGTGGCCGGATCGACGCGCAGCACGCGTTCCTCGGTCTGCGCGCGGTTCAGCACCACCAGCGACAGGGCGCCGCGGCCTTTCGGCCAGACCACCCGCGCCAGATAGGGGAAGGCATTGCTGTCCCACGCCACCCAGCGCGTCGGCCCGCCCGTGCGCGACACCAGGCCAAGCCGCACCCGCGCATTCGCCGTCCCCGCGCGGGGATAGCGGAATTCGACCGGCGGGGTCGCGGGGTGCTCGGGGTCGGCGATGTAATGGCGCTCGACGCCGGATATATCGGCTTCCTCGTACAACAGCGTCTGCCCGTCGGGCGCCCACCACAGCCCGTCCGGCCGGCTCAGTTCCTCGGCGGCGGCAAATTCGGCCAGCCCGTGCGTCAGCGTCTCGCTGCCGCCGCGCGTCAGCCGCACCGGGCGCCCCGCGGTGCGTCCGGTGCGCAGGCCGATCACATACACGTCGTTGTCGCGCACCGCCGCGACCTGCCGTCCGTCCGGCGACAGGCGCGGCGCGATCCAGCCCCGGCCCGGCAGGTCGGTGACCTGCCCGCCGGCGACCGCCACCTGCATCAGCCGGTCCCCCTGGCTGACCAGCGCGGTGGTCCCGTCGTCGGACAGGGCGAAATCGGTGATGCCGGTCAGCGACATCCGCGCCCGCTCGCGCCGCGCCTTCTCCTCGACCGAGAGTTTTTCGGGCCCGTCCGCCGGCCGCGCAAGTTCGACCGCGCGGCTGCCGGCCAGGTCATAGCGCCACAAATGCAGGCTGGTCTCACGCGGGCCGCTGCGCAGGAACAGCACCGATTTCCCGTCCGGCGTCGGCTGCGCGTGGCGCGGCAGGCCCAGGGTGAAATTCCGCGTCGCCGCCAGATCGGCGTAACATTGCCCTCCGCTCCCGGACGCGGCGTTTGCCGCCCCTGCGGCGGCGCCGGCCGCCAGGACCAGCCCCGGCAGGCCGAGCGCCAAATATCGTCCCAGGCGCCGGGCGCGCCCTCTTTGCAGTGCGTTCTTCATGAATGGTCCATGGTTCGTTCAGATCGACGGAACGATGAAGCCCCGCACCACGCGGCGCAAGCGGTCACGCGGCAACGAAACGAAATCGTCCGGGAAACGAGATCCTCCGGGCGCTGCCGATCCCATCGCCATCGCGCGGCTTCACCCCCTCGCACGGGACGCGCCGCTCGGATATGAGGCTGCTGTCCTCACTGATCGAAACATCCGCCCATGCCCAACCCCTTCGTCCGCCTGCTTCCCCTGATCGCCGCGATCGCCATCCTGTCCTGGGCCAGCGCCTATCCGGTGGTGCGCATCGCCTTGCGCGACCTGCCGCCCGTGCCCCTGGCGGCGATGCGCTACAGCGTGGCGGCGGTGCTGGCGGCCGCTTGGCTGGCCTGGGCGCGCCCGCCGCTGCCGGCGCCGCGCGACCTGCCGCGCATCCTGGCCTGCGGCGTGATCGGCATCGCGCTGTACAATGTCCTGTTCAACAGCGGCGAGGTCACGGTATCGGCCGGCGCCGCCAGCCTGCTCATCAGCGCCGCCCCCCTCATGGCCGCGCTGATCGCGGTGGCGACCATGGGCGAGACCCTGTCGCGCTGGGGCTGGGGGGGATCGCTGCTCAGCTTCGCGGGGGTGGTGCTGATCGCCCAGGGGCAGATCGGCGGCATCGCGTTCGGCTCGGGGGCGACCCTGGTCTTCGGCGCGGCCGTCTGCGGCGCGCTTTATACCTCGCTGCAGAAAAGGCTGGTGGTGCGGTACGGCGCCCTGCCCAGCATCAGCTACATCCTGCTGGCCGGCGCGCTGTGCCTGCTGCCCTGGCTGCCGCAGGCCCTGGCCATCATGCCGCACGCCCCCGCGCGCTGCTGGGCGGCGGTGCTGGAACTGGGCATCTTCCCCGCGGCGATCGGCTATGCCGCCTGGGCCTTCGTCATCGGCCATATGGGGGCGGCGCGCGGGGCCGGGCTGCTCTATCTGCTGCCGCCGGCCACCCTGGTGCTGGCCTTCGTCCTGACCGGCGAGATCCCCAGCCCACGCACCCTGATCGGCGGCGCGATCGTCATGGCCGGGGTCGTGCTGACCAACATGTACGGCCGCGCTCGCCCCGCCTGATTCAGCACCCCGTACCGTTCCGCGCGCCCGCATCATCGCGCGGCAGGGCCGGAAGCAGCATCGCGGCCAAGGCAGCGTCCGCGTCGCAGCGCCGGACCGGATCACGCAGTTCGGTCACGAAGCGAAAATAATCCGGCGTCCAGCCCGGCACGCCCTCGGACGATACCAGGCGATAGATATCGATCACGCTCGGGGTGGGGGCGTTGGCGGGTTCCTGTCCCAATTGCCGTCGCGCCTCGATCAGCAGCAGCGCCGGCTGCCCCGCGATGCGCCCGCGCGCGAAATGTATGCTCGCAGTCCCGTCTTCCCCGGTGTGCGGCGTATCGGTCAGATGATTCCGCAACGGCCGCTTTCGATCCGGGCCGTCATCGGCGCCGACCACGCGCCAGCCCCTTCCATCCGTCCCGCGCGGTTCGGTGACCAGAAACACGTGATAACTCCAGGCATTTCCATTATCCCGCCAAGTACGAAAGATCGCCACGTCGCCGCCATCCGTCGCCGCGCCATGCAGGATCGTCAGGCCGTCCCGCACCGTGACTGGCACCAGGTCCGTCGGCATGACCCGGGCAGCTCTCGCGTCGCCGCGCGTCGTCGCCGGCTTCATGCAGGCCGCCACGCAGAGTGGCAGCATCGTCGCGCGGCTGATCCGCCTTCCTGTCTCGAAAATTTTCCAAGACATCTGTCCACGCCTCATAATTCCAGATGCAGGAACTGGTTGAACGTGCTGGGCACGTAAGACCCGAACGCCGCCCCATCGACGAATCCGCGCCGGCGATACAGCGCCAGCGCCGCCGCGAAGGACGGTCCGCACCCCGTCTCCAGGCTCAGCCGCGTCATCCCCCGCGCCCTGGCTTCGGCGATGATATGATCCAGCAGCGCCGCGGCCGCGCCCCGACGCAAATGCGCGGGGTGGGTGCGCATGGATTTCACTTCGCCCGTCCCGTCATCCATGGTCCGCAGGGCCCCGATCGCCGCGATCTCCGCACCGTCCCACGCGCTCCAGACCGTGATCGCCGGATCGCGCAGACCGGACAGATCCAGCGCGAAGACATGTTCGGGTGGCGTGCCGGCCCGCATGCCCGCCAGATGCAGCGCCAGCAAAGCCCGTGTCGGCGCGCCGGTCAGATCGTCGACGCGAATGGAAAAATTGCGGATATTCTTCATGCTTCGCAGACTCCTCTTTCGTCGATCCTCATCGTCCGGCGCAGGAACTCCCCGATCTCGGTCAATAGTACGGCCTGATACGCCGCCCGATCGAAACCCGGTGGATCCTGCGACGGCGGAAAATCCGACCTGATCCGATGGGGTGGAAATGGACTCAGGAACGAAAAATGCCCGGCCCCCGCGACCAGCCCGCAGGCGATGCGCCCGGCATCCGGCACGCCCTGCCGCACGATATCGGCCAGCCGGGGCGGGATCAGCGTATCGTGCTCGGCGAAGCGCATCAGGATCGGCATGTCCACGCCCGACAGCGCGCCCGGCGGGCCGAACCATCGCGTCGCGGGGGCCAGCAGCACCAGCGCCGCGATGCGCCGGTCCCGCGTCACCGCGATCGGCCGCGGCGGGCCGCCGGACAGGCCGGCCCCGCCGCTCCACGGCTGGCCGCCGGCCGCCGCCAGCACGGAATAGCCACCCATGGAATGGCCGATCATCGCGACCCGCGCCGCCGGATTCGTCCCGATCATCGGGTCGGCCAGGGCGGCATCGACGCACAGGCGCAGATGGCGCGGGCGATTTTCCAGATTGGACAGGCTGCCCGCCAGCGCATTGTCATTCAGGCTGTTGCCCGGATGTTTCGGCATGGCGACGATGAATCCCTGCCGCGCCAGCCCGATAGCCAGGTCGCGATGGACCCAGGGCGTACCGCCATCGCCATGCGACAGCACCACCAGCGCACGCGGTCCCGGAACCGGTCGCCCGTCCCGCGCCAGTTCCAGGGGGTACGACCCGACATGATGCAGGCGCGGCGCGTCCCCGCTCGGGTACAGCAGATTCAGCTCGATGATTGCATCCTGCGCGATGTCCCGTACCGCCAGGCAGCGATGGCCGATCGCATGGCCCATTGCCCGGTTCTCCTTTCCCGCGCTCGGCAAGGCTTTTTACAGACATGCGGGCATTCATGACGGGCTTGCTTCCACCGCCCGCGCGGCGGCCGCTTTTCGAAGCCCGGCCCAGGTCAACCCGTAAATGCACAGGACGACAAGGACAAGTGCTCCGATCTGGTATGGTGCGATCCTCTCGCCCAAAAAGGGGACCGCGAGCGCCAAGGTCAGCGTCGGCCAGGGCGTCGTGATCGAACTGGCCAGCGACACGTCGATATGCCGGATCGCATGGAACCACACGATCAGTTCCAGGTAATAGGCCAGCCCCATAAGGATCGCCGTCGGCTGCGAGACGGCCGCAACAAGCGCGGGCAGGACGGAACGGCCCGTCGTGGCGGCGAGCAAGGCGAGGAGGAAGAGGGTCGAGATCGCAACACGGACAAAGGTGACCTGCACCGGCGTCACCGGCGTGCGGCCCAGTTCCTCCTTGATGATCACATGGGCGACGCTCCACAGGAGCGGGACAGCGAGCGAGGCCAGAAACCAGACCGAGAGAGTCGCCGCCCGTCCCGTTCCACCGGTTCCAAGATAATAGAGGGTTCCGATCAGGACCGCCGTCAGGCCCAGTTCCGCCGCGGTCTTGCGCCGCTTGAGGAACAGCGTCTCCCACAGGATGGCAAAGAGCGGATAGGCCTGAATGGCGATGGCCGCGTTCGTGGCGCCGGCCTTCTCGATCCCCAGCACGTAGAGATACGTCGACAGGCCGAACATCGTCCCGGTCATCAGCGCGACGGCAGCCATGCGTCCCGTCTCGCGCGGGGGAATGGCGACACCGAAGACGCCCCTGTCGCCTCGTATCCATTCCAGCACGCAAGCCGGCGCCGCGAAGACGACCTGCCAGACGGAGAGCGCCGCCGCGAAGGCGAGAGCGCCGACCCCGTCGGGGCGGGAGTTGGAAATGATGGGCATGATCCCCAGAAGAACGAGGCAGCCGAAGGAAAGCGCGATGCCCTTCGGGGCGGCGTGGGGCGACATTGCATTGTTCCTGAAATCATTGCATCGATTGCTATGAAAACTGCATCTTTCGTGACATGCGAAACAAGGAAAACATTGATCTGCGCGCAATTTGGCATCCCGATCTGAGCAGGCGGCGCGGACCGAAATATCTGCAGATCATCGCGGCGATGGCCGAGGACATCGCCTCGGGCGACTTGCCCGCGGGCGCGCGCCTGCCGCCGCATCGCGTGCTCGCCTGGCAGCTCGGCCTGTCGCCCAATACGACCAGCCGCGCCTATGCCGAGGGGGTGAAACGCGCCCTGCTGCGCGGTGAGGTCGGGCGCGGCACCTTTGTTCGGGTCCCATCGTCGCGACCCACGGGCGGCGAGGCCGGAGATCTGCGCCGCCAGGGTCATGGTCCTGTCGATTTGTCGCGGAACCTGCCGCTGGCGGGGCTTGCCGAGCCGCATGTCCGCCGCGTGCTCGACGAAATCGCGCGGGGACCCGGGCTGTCCGCCATGCTCGACGACCAGACCGATGCCGATCTTTCGCGGCACGCAGGCGCGGCGGCGCGCTGGCTGGCGCTGTGCGGGCTGGAGGCGGCGCCCGAGGAGATCATCGCGACGAACGGCGCCCAGCACGGGTTGTTCTGCACCCTGATGGCGCTTTGCCGACCCGGAGACCTGCTGCTGGTGGAGGCGCTGAGCTATGCGCCCCTGCGTGGCATCGCCGACCGGCTCGGTTTGAAACTCCGCGCCGTGGCGATGGATGCCGAAGGACTCTGCCCCGCATCGCTGGAAGAGACCTGCTGCGGCACGTCCCCGAAGGCGCTTTACCTCACGCCGACATTGCAGACCCCGACCGCCGCGACGCTGTCGTATGAGCGCCGTCGGGCCATCGCCCGGATCGCGCGGCGTCATGACCTGATCCTGATCGAGGACGACGTCTTCGGTCCGTTGAAGCCCGACCGCCCGGTCGCGATTGCCGTGCTCGCGCCCGAACGGACAATCTATGTCACGAGCCTTTCGAAATGCGTGGCGCCGGGACTGCGTGTCGGCTACCTTCGCGCCCCGGGCAAGCTTGGGCCGGCGCTGCGCCATGCGGTCAATCTCAGCATCTGGATGACACCGCCGGTTACGTCCGAAATCGCGGCGCGGCTCATCCTCGACGGCACTGCCGCGCATCTGATCGCGGCGCAACGTCACGCCGCCGCGCGGCGCCAGCGTCTTGCCCGGCGCGTACTGAGTGATTTTGACTATGCATCCGACCCGCATGGCCTCCATATCTGGCTGCCTCTCTCCGCCGGATGGCGTGCCGACACGTTCCGCCTGGCGGCGGAGGGATGCGGCGTTCTGGTGGCCGAGGCGCAGCGTTTTGCCGCGCATCCCGCCGACGGCCCCGAATCCGTCCGCCTCTGCCTCAGCCATGAACCCAGCGAGACGCGGTTGCACGACGGGCTCGCCGCGATCGCGACGTTGCTCCGTCCGCCACCTTTGACGGATCCCATGCTCGTCTGAACACAAGAAGACAGGATCTCGGCGCGCTGCGCCTCGATCCGCTTAGATGTTTCCCAGACCGGTTGCGTTCGGCGCATTTTGCGCGCTTGACGTCCGTTGCCAATTCCGTTCAGTCTGAATCCGGCAATGGACTCTGCCGGGCCTCATGTTTTCGGGGTCGAACCGCCCCTGTGGGCTGATGATTCCTACCTCGCCTATTGGCACCAAGGGGTGGAGTCCGAATCGAGTCATGCCGAGCCTCTCTTTTTCGTCGTGCAAGAATAACGAGGCCGCCGCCTCGCGTGAGCGCGCGCTTATTCATATTCCACGGACATATATGACGGCCTCTTTTCACCATCTGGTCGCCGGATGGTCTGCGACCCTGCGCGCGACCCTCAAATGGGCCTGCCTGCTGGTACCCATGGCGGCAATCGTCGGCAGCCTCTGCGCCCTGTTCCTTTGGCTGCTGGATGAGGTGACGACATACCGCGTCACGCACTCATCGCTGCTCTTTCTTTTGCCACTGGCGGGTATCGCGACCGGGCTCCTCTATCATTGGTTCGGCCGGTCGGCCGAAGGCGGCAACAATCTGATCGTCGACCAGATCCACGAGCCCGGAGGCGGCGTGCCGCTCCGTATGGCGCCCCTGGTCCTGGTCAGCACCGTCATCAGCCACCTGTTCGGCGCCTCCGTCGGGCGCGAGGGGACGGCGGTGCAGATCGGCGGCAGCATCGCCGGCGGCTTCGTGCGCCTGTTCCGGCTGGAAGACCGGGCGGTGCGGATTCTCCTGATGTCCGGCATCGCCGCCGGATTCGGCGCCGTTTTCGGCACCCCCATCGCCGGCGCGGTGTTCGGGCTGGAGGTGCTGGCCGTCGGCCGGATCGAATACATGGCACTCTTGCCCGTAGCTGTCGCCGCGATCATCGCCGACTGGACCTGCCATCGCTGGGGCATTCATCACGTCCCCTATCATCTTGGCTTCGCGGGTTTTCCCGACACCACGGGCGACGCGTTCCACACGGACCCGCTCCTGCTCGCCAAGGTCGGCCTCGCCGCCATTGCCTTCGGCCTGGCAAGCCTGGCGTTCGCCGAGGGCGTACACCGGCTGGCCCCTGTCTTCCGCACCCTCTGCCCCATCGCCTGGCTGCGCCCGGCGATCGGCGGCGTTCTGACCATCGTCCTCGTCTTCCTTGCCGGCACAAGGGATTATCTCGGCCTCGGCGTCGTCCCCGCCGCACCCGGCGGCGGCGCCATCGTCAGCTTCTTCGGAGCCGGCGATTTCACCTGGAGCTGGCTGTGGAAGCTGGTCTTCACCGTGACGGCGCTCGCCACCGGCTACAAGGGGGGTGAAGTCACGCCCCTCTTCTTCATCGGCGCGGCGCTCGGCCACACGCTCGCGGGCCTGCTGCACGCGCCGGTCGACCTGATGGCCGCGGTCGGTTTCGTCGCCGTCTTCGCCGGCGCGGCCAACACGCCCTTGGCCTGTACGCTGATGGGCGTGGAGTTGTTCGGTGCCGCCGATACCGTCTATCTGGCGGTCGGCTGCTTCATCGCCTATCTCTGCTCCGGCCATTCGGGGATCTATCTCTCCCAGCGCATCGGCGTCCCCAAGATCCGTCATCCGTTGATCGCCGGCGGCATGGCCTTGCGGCACGCGCGGACCCTCCTTCAGAACAGAAAATAGCGTTGCCGCATCGGCAGGGTTTCGGCGACCTCGCCCGACAGCAGCACGCCGTCGGCCCGGATGGCCTGCGTTTCGGCGTCGATCTCGATCTCCGGCATGGCGCTGTTCAGCACCATGTCCTTCTTGCTGATGCCGCCCCTTGTGTTCGAAACCACGCGCATCTGCCGCCGCAATTCCAGCCGTTCGGCGATCCCGTCCGCCAACGCGGCCTGCGAGACGAAGGTCACGCAGGCCGCCGCCAGGCTGCTGCCCAACCCGCCGAACATCGGCCGCGCCGCCAGCGGCTGCACGGGCGGGATCGCGCCATGCGCATCGCCCGCCATCGCCTGCATGATCGTCCCGCCCTTGATCACCAGGTCGGGCTTCACGCCGAAGAATGCCGGAGTCCAGATCACCAGGTCCGCCAGCTTGCCGCGCGCGACCGATCCGATTTCGTCCGCCATGCCGTGGGCGATGGCCGGGTTGATGGTATATTTCGCGACATAGCGCCGCACGCGCAGGTTGTCGTCCGTCCGGTCGCCCGGCAGCGTCCCGCGCAATATCTTCATCCGATGCGCCGTCTGCCAGGTCCGCAGCACGGCGTCGCCTACCCGCCCCAGCCCTTGGCTGTCCGACGCCATCATCGACAGCGCCCCCATATCATGCAGCATCTCGGCCGCGACCCGCGCGCCGAGCCAGCCATGCTGCATGTTCGACGGCGGAATGTTCATCGGCAGCATGTTCGGCAGCGCCGCCAGGCGGAACATCTCGGGCCCGCGCGCGCCCAGTATCGGCAGAACCGTCCGGCCGCGTGCCGCGGCGATCATGTCCTCGACCGGCTTTCCGTCGCGGTCCCCGCCGCCGTCCTCCATGTCGGCGGCACTCAGCACCGGAACATCCATCCGTTCGGCCACCGACAGGCAGGTCTGCAGGGCGGCGGCCGTGATCCCGCCTTCGCCATGCAGCATCAGGCCGGCGGCGCCGCCCCGCACCATTTCCTCCAGAGCCGCGGGACGCAGCGCATCGCCCCGCCCGGTCAGCGCCAGGTTCACCGGCAGCGCCTCCGCCGCCTGGATCATCCGCGCCAGGTGCCACGGTCCGGGCGTGCCGGGCGCCGCCATCGTGCCCGTGGCCGGCCCGGTACCGCCGCCGATCATCGTGGTCACGCCCGCCGCCAGCGCGTCCTCGGCCTGTCGCGGACCGACCAGGTGGATCGGCGATTCGATCCCGCCCGCAGTGACGATGCGCCCGCCGGCGGCGATGATTTCCGTCCCCGGCCCGACCAGGATATCGACCCCGCCCTGCTGGTCCGGATTGCCCGCCCTGCCGATCGCGCCGATACGCCCTTCGACAATGCCGATATCCGCCTTGACGATTCCCCAATGGTCGATGATCACCGCATTGGTGATCACCGTATCGACCGCGCCTTCGGCATTGGTGCGCTGCGACCGGCCGATGGCGGCATGTCCCGTCCGCCCATGACCAGGCCGGGCTTTTTCGCCACGATGCGTCAGGTCATGCTCCACCCGGACCAGCAGCGCGGTATCGGCCAGCTTCAGCGTGTCGCCCGCGATCGGGCCGGCCGTGCCGTCCCGCCGCCCCTCCGCGCGCGCCGGTATCGAGGTCATCTCTGTGCTCCTCTCGCCACGCCGCGCCATAATGGGCGGCGCGGCATCAGCGGATCGGGGTGTGAACGCGCACCGCTCTCGGGCCGTCGGGAAACAGCGCATCGACCTCGATGACCGGGATCATCTCGGCGACGCCGTCCATCACCTGCGCGCGGGTCAGGACCTGCCTGCCCGCCTGCGCCAGTTCGTCCAGGCCGCGTCCATCACGCGCGCCCTCGACCACCGCCTCGGTGATCAGGGCCACGGCTTCGGGATAATTCAGCCGCACCCCCCGCTCCAGGCGCCGGCGCGCCACCTGGGCCGCCACGGCAATCAGCAACCCGTCCTTCTCATGCGGGGTCAGATACACGGCACATCCTCTTCGCGGCTTTGCCTTCTCTAAATGCGCCGTCCCGCCGCGATTTTCCCGAGACGGGCTTCACGGTCGCGTGATGTCGATTTTTGCGCGCGGCGTTATGTTATCAATGATAACATTGCGAACAATCCCGCGGGAAAGGCGTCCAAGTCGCGAAAACACGCTGGGATCAAAAAAATCGGGACCGAGAAGAGGGAATCGCATCATGACCGCGCTGATCATCACCGCCCTCATCTGGGTCGGGCTGCATATCGGGCTGGCCGGCACGCGCCTGCGCGACCCCATCGCCCGCCGGCTTGGCGACCAGGGATTTCGCACCCTGTTCTCGGTCCTTTCGCTGGCTGCCCTCTTCGTCCTGGCGCGCAGCTACGCGGCCGCGCCCTATCGCGGCCTGTGGGTGGCGCCGGACTGGCTGCGCTGGCTGCTGGTGCTGGCCATGCTGCCCGCGTTCGCGCTGTTCGCCGGCGCGGTCCTGTCGCGCAACCCCACGTCGCTGGGCCCGCCGATCGGCCCGGAATGGCAGCCGCGCGGCATGGTGCGCATCACCCGCCACCCCATGCTCTGCAGTTTCGCGCTGTGGGCGCTGGTCCATATCATCGGCACGGGCAACGCGGCGTCGCTCATCTTCTTCGGCGCGTTCGGCGTGACGGCGCTGGCGGGCACGACGTCGATCGACGCCAAGCTGGCCCGGCGGCAGCCGGTCCTCTGGCGCACCCTGGCGGCCGGCACCTCCATCGTCCCATTCGGCGCCATCCTGGCCGGGCGCAACCATTTCGCGCCGCGCGAACTGGGCTGGTCCGTCCCGATCCTGGCCCTGGGGCTCTGGGGCGGAATGCTGATCCTGCACCCGCTGCTGTTCGGCATGTCCCCCCTGCCGCATGTCTGATAGCAGTGCCGAATGGCGGGTCAGTAAATATCCGGGAAATATTCAGGCGGGACCAGCGATATTCCGCCGATCCCGTCCGCCGCGTCACTCCGACGGCACGTGATCGCGATAGCGGTCCCAGTGGCGCAGGATTTCCGCGACCACCGGCGCGCCCGCGCGTTCATTGTTGTCGAAGGCGAGCGCCTGCCCGGGGCCTTCATCCCCCATCGAATGCGTCACGTCCATGCCCGGCGGCGGCATCGAAAAATTGCTGGCCGAACGCAGCACCATGATGCGGTTCGCATCGACGAAGCCCAGGCGCGCCAGGGTGCGCATCTCACGCTGATAGGTCTGGCTCTCCTCGTTCGTCATCACGAACAGGCCCCGGCCCCTGGTCCACAGCTTCACCCAGTTCTCCGCCCATTGCGTGCGCGGCGCACCGTGCCAGTACCGTTCGGCGCCCAGCGTCTCGCCCATCAGGACGAAAGGCGCCTTTTGCGCCTGCGGAAATCCCGTCCAGGCCGCGCGCCGCGCCGCGACCGCCGGGTCGTCCGCCAGCGCGGCGGTGCGGCTCAGCGCATAGGCCCAGCGCGCCAGCCCCTGATTCAGCGGATAGGCCTTGCTCAGTTCCGCGACATCGGTGACCGACCCGTAATGGTTCGGATTCTCCGGCAGCGTGTCGGGACGCGACGCGCCGATCGCATACAGGCCATAGGGCCAGCCTTTCGGAACGGTCCGGTCGTCGATCTCGCGCAGCGCGTCGCCATCCACCACCCAGCGCGCCCAGGCGACGCTGCCGACCGACGCCGCATGCGGATCGACACCGGATATTCCGGTAAACAGCCAGTAAGTTTTATGAAAATCGAAACGCGGATCCAGCACGAACGCCGCCAGGTCCGTCACGCCATGCCGCAGCACGATCCCGTACAGCCCGTCCGCGTTCCGCCGCACCACGTCCGGCGCCCCGCGCACCGGAACGGTCTGGTCCAGATGCTCGCGCTCGACCCAGTCCTGATACTCGCCCGGCGCGTCGCCGCGATCCGCGCCGTTTTCCCAATTGGCAACCACGACCATTTTCACGTCCTCGGCCGCCCGCGCCGTCGGGACAAGCCCGATGGCCAGCAGGCAAGCCAGGCCGGACACTGCGCCGCGCCCCGCACGCCAACGATCGTTCCTTCTCATGTCGGACTCCAACATATCCCCCAACATATACCAAATAAGACACTGATAAAACACGATAAAATTTCGTTGCGGATCGTGTAACGTACACATGCGCATACACTTAGACGGCGACCGGAGATGAACGACTCCGGCCCAATCCGAAGGCAGAGAAGCGGGTCACTTTTCCAAGACACCTTCGATGATCGGAGGTTCCCCCGGCATCGGTACCCCGGCGAGGGCATGGAGCTGCTCGTCGGTCATCTCTTCCAGCCGCAGAACTGGACCCGTATCCGCTGCCGCGACCGCATACGCTGGCAGCATCTTATGGAGCAGGGCCATAAAGAGGGCAGGGTCGCGCCTCGCCTGCTCCACAAGCCATGCCTGGCCGCCTAGCTCATCCAGCGCCCCCAGCACCATGCCCTTGAGCGCCGCTGTCGCCTTGTTCGGGATGCCCTTGCGTGAGCCGCCGTTCAGTTTGTCGTGTTTCATCGCGGCACCAGGGCAACCGAGGTCACTTTGCCCATCATGTTGCCTAATTCAGTTGATGGTGGGCGGACAACATTCCTCGGCACGCTCCAAATCCTGCTGCCGTAGATACTCAGCGTAGATCAGATACGGCCAGCCCAGTTCGTCAGGGGCGTCGGCGGCGTCCCCTTTGAAGGCGTAACAGAACGCGTGAGGGACGAAAGGTTGCTCATCGGCCTTCCAAAGCATCAGCATCATGCGTCCGGGCTGTTCAGCATCACCGTCATGGAATAATGCGAGGTAGCAATCCGGATAACGGCGCGCGAGGCTGCCAGCATCGGCAGCAACGTCGCGCAGCCATAGGGACGCCCTTTGCGATTTGAGAACAGCCCCAATTTTGCGCATATTAGTCCACTTCTGCAAAGCCTGTGTTGTGGTGTAACAACACATATTGCCAAGCTGCTGGCGTGACAGTCCTCGCCCGTAGTCCGGCGGTGCCTCGAACTTGAGGGGGAAGGCGCAGAAATCCTCTGCGGTTTGCAGTCTCATCGGTTTCCTCCTGCAAGGGTTTCCCGCCTCAAGGCCGCATATGCCGCCTGGTCACGCTGCTGTCTGGCTTCGGCGCTGCGCTGCTTGTCCCCCTCAACCATCGACGCCTTATTGGGCCGCTCCATAAATGGACCGAAAGCGCCCCTCGGTGAGCCGATCCATTTGGTGATCGTGCGGCCGGTGATGTCCTTGACTACCTCGGGCGCGACCTTCCCCTGGGCCGTCAGAGAGGCCACCAGCATTTCCCGCCGCTCCTCCAACTTGCGCTGTTCGACGAGCTTCAGGGCTGCCTTCATCTGGCGATCCTGCTCGGCCTTCGCAGCCACTATGGCCGCCTTCTCCTTCAGGGCTCTTTGTTCCTCAGCGAATCTCGCTTGCCTGAGCATCTCTTCGGCCTGCGCCACCGATATCCCACTCATGCTTTCATCTCCTTCTCTTCATAGCGATTCTTGATGACTACAACCGCCCGTTTCAGAATCGTGCGGATGACATTCGACCGGCTCCCCCATTCCATAGCGGCAATGAGATCGAGGTCAGTGACAAGGGATTCCGGCAGTTTAAGAGAAATAGCTTTGGTTTTCTCGGCCATTATATGTGTCTCCGTTTCATGACGACCTATAAGGATCGATATCGTTGTTATACTAACTGTGTATTTCTTTCACATCAAGAAGATTTTCTGTGATGTTTAAAACAATATTAGAAATGTAAACAACAAACTTCTATTCCAACCAATTCCAACTCTTTCCAACCTCTTTGGAATGGTTGGAATTGCGCATTCCAAGAAAGCAAAACGCTCTTTGGTTAAGTCATTGATTTCATTACGTTCCAAGATTCCAACCCCTAGGGGGTTGGAAGTTGGAATTCGAACCCTATGTGGGCCGACCTAATGTGGCATTATCCTGTTGGCCATCTCTTCGCCCTTACGCTGTAAGGCAACCTTGTCCTTCAGCCAGTACACCGACGAACTCGACATTCCGGTTGCCGCGATAACCTCTTTGGGCGTTCTTCCCGCCTCAAGCATATCGATGGCAAGCTCTTTCGCCGTTTTGACGATTGGGGAGGTCTGCCAGGCCACGCCATCCCCCTTCGTCTCGAGCCGCGCCTCAAACGGCGCCGCCTCGTCCCCCATGAAGCCGCGCGCCTTCTCGAAGTACCAATGGAATTTTGCCCCCTCTGCGGCCTCGTAGCCGTCAGGGCGGCGCAGGGCTATGACGGTATCGGCCACGTCCTCGCGACGGCTAGTGCCGCGCTGCTGCCCGGCCTTGCCAGCGTGGTGCACTAATAGGGACGAGATGCCCCGGCGACGCAGCGACAAGAGCATATCCTGGGATAGCTGCCAGTCATCAGCATCATTTTCCTTGCTACGGAACAGGCTGCTTATGTTGTCAAACACCACCATCGATACGTGTTGCGCGAGGTCCTCAATCCATTCGCGGCCTTCGGCTGAGGCTGGGTCCGGCAGACCATCACGGTAAAGGCCGTTGGGCAGAAATCTGAAATACGCATCGTCGGGAAGGATTGCCCCCGACCCAATGACCACCTTCCTATATCGCTCTTGCAGGTCCGCCGCCGCCATTTCGCCGTCAAGGTAAAGAACCCGGCGTGGTGCGGGCGCTGTGCCTTTCAGCGCGCTTGACCCCGACGCTACGGCGTAGGCGATTGACAGGGCTGCCCAGGTCTTCCCGATGCCACGCGGTGCATACAGCATCGCAATCCCTTCCGCCGGAAGGTAAGGATCGAGCAGCAGCGCGCGCGGAGGAATCTCCTTGCGCAAGAAGTCTGCCCCCGTAATCGGGACAGGAATCACCTTGGGAATATCAGGCTGAGATGCCCCTGTTCTCTTTGCCGTCTGTAAGATGTGTTTTCGAGCCCTCTCGGCCTGACGCATCGCGGCGGCTATGCCGCCCTGTTCAATGCAATGGGCCGAGATCGGCAGCGACGGGTTGGACAGTACACTTGCTATCTGTTCGTCGCTGTAGAATTGCCTGACCATCTCACACGCGACACCATAGACGCGCGATGACCGATCCCCTTTCGCCGGGTCCGCTGCATCGGGGTCCTCTATCATCCGCCTCAGCTTGGCGCTTGGCGGTGGGTCAAGGTAGTCCGGTCCGGCACGGGATACCGTTACCCCAGCGGAGGGGGACGCAGGTGCCTGGGCCTCTCGCGGCAGCGCTATCGGTTGAGCATCGCGGTTATGCACAAGCAGCGACGCCATCGCCTTATTGCGACCGCGCTGCCGCTTCTTCCCCGCGTTGTCGAGATGGTTGACCGTGCCGGGCAGCCGCATCACCCGGTCGATGTTGTGGCACGCGCGGTCCCCGCCATACTGCTCGGCGAGGGCGCGGTTATTGGTCTCAACCCAACCGCCGACCTTAATGTCGTCGGCATCTCTTGTCGGGTCGATCAGCCAGAAGGCTTGCAGCCCGCCGCCTGAGTCGATGACGAAGCCTGGGGGCACCTTCGCAGAGCAAAGACTTTCGCGCGTGGCGTTCTTGTCCCAATCTGCGACGTTTGGGTCTATGTCAACGTGAAGGAAGCGAGCCGCCACGATGTCGGCCTTGCTTGTCTTCCTATGGAGGCCCTCCTGCGTGACGTTGACCGACCAATACACGTTCATGCCAGCGGTGTTTTGATCCGCCGCCCAGCGTGTGGCGGCTTCCGCATCACCGCCGAACCAGCGCCCCAGCGGAGGGGACCACTGGCACCCATCACCTGGGGCAGCGAAAAGCTGAATAGAATCCTTAACGCAGTCGCGGAGGAACGACTCGATAGCTTCCGCATCAGGAGCCAAAGAATCAGTGTTGAGCGTCAACATTTATAGAAAACCACAAAAAAAGAGTTGTGAAAAACAACCCTTCTTGGTAGGTTCAATTCAGCAAGTGTCCTCCAAACTTTGCTGCTTTGGCCCTACAAGACTGAGTTGCCTGAACCCCGTCAGCTAGCCACTGACGGGGTTTCGCGTTTCAGGCGGCATGACCTACGATGGGGCCTGCCATGAGGTAGGAACCTCAACACTTGGCGCGGCGCGATATGCCGCCCAGGGGCTCGCCGCAGGAGGGAGGTTCTCCGCAAAGCGCTTCAAGCTCCCGGCGGGGACAACGGTCACGCCGCCGAGCTTGCGGGCCTCGAGCTTCCCTTCTTTGACCAGCTTCCAAAAAGTGGTCGGTTTGATCCGAAGTAAATCGCAGCATTCCTTGGTCCTGTAGACGAGTGGTTCAAGCATTGCGTCGCTCTCCTATGTAATGTCTTTTGTCAATACACACAGAAATGCGAATTGCTCTGCTTCGTCAACGATGTACTTATGGAGAAAAATATCGGCTATTGCAGTTTTTTCTCCATACGTGCGATGGCCTCCCTGGCTTGATTCTCGGCGCTGGCCTTGACCCCGAAAATGCCGAATAGCTTGGTCACGAAGTCATAGAACGGGCCATATGGCTCGCTTGTGTCCTCCCCGGCCGGCCTTGTCCCCATGGTTGGCTTGGTGCCAGTGTGCAGCATGAACACCTGATAGATTTCGTCTGTGAAGTATGCCGCAGCGTCATTTCTCGGCCTGCCCCGTCCAGCGTGGGCAGGGGGCGGACGAAGCGCGATCAGCAAGGAGGCAAGCTCTTGCTCAACATGTCGCCTCAATATCATTGCCGGGTCGTCTGCGGGCATCGCCTTCAATGCTTTCTGCAATTCTAGGGCAGCATCGCGGACCGCCTGGACCTTTTTGCTATCTGCTTTGCTGGGTGACAGTATCTTGCTGGTTGATGAGTCCTTTCTGTGTGGCGCAACCATTATTAAATGTTGCGTGTTGGCCGTCACGAAGTCTAGATAGTGAGATGAAATTTTTTTTATTTCGAATTCAATCTTGGATAATAGTTCATTATCAGAATCCGCTTGCGCGGACACTTCGGAATTTGATACGCTTTCCTTGAGCTCGGCCATGAGTGTTCCTCTCTAAGACGGCGAAAACTTGTGCCGGACGGTGACGCCCACCGTCCGGCTCTTTTTTTGTATTTACCCTTCTGGCGCGAATTGCGGGGGCTGGGGGCCGGTCCACGCCTATCCCCGTCCTTCCCGAGCGGGGACGCGTTTTACCCGCCTGGCGCGCGGTTTCACGGCTGCAACAGGGCCGGTTGCGTAGTCAGCCCAATCCTGCATTAGGGGACGCCGCCTCTCCACAAGGAGGGACCGGGCATATGCTGAATCGACCTTGTCCTTGTTTACGTGCGCCAGGGCAATCTTGCGCAGTTCGCTGGGATAGCTGGTCTTTTCTTCCGCCCAATCGGAAAAGGTGGACCGCATGCCGTGCACGGTATACGCACCAGCGCCGGCGGTCCCCAGGGCTTGGGATAGAGCGACATCAGTCAGGGCTCTGCCCGTCGAACGGCTGGGGAACACAAGCCGGTCAGGCTTGTTTCCCAGCAGAGCTACCTTAGTCAGAATCTCGATGGCGGCATCAGACAGCGGGGCGCAGTGCTCTTGACCTTGATTCTTCCGCCCCTTCATGCGCTCGGCCGGAATGGTCCAGGTCTTCTTGTCCAAGTCGATTTCGCCCCACTTTGCTCCCCTGACTTCGCTGGAGCGAAGGGCAGTCAGCACTAAGAAGCGCAACGCCAACGCCGCCATGCCATCGCTCTCGGCCAGCTTGGACATGACAAGGGGCAGATCAGCCCAGGGGATGGCGGCGTGGTGCGACACTTTGCGGATCGCCCCAGGTGCGGGATAGACGTTTTGTAGGTGGCCCTTCCAGCGGGCCGGGTTCTCGCCCTCTCGCATGTGGAGAGATTTGGCGTAATCCAGCACGATCTCGATGCGATTTCGGACGTTGGACGCGGTCGCCGTCTTCTCATGCCATATGGGATCGAGCACCTGCCGCACATGATCCGTGGTTATGGCGTTTACAGGCTTATCGCCCATGATGGGGTGAACGTACTTTTCCAGCGTGGCAGGCCACTGCGCCGTGTGCCTCGCGTTCTTCCACCCGGCCTTTTTCGCCTCGATATACTGCCCGGCCACAATGCGAAACGTGGTGTCACGTTCAATCTGTGCGGCGCGCCTGGCTGCCCTGCGTTCCTCGATAGGGTCTTTGCCCTCGCGGAGCTGGCGGCGGGCTGCCAGGACCATCTCACGGGCCTCTTTTAGCCCGATCTCGGGATACGACCCCAACCCATGCCAGCGGACACCATAGCGATGTTCCCATGACACGCTATTCGCGCCGACTTGCAGATATAATGCTCCGCCGAGACACTTGCGAACGCGCTTTTTCGTCCCCGAGACCTTCGCCCTGATGTCTTTGATCGACTTCCCGAGTTCGAGGTTTGTCCAATTAGTCTTTGGCTGTCGCCCGCGCATGGCTGTCCCTGATATACTCCTACATACGGACATACATATAAAATGCGACCAAACGCAAGTCGATCCGAACGAAAACGAACGGATGATCTTATTATCTACTGATATTGCTTGGTTTTTATGGGAAGAAATGTAGACGAGCGTTCGTATGTTTGTATTCCAACATATCCCCCTTATGTCAAAATGACGTTCCGCTTATTCCGGATCTGGAACGCGCGCGCTAGTGTCACGGCTCCGGAATCCGCAGGCGAATTTCGGAGATCCGCAGGCCATTGGAATCCTGATTCTTCTGTCCCGAAACCATCCTCCGTTCAGGCTCGTCCCATGTGCTCCATCACCGTCCGGACCGTCGAAACCGCGCAGGACCGCGACTCCTGCTTCGCCGTCCGCGCCGCCGTGTTCATCGACGAACAGCATGTCCCGCCCGAACTGGAATATGATTCCGACGACGACACGGCGCTGCATGTGCTGGTCCTGGCCGGCGGCCGGCCGGTGGGCACCGCGCGGGTCCTGTTCAAGGATGGCGGCATGACCGCCAAGATCGGCCGCGTGGCGATCGACGCCGCCTGGCGCGGCCGGGGGCTCGGCCGCCGCCTGATGCGCGCGATCAAGGATCTGCCCGCCTGCCGCGGCGTGGCCTGTTTTATGCTGGACGCTCAGACCCAGGCTCTGCCTTTCTATGAATCGCTGGGCTACGTGGCGTATGGCGAGGAATTCCCCGATGCCGGCATCCCGCACCGCGCGATGCGCAAGCGGCGTCCGGTCGCCGATCCCGCCCCTTGAATGTCCCGCCTCCCGACACCACACGCCCCGGCAGCAGGAACCGCCCGATGTCCATCGCCCCCACGCCTCAGCCTCCGTATTACGCGGTCGTTTTCACCTCCCTGCTCGGCCGGGACGATGCCGGCTATGGCGACATGGCGCGCGCGATGGCCGAAACGGCGGCCCGCCAGCCCGGCTTTCTGGGCGTCGAATCGGTGCGCGAGGGCGCGGGACCGGGCGCGCCGGGCATCACCGTCTCCTATTGGCGCAGCCTGGAGGACATCGCCGCCTGGAAGACGGACGCCGCCCACCAGATGGCGCAGCGCCTGGGGCGGCAGCGCTGGTACGCGGCCTACAAGACCCGGATCTGCCGGGTCGAGCGCGATTATGATTTCGCCGCCGGCTGAATTCGCGACAGAATCATAGAATTTTCGAAATGATTTAGACATATTGTGCGTTATTCCTGCGCTCGGCGCAGAATGACGCCTGCCCGCGTTGTCGCTTTTGCTGCCGGTCTGATAGGTGTTTCGCCCAACGTTCGCGCTTCTATTCGGGAATTTCATGAATTCTTCTTCATCAACGCCTCCGGGTGCCGCGTTGGCGCTTCCCTCCCGTGCCGCGTCTTTCAGCGTCGTCGTCGCCATCGAATTATGGGAACGCTTCGGCTATTACGGCATGCAGGCGGTGCTGCTGCTGTTCATGGTGCAGCATCTGGGCTTCGCCGACGCCCGCGCCAACATGACCTGGGGCGCCTTCGCCGCCATGACCTTTGCGCTGCCGGCCGTCGGTGGCTGGCTGGGCGATCGCGTCCTGGGCTCGCGCCGCGCCATGCTGACCGGCGCCACCACGCTGGCATTCGGCTATGCCGTGCTGGCGCTGGCCACCGTGCACGGGCAGTTCTTCACCCTGGCCATGGGCCTGATCGCCACCGGAAACGGGTTTTTCAAACCCAACGCCGCCAATCTGGTGCGCCGCATCTATGACGGCGACGATGTCGAACTGGATGCCGCCTTCACCCTCTACTACATGGCGGTCAATGTCGGCTCGACCTTCTCGATGCTGCTGACCCCCTGGCTGCAGGAGCGCTTCGGTCCGGCCTTCGCGTTCTCGGCCTGTTCCGCCGGCCTGTTCGTGGGGCTGTGTTTCTATGCGGTCCGCCGTGGCCGGCTGGCCCATGTCGGCACCGCGCCGGATTTCGCCGCCCTGCCGGCCGGGCGCGCCGTTGCGGTCTTCGCGGCCATGCTGGCGGTCATCGGCGCGCTCAGCATGGTGCTGGCCCATGCCGCGCTGGCCCGCGCCTGCGTGTTCGTCGCCGGCCTGCTGGTCCTGGGATGCTGGACCGCGATCTATTGCCGCGCCGCGCCCGTCCAGCGGCCGGGCCTGCGCATGGCCTACATGCTCTCGCTCCAGGGCATGGTCTATTTCATCTTCTACCAGCAGATGATCACGTCGCTGACCCTGTTCGCGCTGCGCGGCGTCCATGGCCAGGTCCGGCTGGGCGGCATGACCCTGTTCAGCCTGTCCGCCGGGCAGTTCCAGGCGCTGAATCCGATCTGGATCATGCTGGCCAGCCCGCTGCTGGCGTGGCTGTACCGACGCATGGCCCTGGCCGGGCGCGACCTGTCGCTGGCGCAGAAATTCGCCATCGGCTTCGCCCTGGTCACGCTGGCCTTCGTCATCTGGTGGCTGGGGGCGCTGGCGGGCGGGGCAGGGCGGGTCACGCCCTGGGTGATGATCTGGGCCTATGGCGCGCTGTCGGTGGGCGAATTGCTGATCAGCGGCCTGGGCCTGGCGGTCATCGCCCGCTACGTGCCCCGGTCCATCGGCGCCTTCATGATGGGCGCCTATTACCTCGCAGTCGGGGTGGCGATGTATCTCGGCAGCATGGTCGCCAATCTGGCGGCCATCGGTTCGGGAACGGTGGCGGCGCAGGCCGGAGGGGCGGGGGCCTATGCCGACCTGTTCCTCGACCTGGCGATGGCCGCGGCGGGATGCACCGTGCTGTTCGTCCTGCTTCTCCCCCTTGCCCGTCAATGGGATCGCCAGCATAGCTTGGTGACGACATCCACCCAGCCCTGACCCCCGCGGCAGCGCGGCCGGTCGCCGGAGAATCCTGCCTGATGCCGCGGCTGCTTCGTCTTCTTGCCCTGCTCCTGCCGCTGGGGGGTGCCGCCTGCGCGTCGGTGCCCGAAACCGGGGGGTCTGAAACCGGCGGCCCGCCCCCGGTCATCCTGGTGTCGATCGACGGATTCCGGCCCGACTATCTGGATCGGGGGGTGACGCCCAACCTGAACGCGCTGGCCGCGTCGGGCGTGCGCGCCGTGGCCATGCACCCGTCCTTCCCGTCGATCACCTTCCCCAACCATTACACGCTGGTCACGGGCCTGCGGCCGGACCGCAGCGGCATCGTCGGCAACACGATGTACGACCCCGCCATGCCCGGCATGCGCTTCAGCCTCGGCAACCGCGCCGCCGTTACCGACCGGCGCTGGTGGGACCAGGCCGAACCGGTCTGGGTCACCGCCGAACGGCACGGGCTGCGCAGCGCCACCCTGTTCTGGCCGGGGTCCGAGGCCCCGATCCACGGCGTCCGTCCCGCGGACTGGCTGCCCTTCGACGGCGCCATGCCGCCGGACGACCGGGTGGATCGTCTTCTGTCGTGGTTCGACCGTCCGCCGGCGCGGCGCCCGCGTTTCGCCACCCTGTATTTCAACCGGGTCGATCATGCCGGGCATGAATTCGGCCCCGACGCGCCGCAGACCACGGCCGCCGCCGCGCTGATCGACCAGGCGATCGGCCGGCTGGTGGCGGGGCTGCGGGCCCGCCATATCGACGCCGACATCATCGTCGTGTCCGACCACGGCATGGCCGCCACCAGCATGCAGCGGATCGTCTACCTGGACCGGATCGCCCCGGCCGGCACGTTCCGCTTCGTCACGGGCGGCGCCTATGCCGGCGTCGATGCCGCCCCAGGGGTCGCCCCGAGGGCCACCCCCGGGCAGGCGGCGCGATTGGCGGCCGCGCTGCTGGCGCATCACGACCACATGGCCTGCACGCGCCGCCAGGACCTGCCGGAACGGTTCCATTACGGACATAATCCGCGCGTGCCGGCCTTCATCTGCGTGGCCGATGTCGGCTGGATGATCGCAGCATCGGCCGCCCATCCGCCCCGCACGGTCGGCGGCGATCACGGCTATGATGCCATGGCGCCGGAGATGAACGCCACCTTCCTGGCCGCCGGCCCGGCCTTCGTCCCCGGCCGGGTCATCGGCGCCTTCGACAATGTCGATGTCTATCCGCTGGTCATGACCTTGCTGGGCCTCCCCCCGCTGCCCTCCGACGGCACGGTCGCGCCGTTCCGCCCGGCGCTGCGACAATAGGACGCGCTGGCCCATGCCGCATCGGGACCTGGCCCTGCGGATCGCGGCACGCCTCACCGGGCACGTGCCCGCTGGCGCACGACGCTTCACCACCGGCATGTGCCATTATGTGTATGAGGTCACGTTTCCCGATCACCCGCCGCTCGTCGCCCGCATCGGCCGTGATGCGGCACAGCCGGTCCTGAGCGACGCGCTGCTTTTGTCCGAAACCCTGCGGCCGCTTGGCGTCCCGTTACCTCGTATCCTGGCGCATGACGTAACGGCTACGCCGCCCTGGCTGCTGCTGGAACGCCTGCCCGGTACGGATCTGGGCGCGGTCATGGCCACCTTGTCCCCGGCTCGGCTTGCCACGGTCGCCGCCCACGTGGCCGACGCCCAGGCCATCGTCGCGCGCCTGCCGTCGGCTGGCCGCTACGGCTATGCCGCCCGGCCCGAACTGGCCCCGCATACCGCCTGGTCCAACGTGCTGCTGGACAATGTCGATCGTGCGCGGCGGCGCATCGTGGCCGCGGGCTTGTTCGATCCCGCCCTGCCCCTGCAACTGCGTGACCGTATCCTGGCTGCCCGGGCGCGGATAGACACCGTGCCGGCAACCCCTTTTCTGCATGATACCACGACCCGCAACGTGCTGGTCGCGCCCGGCGGCATGTTTTCGGGCATCGTCGATGTCGATGATCTCTGTTTCGGCGACCCGCGCTATCCGGCGGCACTGACCTGCGCGGTCATGCGTGCCTATGGCGGGCCGCTTTCTTATGTGTCGGCATGGCGTGCCCGGGCCGGCTGGCCGGACGACGACTTGTTCGGCCTGTATGTCAGCGTGTTCCTGATGGACCTGATGGGCGAACACGGCCAGCTCTTCAACGGCAATATGCTGCCCTCCGGCCCGGGGTCGCGCGCGAGCCTGCTCCACGCCTTTCAGGCCAGCCTGAACGGCGCATCGTGCGGTGAGTGAGCAACGGGGGAATGAAAAGGAGAAACATCATGGCGTATGCCGGATTCTTCAAAAGATCGGCGGCCCTGGCCGTGCTGCTCGCGCTCGGCGCGCCCGCGTCGCTCCCCATATCCGCCCGCGCGGCGGACGGGCTGTGGGCGGTCTATGACAGCGCGCTGCGCGGCGCGAAATATATCGACCTGACCCATGTGATCACGCCCGCCATGCCCGTCTGGGCCGGTTTCGCGCCGCCGGTCTTCGGGCGGGCCGAAGCCGCGACCGCCGTGCCGCCCTTCGCACGGAAGGGGCAGGTCTTCACCTATGCGGAGTCGGGATTCGAGGCCAGCCGCTATGTCCTGCCCACCGACCAGTTGGGCACGCAACTCGACCCGCCCGCCCATTGGGCACCCGAATATCCGTCGATCGACGAATTGCCGCCCACCTATACCCTGCGCCCGCTGGTGGTGATCCCGATGCAGGACAAGGTGGCGCGCGATCCGGGCTATCAGTTGCAGGTCGCCGACATCACGGCCTTCGAGGCCCGGCACGGCCGTATCCCCGCCGGTTCGGTGGTGTTCGTCCGCTCCGACTGGTCGAAGGGCTGGCCCGACCCCGCCCTGGCGCGGCAGGACCGCTTCCCGGGCGTGTCGCTGGCCGCCCTGCAATTCCTGCATCTGCGGCGGCACATCCTGTTCCATGGGCATGAACCGCTGGACACCGACGACACGCCGACCCTGGAAGGCGAGCACTGGCTGATGCATCACGGCTACGCCCAGGCCGAAGGGCTGGCCAATCTCGACCAGGTCGGCCCGACCGGCTGTCTGGTCGCCATCGGCTATCCGAAATTCCAGGGCGGCACCGGCGGCTATGCGCGCTATGTCGCGATCTGCCCGCATGACTGGCCCCACGGCGTCGCGATCGGCCAGGTGGCCGAGGCGCCGCTGTCTCGATCCGACCGCCCGCTCCATTGGGACGCCAGGGCGGGCATGCGCGTGCGATAGGCAAAAGAGGACGAGGAACGCAGAGCCGGCATGAATCATGAACGCAAGAATTTCCGCCTCACGGATCGCGCGTTGGCCGGCCGGCTGGCCTGCCTGCTGACATGCCTGGTCCTGGGTCTGGTCCAGGGGGCCTGTTCGTCCGGCCCGCGGCGCTGCGTCGTCTCCACCCTGGGCGATCTCAAGGTCATGAACGATGTCGGCCAGCCTATCGTCCGCGCGACGATCAACGGCACGCCCGTCGCCTTCCTGATCGATACGGGGGCTGCCTTCAGCATCGTGTCGCCCGAGGCCGCCGAGGCGTTGCGCCTGCCCTATACCGGCCAGTTCGTTCCCATCCAGGGCGTGGGCGGGCAGACCGTCGGCAATGTGGTCACGGTCGACCGGCTCGGGCTCGGCTCGGGCACGGCGCGCGATACGCTCTTCGCGGTGGCCGGACATTTTCCCGGCCATATAGGCGGGCTGCCGGTGGTCGGCCTGTTCGGCGGCAATTTCCTCGCGGCCACCGAACCGGTCTTCGACCTGCCCGCCCACCAGCTCGATCTGTACACCGTCTCCGGCTGCGATTCCCCCACCCCGACCTGGAGCGGCCCCACCGACATGGCGCCGATCGAGATCGAGGGCGACTCCGCGATCATGATCGACGTCCTGCTCAACGGGCATCGCGTCTCCGCCCAGTTGGACAGCGGCGCGGGCCATACGGTGATCCTGCCCGGCGATGCGCGCCATGCCGGCGTGGACCGCGCCCGCCTGTCGCAGGACCCGCACGGCCATATGCACGGGGTCGACGACAACCGGTTCGAAGCCCATCTGCACCGTTTCGACAGCCTGCAGGTCGGACACGCGATCTATTACAAGCCGTGGATCGCGGTCGCGCCGATGGAGATCGACCACGCGCTGCTCGGCGCGGACTTCCTGCGCCATAACCGGGTCTGGATCAGTTACCGGACCCAGCGGGTCTATATCCAGCGGCTGCATGCGCCCGACGGCGACCCGACCTTCCAGATCAGGCTGCGCCGGCTGCCGCCGGCCAACCCGGTTCCTGGCACCCCGGTTCCTGGCACCCCGGTTCCGGCCACGTTGTCCGCGCTGCCCCCGGTTTCGACCGCGTCGCGCTGACTGGCGTCCGTCATTCCGGTCGGATACCGTAACGGACCGGCCGGGATGGGCCGGCATGCCGCAGGGAAGGGTTCCGCATGAAGGACGTGCTGCGATTGGGGGCGGTCTTTATCGGCCTGATGGTCGGCGGCGGATTCGCCTCGGGGCAGGAAGTCATCCAGTTCTTTTCCGCCTTCGGGCGGCCGGGGCTGCTGGGGTGCCTGGTCTCGGGCGCGCTGTTCGCCGTGCTGGTGCTGGAATTGTACGCCATCGGCTGCCAGTTGCAGATCCACACCCACCAGCAGGCGATGACCCGCCTGTTCGGCCGGCGGGCGGCCCCGGCGCTCGATCTCGTGCTGTGCGTCTGCCTGTTCTGCATGATCACCGTCATGGTCGCGGGCGGCGGCGCGTCGATCCAGCAGCAATTCGGCCTGCCCGCGGCCGCGGGTTCGGCGATCATGGCGGCGCTGGCCTGGCTTGCCATGGTCTGCAACGCCAGGCGCATCGTCGACCTGGTCGGGATCATGACGCCGCTGGTCATGCTCATGGTCACGGCCATGCTCGCCTTCGCGCTGGCCCATCCGGCCCCGCCGACCGCCCCGCCGCTGCCCCCGCCGCCGCGCGCGGCCGCCAACTGGCTGGCCAGCGCCGTCCTCTACGTGTCGTTCAACGTCGCGGGGGCGGCGCCGGTGCTGCTCGTCGTCGGCGGCCAGGTCGCGCATCTCCGCACGGCGCGGCTGGGCGGTCTGGCGGGCGGGGCGGTGTTCGGCGCGCTGCTGCTCGGGCTGGCCTTCGTGCTGCACAGCCAGGACGCCCTGGTGCATGGCAGCGCCGTGCCCACGCTGCGCCTGGCCGGCAGGATGTCGCCTTTGTTCGGCGCCGCCCTGCTGCCGGTCATCCTGCTGAAACTCTATTGCTCGGCGGTGGGCATGACCTACACGCTCGCCGTGCGGCTGCAGTCATTCGGCCTGCCGCGCATGGCGGCGGCGGCCGGCATCGCGCTCGGCGCCTGGGGGATGAGCCAGCTTGGCTTCGTCGCGCTGGTCAACCGCGTCTATCCGGCCATCGGCTATTTCGGATTGGTGCTGATGGCGGTGATCCTGGCGTCGCTGGCGCGACGCTCCCTCGCGCGGCCTCGGGCCGCCTCGGCCTGATCCACGTGGATATGAAAAAATCAGTGCAGATCACGTGATTCCATAAAATAATCAATTGCTCTGATCGGCCGGCTCCGGTTCAAGCTCTGTTTCCATCCGGTTCCGCCCTGCCTTCTTGGCCCGGTACAGCGCGGCGTCGGCGCGGCCGATCAGCGCCTGCCAGGTCTCGCCCGGGCGCGCCTCGGCCAGCCCGGCGCTGACCGTCACACGGCGCGTGCGCCCCGACGACAGCGCGACCGCGCGCGACAGCGACCGCCGGATGTCCTCCATGCGGGCCGCCTTGTCTCCGTCGCCCTGCAGCACGATCAGGAACTCCTCGCCGCCGTACCGGCCGACCTCTTCGCCGTGGCGCCGGCCCAGGCGCAGCCTGCGCCCGATCTCGGTCAGCACCTCGTCGCCGGCCAGATGCCCCATCTGGTCGTTGATCGCCTTGAAATGGTCGACATCGGCCAGTCCGATCGCGAGCCCGATCGCCAGATCGGCGCCGGGGGCGTCCGCCTGCAGGCAGGCCTGCAGATGCGCCTGGATGGCGCCCCGGTTCAGCAGGCCCGTCAGGCTGTCCAGCCGCGACTGGCGGACCAGCGCCTCATGGGCCGCGCGGATCTCGGCCGTCTGGCGTTCGACGGTCTCGCGCAGTTTGCGCCGCTGCTTGATCAGCAATCCGACCCGGATGCGCCACAGCCCATAACCCGCCAGCCCGCAGGCCATGATTTCGCCGATCCGCACCTCCGGGCTCTGCCACCAGGGGCGCCCCATGCCCAGCGAAACCGCGACGATCGCCGGCTCCTGGTCGCGTCCGGGATCATAGGCCTGCAGCAGGAAACGATGCGTGCCCGGCGGCAGGCTCGGATAGCGCACGGTGTCCTCGGTCGCCTCGTTCCAGCCTTCATCCACCCCCTCAAGCCTGTAGCGGAAGCGGATCCGGCCCTCGTCACGATAATCCAGCGCGCCGAAGGTCACACGGAACGGCGCGCGGCTGAAGGCGACCGCGCGGCCGTCATAGGGGACGTCGCCCAGGGTCATCCGGCTGATCACCGGCCGCAGCGTCTCGGCGCGCCGCAACTGCTCGGGCCGCAGGATATGCGACAGCCCCCTGCTGGTCCCGACCCAGATCGTGCCGTCCGTGTCCTCGATCAGGCTGTCCTGGTCCAGATCGTCGGCGATCAGCCCGTCCGCCGCGGTCACGCGGGTCCAGTGCGCGCCGTCGAACAGCGCCAGCCCATGGTCCGACCCGATCCACACCCAGCCCCGATGGTCGACCAGCACGGCATAGGTCATGTCGGTTCCGATCTCCGACGGGCCGAAGGCGGTCAATGCCGTGATCCGGTCGCCGTCATGCGTCGCGCGATACAGCCCGCCCTGGCCGGTTACCCACAGCGTATGCGCGTCCTGCGCCGCCAGCAGGTTGGGGATGAAATCCGCCTTCGGCCAGCCGGCCCGCGCCACCGTCACGATGCCGTTGCGCCGCCGGACCAGCAGCCTGCGCCCTTCGATCAGCCACAGCGCGCCGTCCCGGTCGATCAGGCCGGACGCATAGGCCCCGCCCATCCCCGGCACCGGGACAGGGGTCGTATCCGCGCGCGCCGTATCGACCCGCCACGCCCCCGTGTCGGACAGGATCCACATATCATGCTCCCGCCCCGGCAGGATCTTGTTGATGCGGCGCATGTCGTAATTCTGCTGCAGGCCCGTCGCCGGATCCATGCGGGCCAGATAATCCGGCCCGTCATGCCACAGGCGGCCCCGATCGTCGGCGGCGATCAGGAACGCCGCCTGCGGGATCGCGCGCACGACGCGCCGCGCCGCCGTGTCCAGCGCATCGATCCCGCTGTCGGACGTGATCCAGAGCAGCCCGCCCGGCCGGCGCAGCATCTGCCAGATGATGGCGCCGGACAGCCCGTTCCGCCGGTCGAAATTCTCGAACACGCCGAACCCCCGGGTCAGGATCATCCCGATCCCCGGCACGCCGATCCACAGATTGCGCTGACGGTCGAACAGCACCACGCTCAGCGGCGCCGCGATCGGCTCCCCGTCCAGCATCCGCATCGTCCAGCCGTCGTCGGTACGGATCGCCAGTTCGCCGTCATCGGCCTGGGTCATCAACCTGCCGTCCGGCGTCCAGGCGATGGTCAGAAAACGCTGGTAGTTCTCATATTGCGTGCCGATATGCGGGACCGGCTCGACCCGCAGCGTGCCGCGCGCCGGGTCGGCCGTGATCAGGCTGCGCAGGGTGCGAGCATACAATACGCCCCGCCCGTCCTCGGCGATGGCGTCCACCCTGCGAGGCGGCGCCAGGGCAGGGACCGGCAGACAATGCAGGCTCCGCCCCGCCAGCACGCACAGCCGGCCGCCGCCCGTGCCCAGCCATAACCGGTCCCGCTCGGCATGCAGGGCCGAGACGTCCGTCAGGGTGCCTTCAGCCAGCCCCAGCGCGCTTTCCAGCGTGTCGATCCTGTCTTCGCCCCCGACCCGATGCAGGAACAGCAGCCGGTCGCGGTCGGTCATGACCAGGCCGCCCCGCCAGGGCGCGATCTTGCGGAATTCGTCGCGGCTCAGCGCCGCGTGTGCCGCCACCGGGACGAAATGCAGGCCCAGCACGGGCATGTCCTCCGTGACGGCATGGGCGACATAAATCCGGTCCAGCAGGACCAGGACCAGGTCGCCCCCCGTGGTCATGACGGCGGCCTGCGCCATGCCGCCGACCGGCAGCCCCTGTTCGGGCCCCAGGGGCAGGAACTGCCGGCCGTCGAATGCGAAGAACCCGTGCTGGGTGCCCACCAGCATTTCGCCGTTCGGCAATTGCAGGGCACTCAGCACCGCGGTGTTCGTCAGCCCGGCGGCCATGCCGTAGCGCGTCGCGGCGATCGTCTGGCTCCGCGCCGGTCTCGCGGCGGACAGCGCCAGCAAGCAGCCGAATACGATCGCAAGTGGTTGGAAATATTTATTCTTTAGAAGAAACGACACGTCAGCCGCCCTGCGTCCGGCAGACGCCCGTAAAGAGGGTGTCACTCTGTCCTCCCGTGGAACGTTCGCGACCGGTCCGCTGGCGGCGGGTGGACTCTCTTCGCCGGGTCCGGTGGCAGGCCGGCCGCCGGGCCATGCCTTCGTTGTGCAAAACGGTCCGAGAGTGCGTTGAAAAAGGTTTACTGAAATGAAACGGCCGCATTACCCCCGATCGTGCCGTCCGGGTCAATAGTCATCGTGCAGAACCTGGGGTGCAGAACCTTGGACGCAGAACCTGGGCAAGGAACCTGGTCGGCCTGCGCGTACCGATGCCCTTATTGCGCGCGTATCGTGCGCGGCGGATCGCTCACGCCATCGCCCCGTTTGCGCGGAGACGGTCCGGAACGCGGCTGATGGGCGTCCGGATGACGGCGCGCGGGATCGGCGTGCCATCGGCATGGAAACGGTCGGGAAACACCTGGTGCGGCGTCTTGCCGATCAGTTCGGCAATGCGCCGTTCGGTGCGGATGGAATTTCCGGGCCGGTGGATCGCCGCGCTGATTGCGTTGGGATTCAACCCCAATTGGCGAGAGATGCTCGCCAAACTGCCATACCGTTTCCTTAGTTCGGCTTTTATATCCTCGACATGCATTGGCCTAACGCATGGCTTTCATGCCATACTGCGTCCCCTTGTGCGAGCCGGGCCGGCGCCAACCGGCCTTTATTTTCAACCCGAGATCAGATGTTGGCGCCTGATCCACATCTCAGAGGATGCTGTGTGAGTTTCTGTATGGCAACTCCAAATGAAAAGTCCGATCTTAAAATTTCTGTAATTAATCCCTGATCGGTGGTTATCCGTTGAAATGTCTAAGAATTTAGAGATTCCATACGGCAACGCTGCCAATATGGCCGGATTCGGCCCCGACGACGCCGGCAGCGACGTAAAACGGCGGGCCGAAAGATTGCGCGCCGCCGTTCAGGCCGCCGGCGGGAATTCCCAAGTGGCAATTCGCGCCCAGATGGCGGTTGGCACGCTCAACAACTACATCGCCGGCCGCGACATGAAGGCCAGCGCCATGATCGCTCTTGCAAGAGCATGCGGCGTGCCGCTCGAATGGCTGGCGGTAGGCGCCGAAACGCCGATGTCCGATGCGTTCCGTCAGCGTCCGGGGCGGACGGCCAGCTTGCAGGACGTGCCCGCGTTCGCGCCGGATTTGATGTTCCATCCTCAATTCGGCGACCGCGAGACGATCCAGGTCAAGTACTTTGATGCAGAACCGTCCCCCGGCGCCGGAATGCAGCCGAACGATTGGGAAGACGGCAGGACCTATACGGTTTCAAGGCATTTCATCGGCAACGTGCTGGGCGCGTGGAGCAGGAATTTATTCTTCGTCCGCATCCAGGGGGACAGCATGCAGCCCTCGATCGATGCCGGGGATACGCTTCTGGTCAATTACACGCCCGCCCCGTTCGTCCAGTCGGTCTATGTCGTTGCGGTTCAAGGCCTGCTGATGGTCAAGCGCCTGTCGATCAAGGACCCGGAAACCCTCAGCGTCGTCAGCGACAACCCGCGATACGCGTCCTTCGACGTCCCGATCCGGCGCATGACCTGGTCGGCCGATGACGACAGCGCCCAGCTTCGCCTGATCGGCCGCGTCATCGGCCGCTTCCATCTGAATGTCTGAGCGGCGATGGCAGGCCTCCGGATGATCCTCCGATCGGTCCAAAGGCACCGGCGGGCGTTCCGGTGGGCTTGCGGCGCCGGCTGCGTGGTGGCGCTCCTGCTGCTCGGTCCGCGCGCGCATCCCTGGCGGGGACAGGTCTCCCTGCCGCCGGTGCCGCAGGACCCGGCGGCGCTGGATGCCTGGATCGCCGACCGCGAACGGGCCGCCGGCCCGTTGCGCCCCGATACGCGGGCCCGGATCGTCTGGGCCGATCCGGCCCATCCGGCGCGCACGGCCTGCGCCATGGTCTATCTGCACGGCTTCACCGCCAGCCAGGGCGAAGGCGCGCCCGTTCATGCCGACCTGGCCCGCGCCTTCGGCTGCAATCTCTATCTCGCCCGCCTGCCGGGCCACGGGCTGCGCGCGCCCGATGCGATGCGCGGCCTGTCGGCGGCCGGCCTGATGCAAGGGGCGGCCGCGGCGCTGGCCATCGGCCGGGCGATCGGCGATCGCGTGGTCCTGATCGGCACCTCCACCGGGGGCGCGCTGGCGCTGGCGCTGGCGGCCCAGCATCCGCGGGCGGTCGCGGGGCTGGTGCTGTGGTCGCCCCTGGTGCGCGAACGCGACGATCGGTTGGACCCGCTGTTCCGGCCCTGGGGCGTGCCCTTGATGTGGCTGGTGCATAATCACGGCCACGCCGTGACGCACGAACCCGCCATGGGCCCGATCTGGACGGGCGACGTCCATCTGGACGGCTATGTCGCGCTGGCCGAACTGACGCGCGGGCAGATGACCCGGGCGACCTTCCGGCGCGTCACCGCGCCGGTGTTCCTGGGCTATTATGATCGCGACCCGGCCCATCAGGACCCGACGGTTTCGGTCGCCGCGATGCTGGCCATGTTCGACCAGCTCGGCACGCCGCCCCAGGCCAGGCGCAAGGTGGATTTCCCCGGCGCCGACAGCCACGTCATCGTCTCTCCGCTGCGCTCGCACGCCGCCGCCGCGGTCTGCCGCGCCACGCGCGACGCGCTGCATGACCTGATGGGCCTGGACCCGGCGCCCGGGGCCGGTCCGGCGCCCTGCGCCGGAGTCGCCGCCCCGGCGCGGGGTAGCCAGCCGGATTCAGGCGGGTAGAATAGGGCCATCCGGCGCTCCGGCCGGTCAGATCGTGCTGTAAGGAATCGAAAAATGGCTGATTGTCCCGTCAAATGCCCCGTGAAGTCGCCGTGCGTGAAGGGCATCGTGGCGCTGGGCCTGGTGGTGGCGCTGATCTGCTTCTTCAAGAAGAAGGCCTGCTGCAAGGCCAAGGCCTGATCCGTTCCGTCCCGGGGCCTCTCCCCGGGACGGGTCCCCATGGCGCGGGCCTCGGGCAGGGGCCTGGAATATCAGGGGCGTGGACTGTCATGGCCCTGGAATATCACGGCCTGTCGCGACAGGATTTCGGTCCGGTCCCGATCCAGGCTCCGCTTCCGGTCCGGCGCATCATCCATATCGACATGGATGCGTTCTATGCGTCGGTCGAACAGCGTGACGATCCCACCCTGCGCGGCCGCCCGGTCGCGGTCGGCGGCAGCCGGCAGCGCGGCGTCGTCGCCGCCGCCAGCTATGAGGCCAGGCGCTTCGGCGTGCGCTCGGCCATGCCGTCGGTCACCGCCCTGCGCCGCTGCCCCGACCTGGTGTTCGTGCCGCCGCGCTTCGACGTCTATCGCGCTGTCTCGGCGCAGATCCACGCCATCTTCGCGCGCTATACCGCACTGATTCAGCCCCTCTCGCTGGACGAGGCCTATCTGGACGTCACCGTGCCGCTGGTCGCCCGCCCCTCGGCCACCGCCATCGCCCAGGACATCCGCGCCGCCATCCGGGCCGAAACCGGCCTGACCGCCTCGGCCGGCGTGTCCTACAACAAATTCCTGGCCAAGCTGGCATCCGACCATCGCAAGCCGGACGGGCTGTACGTGATTACCCCCCGCATGGGACCGCGCTTCGTCGAGGCGCTGCCGGTCGAGCGCTTCCACGGCATCGGCCCGGCCACGGCGGCACGCATGCACGCGCTGGGCATCCGTACCGGACTGGACCTCCGCGCCTGGGACATGGCCGGCCTGGCCCGGCATTTCGGCAAGGCCGCGGCCTTCTATCACGGCATCGCGCGCGGACGGGACGACCGTCCGGTCGAACCCGACCGGCCCCGCAAATCGCTGGGGGCCGAACGGACATTCGACCGCGACATCCGGGACTGGCCGCAGGCCGCCGCGGCCTTGGACGATCTGTCCGCCCGGGTCTGGCAGGCGTGCGCCCGGCGTGGATTGTCCGGCCGCACCGTCACCCTGAAACTCCGCTATGCCGATTTCAAGCAGACTGGGCGCGCGCACTCGCTGCCCGGCCCGGTCGCCGCCCAGGCCGCCCTGTCCCGGGTGGCGCAGGACCTGCTGCGTCCGTTCTTCCCGCTCAAGCAGGGGCCGCTCAAACAGGGGCCGCTCGAACAGGGGATCCGCCTGCTGGGCGTCACGCTGTCCAACCTCGATGCGGCGGAAGCGCGCCCCGGCGCGCAACTCGTCCTGGCCCTGGACCCGTCCCTGGACCCGTCCCTGGATCCGACCCTGGACCGGGGCTGAAAGGCTGCTCCACAAGCCTTTCAGCGGTCTTGCCCTCACGCGGTCTCATGCCCATAAGCTGGCACGACGCCGCCATTCCGCCGCGTCGTCATTCCGCATCGGAAACAGCAGGATCGAACGCCCATGTCGCTTCTCGTCAGAACCGCTCCCGCGCGCGCGGAAGCCTGGCGCCTCGCCTTCGCCAAGGCGGCGCCCGGCCTGGACGTCCGGATCTGGCCCGAATGCGGCGACCCGGCCGATATCACGGCCCTGCTGACCTGGCAGCCGCCGCCGGACCTGCTCGCCCTCTATCCCAATCTCCAGGTGGTCTTCTCCGAAGGGGCGGGGGTCGATCAGTTTCTTGCCCTGGGCCTGCCCGACACGATGCCCCTGGTCCGCATCGTCGACCCGGCCCTGACCGACATGATGGTGGAATACGGGGTCTGGGCGACGCTGGACCTGCATCGGCAGATGCCGGCCTATCGTCGGGCGCAGGCGGCGCACCGATGGAAGGGCCTGCCGCCATGCCTGGCCGCCGACCGCCGGGTCGGGGTGCTGGGGCTGGGTGTGCTCGGCCGTGCGCTGCTGCACCGCCTGCACCTGTTCGGCTTTCCCTGTGCGGGATGGAGCCGCAGCCCGCACGCGCTCGACGGCGTCACCTGCTTCGCGGGCCGGGACGCGCTGGCGCCGTTCCTGGCCAGGACCGATATCCTGATCTGCCTGCTGCCGCTGACCGACGATACGCGCTTCCTGCTTTCGGCGCCCGCCTTCGCGGCGCTGCCGCGCGGGGCCGCGCTGGTCAATTGCGGCCGCGGCGGCCATGTGCACGAGGACGATTTGCTGGCGGCCCTGGCCGATGGGCAGCTCTCGCACGCGATCCTCGACGTCGCCGGCCAGGAGCCGCTGCCCGAAAGCCATCCGTTCTGGACCCATCCGGGCATCACGCTGACGCCGCACATCGCCAGCGACACCGTGCCGGCCAGCGCCGCCCGGCAGATCGTCGAGAATCTCGACCGCCTGCGCCGGGGCGAATGCCCGTCGGGCCTGGTCGATCGCGGGCGCGGCTATTGAAATTCCTGCCGCGTTACTTGCCCGTCTTTCATGATATCGAGCGGACTTCAAAGTATTGACTAATTTTTAATCTTTAATAGATGTGCCGGCACGGTCTCGCATGTCGGAAGCCGCGATGCGCGAAGGGCGCGCATCCTTCGGGCATGGAAGAAAAAATGGCGATCCGCGCCTTGTCATGTTCCATGCTATAACGCTACGCATAAAGGCAGCAGACGGCTGGATATCCTGGGGTGCCGGCATCAAATCGGGACCGTGCCACTGAATACCGCAATATGCCGGCGACGGCGTGGCGCAACTGCCAAAGCAAAAACCGGCGGAGCAGCCCGGCTCCGCCTCCCTGTTGCCCCGAGGCCTGAATGCGACTCATAGCCATCGTTGACGACCGTTCAACCAACCGGACGATCTTCGCGCGGCTGGCCATGACGCTGGGCACGGACATCCAGGTCGAAGTCTTCTCCACGCCGCTCGAGGCCCTGGACTGGTTCGGGGACGACAACGTGCCCGACCTGATCATCACCGACTACAAGATGCCGCTGATGGATGGGGCGGCCTTTACTGCGCGCATCCGCAATCTCGACTGGGGCTATGACGTCCCGGTGGTCGTGGTCACTGCATATGAGGACCGCGATTACCGCATCAACGCGCTGGATGCCGGTGCGACCGACTTCCTGCTCAGCCCGGTCGACCATACCGAATTCCTGACCCGGGCGCGCAACTTGCTGCAGCTTAGCTGGCATCAGAAGCGCGCCCGTTCGCGCGCCGTGCAGTTGGAGCAGGAACTGGAAACCACGCGCCTCGCGCGGGCCGAGATCCTGCGCGGCAGCCGCGACCGGCTGCTGCAGGTGATCGACACCGTGCCGGCGATGATCAGCGCGACCGACGCCGACGGGAATTATCTGTTCGTCAACAAGTTCCACGCCCGCGTCCTGGGGCCTCGCCAGGGGCGCAACAACGCGGCCTCGGTCACCCGCGACCGGCAGGTGCTGGAAAGCGGCCTGCCCACGTCGCGCTACGAGGAAAGTATTTCCGACCGTTACGGGATGGAACGGATCCTGCTGACCTCCAAGATCCCGCTTTATGACGAGGCCAGCGGCATGCGCTACGTGCTGACCACGTCGCTGGATATCACCGACCGCAAGAAGGCCGAGTGGGAACTGCACCACTTGGCCTATTACGACCAGCTCACCGGTCTGCCCAGCCGCTCCAAGCTGGAATCCGAGATGCAGGCGCTGATGGCCCAGCGGGGCCCGAACGGCCGCCCCTTCGCGTTCCTGCTGCTCGACCTGGACCGCTTCAAGGGCGTCAACGACACGCAGGGCCACACGGTCGGCGACCTGCTGTTGCGCAAGGTGGCGGTCCGGCTGCGTACCGTCCTGCCCCATGCCGCGGTCATCGCGCGGCTGGGCGGCGACGAATTTTCCATCGTCCACGACATCGCCGACGCCGCCGACGCGGCCGAGCTGGCCGAGCGGATCGTCGGCATCTTCTCGCGCCCCTTCATGCTGGGGGACCGCTCCATGAGCGTCGGCGCCAGCGTGGGCGTCACCTTGTATCCCGAACCCGACGCGACCTTCGAGACCCTGCTCAAGCGCGCGGACCTGGCGATGTACCGCGCCAAGAACGAGGGACGCTGCCGCTACGCCTTTTTCGACCAGGGGATGGAACAGGTCTTCTCCGCGGCGACCGAGATGGAGCAGGCGCTGCGCCGGGCCATCGACAAGGGCGAGTTCGTCCTGCACTACCAGCCCGAGATCGACCTCGCCACCGGGGCCGTGTCGGGGGTCGAGGCGCTGATCCGCTGGGTGCGTCCCGGCGGCGAACTGGTCTATCCGGGCCGCTTCCTTCCGCTGGCCGAGGAGACGGGGCTGATCGTTCCCATGACGGTATGGTCCCTGCGCGAGGCCTGCCGCCAGGCGGCGCAATGGCGGCATGACGGCATTCATGTCCGCATGGCGGTCAATCTGTCGGGCGTCCTGTTCCGCCAGCACGACGTGCACCAGCTCGTGGTGGACGCCACGACCGAAACCGGCCTGGACCCCAATTTCCTGGAACTGGAACTGACCGAGACCGCACTGATCGAAAACCCCGATTCCGCAGGGCGGCAGTTGCGGGCATTGCAGATGCTGGGGGTCTCGGTCGCCATCGACGATTTCGGCACCGGCTATGCCTCGCTGGCCTATCTGACCAAGCTGCCGATCCGACGGTTGAAGATCGATTCGGTCTTCATCCAGGACCTGGCTTCGTCCTCGGGCAGCCGGGCGATCGTCAAGGCGATCATCGGCCTGGGTGAAAATCTCGGTATCCAGGTGATCGCCGAGGGAATCGAAAGGGAGGACCAGCTTCGCTGGCTCGAAGACCAGAATTGCCAGGAAGCACAGGGTTTTTATTTCGGACATCCGCTGCCCCCCGCGCGCTTCCGCACCCTCGTCGAGGCCGGGGTACTGACGCTCGCGGGCCGGGTCACCGCTCCGGCCGAACCCGGCGGGAACGCCTAGATTAAGCGTGTATCCGCCATGACCTTGAAATCCGGACGCTGAAATTCGCGAGACACGGGGTGTTCGTCCGGCCTCGGCGTCTTGCGTTTTCGCGCCGCCGCCCGTACCGACTGCGGCCATCAAGCGGCCATGTTGGCCGGGCAGGATACGGGATGGGTGCCGGTCCCCTTCCACCGTCACCGGCCGATTTCGTCCGGTGCCCGTCATCGGACGCCGCGAGTGTGTTTTATGGAGCATCTTCACGCGACCGGGCGAACCCGCCATATCGCGATCTGCTCTGGGCCCGAGAGAGTCATGACCCATGGGGGTGCGTAAAATCCTGGCGCGAATGCGGCAAGGCGGGGACGGCGAACACCAGATCGTCCTGAACCGGCTGGTCATCGCCTGCATCGTGCAGATCTATCTGCTCGGGATCTATCTGTACGGCGCGATCACGCTCGGGCGCCTGTGCGGGTTGTCGGCCATCTGCGGCACGTTCCTGCTGGGGGCGATCGCGATCGCCGTCGCCCTGCTGCTATGGCCGCGCCCGTCGCAGGCGCGCCGGATCCTGCAACTCGGCTGGGACCTCGGCTTCCTGTCGCTGGGCATGCACCAGGGCCGCATCGACGGCATCCCGCTCTATCCGATCTATCTTTGGGTGATCCTGGGCTACGGCTTCCGTTTCGGCCTGACCTACATCGCCGCGGCGGCCGTGCTCGGCGCCAGCGGCTTTGTCCTTGCAGTCCACGACCTGCCGGTCTGGCGCGATACCGGCTATCTCTTCGCGGGCCTGGTGATCGGCTTGCTGATCATCCCGCTCTATTCCGCGTCGCTGATCCGCTTTCTGTCCGATACCCGCAGACGGGCCGAGGAAGCCAGCCGGGCCAAGACATTGTTCCTGGCCAGCGTCAGCCACGAACTGCGCACGCCGCTGAACGCCGTCATCGGGATGGGCCGCCTGCTCGGCGAATCCGCGCTGGATACCGAGCAGCGCGACATGGTCCGCACCATCCGCGCGGCGGGCACCTCGCTGCTGGGCATGATCGAGGATCTGCTGGATTTCTCGCGGATCGAGGATGGCCGCATGCCCGTGCGCGCCCGGCCTTTCGCGCTGCTGTCGGTATTGAACGAGGTCCGGCGCATCGTGGGGGTCGCCGCGCACGACAAGCGGCTGCAGATCTGCATCCATGTCACCGCCCGCACCCCGTCATGGCTGGTCGGCGACGACCGGCACGTGCGTGACATCCTGCTCAACCTGGCGGGCAACGCCGTTAAATTCACCGAACGGGGCCATGTCGTGATCGCGGTGGATGGCGCCGCGCTGCCCGGCGGCGGCGTCGGCCTGCGGTTCGAGGTCTCGGACAGCGGGATCGGCATCCCCGAAGCCGCGCAGCAGCGCGTCTTCGAAACCTTCACCCAGGCGGATGATTCCGTGATCGACCGTTTCGGCGGTACCGGGCTGGGCCTGGCCATCTGCCGCCGGCTGGTCGACCTCATGGGCGGCGAGATGGGACTGCGCAGCCTGGAGGGGCAGGGCAGCACCTTCTGGTTCACGATCCGGCTGCAGGAGGCTGCCCCGGCATCGGTGCCTCCCGCGTCGGCATCCCCCCCATCGGCATCCCCCGCATCGGCCTCTCCCACATCGGCGCCGGCGGCGTGGCCCGGCCTGGTCCTGCTGACGCGCAACGCCGCGCGCTACGCGGACCTCCTCGCGCGGATCGGGCGGCTGGGCGCGCATGTCACGGTCGTGCCGTCCCCCGACGCGGCGGCGGCGCTGCTGGGCCGTTCCGAAACGCGGGCGATCCTGCTGGCCGACGGCGCCGAGACGGATGCGGGGACGGATGCGGGGACGGGCGATGCCGGCACCGCGGCTGCGCGGCCGCCCGCGATCCTGCTCGGCCCGGCGGCCGCCGACGGCCTGCCGGACGAGGCCACGCGGCGCAATTTCCTCTCGATCCTGCCACCCGACGCGGATGACGGCGCGATCACGACCGTCCTCGGCCTGGCCGCAGCCCTGATGCCCGAACGCCCCGACCCGTCCGAACCCGCCACGCCGCTGAGCGAGGGGCTCGTCGCGGCCCGTTCGCTGTCGATCCTGGTCGTCGAAGACAACATCGTCAACCAGAAGGTCCTGTGCAAGACCCTCTCCCGGGTCGGCCATCGCTGGCGCGCCGCCGCGAATGGCGAGGAAGCGCTGGAACGTCTGGAGGCGGAATCGTTCGACCTGGTGCTGATGGACCTCAACATGCCCGTCATGAACGGGATCGAGGCGACCAAGCTCTATCGCTTCTCCGAGGTCGGCGCCGGCGCCAGCCTGCCGATCGTGGCGCTGACGGCGGACGGCACGCAGGAAACCCAGGCCCGGTGCCGCGAGGCCGGAATGAACGGATTCCTGCTGAAACCGATTGAAATCGAGGCCCTGCTGCAGACGATCGATGCGCTCGTTCCCGCTTCGGCCGGGCAACGCCCCGCGCGTCCGGAACCGCTCGCCCCGCCGCCGCCGCTGGTGGAGCGGGCCGTCGTCGTCCCGTTCCCGGCCGTCACGCTGAACCGCAAGATGGTGCAGGACCTGCAGGCATTGGGCGGCACCCAATTCCGCGCCGACCTCATCGGCGATTTCCTGACCGACGCGGCGGCCATCATCGACCGGATGGCGGATGCGCTGGCGGCGGGCAAATGGACCGTGCTGTTGGACGAGGCCCATTCATTGCGCAGCGCCGCGGCGAATGTCGGGGCCGAACGGCTGACATCGCTCTGCCAGGAATGGCGGGGCTTCGACTTCAATCGGGGGGCCGGTGCGGCCCATGCCCATCTTCTCGCCATCCGGCAGGAAATGGACAAGGTGCACGAGGCCCTGTTCCCCTACACGATCCTGTCGCCCCAGGACGGCATCGCTCCATAAGGACCGGCCCCACTGGCGGGCAGACCGCGGCGCATGATCGGCCTGCGTCGCGGTTCGCCCGCCAGATGACCGGCCGCCAGATGACCGGCCGCCAGTGACCGGCCGCCGTTCAACCGGCGGCGCTGGCCGGCTCGTCGGACTGGATGCGGCGGTTCTGGGCATTGACCAGCCGCAGCATCTTGCGCAGGTCGCTCTCCGTCAGGCGCATGGCGGCGTCCACCCAGATATCGGTGACGTCGCGCAGTTCCTGATGGCTGACCGGGTTGACCAGTTGCCTGGTCCGCAGGATCGCCTCGTGCGCGTTGTAGCGCCGGTCCAGGCGCGCCAGGTGCTCGCGGACGGTCGCCTCGCCGTCGCCCGGCTCGGCCAGTACGTCGATGATCCCCATGTCATGCAGATCGGCGGCGCTGTAGGTCTGGCCGCTCAGGATCATCTTTTCGGCCATGCGCGCGCCGATGCGCCGTGTCAGCAGCGTATAGGCCCCCATGCCCGGGAACAGGTTGAACAGGATTTCCGGCAGGCCGAACTTGGCATGTTTCTCGGCCACGATGATATTGCACGACAGCGCGGCCTCGAAACCGCCGCCCAGCGCGTCCCCCTGCACCAGGGCCACGCTGGTGACGAAATGCCCATAGCCGTCGGCGTTGGCGAAGACCACGTCCACGCAGCCATGGGCATAGCGGCGCAGCCCTTCGCGGTCCTTCTGCATGATCTTCTCGGCGAACAGCGCCAGGTCGCCGCCCAGGTTGAAGATCCCCGGCACCCGCGATCCCACCACGACATAACGGAACGGCAGGCTTCCGCCCGTTGCGTCCGCCACCGCATGGATCCGGTGCTGGATCGTCCGCAGGTCGCGCAGCAGCGGCGGCGAGAAGCTGGGCCGGCCATCCGGCCGCATGAAGGTCCACAGGGTCCGCCCCGCCGGATCGAACGAAACCTCGACGTTCGGCAGGCTTTCGATCGTGGTGGGCTCGGGTACGCTGCGCAGGCCGTGCAGCGGACGCCCGGACATCAGGGTGGGGTTCAGCGCGGTGGCAATGGACGAGACGGCCTGGATGCTGGATTTCGACGACATGATCTTCTCCTGACAGGATGCCGGACGGACGCTGCAATGCACCCGATGTGCCGTCGGACCGCCTCGGCCGGCGAAAGCCTAGCTGCCAGGCCGTGTGTCGTCATTGATGATGAAGCATGCCTTGCCCGTGCATGACGAACAATCCTGATAGGTTGCCCGGAAGACACGGCCGGCCATGCCGGAGAATTTCGGCGCATCACATCGCGCCTCGGCCACCCCGCGGGTGGCCGATGGAACGGAAATACATATTTTCAATAGATTGCCGGTCATGCAGAACATCTCCGGCGACGGACGGTACAGTTGATTTTTAAATTATTTCTTAAAATCCTGCGCCATGTTCGCCGGATTTCGGAAAAGCGCCCGGCCCGTCAACCGACACGCCATCCCGCGCGCAACGCGCGGCGTGGTCAGGCGCGGACCGTCTCCGCCATGATGGGGGTGCGGGATGCGCCGGTGCCGGTGCGATAACCATCCGGATGGGCCAGGCGCCAGCGATAGGCCGTCTCGACGATTTCGTCCAGCGTCACGAAGCGCGGAATCCAGGATGTCTCGGCCCGCAACCGCGCCGCGTCGGCGACCAGCCGCGCGGGATCGCCGGGACGGCGGGGGGCCGGCAGCCACGGCACCTGGCGGCCGGTGACGCGCTCGACGCTGCGGATCACCTCCATGTTGGAATGGCCCGTTCCGGTGCCGACATTATAGACCACGCTGCGGTCGCGAATCACGTCCAGCGCCGCCAGATGGGCCTGCGCCAGATCGCTGACATGGATATAGTCGCGGATGCAGGTGCCGTCCGGCGTGGGGTAGTCGTCGCCGAACAGGTGCAGTGCCCCGCGCCGCCCAAGGGCGGCGTCGATCACCAGCGGAATCAGGTGGGTTTCCGGGCGATGGTCCTCGCCGATCCGTCCGCCCGGATCGGCGCCGGCGGCGTTGAAGTAACGCAGGCAGGCACTGCGCAATCCGTGGATACGGTCCGCCCACAGCAGGGCGCGCTCGACCATGTGCTTGCTCTCGCCATAGGGGGAACCGGGTACGATCGGCGTATCCTCGGTAATCAGCGCATCCTCGGTCTGCCCGAACAGGGCGGCGGTCGAGGAAAACACGAAACGCTTCACGCCGTGCCGGATGCAGGCATCGACCAGAGCAAAGCCCAGCCCCGCATTGGCTTCCATATATAAAAACGGATGCTGCATGCTTTCGCCGACCAGGGACAGCGCCGCGAAATGCAGGACGCCGTCCCATGGCCCGTCCGCCAGGACCGCATCCACCAGCGCGCGATCCGCCAGGTCGCCCTCGATGAACCGCACCCCCTCGGGGACGGATTCCCGATGGCCGGTCCGCAGATTGTCGAAGACCACGACATCATGTCCGGCGTCACATAATGCCGCCACCACATGGCTGCCGACATATCCCGCACCGCCGGTCACCAGAAATCGCGATCGTCCCGCCATGGCTCGTTCCTTTCGAAACATGTCGTGGCCTGCCGCCACGTCCATGGATCGTTCGAGGTGGATGAAAGGACCGCCCGGACGGACATCCGGGCGGCCATGCGTCAGTTGCGGTTATAAGTGTCCTCGATGCGGATGATGTCATCCTCGCCCAGATAGGACCCGGTCTGGATCTCGATCAGGACCAGCGGAATCTTTCCCGGATTTTCCAGCCGGTGCGTGCATTCCTGCGGCAGATAGATGCTTTCGTTCTCATGGACGGTGATCTGTTCCGCATTGCGGGTCACCAGCGCCACGCCGCTGACCACGATCCAATGCTCGGCGCGATGATAATGCTTCTGCAGCGACAGCTTCTCGCCCGGCGTCACCACGATGCGCTTCACCTGGAAGCGCGCATCCTGGATCAGGCTTTCATAGAAGCCCCAGGGCCGATAGCAGCGATTATGGCTCTCGGCTTCCCTGCGCCCGGCGGCCTGCAGCCGCGTGACCATCTTCTTGACGTCCTGCGCGCGGCTTTGCTGCGTGACCAGCACCGCATCGCGGGTCGCCACCACCACCACGTTCTCGACGCCGACCACGGCCGTCAGGATCTCGTCCGAGCGAACATAGCTGCCGGCCACGGATTCCAGGAACACGTTGCCCTGGCTGACATTGCCGCCGTCATCCTTCTTGGTGATATCCCACAGGGCATCCCAGCTTCCGATGTCGGTCCATCCGAAATCGCCCGCGATCACCGCGGCCTGGTCGGTATGTTCCATGACCGCGTAATCGAACGAAATGTCGGGCGCCGCGCGGAACGACGCCGCATCCAGGCGCTGGAACATCAGGTCGCTCGTCCGCTGCTCCACCGCCTGGCGCACCGGGCCCAGCACCGCCGGGGCATAGGTCTCCATCTCCTTCAGCAGGGTGCGGGCGGAAAAGACGAACATGCCCGAATTCCACATATATTTTCCAGACGCGATCAGCTCGGAAGCGGTCGCCGCGTCCGGCTTCTCGATAAAGCAGGCGACCTCGCTCGCCTCCGGCAGCTTCGAGAGCGGCTTGCCGGCCTCGATATAGCCGTATCCGGTCTCCGGCCGGGTCGGATGCATGCCGAACACCACGATGCGGCCGCGCTGCGCGGCGGTGGCGGCGACGGGCAGCAAATGTTCCAGCGTATCCGGACGGGTGATGACGGCATCGGCCGCCATGATCCACAGCACCGCGTCCGGATCGGTCTCGGCCGCCAGCAGGGCGGCGGCGGCGATCGCGGGGGCGGAATTGCGCCCGACCGGTTCCAGGATGATCCGCGCGTTCTCGATGCCGGCTTCGCGCAACTGCTCGGCGATCAGGAAGCGATGCTCGTTGTTGCACACGACGATCGGGGCGTCGAAATTCTCGCCGACGCCGCGCAGGGCCGTCTCCTGCAGCATCGTCTTCTCGCCCACCAGCGACCAGAGCTGCTTGGGATAGCTGGCGCGCGACACCGGCCACAGCCGGCTGCCCGACCCCCCCGACAGGATGACGGGCACGATGCGGGTCGTGCTGGCGGATTTCGTGCCGATCATCGGGAAGACGGTGTCGGACATGGTTTGGTCCCTTTCCAGTGGTGCGTGCAGCAGGACAACGGAAAATAACAGCAAAATCACGGCATCTGACGCGATAATGATGCCGGATGGGTAACAATATTGTTCAGTTCGCCCGGACGGGCCGAAAAACCTGCGTCTCTTTACGCCTTATAGTCGTCAGTCGGTCATTCATGGCCGAGGCCGCTTGCGTCAGGCCACATACATAGCACATCGCGCCGCCATGGCCAGAAAAGCGTGCCGGACCGGCTGTTGTCCCTTGACCGCCGCCTTCGGCCGCCGCCCCGATGGCCACCGCCCGGATCGACGGTCCGGGTCAGTGCTGGCCGGCGAAAAGCGGCTGGCTGCTTGCCACGGGGGCATGGCGTCCGACGATGTCCAGAAGCTGGCGCGCGGCCCGGTCCCAGGTAAACCCGGCCACGTGGATGCCGCCGGCATCGCGCATCCGTCCCCGCCGCAGCGGATCCTCGACCACCGCCATGACGCGGCGCTCGATATCCGCCGGGTCGGCCGGATCGAAATAGGCGGCAGCCGGACCGCAGACTTCCTCCAGCGACGGAATCGCCGACGCGGCCACCGGACAGCCGCAGGCCATCGCCTCGATCGGCGGCAGGCCGAACCCCTCGTAGAAGGACGGGAATACGAAGCACAGCGCCGCCTCGTACAGGGCGCGCAATTCGGTGTCGTCGACCCGGCCGATATATTTCGCCGGCTGGGGCAGGGATTGCTCCCGGTCGCTCTCCGAGAAGACCGTGCGGTTCAGCCCTCCCGTCACCACCAGATCGATGTCCAGCGCCGCCAGCGACCGCGCCAGCAGCGACAATCCACGCAGATTCTTGTGCGGGGCCAGGTTGCCGACCGCCAGCACGAACCGCCGGGGCGTGATGTCGTGCCGGGCCAGGATCGTCCTGTCGGGCGTCAGGGACAGGATGTGATCCGCCCCCTCGGTGATGACCGATACGCCGTCATCGGGCAGGCGCAGGCGCGCCTGCAATTCGCGGCGTGAAAATTCGGACACGGTGACGAAATGCGTGCGCGTATGGCGCAGGGCATGCAGCATGCCCCTGTTCCACAGCCGAAACTTGGCCGAATAGGCCTGAGGGTAGCTGAAGACCCCCGCATCATGGACGACGACGATCTGCGCCTGGCCCGCCAGCGGGGCCAGCAACGGCGCGGTATTGCCCAGGTTGACCAGCATCCCGTCCCTGGCATGCCAGGGCAGTTCGGCCTGCTCCCACGCCTGTCCGCGCAGCCGCCCGCATGAACGGGCCGGCAGGCCGTCCGCCGGGCACGCGGCGGCCCCCGGCGGCGCGAGGATATGCGCCGGGAGTCCATGCGGGGAAATCTCCAATATCCGTTTGGAGATTTCCCGTGCGAATCGCTGAACGCCGCTGATCTTCTGGGTTAGGAAACGGCCGTTGATATACAGGTTCATTGCGTCCGTCCCGACCGCTTCAGATGAAACAGGTGCCGTGGCCCCGGCGCGTTTCCGGCCGGTCCCGACCAGATCCGGCCGCGCACGTCATCGCGCGCCGCGTTGCGCCAGGACCGCGGGCAGGGTCTTCAGCAGGATCGCCACGTCATGCCATATGGCCCAGTTGCGGACATACCACCCATCCAGGCGAACCCGCTCGGCATAACTGGTATCGCTGCGCCCGCTGACCTGCCACAAGCCGCTGACGCCCGGCCGCGTCTTATAATACAGCTCGATATATTCCCCATAATGGCCGGCTTCCGCATCCACGATCGGCCGCGGGCCCACCAGGCTCATCTCCAGGCGCAGCACGTTGATCAACTGGGGCAGCTCATCAAGGCTGGTCTTGCGCAGGAAACGGCCGATCGCGGTCACGCGCGGATCGTTGGTCAATTTCTGCGTGCGGGCCCATTCGTCGGCCGCGGCCGGGTCGCGCGCCAGCAACTCCTTCAGCACCTCGGCGGAATTGACCACCATCGTGCGGAATTTCAGGCAGTGGAAATGCCGCCCGTTCATCCCCAGCCGCCGGTGCCCGAAAAAGGCCGGCCCGCCATCCAGCTTGACCAGAGCGGCGATCGCGACAAAGAAAGGCAGCAGCGCGACGAACAGGCTGGTCGCCACCGTGATGTCGAACAGGATCTTGACCGCCCGCGCCAAAGGCTGGTCCAGATTGTTATAGTACGTGAACATCACGTCGTCGTGGCTGAAGAACGACGATTTGCGCATGCCATGGACCGGCAGTTCGATGCCGCGCGGCACCAGGGTAAAGGGCACGCCGTCGCGCACCAGCCGCTGCACCGCCGCGCGGTTGACGCCATGATCCGTGTCGCAGACCAGCAGCGCGCGGCTGGCGCCGTACCGGCGCAGCACGCCCCGGCCGTGATTGTCGTCGGTCGCCGTGATGAATTCGGAAATGTCGATGTGCCCGACCGTCCGCAGGCCCGGCAGGGAATCGCTGGCCAGCGCGGCGCGGATGCCGTGGCAATGCTCATCCGCCCCGACCAGCAGGGTCGGCACCTGCCAGGCGTCGAGCCGATGCAGTGCGTGCTTGGCCACCTGCCGTCCGATCGGCGCGAACAGGGCGAAACACAGCCAGGCGCCGCCGCTCGCCAGCGCATAGGGCTGCGGAACGCGGCCAAGGATTGCGAAGCTGGAAATCAGTGCGGCGAACAGCGATGTCGAAACGACGACCCGGGTCTCATCCCAGAACGTGCCGCGATCGCGGTAATGTCCCTGCAGCCAGAAGATATAGGCAACGAAACAGAAGACCGTCGCCTGGCCGATCAGCATGTCTCGCAATGCAGACACTGTCGGAACGGCCAGCGCGACATGGTAGAAGATATGGGCGATCTGCGCGCTGATCAGAAAGACGGCAAAAAAAGACAGGGCATAGGCGACAATATCGGATGCGAAAATCAGCAGAGGTGCATTTTCGGGTACCGCAAGCGGGCGAACCTTTTCCTGCGCTACGTCGATGAATGCACGATTGTCCGGCACGGAACCCGGCACGGAAGCAGAAATATCAGGTGTAATTGCCCTGTTGTAATCTAGGGTCGTCATAATACTACCCCGTCTCTGGATATAGTTTCCATCTTATTAATAATGAATATGGCGAGAATTGGATTGGTCTGGAAAATTTGCGAAATAAAAACACGACGGCGGCATTGTTGGTTTTATTCTATTGCCGACCCATGGTTACATCAGGCCAATTTGGACAGTCTATAGATTGTTTGTCTCATGAGATGGCAAGTCGTTCCAAAATGCGTCGACCGTGAGAATTTTTGTCATGGTCGGGAATTCTCATCCGGGATGATGCGGGTGGTTGGAAATAGTTCCATGCCGGATCAAAAAAAATCCCCTCCGACCCCATGGTGGAGAGGACCATTCGCGAATCTATCATGTTGTTTTTAGTACGAAAATTCCAGCGGCTTCGGCGGAACTTTCCGATGAACCCGGCGTTGCCGCCGTTTGTGGGGGTGTATGCCGCGCCTGGGGCACCTGTTTCAGCGGCGCATCGGATCTTCTCCCGTGCATCCGATATGTCCATATCGGTTGAAACGTTTTCTCGTGATGTGCCGCCGTACCGCCACGGGCAGCGCGCAGGATAAACGCGCCACGATTTCTTCGGACGTGGCCGCGCTCCCTTGGGCGGCTTCCATAATGATTTTCTGCGGCAACAGGATTTCGATCGTGGTCGCATCGACGGGGGCGGGCCTGTCCGTGTGGCCCCAGCTTCGGACCACGTCGTACAATCCCTTGTCCGCGGCGCGCCGCAGCAAATATCCATATCCGCGGGTCAGGCCCTCTTCGGACAGGAACGCGTCCAGCCACGCCGCGCAATCCTGCCTGTCGTCCCACGGCCCGATCTCGATCGACCTGGCGTTGTTCGACTCCGCCGCCGCCCTGGTCTGGTGTGGATCCATCGTCGTCATCGCACGTCTCCCTCCGTCCGTCCGGGGCTGCGACCGACAGGCTATGGCTCCTGCTCCGATACAGGAAACAAAGGAAATAGGCGTGCCCGCGACGGGCATCCGGTACCCGCCTGTCTCTGCCCGATATGGGTGGCCGGGCCGCTTCGTGCCAGGCGCCTGGCCATCACATGCGCGGTACGTCGCCCCGCGTTCCCTCACTCTCCCTCGGCCGACGTCGATCCGCTGATCGAGGGGGGATCGCTGGCCGGGAAACTTTCGTCCAGCCCCTCATCCAGCTTCTGGTCCTTCGTCTGGGCGCCGGTGGCGGGCGTCTTCCCATTGCCGGCCGGCGTCTCCGCGGGGGGCGCAGGTCCCGCGGGCGTTTGGTTGTGCGACATGACCGCCCTCCGATGCTGGCCCATGCGATGCCGGCTCAACGCCCCGGCAGCGTCCCGTTTGCGCGATGTCACCGATGTGATTATCCCCGCCGTCATTGTCCCTGCTGTGATCGGCCCCGCATTGCACGCGGATGCCCCTGCGCGATGCGCGCGCCGATTTGACATGACGGCGGTTTGGTGATGCATGACGGGCGCGGTCGGGCCGCGTTTGGACTGCCGCGCCATCGGGGCTATGATTGGCACATGATTCCAGCTTCTCCTCGCTTCCTGCGCCTCGCCGGACCGGTTCCGGGATCCCGGGCATGACCGAGCGCCGGGCCGTGCGCCACCGGGGCATGACCCTGGCGGAAGGGGACGATGCGGCCGACTGCCTCGCATGGGCGGCCCCGCGCCGCCGGACGTTGCGCGTGCTGCGCGCGGTGGCGCGTCTGGCCGGGATCGCCGTCTGGATACCGCTGTCCGTCGGGTTCGAGGCCGGATTGCTGCTGGTGCCGGGCACCGCGAAAATCCGCTGGACTCCGGTGATCTGGGGCGGATTGTGTCGCCTGCTGTCGGTCGAGATCCGCGTCATCGGCAAGCGGGCCGGCAGTGTCGGGGGCGCTGCCGCCCGGGCACGGGGCGAGCGCCCGGTCATCTATGTGGCGAATCATTCCTCGTGGCTCGACGTGCCGGTACTGGGCGCGGTCCTGCCGTCGGTCTTCGTCGCCAAGGGCGATATCGGCGCATGGCCCCTGATGGGCACGGCGGCGCGTATCGGCCGGACGATCTTCGTCAGCCGCCAGCGCAGCACGACGGGGCGCGAGCGCGACGAAATGATCGGCCGCCTGATCGGGGGCGACAATCTCATCCTGTTCCCCGAGGGCACGTCCTCGGACGGCTCGCGCGTGCTGCCCTTTATGTCGGCCTTCTTCGCCATCGCCAAGATCCCCGCCCTGCGCAAGGGCAGCGAGGGCGAGCCGCCGCCCCTGACCTATGACGACGGCATGGCGCCGCTGATCCAGCCGATCTCGCTGGTCTTCGACCGGCTGGACGGGCTCAACGTCAACCGCAATCGCCGCCCGGTCTTCTCATGGTACGGCGACATGGACCTGGCGCCGCATCTGTGGCAGCTCGTGCAATGGCGCTCGATGCGCGCCAGCGTCATTCTGCATCCCGTGCTCGACCCGGCCGATTTCCCTGGCCGCAAGGCGCTGGCGCAGGCGGCCTGGACGGCGGTGGCCGACGGCGCGGCCCAACTGCGCCGCAATGCCGACATCACCGACCCGCCGCCCGCCCCACTCGGCCGCGATGCCGGTCGCGACCCTGGCCACGACGGGGATTGAGCAGCCTGCCAGGCTCCACAGTCCCAGTCTCCAGTCCCAGTCTTCAGTTCAGCCAGGGACCCTGCGCCGTCGGGTGCGCGGATGTTCCGGCCATTCCATCAGCACGTTCTCGACCGCCTGCGGATCGGTCCGCTCGGCCTCGGCGAACAATTCGTCCGCCCGCGCCTGGTCGCCATGCTCTTCCGCCCGCAGGGCGGCTTCGGCCAGGCGGCGCGCCAGTTCATGCTTGCCCGCCCCGGCATGGGCCGGCTTGTCGTCGTCTTCGATAAATCGGGACATCACACCCATCCTTCCCTGCGCGCGTCCGCGCGCGTTGGCCCTCGGCAAATCGTCCGCAGCAAATCTTCCGGACGGACGGATCGCGGACGCGCCGTCTCCAAATCCGTAACTGCGACAAAACACATGTAGGCGTCGGGGCGCGCACATCCATGGGGCGCCGGCAAAAGGCCGCTTGACAATGGCGGCCGGATCCCGTCTTGGGGCGTGGAACAATTTGCCCTATCCAACGTTGCGCTTCAGTCCGGACTCCGGACCTCATGTCCGGACCCCGGGTTTGGAACAGCATGGCACAAAGGTTTCTCTCACGCGGCCGGCCGATCCGGCCACGTTCGATCCTGCTGGCGGCGCTGCTGGTCCTGGGTGGTTGCTGCGCCCATGGCGGTACCGGCGACCATGTGCATCGCGGCCCGTACGGCTCCGTCGGCATGGGCTATGGCGGCTCGTAGGGGCTACTGTCGCATGCTGCAGAAAAGACCGGCTCTCGCCATGATTTGCGCACAGGCGGCGGCCATTCCTGGCATTGTTGCGTAGTTTCCATCAGGAGAACGACAATGGTCCATCTGGGGATTCAACTGGGAATGGTCGGCCTTGTGTCCGGCCTGCTCGTCGCCTGTGGCATCCAGGTCGCGCGTCTCGTCGAAACGCGGATCGACCCCGATTTGTCGGTGTTGAATCGGCCGGCCGGCCTGGACATCTGACAGCCGGACGGCAAGGCTTCGCGTTTGGTGCCGCCGCGGATAATCGCCGCCGGCGCGTCGTGACCGGCCGCGCTTTGCGGCCTTTTCTCGCGGGAGAATTCCAGATGATCCGTTCCTTCCTGATCGCCGGCATGGTCCTGGCCGTCCCGGCGCTGGCCGCGGCACCGGTCCAGGCCCGTACCGTCCCGGTCACCGGGCCGTTCGTTCCGGCCGCCGGTGCCTCGCCTGCGGTGACCGGCCGTTTTACCGGCACGCTGGATGAGAAGCGCAACCTCGTCACCTACACTATTAAATATAGCGGGCTGAGCGGTCCGGTCATGGCGGCGCATTTTCACGGCCCGGCCGATCCGGGGCAGGATGCCGGGGTCATGGTGCCGATCAAGGGGCCTTATGCCAGTCCGCTGCACGGCGCGGTGGTCATGACGCCGGAGCAGGTGACGGCGCTGCGGGCCGGCCGGGTCTATGTCAACCTGCACACCGAGGCCCACCCGAACGGCGAAGCCCGCGCCCAACTGCAGGTGCGCGGCGCCCAATAGCCGGCCGAACGCCGTCCAGGGCGGATCGTGATCGGGTGGAACCGCCCGATCGCGTGGAGACGCAATGACGTCCAGCCCGGGCAGGCCACTAAAATATTGATGCTAGAGCAGATCCCGTTCAAACGGACTCGTTTGAACGGGTGAAGATGCTCTATAAAATAATGACTTAGAGCATTTCCACTGAACCGGTGTTCAGTGGAAATGCTCTAGTGACCGGCGGTACGGGAAAACAGATTGATGATCGCCACGCCCAGGACGATCAGCACCATCCCCACGATCGCCGGTCCGTCCAGATATTGTTTCAGCCAGATCCGGTTGATGACGGAAATCAGCACGATGCCCGCGCCCGACCATACGGCATAGACGATGCCGGTCGGCATGGTGCGCAGGGTCAGCGACAGCAGGAAGAACGCCACGCCGTACAGGCCGAGCATCAGTACCGTGGGCAGCGGGCGGGAAAAACCATCCGACAATTTCAGTAAAGACGTTGCGATGACTTCGGCGATGATGGCGCCGGCCAGAAACAGATAGGAATTCACGCCCCGATCGCCCTTGTGCCCGACCCCGCGACAAAATCCGCCGCACGGTACAACAAGAAGCGCCACGCGCCCAGCCATCGTCTTCAATGCATTCGCCGTCCGACCCCCGTAGCGTTGCGTACATCACAGAAATGCCCTGTTTCCGGAATCGTTCGGATTCCAGAAACAGGGCTGGGCACAAAACGGAAGAATATTTTCGACCAATCCGCCGATCGCCGGAATCCGCTCATGAATTCCGGACGCAGAATCCCAATACATGCCGTGACGGGGCATGCCGTGACGGGGGGCGCCTAATCGGGCAACTCTCCCTCATCATGGTCTGCTCCAATGTCCTGATTCCGAAATTCGCAAGCGAATTCCGGAATCGAAAGGACATTAGAATCAATATTCTAGTGGCCTGCCGATCCGAGAAATTCTCATAAGAATTTCTCGGGCAGGACGCTAATGCCCCAGCGGAATCGTGGGCGATAGCAGGATGCTGATGACGATGGCGGCGATCATCACCGCCACGACGACGATGCCGCCCAATGTCTGCTTGGTATTGTCCGACAATCTGTGATCGGGATGGCCGGCCAGGCGTCTGCCGAACATGACATGCTCTCCAAATGACCAGGGTCCGGATGTCCGGAAACCGGTTCCGGAAAATTCTTTCCCTCAGAACGAACTTCGGGAAACCAATCCTTGGGGCGCGGGTATCGCTCCCGTCGACGGATCTGGTTGGCGCGCATGCGCGAAACAAGGGCCGGCGGACGCGCTCAGCGCGATGTGAAGCGGCCTACAGGGCCAGGACGCTCAGCACGCTTCCTTCCACGATCACGGCGCAGGCGCCCAGCACGTCGCCGGTATGCCCGCCGATCTGCCGTCGCGCCAGGCCCGCCACCAGCCCGGCCGCCACGATGGCCGCCAGGCAGGCTCCGGCCGCCCGGGACGGCGGCAATGTCAGTCCCGCCGCCAGAACCGGCACGGCCAGGCCGGCCGCCAGCGCCATGGGCGGAACGCGCGTCATGCCGGCCGCCAGCCCGTCCCGGCGGGCCGGCGGCAGTACGCCGAGCAGCCCGGCCATGGCGGCCCGGCCCAGCCCGCCCGCCACCGCCAACCCGGTCACGGGATGGGCCAGGCCCGCCAGCGCCGACGCGCGGATCAGCAGCGCCAGCACCAGCGCCAGGACGCCATAGCTGCCGACCCGGCTGTCGCGCATGATCGCCAGCTTGCGCGCCGTATCCCGGCCGCCGCCGAACCCGTCGGCCATATCGGCCAGCCCATCCTCATGCAGCCCGCCGGTCAGCAGGACCTGAGCGGCCATGGCCCATCCCGCCGCCGTCAGCCGGCCCATGCCGGCCCAGTCCAGCAGGCCCGCCACGCCGCCGCTCGCGGCGCCGACCGCCAGGCCGATCAGCGGCCAGGTCCAGGCCGACCGGGCCAGGTCGATCTCGTCTTCGCTCTCGTCCTCGCCCCCGGCCGTTCCGCGTCGCGACCGGCCGGCCGGCAGGCGCGTCAGCAGCCCCAGCCCGGCCAGCAGATCCGCGCGGCGCCTGGACAGCCAGCTCATTGCCGCGCGCTGATTCCCGCCTCGGCGAAGCTGGCCATGCCGGCGTGGCAGGCCAGGGCGGCGCGCAACAGCGGCACGGCCAGCGCGGCTCCCGATGCCTCGCCCAGCCGCATCTCCAGCGCCAGCAGCGGGGCCAGCCCCAGATGCCGCGCCAGCACGCCATGGGCCGTCTCGGCCGATTGGTGGGACAGCACGGCATGCGCCAGCCCTTCGGGATGCAGCCGGGCCAGGGGCGCGGCGGCGGCGGTACAGACAAATCCGTCCAGCACGACCGGCACGCGGTTCCGCCGCGCCGCCAGCACGGCCCCCAGGATCGCCGCCAGCTCGTATCCGCCGACCCGGCGCGCCATCTCCAGCGGATCGCCGCGCCAGGCGGCGTGGCGCGCCAGCCCGGCGTCGATCGCCGCCGCCTTGCGCGCGATGCCGGCCGCGTCGGACCCGGCGCCGGGGCCGGCCCATTGCGTGCCGTCGCCACTGAACAGGGCGGCCGCCAGCGCGGCGGCGGCGGTCGTGTTGCCGATCCCCATCTCGCCCAGGCACAGCAGGTCGGTCTGCGGCGGCACCGAAGCATGGCCGGCGGCAACGGCTGCCAGGAATTGCGCCTCGTCCATCGCGGGGGCTTCGGTGAAATCCGCGGTCGGCGCCAGTTCCGCCAGGGGAATGACGGTCAGTTGCGCGTCGGCCACCCGCGCCAACTGGTTGATGGCGGCGCCCCCTGCCGCGAAATTGCCGACCATCTGCCCGGTGACGTCCGCCGGCCAGGGCGATACGCCCCGTGCCACGACCCCGTGATTGCCGGCGAAGACGATCACCCGCACCCGTTCCAGCACCGGCGTGGCCCTGCCTTGCCAGGCGCCCAGCCAGGCGGCCAGCTCTTCCAGCCGGCCCAGGCTCCCCGGCGGCTTGGTCAGCACCGCGTTGCGCGCCGCGATGGCCTGCCGCGCCGCCGCGTCGGCCGGCGGCAGGCCGGCGCAGGCATGCCGCAGCGCGTCCATGTCGGGAAAGGCCAGGGGGTCGGGAAAGGCCGGGGGATCGGAAAAGGGGCGTGCCATGGCACCGTTTGTGTGGCGTTATGCGCGCTGATGCAAGGCGCGCGTCGCGGAGGAGACATGGAACCGGCAGGCCGCGAAGAGCCACCAGGACAGGGTGCGGGCCAAGGGACAGGCCAAGGGGAGAGCCCGGCAGCGGACCAGGCGGGGACCATCCTGGTGCTCGGCGGCGTCCGTTCGGGCAAGAGCCGTCATGCCGAGGCCCTGGTCACCGCCGGCCCGCCGCCCTGGCGCTATATCGCGACCGGCCGGGCCTGGGACGATGAAATGCGCCGGCGCATCGCCCGGCATCGCGCCGACCGGATTGCCGGATGGCAGACGGTCGAGGAGCCGCTGGCGCTTCCCGCCGCGCTGGATGACGCCGGAACCCTGCCCGTCCTGGTCGATTGCCTGACCTTGTGGCTGACCAACCTGCTGCTCGAAGACCGCGACATCCCGGCAGCCACCGACGCGCTGCTCCGGACCCTGCGCCGCCGCCCGGCCCCGACCGTCCTGGTCGGGAACGAGGTCGGGCTGGGCATCGTGCCCGAGACGCCGCTCGGCCGTCGCTTCAGAGATGAAGCCGGCTGGCTGCACCAGGCGATTGCCCGCCAGGCCGGGCACGTCGTCCTGATGGTCGCGGGCCTGCCCTTGACGGTAAAGGACCGGCAATAGCGTCGCCGCCGGTCATGCCGCGGGGGCTCGCGGCGCGCGCGCCCAGGGTGCGGTCGTGAAACGGCCGGCCAGATAGTCCAGAAGCAGCGACACCCGCGCCGGGCGCATCTGCCCGGGCGGCGTCACCAGATGGATCGCGATCGGCGTGACCTGCCATTCCGGCAGCACATTGACCAGGCGTCCGGCCATCAGCTCGTCCCAGACCATGAATTCCGGCATCAGGCTGACGCCCAGTCCCGCCAGCAGGAACGGCAGGAACGCCTCGGCATTGTTCGCGTGTAGCCGTCCGGATTGCACGATGGTGTAATCGCCGTCCTGCGCATGATGAAACCGGATCTGCCCCGGCGCCGCGGTATTGGTATAGATAAACCCCGGCATCTGCTCCAATTCTCGCGGATGGCGCGGCTCGCCCGTGCGCTGCAGGAAGGCGGGCGATGCGACCAGCGGCAGCCGCACCGCGCACAGGCGCCGCGCGCGCAGCGACGAGTCCGCCAGCGACGCGATCCGCACCGCCAGGTCGTAGCCGCCGCCGACCAGGTCCATCTGCTGATCGCTGAAGGTGATGGCGATGTCGATATCCGGATAGGTCGCCATGAATTCAGGCAGTTCCGGCGCCAGATGCGCGATGCCGAAGGTCATCGGCGCGGTCAGCCGGATCAGCCCGCGCGGATGGACCGTCTGCTCGCGGGCCTCGGCCTCGACCATCTCGCCATCCGCCAGAATCCGCGTGGCACGATCCAGCGCGCCCCGTCCCGTCTCGGTCAGCGAGAATTGCCGCGATGTCCGATGCAGCAGCGGCGAGCCCAGCCGCGCTTCCAGCCGGCCGATGGCTTTCGACACGGTGGGTTTCGAAATCTGCAATTCCTCCGCCGCCCGGGCGAAGGATCCCGTTTCCACGACTTTGGCGAAGATCGCCCATGCTTCCAGATCGGGGAGGCGCGTCATAGCGTTGTTCTGAACATGAGGGGGCCATTCTTTCCGTTTTCCAGACGATGCCGTCGTCGCGTCCCTTTTGTCCATGCATAACCCCGCCCCGGCCCGGGAATTTCCGGATCGCCCCTCCCGCCCCCCCCCGTCTTTCTCCCTGTCTTTCTCCCCATCTTTCCCCCCGTCTTTCCCCGTGTCCTGCCGAAGAGCCACGGCATGGCGCCGGGCACGCCGATCGTCGCGATCCGGGTCCTCGGCACCGGGCACGGCAGCGTGAGCACGATGGCCGGGACAATCCTTGCTCAGGCAGCCGAGGATTCCGATCCGGCCATGATCGGCGGCATCGGGCGCGACCTGTACCGGAAGGCATGCCTTCCCAGGGGAGGGGCCGAAGGTCGTGTCGAGGCACGTATGGAAGCGCGCCTGGGGCGCGTCGGGACCGTGCCGCGGGGCGGGTTCCGGATTCTTGTTTTGATTCGGCTCCGTTTCGCGAACCGTCCGGACCGGCCCGCCCGGCCCGGATGCCGTGTCCGTCGCCCGGGCGCGCCGCCCGGCACGACGGACCGGGCGCGGTAGATGAATTTCCATAAGATCATTATTATATATGGATCGAATTGAATTTGTGTTCCGCGTCCCGCCGGGCGCGACCCCACGGATGCGTGACCCGATGCAAGAAAAAAATCATCCTCTATTCTCTTTGACTTGACATATGTGCGTTCAGGCCCGAGATGATGCGGAAGAACGAGGTATTTCATGGCCTCAGTTCGGACGGGGCTCTCTGGCGCGACAGGATCGATACGGCCTTCCAGGGCACCCTGCTCGGGCGACCCGCCTGCAGCGTAACCGTGCGGCAGGGCGGGCGATGGACATCATGGCGTGCGAAAGGTTGCATCTGTATGAGTGAAGAAACGAAGACGTCCGCGCGGACGCGTCGCAAGGCGACCGCGAAGAAGAGCGAAGCCAAGGTGACGGCCGCCCCGGTCGAAGAGAAGATCGCAGCCCCGGCCTCCGAAATTGCCGAGACGCCGGTCAAGGTGAAGGGCGCGCGCAAGAAGGCCAAGGCTGCCGAGCCGAAAATCGAGCCCGCGCCGGTCATCGAACCCGCACCGGTCGCCGCCAAGCCCGCCCGCCGTGCCCGCGCACCGAAGGCCGCGCCCGAACCGGTGGTCGTGCCCGTCGTCGTGGCGGCGCCCGCGCGCCGTCGCGGCCCCGCCCGCCCGGCCGTCAAGGCCGGTCCGGTCGCGGAAGAGGTCGTGACCTCCGCCCGCAAGCCGGCCAAGGGCGCGGCCGCCCGCGCCACGGCCGCCAAGCCGCCGGCGCGCCGCGCCGCAGCGACGGCCCGAAAGGCCGCTCCGGTGGTCGAAGCGCCGAAGCCCGTGGCCAAGGCCAAGAAGGCTGCGATGGCCAAGCCGGCGAAGGCCGTCCCCGCAAAGGCTGCGCCCGCCAAGGCGCCGGCCGCGAAAGCCGCTCCAGTGAAGGCCGCCCCGGTGAAGGCTGCTCCGGCGAAGGCCGCTCCGGTGAAGACTGCTCCCGCGAAGGCTGCTCCCGCAAAGACCACTGCGGCGAAGACCACTGCGGCGAAAGCCGCTCCGGTCAAGGCGCCCAAGGCCGTCAAGGCCGCCACCAGGAGTGTGGCCGCGAAGCCCGCGCCGAAAACCGTCACGAAGGCTGCCACGAAAGAACTGGTGAAGGCTCCGGCCAAGTCGTCGGCCAAGGCCCCCGCCAAGAAAGGCGTCGCGAAGTCCGCGCCGGTGAGCAAGCGCGCCGTAAAGGGCACGCGCACCGCCGTCGATGCGTGGCGCGAAGCGCGCGAAGCCCGCAAGCAGGTCCGCCTGGCGCGCCTCGCCGCCGCGAAGGCCGCGGCCAGCGCCTGACCGGCCTGGAACCATCTGTGATCGTGCAGCAGGCGGCCTGTCTCCGGACGGGCCGCCTTTTTCCGTGCGCCGCTCCCCGCAACCGCGCCTGATGGCGCGGCAAGGCACGTTCTCTGGCATCGCCGTAAAGGCATCGTCGTAAAGACCGTGCGCCACACCGTCTTTTACGAAATCAGGTTTCGGTTGAAACCGGCTGTCCGTCCGGAAAAGCGCGGATGGAATCATGGCCGATACGGCGGCGCCCAGGCCCTGTAGCCCAGCCTCTCCACGCAGGACGGTATCATGGGGCGATGGACACGGTCGCCCCAGTCGCCCATCGGCGCAGGGCCCCTCGGTCTGGCGGATATGACGCCGGCGCGTGCCGGATCGGCCCCGGGCGCGCGGCCGCATTATGCCGGGACAGTTAAAATTTGTGTGATAATGATCGAAACGATGTGGGTGGCCACCGCAATCCGCATTCCCCGGCGTCGCCGGACATGCCCAGGCGGAGCCGATCGATCCGGTGTCAAAAGATCGGTCTGAATCATGAAAGATTGGTAAAAACCAACTGATTGCCGGCAGGGCAGGGGGCGTTCCCGGGCGGGTGGGCCAATCTTTCCGGGGTGGCCGGAAGGCCCTGCCGCGGCGTCCGGGGGCAGGGTTGCCACGAAAGTGATTTCTGCTTTAGGTCAGGCGAAGAAAGCGGACAAAAACGCGTGACAGCAATCCGCGCTGCAGTTCCCCCTTCGTTTCCCCCGACCCGCAGGTGACGGTGTCCGCCAAGACGCTGGCCCCCGCGGGTGCCCCCGGAGCCCGTGATGGTATGACGACGCCTCCCCCCGATCCGTCCCGCAGGATTTTCATGCAGGGATTGGCCGGAGCCGCAGCACTCGGCTCCGCTGCGGTGCCGGTCGGCGCCGCGCGTTCGGCCGATGCGCCGCCCTATGTCCCGACGTTCTTCACCGCCGCGGAATGGACGTTTCTGCACGCCGCCTGCGACCGGCTGATCCCCGAGGACGCGGTCGGACCAGGCGCCCTTGCCCTGGGGGTGCCCGAGTTCATCGACCGGCAGATGGATACGCCGTACGCTTTCGGAAAATTGTGGTACATGCAGGCTCCGTTCGTTTCAGGTCCGGCCAATCTCGGCTACCAGCTGCCCTATGCCCCGCGTGACATCTACCGCAAGGGCATCGCCGGGGCCGAAGCCTTCGTGCAGGCGAAATACGGCAAATCCTTCGCCGACCTCGATGCCGCCACCCGCGACGACATCCTGCGCGGGTTCGAGACGGGCGATACGCGCTTCGGCGACCTGCCGGCGCGGACCTTCTTCGCCCAGTTGCTGAACAACACGATGGAGGGCGCCTTCTCCGACCCGGTGCATGGCGGCAACAAGGGGCTTGGCGGCTGGACGATGATCAATTTCCCCGGTGCCCGCGCCGATTTCATGGATTGGGTGGACCAGTACGGCCCGCGCTACCCGCTCGGCTCGGTCTCGATTTCCGGGGAAACCGCCTGACATGGCCAGCATCAGGATGAAGCAGGTCGACGCCGTGGTGGTCGGCGGCGGCTGGGCCGGATCGATCATGGCCAAGGAATTGACCGAGGCCGGGCTGGGCGTCGTCATGCTGGAACGCGGCGCCGACCGCAGCACCGCCAGCGACGGCGCCTATCCCGGGTCGCTCGACGAACTGCAGGCCAATTTCCGGCACAAGATCTTCCAGAACCTGTCCAGGACCTCGGTCACCATCCGCAACACGCCCGACCAGACGGCGCTGCCCTATCGCCAGATGTCGGCCTTCCTGCCGGGCGAGGGCGTGGGCGGCGCGGGCCTGCACTGGTCCGGGGTGCATTTCCGCATGCCGCCCGACGATCTGGTCCTGCGCAGCAAGGTCGTCGAGAAATACGGCGAGAAATTCATCCCCGAAGGCATGAACCTCCAGGATTACGGCGTCACCTATGACGAGCTGGAGCCGTTCTTCGACAGGGCCGAAAAAGTCTTCGGCACGTCGGGCGAGGCCTACATGGTCGATGGCCGGGTGGTCGGCAAGGGCAATTATTTCGCGCCCTCGCGCTCCGATCATTTTCCCCTGCCGGCGCTCAAGGACGTCTATGGCGCCAACATGTTCCGCAAGGCGGCCGAGGCGGTGGGCTTCCACCCCTATTCCATGCCGGCGGCCAACGCGTCCGCGCAATATACCAACCCCTACGGCGTGCAGATGGGGCCCTGCAATTTCTGTGGCTATTGCAGCGGCTATGCCTGCTACATGTATTCCAAGGCCTCGCCGAACGTGAATATCCTGCCGGCCCTGCGCAGCGATCCGAAATTCGAGCTGCGCGACCGTTCCCACGTCCTGCGTGTCGAACTCGACAGCAGCAAGACCAAGGCCATCGGCGTCACCTACCTGGATCGCGACGGGAATGAGGTCTTCCAGCCCGCCGACCTGGTGATCGTCGCGGCGTTCCAGTTCCACAACGTGCATCTGATGCTGCTCTCGGGCATCGGCAAGCCGTATGACCCGGTGGCGAACGCGGGCGTGGTCGGGCGCAATTTCGTCTACCAGAACGTCACCACCACCACCGCCTGGTTCGACAAGACGGTCTATACCAACCAGTTCATCGGCACCGGCGGCGGTGGTGTCGCCTTCGACGATTTCAACAGCGAGAATTTCGATCACGGTCCCCTGGGCTTCATCGGCGGTTCGCCGGTCTGGGTGAACCAGGCCGGGATCAAGGGCATCGCCGCGGCCAAGCTCGGCGGCCCGCCGGGCACGCCCCATTGGGGGTCGGCCTGGAAGAAGGCCATGGTCGATACCTACCAGCATTCCGTCCGCATGGACGCGCACGGCACGAACATGGCCTATCGCGACGTCTATCTGGACCTCGATCCGACCTGGAAGGACGCGTACGGCATGCCGCTGCTGCGCATGACCTTCGACTGGAAGGATAACGACATCCGCATGAACCGCTATGTCGTCAGCCAGATCGCCAAGGTCACCCGGGCGATGGGCGCGCGCGACGTGCATCTGGGCCAGCGCCAGCCGGGCGAGCGGTTCGATACGCGCTATTACCAGACCACCCACCTCGCCGGCGGCGCGGTGATGGGCGAGGATCCGAAGACCAGCGCGCTCAACCGCTATCTGCAAAGCTGGGACGTCTCGAACGTGTTCGTCATCGGCGCGAACGCCTTCCCGCAGGGGACGGGCTACAACCCGACCGGCATGGTCGCGGCCCTGGCCTATTGGTCGGCCCATCATATCCGCTCGACCTACCTGAAAAACCCCGGCCCGCTGGTGCAGATGTGATGCGCTCTCGCAAATGGGCGGCGCTCGCTGCCCTGCTCGGCACGCTCGGCCTGTCGCCGGCTCTCCTCCCGGCCGCCCACGCCGCCGAATTTCAGGGCACCGAACGCCAGGGCACCGAACCGGGCGCCGATCCGGCCCTGGTGGCGCAGGGCGAATATGTCGCCCGTGCTTCGGATTGCGTGGCCTGCCATACCGCGCCGGGCGGCAGGCCGTTCGCCGGCGGCCTGTCCTTCGCCCTGCCGTTCGGCACGATCTATGCCCCGAACATAACCCCCGACCCCGGGAACGGCATAGGCAGCTATACCGAAGCCGAATTCGCCCGCGCGGTGCGCGAGGGCGTGCGGCGCGACGGCGCGTCGCTTTATCCGGCGATGCCCTTCCCGTCCTATGCCCGCATGACGGATGCGGATATCCACGCGCTGTACATCTATTTCATGCATGGCGTGGCGCCGGTGGCCAACCATGTGCGGCCCAACGACGTCATGTGGCCGCTCTCGATGCGCTGGCCTCTGATCCTCTGGCGCGCCGCCTTCGCGCCGTCGGTCAAGGCCGCCCAGGCGGCCTCGGCACGTCCCTTCGCCGACCCGCAGACGGCGCGCGGCGCCTACCTGGTCGAAGGCCCCGGCCATTGCGGCGCCTGCCATTCGCCCCGCGCGATGACGATGCAGGAATCCGCCCTGACCGCCGCGGACGGCACGCGTTTCCTCGCGGGCGGCGGCGCCGTCGACGGCTGGATTCCCGTCAGCCTGCGCGGGGAAAACCGTACCGGGCTCGGCCGCTGGTCCGAAGAGGACATCGTGGCCTTCCTCAAGACCGGGCGCATCCTGAACGGCTCGGCCTTCGGCGGCATGACCGACGCGGTGGGACACGGCACCCAGTATCTGACCGACGCCGATCTGCACGCGATCGCCCATTTCCTCAAGAGCCTGCCTGCCGGCGACACGGCGCAGCGGCCCTGGATCTATGACGCGACACTGGCCGGCGCGCTGCATTCCGGCGATGTGTCGGTCCAGGGCGCGCGCGTCTATGTCGATCGTTGCGCGGCCTGCCATCGCACGGACGGGCACGGCTATCCCACCGTCTTCCCGCCGCTGGCCGGCAATCCCGTGGTCATGGACAAGTCGCCGGACTCGCTGATCCATATCGTGCTGACCGGCGATACGGTGCGCGCAACCCGCAACGCGCCCTCCGCCTTCGTCATGCCGGGCTTCGCGGCGCGCCTGTCCGATCAGAAAATCGCCGATGTCGTCAGCTTCATCCGCAAGGCGTGGGGCAATGACGCGCCTCCGGCGCGCGCCGAGGACGTCGCGCGAATCCGCAAGGCCCTGGCCGGTAGCGAAGCGGGGGTGGCCAGCCTGCCGCTGAACTGATCGCCCGGCGCGTGCTCCTTTGCCGGAGGCACGCGCCGCTCCAGCAGAGGCAATCGGAAATCATCATGAAAAGAAAGAATTTTTCAATATCGTTTCTTTTTCGAACCGAATCGGTTCCGCTATAGAAACGAATGGACGGCGCGGTGCCCCCCTTCGTCTCTCCAGGAGTGTAGACAGAATGAATGCCCCGACCCGGACAGGCTTCGACCTGGCCGAAACCAGTCCGGCCGTACCCGATAGGGCCGACCCGCCGTCCAGCCTGCGCCGCCGCACGCTGATGATGGCATCGGCGGCGGCCGGCGCCTCCGCCCTGGCCGCCGACATGCTGGCGCCGCGCCCTGCCGCGGCGTGGGCCCTGACGGCCGACGAATCCCGCTTCCTGGCCGTGTCGCAGGCGGTCACCGGGCATGGCGACCTCAATCCCGATATCGCGGCGCGGCTTTTCGCGGCGATGGTCCGCACCTTCCCCGGCTATGGCGCGCAGGTCGAGGCCCTGGCGCGCATCGCCCGGCCCGGCGGCACGCCCGAGGAAATCCTCTCCCGTGCCGAAGAGGCCAATCTGCGCCAGGCGATGCTCGGCCTGGTCGCGGCTTGGTATACCGGCTCGGTGCAGGACAAGACCAACGCCCCGATGGTCGCCTATTACGACGCGCTGATGTACCAGCCCACGCGCGATGCCCTGCCGGTGCCGACCTATTGCTTCGGCAAGCCCGGCTGGTGGACCGAAACGCCGCCGCCGCTGGGTGTGCCGGCCGTCTCGACCGTCGCGGTGCCGCCCCCCGCGCCGCCGCCGGCGGCCGTGGAGTCCAAGGCGCCCCCGCAATCCGCAATCCTTCCGACCAAATAAGCGGCCTTCGAATACGGCCCCCCAATAGACGGCCCCAATAGACGGCCAAGGAGCATAAGCCGTGGTGCAACCTGTCTTTTCCAGCTCCGGTGACGTGACCGCCGACGTGGTGGTGGTCGGTTCCGGCGTCGTCGGCGCATTGATCGCCCACCAGATGGCCGCCGCCGGCCGTTCCGTGGTGGTGCTCGAAGCCGGACTGCGCCTGAAACGGTCGGACATCGTCGAAAACTGGCGGAACATGTCGTTCCATAACCGGGTCAATTCCGATTTCCAGGGCTTGTATCCGCAGGCGCCGCTCGCCCCGGCGCCGCTCTATTTTCCCGCCAATGATTATGTCGGCCTGTTCGGCCCGGACGGCTCGGCGTTCAGGCAGGGCTATCTGCGCACGGTCGGCGGCACGACGTGGCATTGGGCAGCGTCCTGCTGGCGGCATTTGCCCATCGATTTCCGCATGAAATCGACCTATGGCGTCGGTCGCGACTGGGCGATTTCGTACGAGGACCTGGAACCCTATTACTGTCGCGCCGAAGAGGCGATGGGTGTCTCCGGCCCGCACGATCCCGACCTGCAATCGCCCAGCCAGCGCAGCCGCCCCTATCCGCGTGACATGATCCCCTTCGGCTATGGCGACCGCCGGGTGGCCGAACTGGTCAACCCGCACGGCTTCAAGCTGGTGCCGATCCCGCAGGGGCGCAGCGTCCAGCCCTTCGGCGACCGTCCCTCATGCTGCGGCAACAACAACTGCCAGCCGATCTGCCCGATCGGCGCGATGTATAACGGCATCCAGCACGTGCAGAAGGCCGAGGACGCGGGCGCGGTGGTGCTGGATCAGGCGGTGGCCTATCGCATCGACACCGACGAGACCAACCGTGTGACGGCGATCCACTGGTATGACGCGCAGCGCCGCTCGCACAAGGCCAGCGGCCGTACCTTCGTGCTGGCCTGCAACGGGATCGAAACGCCGCGCCTGCTGCTGCTGGCGGCGAACGAACGCAATCCGGCGGGCATCGCCAATTCGTCCGACCAGGTCGGGCGCAACATGATGGACCATTCGGGCGTGCATGCGACCTTCCTGGCCAGCGAACCGCTCTGGTTCGGCCGGGGCCCGGCGCAGAGCAGTTGCATCGTCGGCCCGCGCGACGGCGGCTTCCGCAGCACCTATTCCGCCAACAAGATGATCCTGAACAATATCAGCCGCGTCGGGCCCGCGACCGAACAGGCGCTGGCGCTGGGCCTGGTCGGGCAGGCGCTGGATGACGAAATCCGGCGCCGCGCGGCCTGCGGCGTGGACCTGTCGGTCAGCCTGGAGCCGCTGCCCGATCCCGGCAACCGGCTGACGCTCAGCAAGACGCGGCGCGACCCGCTGGGCCTGCCCTGTCCCGACATCCATTACGATGTCGGCGAGTATGTCCGCAAAGGCGCCGTCGCGGCGGCGGAGCAGATCCGCCAGGTGGCCGGCCTGCTGGGCGGTACCGAATTGCGCATCACCACATCGTTCAACGCCAACAATCACATCATGGGCGGCGTGATCATGGGCAACGACCCCAAGGATTCCGTGGTGGATGGCGATTGCCGTGCCCACGACCATCCGAATCTGTGGCTGCCCGGCGGCGGCGCCATGGCCTCGGCCAGCGTGGTCAACACCACGCTCAGCATGGCGGCGCTGGGGCTGAAGGCCGCCGATTCCATCCAGGCCGATTTCCAGGGGGGCCGGGCATGATCCGCAGGATTGCCCGAATCGCCGTCGGCGCTGCCGTCACCGGTGCCGCCGCCGTCGCCCTCTGGACCGGCCCCGCCGCCGCCCAGGACGGCGGAGCCGACGCCGCGCTGGTCGCGCGTGGGCGCTATCTGGCCGTCGCGGCCGATTGCGCCGCCTGCCACACTGCGCCGCATGGCGGCAAGCCGTTCGCCGGCGGCTATGGCATCGCCTCGCCGCTGGGCAGCATCTATTCCTCGAACATCACGCCGTCCAAGGTCGCGGGCATCGGCAATTATTCCGAATCCCAGTTCGCGGCCGCGGTGCGCGACGGAATTCGCGGCGACGGGGCGCATCTCTACCCCGCGATGCCCTATACGTCTTATGCCCGGCTGACGGACGCGGACATCCATGCGCTCTACGCCTATTTCACGCAGGCGGTGCGGCCGGTGGACACCGCGCCGCCGGCAACCAGGCTGCCGTTCCCGTTCAATATCCGCGCCTCCATGATGGTCTGGAACGCGCTCTTCCTGGACGGCACGCGCTTCACGCCCGATCCGGCCAGATCCGCCCAGGTCAATCGGGGCGCCTACCTGGCCATCGCGCTGGGCCATTGCGACACCTGCCACACGCCGCGCAACGCCATGATGGCGGAAATCGGCGGCAAACAGCTCGGCGGCGCCACGCTCGGCACATGGATCGCGCCGAATATCACCCCCGATCCCGTCAGCGGCATCGGCGACTGGAGCAGCGACGACCTGTTCCGCTACCTCAAGACCGGCGACGTCCCCGGCAAGGCCCAGGCCGCCGGCCCGATGGCCGAGGCGATCGAACATAGTTTCCAATATCTCAGCGACGATGATTTGCGGGCGATCGTCGCCTATGTCCGCCAGGTGCCCGCCCTCCGGAACGCCGCCGAAACCCGGCCGCGCGACGCCTATGGCGCGATCTCGAACGGCGAGGCCCTCCAGCGCGGCGTCGCCCCGGCGTCGCTGAGCAATGGCGCGCGGATCTTCACTGGCGATTGCGCGGCCTGTCACCGCCCCACCGGCACGGGCAGCCAGGACGGGTACTATCCGCAATTGTTCCATAATTCCGCAACGGGCGCCGCGACCCCCGACAATCTGGTCGCCGCCATCCTCCAGGGCGTCGACCGTACGGTGGGCGGCCAGCATGTCTTCATGCCGGGCTTCGCGCACGGGTCCTATGTCGACGAACTGTCCGACCAGGACGTCGCCGACGTCGGCAATTACGTGCTGTCGCAGTTCGGCAACCAGGCGGTCCACATCACGGCCTCCGACGTGGCCACCCTTCGCGCGGGCGGCCCCAGGCCGTTGCTGGCACGGGTGGGCGGCTATATCGTGCCCGCGATCGTGGCCCTGGCGGTCATTATTTTGACCGTCATCATCATCATGGTCCGGGCCGGCCGGCGCATCCGCCGCCCGGCCTGACGGGCGCGCGGCGACAGGAACGGGGGAGGCAGCGTGAAACGCCGATCCATTTTAGGAGGTGCCATTCCCCTGGCCCTGGCGGCGGCCGGGCGTGCCGCCCGCGCCGCGCCGCCGGCCGGCCTGGCCACCAATACCGATCACGGATTCAATTCCGCCGGCACGTTCGACATCGTGGCCCGGTTCGCCGATCCCGGCCCGTCCGGCATCGCGATCACCCCCGATGGCCGGATGTTCGTCGGCTTTCCCCGCCACGCGGTCGACCACAAGGGCGCGACCCTGGCCGAACTGAGGGATGGCGGGCTGGTGCCCTATCCCAGCGTCGCGCTCAGCCTGCCGTCCGACCGCGCGCCGGCCGACCGGCTGGTCTCGGTCCATGGCATGACGACCGACACGCGCGGCCGCCTGTGGATGATCGATGACGGCAAGCTGGCCGGCCAGCCCCTGCGCCCCGGCGCCGCGAAGATCGTGGGGATCGATCCCGCCACCGACCGCGTCATCGCCAGCATCGTCCTGACGCCGCCGACCCTACTGCCCGACAGCCATATGAACGACCTGCGCGTCGACCTGACCCATGGCGCACAGGGCACGGCCTATGTCACCGACTCGTCCTTCGGCACGCATCCGGCACTGGTGGTGGTCGATATCGCCACCGGCCGCCAGCGCCGCGTCCTGGCCCACCACCCATCGACACAGACCGAACCCCGCTTCATGGCCGTGGTCGAAGGCCGTCCCCTGGTCTTCAACCCCAGCCACCAGACCTTCGTCTCGGGCGGGGTCGACGGCATCACCCTCAGTCCCGACAGCGCGACCTTATATTATTGTCCGCTGACCAGCCGGCGGCTTTACAGCCTGCCCACGGCGCTGCTGTCCGATTTCGCGCGCGGCGACGCCGAACTCGCCGCCGCCGTGACCGACCTGGGGGAAAAGGGCGTGGCCGACGGGCTGGCGACCGATCCCCAAGGGCGTATCTACACCACCAATTTCGAACATGATGCGATTTTCCGCCGCAATCTCGACGGCAGTTTCGACACGATCCTGCGCGATCCGCGCGTGCTCTCGCCGGACGGGATCTGCGTTCATGACGGCCATGTCTATTGCACGCTGGGCCAGTGGAACCGTCTGGCCGGCTTCAATGGCGGGCACGATCTGCGCGTGCCGCCCTATCTGCTGATCCGCTGCCCCACCGACCCGCCGGCCCCGCTCTCCAGCCTGCCGGCCTGATTTCCGCCCGGTTCTTTTTCCCGGGTTTTTCCCAGGGGTTTTTGCCAAGGGGTTTTCTCTCCGGGGGATGTACGGCAGAAAATCCGATCATGATGGATCTCGTGTCGAACATGCTCATGCCGCTGGTGCGTCGCCTGGACCCCGAGGACGCGCACGCTCTCGCCCTGAACGCGCTGATGCTGGGCTTCGGCGGCGGCGGCTTCTCGGGCCGGGACGACCCGGCCCTCTCCGTGCGGACCATGGGGCTGCGCTTTCCCAATCCGATCGGCATCGCCGCCGGGTTCGACAAGAACGCGCAGGTGCTGCGCCCGCTGGCCCGGATCGGTTTCGGCTTCGTCGAGGCCGGCACCGTGACGCCCCGGCCGCAGCCGGGCAATCCCCGCCCGCGCCTGTTCCGCCTGGCCGAAGACCGGGCGATCATCAACCGGATGGGCTTCAACAACCAAGGCATCGACCGTTTCGCGGTGCGCCTCGCGCGCCTGCAGCGCGTCTCGTCCTCGGGCCGGCCCGTCATCCGGGTGCCGGTCGGCGCCAATCTGGGCATCAACAAGACCGGCGCGGATCCCGAGCAAGACTATCCCCGCCTGGTCGGCCGGGTGAAGCATTATGCCGACTACATCGTGCTCAACCTGTCCTCGCCCAACACGCCCGGCCTGCGCGACCTGCAGCAGACGTCGCGCCTGGCCGGCCTGCTCCAGGCGATCGGCGCGGCGCATCCCGACCGCCCGCCGTTGCTGGTCAAGCTGTCCCCGGACCTCGCCCGCGACGATATCGGTCCGATCGTGGAAACGGCGATCGCGGGCGGCGTCCAGGGGCTGATCGTCAGCAACACCACCATCTCGCGCCCCGGCGGGCTCGCCAGCGCCCATGCCGGCGAGGCCGGCGGCCTGTCGGGCCGGCCGCTGCGTCCGCTGGCCGATGAAATTTTCCGGCAGGTCGCCCAGATCGCGGCGGGGCGCCTGGCGCTGGTCGCGTGCGGCGGCATCGAAACGGGCGCCGACATTCTCGACCGCGTCCGTGCGGGGGCCGATTTGGTGCAGCTCTACAGCGCCTTCGCCTATGACGGCCCCGGCATCGTACCCCGGCTGAAGCGCGAATTGCTGCGCGCACTGCATGCCGAAGGATTCGAAACCCTTGCCGACGCGAAAGGTATGGCATGATGCTGGGTCTGGAGAGTTTCGCCCCACTGGCGACGCGTTATGACGGGTTCATCGTCGATCTCTGGGGCGTCGTTCATGACGGCATTCGCCCCTATCCCGGCGCCAGGGACTGCCTGGCGCGCCTGCGCGACCAGGGGGGACGGGTCGTGCTGCTCTCCAACGCCCCGCGCCGGGTCGACGTGGTCCGCGACCAGTTGGCCCGGATGGGCGTGACCCCGGACCTGTATCACGGCATCATGACCAGCGGCGAATATACCAGAAGCCTGATGGCCGCCTGGACCGATCCCTGGTTCGCCGGACTGGGCCGCCGCATGCTGCATCTGGGCGCGCCCAAGGATCATAACCTGTTCGAAGGGCTGGACCTGGTCCAGGTCGACGATCCCGAGGACGCCGATTTCATCCTGAATACCGGCCCCGACCAGGATCGGGGCGAGGGCGCGCATGAACCCTATCTGCCCCTGCTGGCCCGTTGTGCCGCGCGCAAGCTGAAGATGATCTGCGCCAATCCGGACATGGAGGTCATGCGCGGCGGGCAGCGCCTGATCTGCGCCGGCCTGCTGGCCAGCCTGTACGCGCAGCAGGACTGCCCGGTCCGCTGGATCGGCAAGCCTTACCCCGAGGTCTATGGGCCGGTGATGGACATGCTGGACATGCCGCGCGCGCGGGTGCTGGCGGTCGGCGACGCGCTGGCCACCGACATGCGCGGCGCGCGCCAGGCCGGCATCGATGGCTGCTGGGTCCTGGGCGGTATCCACCAGGAAATGATCGGCAACGACCTGGCCCTCGCCAGGGCCGAGGCCGCAGCCGCCGGCCTCTCCCCCGTCGCAACGGTCCCCTCCTTCCGCTGGGAGGCCGGGAACGGCGCCTGAAGCACTCGGCAAAACCGCGCAGAACGTGCCGCCAGGGTTTTACCCGGCTTTTCCTCTCAGAGACTGTGCGGCAACGCGGGCTGGCGAGCGAGAGCGGAACGCAGTGGAGCGCCCGGCGTGGGTTTGCGAGCACCGGAGCGGAGCAGCCTTGTGGGCCGTGGGCGCTGGAGCGCAGCAAAACCGCGCAGAACGTGCCGCCAGGGTTTACCCGGCTTTTCCTCTCAGAGACTGTGCGGAAACGCGGGCTGGCGCGCGAGAGCGGAACGCAGCGGAGCGCCCGGCGTGTGTTTCCGAGCATCGGAGCGGAGCGGCCTTGTGGGCCGTGGGCACTGGAGCGCAGCAAAACCGCGCAGAACGTGTCGCCAGGGTTTACCCGGCTTTTCCTCTCAGAGACTGTGCGGAAACGCGGGCTGGCGAGCGAGAGCGGAACGCAGTGGAGCGCCCGGCGTGTGTTTCCGAGCATCGGAGCGGAGCGGCCTTGTGGGCCGTGGGCACTGGAGCGCAGCAAAACCGCGCAGAACGTGCCGCCAGGGTTTTACCCGGCTTTTCCTCTCGGAGACTGTGCGGAAACGCGGGCTGGCGAGCGAGAGCGGAACGCAGTGGAGCGCCCGGCGTGTGTTTCCGAGCATCGGAGCGGAGCGGCCTTGTGGGCCGTGAGCACCGAAGCGCAGGAAACGCGCGTCGGATCGCCGCCAGCCCGCGTTTCCGCGCAGTCTCTCAGGCGTGGCCGGTGGCGGCGGTTAGCTGCATCGGATCCAGATTGATCGCGGCCAGCGCCTGGCGCCATTTCAGGCTGTGGCCGCCGCCGAACAGGATGGCGTCGCTGGCCGGTGCGGGCAACCAGGCATTGCGGTGGATGATCTCGTCTTCCAACTGATCGTCCTGCCAGCTCGCATGGCCCAGGGCCAGCAGCGCCCGGCGCGGTCCGGCGCCGTCGGCGATGTCCTTCAGCACATCCTGGCTGGCGGTCAGGGTCGTCCCGTCATCGACCGGCAGGCTACCCGCGCCCGTCCAGTCCGATGAATGCAGGACGAAGCCGCGCGCCTCATCCACCGGCCCCCCGGCACACAGATCGATCCGCCGGCGCGGCGGCACCGGGTCGATACCCAATTGCGCCAGCACGTCATCCAGGCCCGGCTGCGACAGGCGACGATTGACCACCAGCCCCATCGCGCCCCGCCCCGGCGAATGCGCGCACAGAAAGATCACGCTGCGGGCGAACGGACCCTCGGCCAGGGCCGGGCTCGCCACCAGCAGCGATCCGGCCAGCGATGGACTGGCCTCGGACGGGACGGCTGTGCATGACGCGGCTGTCTCGGCGGCCGATCTCGGCGGGAATGGGAACATTTGTTCTTAGTAAAGACAGAACCATCGCCCATTGCAACCGTCACGTGCCGATTTGCCGCCTCGCCTGGAATGGCGCTTAATGCGTGCGAAGCCTTATGGGCGCGACGGGACATGCGACAGGACAAGGAGATCATCGCGATGACGAAGACGGTTTTGGTGACGGGTGCGACGGCGGGCTTCGGCAAGGCGATCGCCGAACGCCTGGTGCGTGACGGCTACCGCGTCATCGCGACCGGACGGCGCAAGGAACGGCTGGACGCGCTGGCCGAAACCCTCGGGCCGGCCCTGCTGCCTTTCGTGCTGGACATGAACGACGTCGAATCCCTGCGCGCGCTGCCCGGCAGCCTGCCGGCGGACTGGCGACAGGTCGATATCCTCGTCAACAACGCGGGTCTGGCCCTCGGGCTGGACAAGGCGCAGGATGCCGCGATCGCCGACTGGCAACAGATGATCGCCACCAACGTGACCGGCCTGGTCGAGATCACCCGCGCGCTGCTGCCCGGCATGGTCGCGCGCAACCACGGCCACGTCATCTCGATCGGCAGCACCGCCGGCATCTATCCCTATCTCGGCGCGAACGTTTACGGCGCCTCCAAGGCGTTCGTGTCGCAATTCATGCGCAACCTGCGCTGCGACCTGCTGGGCACGCGGGTGCGCGCGACCAATCTCGAACCCGGCCTGTGCGGCGGCAGCGAATTCAGCAACGTGCGCCTGGGCGACGACGCCAAGGCCGCCGCGGTCTATCAGGACACGCACCCGATCCAGCCCGAGGACATCGCCGAAACCGTCGCCTGGGTCGCCGGCCTGCCGGCCCATGTGAACATCAACCGGATCGAGATGATGCCCACATGCCAGGCTTCGGCCGGGCTTGCCGTGTTCCGGGGACTGGAGGACTAGGCGGCCATGGCGCACCCGGTCAGCCTGGACGCGCTGCTGAAACAGTGCCGGGTCGAGGACGGCGCGCGGTTCGATCCGGCGTCACATCCGACCCGCATCGCCGATCTCGAAGGCATCGGCAAATCGGACGGCAAGCACCTGCTCCGCCGGGGCGTCAAGCGCCTGTCGGAATTGCAGACCCTGCTCTATGCCAACGGCACCTGGTCGCTCCTGCTGGTGTTCCAGGCCATGGATGCCGGCGGCAAGGACGGGATGATCAAGCATGTGATGTCCGGGGTGAACCCCCAGGGCGTCTCCGTCACCTCGTTCAAGCAGCCGGGACCGGTCGAACTGGCGCATGATTATCTGTGGCGCGTCCATATGGCGGCGCCGTCCTGCGGGCGGATCGGCATCTTCAATCGCAGCCATTACGAAGAGGTGCTGGTCACCCGCGTGCATCCCGAATTGCTGGTCCGGCAGAAAATCCCCGCCAGCCTGCGCACCGACGCGATCTGGCAGGAACGGTACCAGGACATCCGGCATTTCGAGCATTATCTGTCGCGCCAGGGCACGGTGGTGCTGAAATTCTTCCTGAACCTGTCGAAAGAGGAACAGCGCAGGCGTTTCCTCCAGCGTATCGACGAGGACCAGAAGCATTGGAAGTTCTCGGCGTCCGACGCGCGCGAACGCACTCATTGGAACGCCTACCAGGCGGCGTATCACGACGCGATCCGCAACACGGCCAGTCCCCATGCGCCTTGGGTGGTGGTGCCCGCCGACCGGAAATGGATGGCCCGGCTGCTGGTCATGGAAACGATCATCCAGGCGCTGGAGGCGCTGAACATGACGATCCCCGAGCCCTCGCAGGACCTGATCGACGACATGGCGGTCGTCCGCAAGGAACTGGTAGCCGAGGCACCGAAGAAAGGTCACGCCGCATGACGCGCGGGGCAGGGGAGAGAGAAAACATGACGATTCGGCGCGCCATCGCCCGTGCGCTGGCCCTGGGCGCTATCCTGGCCTTCGGCGGCGGCGGAGCCGCCCGCGCGCAGCAGGCGATCGGCCCGTCCTGCGACAACGGGCATTTCCTGACCGTGCAGCAGCAATTCGAAGACGGCGCGCAGCGCGGCGACCAGCCGGTCCATGTCTGCGGCCGCGTCGTCGCGGTCTCGCGCGCCCGTCATACCCGCAGCGGCTGGCACGGTTATTTCTACCTGGATGTCGGTTCCGGCGTATCCATCCGCATCGTCTCGGACCTCGACCGCATGAACGCGCCCGCCTGGCCCTGGGTCGCCAGGGGCGACATGGCCGATGTCGTCGGGCGCTATTATTACGACAATCCGCGCAGCCAGGGGATCGACTGGACCCATCACGGAACCGGCCGCAACTGGGCCATGCCGGGCTACGTCACGGTCAACGGCAACCGCTACCAGTAACCGCGTCCAAGCGATCGCCGGATCGGCATCCGCCAGGCGGGGCTTTCATTCCCCGCCTGGCAGCAGGCCCAGTGGCAGTCGGTCCAGTGGCAGTCGGCCCAGCGGGCTTCAGTTCGCGGTTTCGGATTCCCGCTCGCTGCCTTCGTCGCCTTCCGCCGGGGTGTCGGCACTGGATTCGATATATTCGAAATCCAGCGCCCCGTCCTTCAGCGTGATCTTCACCGCGCCACCCTTCACCAGCCGCCCGAACAGCAATTCCTCGGCCAGCGGCTTCTTGATGTGCTCCTGGATCACCCGGCCCAGCGGGCGGGCGCCATACAGCCGGTCATAGCCGCGCTCGGCCAGCCATTCCTTCGCCGCCGACGAGATCTCGATCGTGACGTTGCGGTCGGCCAGTTGCGCCTCCAACTGGAAGACGAATTTCTCGACCACCCGGCCGACGATCTCGGGCGACAGGTTGGCGAACGGAATGATCGCATCCAGCCGGTTGCGGAATTCCGGGGTGAAGATGCGCTTGATCGCCTCCTCATCCTCGCCCGACCGCGTCTCGCGGCCGAAACCGATCGCCTCCTTGCTCAGGTCCGCGGCACCCGCGTTGGTCGTCATGATCAGCACGACATTGCGGAAATCCACGGTCTTGCCGTTATGGTCGGTCAGGCGGCCATGGTCCATGACCTGCAGCAGCACGTTGTACAGGTCCTGGTGCGCCTTCTCGATCTCATCCAGCAGCAGCACGGCATGCGGATGCTGGTCGATCGCGTCGGTCAGCAGCCCGCCCTGGTCGAACCCGACATAGCCCGGCGGCGCGCCGATCAGGCGCGAGATCGAATGCCGCTCCATATATTCCGACATGTCGAAGCGGATCAGCTCGATGCCCAGGGTTTTGGCCAGTTGCTTGGCGACTTCGGTCTTGCCGACGCCGGTGGGGCCCGAGAACAGGTAATTGCCGATCGGCTTTTCCGGATCGCGCAGCCCCGCCCGCGACAGCTTGATCGCCGCCGTCAGCGCCTCGATCGCCCGATCCTGGCCATAGACCATGCCCTTCAGGTCGCGCTCCAGCGTGCGCAGCGTCTCCTTGTCGTCCGACGACACGCTCTTGGGCGGAATCCGCGCGATCTTGGCGACGATGTCCTCGACATCCTTCAGCGTCACCGTCTTGCGCCGCCGGTTTTCCGGCACCAGCATCCGCGACGCGCCGACCTCGTCGATCACGTCGATCGCCTTGTCCGGCAGCTTGCGGTCATGGATGTATTTCGCCGCCAGTTCGACCGCGCCGCGAATGGCCTCCTCGGTATAGCGCACCCTGTGGTGCCGCTCGTAATTGCCCTTCAGCCCGCGCAGGATCTTGACCGCATCCTCCAGCGACGGCTCGGCCACGTCGATTTTCTGGAACCGCCGCACCAGCGCGCGGTCCTTCTCGAAATGCTGGCGATATTCCTTGTACGTCGTGGAGCCGATGCAGCGCAGCGTGCCCGCCGCCAGCGCCGGCTTCAGCAGGTTCGACGCGTCCATCGCCCCGCCCGAGGTCGCGCCCGCGCCGATCACCGTATGGATCTCGTCGATGAACAGGATGCTGCCCGGATTATTGTCCAGCTCGGTCACCACAGCCTTCAGCCGTTCCTCGAAATCGCCGCGATAGCGCGTGCCGGCCAGCAGCGCGCCCATGTCCAGCGAATAGATCGTGGATTTCAGCAGCACCTCGGGCACGTCGCCCTCGACGATCCGCTTGGCCAGCCCCTCGGCAATGGCGGTCTTGCCCACGCCGGGATCGCCCACATAAAGCGGATTGTTCTTGGTGCGGCGGCAGAGGATCTGGATCGTGCGCTCGATCTCGGAATCGCGTCCGATCAGCGGATCGACCTTCCCGTCCTCGGCCTTGCGGTTCAGGTTGGTGCAATAGGCGCTCAGCGCGTCCTGGTTCTTCTGCGCGGCCTTGCCGCGTTCCTCGCGCTCGCCGTCGGGATTGTCCTGCGCGCTGCCCGCCACGGGGCGGCGCGTCGACCGGTCCGGCGCCTTGGCGATGCCGTGCGAGATGAAATTGACCGCATCCAGCCGCGTCATGTCCTGCAGTTGCAGGAAATAGACGGCATGGCTCTCCCGTTCGGCAAACAGGGCGACCAGCACGTTGGATCCCGTGACCTCGTCCCGCCCGGTGGATTGCACATGGATCGCCGCGCGCTGGATCACGCGCTGGAACGCGGCGGTCGGCTTGGGGTCGACGGTCCGGTCCGACGCCAGGCCGGCCAGATCCTTGTCCAGAAATTCGGTCAGATCCGAACGCAGCTTGTCCAGATCGACACCGCAGGCCCGAAATACGGTCACCGCGTCGCTGTCGTCGACCAGCGCCAGCAGCAGGTGCTCCAGCGTCGCATATTCGTGGCGGCGCTCCCCGGCCAGGGTCAGCGCACGATGAAGCGTCTGTTCGAGATTGCGTGACAACATGCCAGGACGCTCCTTTTCCTGAACCGGGGCCGGGCCCGGAGACGGCAATCGGCAGATCAGGACTATATTTGGTATGTTTCCGCCGGAATGCCAGCGGAAAGAAAATTAATTCCCCGCGGGAAACAGGGCCGCCTTCCCGCGCGTTGCGCATTCGGGCCGCCATCCGCACGGCCCGTCTTCACGACCCGTCTTCGGCGCACCCCCCGGGCCGCCGCCCGCCTTTGTGATTCACGAGCGGATTCACGCGGCCGGCAGGCTGCATCCGGCGCTTCCGGGCCGGCATGTCAGTCCTTCTCGATCGTGCATTGCAGCGGATGCTGGTTCTGGCGTGCCAGGTCCATCACCTGCGTCACCTTGGTTTCCGCGACTTCATAGGTAAACACGCCGCACACGCCCACCCCGCGCTTGTGGACATGCAGCATGATGTCCGTCGCCTCCTCGCGCGATTTCTGGAAGAACCGCTCCAGCACATGCACGACGAACTCCATGGGCGTGTAGTCGTCGTTCAGCATCAGGACCTTGTACATCGCCGGCTTGCGCGTCTCGGGCCGGGTGCGGACGACGACGCCGATGGTCGGCGAATCGGGATTGTCGGATTGCCCGTCCGTCCCGCCGCCGCGCCGGGTCGGGCCGTTGCCGCCATGGGCCAGGACGGTCGAGGCCAGGACCGTGGGGGCTGGGACGGTTGGGGCCAGGATGGTCAGGGCCGGGATGATCGGGAAGGATGCTGCTGCCATGGGAGTACCATATTGGATAGGCGTGGCACGTTGAAAGGGGGCGCGTAATCGGAAATTAAGCACATCCCGCCACCCCCTGACGATCAAATCGCGTGACGCGTTCGTGCCCTGAATGTTCCATCGCGGGCCGCCGGGGACGGAGAGGGGACGAAGAAAAGGGATGCCGTCGGACCGCCCCGGCAAGCGCTCCCGAAGCCAAAGCGCGAAAATCTTCATGAAAAAGCAGTGTTTTCTTTCTGTTATCGCTCTTTGCTCTGGACGGGTTCCAGAAAATGGCCATAAAGTCGGCCGACAATACGGGGTTGCACACGGGGGAACGGGTGGTGGCCGATAGTTCAGTGCTGTACCACAAGCGGGGATGGTTCGCGCGCCTGCGCCGCGGCCGCGCGCTACGCGTCTCCCTCGGCCTGTCCGCCGGCTATATCGCCGTCATGGCCGGCTTCGCGCCCCGCGCCCATGCCCAATATGTAGGGCAGATCAGCTCGATCGTCATGGACGCCCGCACCGGCGCGGTCCTGTCCCAGTCCAGTCCCGATCTGCAGCGCTATCCCGCCAGCCTGACCAAGCTGATGACGCTGTACCTGGCATTCAAGGGGCTGCGGACCGGCCAGATCACCCTGGACCAGACGGTGCCGGTCTCGGCCCACGCGGCGTCGATGGAACCATCCAAGCTCGGGCTGGTGCCGGGTACCTATCTGACGGTCGAGCAGGCGATCCTGGGCCTGGTGACCAAATCCGCCAATGACGCGGCCTGCGCGCTGGGCGAACTGCTCGGCGGCGGGAGCGAGGACCGGTTCGCCGACCTCATGACCGGCCAGGCCCGGACCCTGGGCATGACCCGCACCATATTCCGCAACGCCTCCGGCCTGCCCGACCCCGACCAGATGACCTCGGCGCGCGACCTGGCGCTGCTGACGCGGCAGATCATCACCGAATTTCCGGAATATTATCATTATTTCTCGGTGCCGGCCTTCTATTTCCATGGCCGCCAGGTCCCCAACCACGACCCGATGCTGCGCATCTATCCCGGCGCGGACGGGCTCAAGACCGGCTATACCGCCATTGCCGGACGCAACCTGGTCACCTCGGCGATCCGCGACAATGTGCGGCTGATCGGCGTGGTGCTGGGCGCGCGCTCCAACCCGCAGCGCAGCGCGATCATGGCCAGCATCCTCGATGACGGGTTCCGGGAGGAGGGCGTGGCCGATGTCCGTCGTCCGCTGGTGCTGGCGCGCGCGCGGCGCGGCCGCGCCGCCATGATGCTGGCGGCCGCGTCGCGCGGCGGCTATGCGGGGCCCGAGCAGGTCGCCGAACTGCCCGCCGCGCCGCATCGCCGCGGGGTGGCCCATCACGGGCGCGGCCATGCCGTCTCTCACGTCTCGCCCCATGTCGTCCACATGATCGTCGCGGGTCATGCGGCGCATCGCCGGCACGGGCATAATCACGGCTGACCCCCGCCGAATGGGTCGGGCGGGACGCGCGCCCTTGCCTTGGCAGAATGTCCCGCGCATTTATCCCCCATTAAGGGCGCCGTTCCGCGGCTGCATTGATGGGTACGAAGGGACAACGACATGGACGGGGATACGGACGCACGGCGGGTCATTCTGCACACGCCGGAGGATTTCGCCGGCATGCGCGCGGCGGGCCAGTTGGCGGCGCGCACCCTGGACATGATCGTCCCCCATGTCCGCGCCGGCATCTCGACCGGTGCGCTGGACCAGTTGATTCATGATTTCATGATGGATCATGGCGGCGTGCCGGCCACCCTGGGCTATCGCGGCTATCCCAAATCCAGTTGCATCTCGCTCAACCATGTGGTCTGCCACGGCATTCCGGGCGAACGAATCCTGCAGGACGGCGACATCCTGAATATCGACGTGACCGTGATCCTCGACGGCTGGTACGGCGATACCAGCCGCATGTTCACCGTGGGCGCCATCCCCCGCCGTGCCGAGAAGCTGATCGACGCGACCTACAAGGCCCTGATGCTCGGCATCGCCGAGGTGCGGCCGGGCAGGACCCTGGGCGATATCGGCCATGCGATCCAGGTCTATGCCGAATCGCACCGTTTCTCGGTGGTGCGCGATTTCTGCGGCCACGGCATCGGCCGCAGCTTCCATGCCGCGCCGAACGTGCTGCATTACGGCCGTCCGGGCCAGGGGCTGGTGCTGCAGCCCGGCATGTTCTTCACCATCGAACCCATGCTCAACGCCGGCCGCCCGGACGTGAAGGTTCTGGATGACGGCTGGACGGCGGTCACGCGCGACCGGTCCCTCTCGGCGCAGTTCGAACATATGCTGGGCGTGACCCAGGACGGGTGTGAAATCTTCACCCTGTCTCCCGCCGGGCTGGACCATCCGCCCTACGACCCGCCGGCCTGACCGGCGCTTTTTCCTCTTCCCCACGTTCGAAGGATAGATGATGCGCATTTCCATGCTGCGACGCCGTATTGCCGCGACCTTGCTGGCGGGCTCCATGCTCGCGGGCGGCGGGCTTTCCGCCCGGGCGGCGCCGGTCCTGCAGAATGATGCGCTGACCTTCGGTCCGGCCGGCTCCGTGGCGGGGTCGACCCTGGCGCCGCTGGCCCCGGCGGTCGGCGCGCACGGGATGGTGGTGTCGGCGCAGCATCTGGCGTCGGAGGTCGGTGCCCGCATCCTGGCCCAGGGCGGCAACGCCGCCGACGCGGCCGTCGCGGTGGCCTATGCGCTGGCCGTCGTCTATCCGGCGGCGGGCAATATCGGCGGCGGCGGGTTCATGACCCTGCGCACGCCCGACGGCCACGCCGTCTTCATCGACTTCCGCGAACACGCGCCGCTGGCCGCCACCGCCACCATGTTCCAGGACGCCAAGGGCGCGGTCATCCCCAATCTGTCGATCCTGGGATGGAAGGCCGTGGGCGTGCCGGGCACCGTCGCCGGAATGGACCTGGTGCTGCATCGCTGGGGCCACCTGACCCGCCAGCAGGTCATGGCCCCGGCCATCGCGCTGGCGCGCGACGGGTTCGTCCTGGGCGAAGGCGACGTGCAGTTGCTCGACACCTCGACCGCCGATTTCGCGCGCGACCCCCAGGCGCGCAGGATCTTCCTGCGGCCCGACGGCTCGCGGTTGCAGGCCGGCGACCGCCTGGTGCAGGCCGACCTTGCCAGGACATTGTCGCTGATCGCCCGCGACGGCGCCGACGCCTTCTATCGCGGTCCCATCGCGGCCGACATCGTCCGGGCCAGCCAGGCGGGCGGGGGCATCCTCCAGCTTGCCGATTTCCGCAGTTACGCGCCGCGAATCCTGGCGCCGCTGACCTGCACCTATCGCGGCTACCATATCGACACCGCGCCCCCGCCCAGCGGCGGCGGCGTCGCGCTGTGCGAGATCCTGAACATCCTGTCGGGCTATGACATGGGCCGGCTGGGCCTGCACACCGCCCCCGCCATCCAGCGCGAGGTCGAGGCCATGCGCCACGCCTATGCCGACCGGCAGGACCTGGGCGATCCGGCCTTCGTCCATAATCCGGTCCAGCACCTGATCGATCCGGCCTATGCGGCGCAGGTCCGCGCCGGCATCCCGACCGACCACGCCTTGTCCTCCGCCGCCCTGCGCCCCGGCGAGGCCCAGCCCGAGAAGACCGAAACCACCCAGTTCTCGGTCATCGACCGCAAGGGCATGGCGATCTCGGTCACCTACACGCTGAATGGCTGGTTCGGCGCCAAGGTCATCGGGGGCGGCACCGGCATGTTCATGAATGACGAGATGGACGATTTCTCGTCCCGTCCGGGCGTGCCCAACATGTTCGGCATCGTCGGCAGCCAGGCCAACGCCGTCGCCCCCGGCAAGACGCCGCTTTCGTCCATGTCGCCCACCATCCTGTCGCGCGGCGGCCGGCCGGTCATGGTCATCGGCAGCCCCGGCGGCTCGCGCATTCCCACCATCGTGCTGTCGGCGATCCTGGGCGTGGTCGATTACGGGCTGGACATCCAGCAGGCGATCGACCTGCCGCGCATCCACGAGCAATGGCAGCCCACCCATGTCGAGGTCGAACAGGGCGCCCTGTCCGACGCGGTGGCCGCGACCTTGAAGCGCGAAGGCTATGACATCGCCCCCCATGCCCCGTGGGGCGTGGCCGAAGGCATCCTGGTCGGCGCGCCGCGCCTGGGCACCGGCAAGCCGGGCGACGGCCGCTATTACGGCGGGTTCGACCGCCGCCATCCCGGCGGCGCCGCAGTCGGTGAATGACGGTCGGCGAATGATGGTCGGTGAATGATGATGGGGGCCGGCGCGTCCGGTCCCCTCTCACCCGGGCCCGTCGCCCAGCCAGTCGTCGATCATCCGCCGGGCGATGGTGGTGGGCGAGGGCAGGGTAAAGCCCAGCGCCGCGTGATTGCGCACCTCGTCGCGCCCCAGCCACCGCGCCTCGGCGATCTCCTCGCGGTCCAGCCGCAGCGCGTCGCCCTGCGCGATCGCGGTAAAGGCCAGCATCAGCGCGCCGGGATAGGGCCAGGGCTGCGCGGAATGGTAGCGGATGCTGCCGACCAGCACCCCGGTTTCCTCCAGCACCTCGCGCGCCACCGCCTCCTCGGGGGTTTCCCCCGGCTCGACGAATCCGGCCAGCGCCGACATGGTGCGGCTTTCGGGGCCGAATCGCGTGCCCCGCGCCAGCAGCACCCGGTCCTGCCAATGCACCAGCATGATCACCACCGGGTCGGTGCGCGGAAAATGCAGGTGCGTCGGGTCGGCGGTGCAGACCAGGCGGTGCCCGGCCTGGTCCGCCTGGTTCGGCGCGCCGCAATTGCCGCAGAACTGGCTGTGGGCGCGCCAATGCGCCATGCCCCGCGCCTGAGCCAGGATGGCGGCCTCGTCGGCGGGCAGCAGGCCGGCGATCGGCCGCAATTCGCGAAACGTGCCGCGCGCCCTGGGAAACATCAGCTCCGGATGGTCCAGCAGGCTCAGGTCCAGCATGAACAGCGGCCGCTCGTCCAGATAGCCCAGAAAGACCCAGTTCGCCTGTTCCAGGAATTCCGGCGTCATCATCGTGGCGCGCCGCGTCGGCAGCTCGATCCGCGCCGATTCGGTGCCGTCCTGGATGATCAGGTGCCGGCCGCGCCAATACGGCACGAACAGCGTTTCCCCCCCCATCAGGTAGAACGCGATGCGCGCCGCGTCGCCGCGATCCTGCGCCCCCCGGTCCACCGGACTGCCGGAATAGAAATTTCCACCCTTCCGGCCGGGCCTGTACGGGGTCATCATCATGGCCTGCCTCTTCGTCGCCTCTCCCTCTTGTGCCCTACACCCGGTTGCGTGTTAAGAAGGCGCCGGGAGATCGGCGATGGACGGACGCCTTGCCAACCCGGTCAGGTCCGGAAGGAAGCAGCCGCAGTGAGTTTCGTCCGGGTCATCAGTCCGGTCTCCCACCCCGGCAAGCCTGCCTTCGCCGCCATCGCCCGTCGCGCCGCCCCGGTGCGGGTGTCACGCTCAGTTCGGAACCCGTAATGACCGTTTCTTCGGATCATGACAATTCCGAGGATTCGGATCTTCCCGCGCCTCCCGACGACGGTCCCGGCCTGTTCGGCGACATGCCCGCGTCCCCCGCGCCGCCGCCGGCCGCCGCCCCGTATCGCGTGCTGGCCCGCAAATACCGCCCCACCACGCTTGACGACCTGATCGGCCAGGATTCCACCGTCCGGATCCTGCGCAACGCCTTCGCGCTGGGGCGCGTCGCGCATGCCTTCATGCTGACGGGCGTGCGCGGGGTGGGCAAGACGACCACGGCCCGCATCATCGCCCGCGCGCTGAACTGCGTCGGGCCCGACGGCACCGGCGGCCCCACGGCCGATCCGTGCGGCGTGTGCGCCAACTGCGTCGCCATCCTGGCCGACCGTCACCCCGACGTGCTGGAGATGGATGCGGCCTCGCGCACCGGCGTCGACGACGTGCGCGAGATCATCGAGGCCACGCGCTTCCGCCCGATGCAGGGGCGCATGAAGGTCTTCATCATCGACGAAGTCCACATGCTCTCGCGCAACGCGTTCAACGCGCTGCTCAAGACGCTCGAGGAACCGCCGCCCCAGGTGACCTTCGTCTTCGCCACGACCGAGCTGCGCAAGGTCCCGGTCACGGTCCTGTCGCGCTGCCAGCGATTCGACCTGCGCCGTGTGCCGCAATCCGACCTGGCCGCGCATTTCGACCGGATCGCCCGCGCCGAGGGCGTCGTGTGCACGCCCGACGCGCTGGCCCTGATCGCCCGCGCCGCCGACGGCTCGGTGCGCGACGGGCTGTCCCTGCTGGACCAGGCCATCGCCCAAGGTGCCGACACTCAAGGTCATGATGCCCAAGGTCATGACGCCCAGGGTGCGGAAGCGAAGGGCGTCGTCGGTGCCGAACGCGTGGCCGACATGCTGGGCCTGGCCGATCGCGGCCGCGTCTTCGACCTGCTCGAGGCCGTGCTGGCCGGCCGCCCCGATCAGGCGCTCGCCATCACGGACGAGGCCCATGCCCGCGGCGCCGATCTCGGCGTCATGCTGGGCGACGTGCTGGAACTGGTCCACACCGTCTCGCGCCTCAAGGCCGTGCCGGCTCTGCGCCACGCCCCCGACCTGCCCGAGGCCGAGCGCGAGCGCGGCGGCGCCCTGGCCGACCTTCTGTCGGTGCCGGTGCTGGGTCGCACCTGGCAGATGCTGCTGAAGGGCCTGTCCGAGGTCGAAATGGCTCCCGACCGGCGCGAAGCCGCCGAAATGATCCTGATCCGCCTCTGCTACGTCGCCGACCTGCCGCCGCCGGGCGAACTGGTGCGCCGCCTGACGGGGGGCGAGGACGGCGATCGCGCCGGCCCCGGCGCGCCCGCCGGCTCGTTTTCCGGTCCGGCTTCTGCCCCCGCCCCGGCCCCCACCCCCGCCCCGGCGTCCGGCAGCCACTCGGCCCCCGGCCCGCACGCAGGCGCCGCGGCACAGGTCACGGCCCGTGGCGGGCTGCGGATGGTGGCCAATGGCGGCGTGCGACTCGCCGACCCGCTGCCCGAACCCGCGTTCCAGCCCGAACGGCAGCCCGCCGAAACGGCATCCCCGCCGGAAATCCAGCCCCCTCCGGAAGCCCAGCCCACGGCGCTGGCAACCTGGCGGGAGGTCGTGGCCTTCGTCTCGGGGCGCGACGCCATGCTGCACGGCCATCTGCGCCACTCCACCCATCTGGTCGCCTTCGCGCCGCTCCGGGTCGAGATCCGGGTCGATCGCGGCGGCCTGCCCGGCCTGACCCGCCGACTGGAAACCCTGCTGCGCCGCGAAACCGGCCAGGACTGGACGGTCCACGCCTCGACCGCCGAAGGCCAGCCGACCCTGGCCGAGCAGGGGGCGGAAATCATCGAATTCCACCGCGCGGCGGCCGAGGCCCATCCCCTGGTCCGTGCGATCTTCGCCCGTTTCCCCGACGCGGTCATGGGGGCCGTGACCGATCATTCGCTTGACGATTACGGCCTGCCGCCCGAAGAGGCGTCATCCGCCGTACTGGCGCCGGATCTGGAATTCGCACCCCTCGATGCCGAACTGGTGGACGAGGACGATTTGGACGCGAACGACGACAGGTAAGGAGACGACACCGATGAAGAATCTTGCCGGCCTGATGAAACAGGCGAGCCAGATGCAGGCCCGCATGGAAGAAATGCAGGCCAAGCTGGAAACCATGACGATCGAAGGCAGCGCCGGCGCCGGCATGGTCCATGTCACGCTGAACGGCAAGGGCGACATGAAGGCGGTCAAGATCGACCCCAAGCTGGCCGACCCCGAGGAAATGGAAATGCTGCAGGACCTGATCGTCGCGGCCTGCGCCGATGCCCGCAAGCAGTTGGACGAGCACGCGTCCGAGGAAATGAAGAAGGTCACGGGCGGCATGAACCTGCCGGCCGGCCTGAAATTCCCGTTCTGAGTCCGCGCGGACGACCAGGGCGGACCATATCAGGCGGACCATAAGAGGGCGGCGCACCCGATGGGCGGCACGGATATCGAACGGCTGATCGCGCTGTTGGCTCGCCTGCCGGGCCTCGGTCCCCGCTCGGCCCGCCGGGCGGCGCTGGCCCTGCTGCGCCAGCCGCAGGCCCGCATGCTGCCGCTGGCGCAGGCCATGGAACAGGCCGCGCGCTCGGTGCGGACCTGTTCGTCCTGCGGCAATCTCGACACGCGCGATCCCTGCACCATCTGCACCGATCCGGGGCGCGACGCCGGCATGGTCTGCGTGGTGGAAACGGTGGGCGACCTGTGGGCGCTGGAACGCGCCGGCGTGCATCGCGGCGTCTATCAGGTCCTGGGCGGCACGCTCTCGGCGCTGTCGGGCATGGGGCCCGACGACCTGAATGTCGCCCCTCTGCTGGCCCGGATCGCGCAGGGCGGCGTGCACGAGGTCATCCTCGCCCTCGGCGCCACGGTTGACGGCGCCACCACCGCGCACTGGCTGCAGGATCGCCTGGCCGGCTCCGCCGTGGCGGTCAGCCGGGTGGGGCAGGGCGTGCCCATGGGCGGCGCGCTGGACGTGCTTGATGACGGCACGCTGGCCGCGGCCCTGATGGCACGGCGCCCGGCATGACTCCCGGCATGACTCCCTGGCCCGTTCCCGCCGCGATTCCCCGCGTCGCCCTGATCACCGGGGGGGCGGTACGGCTGGGCCGCGCCATTGCCCTGGCCCTGGCCGACGCGGGCTTTTCGATCGCCATCCATTACCGCGCCAGCGCCGGACCGGCGCACGGTCTGATGGCCGAGATCGCGGCGCGGGGCGGCAATGCCTGCGTGCTGGGCGCCGACCTGGCCGACGAATCCCAGGTCCAGCCCCTGGTGGGGCAGGCGCGCGCGGCGCTCGGCCCCGTCGGCGTGCTGGTGAACAATGCAAGCAGCTTCGAACGCGACGAATGGGACGACGCCACCCGCGCCGGATGGGATGCGCATCTCGAACCCAATCTGCGCGCCCCCTTCGTGCTGATGCAGGAATTCGCCCGTCAACTGCCGCAGGGGGGGCAGGGCATGGTACTGAACATGCTGGATCAGCGCGTCTGGTCGCTGACCCCGCATTTCGTCACCTATACCGTGTCGAAATCCGCGCTCTGGACGCTGACGCGCAGCATGGCGCTGGCGCTGGCGCCGCGCGGCATCCGGGTCAACGCCATCGGTCCCGGCCCGGCCCTGCCCAGCGCGCGGCAGACGGCGGAACAATTCGCCCGGCAATGCGCCTCGGTCCCGCTGGGGCACGGCACCAGTCCGGACGAGGTCGCGCGCGCCGCGCTGTCGCTGCTCTGCCTGCCCTCGGTGACCGGCCAGATGCTGGCGCTCGATGGCGGGCAGCACCTGCAATGGTCCCCGGCCGCCACCGGCCACCCCCCCGAGGAATAAGGCAGACCGCGATGTCCATCTTTCCCGCATGGCCGGACCGGCCGCCGCTGCGCCGCGTGTTCCTCAAGGACATGGTGCTGCACGCCAATATCGGCATCTATCCGCACGAACAGGGCGTGACCCAGCCGATCCGGATCAATATCTCGTTCGGCGTGCCGGACGAGGCCGGCCTGACGGTCGGCCGCGACGATCTCAGCCGCACCGTATCCTACGAACGGATCGTGCTGATGGTCCGCCGGATCGTCGCCGAGGGCCATGTCCGGCTGGTCGAGACCCTGGCCGAGCGCATCGCCGCCGGCGTACTGGCCGACGAACGGGTCAGGATCGTGCGCGTGCGGGTCGAGAAGCTGGATGTCTTCGACGATCTCGACGCCGTGGGGGTCGAGATCGAACGAAGCCGGCCGCCGGCCTAGAGTCGTATCCGTTCACACTGGTTCACGGATACGGCTCTAGATCATTGTTTTGGCGAGCATCTTTATCCGATCAGATGATTCCATCTGATCGGATGATGCTCTAGCTGCGGCCGGTCCGGCGGCGAACCGCCCCTCCGCCATGGCGGAGGGGCGGCCGGTCAGTTGTCGTTGTCGTCGCTGTCGGTGCTGACGTCGATGTCGGCGCTGATCTCGTCGTCATCGTCGTCCAGGTCCGACGTGTCTTCCATCACGTCGTCCTCGCCGGTGTCCTCGTCTTCCAGGTCCACCGCGGTATCGATTTCGTCGCCCCGCGCCTGGTCGCTCGGGCTGGCGGGCGCGGCATCGGGCAGGCGCCGCAGGCGCGGCACCTCGACCGGCTGTTCGGTGCCGCATTTCGGGCACACCGCCGGGTTCTTGTTCAGATCATAGAAACGGGCGCTGCAGGAGACACAGACGCGCTTGGTGCCGAGGGTGGGCTGGGCCATCTTGAACCTGTCGATCCTGAATGGTGTGGGACGAACGCTGCGGCGAGAAGCGGCACAAGGCGGAGCCCCATGCCAGCTTGAGCGCCGCCTGTCAAACCGCGATTCGCACCGGGATTCAATCGTGATTCAAAACGCGCCCCCGGGGCCCGCGCCGCGCGGTCGTCCTTTCGTCGTTTTTTTTCGGCTGGTTTCGTCACGCCGGTGATTGACTTCGCCCCCAACAATCCGGAAGTGGATGGCCCCATGGATACCGTGCATGCCCCCGCCCCGCGCCCGCTGACCGTCCGTGCCCCGGCGGCGCCCCTCTCCGGCTCCGTCGCGGTTCCGGGCGACAAGTCGATCAGCCACCGCGCCCTGATGTTCGCGGCCCTGGCAAGCGGCGAGACCCGGATCTCCGGCCTGCTGGAAGGCGAGGACGTGCTGCGCACCGCCGACGCCATGCGCGCGCTGGGCGCGCGGGTCGCCCGCACCGCGCCCGGGGCCTGGCAGGTGACGGGGCAGGGACTCGGCGCGCTGGCCGAGCCGGCCGACGTGCTGGACATGGGCAATTCCGGCACGGCCGCCCGCCTGTTGTCGGGCATCCTGGCCAGCCACGGCATCTTCTCGGTCATGACGGGCGACGCCAGCCTGCGCGGCCGGCCGATGAAGCGCGTCACCGATCCGCTCTCGGCCACCGGCGCCACTTTCCTGTCGCGCGCCGGCGGCCGCCTGCCGCTGGCGATCCGGGGCACGGCCGATCCGGCGCCGCTCTCCTATCGCCTGCCGGTCGCCTCGGCGCAGGTCAAATCCGCGATATTGCTGGCCGGGCTGAACGCCGCCGGCACCACACGGGTCGAGGAACCGGTCGCCACCCGCGACCATACCGAAAACATGCTGCGCCATTTCGGCGCCCAGGTGACGGTCGCGCCGCTGGGCGCCGGCGGCCGCACGATCACCCTGGCCGGCCGTCCCCGGCTGGTGGCGCGGGACGTCGCGGTGCCGGGCGACCCGTCCTCGGCCGCGTTCGTGCTGGTCGCGGCCCTGCTGGTGCCGGGCTCGTCGGTCACGGTGCGCGGGGTGGGGCTGAATCCGCTGCGCACCGGGCTGTTCACCACGCTGCGCGAAATGGGCGCGGACCTGCGCCTGTCCAACGAACGGACCGAGGGCGGCGAGCCGGTCGGCGACCTGACCGCCGTCGCGGGGCCGCTGCGCGGGGTCGACGTCCCGGCCGACCGCGCGCCGTCGATGATCGACGAATATCCGATCCTGGCGGTCGCCGCCGCCCATGCCGCCGGCCCGTCCCGCTTCCGCGGGCTCGAGGAACTGCGCGTCAAGGAAAGCGACCGCCTGGCCGCGACGGTGGCGCTGCTGCAGCGCAACGGGGTCGCGGTCGACGTGGTCGGCGACGACATGCTGGTCACCGGCACCGGGGGCGCCGTGCCCGGCGGCGGCAGGGTCGAAACCCGCATGGACCATCGCCTGGCCATGAGCGCCACGGTCCTCGGCCTGGTCGCCGCGGCGCCCGTGTCGGTGGACGATACCGCCTTCATCGATACCAGTTTCCCCGGCTTCATCGATCTGATGAACGAAATCGGCGCCGCGCTGACGCCATGACGGCACGCAAGCTCATCATCGCGATCGACGGACCGGCGGCGGCCGGCAAGGGCACGCTGGCCCGCCGCCTGGCCCAGGCGCTGGACCTGCCCTATCTGGATACCGGCCTGCTCTATCGCGCGGTGGGGCGCCGGATGCTGGATGCCGGGCTGGACCCGGAAAACCACCCGGCCGACGACCAGGCCCGGCGGATCACCCTGGCCGACCTCGAACGCGACGATCTGCGCGTGCCCGAAATCGACCGCGCGGCCAGCCTGGTCGCCGCCCAGCAGAAGGTGCGCGCCATCCTGGTCGATACCCAGCGCGATTTCGCCCTGGCCGGCGGCGGGGTGCTGGACGGCCGCGATATCGGCACGGTCATCTTCCCCGACGCGCCGGTCAAGCTGTTCATCACCGCCTCGCCCGCCGCCCGGGCGCGCCGCCGCTGGGAACAATTGGCCGCCGACCCCGCCGCCCCGGACCGCGAGGCCCAGATCGCCCGCGTCGCCGCCGAATTGCAGGCCCGCGACACCGCCGATGCCGGCCGCGCGGTCGCCCCGCTGCGCGCGGCCGAGGACGCGGTGCATATCGACACCGACCACATGACGGCGGGCGAGGTACTGGCCGAGGCGCTGCGTATCGTCCGCGAACGGACGGGCTGCCCCGGGTCGGACTGCCCCGGCTCGGATTGCTCCGGGACGGGTCGCCTCCGCGCCGTGTGATCGGCGTTCCGCCGGTTTTCGGGCATCCGGCGTCCGGTTTGTGTTGACAGACCGGGGGGCGAGGGTGTCTGTGCAATCCACGCGTCGAGGCCGCCCCCCAGGGCGTTCCCCCAAGGGCATTCCATAGGGCATTCCCCCAGGATATTCCCATGAGGTAGCGGCGCGCCGTTTTTCATCGGCCGTCAGGCATGTCGCGGCACGGGCCGCGGATACAGCCGGGCAAGTCGTTCCGTCCGATCGGTGTGACGGTGCGCATGACTTCCGGTCCGCGCCGCGGTGCCGGATACGGGATCTACAGGTACCTCATGGCTTCAGCCACCTTACAGCACGCCACCGACCATTTCGGCGGCGAAGATTTCGCGACCCTGCTCGACGAGACCCTGGGCCGCGACACCGCGTTCGACGGTTCGGTCGTCACCGGCCGCGTCGTGCGCCTGACCGACGAATTCGCGATCGTCGATGTCGGCCTCAAGAGCGAAGGGCGCGTGGCGCTCAAGGAATTCGGCCCGCCGGGCGTCAGCCCCGACGTCAAGCCGGGCGACGTGATCGAACTGTTCGTCGAGCGGTACGAAGATCGCGACGGCTCGATCGTGCTGTCGCGCGAGAAGGCGCGTCGTGAGGAAGCCTGGACGAACCTCGAAAAGGCGTTCGAAGGCAACCAGCGCGTCAACGGCACGATCTATGGCCGCGTCAAGGGCGGCTTCACCGTCGATCTGGGCGGCGCGATGGCCTTCCTGCCGGGCAGCCAGGTCGATATCCGTCCGGTGCGCGACGTCACCCCGCTGATGGGCGTGCCGCAGCCCTTCCAGATCCTGAAGATGGACCGCGCCCGCGGCAACATCGTCGTCTCGCGCCGCGCGGTGCTGGAAGAGACGCGTGCCGAGCAGCGCAGCGAACTGATCCAGGGCCTGAAGGAAGGCATGATCCTGGACGGCGTGGTCAAGAACATCACCGATTACGGTGCGTTCGTCGACCTGGGCGGCGTGGACGGCCTGCTGCATGTCACCGACATCGCCTGGAAGCGCATCAACCATCCCTCCGAGGCCCTGCAGATCGGCCAGCCGGTCCGCGTGCAGGTCATCCGCTTCAACCCGGATACGCAGCGCATCTCGCTGGGCATGAAGCAGCTCGAGGCCGACCCGTGGGAGAACGTGGCGATCAAGTATCCGCCCGGTGCCCGCTATTCCGGCCGCGTCACCAACATCACCGACTACGGCGCGTTCGTCGAGCTGGAGCCGGGGGTCGAGGGCCTGGTGCACGTCTCCGAAATGTCCTGGACGAAGAAGAACGTCCATCCGGGCAAGATCGTCGCGACCTCGCAGGAAGTCGACGTCATGGTCCTGGACGTGGACAGCGCCAAGCGCCGCATCTCGCTGGGCCTGAAGCAGGTGCAGCGCAACCCGTGGGAGCAGTTCGCCGAAGAGCACAAGATCGGCTCGACGGTCGAGGGCGAGATCCGCAACATCACCGAGTTCGGCCTGTTCATCGGCCTGTCCGCGGACATCGACGGCATGGTCCACATGTCCGACCTGTCCTGGGACGAGCCGGGCGAGGTCGCCATGACCCGCTTCGAGAAGGGCCAGGTGGTCAGCGCCAAGGTGCTGGACGTGGATGTCGAGAAGGAACGCATCTCGCTGGGCATCAAGCAACTGCATGAAGACCCCGCCGCCGACGCGCTGGGCCGCGTGCAGAAGGGCGCGGTCGTCACCTGCATCGTGACCGCCGTCCAGTCGAACGGCATCGAGGTCAAGGTCGATGACGTGCTGACCGGCTTCATCCGCCGCGCCGAGCTGGCGCGCGACAAGGCCGACCAGCGCCCCGAGCGTTTCGCCGTGGGCGAGCGCGTCGACGCCAAGATCGTGTCGGTGGACCGTGCGGCCCGCAAGCTGGCCCTGACCATCCGCGGCCGCGAGGTCGAGGAAGACAAGCAGGCCATCAACGAGTACGGCTCGTCCGACAGCGGCGCCTCGCTGGGTGACATCCTGGGGGCCGCGATCCGCCGCCGCAACGCCGAGGGCTGATCGCCGCCGGCGGGCAGCGTCTCGCAGCAGGACAAGGGGGGCGGCGCCGGTCACGGCGCCGCCCCTTTTCTTTTTCATGGTCCGCTTGACGCGCCGCCCCAGGGTGTCCGATTCCGGACAGACCGTCCGTCTTCGGACAGAAGACGCCTAGGTGTCAGAATTTATATATACTTATCAATAAGATAAAATCGTCCGAAAATGCGGTAAAGTGTTTCTCGCGAGGAGAAACAGCCCATGCTCGTTACCATTTGTCAGAGCATCGTACGACAGGCCCGGCGTCATCCGCTCCATGTCGGGCTCAACGTGGCCGGCCTCGCTCTCGGGATCGGCGTGTTCCTGACGCTCGCCCTGCTGGTCCGTTATGAATATCGCTACAATGCCGGCCTGCCGGACGTCGATCGGCTGGTCCGGGTCGACGAGCACTGGACCCTTCCCGGCAGCGCGCCGAGCGAGACCGGCGACACCAGCTTTCGCGCCCTGCCGTTCCTGCGCGAGGATTTTCCGGAAATCGAGGACGCCGTCCGCCTGACGGGCACCGACCTGCGGACCGAAAGGGCGGGCATATTCAGCACCTACGTGTCCTATTTGACCGATCCCTCTTTTTTCCGCGTCTTCAAGGTGAAGCTGCTGCACGGTTCGCCGGACGACGCCTTGTCGAAGCCCGACGGGCTGGTGCTGTCGCAAGGCGCCGCGCTCAGGCTGTTCGGGACGACGGACGTCCTGGCGCGGACCGTCACGGTGAATCGCAACGGAACGAAGACGGTTCACACGGTCAGCGGCGTTTTGGCCACGCCGGAGGGTCCCGGCTTTTTGTCGAACGTGGACATGCTGGCACCGATCCCCGCACAGGAGGCGCAGACTCGCGCCTGCTACCGCTATTGGGGAAGCTCCTGCGGCGAGATCTATCTGAAACTGCGCCGGCCGGGCGATCTCGCGGCGATGAACGCGCGGCTGCGCGATTTCGTCGTCCGTCGTGCCGCCGGGCCGGGCGACGACCAGGCGTCCCTCGGCGCGCATCCGGACAAAATCTACGCGCTGTCGCTCGTCCCGCTGCGAGAGGCGCGTTTCCACGATCTGACGGTGGAAGACGTGGATGACGGCGTCGATCGGAACGTCGTCGACAGCATCGGACTGATCGGGGTTCTGGCGCTCGGGCTCGCCTGCGCCAATGCGGTCAACCTCGCCACGGCACGGTCCGCCTTTCGCGCCCGCGAGGTCGCGATACGCAAAACGCTGGGCGCCGCAAGGCATGGCCTCTTCGCCCAGTTCATGGGAGAGGCGCTGCTGATCGCCGCGATCGCCGGATTGTCGGGCCTCGCATTCTGCGAGGTCATGACGCCGATCATGGCCAGCCTGACCGGAGAGGCCATCGGGGTGCAGTACGGCTTCGTGCTCGCCATGCTGCCGCTCGTCGTCCTGGTCACCGGCCTGGCAAGCGGCTGCCACCCGGCGGCTGTTCTATCCGCCTACCATCCGGCGACCATCCTGGCGGCGGCACGGACGCCGTCCGGCGGACGCGGCGCCGCGCGGTTGCGCAGCGCGCTCGTGCTCGCGCAATTCGCCATCGCGGTCACGATCGTCATCTGCACGCTCGTCATCGACCGGCAAACGGCGTTCATGCGGGACGCCGATCGCGGCTATGTCCGGTCCGGCCTGCTGATCGGCCAGGAAATACCGTCGCGGGATGCCGGGCTCCAGCGCAGGATGTTCGACACGCTGCGCGCCGTTCCCGGCGTGGCGGCGATCACCATCGGGCAGTTGCAGCCGCGGCCGAACAGCGAGTGGCGTTCGACATACAGCTACACGGGGCCGACCGGGAAAAGCGACGTGCAGCTTCTTTTCGATCGCGTCGGTCCCGGCTATCTCGCGACCTATCGCCCCCGCATCCTGGCCGGACGCTGGTTCGATACGGCGCATGGACAGGACGACGCGCCCGCGGATGGCGCCCTCGGGAACGACGGGGGTCGCGTCAATGTCGTCATCAACGCGCGTGCCGCCGCGAAATTCGGCTTTGCCTCGCCAGGGGACGCCGTCGGCAAGGTTCTGCAGAAAGGCGGCATGCAGGCCGCGGTCGTCGGCGTCATCGACGATCTGCGTTTCGGTTCGCCGCGCGCGCCCGTCTATCCGGAAATCATCTATTTCGGCACACTCTCCAAAACGCCCTTCGATAACCCGATCCCGGCGGTCCGTTTCCAAGGCGTGACGGAATCCGAAATGGCCCGGCGCCTGAACCGCGCCTGGGCCGGCATTCTTCCCGACATCGCCAGCGATTTCCAATCGGCGGACGCGCGGACCGATGCGTTCTACAAAGGCGACGAGCGCCGGGGCCATGTCTTTACGTTGGGGGCGGCGGCGGCGATGCTGATCGCGTGCCTCGGGCTCTACAGCCTGGCCGCGTTCGCCGCCGTGCGGCGTACCCATGAGATCGGCATCCGCAAGACAATGGGCGCGACCGGGCGGCAGATCGTGGTCCTGCTGCTCCGCGACCTGCTTCGCCCGGTCATGCTCTCCTGCCTTGTCGCCTGTCCGGTCGCATGGATCGCCATGCGCTCCTGGCTGTCCGGATTCGACCAGCGCATCGCGCTCGATCCGGTCTATTTCCTGCTTGCCGTGGCCGGTGCGCTCCTGGTCGCGGTGCTGACCGTGCTGGGGCAGACGCTCCGCGTCGCCCGCGCCGAACCGGCCCGCGCCCTGAGGGCGGACTGACGGCAGCCACGGCAAGACGGGAAACCGCGATCCGCCTATTCCGCTGTTCCCGCCAGGCAGCGCGCGAACGCGGCGGAATCGTCGGGCCGATAGACCCGCGCATAATCCACCTGCATGGTCGTGGGATTGGGCGTCCGATTGATCGGCCACCCGCCGCCCAGCGCCAGGTTGATCAGGAACATCAGCGGGCGTTTATGTTCCGGCGGCGTCGGGCTGCGCCAGACCTCCCGGCGGTCGAGGTAGAAGATCGTCTGCGCCGGCGCGACCAGCACGCCGTAGGTGTGGAAACGCGCGACCAGCGTCCCGGGATCGCCCGGGGCGGTAATCACCGTGCCCCAGCCCCCGTCCCGCGCAGCCGTACGGCCGTGCCAGACATGGATCGTCGCGTGGTATTTCCCGGGAAACTGCCCGTAATATTCCATCATATCGATTTCGACCGTCTGCAGCGGCCAGTCCTTCGGCGTGCTCTCGTTCAGCCAGATGCCCGGCCAGGTGCCCGGACCGGGCGGCAGCTTCGTGCGCGTCTCGAAATAGCCGTACATCGTGGCGAAGCCGCCACCGACTCCGTCCGCCGACGCGATCAGACCCGACGTCCAGGCCCCCGCCGCGTCCCGGCGCGCGGTAATCGACAGCACCCCGCCATGGACCGAAAAAGCCGATCCCGGACCGGGATCGGTAAAACGCGCATCACCGAAATCGCCGGCCCAGGGCGTGTGCGTAATCCAGCGCCGGCCATCCAGCCTCCACGCCGCAAGGCTCAGCGTGTCGAATTCATCGTCGAAGACCGGCTGCTGGCCGCACAGTGCCGGCGCAGGTGCCCCCCCGGCGCCGGCCGCCCATGCCGGCGATGCCACGCCGGGGCAGGACAGGCCCGCGCAATACAGCGCGGCGCAGACGATCCACGCGATAGTCCCTGGCTGCTTCCCGGTCATGGCGTCCCCTTGCGGTTTTCGTTTCGCTGATCCGCCGGCGGGCACGGGACGGCCGCGCCTGCCGAAGCGCATGAAAAACCCGTGCCCCGCCGTTACGGCATGGGGGCGGGGCCCTTGACGATCTCCGCCAGATCCCCCGGCCGAATCCAGGTGCGGAAGGCCGCCTGCACCGCCCCCGCCGTCATGCCGTAATAGGCTTTCGCCGCCAGGTCCGGCGTGTCCATGGGCAGGCCCAGCCCGATCAGGTGCAAATCCTCGGATGCGATCGAATCCAGGCTGGCCCGCGCCAGCGGCAGCCCGCGCAGCAGCGATGCCTTGGCCAGGGTCAGTTCGGCGTCGGACACGGGCTGGGCCTGCATGGCGGCGACGTCGCGGATGGCGGCATCGCGCGCCTTGCCGACCTTGTCCGGGTCGGCGCCGAAGCTGATGCTGTATCCGCCGCGATTGCGCGACCAGGAAAAATGGCTGCTGACCGAATAGACATAGCCCGTCCTGACCCGCAAATCGCGATAGAGCCGCGACGAAAATCCGTCGCCCAGGATCGCGTTGCCCACGCCCAGCGCGAAATGCGCCGGGTTGCTGGCGGTCAGGCCCAGGCTCTCGGCCAGGACCGCCGTGTCCTGCACGCTGGTGCGGTCGGGCACCTGGGTGCGCGACGCCCGGCTGTCCGGCCGGCGCGGCAGATCCACCGCCGGCGTCGGACCTGCCGGCCGCGTCCAGGCGCCGAAGGTCCGTCCAACCACCGCGCGCGCCTGCTCGGGCGTCACGTCGCCGGCCACCACGATCGTGGTCAGGTCGGGGCGATAGGCCGCCTGGTAGAAACCCCGCACATCGGCCAGGCGCAGCCCCATGACATGGCGCGGGTCGGGCTGGCGCAGGCTCGGGTCGTCCGCGGGCGACACCGCCAGCTTCACCGCCCGGCCGAACAGGTAATCCGGCGTCTGCAACAGCCCGGCATAGGATTGCGCGGTCTGCATCCGCACCACCTGGAAGGCCCGCTCGGGAAAGGCCGGATGCAGTTCGTTATCCGCCAGCAACTGCATGCCGCGTTCGAAATCCGGGCTCAGCACCGCCAGGCTGAAGCCGGGGCCGGCGCTTTCGGTCGCCGCGATATCGTCCAGCGCCTTCTGGAAGGCCAGCCGGTCCAGCGATTGCGTGCCATAGCCGAACAGGTCGTCGGTAATCGCCGCCACCCCCTTCTGGCCTTTCGGCTCTTGCATGTCGGCATCCTGCCGCACCTGGCCATAGACCTGCACCGTGTGGCTGACATGCGCCGGATGGACGATCAGCCGCAGCCCGTTGGGATAGGTGAACACGCTGGGTACGCCCACCGGCGGCGGCAGGGTCAGCGTCGCCAGCGCCGCATGCGCCCAGTCCGGCAACGTCACCGGATGGTCGGGAACGGCGGCGAAGGATTCCGATCCGCCGAAACCCTTGCCGGCGATCGGCTTGCCCGAATCCTCGGGGGTCAGCAGGGCGGTGACGGCACGGTCGGGGGCCAGGATCCGCCGCGCAAGGCGGTCGACGTCGTCCACCGTCACGCGCCGCAGCGCCGCCCCCAGCGCGTCGGGCGACTCCAGCCCCATCACCGCCAGCGCCTCGGACCAGGTCTCGGCCAGACCGCTGATGCTGTTGGCCGAGAAGCCCAGCTGCGCCAGTTCCTTGCGCCGCGCGGCCTCGACCAGTTCGGGCGGGACGCCCTTCCGGCGGATCTCGGCCAGGATCGCGTTCACCTCGGCCAGCAGCGGGGTGGGGTCCGTCGCCTTCGGATAGGCCGCGACCGCGATCCCCATCCCGGCCTCCGCCTTCGGCGCATATTCGAACCCGGCAAACAGCGCCTTGCCCGCCGGCACCAGGCCGTACAGCGCGCCGCGCTGGCTGCTCAGCACGTCGGACAGGATCTGCGCCGCGGCATAATCGGCGGCGGTCGCGCCGGGCATGCGCCACGCCACGGTCAGCAGCCCCACCGGATAATCGGTCGGGAAATGCAGGGTCTGCGCCGTCACCGGCCCGGGCCGCACCGCGCTGCGCGCCGGCAGGTCGCGGCGCGGAATGTCGCCGAACGCGGCGCGCGCCTCGGCGATGGCATGCGCCGGGTCCACATCGCCCGCAATGACCAGGATGGCGTTGTTGGGCGCGTACCATTTCTCATAGAACGCGCGCAGCAGCCCCGCATCCGTCTTGTCGAAGGACGGGCGCGTGCCCAGCGCGTCATGCGCGTAGGGCGTGCCGGCGAACAGGATCGCCTGCAGGCGCGACAGATACTGGTAGCTGGGGCTGGACAGGTCGCGTGCGACCTCCTGCTCGATCGCTCCGCGCTCCTTCTCCCAGTCCGCGGGCGCCAGGCTCAGCCCGCGCATGCGCAGCGCCTCGATCCGCAGCATCACGCCCAGATCCTCGGCCGGCGCGGTATAGAAATACTGGGTGACGTTCTCGGTGGTGTCGGCATTGTAGCTGCCGCCCAACTGCGCGCCGATGGCCGCCAACTGGTCCTTGTCCAGTCCCGCGCTGCCGCGGAACATCATATGTTCCAGCGCGTGCGCCGTGCCGGGAAAACCCTGCGGCGCCTCGCTGGATCCGACCAGGTAGTTGATCTCCGTCGTCACCACCGGGGCCAGCCGGTCGCGGATCACCACCACGCGCAGCCCGTTGGGCAACGTCGCGCGCACGGCGGCGTCCGTCGGGGCTGCATCCACCGGAGCTGCATCCCCTGGGGCTGCATCCATCCGGGTCGCCGCGGGCGCTTTGTCCGGCCGGGCAGGGCCGGGCGGCGCGGCATGCGCCGGATCCGACGGCGGGGACGCGGCCAGCAGGGCCAGGGAAAGGCTTAACGCGGTGGTGGCCAAACGGGCGGTCATGATGCGCTGGGTACTCCTCGATGGCCCCGACAGCCTAGACCCGCGCGGCCTCCCTGAAAACCATGGCTGAAAACCATGACTGAAAACCATGGCTGCCGCCTTCGGTCGCTGTCGTGATACCCTCGTCCTGCCGGATCATCCCGGCGTGCGGAACGACGCGGAACGAAAGGACACGCCATGACCAATCCTCTGCCCGTCGCGGGCATGGCCGAACGCGTGGCCGGCGTGGTCAGGGGCGCGGTGGCGCGGGCGCGGCTGGTGGGCGCGGTGGTGCTGGTCTCGGTCGACGGCGCGCCGGTCGTCAGGTGCAGCGCCGGCCTGGCGGATCGCGACGCGGGGTCCGAGATGCGGCCCGACACGCCGATGCGCCTGGCCTCGCTGACCAAGCCGGTGGTGACCGCGCTGGCCCTGGCGCTGGCCGAACAGGGCCGCCTGACGCTCGACGATCCGGTCACGCGCTTCCTGCCCGATTTCCGGCCGCCTTGCGCCGACGGCTCGGTCCCGGTCATCACCCTGCGCCATCTGCTGACCCATACGGCGGGCCTGTCCTACGGCTTCGCCTTCCCGCGCAACGACAATCCCTATGCGCGCGCCGGGGTGTCGGACGGCATCGCCCAGCCGGGCATGGCGCTCGCGGACAATCTGGCCCGGCTGGCCTCGGTGCCCCTGCTGTTCGCGCCGGGGCAGGGCTGGGCCTATTCGCTGGCGCTGGACGTCGTCGGCGGGGTGCTGGAACGGGTGGGCGACGCCGGCCTGCCCGACCTGGTGCAGCGCCATATCGGCGCGAAGCTGGGCTGGACACGCAGCGGATTTTCGGTGCCCGGCACCGCCGGCCTGGCCGCCGCCTATGCCGATGCGCGCCCGGCGCCCGTCGCGATGGGCGCGCATTACGTCATGCCGCGCATCCTGCCCGACGGCGGCACCAGCGAAATCGTCTTCGCCCCCGACCGGGTGCGCGATGCCGCCTCCTATCCGTCCGGCGGCGCCGGCATGGTCGGCACCGCCGAGGAATTCCTGCGTTTCCTCGAAGCCCTGCGGACGGGCGGCGGCCCGATCCTCTCGGCGGCCAGCGCCGCCCTGTTCAGCCAAAACGCCATCGGCGACCTGCCGATGGGCCCGCTCGACCAGGGCATGCGCTTCGCCGTCGGCGCCGCCCTGGTGGACGACCCGGCCCGCGCGCGCAGCCCGCTCTCGCGCGGCGCCTTCACCTGGGGCGGCGTCTACGGCCATCAATGGATCGTCGATCCCGACCGCGCCACCACGATCGTGATGATGAGCAACACCGCGCTGGCCGGCATGGCCGGCGCCTACCCCGATGCAGTGCGCGACGCGGTCTACGGCGTATAGGGACAGGGGCGGAGACACCCCCACCCCGCCGCCCCCGTTATTCCTGATCCGGGGCCGACGCCGCATTCAACTGGATATAGCGTTCGATGCCGATCTGCCGGATCAGGTCGAACTGCCGGTCCAGGAAATCCACATGCTCTTCCTCATTGTCCAGGATCTTCAACAGCAGATCGCGTGACACATAGTCCCGCACCGACTCGCAATAGGCGATCCCGTCGCGCAGATCCTGCAGCGCCTTCTCCTCCAATTTCAGGTCGCATTGCAGGATCTCCTCGACCGACTGCCCGACCAGGATCGTATTCAGCCGCTGCACGTTCGGCAGTCCGCCCAGGAACAGGATCCGCTCGATCAGCCAGTCGGCATGGCGCATCTCCTCGATCGACTCGTCATATTCATGCTTGCCCAGCCTGGTGACGCCCCAGTGGCGCAGGGTGCGGGCATGCAGGAAATACTGGTTGATCGCCGTCAGCTCGTTGGTCAGCTGGGTGTTCAGATGGTCGATGACTTGCGGATCCTTGATCATCGCGACTCCTTGTGCGCTGCGGGCGGGGGCCCGGCCCTATCGATCGGCCCTATCGATCGGCCTCGCCGATTGGCCCCGTCGATCGGACAGACTCCCCCGGACGCGTAAAGTTGCCCGCCGGCCGCCCGCGGCGCCAGTGGCGGATCGCCCCTTCGTCCGGGATGTTAAGAATGATATTGCGAATCATTATCACTTATGGTTGAAGCAGCAGGCACAGAAATGGGACCTTCCATGTTTGTCTGCTCTTGCAACATGCTGACCGACCGCGATCTGCACGATGCCGTTGCCGGGGGCGCCACCCGCCCGGGCGAAATCTATGCCGCCAAGGGCTGCCGCGCGCAGTGCGGCAATTGCGTACCGGGCGTGCTGTGCCTGCTGCGCCGGGCCATCCAGGCACGCGCCGAAGCAGACCTCGCGGACCTGGCTCCCGCAACCTGACCGTGAAACCCGACCACGCATCCCCGGACTCCACGGCCAAAAGGGGATGCGGTCGCGACGCACCCTTGATACAAGGGCCCCATGTCTCTTGGTGATCGCGTCAATCAGTTCGATGGCTGGCTGCTGGACAGGGTCTTCCAGCCTTTCGCCGACCGCCTGCCCGAATCCCTGTCCGCAATGGCCCTGGGCATGAGCTTCCAGTTCGGCGCCATCATGCTGTCGGCGGCGTCGATCGTGGCGATGATCGTCATCGGCCACATGTCGCTCAGCGACGCCATGTTCAACGTGCTGGTCTGGTGCCTCGGCCTGGCCTTCTATACCGGCATCAACCGGGTCCGGCCGCTGGTGCGCCCCGGCCATCTCAATCCGCTGCGGGTGATGCTGGCCGGCATGCGGCCGCTGTCGATCCCGTTCGCCGTCTATGCGATCTACCAGGGCGCGACCGCCCCGCCGCATTTCGAGATCGCGCTGTGGTTCAATTCGCTGGCGAATATCATCTTCGTCGCCGGGATCTACCTGATCTCGTGCGAGATCCGCCCCCCGGGCCACCGCCAGGCCGCCCGCGCACGCTTCGGCCGCATGCAGGAACAGGGCTCGCTCTAGATTAGCCGGCGACCCCTTGCAGGCCCGAGGGGCGCGCCTCTGATCGGCCGTCGCCGACTCAGCCCCTGGGCGGCATCCAGCGATCGCCGGCATGGCGCGAATGGGCGACGAAGAAACCCAGCATCACGCCGATCGCCCCGGCCAGCGCCGCCATCCGCCACCCGGCTCCTGCCAGCACGATGGCCGCAGGCCCGATCGCCAGCCCGATTGCGACACAGGTCAGGCTCTCGCGCCAGGTCGGGCCGAAATGGCGCTCGGCCCCGCAATGGGGGCAGGCTTCCACGGTGCCCCGGACGGGCCGGTGGCAGAGCGGGCATTGCGCGATGCTGCTGGCGACGGGCTGAAGGCTCATGAATCGGGGCTCACGACAATCGGGGGCCAGGGCGGGGACCTGGGCGGGGGCCAGGGTGGGGCCAGGACGGCGCGCTCACTGATGCTCGGATTCGGCGATGCGCTGTTCGGCCGCCATGCGCCAGGGCGCGTCGGCGGGCGCGGCATCCAGCGCGCGGCGGAACAGCACGGCACTTTCGGGCGAGACATGGCCGTCCGCCAAGGTCTGCGCCTCGGCGGCCCGCGCCGCAACCTCCGGGATGAACTGGATCGCGGTCGCCGCCCGCCAGGCCGAAGCCGCGTCGGCATAATGGCCGCGTGCGGCCTCGGCCTGGCCCAGCAGCAGATAGCCCTGGAAACGGTTCGGATCGTCCGGCGCCATGCGCGCCAGCCCGGCACGCAATTGCGTCAGCAGGGTCTCGTCGCGCCTGTCCTGCGCGTGCAGCGCCGCCAGGCGCGGCGCCAGCGGCTGCGCGGGCAGCGACGGATGGCCGCACAGCAGGTACAGCCCGGTCGCCGACGCCGGGATCAGCAGCAGCGCCACCGCCAGCACCGGCGCGGGAATGCGCTGCCCGGAAGCGCGGGGCCGCGCCGCATCGCTGGCCAGCAGCCGGCGCTGGATCTCCAGCGCCGCGCCCGCATGCTCGGTTTCGGCGATCAGCCCGTCCTGCCGGTCCCGGTCCAGCTCGACCAGTTGCGCCCGATGCAGCATCAGCGCGGAATCCCGCTCGTCGCGCACCCCCGCGCGGCGGAAGATCGTCAGCGACGGCAGCAGCACCGCGGCGCTCAGCAAGACAATACCAATCCAGATCATGCCAATCTCAGCGCGCTTCAGTCAGGTCGGTCAGCCGCGCCCGCTCGGCATCGCTCAGCGGGGCAGGGGCGGGGCGGCGGCGGAAGGACAGGGCGGCCACGATCCCCCCCACTAGCAGCGCCAGCACCGGCATGGCCCACAGCAGCGCCGTGCCGACGGTCAGCGGCGGCCGCAGCCGGATGAAATTGCCATAGCGCCCGACCATCCAGTCGATGACCTGCCGGTTCGTCTCGCCCTTCAGCACGTGCTGGCGCACCACGTGGCGCAGGTCGCGCGCCAGGCCGGCGCTGCTGTCCTCGATGGATTCGTTCTGGCAGACCAGGCAGCGCAGTTGCGACCCGATCGCCTCGGCCCGCGCTTCCTGGCGCGGATCGGGCAGCATCTCCGACGGATCGTCCACCGCCGCCGCCGCCAGCGGCGACAGGATGGACAGGACGGCCAGGGCGAACGCCAGCCGGCGCATCCGCGCCCTCATCGGCGCAGCCCGGCGGCCAGCGGCAGCAGCGTGTCGCGGATCGTCCCGTCATCCAGCGCCGCCGCGTTATGCCAGCGGATCACCCCGCCCGGCCCGATCAGATAGGATTCCGGTACCCCCGACACCCCCCAATCGATGGCCGTCAGGCCCGGCAGGTCGCTGGCGATCCGCGTATAGGGATTGCCGGCCCGGCGCACGAAACCTGCCGCATCCTCGGGCTTGTCCTTGTACGCGATGCCCCAGATCGGCAGCCGCGCCTTCAGCAGGTTCAGCGCGGGCATCTCCGCGACACAGGGAATGCACCAGGACGCAAAGAAATTCACCAGCACCGGCGCCGTCAGGGCGCGCAGGTCGGCCGCCCCGAAACCCTGGCCCGGCGCCTGGTCGGGCAGGGCGAAATCCGGCACCGGCCGGTTCAGCACCGGCGCGTGGATGTCGTGCGGATCGAACGAGCCCCGGCTCATACCCGACAGCATGCGCCAGAACGCGACGCCGGCCAGGCCGGCCCCGGCCAGCGGCGCCGCCATCAGCAGCCGCCGCCGCGCGATCCCGGCCCCTTCCGCCGCGCCGCTCATTGCGCGGCCACCATCGCGGGGGCGGCGGCGCGGCGCGGCGCGCCGACGCGGACCCGGCGGTCCGACAGCGACAGCGCCCCGCCCAGCGCCATGATCAACCCGCCCAGCCACATCCACGGCGCCAGCGGGTTGTAATGCAGCCGCAGCACATAGGTCGGATCGGCATCGCTGCCATGCCGGTCGCCCAGCACGCCGTACAGGTCGGACATCAGGTTGGTATGGATCGACACTTCGGTGGTCGTCTGGTTCTGGCTGGCGAAAGTCCGCTTGGACGGATGCAGCACCGTCACCAGCCGGCCGGCATGCCGTACCTCGATGGTCGCGATCAGCGCCGTATAGTTCGGTCCCGGCGCGGCCCGCACCGCCGTCAGGGTCCAGGCATCGCCCGCCAGCATCTCGGTCTGGCCCACCCGCACTTCCACGATCCTGTGCTGCGCCTGCGACATCGCCGCCAGCCCCAGCACGCTGACCCCGACCCCCGCATGGGCCAGCGCCGCGCCCAGCGCCGCCCGCGGCAGCAGCCGCGCGCGCTGCAGGCTGGCCGCCGGCGGCAGGCGGAACAGCCGGATGCGCTCGGCGATGTCGGCGACGCTGGCAGCGATCACCCACACCGCCCCCGTGGCGGCCAGCAGCGGCAGCACGTCGCCGATCCGCCAGGCCAGCAGGACGAACGCGGCCAGCATCGCCACGCCCGCCCACCACAGCCGCCGCAGGACCGGCCAGAGCTGCGCGCGCTTCCACGGCATCATCGGGCCGAACCCCATGAAGGCCAGAAGCGGGATCGTCAGCGGCACCGTCGTGGCGTCGAAGAACGGCTTGCCGACCGAAATCGTCCTGCCGAACAGCAGCGACATGAAGGGCGGATACATCGTCCCCGTCAGCACCACCGCGCAGATCGAGCAGAGCAGGATGTTGTTCACCACCAGCAGCCCCTCGCGCGAGACGGGGGCGAACAGCCCGCCCGCGACCAGCGACGGCGCCCGCACGGCGAACAGCAGCAGCGACCCGCCGATCACCAGCGCCAGCAGCCCCAGGATGAACACCCCGCGCGCCGGGTCGTTGGCAAAGGCATGGACCGAATTCAGGATGCCCGACCGCACCAGGAACGTGCCGGACAGCGAGAACGAGAAGGTGCCGATCGCCAGCAGCACGGTCCAGATCTTCAGCGCCTCGCGCTTCTCGACCACGATGGCCGAATGCACCAGCGCGGTGCCCGTCAGCCACGGGATCAGCGACGCGTTCTCCACCGGGTCCCAGAACCAGTACCCGCCCCAGCCCAGCACGTAGTACGACCACCACGACCCCAGCGCGATGCCGCAGGTCAGGAAGCACCAGGCCGCCACCGCCCAGGGCCGCACCCAGCGTCCCCACGCGGCATCCACCCGCCCCTCGATCAGGGCCGCGACGGCGAAGGCGAAGGGCACGGCGAACCCGACATAGCCGGTGTAGAGAATCGGCGGATGGAACGCCAGGCCGGGGTCCTGCAGCAGCGGGTTCATCCCCTGGCCGTCCAGCGGCGCCGGCCAGACCCGGTCGAACGGATTGGACGTCGTCAGGCAGAAAAGCTGGAACCCCGCCGACACCCCGCCCAGCACCGCGATCACCCGCGCCCGCAGGGCCGACGGCAGGTTGCGCCCGAACAGGGCGACCGCCCCGCCGCAGATCCCCAGGATCAGGGCCCAGAGCAGGATCGACCCCTCATGGTTCCCCCACACGCCGGTAATCTTGTACAGCAGCGGCTTGGCGACCGCGCTGTTGGCCGCCACGTTCTGCACCGAAAAATCGTCGCTGATCGCCGCATCGACCAGGCAGGCGAAGGAAAAGCCCAGCGCCAGCAACTGCCCTACCGCCAGCGCGGGCGCCAGCGCCATCAGCCGCGCATCGCGCCGCTGCGCTCCCACCAGCGGCAGCACCGCCTGGCCGCCCGCCAGGCAGCAGGCCAGCGCCAGCGCGAAATTTCCCAGTTCCGGATTCATGATCGGTCAGCTTCCATGCGGCCGCGGCGCGTCGTCCTTGCGCGCGTCGCTCACGGTCATGCCGTTCCAGCTTGCCGCGTCGGGCGGCCGGCCATAGCGCGGGTCCCATTTGCCGCTGCGGCGCAGGGCCTCGGCGACTTCCTTGGGCATATAGGTCTCGTCGTGCTTGGCCAGTACCTCGCTGGCGCGGAACGACCCGTCGCGCGCCACGCTGCCCACCGCCACCACGCTCTGCCCCTCGCGGAACAGATCGGGCAGGATGCCTTCATAGCGCACGGTCACCGCCGCCTGCCCGTCGGTCACGTCGAACAGCGCGACCGGCGTGTCGCGCACCGTCTGGCGCCGCACCGACCCCGCCACCACCATGCCGCCCAGCCGGATCGTCCGGTCGGGCGGCGGCGGGCGGACACGCACCTGCGACGGCGCCATGAAGAAGACGATATTGGACGAAAACGCGTTCAGGGTCAGCGCGGTCGCCGTCCCCAGCCCGACCAGGCAGGCGCCCACCAGCCACAGCCGCCGGCTCTTGCGGGTCATGGCGCGCCCCCGTCACGGGCCTCGTCACGGGAAAAGGACGCGCTGCGCCGTCCGCGCGCGGCCGCGTCCAGGCCGGCCAGCCGCGCCTTGGCCCGGCGCAGCCGCAGCGCGGCATTGCCGCCCAGCAGGACCGCCAGCCCCAGGGCCAGCCCATAGGACGCGGCGATATAGGGCAGGTGGGTCATGCCATCGCTCCGTCCAGGTCTACCCGGCCGGGCGTGCCGCTCTCCGGCATGTCGCTCTCTGGCATGTTGCTCCGGCCGCGGCGGCTGGCCAGGGCAGCGCGCACGCGGCTTTCCATCACCGCGGCGCGCAGCCGCGCCACCACGATGGCGGCGAATCCCAGCGTAAAGCCCAGCGTGCAGACCAGCAGCGGCCACAGCATCGCCAGCGACATGGTCGGCGCGCCGGTCAGGGTAATGCTGTCGGGCTGGTGCAGCGTGTTCCACCATTGCACGCTGAATTTGATGATCGGCAGGTCGATCGCGCCCGCCAGGCCCAGGATCGCCGCCGCGCGATAGCCGCGCTGCGGCTCGTCGAACGCGCGGATCAGCGCGATATGGCCCAGATACAGGAAAAACAGCACCAGCACCGAGGTCAGGCGGGCATCCCATACCCACCAGGCGCCCCACATCGGCTTGCCCCACAACGACCCGGTGGCCAGGCAGACGGCGGTCACCGCGGCGCCCACCGGCCCGATCTCCACCGCCGCCAGGTCCGCCAGCGGGTGGCGCCACACCAGCGACAGCAGCGAACAGACCGCCAGCGCCATATAGCCCGACGAGGCCAGCCACGCCGCCGGCACATGCACGTACATGATGCGCACGCTGTCGCCCTGCTGCCAGTCGGCGGGCGAGAAGAACAGCCCCCAGACGATGCCGGCCGCCGACAGCGCCAGCGCCGGCCAGGTCAGCCAGGGCTGCAGGCGCGCGCCCAGCCGGAGAAACCGCCCCGGATTGGCATAGCGATGGAAGAAATTGCCCGTGCGTGCGGTCAGGCTCTGCGTGGCGTTCAAGACGATCCTGTTCCCTCCACGTCCCGCGGAAGGCTCCTGTCGTTGCGTCCGTCTTGCGACGGGGTGGGGGCGTTTCGCTCCCCGCTCCTACACCATCATGCGACGAAAGGCACGGGCTCTGCCGATCATGGCAGATTGTTCATATACCGGACGGCCTTATATGATCGCCTTATAATGTCGAGCGTTTGGTCCCGGCCGGCTTTCCCGGCCGAGATTGGACTGAAAGGGTCTTCCATGCTTTTCGCGATCATCTGCACCGACAAGCCGGGCGCGCTGGACACGCGCATGGCCACCCGGCCGCAGCATCTGGCCTATCTGCAGGCCTATCAGGAGCGCATCCTCCAGGCCGGCCCGCTGCTCGGCCTCGACGGCCGCCCCTGCGGCAGCCTGCTGCTGGTCGATGTCGAGGACCGCGCCGCCGCCGAGGGCTTCGCCGCCAGCGATCCCTACGCCAAGGCCGACGTGTTCGAAAGCGTGGTGATCCGCGCCTTCCGCGCCGTGTTCCGCGACGGCGCGCTGGTGGAATAGGCGCGATGGCATATTGGCTGGTCAAGTCCGAGCCCGACGCGTTTTCCTGGGACCAGCAGGTCGCCAACAAGGTCGAGCCCTGGACCGGCGTGCGCAATTACCAGGCCAGGCGCAACATGATGGACATGCGCCTGGGCGATCGCGCCTTCTTCTATCATTCGAATATCGGCAAGGAGATCGTGGGCGTGGTGGAAATCGTCCGCGAAGCCTATCCGGACCCCACGTCCGGCGAATCCGCGTCCCCCGAGTCCGCGTCGGCCGGGTCCGCGTCGGCCAAGTCCGCGACCAAGGGCGGCGGCTGGATCTGCGTCGATGTGCGCGCGGTCGGGCCGATGCCCCGCCCCGTCACCCTGGCGGCGATCAAGGCCGATCCGGCGCTGGCCGACCTGGCCCTGGTCCGCCAGTCGCGCCTGTCGGTGGTGCCGGTGTCCGACGCGCACTGGGCGCACCTGTGCCGGATGGGCGGCTGGACCGCCGGCTGACGGCGCGCCCTCCCGAAGGCGCGGCCGGTCAGGGCTGGCCGGCCGCCCCCTCGGCGCTGGGCGCGTCATAGCCGCGTCCCGGCTGTCCGGCATAGGTCGAATACATGAAGGACGCGTTATAGGGCGGGGCCACCGGCGCGTTGAACTTCACCGGCACCCCGAACAGGCTGAAATGCGACGGCACATTGTTGGCCTCGCGCGGCGTCTGCCTGGCCTCGATCGACGGCAGGCCGGGCCCCCCGGTTGCGGTCACGCGCGGGCTGAAGGACTGGGCGGTCACGTCCTCGTCCTGCACCACCTGATAGCCGTCGGGCGGCGGCGGCGCGGGCGGGTTGTCCGGATCGACGGTGGGGTCGGGCCTGGCCGCCGCCCTGGCCGCCGCATTGTCGCCAAGGATCGGGTGTACCGTCGTGTCCTGCGCCGGCGCGGCCTTGTGATGGTGGGATGCCGCCCGGGCCGCGACCGCCGGGCCGGCCGCCAGCAGCGCCGCGGCGGCCAGCAGGGGCGCCAGGCGCGGGCGCCCGGGGCGCCGTGTGGCTATCATCGGGTCCATTCGGATCTCCTTGCATGCGGCCGTATGTAAAGGGCGGTCGTCTCCCCCAGGTCAACGTATGTCCGGGTCAACCTAATGTCTCGTCAACGCATGTCTCGTCGGACCAGGGCCGCGTCCCCAGCGGGCGGCGCGGCCATGTCGTCCCTGCAATCACAACCATATACGGCGTGACGGCGCATTTGCGAGAGGGGTAATATGGACGTACAGGCAGGTTTCGCTCCGATTGGCGGGGCATTGTGGATCCGCCGCCACGCCATGCCGGCGGGCGGCGCCCGGGCGCGGACGCGGCCGGATGCGGGCAGGAGGAACGGGGAATGACCAATCGAACCGGGGGTGAGATCGCCCCGCTGGTGCTGGACGCCTCGGCCATCGCCGAATTGCAGAGCGCGCTGGAGCGCGTCGAATCGGGCCGCGGCGTGCTGGTGCGCCTCGCCGACCTGATGGGCGGGGCGGTGGGGCAGGCGGCCCGGCTTGGCCTGCGCGGCCTGGGCATGGCCCCCACGGTGCAGGCCAAGCTGAAGGGCATCGCCGAGGCCGCGATCTCGCGCGCCTTCGACGTCGCTATCACGGGCATGCGCGACTCGGCTCAGCCCCCGTCCTTGTCTCCGGCTCCATCCTCGGCCCCATCCCCAGCCCCGTCCTGGCGCGACCCGGCCATCCAGGCGGCGGTGGCCGTCTCCGGCGCGGTGGGCGGTTTCGCCGGCCTGCCCGGCCTGGTGCCCGACATCACCTTCACCACCCTGACCATCATGCGCGAAATCGCCCGCATCGCGCGGGAGGAAGGGGAAAGCCTCTCCGATCCCGACACCCATCGCGCCTGTCTCGAAGTGTTCGCCCTGCGCGCCTTCCCGGTCGGGGCGGCGGACGAGGAAAGCGAACTGGGCTATTTCTCGGCCCGCGCCATGCTGCGCGGCCGCCCGGTGGTCATGTTGGTGTCCGAGGTCGCGACCCATTACGGGCTGGGCCTGTCGCGCAAATTCGCGGTGCAGATGATGCCGGTGGCCGGCGCGCTGTGCGGCGCCTCGCTGAACGCCGCCTTCCTGTCGCATTACCGCGCCCTGGCCCGGGCGCATTTCACCATCCGGCGGCTGGAACGCGAACACGGGCCTGAGGTCCGGCGCACCGCCGAACACCTCAAGGCCAACATGACCAGCGCCAGTTTCTGAGGCGCGGGGCTCAGCCGGGACGAATCGCCTCGCGCAGCGCCGCCAGCGCCGCCGCCGCCAGATAGAACGCCCCCATGATCTGCGCCATGCGCAGGTAATGGGGCGCCACCAGCATCAGCACGCCCGCCAGCGCGGCACCGCCCAGGCAGGCGACCAGGAAGCCGATGGACGGGGAAATATGAATGGGCATGGGGTTTCCTCTGTGTTTCACCCGGTCGGGCCGCCCGGCCGGGCCGTCACGCCGGCACCGGGGTCACGGCTGGCCGGCCGGCCAGCACCGCGTCGATATTGTCCAGCGCCAGCATGCCCATGTCGGTCCGCGTCTCCAGCGTGGCGCTACCCATATGGGGGGTCATGAACAGGTTGGGCAGGCCCAGCAGGCGCGGATCGGGGCGCGGCTCGTTGCGGTAGACATCCAGCCCGGCCGCCGCCAGCCGCCCGTCCGACAGCGCGGCGATCAGCGCGTCCTCGTCCACCAGGCTGCCGCGCGCGGCATTGACGAAGATCGCCCCCTTCGGCAGCAGCGCCAGGGTCTCGGCGGTGATGACCGCCGCCGCCGCCGCGCTGCCGGGCATGTGCAGGCTCAGAATGTCGCAATGCGGCAGCATCTCGCGCATGTCGGCGAAATAGGTGGCACCCGCTTCCAGCTCCGGCGCCAGCCGCCGGCGGTTGGAATACAGGATCTTCATGTCGAATCCGCGCGCCCGCTGCGCCACGGCCCGGCCGATCCGCCCCATGCCGACAATGCCCAGCGTCTTGCCCGTGACGCGCACCCCCAGCATCTCCTCCATGCCGAAGGACCGGCCCCATCCCGCCTGCATGACGCCCAGATATTCCGCGCCGCGCCGCGCCGCCGCCAGGATCAGCATCATCGTCAGGTCGGCATTGCAATCGGTCAGCACGTCGGGGGTATAGGTCAGCGCCAGGCCCCGCGCCGCGATGGCGGAAATGTCCAGATGGTCGGTGCCGACACTGATGGTGGCGATCACCCGCACGCTGTCCGGCAGCGCCGCGACCGTTTCGGCCGTCACCGGCGTGCCGGTGGTCACCATCACCGCATCCGGCCGGAATGCCTGCGCCAGCGCCACCAGTTCGGCCGGCGTCAGCTTGTGGCCGGGGGGCGGCGGCGCGTCGTAATCGCGGGCGATCCGCGCGGCCACGGCGGCGGGCAGGCGCTGGGAATGGATCAGGCGCGGACGGATCGCGGACATGGCGGGGCCTCTCTGGTCGGACGATGCCGGCTTGTCAGGCTCCGACACGCGTCCATCTCAGGATCGAATCATTGCCCTGTCCTGTCCAGACGCGCCAGCCGGCCGGGATCGGAGCATCAGTCGGGATCGGAATCTCGGGGAGACGCCGCATGACCAGCCAGGATTCGGGCCAGGATTCGGGGGACGGCGCCATGGCGGTCACGCCGGACCTGATGATCCGCGCCTATTCGGTCGGCCTGTTTCCCATGGCGCCCGATGCCGGGACCGACCATCTGGACTGGTACGATCCGCAGATGCGCGGCATCCTGCCGCTCGATGGGTTCCACGCGCCGCGCCGCCTGGTCCGCACCGTCCTGTCCGGCCAGTTCGACATCGTCGCCGACCGCGATTTCGAGGCGACGATCCGCGCCTGCGCCGCCCCGGCGCCGGGGCGCGAGACCACCTGGATCAACGACCGGATCATCCGCCTGTTCTGCGAACTGCATGCGCGCGGCCACGCCCATTCGGTCGAAACCTGGCAGGACGGCAGGCTGGTCGGCGGGCTGTACGGGGTCGCCATCGGCGGCGCCTTCTTCGGCGAAAGCATGTTCAGCCGCGCCCGCGACGCCTCCAAGGCGGCGCTGCTCTCGCTGGCGGCGCGGCTGCGCCTGGGCGGCTTCACCCTGCTGGACACCCAGTTCGGCACCAGCCATCTGGCCCAGTTCGGCGGGATCGAAATACCCGCCCGGCGCTACAAGCGGCGCCTGGCCCGGGCCCTGTCCGTGCCCGCCCACTGGCCCGACGACCGGGCCGCCGGCACCGCCGGCGCGATTCGCGACGAAATGGCCGCCCTGCGCGGCGCATTTCGCACCTCGGACGGAAGCGGATAGACTCCCCGGCGGCTGAAATACGGCCAGACCGGAAAGAAGGAAACGCCGATGATCAACCTGATGCCGCGCCGCGCCGCCGGACGGCCCGGAATGATGGCCGGGGCGCTGCTCCTCGTGGGAATCGGGGCGGGAGTCGGGGCCGGAATCGCGCGGGCGGACGCCCAACCCGCGCCCGATTCGGCTCATTCCCCAACTCATCCCCCCTTGGCGCCGACCCGCGACGTGCAGGTCGCCTACAGCGTCCAGCCCGAAGGCGCGCCCGCGCCCAAAACCATCCAGGTCTGGTTCGCCGCCAATGGCGGCCTGATGCGCATCGACAGTCCCGAAGGCATGGGCGCGACCATCCTCGACCGCGTCGCCCGCCAGGTGACGATCGTGCTGAACCGGCAGAAGGTCTATACGCGGCTGGACGCCGGCTCCGACATCCGCAATCCGTTCCTGCTGGACCTGTCCATGCAATATACCCGCAAGGGCGACGCACGCGTCGCGGACGTCGATTGCACCGAATGGGCTATCGTCTCCGGCCGCGGCTCGGCGACCGCCTGCGTCACCGCCGACGGCGTCATCCTGCGCGAGGACGGGGTGGATGCCGAAGGCATGAAGGGGCGGCTGGTGGCCACCCGCGTCACCTACGCTCCCATCCCAGCCGGCACGTTCCAGCCGCCCGAGGGCTATCAGATGGTCACGCGGCATCGCGTCGCGCCAGGCCCCGCGGGTGCGGGGGCCGGCGGCACCGGACCGGGCGGCGACGTCGCCCGGCCGGTGACCGGCGGCGCGATCCCGCCCGGCGCCGGCCAGTGATCCATCCGACGATCGGCGCCCGGACCGCGGGACGCTTCGCCGGCCTGCTGCTGGCGGCAGCCTTGTTTCCCACGCCCCTCCCCATGTCCCTCCCGGCGCGGGCTGCGACAGTTCCTGGCGCGGACACCTCTGGCGCGGACGCGTCCGCCGCACCGTTCGTCACTCCGCAATGCGACGTGGACGTGACCTACAGCGTCGCGGCGCCCGATCCGGCGGTGCCCGCCATCCGCCAGCGCATGCGCTGGTCCAGCGCAACCCTGCGCCAGCGGGTCGATCCCGCCGGGTCGGCGACCTACATGCTCACCGACTATCGGGCCCGGACCCTGACGGTCATCGACCTCGCGCGCAACGTCCGCACGACCATCCCGGCCCCGGGCTCCGCCGTCACCCGGCCCGGACAGCGCGCGCCCGGCAGTTGGATCCACGGGGCGACGATGCTGGTGGCCGGTCAGCCCTGCACCGCCTGGCAGACCGCCGACACCGACGGCCAGGCCAGCGAGGTCTGCTACAGCGACGATGGCGTGATGTTGCAGGCCACCCGGAACGGCCACGTCATGGTCCGTGCCGAAACCGTGCGCCGTACGGCCCAGCCCGACGCGGTCTTCGCGATTCCGGCGGGACTCAGGGACCTGCCCGCCGCCCACCCCTGATGGTCCGTTCCGATCATCGGCCGTTACAATTCGTTACGGAAAAAGGGCACGCCTGCCCGCAACCGGCCCGCAAATCGCCATGGCGCCCCTGTTTTCTGTTTATCGAAGCAGGGGCGGTCCGCCGCTCCCGCGCAAGGATGAAAGGGTTGCGAACATGCGCAAGATGGTTCGTCTTCTGATGGCGGTTCCCCTGGTCGCCGGCGGCCTGGCCGCGGCGGCGCCCGCCGCGCATGCCGACTGGCGCGATCACGGCTGGCACCATGGCTGGGATCGCGGCTGGCACGATCGCGGCTGGGGCTGGCGGGGCCCGGGCTATTATCACCGCGGTCCCGGGCCGGGGGGCGCCTTTGTCGCCGGCCTGGTGGGCGGCGCGCTGCTCGGCGCGGCCGGCACCGCGATCGCCGCGCCGACCTACGCCGCGCCGCCGCCGGTCTATGTCGCGCCGCCTCCGCCCCCGCCGCCCGTCACGGTCTACGCGCCGCCGGCCTACGGCTACGCCTATCCGGCCTATTGATCGCAAGGGCCTTCCCGGGAAGGTTCCCGGGAAGGCGCTCAGGGGAAAGATGTTCAGGCCGCCGCTCGGGCGGCCTGCATCACCTCGGCGACGTGGCCGGGCACCTTGACGTTGCGCCAGGCCCGCACCAGCCTGCCTTCCGCGTCGATCAGGAAGGTCGCGCGCTCGATCCCCATATATGTCCGGCCGTACAGCCTCTTCTCGCCCCACACGCCATAGGATTCGGTCACCGCGCCGGTCACGTCCGACGCCAGCGGAAAGTCCAGCCCCTGCTTGTCGGCAAAGGATTCGATCGCCTTCATCGGATCGCGCGACACGCCGATGACCGGAATCCCCGTCCCCCCCAGCGCCGCCAGCGCCTCCTGAAAGCCGCAGGCTTCGGTCGTGCAGCCCGGCGTGTTCGCCTTGGGGTAGAAATACAGGATAAAGGGCCGCCCCCGCATCGATGCCAGGCTGACCTGCCGCCCGCGGCTGGCCGGCATATCGAAATCCGGCGCCATTGCGCCCAGGGCTGGAAAAATTGGTGTCTCGCCGTCCGCCATTGCCATTCTCCTCATGAAAAAACGCATCACTCCCCGACCGGACCGACCAGGCGGGTGAAGGCCGCCCGCACCGCGTCCGCGCGCGCCTCCATCTGCTGCAACGCCTCCGCGATCGTTGTCGCCCCCATCTCGCGCAGCAGGATCTCGCGGGTCGCGGCGGGCATGGCGGCCGCCGGATCGGCGGGCAGGGCGGTGCCGAACAGGATTCGCAGCATGCTCTGCACGCTGCGCCAGGCCCGGTCGGCCTCTTCCAGCATACGCCCCGTGCCGCGGTCCAGCATCCCCTGCCGCACCAGGCGACGCAGCGCCTTGCGCGTGTTCGGGTCGCGCGCCGCCGCGTCGCCGGCCACCAGTTGCAGCGCCTGGGCGATGAATTCCACATCCATCAGCCCGCCGGCCCGATGGCGGATATCCCATGGCCCTTGCGGCGGCAATTCCCGCGCCACCCGTTCGCGCATCGCCCGCGCATCCTCCAGGATCGCCGCCCGCGTGGCGCCGCGCCGCCCGTCCAGCGCCGCCCCGATCGCGCCGCGCAGCGCGCGGACCAGCGCCGGCGGCCCGGCCACCACCCGCGCCCGGGTCAGCGCCATGCGCTCCCAGGTCCAGGCGCTTTCGGCGTGATAGCGGCGAAACGCCCCCAGCGACAGCGCCACCGGTCCTTTCGACCCGGACGGCCGCAGCCGCATATCGACCTCGTAAAGCGGTCCCTCCGGCCCCGGCGCGGTCAGCGCGCCGATGAAGCCGTGCGCCAGCCGGACGAAATACTGCCCCGCTGGCACCGATCGCGGCGCCAGGCCGCCATCCGCGCCCCCGTCTCCCGCACCATTATACGACCGACCCGGGGCGGGCGCGTCCACCACGCTGTCGGTCACGTCGTCCGGGTGGTCGAAGACCAGCATCAGGTCCAGGTCCGACCCCAGCATCATCTCGCGCGATCCGGCCTTGCCCAGCGCCACCACCGCCATGGCGCCGCCCGGCACGCGGCCATAGCGGCGGACATGCTCGGCCGTCACGCGGGCCAGCAGCCCGCGCATCACCGCGTCGGCCAGTTCGGTGCGCGCGCGGCTGGCGGCATCGACCCCGATCCGGTGCTCCAGCCGCGCGCAGGACAGGCGGAATTCCTCGCCCCGTACCAGCCCGCGCAGGATCGGCAGCACCTGCTCGGTCGACGCCGCCTGCGCCAGGTGCTGCCGCACCAGGCCCGCGGCCGGAATGTCGGCCGCGCCGTCCTGGTCGGCGCCCAGCAGCCCGTCCAGCGCGGCCGGGGTCTCCGCCAGATGGTCGGCCAGGAAGGGCGACCCGTCCAGGATCGTGGCGATCCGGTCGATCAGCGCCGGATTGCGGTCCAGCAGGGTCAGGAACTGGACGCCCGCCCATTGCCGGGCCAGCATGGCATCGAACCGCCGCAGGCAGGTCAGCGGGTCGCGCCGCGCGCCGAACCGCGCCAGGATCTCCGGCAGCAGCCGGCGCAGCAGGTTCCGCGCCCGGTCCGAGCGCAGCGCCCGCAGCCGGTTGCCGCTCCAGCGCTGCAGCAGGCTCACCGCGTCGGCGATGTCGGCATCGGCAAATCCGGCGGCGCGCAGATGCTCGGCCAGGTCCTCGGCATCGGGATCGACCGACCGCCCGGCGCCCCCGGGCTCGGCGAACTGGCCTTCGAAGATCCGCCGCGAATCCCGCATGATCGGCAGCATCGTCCCCGCCAGGGCGCGGCCGTTCTCCTCGGCCATGAACACGGCGAAGGCGTCGAAGGCTTCCCGCGTGGCCGGCAGCTTGTGGGTCTGGTGGTCGGCCTGCATTTGCAGCCGGTGCTCCGCCCGCCGCAACATGCGATAGGTCCGCGCCAGGCTGTCGCCCCGCGGGCGGTTCAGCACGCCGGCCCGCACCAGCCGGCGCAGCGCGCCCAGCGTAGTCGGGTCGCGCAGTTCGGGCCGGCGACCGCCCCAGACCAGTTGCAGCGCCTGGGCCACGAACTCGACCTCGCGAATCCCGCCCTGTCCCAGTTTCAGGTCGTGGCCCATCAGCCAGTCGCGCGCAAGGCGCGGGTCGTGTACCATCCGCTCGCCCAGGCGCGACAGGCCGGCATGGCCGGCATTGCGGTGGCGGTCGATTCGCGCCTTCATGTCGTGCAGGTCGTCGATGACGGCGAAATCGAGGTGCCGCCGCCAGACGAAGGGCGCGATCGCGCGCAGGAAACGCCGCCCGGCCGTCACGTCGCCCGCCACCGGCCGCGCCTTGGTCATCGCCGCGCGCTCCCAGGTCTGGCCCAGGCTTTCGTAATAGGTGATCGCGGCGGGGAACGAGATGGCCGGCGGCGTCGCCGACGGGTCGGGACGCAGGCGCAGATCGGTGCGAAACACGTATCCGTCGGCGTCCCGCGCTTCCATCAGCCCGACAAGATCGCTAGTCATGCGGACGAAGATCCGGCGCAGATCCTCATGCCCGGCATGACAGGCCGGATCGTACAGCACGATCAGGTCGATATCCGAGGAGTAGTTCAGTTCCCGCGCCCCCAGCTTCCCCATCGCCAGCACGACGAAGCCGCTGCCGCGCGCCGGATGGCGGGGATCGGGCAGGACGATCTGCCCCGTATCGTGGGCTACGCGCAGCAGATGCCTGACCGCCGCCTCCAGCGCCGATTCCGCCAGGCGGCTCAGCGCCAGCGTCACCTGCTCCAGCGTCCACACCCCGCCGATATCGGCCAGGGCGATGGCCAGCGCCGCCTGCCGCTTGGCCGCGCGCATCGTCGCCGCGATGTCGGCGCGCGCATCGCGCGGCGACAGGGCGGCCAGGCTGTCCAGCACCGCGCCCATCGCCCGGTCCGGCCCTTCGGCCAGCAGCCGTGCGAACGGTACGGGGTCGCGGCGCGCCAGCCCGGCCAGATACGGGCTGTTGCCGCCCAGCATGTCCAGCAGCGGCGCCACCCCCGCGGCGCGCAGCAGCGCCGCGTCCAGCCCGTGCTCGCGCCACAGCTCCGCGACATCCTCGCGCAGCAGCGCGGCGCCGCGCGGATCGGCCGGCGCCGGCCAGGCGCGATCGGTCCAGGGACGATCCAGAGAAGCGCGATTCACGGGGGCGCGATCCATCCGGGCATGATCAGTCCGGGGGGGGCTGGCCCGACCCTGCTCGGCCGCCGGCATTTCCTCGGCGCGCCGGCGGGCATGGGCGGTCTTCGATCGGGGCATGATCCTTCATCCGGCCTGCGCGGGGGCCCGATGGCGGCCGCGCGCGGCGCACCGTGGACACGGCCATGACGCGCGGTCAAGGCCCCTCTCCCCCCGCTCCAGACGCCGCCCCTGCGCGCCGGGGCCGCCGGCGCGTCCTGTTCGCGGCGGCGGTGCTGCTCGTCGTGCCGCTGGCCGCCGCCGCCGGGCTGGCGGTGCGCCTGGCCATGGGCCCACTGGACGTCACGCCGCTCGCCCGGCTGGTCCTGCCCGCGCGCGTCCTGTCGGGCGGGGCGGGGCAGCCGCCGGTCCTGCGGCTGGATGTCGGGCAGGTCCGCGTGGGCTGGGACGGCCTGCATCGCGGCCTGGCCGCGCCGCTGGACGTCACGGCCACCGATCTGCGCCTGCTGCGCCCCGACAATGTCGTGGCCGACCAGATCGGCGCCGCGCGGCTGGTGCTGAATGCCGACGCGCTGTGGCATGGCGGCATCGCCCCGCGCATGCTCGTCCTCTCCGGGGCCCGGCTGGCCCTGCGCCGCGCGTCCGACGGGTCGGTCGGGCTGGATACCGGCCCGTTCCGCGCGGTTGCCACCCGGGGGGCGGCGGCCCTGGCGCTCGACATCCGCTTCTTCGACCGTCTGGTCGTCACCGACGGCGCGGTCACGCTCGGCGACCAGCGGACGGCCACGTCCTGGCGCCTGGACGGCCTGGCCGCCGATCTGCGCCGGCTGCGCATCGGCCTGGCGCGGGGCGTCACCGGCACTGCCGCGTTCGGCCTGTCGGGCCCGGGGCTGCGGGCCCGGCTGCGGGCCGACGGCACGCGTGACGGAACCGCCCTGTCCTGGCACGTCGCCGGCACGCCGGTCGCCCCGCGTGCCTTCGCCCCCTTCCTGCCGCAGCTCGCGGCCATCGACCTGCCGCTCGGCTTCGACGCCACGATCCGCCTGATCGCCGGCCCGCACCGCCTGCTGGCCCGCCCGCGATCGGCCGTCCTGACCCTGCATGGCGGGGCGGGGCAGATTTCGACCGGCCCAGGTCCAGGTCCAGGTCCAGGTCCAGGTTCAGGTCCGGGCCCCGGTCCGACCCCGGGCACCACGGGCACGATCCGGTTCGACGATCTCCAGGCCCGCCTGTCCGCCGATTTCGGCCCCCGATCGAGCGGCCTCCTATCCGGCCCGGCGCGGATCCGGCTGGACATGCTCCAGGCCCGCCTGCATCCGTCCGACCGCCCCGATGCCCATCCGGACGTCCCCGCGGCGGCCGATCCCGTGCTCCAGGCCGACGGCATGCTCGACGTCGCCGGCCCCACCCGCCCCGGCCTGATCCATTTTGGCCCGTCCCGTCCCGGCCCGCCCGGCCCCAGACTGCGCGCCAGCCTGCACGCCAGCCTGTCCGACCTGGATTTCGCCCGGCTCGGCGCGTTCTGGCCGGCGGGGCTGGCCAAGGGGGCGCGTGCCTGGGTCACGCGCAACATCACCGCCGGCACCGCGCACGGGCTGCATGTCGCGGCGACCCTGGCCAACGATACAGGCGCCAACGATGCCGGCTGGGGCGGCCTGCGCCTGCGCACGCTGGGCGGCGGGGTCACGGGCACCGGCCTGGAGGTGCACTGGCTGCGGCCGATCGCGCCGATGCGCGGCGTGGACGCCACGCTGGCCATCGACGGGCCGGACGCGCTGTCGATCCGCTTCTCCGGCGGCACCCAGTCCGTCGATCGCGCCGGCCGCAACGTGGACGCCACCGGCATCGGCCGCATCGCGATCGGCAACGGGTCAATGCGGATCACCGGCCTGCAGGCCAAGGACCAGATCGGCGACATCGCCGCCACATTGCACGGCGATCTGCCCGACATCATGGCCCTGCTGGCCGAACCGCGGCTGAACCTGCTGTCGCGCCACCCCCTGGGTTTCAGCGGACCCTCGGGGCGGGCCCAGGTCGCGCTGCATCTGGTCCTGCCGCTGGACGACCGGGTCGACATCGCGGATATCCGCCTGTCCAGCCACGCGGACCTCGCGCAGGTGCATCTCGGCAATGTCGTGCTGAACCGCGCGCTCGATGACGGCGCGCTCACGCTCGACGCCACGACCCGGGGCCTGACCCTGGCCGGCACCGCAATCCTGGGCGGCATGCCGGCGACGCTGCGCTACGTGATGGATTTCCGCAAGGACGCGGCGACCAGCGAATCCGCGCAGGTGCGCGCCCACCTCACGCCGGATGTCGCCGACCGGCTCGGCTACGCGGTCGGGCAGCGTTTCGCCGGCAGCGCGGATCTCGACGTGGCGTACAGCCGCCTGGCCGACGGCACGGGCCAGATCGCGCTGGACCTGGACCTGGCCGACGCCGCCCTGACGATACCGGTCTGGTCCAAGCCGCGCGGCCAGGCCGCCCATGCCTCGGTCCGGATCGGGCTGGCGCAGGGCCGCCTCGCCAGTGTCGAGGCGATTCACGCCACCGGCCCCGACCTGCAGCTCGACGGGCGGGCCAGCGTCGTGGACGGGCAGGCCCGCACCCTGGTGCTGCGCGGCTTTCGCATCGGCCGCTCGCACGGCGATGCGACCATCGGCCTGCCGCGGCACGCGACCGACCCGGTGCGGGTCGCCGTCCAGGCTCCGGTGCTGGATCTGTCGCCGCTGCTGCATCCCGGCCCGGCGCCGGCCGCGCCGAAACCGGGTCCCTCCTATCACATGCCGTCCGCCGCCACCGGCCGCGTCCAGGGGCCGCCGGGGCGAAGCTGGCTGATCGATGCCGACGTGCCCACCCTCTATTACGCCCCCGACGGGGCGCTGGCCGGCGTTCATGCCCATGTCGAGGATAACGGCATCCGCGTCACGCGGCTGCGCTTCTCGATGGCCGGCCCGTCCCCCGCCACCGCCATCCTCACCCCGCAGCCCGACGGGCGGCATCTCCGGGCCAGCGTCCAGGACCTGGGGCTGATGCTGCAGAAGCTGGGCGTGACGCAGCAATTCTCCGGCGGCGCGACGGTGCTGCAGGGCGTGTTCGACGACCGCCAGTCCGCGGCGCCCTTCGCCGGCAGCCTGACCATCGGTCCGATCATGCTGCACGACGCGCCACGCCCGGTCCGGCTGGCCAACAACGCCTCGATCTATGGCTGGATGCAGGCGCCGCGCGGGCAGGGGTTCGAAATCCGCCGCGTCCTGCTGCCCCTGACCTTTCGTGACGGCACGCTCGCGATCCATGACGGGCAGGCCGGCAACGCCTCGCTGGGGGTGACGGTCGGCGGCACGATCGACCTCGACCGCGCGCGGCTGAACCTGAAGGGCACCATCGTGCCGGCCTTCGCGGTGAACGCGCTGCCCGGCCACATGCCCGGCGTCGGACGGTTGATGAGCCCCGAGAAAGGCGGCGGCCTGCTGGCCGCGACCTTCTCGGTCGGCGGCGCGCTGGACCGGCCGGACTTGCATGTCAACCCGTTCTCGATCTTCCTGCCGGGCGTGATGCGCCGCCTGGTCCAGTAGAGCGTCGCCCGGACGGATCGGGGCAGGGAAGGGAGGATAGACGATCATGTCCGACGGATGGGAAGGCGGCCTGCTGGCGCTGGGCCTCGCGGTCCTGCTGCTGCTGGCGATCCTGCTGGCCCTGCTGCTGCGCCGCCGCGCCCGCCCGGAAGATGGCGGGCGCGGCGGCGAGGGCGACCTGCTCGCCCGCCTCTATGTCATGATCGAACGCGAAGCCGCCGCCCGCGCCACGGACAGCGAGGCCCAGCGCGCCCGGCTGGCCGAAATCGAGCGCGTGCTGGCGGCCCGACTGGACCAGTCCCGGGCCGACGTCGCCGACCGGCTGGGCGCGATCGCCCACGCCATCACCCGCGACCTCGCCGATGCCCGCATCCACCAGGGCGAGGCCCTGCGCGAGATGGCCGAAGCCTCCGCCCGGCAGATCGAGGCGATCCGCGCCACCGTCGACGAACGCCTGCACGAGGCCGTGGAACGCCAGATGCAGACCTCGTTCCAGCGGGTGCTGGAACAATTCACCGCCATGCAGAAGGCGATGGGCGAGGTCACGGCCATGACGGCCCAGATCGGCGACCTCAAGCGCCTGTTCTCCAACGTCAAGACGCGCGGCGGCTGGGGCGAGGCGCAGTTGCGCGCCATCCTGGACGACGTGCTGCCGCCCGGCGCCTACCAGGCGAATTGCCGCCTGCGCGAAGGCAGCGCCGAAATCGTGGAATTCGCGGTGCGCATGCCGGTCCGCGCCGCGTCGCCCCCCCTGCTCGCCATCGATTCCAAATTCCCGACCGAGGCCTATGAACGCCTGCTGGACGCCGTCGAGCGCGTGGACCCCGAGGCCGAGCGCGCCGCCCGCCGCGCGCTGGAGACCACCCTGCGGATCGAGGCGCGCAAGATCGCGGCCAAATATATCGTGCCCCCGGTCACGGTCGAATTCGCCGTGCTCTACCTGCCCACCGACGGGCTCTATGCCGAAATCGCCCGCATTCCCGGGCTGGTGGACGAAATCGGGCGCACCAGCCGGGTCATCGTGATGGGGCCGGGCCTGCTGCCGGCCATGCTGCGCACGATTCATCTCGGCTACGTCACCATGGCGCTCGAGGACCGGACCGACGGCATCGCCCGCCTGCTGGGCGCCACCCGGCAGGAGATGCTGCGGATGGACGGCGTGCTGGAACGGCTGGCCCGCAACGCCTCGGCCATGTCCTCGTCGATCGACGAGGCACGGCGCCGCACGCGGGTCGTGACCCGGCAACTGCGCGGACTGGACGGCGTCGATACGCTGTCCGATACCGCCCGGGCCGCCCCGACCCCGGAACCGGACCAGGAACCGGACCAGCAACCGGACCAGCAACCGGGCGAGGCCGGCGGGGATGCATCCGGCGGGGGTGAACACGAATTTAGTGGTGCGTGAAGCGGGGTACCATCATGTGTGCATTGACCATGAACGCGACGTCCAAGCCCGATCCGTCTGCCCCGGCCCAGGAACCCGCCCCCCGGGTACTGCTGGTCGAGGATGACGGCAAGATCGCCCAGGAAGTCGCCGAGGAACTGGAAAGCCGCGGCTTTTCCGTCCGCCACGAACGGACGGGCTCCAGCGGGCTGTCGGTCGGCCTCGGCGGCAATTTCGACGTCATGATCATCGACCGCATGCTGCCCGAGATGGACGGCCTGACCCTGATCGAAACCCTGCGCGGGCGGCAGGTCTCCACCCCGGTGCTGGTCCTGTCCGCCATGTCGGCGGTCGATGACCGGGTCAGCGGGCTCAAGGCCGGCGGCGACGACTACCTGACCAAGCCCTTCGCGATGGAGGAACTGGCCGCCCGGCTCGAGGCGCTGATGCGGCGCCCGAACAACACGCGTGAGACGATGCTCCATGTCGGTCCGCTGGCCATGGACCTGATCGAACGCACCGTGACCCGCGACGGGGTCGTGATCGAATTGCTGCCGCGCGAATTCCGCCTGCTGGAATATCTGATGCGCCGCCCGAACCAGGTGCTCACGCGCAACATGCTGCTCGAGGATGTGTGGAACTACCGCTTCATCCCGCAGACCAACCTGGTCGACGTGCATATCGGCAAGCTGCGCCGCAAGATCGACGAGCCCGGCGCCACCCCCCTGATCCAGAGCATCCGCGGCACCGGCTTCATGCTCCGCATTCCGGAATAGGCTGGGCGTGTCGCTCGGCGAACTGCTGCGCACGGCGACCTTCCGCCTGACATTGGCGGTCGTCGCCGCGATGATCGGCGCCGCGGCCCTGCAATTCTCGCTGGGCTACAGCCAGACCAAGACCTTCGAATTCCTCCGCTCCGACATGCTGCTGCACCGCGAGGCCGCGCTGCTCGAAGGCGAGAAGCCGCAGGATCTGGAACACAAGATCCGTGACCGCGCGACCGACGATCTGCGCGTGGTGATCAACCAGGCCGCCCTGTTCGACGCGCAGCACCACTCCATCGCCGGCGACCTGCATAAATGGCCCGACGGGCTGGTGGCGGACGGCCATGTCCGCGAACTGACCGTCTGGCCGACCGAGGACGCGCCCTACGTGCTGCGCATCCTCGCCGTCCCGGTGGCGGGGGGGCGCATCCTGGTGCTGGCGCGCGGGCTGCACATGCTCGACGAATTGCGGCTGATGATGCGCCATTCCCTGCTGGTCTCCATCGTGCCGACCGTGCTCTTCGCGCTGATGACCGGCGTCGTGCTCAGCCACCGCGCCCTGGCCCGCGTCACTGTGATGCACGAGGCGATCGACCGGATCATGGACGGCGACCTGCATGAGCGCCTGCCGTCGGGGCGCGAGCGCGACGAGATGGAACGCCTGGCCGGCAGCGTGAACCGCATGCTGGACCGGCTGGAACATCTGATGGACGAAATCCGCGATGTCGGAAACGACATCGCCCACGATCTGCGCACCCCGCTGGCCCGGGTGCGCGCCCGGCTGGACCGCGCGCAGGGCGGCACGCAGTCGGCCGACGCCCTGCGCGGGGTGGTGGCGCGCGCCATCGACGATCTCGACCAGTGCTTCTCGATCATCACCGCCCTGCTGCGCATCGGCGAGATCGAGAACGCCCGCCGCCGGGTCGGATTCGCCGTCATCGACCTGCAGGAAATCGCCGCGGACATCGTCGATCTCTACGAACCGATCGCCGAGGCCAAGCAGATCCGCCTCGACCTGCTGTCGGGCAACGCGCCGGTCCCCGTCTATGGCGACCGCGACCTGCTGATCGAAGTCCTCGCCAACCTGATCGACAATGCCATCAAGTTCACCGATGCCGGGGGCGAGGTCTCGCTGTCCGTCATCCGCTACGGCGACGGCGCGCGGCTCGAGGTCGCCGATACCGGCATCGGCATCGCGCCCGAGGAACGCCAGGCGGTGATGAACCGCTTCTACCGCTCGGACAAAAGCCGCCACATCCCCGGCAGCGGGCTGGGGCTCAGCCTGGTGTCCGCCATCCTGCGCCTGCACAACGCCGCCCTGACCATTTCGGATACGCGCAGGCGCGAATCGCGTCCCGGGGCGCTGTTCGGCATCGTCTTTCCGCCCGTTCCCACCCCCGCGCCGCCGCCGGCCTGAACGGCCCAGCCCGTCAGGCGCGGCCTGTGACGGGCCGCACGGGCGTGCTATGCGCGTTTCGCCCAATCGAACATTCTAAACCGGAATTTCATTGGCGCACCGGGGTGACATGTTAACGAAGCCGCGAGACAGCCGGGGAGCGACGACAATGCATGCAGGCGGACAGCCGGATCGGACCGGGCGGGCCATGCGCGATCGCGGGATGCGGGGCATCGTCTCCTGTCCGGCCCATTCCCTTGCCCAGGACCTGACGCGCGCATGAATTCCATCGTCGTCACCGCGCTCAAGCGGCCCTACACCTTCGTCGTCCTCTCGATCCTGATCGTGGTGTTCGGCTTCCGGGCCATCGTCCAGACCCCGACCGACGTGTTCCCCAGCATCAAGATCCCGGTGGTCGCCATCGTCTGGGGCTATACCGGCCTGATGCCCGAGGACATGTCGGGCCGCGTGATCTATTATTACGAACGCGCCCTGACCGCGACGGTCAACAATATCGAGCACATCGAAAGCCAGTCCTATTACGGGCGCGGCGTGGTCAAGGTCTTCTTCCAGCCGGGTACCGACACCTCGGTGGCGCAGACCCAGATCACCTCGGTGTCGCAGACCGTCATCAAGCAGATGCCCACCGGCATGACGCCGCCGCTGATCCTGACCTACAACGCGTCGTCGGTGCCGGTGCTCACGCTCCAGGTCTCGTCCGATTCGATGACCGCGTCGCAGATCTACGACATGTCCTCGAACCTGATCCGCCCGGCGCTGGTCTCGGTCGCCGGCGCGGCCATTCCCAATCCCTATGGCGGCCAGCCCGGCAACATCATGGTCGATCTCGACCAGTCGAAGCTGCTGGCCCACGGTCTGTCGGCCACCGATGTCGGCAACGCGCTGGGGCGGCAGAACATCGTCCTGCCCGCGGGCGACCAGCAGATCGGCGCCTTCGACTTCATGGTGCAGACCAACGCCACCCCGCGCGAGATCGACACCTTCAACAGCATCCCGATCAAGCAGGTCGGCAATTCCGTGGTCTATCTGCGCGACGTCGCCTGGGTGCATTCCGGCGGCCCGCCGCAGACCAACATGGTGCTTGTCCGCGGCCACCAGGCGGTGCTGATCGTCATCATGAAAAGCGGCGACGCCTCGACGCTCAGCGTCGTGAGCGGGATCAAGGCGCTGCTGCCGTCCGTCATCGCCACCCTGCCGCAGGGCGTGCAGATCCATATCCTCAACGACGCCTCGATCTTCGTGAAGGACGCGATCCGCGACGTGGTCCAGGAAATGGGCACCGCCGCCCTGCTGACCAGCCTGGTGGTGCTGCTGTTCCTCGGCTCGTGGCGCTCGACGATCATCATCGCCACCTCGATCCCGCTGGCCATGCTGTGCTCGGTCATCGGGCTGGGCTGGGCGGGCCAGACCATCAACGTCATGACCCTGGGCGGCCTGGCGCTGGCGGTCGGCATCCTGGTCGACGACGCCACCGTCATGATCGAAAATATCGACGCCCACCTGGAAATGGGCAAGGAACTGGAAACCGCGATCATCGACGCGGCCAACCAGATCGTCATCCCGACCTTCGTCTCCACCCTGTGCATCTGCATCGTGTGGATGCCGCTCTTCCAGTTGACCGGGGTCGCGGGCTGGCTGTTCATGCCGATGGCCGAGGCGATCATCTTCGCCATGATCGCGTCCTTCATCCTGTCGCGCACCCTGGTGCCGACCATGGCGAAATACCTGCTGGCGGCGCAGGTCGCGGCCCATGCCGACCCGCATGCCCACCACGCGCCGCGCGGTTTCTTCGGCCGCTTCCAGCGCGGGTTCGAGGCCCGGTTCACGGCCTTCCGCAACGGCTATCGCGACCTGCTGGCGCACCTGGTCGCCACCCGGGGGCGCTTCATCCCGGCCTTCCTGGGCGTCACGCTGGCGTCGATGGCGCTGCTGCTGTTCGTCGGCCAGGATTTCTTCCCCGAGATCAATTCCAACGCGCTGGCCATCCATATGCGTGCCCCCCTGGGCACCAAGCTGAACGAGTCCGGCAAGATCTCGATGCTGGTCAACGCGGAAATCCGCCGCCTGCTGCCCGGCCAGGTCGATGACATCGTCTCGAATTGCGGCCTGCCCTTCAGCGGCCTCAACCAGGCCTTCATCCCGACCCCCACGGTGGGCGCGCAGGATTGCGATCTGACGGTGACGCTCAAGCGCGAGGATTCGCCGGTCGCCGACTACCGCCAGATCCTGCGGCGCGGCCTGGCCGACCGTTTCCCCGGCACTCAGATCACCTTCATGCCCGCCGACCTGACGGCCAAGATCCTCAATTTCGGCCTGCCTTCGCCGATCGACGTGCAGGTGACCGGCCGCGACCTGGCGGATAATTTCATCTTCGCCCAGCACCTCGCCGCGCGCCTGCGCCACGTGACCGGCATCGCCGACGTCTCGGTGCAGGAACCGATGAACACCCCCACCCTGCGGGTGAATGCGCGGCGCAGCTACGCGCTGGGCACCGGCCTGACCGAGGCCGACATCGCCAACAACACGCTGGCGGTGCTGTCGGGCAGCGGCCAGGTCGCGCCGACCTACTGGCTCGACCCCAAGACCGGGGTGTCGCACCTGGTCGACATCCAGACGCCGCTGCAGTTCCTGCAGACCCTGAACGACCTGGAAACCATCCCGATCGACCGGGGCGACGGCAACCCGGCCAACGGCGCGCCGCAGATCCTGGGCGGCCTCAGCCAGCTCACGCAGACCGGCACGGCGGGCGAGGTCGCGCACTACAACATCATGCCGGTGTTCGACATCTACGCCGCGAACGAAGGGCTGGACCTGGGCGCCGTCTCGCGAGAGGTCGCGCGCGTCGTCGACGCCGCCCGCCACGACCTGCCGCGCGGCTCCAGCCTGGTGGTGCGCGGCCAGGCCGTGACGATGACCGGCGCCTATTTCCAGCTCGGCGTCGGCCTCGCCATGTCGGTGCTGCTGGTCTATCTGATCATCGTCGTGAACTTCCAGTCCTGGCTGGACCCGTTCATCATCATCACCGCGCTGCCCGGCGCCCTGGCCGGCATTTCCTGGAGCCTGTTCGTCACGCACACGGCCCTGTCGGTGCCGGCCCTGACCGGCGCGATCATGTGCATGGGCACCGCCACGGCGAACTCGATCCTGGTGGTGGCCTTCGCCCGCGAACGGATGGACGTCCATGGCGACCCGATCCGCGCGGCGATCGAGGCCGGCTTCGAACGTATCCGGCCGGTGCTGATGACCGCATCGGCCATGATCATCGGCATGCTGCCGATGTCGATCAGCAATTCGCAGAACGCGCCGCTCGGCCGCGCCGTCATGGGCGGGCTCGCGATCGCCACGGTCGCGACGCTGCTGTTCGTGCCCTGCGTCTTTGCGATGCTGCATTCCAGAAGACACCGTACCGCTGAAGGAGAACGTGCATGAGCGGCGTGGAACAGGTCTCCAGGCGCGGTGCGTCCGGCCGCGGCAGGCTGCTGGCCGGCGCCGGCGCCGTCATCGGGCTGGTCGTCGTCGTTGGCGGCATCATCCAGCGGCAGGCGCATTTCAGCACGCTGCGGCAGCAGACGGCCGACGCCGCCATCCCCCGGGTGCAGCTCATCGCGCCGTCCCATGGGCCCAGCACCCGCACGCTGGACCTGCCGGGCAACATCGCCGCCTGGTACCAGGCGCCGATCTACGCCCAGGTCTCGGGCTACGTGCATATGTGGTACAAGGACATCGGCGCCCGGGTGAAGACCGGCGACGTGCTCGCCACCATCGACACGCCGGGGCTGGACGCGCAATACGCGGCCTCGAAGGCGAATTTCGACGTGGCGATGGCGCGCTACAAGCTGGCGCAGATCACCGCCCATCGCTGGAAGGCGCTGCAGGGCACCCAGGCCGTCTCGCAGCAGGAAGTCGACGTCCAGGCCGCAAACGCCGAAGCCGAACAGGCGCAGGTCGAAGCCGCGCGCCACGACGTGTCGCGCTACGCGGCGCTGATCGGCTTCAAGCAGATCGTCGCCCCCTTCGACGGCGTGGTGACGTCGCGCCTGGCCGATGTCGGCGACTATGTGAATGCCGGCGGCGGCGACGTCTCCTCGCACGGCACCGCGACCGAACTGTTCAGCGTGGCCGACGTGCACCGCATGCGCATCTTCGTCGCCATCCCGCAGGATTACGCGGACATTATCAGCCCCAAGCTGACGGCCGACGTCACGGTCCCGCAACATCCCGACCGGGTCTTCAAGGCGTCGTTCCTCGCCACCGCAAGCGCGTTCAATGCCTCGACCCGTACGGTGACGACCGAACTGACGGTCGATAACAGCAAGGGCGAATTGTGGCCCGACTCCTACGCCACCGTCCATTTCCGCGCCCCGGGCGACCCCGGCATGCTGATCCTGCCCGAGGGCGCGCTGATCTTCCGTGCCCAGGGCATGCAGGTGGCCCTGGTCGACGACAATAACCGCATCCGGCTGCACAACGTCACGGTCGGCACCAACCTGGGCACCATGGTGCAGATCCTCGGCGGGCTGAAGCCGACCGACCGGGTGGTCAACAACCCCTCGGCCGGCCTGCTGGACGGGCAGGAAGTCCGGATCGTCGACTCCACGCCGGGCTACAACGCGCCGTCCGGCGCCGCCCCGGCCGTCGCGCACGATGCGGACACCAGGGCCATGCCGATCGACAATGCCGGCACGGAGGAGGCAGGGGCCCGTCAATGACCATCTCCAGGCCCCCCCGCTCAAGGCGTCTCCGTTCCGCCCCGCTCGCCGGCGGCCTCGCGCTGCTCACCGGGCTCGCCTCCTGCGACATGGCGCCCGCGTACCATCCGGCCAAGTTCGCCTTTCCCGACAATTGGCAGGGACAGGGGATCATGCGCTACGGCACGCCGCAGGACGGCGCGCTGCGCGGCGACTGGTGGACCCTGTTCAACGATCCGCTGCTCGACAGGCTGGAAGAACAGGCCAACCGCGCCAATCCCGATCTCCAGGCGGCGGCCGAAACCTTCACCCAGGCCCGCGACATGGCGGCCGAGGCCGAGGCCGGCCTCTACCCGCAGGTCAGCGCCTTCGCCGGCGCCGCGAAATACAAATCCTCGCAGCACCGGCTGTGGCGCGGCCATGGCTCCAGCGGCCCCGAATACATGTCGTCCGAGCAATATTACGGCACGGCGACGTGGGAACCCGATTTCTGGTCGAAGATCCGCAACCAGACCCGCATGAGCCAGCAGCGCGCGCAGCAGAGCGCCGCGGACTACGCGCTGGCGCGCCTCAGCATCGATGCCGAGCTGGCATCAAGCTACATCTTGCTGCGCGGCCTCGACGCGCAGGACGCGGTCTATCGCGACTCGATCCGCACCTACGGGCTGGCGGTGCAGATCACCCGCATGCGCCAGGCCGGCGCGATCGCCGCGGGCCTCGACGTCTCGCGCGCCCAGAACCAGCTCTATGCCACCCAGGCGCAGGAAACCGACCTGCAGGCCCGCCGCGCGGTGCTGGAACACGCCATCGCCGTGCTGGTCAACGCGGCGCCGGCCGCCTTCCATATCCAGCCCGAGCAGGCCCTGCATTTCCCCGAGGTCGCGGTGCCGCTCCTGCTGCCCTCGGCGCTGCTGGAACGCCGTCCCGACGTGGCGGCGGCCGAGCGCGAGATGGCGCAGGCCAACCGCGCGATCGGCGTCTCGCGGGCGGCCTTCTATCCCGACATCTCGGTCAACGCCATGACCGGCTTCATGGATAACGGCTTCACCCTCGCCGACCTGACCAACAGCATGTATTCCTACGCCGTCCAGGCGGCGATGCCGCTGTTCCAGGGCGGGCTGCGCCGGGCCGAATTGCAGCGCACCTGGTCCCAATACCGCCAGGCCGAGGACACATACCGCGCCACCGTCCTGGGCGCCTTCCAGGATGTCGAGGACGGGCTGACCCTGACCAACCAGCTCCGGACCGAGCAGGCACAGCAGGAAGCGGCGGTGACCGCCGCGATGCGCACCCAGAACATGACCATGACGCTCTATACCGGCGGGCTGACCAATTATCTCGACGTCGTGGTGGCCCAGATCGCCGCCCTGACCGCCCGCATCGACGAGGTCCAGGTCGAGACACGGCGCTTCCAGGCCACGGTCTCGCTGATCCGCGCCCTGGGCGGCGGCTGGTCGCGGGCGCAGATCCTCGACGCCAAGGCGATCCGCCCGTTCGGCCCCCTGCAATATGAAGGGCTGCGCGTGCCCAAGGAGGCCGGGGGCATCGCCGTCGGCACCAGCCCGGCGCTGCGCGACCTGACCGGGCCGGGGCTGACGGCGGGCTCGGCGGCAGGGTTGACAACCCCGGCCCGTTAGGGCTAGGGAGCCGCCTCTTACGGAACGCGGGAGACCGCGCCGGCCGCCTTGCGCGGCGGGCGCGGCCGCATGAACCGCGGTCCGGGTGAAACAGTCAGGAGCCCCGGATATGGCCAAGAAAATCGTTGGCTACATCAAGCTGCAAATTCCCGCCGGCAAGGCGAATCCGTCCCCGCCGGTCGGCCCGGCGCTGGGTCAGCGCGGCCTGAACATCATGCAGTTCTGCAAGGAGTTCAACGCCAAGACCCAGGGTCTCGAGCCCGGCATGCCGATTCCGGTCGTCATCACCGCGTTCGCCGACCGCACCTTCACCTTCATCACCAAGACCCCGCCGAACACCTACTTCCTCATGAAGGCCGCCAACATCAAGAAGGGCAGCTCGACGGTCGGCAAGTCCGCCGCGGTCGGCAGCGTGACGATGGCGCAGCTCCGCGAGATCGCCGAGCAGAAGAAGCAGGACATGAATGCCAACGACCTGGACGGCGCCGTGCGTATGCTGGTCGGCTCCGCCCGCTCGATGGGCCTTACGGTGGTGGAGGGCTGATCCCATGGCGAAGAATAAGCGTCTGGCCGCCGCGGCGGCCCAGGTTGACCGCAACAAGCAATATGGCCTGGACGAGGCGATCGGCCTGGTCAAGCAGACCGCGTCGGCCAAGTTCGACGAAACGATCGAGATCTCGCTGAATCTCGGCATCGACCCGCGCCATGCCGACCAGATGGTCCGCGGCCTGCTCTCGCTGCCGAACGGCACGGGCAAGACCCTGCGCGTCGGCGTGTTCGCCCGCGGCGCGAAGGCCGAGGAAGCGCTGGCCGCCGGTGCCGACTTGGTCGGCGCCGAAGACCTGGCCGAGAAGGTGCAGGCCGGCGAGATCGCGTTCGACCGTTGCATCGCGACCCCGGACATGATGGCCCTGGTCGGCCGCCTGGGTAAGATCCTGGGTCCGCGCGGCCTGATGCCGAACCCCAAGCTGGGCACGGTGACCATGGACGTGAAGGGCGCCGTCACGGCGGCCAAGTCCGGCCAGGTCGAATACCGCGCCGAGAAGGCCGGCATCATCCATGCCGGCATCGGCAAGGCGTCCTTCGACGGCGAGAAGCTGGCCGAGAACATCCGCGCCTTCGTCGACGCGGTGCAGAAGGCCAAGCCGTCGGGCGCCAAGGGCACCTATCTGCGCAAGGCTGCCCTGTCCTCGACGATGGGGCCGGGCATCCGCGTCGACGTGTCCGCCTTCTCGGCGGGCTGATCGCGCATCAGATGACGCGGTGCCCCCGGGCGCCGCGGACAGGAGGCAGGCGCCAGCGCGCCTGGTCTTCCGAACCTGTCCATGACCGGATGTGGCGCAAGCCTTGATGGACCCTCGGGGCCGCACACGGAAGACGGGGATTGCCGGATCGGGGCGGTCGCGCCGCCCGCACTGGTTGTTCCGTTGCACAGGACAGGCGAACCGGAGAGGGCGCCCCAGGGCGCGCTCTCCTAGGGTAAACCCGACCTGACAGGTTCATGCCTGGCAGGTCACGACGGAGACGGGAATTGGACCGTACGGAGAAGCGGGAGTTTGTTGCCTCCCTCGCGGCCGTGTTCGCCGAGACGTCCATGGTCGTCGTCACCCGCAATGACGGGCTGACGGTCGCCGATGCGACGGAACTGCGGCGGCGCGTGCGCGCGGCAGGAGCGACTTACAAGGTCGCGAAGAACCGGCTGGCCAACCTCGCCCTGGCAGGGACCCGATTCGAAGGCATCTCGCCGCTGCTGAAGGGGCCGACCGCATTGTCGTGGTCGGTCGACCCGGTGGCCGTGGCCAAGGTGCTTGTCGAGTTCGCCAAGACCAACGAAAAGCTCGTTCTGCTCGGTGGAGCGCTCGGCACCCAGACATTGAATGTCGATGGGGTCAAGGCGCTGGCCGAGCTTCCGTCCCTGGACACGCTCCGGGCGCAGCTGGTGGGGCTCATCTCCACGCCGGCCACGCGCATCGCGGGCGTCCTCCAGGCGCCGGGCGGACAGCTTGCGCGGGTTTTCGGGGCCTACGCCAAGAAGGACGAGGCTGCCTGAGCCAATGCGTTCCGCGTCGCGGAACGATGAAATTCGCACGATCGCGTGAAACCGGGATTGTGTTGCGCCAATCAGTGTATAAATTAGGAAGACCAAATCATGGCCGATCTGACCAAACTCGTTGACGAGCTGTCCGCCCTCACCGTTCTCGAGGCCGCCGAGCTCTCCAAGCTGCTCGAAGAGAAGTGGGGCGTTTCCGCCGCCGCTCCGGTTGCGGTTGCCGCCGCGCCGGCCGCCGCTGCTGCCGCTCCGGTCGAAGAGCAGACCGAATTCACCGTGATCCTGGCCAAGGCCGGTGACAAGAAGATCAACGTCATCAAGGAAATCCGTGGCATCACCGGCCTGGGCCTGAAGGAAGCCAAGGACCTGGTCGAGGGTGCGCCGAAGACCGTGAAGGAAGGCGTCAGCAAGGACGAAGCCGAGAAGATCAAGAAGCTTCTTGAAGACAACGGCGCGTCCGTCGAAGTGAAGTAATCTTCGGGTTGCGGGCGACCCTCGGGTCGCCGCTTCCTGTGCTACTCCAGGCGAGGGCGGGATGCCGTAGGGTTCCCGCCCCCTTGGCCGTTCTGGCGCCCTGACCTTGCGGTCTCGGGCGCCTTTGGCGGTAGTAAGGCCTGCCTTCCGGGCGGGCGGGGTGTCGGTCCTGACCGGCATCCGGGCACAAGACGGTTTGTGACGGCCCGCTTCCGGGTGCCGCGGCCAGGCGGCCGCCGGCGCGGGACGGTCCGGGTCGTCGGGATGGGGGCAGGATAGACGATGAACGCAATTACGAAATCGTTCACGGGACGCAAGCGCATCCGCAAGAGCTTCGGGCGGATACCCGAAATCGCTCCGATGCCCAATCTGATCGACGTGCAGCGCGCCAGCTACGAGGCGTTCCTGCAGATGAACGTCTCGCCTGACAGCCGGACCAATGCCGGCCTGCAGGAAGTCTTCCGCTCGGTCTTCCCGATCAATGATTTCGCCGGCCGCGGCCGGCTCGAGTTCGTCAATTACGAACTGGAAGAGCCGAAATACGACGTCGAGGAATGCATCCAGCGCGGCCTGACCTTCGCCGCGCCGCTCAAGGTCGTGCTGCGCCTGATCGTCTGGGACGTGGACGAGGATACCGGCTCGCGCTCGATCCGCGACATCAAGGAACAGCCCGTCTATATGGGCGACATGCCGCTGATGACCGACAACGGCACGTTCATCATCAACGGCACCGAGCGCGTGATCGTCAGCCAGATGCATCGCAGCCCCGGCGTGTTCTTCGACCACGACAAGGGCAAGACCCACTCGTCGGGCAAGTTCCTGTTCGCCGCGCGCGTCATCCCCTATCGCGGCTCCTGGCTGGATTTCGAATTCGACAGCAAGGACCTGATCTACGTCCGCATCGACCGCAAGCGCAAGCTGCCGGTCACCACCCTGCTCTACGCGCTGGAAGGCGCGGCCTCCGCCGCGGCCCGCGCCGCCAAGGCGGCCGAGGGCGGCGATGTCGAGGCGATGGAGATCCGTGGCATGGATGCCGACGAGATCCTCTCCTATTTCTATAACCGGGTCGTCTTCGTGAAGACCGGCAAGGGCTGGGCCCGTCCGTTCGACGCCGAGTCGTTCCGTGGGCTCAAGCTGCTCGAACCGCTGATCGACGCCGAGACCGGCGCGGTGGTGGCCGAGGCCGACGCCAAGCTGACCGCCCGCATGGTCCGCAAGATCGCCGAGACGACGAAAGAGGTGCTGGTCGGCCATGTCGGCCTGATCGGCCGCTACGTCTCCGAAGACCTGGTCAATCAGGAAACCGGCGAGATCTATGCCGAGGCCGGCGAGGAACTGACCGAGGCCCGCATCGCGGCGCTCGAGGAAGCCGGCCTCGACCGGCTGCCGACGCTGGCGATCGACGCGCAGAACGGCCCGTGGATCCGCAACACGCTGGCGGTGGACAAGAACGCCTCGCGCGACGACGCGCTGACCGACATCTATCGCGTCATGCGCCCCGGCGAGCCGCCGACCCCCGAGACGGCCGAGGCCATGTTCTCCGGCCTGTTCTTCGACTCCGACCGCTACGACCTGTCGGCCGTCGGCCGCGTCAAGATGAACATGCGCCTGGGCCTCGACGCCCCGGACACCGTCCGCGTGCTGCGCAAGGAAGACATCCTGCGCACCGTCAAGATCATGTGCGAGCTGAAGGACGGCCGCGGCGCGATCGACGATATCGACAATCTGGGCAACCGCCGCGTCCGCTCGGTCGGCGAACTGATGGAAAACCAGTATCGCGTCGGCCTGCTGCGCATGGAGCGCGCGATCCGCGAGCGCATGGGCTCGGTCGATATCGATACGGTCATGCCGCACGACCTGATCAACGCCAAGCCGGCCGCTGCCGCGGTGCGCGAATTCTTCGGCTCGTCGCAGCTCAGCCAGTTCATGGACCAGACCAACCCGCTCTCCGAGGTCACGCACAAGCGCCGCCTCTCGGCCCTGGGCCCGGGCGGGCTGACGCGTGAGCGCGCGGGCTTCGAGGTCCGCGACGTCCACCCGACCCATTACGGCCGCATCTGCCCGATCGAGACGCCCGAAGGCCCGAATATCGGCCTGATCAACTCCCTGGCGACCTACGCCAAGGTGAACAAGTACGGCTTCATCGAAACCCCGTACCGCCTGGTGCGCGACGGCGTGCTGCAGGATGGCTGGAAATACCTCTCCGCCATGGAAGAGGAAAAGCTGGTCGTCGCCCAGGCCGACGCCCGGCAGGATGCCGGCGGCCGCCTGACCGACGAACTGGTCTCGGTCCGCCGCAGCGGCGATTTCCGCCTGGTGAAGCCCGAGGAAGTCACCGCCTGCGACGTGTCGCCCAAGCAGTTGGTCTCGGTCGCGGCCGCGCTGATTCCGTTCCTGGAAAACGACGACGCCAACCGCGCGCTGATGGGCTCGAACATGCAGCGCCAGGCGGTGCCGCTGGTCCGCTCCGACGCGCCGCTGGTCGGCACGGGGATGGAAGCCGCGGTGGCGCACGATTCCGGCGCCACCATCGTCGCCCGGCGCGGCGGCATCATCGACCAGATCGACGGCGCGCGCATCGTGGTGCGCGCGACCGACGCGGCCGGGGCGACCCAGGGCGTCGATATCTATCGCCTGCGCAAATATATGCGCTCCAACCAGTCCACCTGCATCAACCAGCGCCCGCTGGTCCGCGTGGGCGACTGGGTGCGCGCCGGCGACATCATCGCCGACGGCCCGTCGACCGAATTGGGCGAGCTGGCGCTGGGCCGGAACGTGCTGGTCGCGTTCATGCCGTGGAACGGGTACAATTTCGAAGACTCGATCCTGATCTCCGAGCGGATCGCCCGCGACGACGTCTTCACCTCGATCCATATCGAGGAGTTCGAGGTCATGGCCCGCGACACCAAGCTGGGGCAGGAGGAAATCACCCGCGACATTCCCAATGTCGGCGAGGAAGCGCTGCGCAACCTCGACGAGGCGGGCATCGTCTATGTCGGCGCCGAAGTGAATCCGGGCGACATCCTGGTCGGCAAGGTCACCCCGAAGGGCGAAAGCCCGATGACGCCGGAAGAGAAGCTGCTGCGCGCCATCTTCGGCGAAAAGGCGTCCGACGTGCGCGACACCTCGCTGCGCCTGCCGCCCGGCACGACCGGCACCATCGTCGATGTGCGCGTCTTCTCCCGCCGCGGCGTGGACAAGGACGAGCGCGCGATGGCGATCGAGCGCGCCGAGATCGAGCGCCTCGCCAAGGACCGCGACGACGAACGCGCGATCCAGGAGCGGTCCTTCTATAACCGGCTGCGCGAGCGCCTGGCGGGCCAGGTCGCCGGCGCGGGCTTCAAGGGCCTGCGTTCAGGCACCGAGATCACCGAAGAGGTGCTGGCCGAGCATCCGCGCGGCGCGTGGCGCAACATCACCGTCGCCGACGACGCGGTGATGGTCGAACTCGAGGTCCTGCGCCGCGAATTCGACGCCGCCGTGGCCCGCATCCAGGCCCGCTTCGAAAGCAAGGTCGAAAAGCTGCAGCGCGGCGACGAACTGCCGCCGGGCGTCATGAAGATGGTCAAGGTCTTCGTTGCGGTGAAGCGCAAGCTGCAGCCGGGCGACAAGATGGCCGGCCGCCACGGCAACAAGGGCGTCGTCTCGCGCGTCGTCCCGGTCGAGGACATGCCGTTCCTCGAGGACGGCACCTCGGTCGATCTGGTGCTGAACCCGCTGGGCGTGCCCTCGCGCATGAATGTCGGGCAGATCCTGGAGACCCATCTGGGCTGGGCCTGCGCCAATATCGGCAAGGGCATCGGCGAACTGGTCGACGACTACCAGCGCACGGGCGAGAAGAAGCAGGAACTGCTGGACCGGCTGAAGACGGTCTATGGCGACAAGGTCTATGACGACGCGATCGCCGACCTGCCGAACGAACAGCTCGTCGAGCTGGCGAACAACCTGCGCAAGGGCGTGCCGATCGCGACCCCGGTCTTCGACGGCGCCTCGATCCCGGATATCGAGGCGATGCTCGAGGATGCCGGCGTCAGCAAGTCGGGCCAGTCGCAGTTGATCGACGGCCGCACCGGCGAGCCGTTCGAGCGCCAGACCACGGTCGGCTATATCTATATGCTGAAGCTGCACCACCTGGTCGACGACAAGATCCATGCCCGTTCGATCGGCCCGTACTCGCTGGTCACCCAGCAGCCGCTGGGCGGCAAGGCCCAGTTCGGCGGCCAGCGTTTCGGCGAAATGGAGGTCTGGGCGCTCGAGGCGTACGGCGCGGCCTACACGCTGCAGGAAATGCTGACGGTGAAGTCGGACGACGTGTCCGGCCGCACCAAGGTCTATGAGGCGATCGTGCGCGAACAGGACGATTTCGAAGCCGGCATCCCCGAAAGCTTCAACGTCCTGATCAAGGAGCTGAAATCGCTCGGCCTGAACGTGGATCTGGAGCAGAGCGGCGACTGACCCCGTCGTCGGTCATCTTCCTCTTTCTCCGTCTGTTTTCTTCTCAGGGACGGGGGCGGCCGGGCGGGCCGTCTCCGTCCAACTTCCCTCAGGGGGTTTGCGGCGCATGAACGAACTCATGAAGATCCTCGGCCAGACCGGCCAGGCCATGACCTTCGACCAGATCAAGATCCAGCTCGCCTCGTCCGAGCAGATCCGGTCCTGGTCGTACGGCGAGATCAAGAAGCCCGAGACCATCAACTACCGCACCTTCAAGCCGGAGCGCGACGGCCTGTTCTGCGCGCGCATCTTCGGCCCGATCAAGGACTACGAGTGCCTGTGCGGCAAGTACAAGCGCATGAAGTTCCGCGGCATCATCTGCGAGAAATGCGGCGTCGAGGTGACGCTGGCCAAGGTCCGGCGCGAGCGCATGGGCCATATCGAGCTGGCCAGCCCGGTCGCGCATATCTGGTTCCTGAAGTCGCTGCCCAGCCGCATCGGCCTGATGGTCGACATGACGCTGAAGGATCTGGAAAAGATCCTCTATTTCGAAAGCTACGTGGTGCTCGAGCCGGGCACCTCGCCGCTCAAGCAGTTCAGCCTGCTGACCGAGGACCAGTATCTCGACGTCATGGACGAACATGGCGAAGAGGGGATCGAGGTCGGCATCGGCGCCGAGGCGATCAAGAAGGTCCTCGAGCGCATCGACTGCAAGGCGGACAAGGAGCGCCTGCGCCAGGAGCTGAAGGAGACGACCTCCGAGGCCAAGCGCAAGAAGCTGGTCAAGCGCCTGAAGCTGATCGAGGCGTTCGCCGACAGCGATTCGCGTCCCGAATGGATGATCATGGACCTGATTCCGGTGATCCCGCCGGAACTGCGTCCGCTGGTCCCGCTGGATGGCGGCCGCTTCGCGACCTCCGACCTGAACGACCTGTATCGCCGCGTCATCAACCGCAACAACCGCCTCAAGCGGCTGATCGAGCTGCGCGCGCCCGACATCATCGTGCGCAACGAGAAGCGCATGCTGCAGGAATCGGTCGACGCGCTGTTCGATAACGGCCGCCGCGGCCGCGCGATCACGGGCGCCAACAAGCGTCCGCTGAAGTCGCTGTCCGACATGCTCAAGGGCAAGCAGGGCCGCTTCCGCCAGAACCTGCTGGGCAAGCGCGTCGATTATTCCGGCCGTTCGGTCATCGTGGTCGGACCCGAGCTGAAGCTGCACCAGTGCGGCCTGCCCAAGAAGATGGCGCTCGAGCTGTTCAAGCCGTTCATCTACTCCAAGCTGGAAAAATACGGCCACGCCACCACCATCAAGGCCGCGAAGCGGATGGTGGAGAAGGAACGTCCCGAGGTGTGGGACATCCTCGAAGAGGTGATCCGCGAACACCCGGTCATGCTGAACCGCGCGCCGACCCTGCACCGCCTGGGCATCCAGGCGTTCGAGCCGGTGCTGATCGAGGGCAAGGCCATCCAGTTGCACCCGCTGGTCTGCACCGCCTTCAACGCGGATTTCGACGGCGACCAGATGGCCGTCCACGTGCCGCTGAGCCTCGAGGCGCAGCTCGAAGCGCGCGTGCTGATGATGTCCACCAACAACATCCTCAGCCCCGCCAACGGCAAGCCGATCATCGTGCCGTCGCAGGACATCGTCCTGGGCCTGTATTATCTCAGCCTGGAAACGCCGGAATTCCTGGCGACGCCCGACCGCAACGAATATGACGCCGAAGGCCGCCTCACGGTCACCGGCGCCCCGTCCTTCGCGACGGTGGGCGAGGTCGAGTACGCCCTGTCCGCCGGCGCGATCAAGCTGCACGACAAGATCACCGCCCGGTTCGAGACGCTCGACGCCGACGGCAAGCCGGTGCGCCAGACCGTGATCACCACCCCGGGCCGCATGCTGATCGCGCAGATCCTGCCGCGCCATCCGGCGATCCCGTTCGCGCTGATCAACAAGCAATTGACCAAGAAGAACGTCTCCGACGTTATCGACGCGGTCTATCGCCATTGCGGCCAGAAGGAATGCGTCATCTTCTGCGACCGCATGATGGGCCTGGGCTTCCGCCACGCGGCGAAGGCCGGCATCTCCTTCGGCAAGGATGACATGATCATCCCGGCCGAGAAGAAGATGCTGGTCGAGCGCACTGCCGCCGAGGTGAAGGAGTTCGAGCAGCAGTACCAGGACGGCCTGATCACCGCCGGCGAACGCTACAACAAGGTGGTCGACGCCTGGTCGCGCTGCACGGACGAGGTGCAGGCCGCGATGATGAAGGAGATCTCGCGCCAGGAGGTCGGCAAAACCACCAACTCGGTGTGGATGATGAGCCATTCCGGCGCCCGTGGGTCGCCGGCGCAGATGAAGCAGCTCGCCGGCATGCGCGGCCTGATGGCCAAGCCGTCGGGCGAGATCATCGAGCAGCCGATCATCGCCAACTTCAAGGAAGGCCTGTCGGTTCTCGACTACTTCACCTCGACCCACGGCGCCCGCAAGGGTCTGGCCGACACGGCGCTGAAGACCGCGAACTCGGGCTATCTGACGCGCCGCCTGGTCGACGTGGCGCAGGACTGCATCATCGTCGAGGACGATTGCGGCACCGAACGCGGCCTGACCGTCCGCGCCGTCATGGATGGCGGCGAAATCGTCTCCTCGCTGTCCGAGCGGATCCTGGGCCGTACGACCGCCGCCGACGTGCTGGACCCCGCTTCGGGCGACGTGCTGCTCGCGCGCGACACGCTGATCGAGGAAGCGCAGGCCGAAAAGATCGAGAAGGCCGGCGTGGAAAGCGTGCTGATCCGCTCGGTCCTGACCTGCGAAAGCCGGGTCGGTGTCTGCGGCCTGTGCTATGGGCGCGACCTGGCGCGCGGCACGCCGGTCAATATCGGCGAGGCCGTGGGCGTGATCGCCGCCCAGTCGATCGGCGAGCCCGGCACCCAGTTGACCATGCGCACCTTCCATATTGGCGGCGCCGCCCAGCGTGGCGCGGAACAGTCGATGGTCGAGGCGTCGCGTGACGGCAAGGTGACGATCAACAACCGCAACGTCGTCCATAACAGCCAGAACGTCCCCATCGTGATGTCGCGCAACTGCGAGATCGTGCTGACGGACGAGAAGGGGACCGAACGCGCCCGCTACCGTGTGCCCTACGGCGCCCGCCTGCTGGTCGACGAAGGCGCGGCGGTGACGCGCGGTCAGAAGATGGCCGAGTGGGATCCGTACACCCTGCCGATCATCACCGAGCAGTCCGGCACGGTCGAGTATCTGGACCTGATCGACTCCATCACGCTGGTCGAGCGCATGGACGAGGTCACCGGCCTGACCTCGAAGGTCGTGGTGGACTACAAGCAGGCGGCCAAGGGCGTGGATCTGCGTCCGCGCCTGCAACTCAAGGACGCCAACGGCCACGTCATCAAGCTGGCGAACGGCAATGACGCGCGCTACTTCCTCTCGCCCGACTCGCTGCTGTCGGTCGAGAACGGCGCCCAGGTCAGCGCGGGCGACGTGCTGGCGCGCATCCCGCGCGAAGGCTCCAAGACCCGCGACATCACCGGCGGTCTGCCGCGCGTGGCCGAACTGTTCGAGGCCCGCCGTCCGAAGGATCACGCGATCATCTCGGAAACCGACGGCCGCGTCGAATTCGGCAAGGACTACAAGGCCAAGCGCCGCATCATCGTGAAGAACGACGAGACCGGCGAAGAGACCGACTACCTGATCCCGAAGGGCAAGCACGTCTCGGTCCAGGAAGGCGACTTCGTCCGCGTGGGCGACCCGCTGGTCGACGGTCCGCGCGTGCCGCACGACATCCTCAAGGTGCTGGGCGTCGAGGCGCTGTCGGACTACCTGGTGAACGAGATCCAGGACGTCTACCGGCTGCAGGGCGTGAAGATCAACGACAAGCATATCGAGGTGATCGTCCGCCAGATGCTCCAGAAGGTCGAGATTCTCGAGCCCGGCGACACGACCTACCTGATCGGCGAGACGGTGGATCGCATCGAGTTCGAGACCGAGAACACGAAGCGCCTGAATATGGGCGAGCGTCCGGCAGCGGCCATGCCGGTGCTGCAGGGCATCACCAAGGCGTCGCTGCAGACCCAGTCCTTCATCTCGGCCGCCTCCTTCCAGGAGACGACGCGCGTCCTGACCGAGGCCGCGACCGCCGGCAAGAAGGACACGCTGAACGGCCTGAAGGAGAACGTGATCGTCGGTCGCCTGATCCCGGCGGGCACGGGCAGCGTGATGAACAAGCTGCGCGCCATCGCCGCCGGCCAGGACCGTCAGCGCCTGGCGCAGGTCCGTCCCGCGGTCTCCAAGGCCGAATAACGGACATGTCCGTCACCCAAGCCCGTCCGGGCGAGGGCGCGCAGGGCCGGGTGGCGACACCCGGCCCTTTTTTTGACCGGTCCGGTTTGTGAATCGGCCTTATTTTCGGTACGCGCACGATTCCGCTGGCCCGAATCGCCCGGATATGGGATAGCCCGCGCGGCGTCGGTGATCTGCCGCAGCCGCATGGCTGATGCGGTGGTCCGGCAGGTGCAAATCGACCGGTTTTGTCCGCGAATCCCAAGGTAACACTTGACTCGCGGCTATCCGCTTCGTAGGTTCCGCGCCCTCGGCTAGCCCCGTCTCGTACGACGTCGTTGGCCGTCGAATGCAGCATGCAGGCATGCGGTGCCGTAGTCCCCGGGCGGGGCTGCCAAGGCCGGATGCATAAATGATGTCCAGGCGAATGAGTCTCATTCGTTGGGATTTTGTTGTGAACGACAGTCGGCAGCCCGATACGCGGTTGGCCGGCCGAATTTTGTAAGGATCGGGAAAGGCGTATGCCGACCATCAACCAGCTGATCGCCAAGGGCCGCGAACCCGCTGCCAAGCGCAACAAGGTGCCTGCCCTGCAGGGCTGCCCGCAGAAGCGTGGTGTCTGCACCCGCGTCTACACGACCACGCCGAAGAAGCCGAACTCGGCGCTGCGTAAGGTCGCGAAGGTGCGCCTGACGAACGGCTATGAGGTCGTCAGCTACATCCCGGGTGAAGGCCACAACCTGCAGGAGCACAGTGTGGTCCTGATCCGCGGCGGTCGCGTCAAGGACCTTCCCGGCGTGCGCTATCACATCCTGCGTGGCGTTCTGGATACCCAGGGTATCGCCAAGCGTCGTCAGCGTCGCTCGCTCTATGGCGCGAAGCGTCCGAAGTAAAAGGAATAACGAGGCATGAGTCGCCGTCATCGCGCCGTCAAGCGCGAGATCCTTCCCGATCCGAAATTTGGTGACGTCGTCATCACGCGTTTCATGAACGCCCTGATGTATGACGGCAAGAAGTCCACCGCCGAAGGCATCGTCTACGGCGCGCTGGAAGTGCTGCGCCGTCGCGGCGGCGCCGCGGCCGACCCGGTGGTGATGTTCCACAGCGCGCTGGACAACGTGAAGCCGGCCGTCGAGGTCCGTTCGCGTCGCGTCGGCGGCGCCACCTACCAGGTGCCCGTCGAAGTCCGCGCCGAGCGTCGCCAGGCACTTGCGATCCGCTGGCTGATCGACGCGTCGCGCAAGCGCGGCGAGAACACGATGCAGGAGCGTCTGTCGAACGAGCTGCTGGACGCGGTCAACAATCGCGGCTCCGCGGTCAAGAAGCGCGAAGACACGCACCGCATGGCCGAGGCGAACAAGGCGTTCAGTCATTACCGCTGGTAAGTGACGCAGGACCGGTCTAAAGACCGCGACGCTTCCGGTTAGGAACATTTCAACCCGACCCCGGCCGGTGGCCGAGTAACGGAGACAGACGATGGCAAAGGCTAAATTCGAGCGGACGAAGCCGCACTGCAATATCGGCACGATCGGTCACGTCGACCATGGTAAGACGTCGCTGACCGCCGCGATCACCAAGACGCTGGCGAAGACCGGCGGCGCCACCTTCAAGGCGTATGACCAGATCGACGCGGCTCCGGAAGAGCGCGCCCGCGGCATCACGATCTCGACCGCCCACGTCGAGTACGAAACCGCGAAGCGCCACTACGCGCACGTCGACTGCCCCGGCCACGCCGACTACGTCAAGAACATGATCACCGGTGCCGCCCAGATGGACGGCGCGATCCTGGTCGTGTCGGCCGCCGACGGCCCGATGCCGCAGACCCGCGAGCACATCCTGCTGGCCCGTCAGGTCGGCGTCCCGGCCCTGGTCGTGTTCCTGAACAAGGTCGATCAGGTCGACGATCCGGAACTGCTCGAACTGGTCGAGATGGAAGTGCGCGAGCTGCTGTCCGCCTACCAGTTCCCGGGCGACGACATCCCCATCGTCAAGGGTTCGGCCCTGGTGACGCTGGAAGACGGCGATCCGGAACTCGGCGAGAACCGCGTGCGCGACCTGATGGACGCGGTCGACGACTACATCCCGCAGCCGGACCGTCCGGTCGACCGTCCGTTCCTGATGCCGATCGAAGACGTGTTCTCGATCTCGGGCCGCGGCACCGTGGTGACCGGCCGTGTCGAGCGCGGCGCGGTGAATGTCGGTGACGAAATCGAAATCGTCGGCCTGCGCACCACGCAGAAGACGACGGTGACGGGCGTCGAAATGTTCCGCAAGCTGCTCGATCGCGGCGAGGCCGGCGACAATATCGGCGCGCTGCTGCGCGGCACGAAGCGCGAGGACGTCGAGCGCGGTCAGGTCCTGGCGAAGCCGGGCTCCATCACCCCGCACACGAAGTTCAAGGCCGAGGCGTACATCCTCACGAAGGAAGAGGGTGGCCGTCACACGCCGTTCTTCACCAACTACCGTCCGCAGTTCTATTTCCGCACCACCGACGTCACCGGCGTCGTGCACCTGCCGGAAGGCACGGAAATGGTCATGCCGGGCGACAACATCGCCATGGATGTCGAGCTGATCGCGCCGATCGCCATGGACGAAGGCCTGCGTTTCGCTATCCGCGAGGGTGGCCGCACCGTCGGCGCCGGCGTGGTGGCCTCGATCACGGCCTGATCGGCCCGGTCGTAACCAGAACTGGATGCCCCGGCCGGAGCGATCCGGCCGGGGTCTCCTTTGGCGGCTCGGGTTCCCCCGAACCAGTAATGTTGGACTGAACAGACGATGGACAACCAGAACATCCGCATTCGCCTCAAGGCGTACGATCATCGGGTGCTCGACAACAGCACCAAAGAGATCGTCAACACGGCGAAGCGTACGGGTGCGCGGGTTCGGGGTCCTATCCCGCTGCCGACGCATATCGAACGGTTCACCGTGAACCGCTCTCCCCACGTGGACAAGAAAAGCCGCGAGCAGTTCGAAATTCGGACCCATCGCCGGCTGCTCGACATCGTCGAGCCGACCCCGCAGACCGTGGACGCTCTCATGAAGCTCGACCTCGCCGCCGGCGTGGATGTCGAGATTAAACTCTAAGGTCCAGACGATGCGCACCGGATTGATCGCAAAGAAGCTGGGCATGACCCGGCTGTTCAAGGAAGACGGCACGCACGTGCCCGTCACCGTCCTGCATGTCGATAATTTGCAGGTGGTGGATGTCCGTACCCAGGACCGCGACGGCTACACCGCCGTGCAGCTCGGGTTCGGCAACGCCAAGGTGAAGAACGTCTCCAAGCCGAACCGCGGCCATTTTGCCCGCGCGAAGGTCGAACCCAAGAAGAAGCTGGCCGAATTCCGCGTCGCGGAAGATGCCGTGCTGGAGGCTGGCGCCACCCTGTCCGCCACCCATTTCGTGGTGGGGCAGAAGGTCGACGTGACCGCCACCAGCAAGGGCAAGGGCTTCGCCGGCGCCATGAAGCGCTGGAACTTCGCGGGTCTCGAGGCCACGCACGGCGTGTCCATCAGCCATCGTTCGCATGGCTCGACGGGTAACCGCCAGGACCCGGGCAAGACCTTCAAGAACAAGAAAATGGCCGGCCATCTGGGCTCCGAGCGCGTGACCACCCTCAATCTCGAGGTGGCGGCGGTGGATGCCGAGAAGAATCTGCTCATGGTCCGCGGCTCCGTGCCCGGCGGCAAGAACGAGCTGGTTCTGGTTCGTGATGCGATCAAGAAGGCCCGTCATGCCGAGGCGCCGTATCCGGCGGCCCTGGTTGAGGCTGCGGGCTGAGGATAGAGGGCAATGGATTACGAAATCAAAACCCTCGACAACGGAAGCGCCGGTACGGCCGTTCTTCCGGACGAGATTTTCGGGGTGACGCCGCGGGCGGACATCATGGCGCGCGTCGTGCACTGGCAGTTGGCCAAGCGCCGCGCGGGCACGCACAAGGTCAAGGGGATGGGCGAAGTCTCCGGCACGACCAAGAAGCCGTACCGCCAGAAGGGCACCGGCAGCGCCCGCCAGGGTTCGCTGCGCGCGCCGCAGTTCCGCACCGGCGGCGCCGTCCACGGCCCGGTCGTGCGCGACCACGGCTACGACCTGCCCAAGAAGGTGCGCCGCCTGGGGCTGATTTCCGCGCTGTCGCAGAAGGCCGCCGAAGGCAAGCTGGTGGTGCTGGACCAGGCCGCCGCGTCGGGCAAGACGTCCGATCTGGCCGCGAAGCTGAAGGCCCTGGGCTGGACGTCCGCGCTGATCGTGGACGCGACGGTCGACGAGAATTTCTCGCGCGCCACGCGTAACCTGCCGAAGATCGACGCGCTGCCGACCGTCGGCGCGAACGTCTACGACATCCTCAACCACGACGTGCTCGCGATCACGCAAGCCGGCGTCGAAGGCCTGAAGGAGCGCCTGGCATGACCAACGTGCTCGCTATCCGCAAGAAGGCGGAGCGCATGTCGCGTGAGGCGATGTACGACATCGTCCGCGCGCCCCTGATCACCGAGAAGGCGACCGCGCTTTCCGAGAAGAATCAGGTCGCCTTCAAGGTCGCGATCGACGCGACCAAGCCGGAGATCAAGGTCGCGGTCGAGACTCTGTTCGGGGTCAAGGTCCTGGGCGTGAACACGCTTGTCCAGAAGGGCAAGACCAAGCGCTTCAAGGGCCGCCCGGGCCAGCGTTCGGATGTGAAGAAGGCGTTTGTGCAGCTCGCCGAGGGTCAGTCCATCGACCTGACCGCGAAGCTGGTCTGACGCGGGGTAACAAGACATGGCACTGAAGCACTTTAATCCGGTTACCCCCAGCCAGCGCGGGACCGTCCTGATCGACCGCAAGGAGCTGTGGAAGGGCAAGCCCGTCAAGGGGCTGACCGAAGGCAAGAACAAGACCGGCGGCCGCAACAACCATGGGCGCACCACCTCGCGCTTCATCGGCGGCGGTCACAAGCAGTCCTATCGCTACGTCGATTTCAAGCGGCGCAAGTTCGATGTGGCCGGCACGGTCGAGCGTCTGGAATACGACCCGAACCGCACCGCCTTCATCGCGCTGGTGAAGTATGAGGACGGCGAGCTGGCCTACATCCTGGCGCCGCAGCGCCTGAAGGCCGGCGACCAGGTCGTCTCGGGCGCGCGCGTCGACATCAAGCCGGGCAATGCGATGCCGCTGGCGGCCATTCCGGTCGGCACGATCATCCATAACATCGAGCTGAAGCAGGGCGCCGGCGGCAAGCTGGCCCGCTCCGCGGGCACCTATGCCCAGTTGGTCGGCAAGGATGCCGGCTATGCGCAGATCAAGCTGCAGTCCGGTGAGCTGCGCATCGTGCGCGGCGAATGCATGGCGACGGTTGGCGCGGTGTCGAACCCCGACAACATGAACCAGCATCTCGGCAAGGCCGGGCGCGGCCGCTGGCTGGGCCGTCGCCCGCACAACCGCGGCGTCGTGATGAACCCGGTCGACCATCCGCACGGCGGTGGTGAAGGCCGCACCTCGGGCGGCCGTCATCCGGTCACGCCGTGGGGCAAGCCGACGAAGGGTTACAAGACCAGGGTCAACAAGCGTACGGACAGTCTGATTATCCGTCGCCGGAAGACCGGCAAGTAAGGGGCAAAGAAGATGGCACGTTCCGTCTGGAAGGGCCCGTTCGTGGACGGGTATCTGCTGAACAAAGCCGATGCGTCGCGCGCGTCGGGCCGTAACGAAGTGATCAAGATCTGGTCGCGTCGCTCGACGATCCTCCCGCAGTTCGTGGGGCTGACGTTCGGCGTTTATAACGGGCACAAATTCCTGCCCGTTCAGGTGTCGGAGAACATGGTGGGGCACAAGTTCGGCGAATTCTCGCCGACCCGGACCTTCACGGGTCACGCCTCGGACAAGAAGGCGAAGCGGGGCTGATATGAGCAAGCCGAAGCATCCGCGCACGCTCGCGGAAACCGAGGCGCAGGCGATTGCGCGCAACATCCGCGTAAGCCCGCGCAAGCTGAACCTTGTCGCGGCCCTGATCCGCAACAAGCCGGCGGCCCAGGCCGTGGCGACGCTCACCTTCTCCAAGCGCCGCATCGCCCAGCAGGTCAAGAAGACCCTGGAAAGCGCGATCGCGAACGCCGAGAACAACCATCAGCTCGATGTCGACCAACTGGTCGTCCTGCGGGCCGAGGTCGGCAAGTCGATCGTCATGCGCCGCTTCCACGCGCGCGGCCGCGGCCGTTCGGCGCGGGTCGAGAAGTTCTTCAGCCACCTGAAGATCGTCGTGGCCGAGCGCGCGGCCGAGGCTGAGACAACCGAGCAGAAGGCGGCCTGATCCATGGGACACAAAGTCAATCCGATCGGGCTGCGGCTCGGCATCAACCGCACCTGGGACAGCCGCTGGTACGCCGGTTCGGACTATTCTCGCCTGCTGCATGACGACCTGAAGCTGCGGACGCACCTGCGCCGCAAGCTGTCGGGCGCCGGCGTGTCGCGCGTCGTGATCGAACGCCCGGCCAAGAAGCCGCGCGTGACGATCTACGCCGCCCGCCCGGGCGTGGTGATCGGCAAGAAGGGGCAGGACATCGACCTGCTGCGCAAAGAGCTGACCCGCATGGCCAAGGCCGACGTTGCGCTGAACATCGTCGAGATCCGCAAGCCGGAAATCGACGCGACTCTGGTGGCCGAGAACATCGCCCAGCAGCTCGAGCGCCGCGTCGCTTTCCGCCGCGCCATGAAGCGCGCCGTCCAGTCGGCGATGCGCCTCGGCGCCCAGGGCATCCGGATCAACTGCTCCGGCCGTCTGGGCGGGGCCGAGATCGCGCGCATCGAATGGTATCGCGAAGGCCGGGTGCCGCTGCACACGCTGCGTGCGGACATCGATTACGGCGTGGCCACGGCGAAGACCACCTACGGCACCTGTGGCGTGAAGGTATGGATCTTCAAGGGCGAGATCCTCGCCCAGGACCCGATGGCGCAGGACCGTCGCGCCGCCGAGCAGGCTCCGCAGCGCTAAGCCGCGGGGTTTAGGACCGAGAACGGCGCCAGGCGGCGCATGAGGATTTTGAACAATGCTTTCTCCAAAGCGGACTAAGTACCGCAAGGCCCACAAGGGCCGCATTCATGGGATGGCGAAAGGCGGGACGACGCTGAATTTCGGTGCGTTCGGCCTGAAGGCCCTGGAGCCCGAGCGGGTCACCGCCCGGCAGATCGAGGCCTCCCGCCGCGCCATTACCCGTGCGATGAAGCGCGCCGGTCGCGTCTGGATTCGGATCTTTCCCGACCTTCCGGTCTCGACAAAGCCCGCGGAAGTGCGTATGGGCTCCGGCAAGGGATCCCCTGAATATTGGGTGGCCCGTGTCAAGCCGGGTCGTATCCTGTTCGAGATCGAGGGCGTGCCGCCGGACGTCGCGCGTGAGGCGCTGGCTCTGGGCGCGGCGAAGCTGCCGATCAAGACCAAGTTCGTGACCCGTATCGGAGAGGCGTGAGATGGCTAAGGCAACCAAGCCGGCCGATCTGCGTGCCAAGACCGCCGAAGAACTGGAGGCGCTTCTCATCGACCTGAAGCGCGAGCAGTTCAACCTGCGGTTCCAGCGCGCGACCGGCCAGAATGAGGGACAGGCTCGCTTCCGTGCGGTGCGTCGTGAGATCGCCCGCGTGAAGACGATCGCGTCCGAGGCGTTGAAGAAGAATGCTGCCGGCGCGGGTGCGCCGGCCGCCAGGTCCTGAAGGGAGAAGGGGCGATGCCGAGGCGCGTCCTCACCGGACGGGTGACCAGCGACAAGATGGACAAGACGGTCACCGTCCTTGTCGATCGTCGGGTTATCCATCCGCTGTATAAGAAGTTCATCCGCCGCTCGAAGAAGTACGCGGCGCATGATGAGCTGAACGAGTGCAAGATTGGGGACATGGTGCGCATCGAGGAATGCAAGCCGATCTCCAAGCGCAAGACCTGGACCGTGATCGTCCGCAACGGCGCCCCGCTGGGCTCCGCCGACGCGGCGTCCGGCGCGCAGGCGTAAGAAGGGCATAGGCTATGATCCATCCCGAGACCAACCTGGACGTCGCCGACAATTCGGGCGCGCGTCAGGTGCAGTGCATCAAGGTGCTGGGCGGTTCCAAGCGGAAGACCGCCTCGGTCGGCGACGTGATCGTCGTGTCCGTCAAGGAAGCGATCCCCCGCGGCAAGGTCAAGAAGGGCGACGTGCACCAGGCGGTGATCGTGCGCACCTCCTACCCGGTGCGTCGTCCCGACGGCAGCGCCATCCGTTTCGACCGCAACGCCGCCGTGCTGATCAACAAGCAGCAGGAGCCGATCGGCACCCGCATCTTCGGACCGGTCGTGCGTGAACTGCGCGCGCGCAAGTTCATGAAGATCATTTCGCTGGCGCCGGAGGTGCTGTGATGGCTGCGCGTATCAGGAAAGGCGACCAGGTCGTCGTCATCACCGGCTCTTCCAAGGGGACCCGCGGCGAAGTGCTGTCGGTGCGGCCGGACGACAACAAGGCGGTTGTGCGGGGCGTCGCGGTGGCCAAGCGCCACACGCGCCCCAACCGGATGGGTGAGCAGGGCGGCATCATCGAGAAAGAGATGCCGATCGACCTGTCGAACCTGAAGCTGGTCGATCCCAAGAGCGGCAAGCCGACGCGCGTCGGTTTCCGTATCTTGGAAGATGGCCGCAAGGTCCGTGTCGCCAAGGCGACCGGCGAAGTCATCGAAGGCTGAGGAGGCGGGGATGTCTGAAGTGCAAGAGACCCGCTCGGCGCCGCGTCTGCAGAAGCGTTATCAGGACGAACTGCGTGCGAAGCTGCGCGAGGAGTTCGGCTATAAGAACGTGATGCAGGTTCCGCATCTCGAGAAGATCGTCATCAATATGGGCGTGGGCGAGGCCGCGGGCGACCAGAAGAAGCTGGACGCCGCCCTGGCCGAAATGACGCTGATCTCCGGCCAGAAGCCGGTCAAGACGGTCGCCAAGAAGGCGATCGCCGGCTTCAAGATCCGTGCGGGCCTGCCGATCGGCTGCAAGGTCACGCTGCGCCGCGCGCGGATGTACGAGTTCCTGGACCGGCTGGTGACCATCGCGCTGCCGCGCGTCCGCGATTTCCGCGGCCTGCCGGCGAACAAGGGTTTCGACGGCCGCGGCAATTTCGCCATGGGCCTGAAGGAACAGATCGTCTTCCCGGAAATCGAGTACGACAAGGTCGACGATATCCGGGGCATGGACATCATCTTCGTCACCAGCGCGAAGACGGATGCGGAAGCGAAGGCTCTTCTGAAGGCGTTTGAACTGCCCTTCGCCGCCTGATCGCGGCGATTGGGGCTTCCGCCCGAAGGTCAGAAGACCTATTAGACACGTTGTTTGGAAAACCGTCGGGATGGCCCGACAGGTTCCGGAGGGTAGAACAAGGCATGGCCAAGATCTCCGCCGTAAACCGCAATGCCAAGCGTGCGCGCATGGCAGAGCGGGACAAGGCTAAGCGGATTGCGCTCAAGAACATCATCATGGACCGGTCGCTGCCGGTCGAGGATCGGTTCGACGCATCCCTGAAACTCGCAGAACTTCCCCGCAACGGCTCGCGCGTGCGCGTGCGTCTGCGGTGCAAGCTGACCGGGCGCTCCCGCGCCAATTACAGAAAGTTCGAACTGTGCCGCGTGGCTCTGCGCGACCTGGCTTCCAACGGCCAGATCCCGGGCATGGTCAAGTCGAGCTGGTAAGGGCGGGGAACGATGTCACTTTCTGATCCCTTGGGTGATATGCTCACCCGGATCCGCAACGCGCAGCGCGCGCGTCACGCGGCCTGCATCGCGCCGGCGTCCAAGCTGCGCGCCAACGTGCTCGAGGCCCTGCGCCGCGAAGGCTATATCCGCGGCTACGCGCAGGAAGAACTGCGCAAGGGCGTGGCCCAGTTGCGGATCGAGCTGAAATACCTGGATGGCGAGCCCGTCATCAAGGAGATCCACCGCGTGTCCAAGCCGGGCCGCCGGGTCTACTCCAAGATCAAGGAACTGCCGCGGGTCTATGCCGGCCTGGGCGTTTCGATCCTGTCGACGCCGCGTGGCGTCCTGTCCGATGCGGAAGCCCGCGCTGCCAATGTCGGCGGCGAGGTCCTCTGCCGCGTGTTCTAAGGAGGGATACATGTCGCGTGTAGGCAAATATCCCGTCGAGGTTCCGTCGGGAGTACAGGTTTCGATCGTCGACGGCACGTTCGTGGCGAAGGGCAAGCTGGGCGAGCTGAAGCTGCCGCTGTCTCCGCACATCGAGGCCGAGATCGCCGATAACAAGGTGTCGGTCCGTCCGGTCGGCACGGCGTCGCAGGCGCGCATGATGTGGGGTACCACCCGCGCCCTGGTGGCCAGCATGGTCCGGGGCGTGTCCACGGGCTTCTCCAAGACGCTCGAGGTGACCGGCACCGGTTACCGCGCCGCGGTCCAGGGCAGCAACCTGGTCATGAACCTGGGCTATTCGCATGACGTCGTCTATGCGATCCCCCCGGGCATCAAGATCACGACGCCGCGCCCGACCGCCATCGTGGTCGAAGGCGTGGACAAGCAGCGGGTCGGCCAGGTCGCGCTCGACATCCGCAGCTTCCGCAAGCCCGAGCCTTACAAGGGCAAGGGTGTCCGCTACGACACGGAGACCATCCGTCGCAAGGAAGGCAAGAAGAAGTAATGAGCACGCAGCAGGATCTGCGGGAGCGCCGGCGCCAGCGTCTGCGCTTCCAGCTTCGCCGCAAGGGCGGCGGGCGTCCGCGCCTGTCGGTGTTCCGGTCAGGCAAGAACATCTATGCCCAGGTCATCGACGATGCCGCCGGGCGTACCCTTGCCGCCGCTTCCAGCCTCGACAAGGCGCTGCGCGCGCAGCTCAAGACCGGCGCCGATGCCGACGCGGCCACGGCCGTAGGCAAGCTGGTGGCCGAGCGCGCCGTGGCGGCGGGTGTGTCGCAGGTCGTCTTCGACCGCGGTTCGTATATGTATCATGGGCGTATCAAGGCCCTGGCGGAGGCTGCCCGCGAGGGCGGTCTCGCCTTCTAAGGAAAGGGTCACGCACATGGCACGTGAACCGAGGGAAGGCGGCCGGGGCGGCCGCGAGCGTGAGCGCGAAGGCGACGATCTGGTCGACAAGCTGGTCACGATCAACCGCGTCGCGAAGGTCGTGAAGGGCGGGCGTCGCTTCGCCTTCGCGGCCCTGGTCGTCGTCGGCGACCAGAAGGGCCGCGTCGGCTACGGCGCCGGCAAGGCGCGCGAGGTGCCCGAGGCGATCCGCAAGGCGACCGACCGCGCCAAGCGCACGATGATCCGCGTCCCGATGAAGGAGGGCCGTACCCTCCATCACGACGTCGCCGGTCATTTCGGCGCCGGCAAGGTGGTGCTGCGCTCGGCCGATCCGGGCACCGGCATCATCGCGGGCGGCCCGATGCGCGCGGTGTTCGAAAGCCTGGGCATCAACGACGTGGTTGCGAAGTCGCTCGGGACCCGCAACCCGCACAACATGGTCAAGGCGACCTTCGCCGCGCTGGAGCGTTGCGCCAGCCCGCGCTCGGTGGCCAACCGCCGTGGCAAGAAGGTGTCCGACATCCTGGGCCGCCGCGAGGTGGCCGGTGCCGGGGAGGCTGGCGCCGATGTCTGAGCAGAAGACGATCCGCGTCACCCAGGTGGCGTCGGGCAACGGCCGCAAGCCGGGCCAGCAGGCGACGCTGGTCGGGCTCGGCCTGAACAAGATCGGCCGCACGCGTGAACTCGAGGACACACCCTCGGTGCGCGGCATGATCACCAAGGTGGCCCACCTTGTGAAGGTGGAGGGTTGACATGAACCTGAACGAACTGCGCGACAACGCGGGCGCGCGCTATCGCAAGAAGCGTCTGGGTCGCGGCATCGGGTCCGGCAAGGGCAAGACGTCGGGCAAGGGCGTGAAGGGTCAGAAGGCGCGTGAGGGCGTGTCCCTCAACGGCTTCGAGGGTGGTCAGCTCCCGCTGTATCGCCGTCTGCCGAAGCGCGGCTTCAAGAACATCTTCCGCAAGGTCTACGCCCCGGTGAACCTGGGCGCGCTGGACCGCGCGATCGAGTCCGGCAAGATCGACGCCTCGGCCGTCGTGACCGAGGACGTGCTGCGCAATGCCGGCCTGGTCGGCACGGGCAAGTTCGCGGGCGTCCGCCTGCTGGCGAAGGGTGAGCTGGCCCGCGCGGTGACCATCGAGGTCTCGGGCGCGTCCGCCACCGCCATTGCCGCGGTCGAGAAGGCGGGCGGCACGGTCCGCACCGCCGCCGCGCGTGACGAGGCCGCCGCTTCGGCGTGACGTGCCCGGAGGCGTGACCCCTCCCGGGGCACGACCCCGGGGGCCGTCCTCGCCTGGCCTTGTCTCTTGCGCCGGGGCCGAGCGACGCCTTACACTCTTTGCCGAATTGTCATGACAGCGTCCCGTTTCGTACGGCGACGCTGTTCTTGTGAAAGGACGGGCGCATGGCCTCCGCGGCCGAGCAGCTGGCTGCCAATCTGAATTTCAGCTCCTTTGCCAACGCAACGGAACTGAAGAAGCGAATCTGGTTCACCCTGGGCGCGCTGATCGTCTATCGCCTGGGCACCTACATCCCGGTCCCGGGCGTCGATGCGACGGTCATGGGCCAGTTGCTGGCTCGCCACCAGGGCGGCATCCTGGGCATGTTCGACATGTTCACCGGCGGCGCGCTGGGGCGCATGACCGTGTTCGCGCTGAATATCATGCCCTATATCAGCGCCTCGATCATCGTGCAGTTGATGTCGGCCGCCATCCCGTCGCTCGAAAGCCTGAAGAAGGAAGGCGAGCAGGGACGCCGCAAGCTCAACGAATATACCCGCTACCTGACGGTGCTGATCGCGCTCTTCCAGGCCTACGGCATCGCGATCGGGCTGGAGAACATGCACAGCGCCGCCGGCGCCGCCGTGGTGGCGCCCGGCCTGTTCTTCATCGTCTCCTGCGTCGTGACCCTGCTGGGCGGCACGATGTTCCTGATGTGGCTGGGCGAGCAGATCACCTCGCGCGGGGTGGGCAACGGCATCTCGCTGATCATCTTCGCCGGCATCGTGGCCAACCTGCCGCATGCGCTCGCCAGCCTGTTCCAGCTCGGCTACACCGGTGCGCTGTCGCCGTTCTTCGTGCTGGTCTTCCTGGTCCTCGCGGCGGCGACCATCGCCTTCATCGTGTTCATGGAACAGGCGCAGCGCAGGGTCGTCATCCAGTATCCCAAGCGCCAGGTCGGCCAGCGCATCTATGGCGGCGACTCGACGCACATGCCGCTCAAGGTCAACACGGCGGGCGTGATCCCGCCCATCTTCGCCTCCTCGGTGCTGCTGATTCCGGTGACCCTGGCCGGCTTCATGAACAGCGCCGCCATGCCGCACTGGCTGTCCTTCCTGGGGCAGGAGCTGGGGCAGGGGCAGCCGCTCTACATGCTGTTCTACGCGGCGATGATCATCTTCTTCTCGTATTTCTACGCCGCGGTCACCTTCAACCCACAGGAAACCGCCGATAACCTGCGCAAGCAGGGCGGCTTCATCCCGGGCATCCGCCCCGGCGCGAACACGGCCGCCTATTTCGACCGGATCCTGACCCGCCTGACCACGATCGGCGCGCTTTACCTGGTCGCGGTGTGCCTGCTGCCGCAGATCCTCATCAGCCATTACAACGTGCCGTTCTATTTCGGTGGCACCAGCCTGATCATCATCGTCTCGGTGACCATCGACACCGTCACCCAGATCCAGTCGCACCTGGTCGCGCACCAGTACCAGGGGCTGATGCGCAAGGCACGCGGGAAAGGCAGGGGCCGGTGAACGTCATCTTCCTCGGCCCCCCCGGGGCCGGCAAGGGCACCCAGTCCAAGCGGCTGGAGGCACGCTACGGCATCGCGCAGATCTCCACCGGCGACATGCTGCGCGCCGAAGTGGCCGCCGGCAGCGCGATCGGCCGGCAGGCCAAGGCGCTGATGGATGCCGGGCAGCTCGTGCCCGACGACGTCATCATCGCCATGCTGGAATCCCGAATCGAGCAGCCCGACTGCGCCAAGGGCTTCATCCTGGACGGCTTCCCCCGGACCGAGGCCCAGGCCGCGGCGCTCGATTCGATGCTCAAGGGCCGCCGCGCCCGAATCGACGTCGTGCTGTTCCTCGAAGTGGACGAGGACGCGCTGGCCGACCGGATCGCCGGCCGTTTCACCTGCGCCACCTGCGGCGCGGGCTATAACGACCTGTTCAAGAAGCCCACGGTCGCGGGCACCTGCGACGTCTGCGGCGGCCACGATTTCGTGCGGCGCGAAGACGACCGGCGCGAGACGGTGGCGGCCCGCCTGGTGGCGTATCGCCGGCAGACGGCGCCGATCCTGCCCTATTACGAAGCGACTGGCCGGCTGTACCGGATCGACGGCATGGCCGATATCGACAGCGTGACCGCGAAAGTGTTCGAGATCATGGATCAGATCACGAAGAAGTGATCGATATTCATTGACTCAAAAGGGCACGCGGGTATATTGCGCGCCCTCAAGGTATCGGCTCCCGCATCCACGGGGACGGGGTGCCGAGAAAACGAATCCGATTGATGATGGGGTTGTCCGGCACTGCCGGCACGTTCACGACCTGCCGGCGCGGTCCGGTATGCGGAAATGGCCCCGGCGACGATCTTTAAGGGCCCGCGGATGCGGGTGGACGAGGAGTAAGTGGCGTGGCGCGTATTGCCGGCGTGAACATCCCTACGAACAAGCGTGTGACGATTGGCCTGCGTTATATCTATGGCATCGGCCCCTCGAAGGCCGAGGAAATCTGCCGCCGTCTGGACATCCCGGCCGAGCGCCGGGTGAATGAGCTGTCCGATGACGTGATCCTGAAGATCCGTGAGCTGATCGACGGCGAGTACCGGGTCGAAGGCGACCTGCGCCGCGAAGTCGCGATGAACATCAAGCGGCTGATGGATCTGGGCTGCTATCGCGGCCTGCGCCATCGTCGCGGCCTGCCGGTCCGCGGCCAGCGCACCCACACCAACGCGCGCACCCGCAAGGGCAAGGCGGTCGCGATCGCCGGCAAGAAGAAGGCTACCCGCTAAGCGGCTTTCGCCGCACGCGCGGCCCGCGCCGGGACCTTGCCGTCCCCGCGCGGGCCGCGCCTTTGAACAGACAGGACCAGGAAGACTATGGCGAAGGCTGCTGCTCCGCGTATTCGCAAGAAAGAGCGGAAGAACATTATCTCGGGGGTGGCGCATGTGCTCTCCACCTTCAACAACACCATGATCACGATTTCCGATGCGCAGGGCAATGCGATCGCGTGGTCTTCCGCCGGCGCCCAGGGCTTCAAGGGCTCGCGCAAATCGACCCCGTACGCCGCCCAGGTCGCCGCCGAGGACGCGGGCCGCAAGGCCCGCGAGCATGGCATGGAGACGCTGGAGATCGAAGTGTCCGGTCCCGGCTCGGGGCGCGAAAGCGCGCTGCGCGCCCTGCAGGCGGTCGGATTCTCGATCTCCTCGATCCGCGACATGACGCCGGTGCCGCATAACGGCTGCCGTCCGCGCAAGCGTCGCCGGGTCTGATCCCAGGTCCCAGGTCCGGGCCCCGGGGTCCAGGATTTGGGGGCGGGTCCGTTTTTTCCGTCCGCGGCGACGCGGGCGGAAATGATTGTCATCTGGTGCCCGCCACGGGTGCCGTCTGCCTTGGTGCAGATCAGTTTTGAAAGGCCATCACCTTGGTCCTCCAGAAAAACTGGCAATCTCTGATCAAGCCGGAGAAGCTGGAAGTCGAGCCGGGCGGAGAGCCGTTGCGCACGGCCACCGTGGTGGCGGAGCCGCTGGAGCGCGGTTTCGGCATGACGCTCGGCAACGCGATCCGGCGCGTGCTGCTGTCCTCGCTGCAGGGCGCTGCGGTGACCGCGATCCAGATCGACGGCGTCCTGCATGAATTCTCGTCGGTGGCCGGCGTCCGCGAGGACGTGACCGACATCGTGCTGAACGTCAAGCAGCTCGCGCTGCGCATGCATGGCGAGGGTCCGAAGCGCATGGTGCTGACGGCCTCGGGGCCGGGCGAGGTGCGTGCGGGCCAGATCCAGACCGGACATGACATCGAGGTCATGAATCCCGACCTGGTGATCTGCACGCTGGACGAAGGCGTGAAGTTCGGCATGGAATTCACCGTGAATGTGGGCAAGGGCTACGTCCCCGCGGCGGCCAACCGTCCCGAGGACGCGCCGATCGGCCTGATTCCGGTCGATGCGATCTATTCGCCGGTGCGCCGCGTGTCCTACAAGGTCGAGCCGACCCGCGTGGGCCAGGTCACCGACTATGACCGCCTGCTGCTGACGGTGGAAACCAACGGCGCGGTCACGCCCGAGGACGCGGTGGCCCTGGCCGCCCGCATCCTGCAGGACCAGTTGCAGCTCTTCATCAATTTCGACGAGCCGCGCCCCGTCCGGACCGAAGAGCCGCAGGACGACCTGCCGTTCAACCGGAACCTGCTGCGCAAGGTCGACGAACTGGAATTGTCGGTCCGCAGCGCGAACTGCCTGAAGAACGACAATATCGTCTATATCGGCGACCTGGTGCAGAAGACCGAGCAGGAAATGCTGCGCACGCCGAATTTCGGCCGCAAGTCGCTGAACGAAATCAAGGAAGTCCTGACCTCGATGGGGCTGTCCCTTGGTATGAACGTCCCGGCCTGGCCGCCGGAAAATATCGAAGACCTGGCCAAGAGGCTCGACGAGCCGTTCTGACCGGAAAGACAGGAAGACTTCATCATGCGTCACGGTGTTGCCGGCCGGAAGCTCGGCGTTACCTCGTCCCATCGCGCTGCCATGTTTCGCAACATGGCGGTCGCCCTGATCAAGCATGAGCAGATCACGACGACTCTGCCCAAGGCGAAGGAACTTCGCCCGGTGGTCGAGAAGCTGATCACGCTCGGCAAGCGCGGCGACCTCCATGCGCGCCGTCAGGCCTATGCCCAGCTCCGTGACGACGCGATCGTCTCCAAGCTGTTCGCGGCCGTGGCCGACCGCTACAAGGCCCGCAACGGCGGCTACACCCGCGTGCTCAAGGCCGGCATCCGCCACGGCGACGCCGCCGACATGGCGGTGATCGAACTGGTCGACCGCGACGTCGCGGCCAAGGGCCAGGACAGCGGCCCGCGCCCCGAAGCGGCGGTGGAAGACGACCTGGCGGCCTGAACGCTCCGGCGTCGCACTCAGGCTCCGATCGGACCATTCAAGGGAAACCCGGCCTCGCGCCGGGTTTTTCTTTGCCCGCTCTCCTGCCGCGGTTTGAAGCCCGTGCTCGCGCTTCCTATACCTATAGTCCAGGACGCGAAGGAGACCGCGATGGCATCACGCACTGAATTCGAGGCGGCGCTGGACGAAGATGTCGGCCGCGTCCAGGACGGGCTGGACGGCCCGCTCGGCGACCCCGGGGCGCCGCTCAAGGGCGCCGCCCGCACGCTCTGCGCCTGCGCCTGCACCGCGGGCAAGGAAACCGGCGCCGCGATCCGCGACCTTACGGTCGATCAGCCCGTTACCGCCCTGCTGGTGGCGGCACTCACGGGCTTCCTTGCCGCCCTGCTCTGGACCCGGCGCTGACATCGGGGCAGGGTGGTGGCTCATTCCGATGGGAGATGTTCGGTCATGCTGAAGCTGGCGCTGTTCTTCCTGGTGATCTCGCTGATCGCCGGATTGTTCGGATTCACCGGCATCTCGGCCGTATCGGCCGGAATCGCCAAGATCCTGTTCTTCATCTTCATCCTTGCCTTCGTCGTCTTCCTTCTGATCGCCCTGCTGACGGCCAAGACGTTTTTCTGACCGCCGGTCCGGCAGTACATCAGGCGCACAAAAAAGCCCCGGAGCCGCAAGGCCCCGGGGCTTTTTCATGCCGGCCGCGCGATCGTGCGGCGGCTACTGGTTCGTGTCCTTCTGAATGAAGGATGGCAGGAACGGATTGTCGGTCTGCATCGAATCCTTCGACGGCAGGCGCGACGCATCCCAGCCCCCGCCCAGCGCCTGCACCAGGGCCACGCTGTCGACCATGCGCTGCTGCTGGATCGCCAGCGCCGATTCGGCATTGCTCAGCGCCGTGTTCTCGTTGGTGATCACGGTGGTGTAGATCTGGGTCCCGGCCTGGTACTGGTTCATCGACACCTCGACCGTCCGGTTGGCGTAATCCAGCGCGATCTGCTGCTGGGTCGCCTGCTGGGCCAGGATGCGCAGGTTCGACAACTGGTCCTCGACATTCTGCAATGCCGTCAGCACCGTCTGGCGATAGGTCGCGACCGCGCTGTCATACTGGGCGTTCGCGCTGTGCACCGCCGCCGTACGCGCGCCTCCCTGGAACAGGGTCTCCGACGCCGCGGCGCCCAGCGACCAGATCCGGTTGACCACCTGGATCAACTGCCCCACCGGATCGCCGCTGTAGGAATAGGTCGCTGACAGCGTGATGGTGGGATAGAACGCCGCCATGTCGGCGCCGATCTGGGCGTTATATTCCTCCATGGCACGCTCGGCGGCCGCCACGTCGGGGCGGCGCTGCAGCAGGTCGGACGGAACACCGACCGGGATCGCCGGAATCGTCCGGGTCAGCGTCCCCGGCTTGATCGTCAGGTCGGCCGGCGCCCGGCCGATCAGCACCGCGATCGCATGCTCGTACTGCGCCCGGGCGATGCCCGCCTGGATCAGTTGCGCGCGGTTCTGCTCCAGCAGCGTGCGCGCCTGCAGCAGCGCCGTCGGGTCGGCAACTCCGGCCTCATACTGGTTCTGGGTGATCTGCAGCGCCTGGGTGTTGAAGGCGACATAGCGCCGCAGCAATTCCTGCAGCGAATCCTGGTAGCGCAGGTTGAAATAGGCCGTGGCCAACTGCCCCTGATAGGACAGGGTGGCATTGGCCAGGTCGGCCGCGCTGGCCTGCGCCGCCGTCACCTGGCTCTGGATGTTGCGGCGGATGCGCCCCCACAGGTCCAGTTCCCAACTCGCGTTCAACCCGGTGGAATAGGTCGTCTCGGTAGTGTTGGTCGCCGCGCCGCCATAGCTGACCAGGCTGCCGCTGGACGCCGAACGCGATCCGCGCCCCTGGCTGTTGCGGTTGAAGTTCATGCTGCCGTTCAGCGTCGGGAACAATTGCGCCCGCGCGCTGTCGATCATCGCCCGGGCCTGGCGATAATTCGCCTCGTACATCTTCACGTTCTGGTTCGAGATCGCGACCTGTGATTCCAGATCGTTCAGCACCGGATCGCCATAGAGGGTCCACCATTGCGCCTTGGGCAGGTCGGCCATCTGGGGCTTCGCCCGCTCCCAGCCGGGCGCGGGCTGCAATTCCTTGAAACGGGCCGAAATCGGGGCGCTGGCGCGATGATAGGACGGCCCTACCATGCAACCCGCCAGCAGCAGCGGCGACAGGATGGCGCCCGCCAGCAGGGCAGGGCGCAGCCCGCCGCGGCGGGGGGGACGGCCAGGGTGTGAAAGAGGCGAGGGGGATGGCAGGGACAGCGTCATCCGGTTCAGACATCCTGTTGGGAGAGAGGAGCACGCCGGCCCATCAGGCCGGCGGTCAGGGAGAGGTAACGGGCGCGGCACCAGGCGCCGAGCCGGTCGAGATAGAGATAGACGACCGGCGTGGTAAACAGCGTCAGCGCCTGGCTGACGACCAGCCCGCCGACGATGGCGATCCCCAGCGGGCGCCGCAGTTCCGAGCCATAGCCATGGCCCACGATCAGCGGCAGCGCCCCCAGGGCGGCGGCCAGGGTCGTCATCATGATCGGGCGGAAGCGCAGCAGGCAGGCGGTGCGGATCGCATGATGCGGGCTCGCGCCCTCGCGCTCGGCCACGATGGCGAAATCCACCAGCATGATCGCGTTCTTCTTCACGATGCCGATCAGCAGGATCACCCCGATCATCGCGATCAGCGAGAAATCCTCCCCCGCCAGGTCCAGCGCCAGCAGCGCCCCGACCCCGGCCGAAGGCAGGGTGGACAGGATGGTCAGCGGATGGATGTAGCTCTCGTACAGGATGCCCAGCACCATATAGACCGCGGCCAGGGCGGCCAGGATCAGGATCGGCTCGTTATTGACCGATTTCTGGAACTGCGCCGCATTGCCGGCGAAGCCGCCATGGATGTCGGACGGCATATGCAGCCGGATCATCTCGGTCCGGACGATCTGCACCGCCTCGTCCAGCGGCACCCCGGTCGCCAGGTTGAAGGATACGGTGGTCGCCACCGACTGGTCCTGGTGGTTGACCGACAGCGGCGTCAGTTGCGGCACCGTGTTCGATACGATCTGCAGCGGCACCATGGTCTCGGAACTGGTCGATACGGCCGATCCGTTCGACGCCCCGTTCCCGCCGGCCAGGCTGTTGGCGATCTGGTTGCGGAAGGACTGGCTGCTCAGGCCGGCGGCGCCGCTCGCCGCCGCCGTGCCGGGCACGCGGATCGTGTTCGCCCGCGTGCCGCCGCCGGCCGTCCCGCCGGCGGTACTGACCCAGACCTGCTTCAGGCTGTCGGGATTCTGCCAGAAGCGCGGCTCGACCTCCATCACCACCCGATACTGGTTCAGCGCGTTATGGATGACCGACGCCGCCCGCTGGCCATAGGCGTCGTACAGCGTGTTGGCGACCAGTTGCGGCGTCAGGCTGGTGCGGGCCGCGGTATTGCGGTCCAGCGCCACGTTCAGCGCCGATCCCCCCTGCTGCACGTCCGACGAGACGTCGGTCAGTTCCGGATGCGCCTGCAATGCGCTGACCAGCTTGGGTGTCCATTCATACAGCTCGGTCGGCGAGTCCGATTCCAGCGTGTATTGATAGGCCGCGTTGCTCTGCCGCGCCCCCATGTGCAGCGTGCTGGGCGCCATGGCATAGAAGCGCGCGCCCACCATGTTGTGCAGCCGCCAGCCGATCCGCGCGATCGTCGTGCTGGGCGGATCGGCGCGTTCGGCCTTGTCCTTCAGCGAGACGAAGAAATTGGCCTGGTTCGCCGATCCGCGGCCGCCGATGAAGCTGACCACGTCGGCCACGTCCGGATCCGCCAGGATGGCGCGCTGCACCAGGTCCATATGGCGGGTCATGGCCTGGAAGGAAATCGACTGGTCCCCCATCAGGCGGCCCATCAGCAGGCCGGTATCGCTGTCGGGGAAGAACCCCTTGGGCATGTGGACGAACAGCGCGACCATCAGCAGCACGGTGCAGGGCAGGGACATCAGCATCACGCGCGGATGGCGCAGCGCGCCGTCCAGCATCCCGGCATAGGCACCCTGCAGCCCGTCCAGCCCCCGCTCCAGCATCCCGCCCACCCGCTGCCACAGGCCGGAGGCGGCGGCGTCCCCGCCATGCGGCCGCAGCACCTGCGCCGCCATCATCGGGCTCAGCGTCAGCGACAGGATCATCGACACCAGGATGGTGATCGACATCGTCATCGCGAATTCATGGAACAGCCGGCCCGCCACGCCGCCCATCAGCAGGATCGGCAGGAACACCGCGATCAGCGAGACCGAGATCGAGAAGACGGTAAACGCCACCTCCTGCGCGCCCAGCAGCGTGGCCTCCAGCCGCCCGGCGCCGGCCTCCAGGTGCCGGCTGATATTCTCGATCACCACGATGGCGTCGTCGACCACGAACCCGGTCGAGACCGTCAGCGCCATCAGCGACAGGTTGTCCAGCGAATAGCCCAGCAACTGCATCGCGCCGAAGGTCGCGACGATCGAGGTCGGCACCACGATCGCGGGGATCAGCGTGGTGCGCGCCGAACGCAGGAACACCAGCACCACCAGCACCACCAGCACGACCGAGATCACCAGCGTGTATTGCGTATCGGCCAGCGCCGCGCGAATGGTCACCGAACGGTCCAGCACGCTGTGCAACTGCACGCTGGGCGGCAGCGCGGCGCGCAGCGCCGGCAGTTGCGCATTGATCTGGTCGATCGTGCGGATCACGTTCGCGCCCGACTGCGCGAAGATGATCGCCAGCACCGCCTGCTGCCGGTTGTAATAGCCGGCATTGCGCAGATCCTCGACCCCGTCATTCACCCGCGCCACGTCCGACAGCCGCACCGGCCGGCTGTTGTGATAGGCGACGATCAGGTCGCGATAGGCCTGGGCCTTGCTGGCCTGGTCGTTGGTATCCAGCGTGAAGCGATTGTCGTTCTGGTCGATGAAGCCCTTGGGCGTATTGGCATTGGCCGAGGCCAGCGCCGCGCGCACGTCCTCGAACCCGATCCCGAATTTATAGAGAGGCAGCGGATTCATCTCGACGCGCACCGCCGGCAGCGAACTGCCGCCGACCTCCACCTGGCCCACGCCGCGGATCTGCGACAGGTGCTGCTGCAGGATGTTGGTCGTCATGTCGTACAGCGCCGGCATCGGCTGCGTCGTCGATGTCAGCGCCAGGATCATGATCGGCGCCCCGTTCGGGTTCGCCTTGAAATATTGCGGATTCTGCCGCAGCGACGTCGGCAGGTCGGCGCGCGCCGCCTGCAGCGCCGCCTCGACGTCGCGCGCCGCCCCGTTGATGTCGCGGTTCAGCGAGAACTGCAGCGTGATCCGCGCCTGCCCCTGCGTCGATTGCGACGTCATCTCGGTCACGTCGGCGATCGACCCCAGCCGGCGCTCCAGCGGGGCCGCGACCGAACTGGCGACCTCCTCGGGCGATCCGCCCGGCTGGCGCGCCATGACCTGGATCACCGGGAAATCGACGTTCGGCAGGTCCGCGACCGGCAGCGCGTCATAGCCGATTCCCCCCGCGATCATCAGCGCCAGGGTCAGCAGCATGGTCGCCACCGGCCGCTGGACGAACAGGCGGACGGGATTCATGTCGCCGACCGGACCGCCGCGTCACCGCCGGGCGCGCCGCCACGGCGGCGCAGGCGCAGGCTGATCCGGTCCATCAGCAGATAGATGACCGGGGTGGTGAACAGGGTCAGCAACTGGCTGACCATCAGCCCGCCGACGATGGCGATGCCCAGCGGGCGCCGCAGCTCGGACCCGGTGCCGCTGCCGATCATCATCGGCAGCGCGCCCAGCATGGCGGCCAGGGTGGTCATCAGGATCGGCCGGAAGCGCAGCATGGCGGCACGATGGATCGCGCGCATCGGCGCCAGCCCCTCGACCCGCTCGGCCTCCAGCGCGAAATCGATCATCATGATCGCGTTCTTCTTCACGATGCCGATCAGCAGCACCAGCCCGATGATCCCCATCACGTCCAGCCCGGCGCCGCTCACCTGCAGCGCCAGCAGCGCCCCCACCCCGGCGGAGGGCAGGGTGGACAGGATGGTGACCGGATGGATGAAGCTCTCGTACAGGATGCCCAGCACGATATAGACCGCCACCAGCGCCGCCAGCACCAGCCACAGCTCGTTGCCCAGGCTGTTGCGGAACGCCGCCGCCGTGCCCTGGAACGCGGTCTCGAAGCTGGCCGGCAGGTGCATCGCCCGCTCGACCCGATCGATCGCATTGGTCGCCTCGCCCAGCGCATAGCCCGGCGCCACGTTGAACGAGACCGTGGTGGCCGGGAACTGCCCCACATGGGTGATCAGCAGCGGCGCCGTGCCGCGCGTGACCGTGGTCACCGCCGGCAGCGGCACCAGGCCCGAGGTCGGCGAACGGGTCGGCCCCGTGCTGCTGCCGCCCGAATTGCCGCCGATCCCCGGCAGATACAGCTTGCCCAGCGACGCCAGGTCCTTCTGGAAGGCCGGATCGGCCTCCATGATCACCCGATACTGGTTCGACTGGGTATAGATCGTCGAAATCTGCCGCTGGCCGAACGAATCATACAGCACGTTGTCGATCGTCTGCGGCGTGATCGAGTACCGCGCCCCGGTGGTGCGGTCCAGCGTCACGTGCGCCACCAGCCCCTCGGCCTGCAGGTCGGACGTCACGTCGGCCAGCGCCGGCTCCTTCTGCAGCGCCGCGACGAATTTCGGCACCCAGGTGCGGAACTGGTCGTAATCGGGGTTTTCCAGCGAAAACTGGTACTGGGTGGCCGCCACCGTGGTGTCCAGCGACAGGTCCTGCACCGGCTGCAGATACAGGCTGGCGCCCGGGATGTCGGCGACCTCCTGCTGGATGCGGGCCGCGATCTGGCGCGCCGTCTCGCTGCGTTCGTCATGCGGCTTCAGGTTGATCAGGAACCGCCCCTGGTTCAGCGTCATGTTCTGGCCGTCGATGCCGATGAAGGACGACAGGCTGACTACGTCCGGATCCTGCAGGATGCGCTTGCCCAGTTCCTGCTGGTGGGCCGCCATCGCGTCGAACGACGTCGTCTGCGCCATCACCGAAATGCCCTGCAGCACGCCGGTATCCTGCACGGGGAAGAAACCCTTGGGAATGAACCAGGCCAGCACGCCGGTCAGCGCCAGCGTGCCCACGAAGACCAGCATCGTCAGGATCTGGTGGCGCAGCACCACGTCCAGCGCCCGGCCATAGGCGGCGATCACGCCTTCGGTCCAGCGCTCGACCGTGGCCGACCAGCCATGGGCGCCCGGCCCGTGCGGCCGCTCGCTCAGCAGGCGGGCGCACATCATCGGCACCAGGGTCAGCGAGACGATCGCCGAGATGATGATCGTCACCGACAGGGTGATGGCGAATTCATGGAACAGCCGCCCCACCACGTCGCCCATGAACAGCAGCGGGATCAGCACCGCGATCAGCGACACGGTCAGCGAGATGATGGTGAAGCCGATCTCCCCCGCGCCCTTCAGCGCCGCGGTCATGCGGTCGTCGCCCATCTCGATATAGCGGGCGATGTTCTCGATCATGACGATCGCGTCGTCGACCACGAACCCGGTGGCGATCGTCAGCGACATCAGCGACAGATTATCCAGCGAGAAGCCCAGCAGGTACATCACCGCCAGCGTGCCGACCAGCGACAGCGGCACCGACAGGCTGGGAATGATCGTCGCCGGCACGTTGCGCAGGAAGACGAAGATCACCGCCACCACCAGCGCCATGGCCAGCCCCAGCTCGAACTCGACGTCGGCGACCGAGGCACGGATCGTGGTCGTCCGGTCGGTCAGCGGCGTGATCGTGATCCCGGGCGGCAGCGACTGGCGCAGTTGCGGCAGCGCGTATTTGATGTTGTCGACGACCGAGATCACGTTGGCGCCCGGCTGGCGCTGCACGTTCAGTACCAGCGCCGGCGTGCGGTTCGACCAGGCGGCCAACTGGGTGTTCTCGGGTCCCTGCACCACGCTCGCCACGTCGCGCAGCCGCACCGGCCCGCTGTTCTGATAGGCGATGACCTGGTTCAGCAACTGGTCCACGCCCGCGATCTGCCCGTCGACCCGCAGGGTCGCCGCCTGCTGCGCCCCGTCGAACGTCCCGGTGGGCGAATTGACGTTCACATTGCCGATCGTCGTGCGCAGCGTGTCCATGTCCAGGCCGAACGAGGTCAGCTTCGGCACGTTGACCCGCACCCGGATCGCCTTGCGGTTGCCGCCCGACAGCGTGACCAGGCCCACGCCGGAAATCTGGCTGATCTTCTGCGCCAGGCGCGTATAGACATAATCCTCGACGTCGGTCAGCGGCATCGTCTTCGAGGTGATGCCCAGGGTCAGCACCGGCGTGTCCGCCGGGTTCACCTTGGCATAGATCGGCGGCGCCGGCAGGTCGGAGGGCAGCAGCATCTGCGCCTGGTTGATCGCCGCCTGGACCTCCTGCTCCGCCACGTCCATCGACATCGTCAGCCCGAAGCGCAGGGTCACCAGCGACGCCCCGCCCGAGGATTGCGACGTCATCTGGTCCAGCCCCGGCATCTGGCCGAACTGCGTCTCCAGCGGCGCGGTGACCGAGGTAGCCATCACGTCCGGCCCCGCGCCGGGATAGAAGGTCTGGACCATGATGGTCGGATATTCGACCTGCGGCAGCGCCGAGACCGGCAGGAAATGATAGCCCAGCATGCCCGCCAGCATGATGGCCAGCATCAGCAGCGTCGTGGCGACGGGACGTTCGATAAACAGGCGGGACGGATTCACGCGGGATTCTCCGGCATGGGACGACGGACCAGGGGGCGGGCGCGCTTACGGCTGGCCCTGGGACTGGCCCTGGGACTGGCCTGGAGACTGACCCTGGGGCTGGCCCCCCGACGGAGCCTGACCCTGGCCACCCTGATTCTGGCCACCATTGCCCTGGCCGCCATCATGCCGGCGATGATGCCAGCCGCCCGCGCCAGGCTGCGTGCCGCCGCCGTTCGCGCCCGCCGCCGGCGCGCCGGTGGCGATCGTGTTGCCGGCCGCGGGGATGGTGATCTTCGCGCCGGCATGCAGCCGGTCGGTCCCGTCGGTCACCACGCGCTCGCCCGCCTTCAGGCCCGATCGCACGACCACGACGTCGCCATGCGTCGGCCCGGTCCTGATGTCGCGGATCGCCACCGTGTCGTCGGGCTGCACGACATAGGCGAACGGCCCGTTCGGGCCGGTCTGCACCGCCGTGGTCGGCACCAGCAGCACGTTATGCTCGGTATTCACCAGCAGGTGCGCGTTGACGAACTGGTTGGGGAACAGCGTCTCGTCCTGGTTCGGGAAGATCGCGCGCATGCGCACCGTGCCCGTCGAGGTATCGATCTGGCTGTCCAGCACAGTGACGGCACCGTCGGCGATCTTGCGCGTATTGCTGCTGTCCCAGGCCGCGACCGGCAGGGCCACGCCGCTGCGCAACCGGTCCGCCACCGCCCCCAGCTCGGTCTCGGGCAGGGTGAAGATGACCGAGATCGGCTGCATCTGCGTCAGGATCACCAGCCCGTTGGTCTGCCCCGCGGTAACGTAGTTGCCCATGTCGACCTGGCGGATGCCCACCCGCCCGTCGACCGGCGCGGTCACGTGGCAATAGATGATCTGCAGCTTCTGGTTGTCGACCTGGGCCTGGTCGACCTTCACCGTGCCTTCCAGTTGCGCCACCTTGTATTGCTGGTCCACGGTCGTCTGGGCGGCGATGCTGTTCTGGTGCGACAGGCGCAGATAGCGCTGGTAGTCGATGCGCGCCTGGTCGAGCTGCGCGCGGTCCGACGCCAGTTGCCCCTCATATTGCTCCAGCGCCACGTCGTACGGCCGCGTGTCGATCATCGCCAGCAGGTCGCCCTTCTTCACATGCTGGCCTTCGGTGAACAGGACCCGCGTCAGATAGCCGTCCACCCGCGGCTGGACCGTCACGGTGGTGATGGGCACCACGGTGCCCAGTTCGGTCAGTTCGATCGGCATGTCGCCGCTATGCACGCTGGCCACCGCCACCGGCTGGGCCCCGGTGTTCGCATGGCGGCCATGGCGCCCGCCGCCCGTCGGCGCGTGCGGCCGCAAAAAGGCCGCGGCGATCACTCCGGCGCCGACCAGCGCGGTCCCCCACAGCAGGAAGCGGCGCCGCCGCCTGCCCCGGGCAGGGGCCGTGCCGGTCCCGGCCGCATCCGTCCGCCCCGGACCGGGCGGCGTCTGGTGCGCGGGCGTGTCCGAGGGGTCCAGTGTCGGTTTGTCCATGGTGGTCAGGTCTTCCTCAAATCCTACGACGTCCGCCGATGACGTTTGCGTCTCAACACGCGCTCTGCCGGCACTGTGTAGCAGGTACACCGGCAAATGATGTTAAATCCCTCTTATAGTCGGTGTAGAAATGTAACAGTTTGTCGGTGGCCGCCCAAGATCCGCCTCAAGATCCGCCGGCACGCTTTTTCGACGCCGCGCCCATGCCGCCATGTCGCATTTTCACCCTGGCGGATGGCGGGATCGTGGCGGAAGCGATAGCCTTGCCCCGCGGGTCGTCCCGCCGGCCCCGCCCAGGCGCGCAACCCCGGCCCGGCCGATCCGTTTTCGACCCCAAGGCGGCATGATCCGAAACAGGAGGAAATGCATGACGGACTCCAGCAACGAGGCATTCGCCGATAAGGCGGAAGGCGCGGTCCAGGAAGGCGTGGGCAAGCTCAAGGACGCGGCCGGCGGCCTGACCGGCGACCTCGGCCTGCAGGCCGAAGGCAAGGCCGACGAGATCGCGGGCGTCGCCCGCCAGGAATTCGCCGATCTGTACGAGGAAGGCGAAAGCCGCATCGAGCAGGCCGTTCTGTTCATCCAGGACCGTCCCCTGGTCTCGGTCGGGATCGCCGCCTGCATCGGCCTGCTGCTCGGGCTGCTGGTCCTGCCGTGGCGCAAGGCGAAGGCCTGAATTTCCTCCGCCCTTCGCCCCGGTCGAGTCGCAAGCGGGACAATTTTTTTCCGTTTGAAAGGACTCGTCGTGGAATCAGCATCTTGCGCAACATGGCGTAAAGATGGTTTCCATCCAGTCAGGACGTGATTCGGTGTGCGAATCGGGCGGCGGCGCCCGATGCGCCACCGATCGGGAAGGGGTGGATGCCGGATTACGCGCGTGAGTTGCAGCATGGCGGCCGAGTCGCCGGGGTGGACGAAGTCGGACGCGGACCGCTGGCCGGGCCCGTGGTGGCGGCCGCGGTGATGTTCGAATCCGGCGTGCCGCGCCGGCTGGCCGCGCTCCTGGACGATTCCAAGAAATTGAGTCCGCCGGCGCGCCTGCGCGCCTATGCCGCGCTGCGGGCCGCGCGCGGCGCGCATGTCGCAGTGGCGGCCGCCTCGGTCGCCGAAATCGCGCGCCTCAACATCCTGCACGCCGCTTTCCTGGCCATGCGCCGCGCGGTGGCGCGCCTGCCCTGCGCGCCCGACATGGTGCTGGTGGACGGCAACGCCGCGCCCGATTTCGGCTGCCCGGTCGAATGCGTCGTCGGCGGCGACGGCGAATGCCTGTCGATCGCCGCCGCCTCGATCGTCGCCAAGGTCACCCGCGACCGGCTGATGGAGCGGCTGTCGCGGCGCTGGCCCGCCTATGGGTGGGAACGCAATGCCGGCTACGCCACCGCCGCACATCGCGACGCGCTGCACCGGGCCGGCGCCACGCCGCACCATCGCGACGCGTTCGGCACGGTCCGCCAGTTGGCGCTCGACCTGGCCGCGCGGCAGGATTCCGGCCTCGGGGCGATGTCATGAGCGGCGCCGTCCTGATGGAACTGCCCCTCGACCAGATCCTGCGCGGCGACTGCGTCGAGGTGATGCAGACCTTGCCCACGGGTTCGATCGACTGCATCTTCGCCGATCCGCCATACAATCTGCAGTTGCGTGGCGAACTGCGCCGCCCCGACGACAGCGTGGTGGACGGCGTCGACGACGATTGGGACAAATTCGCCGATCTCGCGGAATATGACCGCTTCACCCGCGCCTGGCTGGCCGAAGCCCGGCGCCTGCTGCGCAAGGACGGCACGATCTGGGTGATCGGCTCGTATCACAACATCTTCCGCCTCGGCGCCATCCTGCAGGATCTGGGATTCTGGATCCTCAACGACATCATCTGGCGCAAATCCAACCCGATGCCGAATTTCCGCGGCCGGCGCTTCACCAACGCGCACGAGACCCTGATCTGGGCGGCGCGCGGGCCGGACAGCCGCTATCGCTTCAACTACCAGGCGATGAAGGCGCTGAACGACGACGTGCAGATGCGCTCGGACTGGTACCTGCCGCTCTGCACCGGGGGCGAGCGGCTGCGCAACGCCCACGGGCTGAAACTGCACCCGACGCAGAAGCCCGAAAGCCTGCTGCATCGCGTGCTGATCGCTTCGACCAATGTCGACGACATCGTGCTCGACCCGTTCGCCGGCACCGGCACGACCACCGCCATGGCCCGCCGCCTGCGCCGCCGCTATATCGGCATCGAACGCCACCCGGACTATGCCGAGGCCGCGATAGGCCGCGCCCGCCGCGAACGCCCGGTGCCGCTGGACAGCGTGCTGACCACGCCGGCCAAGCGCGAAATCCCGCGCATCCCCTTCGGCAGCCTGGTCGAACGCGGCCTGCTGCCCGCCGGCACCCTGCTCTACGATCGTCAGAAGCGCGTCTCGGCCACCGTCTCGCCCGACGGCACACTGGTCAGCGGCACGCAACGCGGCTCGATCCACAAGCTGGGGGCCCTGCTGACCAACGCGCCGTCCTGCAATGGCTGGACCTTCTGGCACCTGCAGCGCGACGACCGGATGATCCCCCTCGACACGCTCAGGGGCGAAGCGCTGACCCAGGACGGTAACGTCCAGGACAGCCACGTTCAGGACGGCAACATCCAGGCAGGCGACGTCCAGGACGGCGGCACGGGCTGACACCCCGCGCGCCTCACCCGCCGTCAGTCACCATCCAGGGGGCATTCGTCCCGGGGGCATCGTCCAGGCTGGCGGGTCAGCTCCCGCCGAAGCCCAGAAAGCCGATTTCGGGCTGCGCCGTCCCGCCATCCTGGGCATAGCGGTGGGTCGCCGTCACCATCACGCCGCTGCCGCGCTTGCCGTGGCTGCTGCCGTTGATGCTGATATGGCCGCTGCCGTTGCGCATCTCGACGCCCGAATTGGTCGTCGACGCCGCGATCACATGGCCGTCGTTCAGCGTGCGCAGCGACAGCAGCAGAAAGGTGATGTCGTTGCGGTTCAGGTCGATCGCCATGTCCAGCGGCGTCTGGCCCAGCACGTTGTGCGCTTCCATGTCCGCGCCACGGTTCAGCGCCTCCTTGGCCGCGTTCAGGCTGCCGCGATTGACCGCGTCGAACAGCGCGTCGGTCGGGTTCATGTCGCCATTGGCGTGCCCGGCGACCTCCTCGTTGGATTCCGCGCCGGGCAGGGCGGCCGGCGGGGCCGCGGCCTTGGCGGCACGGCGGGCCTCGGCCTGCTTGGCGGCGTCGGCCGCCTCGGCCTCGGCCTCCGCGTCGTCGTCGCTCTGGGCGTGGGCGAACTGCATGGGGGCGACAAACACCGCTCCGCCGGCCAGCAGCGCGATGAATAGAAGGCGGATGGCGTTTCTGGCAATCATGGATCGTCTCAGTGACACTCGTCTCGATGACAGGGGCACCCTGTCCGGGGCGGATGCTGGCCGCCAGAAGGGCGCGGGTCGGGCCGGCGCCCCTTCATAGTCCAGATCCCATGGGGATGCGACGGAAATCGCACTGCGTCCCTGTGCAATCATGAACGTTTTGCCAATGAAGCGCGTTGCATGTCCGTCCCTTCACCTTCCCTCGCGCCACCAGCCCAGCAGCAGCAGCCCGCCGGCCAGCACCGCCACCACCCAGCCCGGCAGCAGGGGCCGCGCCGTCCGCCCGGTGACCAGCCGCGCATCGCGTTGCGGAAAGCCGATCCATCCGGGTCCCGACACCGCGCCGGCGGCCGGCGCATGCAGCACGGGCAATGCCGGATGCGCCGCATCCGCGCCCAGCCAGGACACGCCGCCCCCCGTCCGCGCCGCCTGGGGCGACAGCAGGGCGGCGGTCGCGCGCAGGTCGGAAAACTCCAGCGGATCGGCGCTCACCGGGGCCGCGAAAGCGCGATGGGTGCCGTCATCCGCCGTCCAGATCCCGGGCTGCGCCGCCGGCAATTCCGCTTCCGACACCCCGGTCGCCACCGGATGCAGCGCCACGCGCCGCGTCGTGCCGTCCGGCGCGGTGATCGCCACGTCGCGCGGGCCCGTCGCTGCGGCGGTGCGGTGCGTCACCACCAGCCTGCCGTCGGCGATCGCGGCGCTCAGTTGCTCCTCCTCCAGCTCCGGCTCCTTCATCAGCCAGTGCGAGACCCGCCGCAGCAGGTCCGATTGCGGGCCGCCGCCGCCCTCGCCATGCGACCACAGCCAGATCTGGTCGGACAGCAGCAGCGCCACCCGCCCGCGCTCCACCCGGTCCAGCACCAGCAGCGGCGTATGGTCCGGACCGTCCATCAGCACCGTGCCGCGCGTGGTATCGGCCTTCAGCGCGCGATACCACGGCCCCCATTGCGCATCATGGCCGTCCGGCGCGCTGCCCGCGCCCGGCAGGTCGGCGGTCACCGGGTGGCGGTGGCCGGCCGGGGTCAATGCGGGGCGGAAACGCTGCTCGACCATGCCCCCCGCCTCGGGCACGTGCGCCGGCAGGATGTCGCCCACCGGCGTGTCCTGCAGCGATCCCGGGCCCAGGAATTCCGGCCCCCCGATCAGCAGCAGCCCGCCGCCGCCCCGCACATAGTCGGCGATGTTCTCCAGATAGGTCCGCGGCAGGATCGCCCGGTTCTCGAACCCGTCCAGGATGATCAGGTCGAACTGCCCGATCTTCTGCTGGAACAGCTCGCGCACCGGAAAGGCGATCAGCGCCAGGTCCGACAGCGGCGTGCCGTCATCCTTGTCGGGCGGCCGCAGGATGGTGAAATGCACCAGGTCGACCGACGGGTCGGCCTTCAGCAGCCGCCGCCAGACCCGCTCGCCCTGGTTCGGCGTGCCCGAGACCAGCAGCACGCGCAGCCGGTCGCGCACGCCGTTGATCCGCACCACGTCCTGGTTGTTCGCGGTCGAGACCTCGCCGGGCAGCGCCGAGGCCGTCAGCCCCACCAGCAGCGGCCCGGGCCGGGTGATCGGCAGGGTGATCTCCTGCGGCGTCCCGGTGCGGATGCGTTCGTGCAGCGGCGCCTCGCCGCCCTGGGTCAGGGTCAGGTCCGCCCGGCCGTCGGCCGCCGGGTGCGGGCCCAGGTCGTCCACCTCCACCCGCAGGGTCGCGGTCTGGCCGACGATGGCATAAGGCGGCGCCTGCAGGATGCGCAGCCGCCGGTCCGTCTCCTCGCCCTGTCCGGTCAGCAGCACATGCAGCGGCAGAACGGCGCGGCGCCCGTCGGCGCCCGCCGGGCGCAACCGCTCCGGCGGCACGGACGGCAGATCGTGGTCCTGCCCGTCCGTCACCAGGATCGCGCCGGCCAGCCGCGCGGGCGGAATGTCCGCCGCCGCCTCGTCCAGCGCCGCGAACAGGCGCGTGCCGTCATGGCGGCCGCCGCGCACCGTCACCATGCGGACCGACAGCCCCGGCAGGCGCGCCGCCTGCGCCTGGATCAGCTCCGCCGCGCGCCGGGCGACCGCCGCGCGCTGGCCGATCGCCATCGACGGCGTCTGGTCCACCACCAGCAGCGCGGTCTCGGGCAGGCTCTGCCCCACGTCGCGAATGCGCTCGGGCCCCGCCAGCCACAGCAGCAGCACAGCGCCCGCCGCCACGCGCCACAGCGTGCCGCGCGCCCGCCGCGCCAGCCCCGCAACCCCGGCCAGCACCACCAGCGCCGCCAGCCCGTACAGGACCGCCGCCGGCACCAGCGGCGCATAATCGATCGCCGTAAAATCGAGGCGCAGCGCGTGCGGGCCGGGCATCGTCATTCCCCCAGCCGCCGCAGCAGCGCCGGCACATGGACCTGGTCGGCCTTGTAATTGCCGGTCAGCGCATACAGCACCGCGTTCACCCCGAACCGGTACGCCGTCACGCGCTGCGCGTCGCCGGCCGGCATGGTGGCATAGGGCGTGTCGCCCTGCGCATCCACCGCCCAGGCATGCGCCCAGTCGCTGGCGCCGATGATCACGGGGCTGACCCCGTCATTGCTGCTGTCGCCCTCGCGCGCCACCCAGACCGGCAGCCCGTCATACCGGCCCGGAAAATCATGCAGCAGGTAGAATGTATGCGCCAGCACGTGCCGGTCGGTCAGCCGGGTCAGCGGCGGAACGTCCAGCCCCTCGGTCATCCGTCGCAGCGCCGCCAGGCTGCCCGGCGCCGGGGCCGCGAAATCGTCATGCGCCGCCTCCGGGCCGGCGGGATCGACCCCCTGCCCGTCGATCAGCAGGATCCCCCCATGGCGCATATAGGCGTTCAGCGCCGCGCTGCGCGCCGGATCGGCCTTCGCGTCCGCCGTGACCGGCCAGTACAGCATGGGGTAATAGGACAGGTCGTCGCGCCCCGGCACCACGCCGTCCGGATGGCCCAGCACGGCCGAGGTCCGGGCATTGGCATAATCCGACAGGCCCTGCAGCCCTTCGCGCGACACGTTGTCCACGTCCGCATGCCCGGTCAGGACATATCCCAGCCGCGTCTCCAGCGCGGCGCCCGGCACCGCCTCCGCCGCCCGCGCGGAGGTGGCCGGCCCGCCCGCCAGCAATACCGCCAGCCCCAGCACCGCTCGGCCCCGCTTTCCACCCAGCCGCCCCGCCCGCAGCAGCAGCGTCAGCAGCGCATCCGCCACCAGCAGCAGCAGCCCGGCGGCCACCAGGTCCGGCCCCGGCACGATGTCGCGCGCCGCGCCGCTCAGGCTCATGGTCCGGCCGATCGCCGCCTGCGCGGCCAGCGGACCGGCCGCATCGCCCAGGTTCAGCGCCCGCCGCGCCGCGCGGGGGCCGTACAGCCCGGGCGGATGGGCGGCCGACGCCGCCGCGCGGCCGAACGCATCCGCCGCCAGCGCCCGCGCCCCGGGCGGCGGCGGGCCCAGCACCGCCGCGTCGTCCAGCGTCATGTAGGGGGCGAGCATCGCGTGCCCCGCCGGGGTCTCCACCCCGGCCGCGCGCTCGGTCAGGCGGCGCAGCATCCCCACGAACAGGCCCGACAGCGGCAGGTCCGACCAGTCCGCGGTGCTGGTCACATGAAACAGCACGATCTCGCCGGCCCCCAGCGCGGCATGAGTGACCAGCGGCGTCCCGTCGGCCAGCCGCGCCCAGCTATGGTCGGCCAGTTCCGGCCCCGGCCGCGCCAGCACCTGGCGCGACACGGTCACGTCCGCCGGGATCGCCAGCCCGTGAAAGGGCGATTCGTCGGGGAAGGGGGCCAGATGCTCCGGCTTGCCCCAGGACATCGCCCCGCCCAGTTGGCGCTCGCCCTCCATCAGCGGCACGGGCAGCAGATCGTCGCGCGGCGGGGCCGCCGCCGCGGTTTCCCCGTCCGCGTCGTCCGGCGCCGCGTCGGGGGCGCCGGCCAGCGCGCCGTCCGGCACGGCATTCAGCAGCGGCCCGGCAAAGCGGACCAGCATCCCGCCCTTGCGCACCCAGCCGGCCACCGCCTGGCGGGCGGCAGGGCTGTCCAGCGCCCCGTCCGGAGCGATCAGCACCGAAAGCGGCCGCGCCAGCAGCCCGGCCACGCTTCCCTCGCGCAGTTCCGCCGTCGGCGCCAGCGCCCGCCGCAGATAGAACAGCGGTCCCACCAGCGGCGTATCGGTCTCCGCCACCCCGATCAGCCCGACCGGCCGCCGCCGGTCGCCCTCGTCCAGCAGCCGCACCCCGGCCGGCCCCGGCATCTCCTGCAGCACCAGCCGGTCGATCCGGTTGCGCAGCTCGACCGGGATCGCGGCCCGGCCCGCCGCGCGGTCCGCCCCCGCCGGCACCGCAACGGGCACCAGCGTCAGCACGCCGCCATCCGCCGTTTCGGCCCGCACGGTCCATTGCCGCGGCTGCGGCTGCGGCAGCACGTCCAGCGCCACCCGCAGCCCGTCATTGTGCGACCCGTCATTCTGCGACCCGTCATTTCGGGACGCCTCGTTTTGGGATGGGGGGACCAGCGCCGCGATCGTCGCCTCGGGCGCGCGCAGGGTCCGCACCGGGCCGATCGCCGCCAGTGCCGTGGCGAACGCCGCATCGCCCGGCCCCGCCAGCCCGTCCGTGACATAGACCACCGGCCCCCGCCACCCACCGGCCGCCAGGCGGCGCAGCGCCCGCGCCGCTTCCGCCCGATCGGTGCCCCACGGCATGGGCCGCATCGTGTCCACCATGCCGCGCAGCAGGCCGGGCGACATCACCGCGCCCGCCTCCGGCGCCGCGTCGTCCGGCCCCGGCGCCGTAGTCAGCAGCCGCGCCCGCCGCCCGGCGCGGGCCGCCCGGTCCAGCACGGCATCCAGCGCCGCCAGTCGACGCGGCCAGCCCGGCACGGCGGCCCACCCATCGTCGACGACCAGCAGCGGATCGCCCGGCAGCGCGTCATCGGCCGCCTGGCGCGGCACCACCGGCCCGGCCAGCCCGACGATCATCAGCCCCAGCGCCGCGCAGCGCAGCAGCAGCAGCCAGGGCGGCGCGGTGGCCGCCTCGGTCACCTTCGCATGCAGGCCACGCAGCAGCATGATCGCCGGAAAGACCTGCCGCCGCGGCGCCGGCGGCAGCGCACGCAGCAGCAGCCACACCGCCGGCAGCACCGCCAGCGCCGCCAGCAGCCATGGCGCCTGGAAGATCATGGCCCGAATCCCCTTCGGCCGACCCCTCTCTCCGACGGATTCTTTTCCGACAGGGCCTCATACAGCGCCAGCAGCGCCTGCTCCGGCCTCTGGTCGGTCAGGTGGCGGATCATGTCATGCCCGGTGGCGCGGCACAGCGCGGCCAGGTCCGCCTGGTGCCGCGCATAGGCGTCGCGATAGGCGGCGCGCACCCCCTCGACTCCCGACAGGGTCATCTCCGCTTCGTCCTCCAGCCCGGCAAAGCGGACGCGCCCGCCATAGGGCAGGCCGGCCTCGGCCGGGTCGTTGACCAGCAGCAGATGGGCCCGCGCCGGCCGGGCCGCCAGCCCGCGCAGCATCCGCGCCAGAGGCCCATCCCCGATCAGCCCATCGGTCAGCAGCACGACCCGCGCATGGCGGGGCACCTGCTCCGGATGCGGCAACGCCACATTGTCGGGCGCCGCAATCATGGCGCGCAGCATCGCCACCCCCAGCCGCTCCAGCGCCGCCCGCCCGCCCGGCGCGACGTCGATCGTGGCCGTCGCGTCCAGCAGCCGCACCCGCTCCCCCGCGCGCAGCAGCACCGCTCCCAATGTCAGGCCCATCAGCATCGCCCGCTCGGCCTTGGACGGCAGCGTCCGGCCGGAACGCCAGCGCATCGACGCGCTGGGGTCGCACCACAGGCACACGGTCTGCGCCGCCTCGGCCTCGGTTTCGCGGACATAGGCGCGGGCGCTCCGCGCCGATTGCCGCCAGTCGATGCGGGTGACCGGCTCGCCCGGCTGGGCGGGGCGGAACTGCCAGAAATCCTCGCCCGGGCCCGCCCGCCGCCGCCCATGCCGCCCGGCGGTCAGGCTGGCCGCGATCCGCTGCGCCGCCAGCAGCAGATCAGGCATGCGTGCTGCCAGGGTCTCCGCCGCCAGGGTATCTGGTGCCAGGGTCTCTGGTGCCAAAGTTCCAGCCGCCGGCGGCAGCGGCGGGGCACCCGATGGCGCGGCACGGGACTCGGGTTCCCGCAAGGCCACGCCGTCCGACCACGGCCGGACGCGCGCCAGAAGGCGGCGCAGGATGGCGGATCGCGTCACCGCGGCAATCAGTCCAGGGTGCCCAGCAAGCCGTCGATCAGTTCGGGCAGGCTCCTGTTCTCGGCCCGGGCGGCAAAGCTCAGGGCCATGCGGTGCGCCAGCACCGGCCGCGCCAGGGCGGCGATGTCGTCGATGCTGGGGGACAGGCGCCCGTCCATCAGCGCCCGCGCCCGGCTGGTCAGCATCAGCGCCTGCGCCGCGCGCGGGCCCGGCCCCCATGCCAGCGCCTCGCGCAGGCGCGGGTCGCTGGTGGTCTCGGGCCGGGCCTCGCGCACCAGCCGCACGATCGCGTCCACCACCTTGTCGCCCACCGGCAGCGCGCGCACCAGGCGCTGCGCCTCGGCCAGCGCGCGGTCGCTCAGCACCGGCACCGGCGCCGCGTCCTCGGCTCCCGTGGTGGCCAGCAGCATGGTCCGCTCGGCGGCCGCATCGGGAAAGGTCAGCGGAATCTGCAGCATGAACCGGTCCAGTTGCGCTTCCGGCAGCGGATAGGTCCCTTCCTGTTCAATCGGGTTCTGGGTGGCCAGCACATGGAACGGGCTGGGCAGCGCGTGGTCGGTGCCGGCGATCGCCACCCGGTGCTCCTGCATCGCCTGCAGCAGCGCCGATTGCGTGCGCGGGCTGGCGCGGTTGATCTCGTCGGCCATCAGCAACTGGCAGAAGACCGGCCCGCGCACGAAGCGGAAGCTGCGATGCCCATGCTCGTCCTCGTCCAGGATCTCGCTGCCGGTGATGTCCGACGGCATCAGGTCGGGCGTGAACTGCACGCGCCGCGCATCCAGCCCCAGCACGATGCCCAGCGTGGTGACCAGCTTGGTCTTGCCCAGTCCCGGCGCGCCGACCAGCAGTGTGTGGCCCCCGGCCAGGATGCTGACCAGGGTCTGGTCGATCACCGTGCTCTGGCCATGGATGATCCGCCCGATCTCGGCCCGCGCGGCCTGCAGGCTGGCGCCCAGCCGGTCGGCCAGGGCAATGTCGCCGGCGATGCCGGTATCGATCCCGGGGGCCGCCTCGGGGGCCGCCTGGGGCGGGGCGCGCGTCGCATCCGGTGCGGTGGCATGGGGCAGGGCGTCCGATATCGTCATCTCTTCAATCTGACATGTCTGGGGGTTTCATCAAGGTTTGATCAAGCCGTGGGGGGTTCATCAAGCCGGTGATGATCCCTATATCGGGACGAATGGTTCAACGGGCGTGGGTAGAGGCAGTTGGCTGACGATCACGACATGGGCGCCGCCAGGGCGCCGGCTGGGCTGTTGACCAGTGCGTCGACCGGCGCCGCGCTGCCTTGCCGGCCCACCGTGAAGCCCCCTGTGATGCCCGCCGTGACGCCCGCTGTGATGCCCGCCTTGGGGCCCTCCGTCATGCCGCCCGTCCCGCCGCGCCGCGCCGCGGACGCCGAACCCTGCGGCCCGCTGCCGTTCCTCGTCAAGCGCGACGGCACCTGGCTGTATCGCGGCACGCCCATCCGCCGCAAGCCGATGATCTGCCTGTTCGCCTCGGTGCTCACGCGCGACGCGCAGGGCGCCTACTGGCTGGAAACCCCCACCGAACGCGGCACCATCACGGTCGAGGACGCGCCCCTGGTCGCGGTCGAACTGCACTGGACCGGCTGCGGCCGCGACCAGGTCCTGTCCTTCCGCACCAATGTCGACCTGGTGGTCTGCGCCGGCCCCGACCATCCGATCCACGCGGACTGGGACATGCCCGGCGCGGATTGCGGCGCCGGGCCGGTCCCCTACCTGCATGTGCGCGACGGCGCGGGCGACTACGCCATCCAGGCCCGGATCGCCCGCGCGGTCTATTACGAACTCGCCGCCCTCGCGGTGCCCGGCGCCTGCCGCGGCGTACCCTGCCTGGGGGTCTGGAGCCAGAACGTCTTCTTCCCCCTCTCGCGCCTGTCCCCGGCGGACCTCCCCCAGGAAGACTTCCCCCAGGAAGACTTCCCCGCGTGACCCGCGATCCGGCGGGCGGCGATCGGGCCGGGGCAGGAGACGACGATCTGGCGGACGACGACCTGCTCGGCCGCCTGGCGGCGTCCCTGCCCGAAGGCTACGCGGGCCTGTGCCGCCTGTGGCAGGTCCTGCCGCAGGCCCGGCTGGTGGGCGGGGTGGTGCGCGACCTGATCGCGCGCCGCCCGGTCGCTGATCTCGATCTCGCCACACCCGAATCCCCCGAACGCGTGCTGGACCTGCTGCGCCGGGCGGGGATCAAGGTGGTGGCGACCGGCCTCGCCCACGGCACGGTCACCGCCGTGCTCGACGGCCGGCCCTATGAAATCACCACCCTGCGCCGCGACGAACGGACCGACGGCCGCCATGCGGTCGTCGCCTGGACCGGTGACTGGGCCGAGGACGCAGCCCGGCGCGACTTCACCATCAACGCCATGTCCTGTGGCCGCGATGGCGTGCTGCACGATTATTTCGGCGGCCGCGCCGACCTGGATGCCGGGCATGTGCGCTTCGTCGGCGACGCCGCCACCCGCATCGCCGAGGACGCGCTGCGCATCCTGCGCTTCTTCCGCTTCCATGCCCGCTACGGGCGCGGCACGCCCGACGCCCCGGCCATGGCGGCGATCGTGGCGGCGGCCACGGCAGAGACCGGCGGCCTGTCCCGCCTGTCCGCCGAACGCGTCTGGTCCGAACTGCGCCGCATCCTGGCCGGCCCCGCGCTGGTCGAGACGCTGCGCCTCATGGACCGGACGGGCGTCCTGGCACGCCTGCTGCCCCCGAGCGAAGCCGGACAGGGACACGCAGCCGGGCAGGGACACGACATACCAGCCTACGATATTCCTGCCCTGGAGCGCTTGCTCGCCTGCGGCGCGCCGCCCGATCCGGTGCTCCGCCTGGGCATGCTCGCCCGGGCCCCGGCCGGGGATCTGGCCGCCCGCCTGCGCCTCTCGCGGGCCGAGGCCGCGTCCCTGGCCGCCATGCGCGCCGGCCCGGCCCCCGATCCGGCATCGGACGACGACGCCCGCCGCCGGCTGCTGGCCGATGAGCCGGCCGATGCCCTGGTCCGCCGAAGCTGGCGCGAACAGGCGCAACGGCTGGGCGCCCCGTCGCCGGACTGGGACGCGCTGCGCGCCGACCTGCTGGCCCGCCCGCGTCCGGTCTTCCCCGTGGCCGGGCGGGACGTGCTGGCTGCCGGCGCGGCCCCCGGGCCGCATGTCGGACAGATCCTGGCCCGGCTCCGCGCCTGGTGGATGGCGGGGGGCTGCCATGCCGGGCGACGCGACTGCCTGGCCTGCCTGACGCGGCTGCTGGCAGCGCCTCCACCGCCCTCCTGACCGGCGAAACCGCAGCATCCCGGTCCGGCGCATTCGGGCCCACGATTACGTTCCATTACTTTTCTCGCCGCGGACTGCTTGTTAAAGGGCCCCATGAACGTCATCCCGCCACGGTCCTCTCCTGCGTCTCCCGGCGCGCCGCCATCCGCGGCCGCGCCCGATGCCGCCACCCCTCCGAGCACTTCCCTCCCGGCCGCCCCCGCCGCCCCGGACGGCACCACCGCCCTGCTGCGCCGCCTGTGGCGCGAGGAAGTCCGCAAACATCGCGGCCGCATCGTCTCGGTGCTCGTGCTGACGGTGCTGATGGCGTCGCTGACCGGCCTCTATCCGCTGGTCATCCAGCGCGCGCTGGACATGTTCGCCGCCCATGACCCGCGCATCCTCTACCAGGTGCCGGCCCTGGTGGTGATGATCACGGCGGCCAAGGCCCTGTCGCAATACGCCCAGACGGTGGCGGTGCAGAACCTGGTGCTGATCGTCATCCGCGGCCTCCAGGGCACGATGTTCGCCCACCTGGTCCATACCGACATCGCGCGGATCGAGCGCGAGGCCCCGGCCCAGTTGGCCGCCCGCTTCACCACCGACGCGGTGGCGATCCGCGAGGCGATGATCCGCGCCACCAATTCGCTGGGCGACGTGGTCACCGTCGCCGGCCTGGTGGTGTCGATGTTCTACATGGACTGGGAACTCAGCCTGATCGCGGCGGTGCTGTATCCGATCGCCGCCGTGCCGATCCAGCGGCTGGGCAAGCGGGTCCGCCGCGCCTCGGGCGGCATGCAGGAACGCATGGGCGAAACCTCGGCCCTGCTGACCGAAAGCTTCGCGCAGGCCCGCACGGTGCGCGTCTACCGCCTGGAGGGCAGCGAGGAACGCCGGGTCAGCCACGCGCTCGACCTGCTGCAGCATGCGTTGATGCGCATCGCGCGCGGCCGCGCGCGGGTCGATCCGCTGCTCGAGGTACTGGGCGGCAGCGCGGTCGCCGCCGTGCTCGGCTTCGCCGGCTGGCGCGCGGCGCTCGGCGGCGCGACCCTGGGCGATTTCTCCGGCTTCGTCGCCGCCCTGCTGCTGGCCGCCCGGCCGCTGCGCGCGCTGGGCTCGCTGAACGCCGCCCTGCAGGAAGGGCTGGCCGGTCTCGTGCGCATCTTCGCCGTGCTCGACGAACCGGCCGACGTCGTCGAGGCCGGCGACGCGCTCGCGCTGCCGGCCGGCAACGGCCATCTGTGTTTCGAAGCCGCCTCCTTCCGCTATCCGGACGGCCGCGTCGGCCTCGACGGGCTCAGCTTCGAGGCCCGGCCCGGCCTGACCGTGGCGCTGGTCGGCCCCTCGGGGGCCGGCAAATCCACCGCCCTGTCGCTGATCCCCCGCCTGCACGATGTCAGCGCCGGCCGCATCCGGCTGGACGGCATCGACCTGCGCGCGCTGCGCCTGGCCGACCTGCGCGACGCCATCGCCTATGTCAGCCAGGACACGATGCTGTTCGACCTGTCGGTGGCCGAGAATATCCGCATCGGCCGCCCCGCCGCGACCGACGCCGACATCCGCGCCGCCGCCCGGGCCGCCGCGGCGGAATCCTTCATCGACACCCTGCCCGACGGCTTCGCCACCCGGGTCGGGCCGGGCGGCCAGCGCCTGTCGGGCGGCCAGCGCCAGCGCGTCGCCCTGGCCCGCGCCCTGCTGCGCGACCCCCGCGTCCTGCTGCTGGACGAGGCCACCAGCGCGCTCGACAGCGAAAGCGAGGCTCTGGTCCAGCACGCGCTGGCCCATCTGCGGCGCGGCCGCACCACCATCGTGGTCGCCCACCGCCTCTCGACCGTGCGCTCCGCCGACCTGGTGGTGGTGCTGGCCGACGGACAAGGTGTCGAATGCGGCACCCACGCCGAACTGGTCGAAGCCAACGGCCTGTATGCCCGCATGGTCCGCACCCAGGCGTTTGAATTATAGACCATCCATAAATATCTTTTAAAACAACCGGTTGACCTGTTCATGCGCGGCCCGCCCCCCGGCGGGCGCGCATTTTTTTTCGCGCTTCCGCCTCCGGGGGGCGGTTGATGGATCGGACTCTTCGTGTCATGGATTGACCGACCGGTTCGGTCAACGGGGCGGCGGCGGCCACGGCGGGGCGGAAACGGGCCCGCCGCGTGATTCCGTTCGCGGCACACGCTGGAAGCAAGAGGAATCGCATGGCCGATCAAGACGGCGCAAGTTCAGGCGGCAAGCCGGACGACGCGTCCGGGAAGACTCCCAAGCCCAGGAAAGCCAACCCCGCGATCCGGATCGGGCTGCTGGCCTTCGTCGCGATCGTCGCCGTCGGGGCGGGGGTCCACTGGTTCCTGACCCGCTACGACATCGAAACCGACGACGCCTTCGTTGCCGGCCGCGCGGTGACGATCGCCCCGCATGTCCGCGGCTACATCACCGAACTGCTGGTCAACGACAACCAGTTCGTCCATGCCGGCCAGCTCCTCGCCCGGATCGACGACCGCGACTATCGCGCGGCGCGCGACAATGCCGCGGCCACGCTGGACATCGCGCGCGCCCAGGCGGCGGGCGCCCAGTACGGCCTGCTGGTGGCGCAGAAGGACTTTCCCGGCCGATTGACCGCCGCCCAGGGCCAGCTCCTGGCCGCCCAGGCCCAGCAATTCCGGGCCGAAACCGATTATCGCCGCCAGCACGCGGTCGCCCGCGCCGCCACCACGCAGCAGGATATCGACTACGCCACCGCCGCGCTGCAGGCCGCCCGCGCCCAGTTGCTCCAGGCCCAGGGCAATCTCGCCATCGCCGAGCCGGTGCAGGCCAATATCCAGACCACCCAGACCCGCGTCAGCCAGTATGACGCCCAGACGGCCCAGGCCCAGGCCCAGCTCGCCCAGGCCGTCCTGAATCTCGGCTGGACCGAGATCCGCGCCCCGCATGACGGTTGGATCTCGCAGCGCAGCATCGAACGCGGCAGCTTCGTCTCCGAGGGCCAGGCCCTCTTCTCGATCGTCGAGCCCGAAATGTGGGTGACGGCCAACTACAAGGAAACGCAGATCACCGACATGCGCCCCGGGCAGACGGTCGATATCGCGGTCGATTCCTACCCGTCGCTCCGGCTGCGCGGCCACGTGGATTCGATCCAGCTCGGCACCGGCGCCACCTTCAGCGCCTTCCCGCCGGAAAACGCCACCGGCAACTTCGTCAAGATCGTCCAGCGCGTCCCGGTGAAGATCCTGATCGACAGCGGCCTGCGCGCCGACCGTCCGCTGTCGCTGGGCATGTCCGTCGAGCCGACGGTGCACACGCGGTGAGCACCGATTCCCCCCCAGCCGCCCCCGCCGGGGCGGAAGAGCCCTGGAAGCCGCGGGGCAACCCGTGGCTGATCGCGGTCGTGGTCACGGTCGCGGCCTTCATGGAAATCCTGGACACCACCATCGTCAACGTGTCCCTGCCGCATATCGCGGGCTCGCTCTCCTCCAGCTACGACGACGCCACCTGGGCGCTCACCTCCTACCTGGTGGCGAACGGCATCGTGCTGACCATCTCCGGCTGGCTGGGCAAGCTGCTGGGGCGCAAGCGCTATTTCCTGATCTGCATCTTCATGTTCTCGGTGTCGTCCTTCCTGTGCGGCATTTCGGGCAGCCTGACGCAGTTGATCATCTTCCGCCTGATGCAGGGCTTCTTCGGCGGCGGCCTGCAGCCGAACCAGCAATCGATCATCCTGGACACGTTCCCGCCCGAAAAGCGCGCCGCCGCCTTCGGGCTCACGGCGATCGCCACGATCGTGGGGCCGGTCCTCGGCCCGGCTTTGGGCGGCTGGATCACCGACAATTATTCCTGGCGCTGGATCTTCTTCATCAACGTGCCGATCGGCCTGGCCGCGACCTTCGCGATCTCGCTGCTGCTCGACGACCCCCCGTGGGCGCGCAAGCAGAAGGCCCCGCTGGACATCGTGGGCATCAGCCTGATCGCCGTGGGCTTCGGCTGCCTCGAAGTCACCGCCGACCGGGGCGAGGACGATGACTGGTTCGGCTCGTCCATGATCCGCACCACCGCGACCTTCGCGGTGCTGGGCATCGGCGGGGCGATCCTCTGGCTGCTGACGGCCAAGCGGCCGGCGGTCGATCTACGCGTCTTCAAGGACCGCAATTTCGCCACCGGCACGGCGCTGATCGGCGCGGTCGGCGCGCTGCTCTACGCCTCGGCGGTCATCGTGCCGCAATTCGCGCAGCAGGTGATCGGCTACACGGCCACCCTGGCGGGCTTCGTCCTGTCGCCGGGCGGCGTCGCCGTCATCATCCTGATCCCGATCATCGGGCGGCTGATGAAATTCTTCAGCCTGCGCGCCCTGATCGCCTTCGGCTTCGCCTTCATGGGCGTGTCGATGTTCCTCTCGGCGCACCTGACGCCCACGATCGATTTCCGCCACCTGGTCCTGTTCCGCATGAGCCAGACCGCCAGCCTGGCCTTCCTCTTCGTGCCGATCTCGACGATCACCTACGCCACCCTGCCGCGCGCCCTGAACGCCGATGCCTCGGCGCTGTACAGCATGGCGCGCAACGTGCTGGGCTCGATCGCGATTTCCGGCTCGACGGCGATGATCACCAACCTGCGTCAGGCCCATCAGTCGCAGATGGTGCACTGGATGACGCCGTTCCGGCAGCCTTATCTCGACTATCTGGCCCGGGCGCGGCAATTCGCCGCCGCGCACGGCGTGGCCCCCGCCGCGATCGAGGCCACGGCCCGGCAGCATCTCTATGTCGAATATACGCGCCAGATCTCGATGCTGGCCTATAACGAGCTGTTCATGATCCTGGGGATGGGCGCCTTCATGGTGGTGCCGTTCTGCTTCCTGCTCTCGCCGATCCGCGGCGGCGGCCGACCCAGCGGCGGTGGACATTGAGCGGCGGATATTGAGCGGCGGGCATCGCGTATGGAAGACCAGGCCGCTCCCGTCCCATCCGGCTCAGACGGGACGATCCGCGTCGTCGCCGCGGCGATCCTCTATGGCGGCGCGCTGCTGCTGGTGCGCAAGCGCGGCACCAGCGCCTTCATGCTCCCGGGCGGCAAGGCCGAGCCGGGCGAACACGCCACCGAAACCCTGGCCCGCGAACTGGCCGAGGAACTGGGCTGCGGCCTCACGCATGCCGGCGTGGCCCTGCTCGGCCGGTTCGTCGCCCCCGCGGCCAACGAACCGGGCCGCACTGTCCACGCCACGGTCTATCGCGGCATGCTGGACGGCGTACCCCGCATCGGCGCGGAAATCGCGCAGATGCTGTGGTATGATCTCAACGGGCCCGGGCCCGATCGGCCCGGCGATATCGCGCCCGTCCCCCTCGCGCCGCTGCTCACCCGGCACGTCCTGCCCGCGCTGCGGCGTCAGGCGGGCCGCGCATAGGGCGCGAAATCCCGGACCAGGATCCGGTAGATATCGCGCTTGAAGCCGACATTGCGCTCGGGCAGCGTCGGCAGGTCGATCCATTGCCAGGCATCGAATTCCGCCGGCTGATGGCTGTCCAGCCGGATCTCGTCGTCCCGCCCGACGAAGCGCAGGGCGAACCATTTCTGCGTCTGGCCGCGATAGCGCCCGCCCATCGCGCGGCCGATCAGCGCCGCCGGGAAATCATAGCTCAGCCATTCGGGGTGCGCGCCCATGATGACGGCGGCGTCCGTGCCGATCTCCTCGCGCAGTTCGCGCAGCACCGCCGCGTCCGGCGCCTCCTCGGCATCGATGCCGCCCTGCGGGCATTGCCACACGCCCTGGCTCAGCGGCCCGCCGGCCCCGGGCATGTCGCTGCGCCGCCCGATCAGCACCTGCCCCAGCGGATTGAACAGCATGGCCCCGACATTCCGGCGATAGGGCAGGGGACGCTGACCGGGCAACCCGGCATCATTCATGCCGCGACGCCTCGGTGACCGCTCCCGTCCCGGTCCCGGCATCGGCCGAACGCGGTCCCGCCGCCATGGCGCGGACGATCTTCAGCCCCTGCTGCAACTGGAAGTCGGTCGCCGGCTTGGTCGGGTCGAAGGACGGCCAGTTCGCCGGCGGCTCGGCCGGGATCGTGGCCGCGATCGCCGGCAGGTCGGTGCGCGGCGGCGGCTTGGTGGTGTTGCCGCCCTGGTTCTTGATGATGTGCGCCAGGTCGGCCTCGCGGATGCTATAGGCCGGGTCGTCGCGGCTCTCATGCACCGTCACGTCCGGCACGATCCCCAGCCCCTGGATCGACCGCCCCGACGGCGTGTAATAGCGCGCGGTCGTCAGGCGCAGCGCCCCGTCGCCCGGTATCGGCAGGATCGTCTGCACCGACCCCTTGCCGAAGGATTTCTCGCCGACCAGCACCGCCCGCTGATGGTCCTGCAGCGCGCCCGCGACGATCTCGCTGGCCGAGGCCGATCCGCCGTTGATCAGCACCACGATCGGCAGCCCGCCGGTGATGTCGGTGCCGTGCGCGTCCCAGCGCTGGCTGTCCTGCGGATGCCGCGCCCGGGTCGACACGATCTCGCCATTGCGGATGAAATCCGACCCGACCTCGATCGCCTGGTTCAGCAGCCCGCCCGGATCCGAGCGCAGATCCACCACCAGCCCGCTCAGCCTGCCGTGGGATTCGGCCTTCAGCTTGCGGTACGCGGCCTCCAGCCCGGGGGCGGTTTCCTCGTTGAACTGCGCGATGCGGATATAGCCGACCGTGTCGTACAGCGCCGAACGGATCACCTGCAGGTGGATGATCGCGCGGGTCATGGTCACGACGATCGGCTTGGGCGTCTTCTCGCGGATCAGCGTCAGGGTGATCTTGGTGTCCGGCTTGCCGCGCATCCGCTCCACCGCCTCGTCCAGCGGCAGCCCGTCGATGTTCTTGCCGTCGATCGCGACGATGAAGTCGCCCGGCTTGATCCCGGCCCGCGCGGCCGGGGTGTCGTCGACCGGCGAGACGACGCGGATGTGGTTGTCCTCGCCCTGCACCTCCAGCCCCAGCCCGCCGAACTCGCCCTTGGTCTGGACCTGCAGGTCGCCGTACTGCTTTTCGGTCATGTACGAACTATGCGGGTCCAGCCCGCTCAGCATGCCGTTCAGCGCATTGATGATCAGGTCGCGATTCGATACCGGCTCGACGTAATTCGCCTTCACCTGCTCCAGCACATGGCCGAACAGCGACAGCAGCCGGAAATTCTCGGCCGGCGAATCGCTGTCCTTCGCCAGGCTCTCCGCCAGGGCGTGCGGCGTCAGGCCGCCGCCGACATATGAAAGCTGCGAAATCTGCGGACCAGCCGCAATGCCTGCCAGAAAGGCGCCACCAAGCAGCAGGCCGGTGCGGAACCTCATGCCGTCTCGTCTCCCGAATAACGCCGCCCCTGGCTTCGGCCCGGGTGCGGTCGGCCGCGCGCCACGGGGCGCGCCCGACACCGGCCTGCGCCGGCGTCATCCGGCAATCTTATACCGAACTCGCTCCGGGCGGAAACAGCCAACCGCAACCACCCACCCTACAGGAACGGCGCAGGGTCGATCACAGCGCCGCCGCGCCGCAACTGCACGAACAGGCTCGGCCGCCCGCCCCCGCCCGATCCACCCCCGCCCGGTCCACCCCCGCCCGACCAGCCGGGCATGGTCCCCATCGGCGCTCCCTTCGCCAGGCTCTGCCCGGCGGACACGTCCAGCGACCCCATCCCGGCCAGCACGAACCGGTAATGCCGCCCGCAATCCAGGATGACCATCTGGCCATAGGACCGGAAGGCACCGGCGAAATCGACCTGCCCGGCACAGGGCGCGCGCACCGTGGCCCCCGACGGCGGCGCATAGGTGATGCCCGTCGCCGGCCCCGCCTCGGTCGCCGCCCCCCAGCCGGTGACGATCGTCCCGGCCACCGGCGCGCCCCGCCCGGCCGGACGTCCGGCCGGCACGGCACTCAACCCGGGTCCGGGGCCCTGGGCGATCGCCTCGGCGCGGGCATGGGCGGCGGCGGCCTCGTCGGCGCGGTGGGCGCGCGCGGCCGCCTGGGCGGCCTGTTCCAGCCGCGCCTCCGCCGCCTGCTCCAGCGCCTCGATCCGCGCCACCGCATCCTGCAGGCTGGTGGCCTGCCGCGCGGCGTCCTCCGCCTGCCGCGCCGCCAGCGACGCGGCGTCGCGCGACCGGCGCTGCGTCAGGCGCGCGGCCCGCGCCGCGCGCGACACGCTGTCGCGCTGTGCCGCCTGAAGCCGCTGCAGCGCGTCCAGCCGCGCCCCCTCCTGCGCCGCCTGCGCGTCCAGTTGCGCCAGCACCACGCGCCGCTCGCGGATCGCATCCGCCCGCTGCTCCAGTTGCGCCGACAGCCCCCGCACCACCAGCAGCCCGGTGATCGCATGGTCCGGCGGCACGGGGGCGGCCAGCAGCGTGTCGGCCGGATAGCGCGCCAGCCGGGCGGCCAGCGGCAGCATCGGCCCGATCGCCGCCGAATCCCGGGCCAGTTCGGCGCGCAGCCGCGCCTGCTCGGCATGCAGCGCGCCCACCCGGTCGGCCAGTTCGGCGGTCTGCTGCTCGGTCTGCTGCAATTGCGCGGTGGCGTCGATCGTCGCCGCCGACAAAACGGCTGCCCGCGCCGCATCGTCCCGCGCCCGCGCTTCCGCCGCCGCGCGGGCGGCCGCGCGGGCGGTCAGGTCGCGGGCCTGCGCCTGCTGGCGGGCGATCAGCGCCCGCTGCGCCGCGCGGGCCTGCTCCACCGCCCGCCGCGCCGCCTCGGCCGCCGCGTCGGCGGCGACGCCCCGCCCGGCACGATGCGTCGAATGGCGATGCACGGGATTCGCCGCCGCCCAGGCGGCCTGCAACAAGGCAGCCTGCAACAGGGCAGCCGGCAGGAAGGCCGCCGCCAGCAAGCCCGGACGGATCAGTATCCGTGCTTCTCGACCAGCAGGGACTGCCCGGTCATGGCGTCCGGCTTCGGCAGGCCCATCAGCGCCAGCAGGGTGGGGGCGATATCCGCCAGCCGCCCGTCGTGCAGTTCCGCCTCGCGCACGCCGCTCAGCACTACCGGCACCACGTTCAGCGTGTGGGCGGTGTGCGGGCCGCCGGTCTCGGGGTCGAACATCATCTCGGCATTGCCATGGTCCGCCGTGACCAGCAGCGCCCCGCGCTGGCGATGCACCGCCTCCACCAGCCGCTTCAGCCCCCGGTCCACCGCCTCGACGGCCTTCACCGCGGCGCCGAACACGCCGGTATGGCCCACCATGTCGGCATTGGCGTAATTCAGGACGATCAGGTCGTACGCGCCGCTCTCGATCGCCGCGACCGCCTTCTCGGTCAGTTCCGGCGCCGACATTTCCGGCTTCAGGTCATAGGTCGCCACTTTCGGCGACGGCACCATGATCCGGTCTTCGCCCGGAAGCTGCGCCTCCTTGCCCCCGTTCAGGAAATAGGTGACGTGCGGATATTTCTCGGTCTCGGCCATGCGCAACTGGCGCAGCCCGGCCCGCGACACCACCTCGCCCAGCAGGTCGTCCAGCGATTGCGGCGGAAACAGCACGCCGATCAGCCGCGCCAGCGTGTCGCTATAGCGCGTCATGCCGACCGCCGAGGCGAAGCGCACCACGCGCTTGCGGGCAAATCCGGTAAAATCCGGCTCCAGCAGCGCATCCAGCAACTGGCGGATGCGATCGGCGCGGAAATTGAAGGACAGGATCGCATCCCCGTCCTTCATCCCGGCATAGCCGTCCAGCACCGTCGGCGGCAAAAACTCGTCGGTCGTCCCCGCCTGGTACGCCGCCTCCAGCACCGCCAGCGGGTCGTCGCCGCGCGGCCCCTCGGCCGAGACGATCGCGTCGTATACCTTCTCGACCCGCTCCCAGCGCTTGTCGCGGTCCATGGCGAAATAACGGCCGGAAATCGTCGCCAGGCTCACCCCGTCCGGCAGCGCGGCGCGCAGTTTCGCGACATAATCGCGGCCCGCATGCGGCGGCGTGTCGCGCCCGTCGGTAAAAACGTGGAACGCCACCTTCACCCCGGCCTCGGCCACGATCTTCGCCAGCGCCACCGCATGGTCCTGGTGGGAATGCACGCCCCCGGGCGATACCAGCCCCATCAGGTGGCAGGTCCCGCCGCTCTGCTTCAGGGCGGCGATCTGCGCGGCCAGTGCCGGATTGGCCGCCAGGCTGCCGTCGCGAATGGCCGCGAAGATGCGCGGCAATTCCTGCATCACCACCCGGCCGGCGCCGATATTCAGGTGCCCGACCTCGGAATTGCCCATCTGCCCGTCCGGCAGGCCGACATCCGCGCCGCAGGTCTTCAGGAACGCCCGCGGCCCTTCCTGCCACAGCCGGTCGAATGCCGGGGTCGCCGCCGCGCGCACGGCATTGTCCGACGGGTCCTCGCGCCAGCCGAAGCCATCCAGGATGACCAGCATGACGGGGCGCCGGGGAAGGGGAAAAGTCTGCTCGGACATGGATGTTCTCTCCCGTGATTTTGGCGCATGATGACACCAAATAACTGGCTTGCGAATGTCTCGCCGACCGAAAGATGCCGACCCGCCCGCCGGCGGCAGCCATCCGCCAGCCCGGCGGCAGCCATCTGATGGAGAATGCAGGATGACCGGAAAGACCGCCCCCCTCTGCGGCACGCTCACGCCCGAACAAATCCGGGTGATGCACGGGCATGGGACCGAACGCCCGGGCTCCAGCCCGCTGAATTTCGAAAAGCGCACCGGCCTGTATCGCTGCGCCGCCTGCAACGCGCCGCTCTTCCGCTCGGAAACCAAGTATGAAAGCGGCAGCGGCTGGCCGTCCTATTACGACGCCCTGCCCGGCGCGGTGGAAACCCAGACCGACACCAGCCACGGCATGACCCGGCTCGAAGTCCATTGCGCGTCCTGCAAGGGCCATCTGGGCCACGTCTTCCCCGACGGCCCGCGCCCGACCGGGCAGCGCTACTGCATCAACGGGGTCGCGCTGGATTTCGTGCCCGACCCGGCCTGATCCAGCGCGCGCCTCCGGTCTTCCCCCGCGCGACATCTGCTTTTAGTAAGGGCCCCATGACCGCACACAGCAACGCGCCTCCCTCGGCCGCCGCCCCCTCGGTGGTCGTGCTCGACCACCCGCTGGTCCAGCACAAGCTCACCCGCCTGCGCCAGGCCACGACCTCGACCGCCGGCTTCCGCCGCCTGACGCGTGAACTCAGCCTGCTGATGGCCTACGAGGCCACGCGCGACCTGCCGCTCGAAACGGTGGACATCGACACGCCGCTGGAACGCACCCAGGGCCATCTCCTGTCGGGCAAGAAGCTCTGCCTGGTGTCGATCCTGCGCGCCGGCAACGGAATCCTGGACGGCATGCTCGACCTGGTGCCGGCGGCGCGCGTCGGCCATATCGGCCTGTTCCGCGACCCGACGACGCTGGAACCGATCGAATACTACATGAAACTGCCCGACGATATCGGCGAGCGCGTCTGCATCGTCGTCGATCCGATGCTGGCCACCGGCCACAGCGCGGCGGCGGCCATCGACCGGCTGAAGACGGCCGGGGCGCGGCAGATCGTCTTCGTCTGCCTGCTCGCCGCGCCCGAAGGCGTCGCCCATCTCGCCGCCGCCCATCCGGACGTCAAGATCGTCACCTGTGCGATCGATCGTGAACTGGACGATCACGGCTACATCCGCCCGGGCCTGGGCGACGCCGGCGATCGTCTGTTCGGCACCAAATAGTCCGCCCCCGCCTTTCCCAGGCAGGCCATTCCCTGGCAACCCACCCCCTGGCAACCCACCGCGCGGCACATCGTTCTTCCCCCAGGACAAGGAGAAGAACAATGTCCGGACATACCTACAAGGTCGTCGAACTGGTCGGCTCGTCCCCCGAATCGATCGAGGCCGCGATCGCGGGCGGCCTGGCCCGCGCGGCCGACAGCCTGCACGCCATCCGCTGGTTCGAGGTCATCAGCACGCGCGGCCACGTCGTCGACGGCCGCGTCAGCCACTACCAGGTCACGCTCAAGGTCGGATTCACCCTCGACGAACACCACACCGCCTGACGACCGGCGGCCGGAGGGCGGCGGGGACCGCAAAGCCCCGCCCCCCCCTAAACCCGCCGCACGATATAGGTCTTGGCCAGTTCGCCCATGATCTCCTGCGCGTGCGCCGGGTCGCGCGCCTCGATCATCACTTCCAGTTCCGCCGCCTGCACGCTCGGCACGGTGAACAGCCGCTGGTGCGACACTTCCAGGATATTGCCCCCGGCATCGCCGATCGTGCGCGAAATATCGGCCAAAATGCCCGGCCGATCCGGAATCTCCATCTTCAGGCACAGCAGCCGCCCGTCGCGCAGCAGCGAGCGCAGCAGCGTATTGGCCAGGATGCGGCTGTCGATATTGCCCCCCGTCACCGGCAGCGCCACCCGCCTGCCGCGAAACAGCTCCGGATAGGTCAGTATCGCCGCCAGCGCGCTGGCCCCGGCCCCCTCGCTGACCTGCTTGGCTCCTTCGGCCATCAGGGTGATCGCGTCCTCCACCGCGCGCTCCGGCACCACCAGCACGCGGCCGACATGCTCGCGGATGACCGACAGCGGCTTGCGCCCGATCTGCAGCACCGCGATGCCCTCGGCGATCGTGGCCCCGCCCGGCGGCATGATCTCGTCGCCCGGAAATGCGGACAGCGAGGAATAGCTCTCCACCTGCACGCCGATCACGTCCATCTCCGGCCGCAGCGCGCGCGCCACCACCGCAGCACCCGCCAGCAGCCCGCCGCCGCCGATCGGCGCCACCAGCATGTCCAGCGCCCCCGCATCCTCCAGCAGTTCCAGGGCGAAGGTCCCCTGGCCCGCCATCACCGCCGCATCGTCATAGGGCGGGACGAAGACACGCCCCTCGCGCCGGCACAGCGCATCGGCATGCGCGGTCGCCTCGGCGAAATTCGTCCCTTCCAGCACCACGCGCGCGCCCCAGGCCGCGGTGCGCGTCACCTTGGCCGCCGGGGTGAAGCGCGGCATCACGATCACCGCGTCGATCCCCAGCAGGGCGGCATGCCGCGCCACGCCCTGCGCATGGTTGCCGGCCGAAACCGTAATCACCCCGCGTGCCCGCTCCTCGGCCGTCAGCAGCGCCAGCTTGTTCGCCGCACCCCGCTCCTTGAACGAGCCGACCGCCTGCAGATTCTCCAGCTTCAGCACGATCTCGGCGCCCGTCGCCTTCGACAGGGCGTGCGACGGCACGGTGGGCGTGCGCAGCACGCGCCCCTCGATCCGCGCGGCGGCGGCCCGGACGTCATCCAGGGTGATCATCGCCGTCGCCTCAGCGATAGGTAACGGCCAGGATCTCGTACGTCCGGTCGCCGCCCGGGGCGGGAACCGACACCGAATCCCCGATCCGCTTGCCGATCAGCGACTTGGCCAGCGGCGAGGAAACCGACAGCAGCCCCGCCTTGATGTCGGCCTCATGCACGCCGACGATCTGATAGGTCGCTTCCTTGTCCGTTTCCTCATCCACCAGGCTGACCTTCGCGCCGAACATCACCTGGTCGCCCGACAGGCTCGCCGGGTTGATCACCAAGGCCGACGAGACGATCTCCTCCAGTTCCTGGATCCGCCCCTCGATAAAGGACTGGCGTTCCCGCGCGGCATGGTATTCGGCATTTTCCGACAGGTCGCCATGGCTGCGGGCTTCGGCGATGGCGCGGATGACGGCCGGCCGTTCCTCGCTCTTCAGCTTGCGAAGTTCGTCTTCCAGCCGCTGCAGGCCATTGGCCGTCATCGGAAATTTCTGCAAGGCAAGTCCCCAGGATGAAGGTCAGTCGCGCGACTGACGTCAAAGATTGCGACACAAGCGCCGCCAAGACCGAACACGCCGGGTGCCGGGGCCCGACAGGGTCGGCCCCGGCACCCGGCGTAGGTGCAGTGCGCTCAGAACGATCCGCTAAAGTAGGATTGAAGCGGCGCGACTTCAAGCGGTCCTTCCCGCATCGCCGCGATCGCATGGGTCGCGGCGCGCGCCCCGGCCATGGTGGTGAAGTGCGGAATCCCCAATGTCAGGGCCGAACGGCGGATGTCGAAACTATCGGCCACCGACTGCGCGCCCTGCGCGGTGTTGATCACCATCTGCACGTCGCCCGACCGGATGGCGTCCACGCAGTTCGGCCGTCCTTCCAGCACTTTGTTCACCACCTCGACGGCGATCCCGGCCTCGCGCAGGCGCTGCGCCGTGCCGCGGGTGGCCAGGATGGTAAAGCCCATGTCCACCAGCCGCCGCGCCAGCGCCGGCACCGCCGGCTTGTCGCTGCCGCGCACCGACAGGAACACCACCCCCGACAGCGGCAGCCGCACGCCCGCCGCAAGCTGCGACTTGGCGAAGGCCCGCTCGAACGAGGCATCCAGCCCCATCACCTCGCCGGTCGAGCGCATTTCCGGCCCCAGGATCGTGTCCACGTTCGGAAAGCGGTTGAACGGGAATACCGCCTCCTTCACCGCCACATGCGGCGCCACCGCCCGGTCGTCCAGGCGGAATTCGGCCAGCTTCGCCCCCGCCATGACCCGCGCGCCGATCTTGGCCACCGGCACGCCGGTCGCCTTGGCCACGAACGGCACGGTGCGCGACGCCCGGGGATTGACCTCCAGCACGAAGATGTCCTGGTCCTTGATCGCGTACTGCACGTTCATCAGCCCGACGATGCCCAGCTCGCGGGCCATCGCCTCGGTCTGTTCCTTCAGTTCGCTGACGACGGCCGGCGACAGCGTATAGGGCGGCAGCGAGCACGCGCTGTCCCCCGAATGGATGCCCGCCTCCTCGATATGCTCCATCACCCCGGCGACATAGACGTCGTGCCCGTCGGCGATGCAGTCCACGTCGGCCTCGATCGCATCGTTCAGGTAGCGGTCGATCAGCACCGGCCCCGACGCGACGTCCTGGCCCGCAAGCTGCAGCGCCACGCGCATATAGCGTTGCAGGCTGGCCCGGTCATGGACGATCTCCATCGCCCGCCCGCCCAGCACATAGGACGGGCGGACGACGACCGGATAGCCGATGCGCTCGGCCACCGCCTCGGCCTCGGCCGGCGAGCGGGCGATGCCGTTGGCCGGCTGGCGCAGTCCCAGCCGGTGCAGCAGCGTCTGGAAGCGCTCGCGGTCCTCGGCGCGGTCGATGGCGTCGGCCGGCGTGCCCAGCAGCGCGATCCCCGCCGCCTCCAGCGCCCGCGACAGTTTCAGCGGCGTCTGCCCGCCATATTGCACGATGCAGCCCAGGACCTCGCCCTGCTCCTGCTCGCGGCGGATCAGCCCGATCACGTCCTCGGCCGTCAGCGGCTCGAAATACAGCCGGTCCGAGGTGTCGTAATCGGTCGACACGGTCTCCGGGTTGCAATTGACCATGATGGTCTCGAACCCGGCCTCGCGCAGCGCATAGGCCGCATGGACGCAGCAATAATCGAACTCGATCCCCTGGCCGATGCGGTTCGGCCCGCCGCCCAGGATCACGATCTTGCGGCGGCCGGTGGGGCGGCTTTCGCATTCCGGCACCCCGAACCCGCCTTCATAGGTCGAGTACATGTAAGGCGTGGCCGAGGCGAACTCGCCCGCGCAGGTATCGATCCGCTTATAGACCGGCGCCACCGCCAGACGCGCGCGCAGGGCGGCGATCTCATGCGCCTCGGTGCCCGACAGCCGGCCAAGCTGCACGTCCGAAAACCCCATCGCCTTCAGCCGGCGCAGCCCCTGCGCGTCGCGCGGCAGCCCGTCTTGCACCACGGCGTGCTCGGCAGCGACGATCTTCTGCAATTCGCGCAGGAACCACGGCTCGAAACGGCACGCGGCATGGATCTCCTCGACGCTCAGCCCGGCGCGCAGCGCCTGGGCCGCCATCAGGATCCGCTCGGGGCGCGGCTGCGACAGCGCCGCACGGAACGCATCCGGCCCGCCATCGCCCGGCACCTCCACCGGGTCCAGCCCGGCCAGCCCGGTTTCCATCGAGCGCAGGCCCTTCTGCAGCGCCTCGGCGAAGGACCGGCCGATCGCCATCGCCTCGCCGACCGACTTCATGCTGGTCGACAGCAGGGCAGGGGTGCCGGGGAATTTCTCGAAGGTGAAGCGCGGGATCTTCACCACCACGTAATCGATCGTCGGCTCGAACGAGGCCGGGGTCGAGCCGGTGATGTCGTTGGCCAACTCGTCCAGCGTGTAGCCCACGGCCAGCTTGGCCGCGACCTTGGCGATCGGAAAGCCCGTCGCCTTCGACGCCAGCGCCGATGAGCGCGAGACGCGCGGATTCATCTCGATCACCACCATGCGCCCGTCGGCCGGGTTCACGCCGAACTGCACGTTCGACCCGCCGGTATCCACGCCGATCGCCCGCAGGCAGGCCAGCGAGGCATCGCGCATCCGCTGATATTCCTTGTCCGTCAGCGTCAGCGCCGGCGCCACGGTGATGGAATCGCCGGTATGCACGCCCATCGGGTCGATATTCTCGATCGAGCAGACGATGATGCAATTGTCCGCGCTGTCGCGGACGACCTCCATCTCGTATTCCTTCCACCCCAGCACCGATTCCTCGATCAGCACTTCGGTGGTGGGCGACGCATCCAGGCCCGAGGCCACGATCTGGTCGAATTCCTCGCGGTTATAGGCGATGCCGCCGCCCGATCCGCCCATGGTGAAGGACGGCCGGATCACCGCCGGCAGCCCCACGTCCTCCAGCGCGGCGCGCGCCTCCTCCAGCGTGTGGGCGATCGTGCTGCGCGGGCTCTCGATGCCGATCGCATCCATCGCCTCGCGGAATTTCTGCCGGTCCTCGGCGCGGTCGATCACCTCGGCATCCGCGCCGATCAGCTCCACGCCGTGCTTCTTCAGGAAACCCGACTTGTCCAACGCCATCGCGGTGTTCAGCGCGGTCTGCCCGCCCATGGTCGGCAGCACGGCATCCGGCTTCTCGCGCAGGATGATCCGCTCGACGAATTCCGGGGTGATCGGCTCGATATAGGTCGCATCCGCCAGCCCCGGATCGGTCATGATCGTGGCGGGGTTGGAATTGACCAGGATCACCCGGTACCCTTCCTCGCGCAGCGCCTTGCAGGCCTGCGCGCCGGAATAGTCGAACTCGCAGGCCTGGCCGATGACGATCGGGCCGGCGCCGATGATCAGGATCGAGCGGATATCTGTCCGTTTGGGCATGGGGCGCGGGCTTTCAGACGGTCTGGTTGCTGCGGTCGATCAGGGCGACGAACCGGTCGAACAGATAATGGCTGTCCGACGGGCCGGGGCTCGCCTCGGGATGGTACTGGACCGAGAAGGCCGGATAGCGGTCGGACGCGATCCCCTCGTTCGATCCGTCGAACAGGCTGGTATGGGTCACCCGCACATCCGCCGGCAGGCTGGCCTCGTCCACGGCGAAGCCATGGTTCTGGCTGGTGATCTCCACCTTCCCGGTCGTCAGGTCCTTCACCGGCTGGTTGGCGCCCCGATGGCCGCGCGCCAGCTTATAGGTCCGCGCCCCCAGCGCCTGCGCCAGCAACTGGTGCCCCAGGCAGATGCCGAAGACCGGCTTGCCGGCCGCCAGCACGCCCCGGATCGCCGGCACCGCGTATTCCGCCGTCGCCGCCGGGTCCCCCGGACCGTTGGACAGGAACACGCCCTCCGGCCCATGGGCCAGGATCTCTTCCGCCGTCGCCGTCGCCGGCACCACGGTCACGTCGCAGCCCGCGCTGGTCAGGCAGCGCAGGATATTGCGCTTGGCCCCGTAATCCACCGCCACCACGCGCCGCCGCGCGGCCGGGGGGCTGGGCGCATCGCTGCCCGATGGCCAGTGCCACACCCCGTCCCGCCAGGCATAGGCTTCGCCGCAGGTCACCTCTCGCGCCAGGTCCATGCCCTCCAGCCCCGGCCAGGCGGCGGCCCGGGCGCGCAGCGCCGCCAGGTCGAACGCGCCGTCGGCCGGATAGGCCAGGATCGCGGTCTGCGGCCCGCCATCGCGGATGCGCCGGGTGATCGCCCGCGTATCGACGCCGCAGATGCCCGGCACGCCCCGTTCGGCCAGCCAGGCATCCAGCCCCTCGGCCGCGCGCCAGTTCGCCGGCTCGGTCAGGTCCTGCTTGACGACCAGCCCGCGCGCCGCCACCCGCGCGGCCTCGTCATCCTCCGGATTGGCGCCGACATTGCCGATATGCGGAAAGGTGAAGGTGATGATCTGCCCCGCGAAGGACGGATCGGTCAGCGTCTCCTGATAGCCGGTCAAGCCGGTCGAAAAGCACAGCTCGCCGATCGCCGCCCCGTCAGGGGTCGTCTGCGCGCCGAAGCCGCGGCCCCACAGGCTGGTCCCGTCGGCCAGCACCAGCACGGCGGTGGCGCCGTCGGGCGGGGTGTCCGCGCAAACCACGGCTGGGGTGGGAACCTGGGGCTGGGGCATCGTGGTCTCCGCTGGGTCGGACGCGCGGTCCGGTTGCAGGTCTGCAAGGCTCAGGCCGGCATGGCGCAGGATCACCGGCCAGTGCTTGGCCGGGATCGCGCGGGCCTGCCGCCATTTGCGGATGGCCTCGGTCCCGACACCGGTCAGGCGCGCGGCATTGTCCGCGCCGCCCAGACGTTCAATGATGCTTTGGATCGTCATCGGCATGGAGAATTCTTCCTTCCGGGATTATCTCCTACCAGCCTCTCCACCCCCTGGGAAGAAAATTCCCACGCGAATCGATATCCCTGGGGTGGGAAATTTTTTCCGGGCGGCCCGGGTTCGGCCGCCCCCGACCAGGTAAGGAAGACAGGATCATGTCCCTGCGCGCGCGCCTCAACGAAGACCTCAAGACGGCGATGAAGGCCGGCCAGTCCGCGCGGGTCGCCACGCTGCGCATGGTCGCGGCCAGGCTGAAGGACGCCGACATCGCCGCCCGCGTCCGCGGCGTCGGACAGGTCGGCGACGACGAGGCAACCGCGCTGCTGCGCGGCATGATCAAGTCGCGCACCGAATCGGCCGCGCTGTACCGCCAGGGCAACCGCCCCGAACTGGCCGAGAAGGAAGAGTCCGAGATCGAGACGATCCGCGCCTACCTGCCCGCCGAACTCGACGGCGCGGCGCTCGACGCCGCGATCCGCGACGCGATCGCCGCCACCGGCGCCGGCTCGATGCGGGACATGGGCAAGGTGATGGCCGAACTCAAAGCCCGCTTCGGCGCGGCGCTCGATCCCGCCCGCGCCGGCGCCGCGGTCAAGTCGCTGCTGTCCGCCTGACCGCGTGGCCCTCGACCCCGCCTTCCTGGACGAGCTGCGCGCCCGCACGCCGATCGCCTCGGTGATCGGCCGGCGGACCAAACTCGTCCGCTCCGGGCGGAACTGGAAGGCCTGCTGCCCCTTCCACGGCGAGAAGACGCCCTCCTTCTACGTCTATGACGACCATTTCCATTGCTTCGGCTGCGGCGCGCATGGCGACGTGATCTCGTTCGTGATGCAGTCCGAGGGCCGCTCCTTCCCCGAGGCGGTGGCCGAACTCGCCGCCCAGGCGGGGCTCGACGTCCCCCGCGCCACCCCCCAGCAGCGCGAGGCCGACCAGCGCGCCCGCGACCTCACCGAGGTGCTGGACCTGGTGCAGGCCGCCTGGATGCGCCGCCTGCACGCGCCCGAGGGCCGCGCCGGGCTCGCCTATCTGCGCGGCCGCGGCCTCGCGGACGAGACGATCGCCGCCTTCGGGCTGGGCTGGTCGGGCGACGGGCGCGGCAGCCTGCTGGCCGAACTCCAGCCGCACGGCGTCACCCAGGACCTGCTGCTCCAGGCCGGCCTGATGCGGGTGGACGAGGACGGGCGGCCCAGGGGCGAACTCTTCTTCAACCGCGTCATTTTTCCCATCCGCGACCGGCGGGGCGCGCTGGTCTCCTTCGGCGGCCGCATCCTGGGCGACGGCCAGCCGAAATATCTCAACGGCCCCGAAACGGCCCTGTTCTCCAAGCGGCGCACGCTCTTCGGCCTCGACCGCGCCCGCGCCGCCATCCGCGCCCCCCGCCCGCGCGGCGCGCCGCCGGTCGAGCTGGTGGTGGCCGAGGGCTACATGGACGTCATCGCTTTGCACCAGGCCGGCTTCCCCGGCGCCGTCGCCCCGCTGGGCACCGCGCTCACGGCCGAGCAGATGGAGGCGCTATGGCAGATCGCCCCGGCGCCGATCCTGTGTTTCGACGGCGACGCGGCGGGCCAGCGCGCCGCGGTCAAGGCGGCCGAAACCGCCCTGCCGCTGCTCGACGTCAACCGCACCCTGCGCTTCTGCACCCTGCCCGAGGGCGAGGATCCGGACAGCCTGCTGCGCGCCCGCGGCGCCGGCGCGGTGGCGGCGCTGCTCGACGGCGCCAGCCCGCTCGGCCATGTCCTGTTCGACCTGCTGACCGCGGGCGTGCGCGACCCCGGCCCCGAACAGCGCGCCGCCATCCGCCGCCGCCTGACCGAAGTCGCCGCCCTGATCGGCGACAAGGCGCTGGCGGCGGAATATCGCGCGACCCTGCTGGACCGGTTCTTCGCCACCTACCGCCGCGCCAATGCCGGCCCCGGCAGGCGCGGCGGCAAGGGACCGAACGGGGGAACGCACGGCGGGCTGAACGGGGGGGCACGGATCGAGGCGCCCGCCATCCCGCCCGCCGCCCCCTTCGCCGCGGGCGACGCCGCGCAGGAACGCATGCGCATCCTCACCGCCATCCTGCTGCGCCACCCCGACATCCTGCCGGAAATCGAGGACGCCTATTGCCGGCTGGACCTGCCCCCCGTCCTGGCCCGGGTGCGCGCCGCGGTGATGGACCTCGCCGCCGGCGGCGACCTGGGCGGCGCCGAGGACCTGGCCGCCCGCCTGGACGCGGCCGGCCTGGCCGGGGACCGCGCCCTGGCGCTGGCCGCCGATCCGCTGCCGCTGGCCCTCAGCGCCGCGGATACGCTGATGGCGGTCGAGGTGCGGCAGGAATGGTGGCATTTCTACGCCCTGCTCAATGTCCGCCAGTTCGGCGAGGACGTGCGCCTCGATACCGAACGGCTCTGCGCCGGCACGCTGGACGCGAAATCCTGGGCCAGCCTGCGCACCCGCCTGCTGGCATGGGAGTCCCTGCGCCGCGGCGACACGCTGACCGAGGATGCATAAGGGGGATGCATAAGGGCCCGAGGGTCCATGCGGGGTGCATGACGGACGGAAGAACGCGCGGTTTTTCGCGTCCCGCTCCGCCGGGCCCATCCCGTCCGTCCCGGTTTGGCCCCTTGACTTCCGACCCTGAATCGACCACCTGCACCACACTGAAATTGTCAGATGCGATAGAATGGCCCTTTCGTGTCCGGTGGCTTGCATCCCGCCCAGGCGGGACGGCCGGGCGGCGAAGCAGGGCCGGCACGCCGTCGCGCGGCGTGCGACGGATGGCACGGTAGCGGGTGAGGGGACAGGGCAGGCGATGGCGACAAAGACGGCCGCGAGTACGGAAGCGACTTCTGGCGATCAGGATAACGACACAACTCTGCTGGACACGCAATCCGGAGCCGTCAAGAGGCTGATCGCCCGCGGCAAGGAACGGGGCTACATCACCTTTGACGAGCTGAACGCCGTCCTGCCGCAGGACCAGATGTCCTCCGAGCAGATCGAGGACGTGATGGCGGTCCTGTCGGAAATGGGCATCCAGGTCGTCGAGAACGAGGATAACGACGATTCCGAGGCCAACCGCGAGGAAAAGGCCGAAGAGGCCGAGGCCGAGGAGGAAGGCGGCGCCGCCGGCAACGTCGATACCGAGAGCCTGGGCCGCACCGACGACCCGGTGCGCATGTATCTGCGCGAGATGGGCTCGGTCGAGCTGCTGTCGCGCGAGGGCGAGATCGCCATCGCCAAGCGGATCGAGGCCGGCCGCGACGAGATGATCGGCGGCCTGTGCGAGAGCCCGCTGACCTTCAGCGCCATCATCTCCTGGCATGACCGCCTCAAGGCGGGCGAGATGCTGCTGCGCGACATCGTCGATCTCGAAGCCATGCAGTCCGGCGGCGCCGGCCCCGAGAGCGAGGGCGCCGAAGAGGGCGAGCCGCAGGACGAATCCGGCTTCGAGGCGGGCGCCGAGCCCGAGGACGGTGATGAGGGCGAGGGCGCCGGCCTGTCGCTCTCGGCGCTCGAGGAAAAGCTGAAGCCCGAGATCCTCGCCCGGTTCGAGGAGATCGAGGAACTCTATTCCCGCCTGCAGAAGCTGCAGTCCAAGCGTCTCGAAACCCTGACCTCGGGCGCCGAGATGTCCGACAAGTCGGAGAAATCCTACGAGAAGCTGCGCGAGGAACTGGTCGGCAAGGTGCAGCAGGTGCACCTGCACAACACGCGCATCGAAGTACTGGTCCAGCATCTCAAGGAAATCTTTCAGCGCCTGAACGGGCTGGAGGGCCGCATGCTGCGCCTGGCCGAAAGCTGCAAGGTCTCGCGTGAGGATTTCCTGATCAAGTATCGCGGCAGCGAGCTGGATCCGGGCTGGATGGACATGGTCTCCGCCCTGCCGGCCAAGGGCTGGAAGAATTTCGTGGCCCGGCACGCCGACGCGGTGCGCGACCTGCGCGCCCAGGTCGCCGCCCTGTCGCAGGAAACCGGCCTGCCGGTCGGCGAATTCCGCCGCGTCTACGCCACCGTCTCGCGCGGCGAGCGCGATTCCGCCCGCGCCAAGAAGGAGATGATCGAGGCCAATCTGCGCCTGGTCATCTCGATCGCCAAGAAATACACCAATCGCGGCCTGCAATTCCTCGACCTGATCCAAGAGGGCAATATCGGGCTGATGAAGGCGGTCGATAAGTTCGAATATCGCCGCGGCTACAAATTCTCGACCTACGCCACCTGGTGGATCCGCCAGGCGATCACCCGCTCGATCGCCGACCAGGCGCGGACGATCCGCATTCCCGTGCACATGATCGAAACGATCAACAAGCTGGTGCGCACCTCGCGCCAGATGCTGCACGAGATCGGCCGCGAGCCCGCGCCCGAGGAACTGGCCGAAAAGCTGGGCATGCCGCTGGAAAAAGTGCGCAAGGTGCTCAAGATCGCCAAGGAGCCGATCTCCCTCGAAACCCCGATCGGCGACGAGGAAGACAGCCATCTCGGCGATTTCATCGAGGACAAGTCGGCCGTCATCCCCCTGGACGCCGCGATCCAGACCAACCTGCGCGAGGCGACGACCCGCGTCCTGTCCTCGCTGACCCCGCGTGAGGAACGCGTGCTGCGCATGCGCTTCGGCATCGGCATGAACACCGACCACACGCTCGAAGAGGTCGGCCAGCAATTCAACGTCACGCGCGAACGCATCCGCCAGATCGAGGCCAAGGCGCTGCGCAAGCTCAAGCACCCCAGCCGAAGCCGCAAGCTGCGCTCGTTCCTCGACGACAACTGATCGCCCCCGCCCATGTCCGCCTCGCTCGCAGCCGGCCCGGCCACCCGGGTCGCCGTCGACGTCACCTTCCTCTGCATGGACGCGCCCCCCGCCGGGCGCGCGCCCGCGCTGCCGGACGGCTATCGCATCGACCATTACCCGGCCCCGCCCGTCGCGTTCTATCGCCGCCTCTATGACGGCGTCGGGCAGGATTATTGCTGGTGGCTGCGCCGCGCCATGCCCGACGGCGAACTGGCGGCCCTGCTGCGCGATCCCACGGTGCGGGTGAACGTGCTGTGGCACGGGCAGGAGGTCTGCGGCTTCTTCGAACTGGACTGCGCGATGCCCGACGAGGTCAACCTGGCCTATTTCGGCCTGATGCCCGGCCGGATCGGACAGGGCATCGGCCGCGCCTTCCTGCGCGCGGCCCTCGACGCCGCCTGGGCCTCGGGCCCGTCCAGCGTGCGGGTCAATACCTGCACCGCCGACCATCCCCGCGCGCTCGACACCTACCTGCAGGCCGGCTTCCGCCGCATCCGCACGATCCGCGAGATCTGGGACATCCCCGACCGGCTGGGCCTCGCCATCCCCCCCGGCCTGCGCATCTGAACAGAAAGCCGAAGACCCGTCCGCCGGACACGACCCGGCTCAGACGGCTCCGAGCCGCGCGATGATGAAGCTCTCCCCCTAGCTCGCATCATCGATCAGCCGCGACAGATGAGTCTTGGCCTCGTGAATGTTGAAGGTCCGCATGGGCCGCTCCAGACTTGACCATGTAATACCGACTGGCCGCAAGACTGACGCATGGGATCTGCCCGACAAGGGCGTTGCCCTTGACCCACCAAAGGGCAGTCGCCCTTTGGAAACCCATTCGTTATCAAATGATTGGGGTGCAGGGCCTCAGGCCCTGCCGGGTCCAGGGCAGAGCCCTGGTTACGTGTCAATCTCAAGGCGGCCTTATAGTAAACGCAGTCCACTGCGGATCGTCCTCGCAACGTCGATCATGCCGTCTCGTCGGCCGAAAACGGCACGCCACCGCCATCGGGACCGCCATCGGGGCAGTTTCCCCTTGCGATCCGCCGGGCTTTGTGCTTCACACCGCTCCTTCCCTGCCGGGGCGCGGCATCGCCCCGGCTATACCCATGCCCCGCGGGAGGGGCGCCGTCCGGACCGGGTCCGGCGCGGCCGGGTTGACCTTATCCGAAGGGAGTTCCCATGCCGTTATACGAGACCGTGTTCATCGCACGTAACGATGTGTCGCAGCAGCAGGTCGAAGCCGTCGCCGACGGGATCGCCGCCCTGCTCGAAACCGACGGCGGTGCCGTCCGCAAGCGCGAATATTGGGGCCTGCGCAGCCTGGCCTACCGCATCAAGAAGAACCGCAAGGGCCATTACATGCTCCTCGGCCTGGATGCGAAGCCGGAAACGATCAAGGAAATCGAGCGCCAGCTCAGCCTGAACGAAGACGTGATGCGGGTGCTGACCCTGCGCGTCGAGGAAATCGACGAGGCGCCGTCCGTGATCCTGTCCCGCAAGGGCGACGACCGCGAGCGCGGCTTCCGTGGTCCCAAGCCCGCCGGCCGGTTCGAGAGCGGCCGCGGCGGCCGTCGCGGCTATGACGACCGCGAGGAGTTCCGGGCCCGCAATGAGCGCGAGGATTCGCGCGATATCGACGGCGAAGCGGAGTAAGAATCATGTCCGACACCACCGAGATCAATCCCGCCGCCCGTCGCACGGCCGTCGGTGCCCGCCGTCCGTTCTACCGCCGCCGCAAATCCTGCCCGTTCTCCGGCCCCAACGCGCCGAAGATCGACTACAAGGACGTGCGCCTGCTCAGCCGCTTCCTCTCCGAGCGCGGCAAGATCGTGCCCAGCCGCATCACCGCGGTCTCGGCCAAAAAGCAGCGTGAACTGGCCCAGGCGATCAAGCGCGCCCGGTTCCTGGCACTCCTGCCCTACATCGTCGGCTAAGGGGGGAAGATCATGTCCGCAGTCGAACTGATCCTGCTCCAGCGCGTCGAAAACCTGGGGCAGATGGGCGAAGTCGTGAAGGTGAAGCCGGGCTACGCCCGCAACTTCCTGCTGCCCCAGGGCAAGGCGATCCGCGCCAACGCCGCCAACCGCGAACGTTTCGAGCGCGAGCGCATCCATCTCGAGGCCCAGAACCTCAAGCGCCGTGAAGAGGCCGAGCGCCTGTCCGAGCGCATGCACGGCCTGTCCGTCATCCTGATCCGTCAGGCCGGCGACAGCGGCAGCCTGTACGGTTCGGTCACCACCCGCGACGTTGCCGAAGCCGCCACCCAGGCCGGCCTCGGCATCACCCGCGCGCAGGTGGTCCTCGAACACCCGATCAAGCAGCTCGGCCTGTACGAGGTTCGCGTGGCCCTGCACCCCGAGGTCTCGATCCCCGTCACGGTGAACGTGGCCCGCTCGGAAGAAGAAGCCGAGCGCCAGGCCCGCGGCGAGGCCATCGGCGTCGAGGTGGAAGAACCCGCCGGCTTCGTCGAGGAAGCGCTGATCGAGGAAACGGCCGAAGCCTCCGCCGAAGCCTGATCCGCATTCCCTGCCGCGGCGCCCTGGCGCCCGGCCGGGGGGCAGGGCCCGGACGCAACCGCGTCCGGGCCTTTGTCGTTGAAAAGGCTGGTAAAGATCGCGCCAGCCGTCTTTACGGATCGCCGCGCGCCCGTCATGCTCGCTCCCAAGCCGAAAGCAGGGAGGGGAACGCGGCATGACGCCGGTCATCGACAGGATCTTTCGCAGCTTCATCGCGCATGGGCGGCTGGACGTCGTCTTTTCCGACGGCACGCGGCGCACCTATGTCGGCACGCCCGGTCCCGTCGCCGGATTGCGCATCCTCTCCCCCGCCGTCGAACGCCGCCTGATCGTCAATCCCGCCCTGGCGTTCGGCGAGGCCTATATGGACGGCCAGGTCCTTCCGCTCGACTGCTCGCTCTACGACATGCTGCACGTGCTCATGTCCAACAGCATGCATGCCGGCCATGTCGGCGAGGCCGCGGCCCGGCTGGTCCGCCACGCCAAGCGCACCTGGACGCAATTCAACCCGGCCTGGCGCGCGCGCCGCAACGTCGCCCACCATTACGACCTCAACGGCGCGCTCTACGACCTGTTTCTCGATGCCGACCGGCAATATTCCTGCGCCTATTTCCCGCGCGGCGACGAAACGCTGGAAGAGGCCCAGCGTGCCAAGAAACACCATATCGCCGCCAAGCTCCGCCTCGACCGCCCCGATCTCGAGGTGCTGGATATCGGCTGCGGCTGGGGCGGCATGGCGCTGACGCTCGCGCGCGACTACGGCGCCCGCGTCACCGGCATCACCCTGTCGCACGAACAGCTCGCCGTCGCGCGCGACCGCGCGCGGGCGGCCGGGCTGGCCGACCGGGTGCGCTTCGAACTGCTCGATTACCGCGCGGTGACGCGGCGCTTCGACCGCATCGTCTCGGTCGGCATGTTCGAACATGTCGGCATCGGCCATTACCGCCGCTTCTTCCGCGTGGTGCACGACATCCTGGCCCCCGACGGGGTCATGCTGCTGCATTCGATCGGCCGCAACGACCCGCCGGGCTCGACCAATCCCTGGCTCGACCGCTACATCTTCCCCGGCGGCTATTCCCCGGCGCTCAGCGAAACCTTCGCCGCGATCGAAAAATCGAATTTGTGGGTGACGGATTGCGAAATCCTGCGCCTGCACTACGCCAAGACGATCGCCCACTGGCGCGCCCGCTTCGCCGCCAACCGCGACAGGATCCGCGCGCTCTACGACGAGCGGTTCTGCCGGATGTTCGAATTCTACCTGGCCGGGGTGGAACTCTCCTTCCGCGTCCAGGGCCACATGAACTTCCAGCTCCAGATCACCCGCGCGATCGACGCCGTGCCCCTGACCCGCGACTACATGTTCGACGCCGAACGCACCGCCCCCGCCCGGGGCGCCGCCCCAGACCCCGCTCTAGACCCCGCCAAAGGCCGGCAGCCTTTGGAAACCGATTCGTTGATCAAGTGAATAGCCGTCACGGTCTGCACAGTCTGCACACCATCAGGACTCGCTCGTGGCGACATGGCCGCGAAGCCACGGCTGCAAATGCCCGAAATCAAACGTCCCGCCGGCATAGAGGCCGAGAATAAAATCTTCCGTTTCACCGGCGCTGGCCGTCAGCCGCGCGCCGTTGATGGCCAGGAAGGTCCAGGTCACCGTCACTCGGCCAGTTTCCGGTAGAGCGGCGCGAAGGTCTCATGGCTGGCCTGGTAGGCCGCCATGACATGGGCACGCGGACGCTGCCGTTTCCGCTTCTCAATCAGGTCGGCCAGCGCCTCATCGACCAGGGCCTGGAGCTGCCGCCCTTCGCTGCGGGCCAGATCCCGCACCGCCTGCAGGATCTGCGGATCGACCTGGGTCGCGAATTTCTCACGCTGCGGGGTGGCCATGACACCTCTCCTGTTGGGTGCCGAATTATATCAACAGATCATGATGCATCAAGAAACTCCCGCCCGGGGCGCCGCCCCGCACCCCGCCAAAGGCCGGTAGCCTTTGGAAAACCGATTCGTTAATAAAATGAAGTGGGTCGCAGCGAGCCCGGCACGCTGAGGCCCGGCATAATCTGCTGAGTCAGCAAGCGACGAGGAAAGAAATAATCGCCCCGCATTGTTCCAAAAAACCTTCAAATTTGGCGGAAGGTTCGCAACAGTAGGTGCAGCGAAAGCCGATATGCTGATCAGACAGAAATAGATCCAATAAGAGCGCGAGCGGGGCGCATATATGCTATCCTGGCAAGGGGTGGAAGGACGTGAATGGGGCCAGCAAGACAGCGGCAGCGGCAGCGGCAGCGGCTGGGGATGCGGAAGCACAATGACCGCGGGCGCACAAAGCGGCGTGCTCCACTCTCATCCGTATTATGACCAGTGCGGCTTCGGTCATCAGATGGCTCGCTGACAGTTGAGGGAATGGCGCTTTGGTGTCGTTCCGCTTTTTGCTATTCCTATAAGGATTACTGTACAAGGCTAGAATTTTCGTGAATATACTGTCAGATGCATGTGTGCTGATCTGTTTATGCTTTTACCCAACCATCTGGTTGCGGCGTTTTCCAATTGATGGCACGCGATTTTTTTTGTCGGCCACATTTTTTATTTCTTTGGTTATTGTCATTATTTGTGGCCGCACTGAAAGTTATATTTCAAATATTGAATTAACTAGATTTTGTATTGGTAATTTATTTCCCTATCTTCGGATTGGGTTTACAGAGGAGTCTATTAAAACAATAGGTGCTATCTGCTTGTTAGGCTTTCTGAAGATAAAACCGACATCTCCTGATCAGGTTAAATGTTTCCTGGGAATAGGATATTTTTTCGGTTTGATCGAAGGAATATTTCGAATGCCGGGAATAGCGACTAATAGCAGAAAATTTGTGCTATCGCAAAGTATACCATTCGATATCGACATTCACTTGGCCTTGATAATTCAAGATGCTGCAGCGGTATATATTGCCTCCTCAAGAAAAGGTGGATTAAAATATTCTGTGTTAATAATGTTTGTAACATGCCTTGAGCACTCTATATTTGACTATTTCTATGTCATGGATCCACTCCAAATTTATGCAACTATACTATATTGCATTCCGATATCTGTCATTTTTATGTGCTCCATAATTTCTTTTTATTTTCTGGGCAGCGCCAAGATTACGTCACCATGGGTGCCCGTAGCAGGCGTATTTTTTACTATATTACCTTTCTTTGCTGCTTATAAAAATTTGTCGGATTTTTTCTGTAAGCAAAACATTTATATTGCGATTTTATTCTCGTTTTTGTCGGCAATTTTTGATTTTTATACTTTATTAAACCGAAAAATTGGTATTTATGTTCAGAAATGGCACGTCGCAAGACAGGTCGACGTTGGATAATTTCTTTCGCCGCGAAGTCGCTGACGGACGCCGTAATGCCAGGCTCGGGCGTGTTCAGGTCGCCAGACTCTTCCTGTAAAGATTGTGGCCTGGAGTTGTACCGGCCTGATTCTGGTAACGACGCTTCTATTCGGCTTCGAAAACTACACGTGCCGCGTTCACACCGCTGGCCAAATGACGCCGAAAGGCGACGTCCTGTCGATCGGCGCCATTCAACCCGGCATCATTGTGGCCCGACATGCTGAAGAGGGCCAGCATGTTCGTGAGGGCGATGTTCTATTCGCGAAAGATTTGGAAGAAACGTCTACAACTGGTCCTGCTCAAGAACAAGTAGTCGCCGATCTCGAACTTAGGCCCCGGCCCCATTTTCGGGGGCCGCTTCAGTTTTTGGAGATCTCCACCTCACTTCAAATCGAGGGCATTTCAGGAGGTAAGATCAGAAGATCAGGCCGTCCGGTCACGCCTCATTCCATGGGTACACGGACGGTCATGAGAGCGGAAAAACCCGGTTCGACATAGTACGTCGGCGAACTGCCTGCGATGGTGCCGCCGAGGACGCCCGTGCTGGTCCTGGCATTGTCGCTGAACCCGTAGATGCCGGTTCTTTGCGTTGAATTGTTGATGTTGTTCAGGTTGACCTGGATCGACGGGCGATTCAGGACCGCGAATTTCGGTAGCCTGTATCCCAGGATGACGCTGTTGTTGATGTATCCGGGCATTTTTTCGTCATTCATCAATGTCGCGTATTGCGAGCTGATGTATTTCACGTTCACGCTGCCAAAGAAAGTACCGTCGTCGTAGGACAGGCCGAGGCCTGCCTGGTAATGGGGGCTGGCGACCTGAGTCTTTCCGGCGGTGCGTAGATAATCGACCTGGCCGTTGCTGTCGACGGTCCGCAGGTTGTTGTCCTGGCGCGCGTCGAGATAGGCGAAGGTAACGTAAGGTGTAAAGCGGCCCCAGAGAGGAATCGTGCCGATCTGGACATCGACGCCGCGGCTGGTCTGCCCGCCGGCATTCAATTCGCGCTGGACTTGGACGCCTTCCTGATAGGTGTTGAGCGTCAGCAGGCGGTTGGTCATGTTCATGTTGAAGAAGGAAACCGAGGCAATCAGCCGGTCGCCATTATAGCGGTAGCCGATTTCCTCCTTGATTGCGTATTGGGATTTCGGGGAATTGGCACCTGTCGTCATGGCCCCGCTGCTGACGCTATACTGTTCGGCGGTCGAACCCATGAAGGGTTGCCGGTAATCGCCTTCGGCATTGATATAGACTTGGTTGGCGCGATCGAAATTGTAGCGGGCGCCGAGGGAGGGCAGCGGGATGTTTTCGCTGATTCCCATATGGGGAGTCGAACCGGGGACGTAGTTGTCGACGCCGCGCGTCACCATCACGTCCTTGAAGCCGGCGTTGATGACCAGTCTGTCCTTCAGCAGGCGCAATGTGTCCATGATGTATGGTGAATTGAGCTGATAGTGAAGGAAATAATTGTCGTAGTAATAGAGGTGTCCGTTTGCCAGACGATAATAATTATAGCTGTGGCTGAGATCGGCAGGGTCGCCGGTTTCCTGGTTGATGAAGCCCACGGGATCCTTTTCGCGCAGATTATAATTTTCGTACCAGTAGCCCAGGGTCACGGTGTTGTGGCCGTGGGTCCAGGCGAATTTCGAGTTTATGCCGCCGATATAGGTCGGGCCGCCGAAACCGGTCGAGACGAGATATTGCTGCCCGTTCTGGGCGACGCCTCCCGTTCCCTGCGCGAGATTGACGTCCACACGCTGATTGCCGAGATAGGTCTGGCCCTGCGTGAGGGTCGTGCCGCCGGGCCCCCAGCCGAAACCGTACCAGAAATACGGAGTTGTATCCCAGGTGAGGCGGGGGCTGAGCATCACATGGATGGGCGCGAGAACCGTACCTGAATAAAACAGCGATGTCTGGTTGAGCTTGTAATAGGAACCGTCGTGGATGCCGCTATAGGTCGCATCCGGGTTGATCCAGCGATATTGCCGCCATTCCTGTTGGGTCGGATAATAGTAATATCCGTTCTTGTTGTTGTTGAAGACGGATTCGAACGCGAACGTGCTGCCGTTATTAAAGGATTTGAGCAGCTTGAAGTCGACATGCTGCTTCTTGGCGATACCGGGGCCGCGCCAGAAATCGGTCGAGGCGCTGGAGTAGGACACGAAGGCCCTGATGTCCGAGTGGCCGATTTCGCCGCTGTCAAGCCTGATGAAGCCGCGATAGGTATTGAAGGTACCGTAGGTGAAATCGACCTGGGTGCGGGCTTTTTCCGACGGGTCCTTCATCTTCGTATAGATGACGCCGCCGGTGGCCGAGGTGACGGGGTCATCGGTGGAACTGGAGCCAGGCGTGATCGAGACGCGATCCATGTTTTCACTGTCGAGCATTTCCGCCTGGAATCTGCCGGCGCCGGGAGAGAGGGTGGGCGCGCCGTCGAGGACCCAGCCCATGTCGTCGACGGTGAGGCCGCGAACCATGATGCCGTTGCTGAGAATCCCGGTCGGTTCCTGGGACATGGAATTGACGCTGGGCATCATAGAGAGAAGACCGACGACGTTCGAGGTCGGGTTCTGCTTGGCGATATAGTCCGCGCTGACGGACTGGACCGATCGGGTGTCGTCGCGCCGCTGTATCATGCCGCCACCCGAAGAGATGTGCAGGTGGGCCGCGGCGACGTTGATTTCCTCCGCCTTGACACCGTGTAGGGGGGCCGAGGCGCGTTTGGTGGGACGCGGGGGCGGTTTCATGGAAACCGTCGAGGAAGCGGGAATGCTCTCCGGAAGATGGCTGCGGCTGTCCGCATGGGCCTTGGGGCCGGCAAGGAGGCCGATGATGGGAATGACGATGGAAGAGGTCGCCAACAGCGCATTTCTGTGACTCATGGGTTGCCTCCGTGGAACGTGTTTGTCGTAGACGGGCAATGATGTCTCGAGGTCTCCGGACCTGGCTGGCGAAAGGCGGGGTTTTGAGACCAGAAGAAATAAACCGGTTTATTAATAAAATGCGGTTTGATTTCCGTCAATATATTTCGATATCGTTATAAAAAATACCGTTGGAGCGTTTTTCGGAGAAATCCTTGCGAATCCGGATATTTCGAATCCTGTCTATAATTCGGAGGTGGGGCCGAAGGCCTCGATGCAGTCGTGATAGAGGTTGGTGGCGGTCAGGAGGGCGTCGACGGGACAAAATTCGTCGGTTTGATGGGCGACGTCGGGTTCGCCCGGGCCGATGATGACTGCAGGCGCATTTCCGAAGGCTGGGGAAAGGATGGCCGCATCCGTGAAATAGGGAACGGTGGCGATTCCCCGGTCGGGAATTCCGTGCCGGGTGGCGATTGTCCGGACGGCCTGTACGAACGGGTCGTTTGGCGAAGCGACGACAGGCGGGATGTCGAGGCGCTTTTGCAGCGATATCGCATTACACAGGCATTTTCGGATCGTGTCGGCGATCCTTACATGGCTGTCCGCGCTGCCGGTGCGGGCATCGACCGTGAAGGTCGCCCTGTCGGGGACGGAATTGATGTTCAGCCCGCCTTGGAACGTTCCGATATTGATGGTCGTCTTTCCGATGATCGGATCGTCCGCGCCCAGGTCGACCGCGCGGATGCGGGCGATCGCATCCGTGGCCTTGTAGATGGCGTTCACGCCGAATTCCGGCATGGCGGCGTGAGCCGTGCGGCCTTCGGCGGTGCATTCGAACCAGGCGACGCCCTTGTGCCCCAGGACGGGATAATTGCGTGTGGATTCGCCGATCAGCAGGCCCCTGAACATGCAGTCGGCCAGCAGGGGGGAGGTTGCGAGGGCCGCCGCGCCTTCGCATCCGGTTTCCTCGCCGCCGGTCAGGATGATGGTGACGTCGGGACAATGGCCGGTGTTCGCATGGTGGCGGGCGCATGCGGACATGAAGGCGGCGATTCCGCCCTTCATGTCCGAACTACCGCGCCCATAGACGCGCCCGTCGACGCATTCACCCGAAAAGGGCGGGTAGGTCCACGCCTTGCCGCCCAGAGGAACGGTATCGAGGTGGCCGGAGAAGCCGAGAGTCCCCCCCGGCCGCCGGCCAGGGGGGTGGGCGATGAGATTGACCCGGCGTTCACCGAAACCGATGACCGTAACCGCGAACCCGATGGCGTCGAGAATGCCGGCGCAGAATTGCGCGCAGGCCACCTCGTCGCCGGGTGGATTCAGGCTGGGAATTCGGATCAGGTCCTGGAGAAGCACGACGGGGTCGGTGTGTTGCCTGGTCATGGGGGTCAGGTCCGTGTCGTCAGCCAGTCGAGGCAGTTCAGCCAGAGTGTCCTGTAACCGGGCCATGCCAGGTAGTCGTCCGGCATCCAGTGGACGGACATGTCGCTGGTCCAGACGAGCGAGCGGCCGCGACCCAGGTCCCGCACGGCGATGAGGGGATGGCTGTCTTCGCCCACCGTGGCGACGAGCGTCGCGTCGGGGTGAAGCGTGACCTCGTTGTAGCCGAGAAGGGGCGGCCACGTCCCGGGCAGGCCGGCGACGACGGGATGGGCGGCATCGACGACGCTGACGGGACTACCCTCGGGCGTTTCCTGCCGGTCGTCATAGGGCAGGCAGGCGACGGGAAGGAGCCGTTCGATCGGCGTGTTGCGGTAGCGTGCCTGCCCGTTGACGCCCTGGAAGCTGAGATAACCCCCGACCATCATGATGCCGCCGCCGTTCTTCACATATTCGACGATGACCTTCAGCCGGTTGGGAAAGGCCTTGCTGTGCAGCCATGTGTCCGGATGGATCAGCAGGGTGTTGGCGCCGATGTCGGAGAGGATGATGGCGGCGTACTGAGAGAGATCCTCGACCGCCGCCGGAAACTGGCTCTGCGCCACCTCCGAGGGCATGTGCGTGACGTCGTAGGACGTGTCGCGCATAGCGTTGAGGAAGTTGACGGCACCACTATGCGCGGTGGTGGTGAAGAACTGGTCAAATCCCTTGGCGTGGCTGGCGGAACTGATCCACGATTCGCCGACGAGAAGGATCTTCTTTTTTTCCAACACGGAATTTTCTCTTTCAGAGTTGTTGTCCGCCGCACATGGCTTGCCTGGGATTCGCGACGAGGAGCTGTTCGATGTCGCGGTCCCCCAGCCCGAGGCGTTTCAGGCGGGGAACGAAATGACGCAGGATGTATCCGTAACCATGCCCTCCGTAGCGGGTGAGCATGCTCTTGAGGAATACGTCGTGCGAGACGAGGACTTTCCTTCCGTATCCTCGTTCGAAAAGTTGGACGATAGCCTTGGCGTTTTCGTCGTCGGAGGGGCACTGGGCGTCTTCCTCCGGATAATAATAGGACATGGAGATCATGTCGTATTCGAGGTAGGCGCCGCGCTCGGCCAGGCTGTGCTGGTAGCCCGGGTCGGAAAGGCTGGGGTTCATGTGGCAGAGGATCACGTGATTGAGGTCCGCGCCCTGTTCTTCTGCGATGTCGAGCATGTCGTGGGCGACGCGCCGCCAGGCGGGAAGATGGATCGAAAGGGGGACCGAGGTCTCGGCCGAGGCAATCGCGGCGGCGCGCAGGACTTTTTCCTCGTCCTTCGTCATGGTGGAGGAGATGCCGATCTCCCCGACGATGCCGGCCACGATGTCCGGCCTGTCCGCCGTGCCGCCGACATCGCGGATGATGCGTCGGGCAAGCTGGTCGGCGCTTTCCGGACCCACATAGTCGGGATGGGACGGCTGGAGATAATATCCGGCGCCCATGACGATGTTCAGCCCGGTTCGCCGGGCAATGTCGCGCAGGGTCGCGGGAGCGCGGCCGATGCCGACATTGGTCGGGTCGATCACAGTGCGGCCGCCGAGCGCACCGAATTTCTTCAGTTCCTCGACCGCGAGGTCGGCGCTGTCGAGCATGCAGTTGTCGCGGTTGCCCAGCGGGTTCATCGCGATTTCGCCCAGCATGTCCATCGCCAGCGGCCGCATCGCCCACGAGTGGTGGCAGGCACAGGAGGGCGCGACCCATTTCTTCGAGGCGTCGAGCATGATGTGTTCATGCATCAGGGTGATGCCCATCTGGTCGGGCGCGATGGGGCCGTTGACGGTCATGAGCCGGCCGCCGAGGACGCCGATGGAACCGGTTCCGGCATTTTCAGTCGTCATGATCGCTTTTCCCGATTCCGAAGATGACTCTGCCCTTGAGGGTCATGTTGATCCAGATAGCGCCGATGGTGATAAGGCCGGTGAGGATCTGGGTGAGGAAGGGAGAGACGTGGGCGAGGATGAGGCCGTTCTTCAGGCAGGCGAGGGTGAGGATGCCCAGAGCCGAGCCGATGACGGAACCGTAGCCGCCGGCGAGGCTGGTGCCGCCCAGGACGACGGCGGCGATGACGTCGAGTTCGAAGCCGACACCGATATTGGACGAGGCGCTGCCCAGCCGTCCGGTCATGAGGATGCCCGACAAGGCGGCGGCGAGGCCGCTGAGTGCATAGACAGTCAGCGAGACGCGGCGGACGTTCACGCCCGTCCGGCGCACGCCCTCCTGGTTGGAGCCGATGCCTGTGACGTAGCGTCCGAAGCGGGTGCAGTGCAGGGTGATACCGGCGGCGGCGACGCAGCCGAGCATGATGACGGCGGGGACTGGAAAGGGGCCGATCCAGCCGCGTCCCGGCCATTCGAGCAGGGGTGCGTTTTCTGGCAGCGGTAGGGAATAGCCCTGGGCGATCAGCAGGGAAAGCCCGCGAAAGACGGACATGGTGGCCAGCGTGACGATGAAGGGCGCCATGCCGATGCGAGTGATCAGAAGGCCGTTGGTCGTACCCGCTACAGTTCCTGCCAGCAGCGCGCCCGCCAGGGCCAGGACGGAAGGCAGGTGCCAGAATGTGGCAAGGACAGCCATGGCGATCCCGCTGAACGCGGCAACCGCACCGATGGAAAGGTCGATGCCGCCAGTGGTGATGACCAGCGTCATTGCCGCGGCGGAAATGAAAGACCCGGCATTCTGGCGCAGAATGGTCAGAAAGTTGGCCAGGGATAGAAAGGAGGGCGCGCAGAACGAGAAGATCAGAACGCACACCAGCAGCAGGCAGACCACGCTGGCCAGGCCAGGTTGCCGTTCGAGCAGCAGGGCGGCCTTGGGCAGGCGCATGCGCCGCGCGGCATTTTGTTGGGGCGTGTGGGGCTGCCTAGTATGCGGAACGGGCATGGAAGCGCTCTCCCACAATCAAATCGACGAGTTCTCCGATATTGGTGTCGCCGATCCGTCGCTCGGCGGCGACGATACCGTCGCGGATGACGGCGACCCGATCACAGACATGGAAGAGATCCTGGAGCCGGTGCGTGATGAGAATCACGGTCACTCCCTGGTCACGAAGTTTCTTTATTAAATCAAGAACGGCTTCGACCTCCATCACGGCGAGCGCCGCGGTGGGCTCGTCCAGGATCAGCACGCGGGGGTTGAAGGCAGCGGCACGGGCGATGGCGATTGCCTGCCGCTGGCCGCCGGACAGGCTGTCCACGCGGGCGTGCGTGTCGCGGATCACCACCCCCAGGCCCTGGAGCATCTCCGCGCTTCGCCGATGCATCGCTCCCGTGTCGAGGAAAGGAAGTCCGAGAATACGACGCGTGGGCTCACGCCCCATGAAAAGATTGCCCGCGACATCGATCGAGCCACACAGGGAAAGGTCCTGGTAGACCATATGAATGCCGGCATCCTGCGCGTCGCGCGGCGAGGCGAAGTGGCAGGGCCGCCCATCAATGAGGATCTCGCCGCTGCTCGGCGCCAGGGCACCGGAAAGGATCTTGGTCAGGGTGGATTTGCCGGCACCGTTGTCGCCTAGCAGGCCAAGCACTTCGCCGTGGCCGATGGACAGATCGACTCCGCGCAGCGGCGTGATGGCACCGAAACGGCGGGTTATGCGCCGCATGTCCACGGCCGGGGCGACGGAAGGATTGGTCATGGCTGCACATCACAGGATGCCGTGAGGATATTGGGGGGTGACGATGGTCGCGGGAACGATGATGTCGTGGGGGACTGGCATGTCGTGCAGCCAGTGGTGGACGGCCTTTACCGCCGCTTCGCCCATGCGGACGGTATCCTGAACGGCGGTGGCAAGGACGATGCCGTCGCGCAGGCCCTTGTTGATCTCAGGAGACATGTCCCAACCGGCCAGGTGGACGGTCCTGCGTGGTGGGCTGGTTTGCAGGGCGGAGAGCGCGCCGATCATGGCAGGCTCTCCGGTGGCGTAGATCAGGTCGAGGTCCGGCGCGGCGGCTAGCAGGTCCTCGGCGGCTGTCTGAGCTGAATCGAGGATGTTCTGGCCATCGACGAATCCGGATACATGCATGAAAGGCGCCTCCTTTTTCATGGCATCGAGAAAACCGCTATAGCGCAGGGTCTGAATGTACGAACCGGTGGCGCCGATGATGCCGATGCGGGTAGGCTGGACGAGGCCGGGCTGGAGAAGGGCATCGAGCAGGCGCGCGGCGGTGCGGATATTGTCGACGCCGATCTGGGCGATGGTTTTTCCGGCAACGATGGCGTCGATCGCAATGACGGGCACGTTGAAGCGGCGGGCCGTGTCGATCGCATCGCGTACACCATAGACATCGATGGCACAGAGCAGGATGGCGCTGACCTTCTGCTGAGCGTAGGTTTCGATGGCGTCGGACTGGGCGACAGGGCTGTTGTCGGCGTCGAAGACAGAGAGGGTATAGCCGAGGCGATTGCACCCGGTTCGGACGCCACGGGTGATTTCGTTAAAATATTCCGAGGATTCCGTCGTCTGCACCAGCGCGATATGCACGCTGCCCGGCTGTGGCGTTCCGGCCCGGCAGATACCCGGCAGACACATCGTTAACGCGCCGTAGAGCAGTTTTCGTCGATGAACTGTCAGCATGGCATCCGGTCCGCGGGTCGGGAGGTGGACGACGGCACCGGTTCGCTGGTTTTTGGTAAACCGGTTTATCCAATGAAATCGGATACGCATTCCGTTGTCAAGCCGTGATGATTGGGGCCGCCGTTGTGCGCGCGGGGATTGGCGATTAGTATGAGGCCCGGATCGATGCGGCTTCATGTCCCGGTCCTTGATGTGCTGGACGCTGCTGATGAAGAAAAAGGCGCCTACCATTCAAGATGTCGCCGACAAGGCGGGTCTTTCGAAGGCGGCTGTCTCGCGATACCTGAACAAATCGATCAGGCTGCCCCAGGACACGGGGCGCAAGATCGACGAGGCGGTCGAAGCCCTGGGCTATCGGCGTAACCTGCTCGCCAGGCGGCTGAGCAAGGGCGGCAGCGAGACGCTCGGGCTGGTGGTGCCCGAAATTTCCAACCCCTTCTTTTCCGAAATGGCGGAAGCCGTTGAGCAGACCGCGTCGGAGCGGGGCTATAACCTGATCCTGGGAATCAGCCGGAACCATCCGGAGAAGGAACTGGGTTTTCTGCGTTGGATCGACGATTCAATTGTCGATGGGTTGCTGTTCGTGACGAACCGGCCCGACAATCGGCGCCTGCAGCTCGAGATCCGTCGTTACGACGAAGTGGTCATTCTCGATGAGGATATTCCTGGCACAACGCAAGACAAGGTATTCTGCCATAATGTCGAAGGGGCATACGATGCCACCCGGCATCTGATCGAGACCGGGCACAGGTTGATCTTTCACGTAACGGGCCCTGCCTCCCTGATGAGTGTACAGGAGCGTCTGGAGGGGTTCCGGTTGGCGCATCGGCAGGCCGGGCTTGCGTGTCCCGACAGCCATGTCTTCCATCACGACTATACCCAACAGTTCGGTCGTGAGGTGGTCCGGGAAATTCTGGCCCGCCCCGCGCGACCGGACGCGGTATTCGCCGCCAGCGACTACATCGCGATCGGGATGCTGGAAGAGTTGCGGCGCCATGACGTTCGTGTTCCCGACGATATGTCAATCGTTGGTTTTGATGACACCGCGCTGGCCGACCTGGTTACACCGAAGCTGACGACGATCCGGCAGGATGCGGCCGAGTTGGGGCGGATCGGGACCGGACGCCTTTTGGATACGCTGGCGCGCCGCGACAAACCACGCGACATTATACGAATCGCGACGGCTCTGGTGATACGCGATTCGGTATCCCACCGATGATGTTGAGCATCCGGTAATTCCGTAGGTCTGGACAGATCATTTCACCGCTGCGAGAGCCTGATCGAGACGATAATTGCTGTGTCGGATTCGTTCAATTGCTGGATCAAAGCCGGCTTCGATCTCTTCTCGCATCGATGTTCGATCCCTCAACGCGATGACGCGATTGATCGGTGATGCGCCAGCAAGCGGGTATGGGGACGTGCAGTCACTCTGCAAAGGCGGCCATCAGTGTGTTGGGTGCACTCGACCTTGCCAGTGAGATGAGGAGAACACGGCGGGATCGGGCGACACTTGATGTCCCAGTCACGCAAGCGCTACTGGACGGCCTCCGCGAAGAATTCAAGCCCTCGATCAGTCTGCACGCGCTGTATGCCAAAGGGCATTTTGTCGATAACGCGATCAAGGAAATCGAGCGGTTTTTTTCTGTTCGACGGCGATATACGCCCAGTAATTTGTAGCGCGAGCAGTCGTCGAACTCGATCACCCGGTATGGGGCGGTTATATCGTCTCGTTCCTGCCATGACGAACCAGCACGCGATGGATTGTATCGAGTGACTGTGTCAGATCATGGAGATGCCACACCGTCGGCAGACGAAGCTCGCATCGCCACATTGCGCGTATAGTTCGACCCACCCGCGCCCGATTACTTGAAAATTAAGCAGGAAAATTGAAACGATGTCGTCGAATCTCACCCTTATCAAGGTAAGGAAGCGTATTGCGACCATTCCCTTGGTATGGGTGCGGTCATCATGGCCTGAAATGCGACACGGAACCAGCAGGGAAGAAACCCCTACGCATCCCCCCGCGCGACATGGCAGCGCGCCAGCCGGTCGAATTCCGCGATCTCCAGCGTCTCGGCGCGCCGCGCGCCGTCGATCCCGGCCGCCGCCAGCAGCGCCTCGCCGCCGATCGGGCGCAGCGAACCGCGCAGCATCTTGCGCCGCTGCCCGAAGGCGGCGGCCGTCACCTGCTCCATGGCGCGGAACAGCGCGGGCGCCGGTTGCACCGCATGGGGGATCAGGCTGACGACCGCCGAATAGACCTTGGGCGGCGGCGAGAACGCGCCGGGCGGAATACGCATCACCAGCGCGCAGCGGCAGGTCCATTGCGCCAGCACCGCCAGGCGCCCGTAATGGGGCGTGTCCGGGGCGGCGCAGATCCGCTCGGCGACCTCCATCTGGAACATCAGCGTCAGCCGCTCCCACACCGCCGCCTGGCGCAGCCAGCCCACCAGCAGCGGCGTGCCGACATTATAGGGCAGGTTGGCGACGACCTGCCGCGGGGCAGGGCACAGTTCGCTCAGGTCCCGCCGGGTGGCGTCGGCCTCCACCAGGCGCAGCCGGTCGGGATAACGCGCGGCCAGTTCGGCGATCACCGCCACCGCGCGCGGGTCGATCTCCACCGCCGTCACCGTCTCGGCGGCACTGTCCAGCAGCGCGCGCGTCAACCCGCCCGGCCCGGGGCCGACCTCCACCACATGCCGCCCCGCCAGGTCGCCGGCCAGCCCGGCAATCCGCGCCACGATCCCCGGATCCAGCAGAAAATGCTGCCCCAGCGCCTTGCGCGCATCCAGCCCATGGCGGGCGATCACCGCGCGCAGCGGCTCCAGCCCCGACCCCTGTTCCAGCTCCTGACCCGCCCCGTCCGGCCGCGCCCCTGGCGTGCGTTCAGCCGACATGCGTTCGGCCCCGGTCACAACGCGTTTCCCGTGACCTAGACCTTCGACCGCATGTCGATGATCGCCCGGCGGCGCAAATCGCGGTCCAACTGCCGCGATGCCTGCTCGACCCGCTCGTTCAGCAACTGGTCGGCAATCTCGCTGGGCGTCTGCTGGGCGAAATTCTTCTGCTGGCGCGCACAGATCATCAGCACGTCGATCCCGTCGGTGGACACCAGCGGATGGCTGGCCTGCCCCACGGGCAGGTTGGCCAGGACCTGCTGCATCTGCGGGTTCACACGCTCCAGTTGCACATCGCCCGGATTGGCCGCGCGCTTGTCGCCATATTTATGGTTCATCGCCTCCAGCTCGGCACAGGAATGCACGGTCGCCGAAATCTGCTGCGCCTCCTTCAGCATCTGCTTCTGCTGGTCGGTCGGGTTGTGCGGGTCCAGCGCGCTGGTGAAGGGCAGGAACGCCTGGCGCAGCGAAACCAGCGTGCCCATCTGGTGGCCGATGACCCGCCGCCCGCTCAGCGTCGCGATGACATAGCCGCCCGCCACGCGGATCGGGTTGGAAATGGCGCCGATCGGCATCTGCCGCGCCACCGCCACGACCTCGGGGTCCAGGCTGTCTTCCTGCATCCACCCCATCATCCCGCCTTCCAGCGCAGTCTGGTTCTGCGAGAACTGGGCGGCGACGATGGCGAACGGCGCGCCGTTGCGCAGTTCCTGGATGATGGTCTGGGTGAATTTCAGCTCGTCTTCCGAATGGCGCGGGTCATCCACCGGAATGAAGATCTCGCTGATCAGATATTGTGGCTTGCCGTCCTCCTGCCGCAGCGCCGCGTCGCGCTGCGCGATCTCGGCGGCCGTGATGCGCGCGCGCGATCCCATCTCCTCGCGCAGCACCTGGGTCCAGCCCAGTTGCACGCGGATCTGGTCGATCAGCGTGGTCAGCGAAATCCCATCCTGGGCCAGCCGGTCGCGCAATGCGTTGTGCGGCATGCCGTTGCGGCGCTCGATATCGCCGATCGCCGCCGCGATCTGCTCGGGCGGCACGTTGATATGGCGCGACAGCATCTCCGCCTGGCGCAGCCGCTCGTCGATCAATTGCCGGACGATCTGCGGGCGCAGCCGCGCCATCACGTCCTCGCTCAGGTTCAGCCCGGCCGACAGCGCGAACAGCCGCCCGCGATTATCGACGTCCCGGCGCGTCAGCACCGTGCCGTTGATGACGGCGATGATCGAATCCTGGTCGACCGCGGCCGGCGCGGCCGCCGCGACGGGGGCCGCCGGCTTCGCATGATGGGCGGCCAGCGCCGTCCCGGCGGCGCAGCCCACCAGCCCGGCAGCCAGCACCCTGGCCAGGATCGTCGAGGAAAGAACGGTCTTCTGGGGGCGTCGCATGGGGCTCGGTCTCTTACGCATCGGGTCAGCCATGGATACCAAAGGCACCGATCGTCTTGAAGGTCAGGGTGAACATGATGGTCGAATTGCGCTGCTGGCCGCCGATCGAGGTATATTGTTTGACATACATGATGTTGAAGCCGAAGCAGTCGTTCTGGTACCCGGCATTGCCGCCCATGGCGACGAATTGCTCGCGCGACAGGCTGCGCCGCACGAAACCCGACACGTGATAGGCCGCCCAGTTGGCCGACGCCCCCATCGTCAGTTCGTTGGTCTTGACGTAATAGGCCGCCGGCGGGCTGCCCGTCTGGACGTTGGTGGCATAATAGTAATAGGGCGTCACCGGTTCATAGACATAGCCCCCGGTCACATGGAAATGCGTCAGCCCGGTGCTCAGCAGCGCGTCGCCGAAATCGACCCGCTTGGCATAGGGGTCCACCCGCACGCGCCCGGTGAAATCGACGAAACGGTTCGGCGCCAGCCGCGCCCGCGCCACCACGTCGGACAGATGGTGGCTCAACCCCGAATAGGGGATGCGGTTCCGGTCGATATGCTCCTGGACGCTCTCGCCGACCAGCGTGTCGATTTCATGGCCGTTCCAGGTCCAGTTGCCATGCAGCCCGAAATTGCCGCGCAGCCCGCCATCCAGCCGGTCCGTGCCGGCATAGCGGTTCAGCGAGAACAGCGTCGAATCCGTCAGCTCATAGGCCAGGCTGTCTTCGTTGGGCATGTTGCGCGTGCGGCTGTTGCCGCTGTTGGGCGCCGCGATCACCTGGGCGATCGGCTCCAGGATCTGCGTGCCCCTTCCCTTGGCGAAGGTCCGCAGGAACGGCCAGTTCATCCGCAGCGCCATGGTCGGCAGGGCCTGCCCGCTGGTGGCCGATCGTTTGGTCAGGCCGTACAGCGGCTGCTCGTTCAGGTCGGTCGCCTGGTACAGCGTCGAATCCAGGCGCAGCGTCAGCTTCCACAACTGCCCCAGCCGGTTATGGAACGGCCGGTCCCAGTTCAGCGCCAACTGGCCCCGCTGGTCGCTCACGCCGACGGTGCGAAAGACGTAGAAATCGGTCGTATCCACCGACAGCCGCCCGCCCAGCGCATCGGGCTGCCCGAAATAGCTGTAGGTAAAGCGCGGCAGCACCCACGGAAGCTGGTTGTTGTTGATGGTGCCCTGGTTCAGGCCCTGATAGGCCTGGGCGTCCACGCGGGCATAGGCCCCGGTCCCGAACCCTTCCAGATAGACGTTCGAGGCCAGCGTCTCCTGGCCATACCCGGTCACGCGGTAATCGCGCATATAGTTCGCGGACGTCGCCAGGTTGATATTGGCGCCCGTCCGCCATTCGCGCGAGATCGATGCCTGGGCCTGCGCGAAGACGAAGCCCTGGATGCCGTGGTCGTTGGTCGATCCGGTGGTGTTGCCGAACGTGTTGACGAACGCGCCCTCGCGGTGCGTGTCATAGGCCAGCCCGGCCAGGATGTTCAGCGTGCCGAAATTCAGCGCGTTGCGGTACTGGCTGCTGACCTGCGGCCCGGTCCGGGTCGACAGCAGGGCCTGGATCGTCATGTCCGACTGCCCGTCGATCACCCAGTAATACGGGATGGTGGCATAGCTTCCCAGATACCGGTCATAAGGCGTCAGCCCCGGCGTCAGAAAGCCGCTCTGCCGCTTCACCGACGGATCGGACATCGAAAAGACGGGCAGGTACATGACCGGAATGCCCAGCATGTCGATATAGGCGTCGCGGAACTCGATGCGCTTGTGCTCGGTATCGTCGATCGCGTCATAGGCCCGCAACTGCCAGAAGGGCGGGCGCTCGGGGTGCTTGGCGCAGATCGCGCACGCCGTATAGACCGCCCGCGCCAGGTCGTTGACCTTCGCGTCCGTGCGGCGCATGCCGTTGGCGGCCAGCTTGGCGTTCTCGCTCATCAGGGCGTGCACGCGGGTCATGATGCCATTGCGCATCCCGCCGCTCAGCTCGGCATAGTCGCTGAACAGCACGGTGCCGTCGGGCTGGACCAGCGCGACATTGCCCTTCGCCGCCGCGAGGCCGGTATTGCGGTCATAGGTCACGGTGTCGGCGCGCAGCACGTGGTCGTTCTGCCAGATCTGCACATTGCCCGACCAGGTGACGATCCCGTTGGCGTTGTCGTACGTCACCTTGTCCGCCTGGAACGTCACCGGCTCGTTGCCCGAGGCCGGCGCGCCCGTCTGGACCTGGATCGGCTTGGTCGATATCGCCTGCGCATGGGCGCGATGGACCTGGATCGCCGCGCCCAGCAGGGTGCTGCCCAGCATCGTGGCGGTCAGCAGGGTTCCGCGCGCCTGCGCATGCCGGCCCGCAACGGGGCCCATAAGGCGGACTGACGGGCGGCGGGATATCGGGTTCGGCATTATCCGTCTTCTAGATGAAGCAGAAGCGACACTGCAAGGCACAGCCCGGCCCCCGTCGGCGCCCAGGCCGCCAGAAGCGGCGGCATGGCACCCGATTCGCCGAACTGCGCCGCGACCTTCGAGATCGTGAACAGCGCGAACCCCGCGGCGACGCCGCCGCCTATCATTCGCGCCACCCCGCCGCGCCGGGTCGGGCGCATCGAAAACCCCGCCGCGACCAGCGCCATCGTGCCGGCCAGGATCGGCAGGGTCAGCAGCGACTGGAAATGCAGCCTGTGCCGGATGGACGAAAACCCCGACCGGTCCAGCAGCGCGATGAATCCCGGCAGCGCCCATACCGACAGCGTGTCGGGCGAGGCGAAGCTCTCCTGCACCCGCGCCACCGTCAGGTCGGTCGCCATCACGAAGCGCCCCACCGGCTGCGGCAGATGGTCCGCCCGGATCGTCCGCGCATCCTCCAGCACCCACACCCCGCGGCCCAGGCGCCCGCGCGGCGCCTCCACGCGTAGGATCATATGGTCGGTATCGTCCAGCCGGAAGACGCTGACCCCGCTGATCTCCAGCACGCCCGCCTGCACGTGCACGCCGCGCGCATGCAGGATGGCGACCCCGTGCGGCGCCAGGCCGGTATCCGCCTGGCGGATCCACAGCGCCCCGCCCGACAGGTCCAGCGGCCCGCCGCCGCTGCGCAGATAGACATTGTCCAGCGTCTCCGCCCGCCGGTACATCAGCGACGACAGCGGCGACAGCGCGGCCGTCGCCAGCCCGCCGATCAGCAGCGCGCAGGCCAGCGGCCCGGTCAGGAACTGCCAGGCCGAAATCCCCGCCGCGCGCGCCACGATCAGCTCGGACGACCGCGTCAGCCGCCAGAAACACACGATCCCGCCCAGCAGCACCCCGAACGGCAGGATCTCGATCATGAAATACGGGACATGCAGCCCCGCGATCTCGCTGACCAGGCTGGTCGGCACGTTCGGCCGCGTCGCCGCCCGCCGGAGCAGGTCGATGAAATCGAACAGCGAGACCAGCCCCGTCAGCGACAGCACCATCGCCATCACCGCCAGCGTGAATTGCCGCGCGATATAGAAGGACAGTGTGACGGAAACGGTCATGGGCGCGCCGGCTCCGCCGGAAGCGGCCCCGCGCCCCGCGCATCGGGCCCGCTCGCACCGCGCTGCCGCAATTCCGGCACGAACAGCAGCGCCGCACAGATCAGCCCCGGCAGGATCGCCTCGATCCACATCAGCGGCACCAGCGCGATATTCCGCCCCGCCAGGTTCTGCACCAGCAGGCTCAGCGCCAGCAGCCCCACCACGCTCATGATCGCCACCGCCGGGCGGATGATGTTGCCATGGCGCGAGAACGCGCCGCGCAGCACGCTGACCAGCCCGATCATCGCGAACGAGAAGGCGGTGAACGGCGCCGTCAGCCGCCGCCACGCCTCGACCGCGAACTTGCCCCGGTCCCGGGGCGCGACCACGCGGGGGTCGGGATGCAGCAATTCGCGCAGCGACATCTCCGCCGCGTCGCGATAGCGCGCCTGGTCCCCATGCCCCGACGTCAGGTCGATCGTGTTGCGGTCGAAGGTCAGCACGTTCAGCCGCCCGGTCCGGCGGTCGATTTCCTGCCGCGACCCGTCGAACAGCACCACGCGCGGCTGCTCGCCCACCACCAGCATCACCCCGCGCTCGGCCAGGATGGTCGACGGGTTGTCGGGCTGGCGGTCGTCCTCGACCAGGATGCCGTGCAGGGTCCCGTCATGGTCGCGGCTGCGCACATAGACGGTCATCGTGTCCGACACGGGGGTGAACACTCCCTCCTGCAGCAGGAAGGCCGCCATCCGGTTGCGGATCTGGAACTCGTATTGCTTGAAGGCATGGAACGACATCGGCACGATCCACAGATTCAGGACCATGCAGGACGCGACCGACAATCCCGCGCACAGCAGCCCCGGCCGCGCGATGAAGAACGGCGACAGCCCCGCCGCCCGCATCACCGTCAATTCCCGGTCTCCCGCCAGCCGCTGATACACGAACTGCACGACCACGAAGGTCGTGATCGGCAGGATCACCGCCACGAAGGACGGCACCAGCATGCTGGTCAGCTCGACGAACACCCGCAGCGACAGGCCGCGCTCGACCACCAGCGACACGAAATGCAACGATTGCGTCAGCCAGATCAGCGCCGCCAGGCCGCCGGTCGTCGCCACCAGCGCCGCCAGCAACTGCCGCAGGACATAGCGGTCCAGCATCGGCAGCCGCGATCGCGGCGACGGACGGTCTTGGGGCGGGACGATCGACATAGGGCTGTGTAGCTCCCCCCGCGCCTCGGCGCCAGAGCCGGTCGTAACCCCGCCGGCCGTCACCCCGCCGGCCGTCCGGCCCGTCATCCCGGTCGCCCTCCCGATGGTCACTCCGATCGTCACCCCGATCGTCAGGCGGGCGGGAAGATCGCATCCGGGTTCATCAGTCCGGCGGGATCGATCGCCCGCTTGATCCGCCGCATGGTCTCCAGTTCGGCGCCGCCGCGCCACGCGGGCATCATATAGGGCTTCAGCCGCCCGACCCCGTGTTCCGCCGAGAACGATCCGTCCAGGTCGCGCACGACCGCCGCGACCGCATCCATGATCGCATGGTCTTGCGCCAGGAACGCGGCCGGGTCCATGCCCTCCGGCTGGACCAGGTTGAAATGGATGTTCCCGTCGCCGATATGGCCGAACGGCGCGGGCCGAATCCCCGGGATCAGCGCCGCGCACGCGGCACTCGCCCGTTCGATCAGCGCGGGCACCTTCGACACCGGCACCGACACGTCGTTCTTCACGCTGGCCCCGGCCCGGCGCTGGGCCTCGGCATGTTCCTCGCGCAGCTTCCACAGCGCCAGGCGCTGGGTCTCGCTCTCGGCGATCACCGCGTCGCTGACGGTCCCCGCCTCGAACGCGCCGCCCAGCACCGCCTCCAGCGCCGCGCGCAGATCGGCGTCCCGGCGCGGTGTCGCCAGTTCCACCAGCACATAGGCCGGCGCCGGCTCCGCCAGCGGCAGGCTCGCCCCGGGCACCAGCCGCGTCACCAGTTCCATCCCCGCGCCCGACATATATTCGAATGCCTGGATCAGCGCCGGGTCCTGGTCGCGAAACGCGGCGAACAGCGCCAGCGCCGCATCCGCGTCGGCCACCGCGCACAGGGCGGCCTCGACCGCCCGCGGCTGCGGCTGCAACTGCAGGATCGCGGCGGTGATAAAGCCCAGCGTCCCCTCCGCCCCCACGAACAGATGCCGCAGGGCATAGCCGGTATTGTCCTTGCGCAGCCGGCGCAGCCCATGGAACACGCCGCCATCCGGCAGCACCGCCTCCAGCCCCAGCACCAGTTCGCGCGCATTGCCATAGCGCACGGTGTTGTTGCCGCCGGCATTGGTGGCCAGCACGCCCCCGATCTGCGCCGATCCTTCCGACGAAATCGACAGCGGCAGCAGCATCCCCGCCGCGCGGGCGGCATCCTGCGCCGCCTTCAGCGTGACCCCGGCCTCGACCTCCATCGTCTGGTCCACCGGATCGATCCGCCGGATGCGGTTCATCCGCGACAGGCAGATCACGACCTCACGCCCGCTCTCGTCGGGCGTCGCCCCGCCCACCATGCTGGTATTGCCGCCCTGCGGCACCATCGCGACGCCCGCTTCGGCGCACATCGCCACGACGGCGGCCAGTGCGGCGCTGTCCGCCGGGCGCAGCACGGCGGCGGCGCGCCCCCGATACAGCGCGCGCCAATCGGTGCAGTACGGCGCGACATCCGCCTCGGCGGTCAGCATGCCGGACGGACCCAGCAGCGCGCCCAGACGGTGCAGCAGCGCGGCGGACGGGGCGTTGGGCAGCGAACGGTCGGTCATGGCAATCGGGATTCCGGTGGTCTGGGGCAGGGGGCTGGGCCAGAGAGGGCGATGGTTTGGCGGGGGGCGCGGGGGTCAGTCCGCCGCCACGGCCCGGTCGGGCAGGGCGGGCAGGTTCAGCACGTGCAGCATCTCGGTGCCGGCTATGCCGGCCAGCGCGCCGATCGCGAACGCCAGGGCCACCGCCGCCCGGCGCGGCGCCGCCGGGCGCGCCTGCATCATCGACAGCGCCGCCTGGCTCTCCGCCCGCGCCTGCTGCGTCAGGTACAGTTGCGAGCGCAGTTCCTCGTTGCGGGCCCGCGCGCTGCGCAGATCCAGGTCCAGCTTGTTCAGGCTCTCGGTCAGTTGCGAAATCCGCGCCCGCGCCGCCTGCATCTCCTGCGCCCCGGCGCCGCGCGGCGCGCGGGGGCGCGGCTGGGCGCGGGCCGGCGGGTTCGGCGCGATCGCGGTGAACAGGTTCTTCAGCGCCCCGCCGGTCGTGCCGTTGCGCCGCGCCCGGTTGCGGATCGCCTCCAGCGCGTTCGCCGACTGTCCCGGCTGGTCCTCCAGGACCAAGGCCAGGATGTCCGACAGGATCTTCAGTTCCTTGGGGTCGAGTTTGTCGCTCATGGATGCTGCGCGCGATCCCTCAGCCCGGCCGGGGCGACGCCGCCCGGCGCAGCCGGTCGCGAATGGCCAGGCCCAGCCCGGTACGCGGGATCGGCATCGCGGCAATCCGCGCCAGCCCGCGCCGCGCTCCCTCGCTGTCCAGGAAACGCAACCCCGCGAACAGCCGCGACGCCGCCTCGTCCAGATGCCCCTCGGGGCTCAGGTTCCAGGTCAGCCCCCCGCCCGGCAGCGCCGGGCCGAAGGCCAGCAGCGCCTCGTCCGGCGCGACCTCCGTGGCATCCAGCCGCACCGTCAGGCCCGGCGCGTAATGCGACGCCAGCCGCCCGGGCGCGGCCGGCAGCGTGTCGGCATAATCGTCGGGATGCGAGACCGGGCCGCAGATCTCCGCCAGCGCCTCGACGGTCACGCCGCCCGGACGCAGCAGCACCGGCGAATCGCCGGTCAGGTCCAGCACCGTGCTCTCCACGCCGACGGGGCAGGGGCCGGAATCCAGCACCGCGTCGATCCGCCCGCTCAGGCCCCGCAGCACGTGATAGGCATCCGACGGGCTGACCTTGCCCGACAGGTTGGCCGACGGCGCCGCCACCGGCCGCCCCACGGCGCGCAGCAGCGCCGTCGTCACCGCGCCGCGCGGCACGCGCACCGCCACCGACGGCAGGCCGGCCGCCGCCAGGTCCGAAATCGTGCAGCCCGGCCGGCGCGGCAGCACCAGCGTCAGCGGCCCCGGCCAGAACCGCTCGGCCAGCCGGCGCGCCAGCTCGTCCGGCGCCGCCTCGGCGAAGGCGGACTCGGCATCGGGGAAATGGCTGATCAGCGGGTTGAAGCGCGGCCGTTCCTTGGCCGCGAAAATCCGCGCGACCGCGACGTCGCTGGTGGCGTCCGCCCCCAGGCCATAGACGGTCTCGGTCCCGAACGCCACCAGGCCGCCCGCGCGCAGCAGGGCCGCCGCCCGGGCGATCCCGGCGTCATTTGCTTCCAGGCGTTCCGTCATGTCCGCGCCATCCGCTCCCTTCCGCCGGATGATAATCCCAATCGCTCACGAATGCTCCCGCTTTCCCACGCAGACGAAATGCGGATTGCGCCAGTCCGGCTTGCCATAGCGCAGCGGCGACCCGTCCAGCAGGGTCACGCTGCCGCCCGCCGCCTCGACGACCGCCTGCGGGGCGGCGGTATCCCATTCCATCGTGGTGCCCAGCCGCGGATACAGGTCGACCAGCCCCTCCGCGACGCGGATGAATTTCGCGGCCGAGCCGATATTGCCCAGATGCGCGATCCGCTGCCCGCCCAGAAACGCCGCCAGCCGCGGATCGTCGGCATAATGGCGCGATGCCAGCACCGTCAGCCCCTCGGGCGGAATGGCGCGGGCGGCGATCGCGTGCGCGCCCGATTCGTCGATGCGCCGGGCGCCGGTCGCGACATGCGCCGTGTAAAGCTGGTGATAGGCCGGCAGCGCCACCGCGCCCAGCACCGCCCGCCCGCCGCGCACCAGGCCGATATTGACGGTAAAATCATCGCGCCCGGCAGCGAATTCGCGCGTGCCGTCCAGCGGATCGACCAGCCAGAAGGTCTCGCCCGCCTCGATCCGCACCCCGGCCGCCGCCTCTTCCTCGGCGATGACCGGAATATGCGGGGCGGCCGCGCGCAACCCCTTCAGGATATGGGCCTCGGCCGCATGGTCGGCCTCCGTCACCGGCGAGGAATCGGATTTCGTGACCGTCTCGAAACCGCGCCGGCGAATGGCCCGGATCAGCTCCGCGGCCTCGCCCGCCAGCCGCGCGGCCAGGTCCAGCAATGCGGCGTCGCCGGGTTGCAGCAGAGCGGGTTGCGCAAGAGATGGAGATTCGGAATTCATGCCTCCCGCTTACTCCACTCATGGCCGCGCGTCATGCGCCTTTCTCGATACGTCTTCTCTCGATGTGTCTTCCGGAGCATCCTCTCTTCCGGCCCCTTTTCGGGGCACGCCGCCGCCGCCCCGCCGACGCGGCTTTGGACAGCGGCGCGCGCTTGCGTCATTCTGGCGTCAAATCCGGGGAACACCCGCACGTCCAGGAGCCTGACCCATGCTGCAGACCGCTTTCTCCTCCGCCGCCCTTCCGGCCGGCGGCGTCCTGGCCCTCCTGGCGGCCGAGGACGCGCCCCGCCCGGCCTCCTTCGCCGCCGCCGACGATGCGACCGGCGGCGCGCTGACCCGCGCCGTCCAGGCCGCGTCCTTCACCTTCGCCGGCGGCCGCACCTGCATGGTGCTCGCCCCCGGCGGCGGGTTCGACCGCATCCTGCTGGTCGGACTGGGCAAGCTCGCCGAATGCGGCGTCCGCGCGGTCGAAACCGCCGCCGGCGCGGCCGTGACCGCCCTGGGCAAGCTGGCCGATGCGGCCGCGATCGCCGCCGACGGCGTGCCGGCCGCGCTGCAGGCCCATGTCGCCGCCGGCGCCGCGCTGGCCGCCTACCGCTTCGACCGCTACCACACCCGCCAGGCCGAGGATGCGGCCTGGCGCCTCGCCGGCGTAACCGTGCTGACCCCCGACGCCGACCGGGCCGCCGCCGCATGGCGGGACCTGTCGGCGGTCGTGCGCGGCGTCTGCCTGGCGCGCGACCTGGTCGGCGAACCGGCCAACCTGCTGCGCCCGCCCGCCTTCGTCGAGCGGATCGAGGCCCTGCGCGAGCTGGGGGTCGAGATCGAGATCCTCGACCGCGCCGCGATGGCCGAACTCGGCTTCGGCGCCCTGCTCGGCGTCGCCCAGGGCAGCGACGCGCCGCCCTTCACCGTCATCATGCGCTGGAACGGCGCCCCCGCCGGTACGGGGGCCGCGCGCACCGCGCCCTTGGCCTTCGTCGGCAAGGGTGTGACCTTCGATTCCGGCGGCATCTCGATCAAGCCCGCCGCGGGGATGGAGGAAATGAAGACCGACATGGCCGGCGCCGCCGCCGTGGTCGGGCTGATGGCCGCCCTGGCGGGGCGCAAGGCGCCGGTCGACGTCGTCGGCGCCGTCGGACTGGTCGAGAACATGCTGTCCGGCAACGCCCAGCGCCCCGGCGACGTGGTGCGCACCTGCTCCGGCCAGACGGTCGAGGTCATCAATACCGACGCCGAGGGCCGCCTCGTGCTGGCCGACGTGCTGTGGTACGTCCAGGATCGCTTCAAGCCCCGCCTGATGGTCGACCTCGCCACCCTGACCGGCGCGATCGTCGTCAGCCTCGGGCACGAACGCGCGGGCCTGTTCTCGAACGACGACGACCTGGCCCGGCAGCTCTTCGCGGCGGGCGAGGAAACGGGCGAGAAACTGTGGCGCATGCCCATCTCCGAACCCTATCGGGACGAGCTGCGCTCCGAGGTCGCGGATTTCAAGAATGTCGGCGGCCGCCCCGCCGGATCGATCACCGCCGCCAAGTTCCTCGAACATTTCGTCAATAACGTGCCCTGGGCGCATCTGGACATCGCCGGCACCGCCTGGGCCAAGAAGGCGGCGCCCTGCACCCCCAAGGGGGCGACCGGCTTCGGCGTCCGCCTGCTCGACCGCTTCGTCCGCGACCATCATCCGGACTGACGGAAAAGGGGGGCGTCCGATGGCGGAAATCGGCTTCTACCACCTCACGCGCACGACGCCCGAACAGGCGCTGCCCGCCCTGCTGGGCCGCACGCTCGAGTCCGGCCGCCGCGCCGTGCTGCGCTGCCGCGACGCGGCGCGCGTCCGCGCGCTGGACGACGCCCTGTGGCAATCCGCCGACCCGGTCTGGCTGCCGCATGGCAGCGCCGCCATGGGCCATGGCGCATTGCAGCCGATCTGGCTGACCGACGGGCAGGACGTGCCCAACGGCGCGACCTACCTGTTCCTGGTCGACGATCTCGATTGCCCCGACGCCGCCGCGTTCGAACGCGTCTTCGACCTGTTCGACGGCGGCAACCCCGACGCCGTGGCCGCCGCCCGCCTCCGCTGGACCACGGCGCGGGCAGGGGGGCACACCCTGGTCTATTGGCAGCAGCAGGCGAAAGGATGGTCCCGCAAGGGCTGACCGGACCACCCACCCGACCCGCGCACCGCAGCAGAAGGACGATCCGCCATGATGGGCTCCGTCACCTTCCCCGATGGGACCACGATACCCGCCCTGGGCATGGGCACCTGGACCCTGGGCGATCGCGCCGACCGCCGCGCGCGGGAAATCGCCGCCCTGCGCGCCGGCCTCGACCAGGGGCTGAAACTGATCGATACGGCCGAGATGTACGGCAACGGCCGTTCCGAAACCCTGGTGGGCGAGGCCATCGCCGGCCGCCGCGACGATGTCTGCCTCGTCACCAAGGTGCTGCCCTCCAACGCCTCGCGCCGCGCCATGCCCGCCAGTTGCCGCGCCTCGCTGCGCCGCCTCGGCACCGACCGGATCGACCTCTATCTGCTGCACTGGCAGGGCGGCATCCCGCTCGACGAGACGGTCGAGGCGTTCGAGCGGCTGAAGCAGGACGGGCTGATCGGCGCCTGGGGCGTGTCGAATTTCGACGACGACGACATGGCGGCCCTCTCCCGCCTCGCGCCGGCCGGCGCCTGCGCCGCCAACCAGATCCTCTACAGCCTCGATTATCGCGGCGTGGAATTCGACCTGCTGCCGGCCGACAGGCGGCGCGGCGTCGTCACCATGGCCTATTCGCCGCTGGGGCAGGGCGGGGAATTGCTGCGCGCCCCCGTGCTGGCGCGCATCGCCGCCCGCCACGAAACCGCCATGGGACCGGCCACGCCCGCCCAGGTGGCGCTGGCCTGGGTGCTGCGCCGGCCCAATGTCGTGGCCATCCCCAAGGCCGGCAGCGTCGCCCACCAGCGCGAAAACGCCGCCGCCGCCGACATCGCGCTGTCGGACGACGACCTGGCGACGATCGACCGCTCCTTCCCCCCGCCGACCCGCAAGATCCCGCTCGCGATGATCTGACGGCCCGGCCGGCCCACATGTGCACCCACATGTACGACGGAGCGACGATTTGGGGAGCGACGATTTGGGCAGCGACGATTTGGCGGGACGATCGATTTCAGGGCACCGCGATTGCGGTATCGTGATTTGATGGTACGACGATTCGGCCGCCTTGCCGGCGGCCGGTGATTCAGGGACTGGTCGCATCCTTCCGCTCGTTCTTCTGTCCGCCCTCGCCGGGCTGCTGCTCGCCGGCCTCGCCGCCGACGCACCCGGCGCCCGCCCCGCCCCTGCCGTGCTGCTGCGCGCGGGATGGGCCGCCGTGCTGCTGCCCGCGCTGCTCATGTCCTGCCTGCCGTCCCTGGCCGCCCCATCGCGCATGCTGCCGGCCGTCCTGGCCCTGCCGCATGTCGATGCGCTGTCCCTGCCGTTCCTGCTCGTGCTCGCCGCCATCGGCCTGGCCACCGCGGCGCCCGGCACGAAACCCGACACCGCCCTGGCCTGCGCCGGGCTGACGGTGGCGACCGGCCAGCCGCTGCTCTGCTGCCTCGGCGCCGCGTCCCTGGCCGCGCTGCTGCGCCCCGCGCCGAAGGCCGCCCCCTGCATCCTCGCCATCGCCCTGGCCGCCGCGCTCCTGCCTTCCGCCTGGCGCGACGCGGCGCTTCCCCTGCCGGTCCTGGTTGCCGCCGCCGGCCTGATGGGCCTGTCGCTCCTGCCCTTCGGCGGGGCCCGCCACACGGAGCCGGCCACCCCGCGCGACCTCGCCGGGCTCGTCGCGGGCGCCTGTTTCGCGGTGCGCATGCTGGCCGACTGGCCATCCACGCCGCTTGCCACGCCGCTCGCCGCGCCGCCCGCCGCATTCGGGGGCGCCCTGACCGCCGCCGCGGGGCTGCTGTTCGCCCTGGCGGGCGGCCTGCGCGCGCTCGCGGCCCCCGATGCGGCGCGCGCGCTCGGCGGCATGCTGGCCGCCTGGGGCGGGCTGGCCCTGGCCCTGGCCGGGCTGGCGGCGGTGGGCCGCGCGGACGATCTGCCGCTGCTGGCGCTGGGGGCGTTCCGCGCCCTGGCGCTGCTGCTGGGCGGCGTCGGCATGGCGCTGCTGGCCGCCATCCTGCTGCTGCGCGACATCGGCCAGGCCGCCGGCACGCTGGCCCTGGATCGCGCTGGCGGGCTGGCCGGGCTGATGCCGCGCGCGGCCGGCCTGCTCGCCCTGTCGCTGGCCGGCGCCTGCGCGTTGCCGCCGCTGGCCGGCTTCGCCGCCTTCTGGCTGCTGCTGCATGCCGTGCTGGCCCTGCCGCGCGCCGGGGTGCTGGCGGGGGAAATCCCGCCGCTGCTGGCGCTGTGCGGCGCGGGCGCGGCGTCCGGCCTGCTGCTGCTCGCGGCACTCCGCCTCGGGACGGGCCTGCTGCTCGGCCGGCCGCGCACCCCGCGCGTCGCCGGCGCGGCCGACCCGCCGTCGGCCCGGCTGCATGTCCCGCTGGCCTGTCTCGGCGTCGCGGGGGCAATCGGGCTGCTGCCCGGCGCCTGGCTGTGGCTGACCCGCGCCGCCGGCTGGCAGGCCGCCGGATTGTCGGGCGCGGCGATTCCGGTCGGCGCGCAACCCGGACTGTTCGCCCTGGCCGCGCCGGGCGGCGGCGGCGCTTTCAATCCGGCCGGGCTGGCCCTGCTGCTGGCCGCCGCTGCCGGGCTGGTCCGCCTGTTGGCGCACCGCGCCGGCGCGGCGCCGTCCCGCCCCGCGCCCGCCTGGGCCGAGGGCGCCCCGCCGGCCCCGCCCTGGATGCCGTTCGGCGACCCGGCCACCCAGGCCGGTCCGGCTTTGTTCGCCGGCCGGCTGGACGGCGTGCTGGGCGGCGCGCGGGCCACTCGGGCTGCGGCCTGGCGCGCGGCCCGCGCGGCGCGGCGCACGGGCCGGACCGGGCGGCTTCTCGCCGACCGCCTGTCCGATCTCGCGGCGCGCCACGCCATGAAGCTGGTCCTGCTCTGGTTCGCGCTCGCGGCCCTGCTGCATCTCTGGACCCGCCCATGATCACCCATTCATGATCACCCATTCATGATCGCCTATTCCGGATGGATCGGGGGGCCGCTGGGCGGCCTGTTGCTGGCGCTGCACCTGGCGCTCATGCTGGCCCTGGCGCCGCTCCTGCGCGGCGCGATCGACGCCGGCGCCGCCCGGCTCGGCGGGGCGGCGCCCCCGCCGGTGCTGCTGCGCTGGTGCCTGATCCTGGCGCAGGCCAGGCGGCAGGGGCTGCGCGCGGCGATTGGATGCGCCACGGGCGGGGCCGACCTGCCGCCGGGCCTGGCGCTCGCCGCCGCCCTGGCTGCCTGCGCGCTGGTGCCGTCCTTCGCGCTCGGCCTGCCGTCCGCCGGCCTGTCGGACCTGCTGGCGCTGGTCACGCTGCTGGGCGCCGCGCGGCTGGCCGCCCTGCTGCCCGGCCTGGCCGCGGGCGTGGCGGCTTCCGGCCGGCAGGCGGTCGGCGGCATCGTCGCCCTGGCCCTGGCGCAAACCGTCTTTCCCCTGCTGCTCGCCGTCGCCATGCTGGCCACCGGCAGCACCACCCTCGACGCCATGCTCACCCGCCTGCACGACCCCGAGCTGGCCGGATCGCGCACGCCGCTGGTCCTGGCGGCCCTGTCCCTGCTGCTCGCCGGCTCCGACGCGCCGGCCCCCGGCAGCCCGCCCTTCGGGCTATCGCCCAACCCGGCCCCCGACCCGCCGGCCGACGCCGGCGGGCGCGACCGCGCGGCCCTGGACCTGGCATCGGACCTGTCGCTGCTGGCCTGGCTCACCCTGGCGGGCGACCTGGCCTGGCCCGCCGCGCTCGCCCTGCCCGGCGAGGTCCTGGGGGGCGTCCCGGCGGCCCTGCCGGGCGCCATCCTCGCCTGGCTCGCCCGCACCGCGCTGCTGGCGGGCGCGCTCGTCGCGGCGCGGGCGCTGGTCCTGGCGCCGGATCGGGCCGCGCGGGCGCGGCTGCTGCTCGCCCTGCTGCTCGCCCTGCTCGCGGTCGTGGTGCTCTTCGCCGGGCGGGATTTCGGCTGATGCTCCCGCTCCTGCTCGGCGCCCTGATCGTCCTTTCCGTCCTCCTGTCCGGGATGCGCGGCGCCGCCCTGCTGTGGCATGGCGGCGTCACGGCGTCGGCCCTGCTCGCCGCCGCGTGGCAGGCGCCCCGGCCGGTGCTGCCCTGCCTCGCCGCGCTGTGCGTGGCGGCGTCCATCCTGCCGCTCTCCTGGGGCCTGGCGCGGCTCGAGGACGATCCCCCCCGCCCGGGCGAGCGCACGCTCTGCCTCGCCGGCGGACTCGCCTGCGCCGTCCTGGCCGTGGTCGCGGTGCCGCGCGGCCTGCTCGACGCCGCCGGCCGGCCGGCCCTGGTCGCGGCGCTGGCCGCCATCCTGTGCGGCGTGCTGGCGGCCGCCCTGCGCCGCTCGGTGGTCGGGCAATGCGCCGGCCTGGCCGCCGCCCTGGACGGGCTGACGCTGCTGGCCGGCCTGTCCGGCCGGGGCGCGCTGCTGCTGGGGGTGGCGGCCCTGCAGGCGGCGCTGATGCTGGTCGCCTTCGTCTGCCTGCGGCGCATCGCCTGGGCCAGGGGGACGGAATGAGGGGGCGGAATGAGGGGAGCGGAATGAGGGGCGCAGGAATGAGGCACCCGGAATGAACGCCGCGCTTTCGGCCTCGCCGGTGCTGCTGCCGCTGGCCCTGTGCTGGCCCTTCCTGTCGATGGGCGCGCTGGCGGCCTGTTCGCCCGCCTCGGCGCGGCCCGCCGCGATCGGCCTGTCCGCCATCGGCCTGTTGCTCGCCGTCCTCGCGGCCGGCGCCGGCGCCGCGTGGCCCGCCACCCCGTTCGCGGCGCCCCCCGGCCTGCTGCGCCTCCTGCCGCCCCTGCCGCTGCTGGCGCTGTTCCTGTCCACCCTGCTGCCGCCCGCCGCCACCCCGCGCCGCGACGCCCACAACCAGGCCGCCCGCAACCAGGCCGCCCTGACCCAGGGACTGGCCGGCGGATCGGCCCTGGCCGCCACCTGCGCCGATCCGCTGTCCGGCGCGGTGGCGGTCGGCGGGGTCGCCATGCTGGCGGCGCTGGCCATCGCCACCACGCGCGGCGCGGCGCGGCTGGGCTGGGACATGTTCCGGCTCAGCCTGTCGGGCATCCTGCTCGCGGTGCCGGGCGCCGTGCTGCTGGCCGCGGCGCCCGGCAGCGCCGGACGGCTGGACGGGCTGGGCGGCGTGCTGCTGGCAACGGGGCTGGGCGTCGTCGCCGGCCTGGGGCCCGCCACCCCGGTCATGCTCGCGGCCGAGGACGCCCCCGCCGCCATGGCGCTGGCCCCCGTCATGACCGCGATCCCCGTGCTGCGCCACCTCGCCGTCGCGCCGGATGGGCGCGGCACGATGCTGCTCGGCCTGGCCACGATCTGGCTGGCGGCGCTGCCCATGCGCCGCGCCACCGCCCGCCGGCGCGGCCGCCTGGCGCTGGGCGGCCTGATCGGGCTGGCCGCCATCGCCGCCGGCGCCACCGCCAATGCCGCCGCCACTGCCACCGCCACTGCCACCAGCAGAATCGCGGACGGGGCCGGCGCGGCGGGCCTGGCCGCTCTGCTGCTCTCCGCCGCCCTGCTGGCGCCGCTGGCCGACCGGCCGGCCGCCTCCGCCGGCCATACGGCCCCGGCCGGCTTTCCGGCCCGGGCCTTGCGCGGCGCGCTGGCGTTCCATCCACCCTTCCTGCCGTTCGGCGGATTGCTGCTGACCCTGGCGGCCCTGACCGACGCCGCCCCCCTGCTGCTCGCCCCCCTGGTCCTCGGCCTGCTCGCCGGCCGCGCGCCGCCCCCCTCCGCCGCTACGCCCGCCGACATTCCGGCCGGCCCCCCGCCCGGCTCCCCGCCCGACCCCCCACTCGGCGCAGCCGGTCCCCTGGCCGTCGTCCTGCTGCTGGCCGCCATGACGGCGCTGATCGCCTGGTTTCTGCCCAGGACCTTGCAATGACCGCCCCCGCTCCGCCGTCCGCCGTCGCCCTGATCCGCGCCGGCGAGCCCGAGGCCGGCGCCTGGCGCTTCCGGCTCACGGAGGATGAATGGCGCGACCTGGCGCTCGCCCTGCGGCATGATCCGCTGCCCTTCGTCGGGCTGTGGGCCGACGGGCAGGACGTCCACGCCCTGTTCCTCGAAGCCGGCGAATGGCCGCTGGTGGCCAGCATCGCACCCAGCCAGGGGCGCTATCTCGCCCTGTCCCCCGTCCGTCCGGCCGCCGCGCTGCCCGAACGCTGCGTGCAGGATCTGTGGGGTTTCGCCGCGATGGAGGCCCGCGATACCGGCCCCTGGCTCGATCACGGGCTCTGGACGGCGACCTGGCCGCTCAGCGCGCGCCCCGGCCCCGTCTCCTGGCCACCCGAGCCGCCGGACTTCGCCGCGACCCGCGTCCCGTCCGGCCGGACGGTCCTCGGCGCCGGCCCGGCCGACGGCGCGCATCACGCCCCCGCCCATCTCCGGCTGGCCCTCGGATCGGGACCGGCCGCCTCCAGCCGGATCGGCGCCGCGGAATGGCGCCTGGGCTACGCCCATCGCGGCGTCGCCGCCCGGATGCGGGGGCTGGACGGCCCGGCCGCCTGCCGCCTCGCGGGGCGGGTCGCAGCCGGCGCGTCGGTCGCGCATCAATCCGCCTTCTGCCGCGCGCTGGAGGTCGCGACCCGGACCGAAATCGGTCCCGACACCCATGACGGCCGCGTCATGCTGGCCGAACTCGAACGGATCGCCACCGCCCTGCACGACGTGGCCAGGACCGTCCACGCCGCCGGGGGCGCGGCGCCGGCGGCGGAATGCGAACGCCTGCGCGAAACCCTGCTGGACCTGTATGGCCGCCTGTTCGGCCACCGGCTGCTGATGGACCTGGTCCACCCCCAGGGGATCGGGCCCGAGGACGCGGCCACCCTCGCCGCCGTTGCCCGCCGGACCGCCGAACAGGTCGAATCCGGCCTGCCGGCCATCCGCCGCGCCCTGTCCTGGCCCGGGCTCGCCGCCCGCATGCAGGGGCGCGGCGTCATGACCGAACAGGCCGCCCGCGCGCTGGGCATCGGCGGCCCCGCCGGCCGCGCCTCGGGACGCGAGGACGACCTGCGCCGCCTGGCCCACCTGGTACCCGGCTATCGCCGCGACTGGCTGGATAGCGGCGTCCGCCGGGCCGGCGACGTCGCGGCGCGGGTCGATCTGCGCCTGGCCGAAATCGCCGGCAGCGCGCGCATCCTGCACGCCGCCGCGCGGGATTTCTCTCCCGGCGCGCAGCCCCCCGGCACGCCGCAGCGCCATGACGGCGAGGGCGTGGGCTGCGCCGAGGGCCCGCGCGGCGCGGTCTGGTACTGGCTCCGCGTCGCCGGCGGCACCATCCTGCACGCCGCCATCCGCGATCCGGCCCTGGCCCAGGTCGCGGCGCTCGACCACGTCCTGCCCGGCGCCGATCCCGACGACGCGGCGATGATCGTCCGCTCATTCGGCCTGTCCGCCGCCGGGGCGGACCAGTAAGTGGACCAGTAAGTTAAAGAAAGGAGCGACCATGGCCCTGATGCGCGCGATCCTGGCCGCCCTGGCCGGCGGCCATGCCGCCCGGCGCCCCGACCTGCCTCGACTGGCGGCGCCGCGCGGGCGCCCGCTCGCACTGTTCCATGTCGAAACCGGCGGCTGCGAGGGCTGCGCGCTCGAAATCGCCGCGCTCGACAGCGCCGCCTACGCCCTGGCGCCGACCGGCATCCGCTTCGTCGCCACGCCGCGCTTGGCCGACATCCTGCTGGTGACTGGCCCGCTGACCCGCGCCATGGCCCCGGTGCTCGAATCCGCCTGGCACGCCATGCCCGATCCCCGCGCCCTGGTCGCGGTCGGCGCCTGCGCGATCGACGGCGGACCGTTCGCGGAAAATTACGCGGTGCTCGGCGGGCTGCAGGACCGCACGACGATCGACCTCGCCATTCCGGGCTGCCCGCCATCCCCCGCCGCCATCATGGCCGGCCTGGCCGCCATCCTCACCCCCGCCGTACCACGCTAGCCGTTATTTTATCGAGGACCAGAATGACACTAATCTATTGATTTTATTATTTTATTCCGAAATTCGCCTGCGAATTTCGGAATAAAAACACTAGGCCGTCCCGCCCGCCTCCGGCGCATCATCCTCGGCCTGCAGGTCCTGCGCCTCTTTCTTCAGCTTGTGAAAGCTGCGTCGGCTCAGCGGCAGCAGCGCCACATAGATCACCCCCGCGGCGGCCAGCGCCCCCCACGGATCGGCCACCAGGATGGCCGCATAGGCCCCGGTGCCCAGCATCAGCGGCAGCACATAGGCCGACGGCACCTTGAAATTCTTGAACGACCAGACCGGAATGGTCGACACCAGCAGAAACGCGGTGCCGCTCAGCGTCAGCGCCGGCAGCAGCGGCAGCCGCGTCATGGCATAGACCCCGTCCCAGCCCAGCTTGCGCGCCTCCAGCCCCAGGAACAGCGGAAACATCGCCAGCCCCGCCCCGGCCGGCGCCGGCACGCCGGTGAAGAAATTGCTGGCATATTTGGGCTTGTCGGTATCGTCCAGGCTGGCATTGAACCGCGCCAGGCGCAGCGCCATGCACACGGTGAACATGATGCAGGGCAGATAGCCATAGCGCCCCGCATCCCGCAGCGCCCACAGATACAGCACGAATCCCGGCGCGACGCCGAAGCACAGGAAGTCCGACAGGCTGTCGAATTCGGCGCCGAACCGGCTGGTGCCGCGCAGCAGCCGCGCGATGCGCCCATCCAGCCCGTCGATGCAGGCCGCAATCAGCAGCGCCACCGCCGCGTCGCCGAACCGGTCATCCAGGGCGAAGCGCATCCCCGTCAGCCCGGCGCACAGGCCCAGCATCGTCATGATGTTGGGGATCAGCCGGTTGAAGGACGGCCCGCGCACCCGCGGCCGGCGGCGCCGCACCAGCCGCCGCCGCCTGCGCCCGCGCATCGCCGAAGCCCCGGCAGACGGAGCCGCCGCAGCCGGCCCCGTCGCGTTCGGCCCCGCCGCGTTCGGCGGCGTCGCATCGGGCCCGGCGCCGCGCGGGTCGGACACGTCCATATCGGTCAGAGACGCGCCATGACGGTCTCGCCGCCCACCATCGTCTGCCCCGCCGCGACCAGCGGCTCGACGCCGGGCGGCAGGTACAGGTCGGTGCGCGAGCCGAAGCGGATCAGCCCGAACCGCTCCCCGGCCTCATAGGCCATGCCTTCCTCGGCCTCGCACAGGATGCGCCGGGCGATCAGCCCCGCGATCTGCACCACCGCCAGGTTCCGCCCGTCCGGCAGGGTCAGGCGCAGCGCGTTGCGCTCGTTCAGCTCCGACGCCTTGTCCAGGCTGGCATTCAGGAACTGGCCGGGGTGATAGGCCACGCGGGTCACCGTCCCGGCCGCCGGCATGCGGTTGATATGCACGTCCAGCACCGACAGAAAGGTTGCGATCCGCCATACCGGGGCATCGCCCATCTCCAGCGATTCGGGCGGGCTGACCTTCTCCACCGACACCACGCGCCCGTCGGCGGGGGCCAGGGCCAGGTGCGCGTCGGCGGGCGGCACCCGCTCGGGATCGCGGAAGAAATACAGGCAGAAGCCGAAGAACAGCCCGGCCGCCGTGCCCAGCCACTTCGCCGGCCGCCACGGCAGGGCCCGGCCGGCCAGCGCGGCCGCGCCGGATGCCAGAAGGAAGGGACGGGCCGCCCGATGCGGCGGCGCCAGGACGAGTTTCATGGATTGGATCAGGGACATGGGCCGAAGTTCATGAAGCGTTCGGGTCGGACGGTCAAGCACCGGCCCCGGCGACACCGCCGCGCGGGACGATCCGGCGGAACCGAGTGTGCCACGGATCGCGTCCGCGGTCAGCCGGGATCGTCATGCGGCCGGCCTCAGCCGGGTTCATAGATCCGCCGCGGCACGCGGATCAGTGCCGGGGCCGGCGCCGCAGGCATGCCGGCATACACGTCCTTGACCGCCTCGATCACGAACACGCCCCCCAGCGCGGGCAGCAGCGCATGGCCCGCCGCCTCGGCCAGGTTTCCCAGCGCCCGGTGCGCGGCCCCCATCGGCGGCAGGTACAGCGCCCCGTCATGCCGCTCGGCCCGCAGAAAGGCCCGCGACAGGCGGCGCGCGATCTGGCGCGGCGAAAAGGGCGCGCCCTGGCCGAACGGCGTGTCGTCCGCATGCGCCCACCACCCCGCGCGGTTCGGCACCACCAGCAGCAGCCGCCCGTCATCCTTCAGGATCTTCCATGCGGACCGCAGCAGCTCGTCCGGCCGCTCGGCGGTCTCCAGCGCATGGACCATCAGCACCCGGTCGAAATGCAGCTCGGGGAAGGGCAGCCGATCCTCGGCCACCATGCAGTCATGCACGCCGATCGGCGCGATGGTCGCCGCATCGCGCGTCACCGCCGTATCCAGCCGCGCCGACAGGCACATGACCGCCCCCGGGGCCGCTCCCGAGGCCGCCCCCGGCCGCGCCCAAAGCGGCAGATAGGGCAGCGTATAGCCCAGCCCCAGGATCCGCTCGCCCGCCCGGGGCGCGGACCCGGGCCCCGTACTCGGCCAGAATGTCCGCAGCCGCTGCCGCAGCAGCCGCGCGGTGTTCTCGCCCGGCCGGCTGGCATAGAATTTCGCGGCGGTGCGGATGTCGTCTTGCATCACGCCCGATTAACACAAATTGTGGAAACATGCCGCGCCAGGCCGCGCGCCCTCAGACGGAGACGACCATGGGACTTTCGATCCGCCCGATCCCGATCCTGACCGACAATTACGCCTGGTTCCTGCGTGACGAGGAAAGCGGCGCCACCGCCCTGGTCGACCCGGCCGAGGAAGCCCCCCTGGTCGCCGCGATCGAGGCCGAAGGCGGCCGGCTCGACCAGATTTTCCTGACGCATCATCATGCCGATCACGTGGTGGCGACCGACGCGCTGCGCAAGCGCTTCGGCGCGATCGTCACCGGGGCCGCGGCCGACGCCTACCGCCTGCCGATGCTCGACTACGCCGTGTCCGACGGCGACACGGTCGCCCTGGGCGACATGATCGGCACGGTGATGGAAACTCCCGGCCACACGCGCGGCCATATCGCCTATTATTTCGCCGCCGCGCCGGCCCTGTTCTGCGGCGACACGCTGTTCAGCCTGGGCTGCGGCCGCCTGTTCGAAGGCTCGGCCGAGGAAATGTTCCACGCGCTGCACCGCATCGCCGCCCTGCCGGACAGCACCCTGGTCTGCTGCGGGCACGAATATACCCTGGCCAATACCCGCTTCGCCCTGGCGGTCGACCCCGACAACGCGGCCCTGCACGCCCGCGTCGCCGAAATCAACACCCTGCGGGCCGAGGCCCGCCCCACCGTGCCCGTCCGGCTGGGGCTGGAAAAACAGACCAACCCCTTCCTGCGCGCCCCCGACGTCGCCACCTTCGCCCGCCTCCGCCGCGAAAAGGACGTGTTCCGGTAAATTATCGAATCACGGGGACTCGGCCGCGACCACCCACCCGTTTCCCGCCCTGGCGAACAGCGGGGTCTCGAACACGGCCTGAACCGGCAGGCGGACCTGCTCCGCCCAGCGCTGGGTCTGCGCCATGGCGCACGATACCGCCACCGGCACCACGCCGATCCGTGCCAGCAGCGCCAGCGCGGCGGCGATCGACCGCCCGGTGCTGACGGCGTCGTCCACCACCAGCACCCGCCGCCCCTCCAGCAGGCCGCGCAGATTGGGGTCCAGATACAGGCGCTTCCCCGCATCCGGACTGGTGATCGACGCGATGGGCTCCGACAGCCCCGCGTCGTACCAGAATTTCCGCGACGTCCCCAGCGGCACGAACCGCGCATGGCCGCAGGCCCGGGCAACGGCCGGCGCCAGCCCCAGCCCCAGGGTCGGCAGCCCCACCACGATGTCCGGCGCCAGCGCGCGGGCGCGCGCGCCCATCGCATCCGTGATCGCATCCAGCACGGCAAAGGCGGCATGATTGGCCAGGAAGGACGCCACCGCATGCACGCCGTCCGGCAACGGCCGGATCGGCAGATCCAGCAGCCGCGCGCCCACGCAGACGGTATAGCGGTCGCGAAACACCGGCCCGGCCGCGCGCTCCGTCGCGAAATCCTGCCAGAAGGACTGCGTGCCGCTCATCCCGCCTCCACCAGCGCGGCGAACAGCCGCACCGCGGGCTCCAGCACCGCCTCGTCGAAATCGAACGCCCCGTCGTGATGGCCGGCCGCCAGGTCCGCGCCGATCAGGCAATATCCCGCCCGTCCGCCCCGTGCCTGCACCCGCCGCATCATGAAGGTCGCGTCGTCGCCCCCGCCGATCGGCCATTCCGCGACGATCCGCCCGATGCCGGCCTGTGCCGCCGCCGCGGCGACCCGCGTCCGCACCGCCGGGTCGGACACCGCGCTGACCGAATGCCCGCGCGCGATCACCTCCACCGTGGCGCCCTGCATCATCGCCGCGCCCCGGATCACATGCCCGGCCCGCTCGGCCAGCCCCTCCAGGATCGCCTCGGTCTCGGCGCGGTATTCGATCTCCATGCGGGCCGTATCGCCCACCACGTTGCGCGCCCGCCCGGCTTCCAGCCGCCCGACATTCACATGGGTCACGCCGCTGCCATGGCGGGGCATGGCATGCAGGCCCAGCGCCGCCGCCGCCGCCGCCAGCAGGGCATTGCGGCCCGCCTCCGGCGCCATCGCGGCATGGGCCGGCCGGCCATGGAACAGCACGTCCTGCCTCACCGACCACAGAAACCCGTTCGCCGCCGTCGCCACCTGCCCGCTGGGCAGCAGGCAGCCCAGATGCCCGGCCAGGAACAGGTCCACATCATCCAGCACGCCGGCCTCGACCATCGGCAGCGCGCCGCGCCCCCCTTCCTCGGCGGGCTGGAAGATCAGCCGCAGCGTGCCGCGCCAGGCCGCCTCCGGCGCGGCCAGACGCTCGGCCACCGCCAGCCCGATCGCCACATGCCCGTCATGCCCGCAGGCATGCATCATCCCCGGCCGGGCCGAGGCAAAGCCCAGCCGGGCAGGGGTGTGGGCGGCATCCGTCGCCTCCTGCACCGGCAGCGCATCCATGTCGAAGCGCAGCGCCGTCACCGGCCCGTCGCCCCGCCGCAGCTCGGCCACCACGGCCGTCTGGCCGCCCGGCATCCGCGCCATCCAGCGCCCATCGCCCCCCGCCGCGATCGCCGCTTCCCGCGCCAGGGCGATCTCGCGGTCCGACGGCGGGGCCAGCATCGCCTCGGCCCGCATCACCTCGGGGCCGATCCGCAGCGCATAGCCCAGCGCGTCCAGCCGCCCGGCCACCAGCGATGCCGTGCGATATTCCAGGAAACCGGTTTCCGGATGGCGGTGCAGCGCCCGCCGCATCCCGACCACCTCGCGCGGAAAGTCGGCCCCGCTCATCCGGCCTGCACGACGCTGTCGGTGACGATCGCTCCGGTCATGCCGTCGGTAATGCCCAGGTCGGTGACGTGCGGCCCGGCGTTGCAGGCCAGGCTGGCGCCGATCACCAGCTTGATCATCACCGGCACGCCGTCCCAGGTCGAAACCGACGCGGCGGCCTCGCGCACCGCCACGAAACGCCGCGCCACCTCATCCGCCGGCTCGGTCGACAACAGCCCGCAGACCGGCAGCCGCAGCGCGGCCAGCACCTCCCCGCCGCGCGTCACCGCCATTCCGCCGCCGCTGGCGATCAGCGTGTTGGCCGCCAGCGCCATGTCGTCGGGGTCGCGGCCGAACACCGCCAGGTTGTGACTGTCATGCAGCACGGTCGTGGCGATCGCGCCGCTCCATTCGCCCCAGCCCTCGATGACGCCGATCCCGGGCATGTCCGTCCCATCACGATGCCCGGGCGCGCCATAGCGATTGAACACCGCCATCAGCGCCGCATCGCGCGGCAGCACCACCCGCCCATCCCGCACCGCCACCTCGCGCGTACCCCATTGGGTAAAGCGCGGCCTGGATACGGTCTGGATCGTCACCCGCTCGCCCCGCGCCGGAATGGCGAAACAGGACGCCGCGACCGGCGCCAGCCGCATGGTGCCCCCCGGCGGGGGCGGCGTCGCGGTGCCGGGCGCCTCCAGCATCGCCCCGTCCTGCGCCACGTGCCGGCCCGACACGATGACGCTGCCCACGGCAAAATCGCGCAGGTCGCGAAATACCACCAGGTCGGCCCGCCGGCCCGCCGCCACCAGCCCCAGGTCGCGCCGCCCCAGCCGCTGCGCGGCATTCAGCGTGGCGCAGCGCAGCGCCTCGACCGGGTCCATGCCGTACTGCACCAGCCGGCGCAGCAGATGCACGATCCCGCCCTGCGCCACCAGGTCGTCGGGAAAGATGTCGTCGGTGCATAGGGTCACGGTCTGCGGCACCCGGCCGATCTCCCGGAACGCCGCGACCGCCTCGGGCAGCACCGGCTCGTGCGACACGCGCAGTTCCAGCGTCATCCCCGCCCGCAGCTTCGACAGGATGTCCTGTCGGTCCGTCAGCTCATGGTCCGATTCGATTCCCCCCGCCGCGAAGGCCTGCAGCGCCGGCCCCTCCAGCCCGCGCGCATGGCCGCAGACCAGCTTGCCGCTCTCCAGCCCCGCCTGGACGATCCCGCTCATGCGCGGCGCGCGCTCCAGCACGCCGCGCATGTCCATCACTTCCGCCACGCCGATGATGTCCGGCCAGGACAGCATCTCGCGCATCGCCCCGGCGTCGAAATCGGCGCCCGACCGCTCCAGCCCCGGCGCCGACGGCACGCAGGACGGCGCCTCGACCAGGATCCGCAGCGCCAGCCCCCGCGCCGCCTCCACCGCCCAGCGCACGCCCTCCAGCCCGGACACGTTGCCCACCTCGTGCGGGTCCCAGCAGATCGTCGTCGTCCCCTGCGGCACCACCACGCCGGCATAGGCGCGCGGCGTGATCATGGAGCTTTCGATATGCAGGTGCGTGTCGATCAGCCCCGGCGCCACCACCGCGCCGTCCAGCGCGATGCGCCGCGCCGCGTCCTGCCGCGCGCCGCGCGGATGCACGCTGGCGATCAGCGGCCCCACCAGCCCGACATCCGCGTCGCGCAGTTCGCCGGTCGCCATGTCGGCCACCACGCCCCCGCACAGCAGCAGGTCGAACGGCGCCAGCCCGCGCGCGGCCCGCACCGCCCGGTCGCGCAGCGCGGGATCGTTCAAGTCGGTCTCGGGCAAGTCGGTCTCGGGCAAGTCGCCCTCGCGCGGATATGCGCCGGCGGCCGGGGTCGCATTCTGGTTCACGGCGCAATCCTCCCTGCGGCATCGGCGAAATCCGCAACGAAACGCGCCCGGTCGATGGCGGTGACGATCTCGACCGGCCGCTCGCCCATGTGCGGGCGCGTCTGTTCCGGCCAGACATGGGCATAGCCGCGATTGGGCCCGTGGGCCAGGTCGACATCCATATAGGCCGAGACCGAGCCTGTGACGATCGCGGGATCGACCGCGATCGCCGCCGCCAGTTCGTCCCACATCGGCTGGGGATGGTAATATTGCGTCAGATAGCGGCTCAGCCCGCCGGCATGCCGCGTCGCCCGCGCCAGGATCTCGGGCGTCATGCGCAGCGGGTTCGCCACCCCGCCCACCGAAACGATCTTCGGCCACGCCGCCGTCAGCGTGATGTCGGCGGCCTCGGGATCGAACATCAGGTTGAAATCGGTATAGTAATCGGCGCTGGCGGTCACCTGGCCCAGATTGCCGTCCACCAGCCCGCCCATGAAGACCAGTTGCCGGCACAGCCCGGCGAATTCCGGGTCCAGGCGGATCGCCAGCGCCAGGTTGGTCATCGGCCCGGCCGCCACGATGGTCACCTGGTGCGGATGGGCATGCACCTGGCGGATCAGGAACAGCGCCGCCGTCTCGCCGGCCGGCCGGCCGGCCGGGGCGCCCTCGCGCAGGGGCGGCACGGGCGGCTGGCTGTCGGGCGCATCGCCCCGCCACGCGCCCTTCCAAGGCATCACGCCGTTGGCCTTCTCCCAGGCCAGCAGGCGCGGGCGCGAATTGACCAGCGGCGCCGTCGCACCCGGCACCACCGGCACGCCCTGCACCCCGGCCAGTTCCAGCAGCCGCAGCAGATGCGCGACCTCGGCATTCTCCCACCCGTCGCCGACCGTCACGGTCAGGCCCAGCACCCGCACCCCCGGCGCGCCCAGCAGCGGAATGACCGACTGCATGTTCGTGCCGCCGGGCCCGGCGAAATCATTGTCCATGATCACCAGGGACGGCTCGGCCGCCCTGGCCGGCACCCTGGCGGACCCCATCGCCAGGCACGCCAGCAACAGGCCCCCCAGCACGCGAAATTCAGGAAACGGACCGCGCATGAACAGACTTTCAGTGATGAACCGGGGGATGAACCGGGGGATGAACCGGGGGGTGAACCGGGGAATGAAGATGGGCCGAAACGATAAAGAACAGCACGAAGACGGCGCTCAGCACCCACAGCACCGGCGACAGCGCCCGCCCGCGTCCCGCGACAATCGCCATGACGATATAGCTGAAGGTGCCCAGCGCCATGCCGTTGATCAGGTTGCTGGTCAGCAGCGCGATCATGAAGGTCAGGATCGCCGGCACGGTCTGGCCCGGATCGTCCAGGTCCAGCCGTCCGATGCCGTGAAACATCAGCATGCCGACCATCAGCAGCGCGGGCGCGGTCGCCTGCGGCGGCACGATCATGAAAAGCGGCCACAGGAACAGCGACAATGCAAATCCCGCCGCGATCGTCAGCGCCGTCAGGCCGGTACGCCCGCCCGCCTGCACCCCGGTGACCGATTCCGAATAGACCGTCACCACCGCCGTGCCCAGCAGCGGTCCCACGATGGTCCCCACCGCGTCGCTGGCAAAGGCTTCGGTCGCGCGCGGGATCGCCCCGCCGCGCTTCAGCATGCCCGCCGCGCTGACCACGCCCAGCAGGTTCGCCAGCGTGCCGAACAATTCCGTGCACAGAAAGAAGAACAGCATCGGCAGCAGATAGAAGACATGCCGCGCGACATAGCCGAAATCCAGCCGGAACGCGGTCGCCGCCGGCCAGACGGGCATGGCGAGCAGCCGCTCCGGCCAGCGCGTGATCGTGCCGCCATGCCCGTCGGGGATGAACAGCCCGGCCGCCGTCATCGCGACGATCGACAGGATCAGCGCGCCGGGAACGCGCCGCGCCACCAGCGCGGGCGTCAGGACAAAGCCCGCCACCGTCAGCAGCACGCCCGGATCGGCCAGCGATCCCATGGTGACGAAGGTCGTCTTGCTCGCCACCACGAATCCCGCATTGCGCATGCCGATGAACATGATCACCAGCCCCACGGCGATCTGGATGCCGACGCGCAGCGCATCGGGCAGCTCATGGGCGATCCGCTCGCGCCATTTCGTCAGGGTCAGCACCAGGAAAATGACCCCGGTCAGGCACACGACCGCCAGCGCCGCCGGCCAGGGCACCCCCATCTGCACCACCAGCACATAGGCGAAGATGACGTTCGACCCCATCGCCGGCGCCAGCCCCAGCGGCAGGTTGGCCAGCAGCCCCACCATCGCGCTCGCCACGATCGCCACCAGGCAGGTGGCGCTCAGCACGCTGGCCCGGTCCATCCCGGCGGCCGCCAGGATCATCGGATTCACCGCCACGCAATAGACCATGGCGGTAAAGGTGGTCAGCCCCGCCACCACCTCCCGCCCCGCCGTCGTGCCGGCGCGGCGCAGCCCGAAAAACCGGTCCAGCCGGCCGATCACCCGCATCAGAACCCCGTGCTCGCCGTGATCATGGCGGCAAATCCGCCCGCCACGTAATAGGTCGGTGTCCCCGTCGCCCCGATCATTGTGCCGTAAATCCCCCGCGTCGCGCGGGCCGACGGCGCAATCCCGGCCGGCCCCGACAGATATTTGTTGTCGCCCACATTCATCAGATTAAGCCGCAATTCCGGCCGCGCACGCCACAGCTTCGGTGCACGATAGCCGAAATTCATGTCGGCATCGACATATCCGGGCATCGCCTGGTCGTTCATGAAGGTCGAAAACTGCCGTCCGACATATTTGACCTGCGCCCCCGCGAAATAGATCTGATGATGCGCGTCGAACCGGCAGTGCCCGCCCGAGTGACCGCCGCATTGGTGCCGCTGCGGTACTGCGCGTCGTGCAGGTAATCGGGTAGGCCTCGCCTTGTGCGGCATCAGACGTTCCTCACCAATAATGTTTCAGTTTTAGCCATGATTCTGAAATGGGCTCGCGTAGATCGAGGCATTCGAGGATCGGCAAACCCTGATAGACAGGCAGCGCCCATATTGAATGGAATGTCCCCAGTGTGCGGGCCTCGCCACAAAGGCCATGACTTACCAAAGTTCCACCTACGTCGATCACGGTATGCGATGGTGCGCCCGGACCCCAAATCCAATAATTGTTATGCCCACTGATGACTCGTGACCTGTCGGAAGCAGGTTCGAAAACCTCAATCGCGGATGCCAGTCCGTAATCGCTGGCGAAGATAGGGATGTCCGCGGGAACTCCGGCAGCCGTTTTCGGCCGAAGTCGCATTACATCATATGCCAGCAATCGCCAACCATGCATGTCGGCGAAGTTTGCACCGATGGGCGCTGTGCGGCCGTATTCGGTAGGTCGGAAATGTAAACCGTGCGCCTTCAGCCAGTCACGATAAGCGAGCACAGAGCGTTCGGACAGGATGGGCATCGTGAGCGGCAGTAACGCGCAGCCCGTCATTACCAGGGCGGTCAGCATTGGCACACTGGTCAGGCGTCGCTCCGCGCCACATCTGCTCCAGGCTGCGCCGCCGGCTGCCAACATGCAAGGATCGATCGGGGCGAGATAATAAGCCTTGCCGTGCAGGACGATCATGACCAGTAGCAGAAGAAGATAGGTCACCCCAAGCCAGCGCCATCGATTGACGCAAAGCGACCAGACGAGCCCACAGATCAGAAAGATCGTTGCGATCAGGCTGGCTTGGGACGCCAGTTGAAAAACAAATTGGGTGGGCGAAAGAATAATGTTCTTGCGCTCGCGCCCATTTTTAAGAAGTTCAAGCATCGGCCAGTGGTGGAGTGCCTGCCAAACTGCGTTTGGCAACGTGATTGCCACGGCCAGAATGGCTCCGATAACGAACTGGAAGGATAGAAGGTCACGCCAGCGACCTGTTAGCAAGACGCCACCTGCGAGGCACAAGACAAGAAACAGCGCGCTGTCTTTTGTCTCCATGGCGAAACCAAGAGCAACCCCGGCCGGTATCCAGAAAGCGGCGCGGCCCTGCAGCGCTCGCGCTACAGCGAGCACGGCCAGGGTCCAAGCGGGCGTTCCAACAGCGTCTGGGCCCAACACCGTACCGAACGCAACAAGAACTGGCGCCAACGCTGTCGTTGTGCCCGTCAGGCAGACTCCCCAGAAACGTGCTCCCATGTCTCTCGCCAAGACCATCGTTGCCCATACAGTGATAGCTGCACAAGCAGCGGGTATAGCTCGCAACGTGAATAGCGAGGTGCCAAATGCTTGCGATCCTGCTGCCAGAAAAGGAACGACAAAGGGCTGGTCCACGTACCCATAATCGGGGTGGCGACCGCAGACGATAAAATACAATTCGTCACGAAAAAAACCATAATGCGGATTGCCGAATAAATGAACAAACGCCACCAAAAACGGAAACAATACTGTAAATCGTTCAAGTTCTGGCCGAAACACGGAGTTGCTCATTTCTGCCTCAATAGAGATGGGAGTCACGTGGCATCAGATTTCCAACCTCTCAGAGAATATATGACCAAAACCTCTCATTTCAAAAACAAATACCCAATAGTACGGTCAGCAGCTCATGGGGAAACGGGAAAAGTTGAAAGTGTCCGCAAACCTGTGTTTTCCCGACGGGTGGCGAGGCGCGTGCCGAAATGTGGCCCAAATGACCGATCCGCCCGCATCAGAACCCCGTGCTCGCCGTGATCATGGCGGCAAATCCGCCCGCCACGTAATAGGTCGGTGTCCCCGTCGCCCCGATCATCGTGCCGTAAATCCCCCGCGTCGCGCGGGCCGACGGCGCAATCCCGGCCGGCCCCGACAGATATTTGTTGTCGCCCACATTCATCAGATTAAGCCGCAATTCCGGCCGCGCACGCCACAGCTTCGGTGCACGATAGCCGAAATTCATGTCGGCATCGACATATCCGGGCATCGCCTGGTCGTTCATGAAGGTCGAAAACTGCCGTCCGACATATTTGACCTGCACCCCCGCGAAATAGGTCCCGTCATCGTAATCCAGCCCGACCGCCGCCTGCACGTTCGGGCTGCGCACCGCCTGCTTGCCCCGTGTCGGCAGGAAATCGGCGCCCACCTGGTAATTGCTGTCGATCCGCGCGTTCAGGTATTCGGCCGAGACATAGGGCCGGACATGGTGCCACGGCCGGGTTCCCAGTTCGACATCCACCCCGCGGGAGGTCTGGCCGCCCGCATTGATGTTCTGGGTGATCTGCGCGTTGTTGATGACGACCTGCGTCGCCACCTGCCGGTTCGTGAAATTATAGTTGAAGAACGTCACCGACCCGTTCAGCACATCGCCCTGGTAACGATAGCCGATTTCCTCCTCGATGGAATATTCGGTCTTCTGTCCGGGATTGGCCAGGGTCGTGATCGCCCCCGTGCTGGCGCTATAGGTGTTGTACAGCGCATTCAGCGTCGGCGTGCGGAAATTGGTGGCCACGCCGCCGAAGATCTGGTGATGCGCGTCGAACCGGTAGCGCCCGCCCAGGTTCGGCGTGGTGACCGCCGCATTGGTGCCGCTGCGGTACTGCGCGCCGGGCAGGTAATTGTACCCGGTGCGCGCCACCATGGTCTCCTTGATGCCCGCCTCCAGGTGCAGCCTGTCGCCCAGCGCCGCATAGCTGTCGCCGAAGAACAGCGAATTCACCTGGGTGACCGTCAGATTGTCATAGCTGGCCAGCCGCGTCCCGTCCGGCAGCGTCACGTTGCCCTGGAATCCCCAGACATTCGCCGGCCCGCCATTGGCGCCGATCATGCTGTATGGGTTGACCATGCGCTCGCGCGACCAGTCGTACCAATCGCCGAAGACCAGGCTGTGATGTCCGAAATCGACATGGATCTTCGACACCACGCCCGGCCGGTATACGTACGGCGTACCAAACGGCGTGTACATCAGCACCCGGTCGCCGATCACCCCGTTATTGTTCAGATCGATGGCATAGCGCCGCGTCCCGGCATAGACCGCTCTTTCCGACAGGACCGACGCCGAGGCGATGGTCCCGGAATTCCAGTAGAAATAGGGCGTGACGTCCAGGCCCACATGGTCGCTGATCACGATCTTCTGCGGCGCGCTCATGACGATGACGCGATAGGGGCTCTGATGCAGCTTCCAGTAACTGGTGCTGTTCGGCGCGTAATTCTCGGCGTAGTTCGCATCGCGCCCCAATTGCTGCCATTGCGCCAGCGTCGGCGACAGATAGGCCACCTTCATCGAATCGTCGAAGGTCAGGACCAGGCTGCTGCGGCTCCCCCCATCCCACTCCTTCAGCATCTTGAAATCGACATGCTGCTTGTGGTCGTCGCCCGCGCCGCGAAAATGCGGCTCCTCCAGGTGCGACCAGGAGACGAAGGCCCGCACGCCCGAATGGCCGATCAGGCCCGTATTCAGCCGGACGAACTCCCGGTGCGTATGGTACGAACCATATGACCCCGCGACCGTGCCGCCGAACGTCTCGGCCGGATCGATCAGGCTCATGGTCGTGATCCCGCCCGACGCCCCGATGACCGGCGAATCCAGGTTGGCCGACCCCTGCTGCATCGTCACCTGGTTCAGGTTCTCCGAATCCACCCATTCGGTCGGAAACGCCATGTAGGACCCGATATCGTTCAGCGGCGCGCCTTCCAGCGTAAAGCCGATCTGGTCGCTGTTCATGCCGCGTACGGTGATGTTGCCGCTGACCATGCCGTACGGATCGGCGCTGGCCACGTTCGCCCCCGGCATGCTCGCCATCAGCCGGAACACGTTCGGCGTCGGCGATTGCTTGGCGATGAAATCGCGCGTGACCTCGCTGCGATTGCGCACCCCGTTCTGCACCGTCATGCGGCCGCCGCCCACGCTCTGCCGCACCACGCTGATCTCCTCGGCCGCCTTTGCGCCGCTCCTGCCTTTCCCCGCGGCAGACGCGACGCGCGGCGGGGCGGACACGGCAGCACCCCGATGGGCGGCATCCTGGGTATCGCGGGTATCGGCATGTGCCAGACCGGGCATCGCGCCACTGGCCAGCGCGGTGGCGACAAGAAGCAGGCAGCGTTTCATCATCGGGTCCTGAAGGCAATCCTGGAGGGAAGGGCACGGTTATGGGCGCGACATTGACAGGGCGCGGGCTTTTGGCGTTCGCTCGCGGCAAGATGTCTCATGTTGTTATATGATGTCCTATAACAACTTCGGCGCCATTTCAATCCCATTCAGCAACGATCGCGAGTCCCCCATGCCGACAAGCCCGCGCGCCTTCGCCGCCTCTCTCGACAGCGCCAGCCCCGATCCGCTCTATCTGCAGGTGGCGGCCGATATCGGCCGGCATATCGGCCACGACCCGCGCTTTCTCCATCGCCTCCCGTCCGAGGCCGAACTCTGCGCTCTCTACGATGTCAGCCGGATCACCATCCGCCAGGCGCTGGCCCACCTGGCCGAACGCGGCCTGGTGGTCCGCCGCCATGGGCGCGGCACCTTCGTCAGCGCGGTGCGCCGCGACGGGCGGCAAAGCGCGATCTATTCGTTCGGCGACATCCTGGCCGGGCAGGGGCTGGCGCCCGAGACCGAATTGCTGGCCTTCGGCATGACCGCGCCTCCCGCCGAGGTGCGCGCGGCGCTCGGGCTGGGCGACACGGCGCTGGGCCTGCGCCGCGGCTTTTCCGTCAACGGAAGGCGCGTCGCGGTGACCGAGGTCCATTATCCTCCCGCCCTGGCCGAGCGGATAACCGAGGACATGGCCCGCGAAACATCCTCGGCGGAAATCCTCACCCGGCGGCTGGGGCTTGCGATCGACCATGCCGACGTGTCGGTCGATCTCGCCGCGATCGGCCCGGCCGTCGCCGACTGGCTGCGCCTGCCGCCCGCCAGCACGCTGATGCGCATCCGCCGCGTGACCCATTGCACCGGCCTCGGCCCCTGCGAGCACAGCCAGATTCTGCTCTCCACCGGCGCCGCCGCATTCCGCGTCGACGCCGAAGGCCGCATCGCCCCGGCCCTCGGCGCCGCCTGACCCCGCCCCGGGCGGCAGCTTTACGCCATATGCTGCCCGCCATTGACCGACAGGGTCGACCCGGTGATGAAGCCCGACTCCTCGGCGGTCAGAAACGTGACGCAGCGCGCCACCTCGTCGGCCGTGCCCAGCCGCCCGACCGGAATCCGTCCCACGATGTCGGCCAGGATCTGCGGCGGCACGGTGTCCAGCATCGCCGTATCGATATAGCCCGGGGCCAAGGTATTGACGGTGATGTTGTGCCGCGCGCCCTCCAGCGCCAGCGCGCGGGTCAGGCCCTGCAGCCCGGCCTTCGAGGCCGCATAGTTCGCCTGACCGAACTGGCCGGTCTGGCCGTTGATGCTCGCCATGTTGATGATCCGGCCGAAACCCTCCGTCCGCATGGCGGGCATGGTCAGCCGGCACAGATTGAACGCGGCGCCCAGGTTGGTGTCGATCACCGCGTCCCACGCCGCGCGGGTCATCTTCCCGATGGTCGAATCCCGCGTGATCCCGGCATTGTTGACCAGGATCGTCACCGGCCCGTCTTCCGCGGCGATCCGCGCCAGAGCATCCTCGCACGCCGCGAAATCCCCGGCGTCGAAGGCCATTGTCCGGATGCCGGTGGCCGATTCGAACGCCCGGGCCTCGTCCCGCCGGGCGGTATAGGTGGCGACGACACGCCGCCCGGCATCACGCAGCGCCCGGCTGACCGCCGCGCCGATCCCGCGCGTGCCGCCGGTCACCAGGGCTACGCGCGGTGTCTGGCGCTCGGCACTGATCATGGATGTTTCCCTGGTGGATGGGGCCTGGTGGACGGGGCTCGATGGATGGCGCGCCCAAACGGCGTCGCTCCGGTTTTACAGGATCTCCCGCCCCCGGCCACCCGCTTTATCCGCCCATGCGATCCGCCCGCGCGCCGTTCATCCATGGCGCAGCAGCCACGCGCCCAGCCTCTCCCACAGCAGGGCGCGGGCGCGCGGGCCGGCCACCATCCCCACATGTCCCCCCGCCACCGACAGCGCGCTCGCGCCCGGGATCAGTCCGGCCAGCACCCGCGCACTGGCGGGCGGGACGATGCGGTCGCGCTCCGGAACGGCCACCAGCACCGGCATGGCCAGCGCCTCGGGGCGCACCGCCCGCCCGCCCACTTGCCATTGCCCGCGCATCGGCAGGTTCGCGCCGTACCAGTCGCGGATGCACGCCACGGCCACCGGGGCGGCCAGCGGCACGCCGTCGCCCAGCCAATCCTCCATGGCGACAAACAGCGCCGCCTGCGCCGCATCGCGCGTCCCGGCGCCGAATTCGCGGAACTTGCGGACGATTCCCGCCGGGTCGATCGCGGCGAACGCCGCCTGCAGCGCATCGACCGGCACCGTCCCGGTCAGGGCCATCATCCCCGTATAGGGGGCCAGGATCCGCGTCAGCAGCGTCGCGATCTCCGCGCCGCCGCCCCCGGTGCCGGAAGCGGCGAAATCCCACGGCGTCGCCAGCAGCACCAGCGCGCGGACCAGCTCGGGCCGCCGTCCCGCCGCCGCCAGCGCCAGCAGCCCGCCCATGCAATAGCCGGCCAGGCTCACCGGCCCGCCGCATCGCGCGGCCACGGCTTCCAGCGCCGGCTCCAGGCGCCGCGTGACATAGCCCGCGCAATCCAGCCCGCGTTCCGCCTCGCCCGGCCAGCCCCAATCCAGCAGCAGCGGCCGCACCCCACGCCCCGCCAGGTCGCGCAGGATCGACAATCCGGCGCCCCCGTTCCCATCCCCGCCGGGCATCAGGTCCAGGATATAGGCCCGGTTCACCAGGCTCGGGACAAACAGCACCGGCCTGCCGCCGCCGGGCGCGTAATCCAGCACCCGCATCTCCCCCTGGCGCCACAGCACCGGCGGCGGCGCCGGATCGACGCGCCGGTACGGATGCCGGCGATAGGCCGCCACCCCCGCGATGAAGGCCGGATCGATGAAAGCGGGGTCGATGAAAGCGGGGTCCGGGACGGCGGACGCGCCCGCCGCCGGATCAGTCTCCCCGTCCGGTTCCCCCTCCGGTCCCCCCGGCACGGCGGCCGCGCTTCGGCCGGGGGGCGTCGCCGCCGTCGGCCCGCCCGGCCAGCCGGGCGTCCAACTGGTCCAGCCGCCGCTCGATCCGGTCGAGCTGCGCGCGGATGGCCCCCAGTTCGCCGCCGCCAGCAGGTGCAGCGCCAGCGGGCGCGGCCCACGGCGCAGCATCGGCCCCGGAGGCAAAGGCGGGAAAAGGCGGCCATCCCCCGGTCCAGGATCCTGCGTCACGATCGCGCGCTCCTTCCCCGGCGGCAGCATCCCCGGCCGCTTCCTTCTCAGCGCCCGCGGACGTCGACGCCGGGGCAGGGGTTGGGGCAGGGGCGGCATGTTCGGTCCAGAACCGCGCCACGCGCTGCATCGTCTCGGCCCATTCCCGGTCCATGCGCAAGGCGGCGCCCTCGCTCTGCCAGATCGCCATCCAGTCCCGCATCAGCGCCGCCGGATCGGGCGGATTACCGGTCATCCGTGCCCGTCTCGCGGAAAACCGCCATCCGGCCGCGCGGCGCATCGTGCATCCTGCTGCGTCTCATGCTATCCTTTCCGCTTTCCCGGCCGCATACAGGCGGCCGTGATGCATCCATCCTCGCCGGATTCGCGTTCAGCCAGGACGTGCCATCGCTTCGTTCCGCCCACCCCGTGCCGACCGACGGCCCAGCTTCGTTGATGGAGGCCATATTGCCGGATGCCAGCAGCCCGGTCGCCCCGATCGTCATCAAGAAATACGCGAACCGTCGCCTGTACGACACCGAAAGTTCGATCTACATCACCCTCGACACGCTGGCCGATATGGTCCGCGCTGGCAAGGAGTTCGTGGTCCACGACGCGCGCACCGGCGACGACATCACCCGCGCCGTCCTGACCCAGATCATCATGGAGGAAGAGACCAAGGGCCGCGCCATGCTGCCCGCCACTTTCCTCCGGCAGCTCATCCGCTTCTACGGCGACAGCATGCAGGGGCTGGTGCCCGACTATCTGGACCAGATGATGGAACAGTTCGCCGCCGGCCAGAAGCAGGTCCGCGCCACGATGCAGCGGACGATGGAAACCTTCCTGCCGCCCGAGATGGAAAAGATCGGGCGGCAGAACCTGGCGATGATGGACCGCGCCATGTCGATGTTCGCCGCCTTCTACCAGCCGGCGCCCGACCAGCCCCCGGCCTCCCGCTCCCCCGAACCCGCGCCGCCCTCCGCGCCATCCGCCGCCGAAACCATGGAGCAGGAACTCCAGCGCCTCCGGCAGGAGGTCGCGTCCCTGCGCGACGCCCTCGCTCCCTCCGACGCCGATGCCGACGCCATGGATTTCACGACGGATTTCACGGCCACCCGACAGGCACGCTCCCGATAAAGACCTGCCGCCCGCGCAGCCGCAGCGTCAGGTCCACCGGCCGGTCGCTCGGCGCCGGCCCGTCCTCTCCCCGGTTCTCGCCCGCGTCTCCCCACATGTCTCCATGCGCATCGCCCCGGGATACCCCCGGCATCCCCGCCGCCCACCGGTCGATCGCGTCGATCGCCCGCGCCAGGTCCGGCGCCACCGGCCCATCCCGGCCCAGCGCGCGCACCGTCCGGCCGATCCCAGCCACCGACAGGGTCAGGTCCCCGTCCGCCCCATCGCGTTCCAGACCCTGTTCCAGACAGGCCCATTCCAGGCTGGCCCATTCCAGACAGCAACGCCCCACCAGGCGCCCCACCAGACGCACCGACAGGGTCGACCAGGCGGCATGCACATCCTGCACCAGCAGGGTGCGCCCATCGCCCGCCAGCGCCAGCGTCAGCCCGCCATCCCGCAGCATCCCGGCCTCCGGCAGGGCAGGGGGCACGGACCACCCCAAGGGCCGCCGAAACGGCAATTCCCGCGGCAGCCACACCTGCCGGACCGACAGCGCCAGCGCCAGGCGGCTCGCCGCCGGGCCGGCCGCCTCATCCCAGACGCCGCGCCCGTGCAATCCCGCCAGGCCGAACCCGATCGACCACCCCCCCGGTCCCGTCACCCGCAGCGCCAGACGCCGGGCCGCCCAGGTCGCGTGTCCGGCCGCCATCCCGCCCGGCCATCCCGATCGTCCCGGCATCTCCGCCAGCGGCAGCATGATGCGCACGGCCTCGCCCCGGCCGCGCAGCATCCATGCCGCGTCCGGCCGCGCCGGGTCGGTCACGCGCAGCACCTGCGCGCCGTCCAGCCCCACGCGCAACTGCCCCGGATGCAGCAGCGACAGCGACAATACCACGCGCTCCGCCGCCCAGGCGGCCCGGTCACGCCCCGCCGGCCCGCCGATCGGCCCGTCCAGCGCCGGTCCCGCCAGCACGATCCGCGCCGTCAGCGGCGATCCGCCGCGCATCCGCACGCCCGTCCGCACCTGCCACCCCTGGCGGGCCAGATCGGCGCTCCAGCGCGCCACCGCCGCATCCAGCCGGCATTGCGCCACCCACCATGCCGACAGGTCGGCCAGCATCAGACACGCCACGGCCAGACATGACATGGTTAGCCACGGCACGGCCAGGCGCCGCGCCCGGCACCCCTGGACGATCCGTCTCGCCATCCGGGACAGGGCAGGGGGGGCGGGGACGATCACGCCGTTCGGTCACGCATGTCAAAAATGGCCGCGAACAACTTGATTCACATAAGATTAACATTGATGGCGCTAGGGTCGCCGCGCAGCCGTATGGAATTTATCCACAGGCGCCGCGCGCGGTTCCGGCCCTACCGTAACCCTTTGTTTCGGCCCATGCCGACTCGGCGTCAACCCTGCGCGGATAGAAATTTATTCGTTGCGAAATAAAGCACTTGCGGGATTTTCAGCCCCGGCACCCCGATCCACCCGCCCCCTGCGCCGCCGGGCGGACCGCCCGGCCCCTCTTCCAGGGGAACGACAAATCTTATTGATCGACCGAATGGGGGACAGGAACGCCCACAGAGTTATCCACAGGATTGTCCCGTGGGTCCCGGGCCGTAAATCCGCGGGACAAATCGTCCCAGGCCGCTGAGATCGCGGGAAGAATCCCGTTCCGCCCCAGGTCCGGCGGCAAGGCGGCCCCGATGGCGATATGGATCGTTCCGGGATGCTTGACAAACGCATTGCGCGACCAGCACAGGCCGGAATCCGTGGCCACAGGAATGATTGGCAGGCCGGTATGTCCGGCCATCGCGACGATGCCGGGGTGCAGCCTGGCCGTCTCGCCCGGCCGGGTCCGCGTCCCTTCGGGAAAGATGACGATCTGCCGCCCGTCCGCCGCCGCCTGCCCGGCCGCGCCCAGCAGCGCCCGCAACGCCTTCGCGCCTTCCGCGCGCCGCACCGGGATCATCCCGGCCAGCAGCAGCATCGGCCCCACCAGCGGCAGGCGCGTCAGCTCCTCTTTCATCACATAGGCCGGCCGCTCCACCAGGTTCATCCACACCAGCGTGTCGAACGCCGACTGGTGCTGCGACGCCACCAGGCAGGGCCGGCCCGCCGGCAGATGCTCCCGCCCCGTCACCACCAGCCGGATGCCGCAGATCCGGCGCAACCCGCCGACCGCCAGCCGGGTCCACAGCTTGGCATAAGGCAGCGCCAGCGACCGCGCGAACAGCCGGATCGGCCACGCCCCGACCCCCATGACCAGCGTCAGCAGCATGAAATAGACGTTGAACAGGCACGCGCGGACAAAAATCATGGCAGGCTTCTCACCTCGGAACGGCCAAGTAGGAACGATCAGGCAGGAACGATCACGCAGGAACGACCAAGCCCCCTACACGAGAACGCGCCACACCAGAACCCCACAAGGCGAGCCGCTCCCCTGATTCGGCCCGCGACGCCCGGCCCGGTCTCAGATCCGCAGGGCCAGTTCCTCCAATTGGGTCAGACAGGTCCCCCATCCCTGGAAGAACCCCATTTCCTCGTGCTTCGCCCGGTCCTGCGCGCTCTTGTGCCGCACCAGCGCGCGATAGCGCGTGCCGCCGGGGACCGGCTCCATCGTGATCTCCGCCGTCATGAAGGCTTCGTCATTCGGCCGGAATTGCGGCCCCAGGCCGTCGGTCCAGACCAGGCGCCGCTCCGGCTCCACGATCAGGATGCATCCCGGCTTTTCCGGAAAATCCACGCCCTCCGGCGAACGCATCACGACATTGAACGCGCCGCCCGGCACAAGCGCGATGTCCGCCTTGGCCACGCCATATGGCCGGGGCGCGAACCATTGCTTCAGCAGGTCGGGCTCGGTCCAGGCGCGCCATAGCTGGGCCGGGCTGGCCTTGACCGTGCGTTCGAGGACGAGGTCGAGGTCGGGGTCGATCTGGTCATTCATGTCCATGGGTATTGTCCTGTTCGGCCAGCGTTTCGACGAAGGAATCCAATTGATTCAAGCGGGTTTCCCAAACACGCCGCTCCTGTTCCAGCCAGCCTTGCGCCGCCGCCAGCGCGCCGGGACGCAACTGGCACATGCGGACCCGGCCCATTTTGCGAGAGACGACGATCTCGCTCTCCTCAAGCACATGGATGTGCTTCATGAAGCTGGGCAGGGCCATGCGATGCTGCCGCGCCAACTCGCCGACGCTGGCCGGCCCGCCCGCAAGCTGCGCGATGACCGCGCGGCGGGTGCCATCCGACAGAGAGTGAAAGACGCGATCAAGGTAAGCCATATGGCTAACTAATTGCATCCGCGCATTCCTGTCAAGTCAGTAATCCATTCGGCTAAGTTTATCCGCCGAAAGCCCAGACCGGCGAAGACGCGGGTCCCGCGTCCCCGGCCGGCCACCGCCGATCACTTCAATTGCGCGGCCGATGCGGCATAGAAGCCGTCGACGTCATGCCACAGCGCGGCGCGGCTCTCGGGGCGGGTGTACAGCATATGCCCGCCGGGATAGAGATGCAGGCCGATCCGCTCGGCGCCGACGGGGATATGGTCGCGGGTCCAGCGTGTGGTGCCGAACGGGCAGGCCATGTCGAAATAGCCGTTGGCGACGAAGACGCGCAGGCCGGGATCGATCGCCAGCAGCTTGCGCAGCAGCGCGACCTGGTCGGTCATCGGCGACCCATGGTCGCCCCAGCGCCACGCGCCGTTCACCTCCATGCTCAGCAGGTCGTACGTCAGCTCGGTGCGAAAGCCCAGCTCGTTCGCGGCATAGCCGGCGAAGGCATTGCCATAGGCCCGGCCGAACCCGAACAGCGTCGGATCGGGGCTGTCGTTGTTGTCGATCCCCTCGGGATACGGATCGGCGATGGATTGCGTGAAATCGTACAGCCCATACAGCCGCTCGCCACGGCTGCGCACGTCGTGCGACATCGGGTCCAGCGCGCCGCGCTGCTTGGCCACCACCTCTTCCGGCAGGCCCGTACGCCGGGCGATCTCGGCATAGAACGCCTGCGCCTCCGCCCCCTGCGGCGGCGCGTTCGCCAGCGTCGTCAGATAGGGCCCGAACGCATAGCGATAGGCATCGTCCAGCGCCGCCGGCGTCAATTGATGCGCCGCGTCCAGATGGGCGGCAATAAAGGTTGGCAGCGTCATGGCCGAGGCCAGCGGATTGTTGGCCGCATCCAGGAACTGCATCTGGATGGCCGGCGAGATCATGACGATGCCGTTGACGATCAGGTTCTGCTGCTGCTGCAACTGCCACGCGACCTGGATCGAACGGATGCCGCCATAGCTCTCGCCGACCAGGTAATGGGGCGAGGCCTGCCGTCCGTTCTGTCCGACCCACAGTTCGATGGCCTTGGCGAAGGCCGAACCGTCCTTGGTCACGCCGTAATAGGCGTCGGCCGCCTTGTGCGGGTCGATCGGCCGGCTATAGCCGGTGCCGACCGCGTCGATGAACACCATGTCCGTGGCCGGCAGCCAACTGTCGGGATTGTCCACCAGGCGCGCCGCCGCGCCGTCGGTGGGCATGCCCGCCGGGAATTGCAGGGCCCGCGGCCCCGCCGCGCCCAGGTTGAGGTACGCCGTGCCCGCGCCCGGCCCGCCATTGAAGAAGAACGAGACCGGCCGCCCCGGCCCCGCGCCATCCTGGGTATAGGCGACATAGAAGATTTTGGCCCCCGGCTTGCCGTCCTCGTCGCGCAGCGTCAGCGTGCCGGCATGGGCGGTATAGGCGATGGTCCGCCCACCGGCCGTATAGCGATGTTTCGTGACCGAATCCGCGGGCAGCAGCCCGGCCTGGCCGTTCTCCGCCGGCGCGGCCTTGGCCGTGTCGGCCTTCGGCGCCTCGGCCGGCTTGTCGGCGGCAAGGCCAGGGGACGCCAGACCGGGTGCCAGACAGGGCGCCAGACAGGCCGAGGCCAGCAGAAGGGCGGCAAAACGGGTTCGGAACATGAAAATCCTCTCGGTAATCAGCACATCAGAAACATTACAATCAGCGCGCCCGGACCGGCGCGGACGCCGTGGCCGGCAGGGCGGCGTTCAGCATGTCCGCCAGCCGCACCCCGGCCTGCTCCAGGCGGACCTGGATCACCGGCCACGCCGCCTGGTCGTAGGGGGCGCCCAATGCAATCCCGGGTGCAATCCCGGGGCCGTTTCCGGCGTGGGGCAGGTCGGCATAGACCACGTCGCGCGCCAGGGCATGGCTCTCGTTCGCCCAGGCGGCGACGACCGGACCCAGCGATCCGGGCAGGCCCTGCGGGGCCCAGGCCGCCGCCTGTCCCGGCGTGATCGCGTCGTTCAGGATGGCGGCCTCCTGCCGCGCGCGGGCCAGGTCGATCGCGTAATGCGGGCCGGTCGTCAGGCCGGTTTCGTGTTCCAGAATCCCCTCGTCCCACAGGGAATGCAGGTTCAGGTGCCCGTTCCGCGTCTCGCCGAAATAGCTGACCTTGACCATGTTGCCGCCCTTGTCATGGTCGCGTTCGGCGGCGTGCAGCGGCTGATGGATGTCGCCCACCAGATGCACCACCCATTTCAGGGCCGCCAGCCGCTTCGCGCGCGGCGCGCGCGCGTCGCCCAGCACGCGCAGCAGGTCCGGCAGGCGCGCCACCACGCAATTCCCGTCCGGACAATCGGCGGTGGCATAGCCGGGGGCCGCGACGTCGATATCGACATAATGCCACGGCAGGGTCTCCGGCGCCCCGCCCCGCTCAGGCGGAATATGGCCGATGCTGTCGGGCCACGAGGCGATCTGATCCATCGTCCGATGGCCTTCCAGGGCCAGCAGATCGCCCACCTGCCGCGCGGCGGCCGGGCTCAGGCGCGCCTCGGCGATATCGGCGACGATCGCATGCCCATTCCCACCCCAGGCCAGGGCCGGCCGCGCCGCTCCCGCGCCCAGGCCCATCACCAGCGCGGCACAGCCCAGCACCATGCGTATCGTCATCCCGTCTTTTCCTCCATGAACATCGAGCGGGCCATTATTCGGCGCGAAAGGGAATATGCAATCCCGGCGCGCTCTCCCCTGCCGGCTTGATTGCGCCGCGCGATCCCCTCCCATAACCTGCCGCCATGGCCCGATCCCCCTCGCCGAAATCCCCCTCATCGCAATCTCCGGCGCCGAAATCCCGCGCGCCGAAAACCGCGTCCCGCAAGCCCGCCGCGCCGGCGAAGGCGGGCACGACCCTCACCCGGGAAAACCTGCAGGCGCTCGGCGCCGAACGCCTGGCCTCATTCCTGATGGAACTGGCCGAGCACGACGCGGCCCTCGGCCGGACGCTGCGCATGGCGCTGACGGCCGCCCACGCCAGGGACCGGCTCGGCAAGGAGGTCGAGAAGCGCCTGCGCGCGATCCAGCAGTCCCGCGGGTTCCTGTCCTGGGACAAGGTGAAGCCGCTGGCGGCGGAACTGGACGCCCTGCGGCACACGATTCTCGAAGACGTCGCGGCGGCGGATATCGAAACGGCCGCGCGGACCATGCGCCTGCTCGTGGAACTCGCGCCGTCCATCCATGAGCGAAGCGACGACAACGGCTATCTGTCGAACGTGTTCTGCGACGCCGCGTCGGATCTCGGGCGGCTCTGGGGCCGCCTGCCCAACCGGAAACCGGCCGATGTCGTCGAGGATATTCTCACGCTCCTCGACAGTGACGAGTACGGCACATGCGACGACCTGCTGTCGTCGTGCCGGGCAGCGCTCGGAACGGACGGGGCGGCGCTGCTGAGGGCGACGCTCATGAAGCGGCTGCAGGCCCTGCCGCTTCCCAGGGGCGGCGAGGATTATCGTGCCATCGGCGCCCGCAATCGCATCACGCGCCGGTTGCAGGACCTGGCCGACGCCATGGACGATGTCGCGGCCTATATCGAGGCCGTCGGCCTCGGCACGCACCCGGACCGCTTCATCGGCGACGTGGCGCGGCGCCTGCTGGACAAGGGCCGCGCCCGCGAGGCCCTGGAATGGCTCGCGCGCGAACCGGCCGGGGCCGTTCGGTTCGACGGCGCAAGCGACGATCTCAGGATCGAAGCCCATGAGGCCGCGGGAGAACGGGACACGGCCCAGGCCCTGCGACTGAAAATCTTCCACACACGCCTCAGCCTGCCGCACTGGCGGGCCTACCAGCGCCATCTCGGCGACTACGACGCGATCGATGCCGAGGAGCAGGCGCTCGCCCACATCATCGATTTCCCCGACAGGGCGGCGGCGCTCGCCGCCCTGCTGGAATGGCCCGCGCTGGACGAGGCCGCCCGCCTCGTGCGTACCCACGCCGACACGCTGGACGGGCGGAATTACGCGACCCTGCGCCCGGCGGCCGAACGCCTCTCGGAGGCCCATCCCAACGAGGCCACACGGCTTTACCGCCGCCTGGTCGAGGCGGTGCTGGACCAGGCGCTCTCCCGCTCCTATTCCTACGCGGCGAAGGACCTCAAAGCCTGCCATGCCCTCGCCCCCATGATGACCGACGCCCCGGGCCTGGAAACCCACGAGGCATTCATGACGCGCCTCAAGACACGTCACAGGCGCAAGCTCGGCTTCTGGTCCCTGGTGTCCTGATTCCGGAATTCGCAAGCGAATTTTGGAATCGAAAGGACGGCAGAATCAATATTTTAGCGGCATAGCGGAGATCCCCGGCTTTCCCGACGGCGCTGGCAGCCAAACGTGTCATCGAGACGCTGATCGCGGAATCGAAGGGCCAGGGCCTGGGGCGCGCGGTCGTCCTGCTCCCGCGCACCGATAGCGTCGAGGCTGTGACCGCCGATCTCGGCCAGGCCGGCATCCGGGCGGTCCATAATGACCACAAGGCCGAGGTGGACGTTGCCGCCATCCGGAAGAAGCTGAAGCTCAGTCGCCGTCAGTTCGCGCTCTGGTATGGGCTGGAGGAAGAAACCATCAAGGGATGGGAAAGCGGCGAACGCACGCCGGACACCGCGGCCAGGAGCTATCTGCGTGCAATCGCCAACCGGCCGGACGCGGTGCGTGACGCCTATCGCGAAGCGGGATGAAGCGGCGTCGGCTCTCGATCGTGCCGGCCGGACGGGACGGACGTCACGGTCATCCCCGCTCCCCGGCCGGGGGCGTGTATTGCGCGGCAAAAGCCCGCTTGTAGGCGGGCCGCGCCTCGCCGCGGGCGACATAGGCGGCCAGCTTCGGATAGTCGTCCAGAAGGCCCGACGCCCTCAGCCGGAGCAGCACCGACACCATCATCAGGTCGCCCGCACTGAATGCGCCATCAAGCCATTCGGCATCGCCAAGGCGATCGGAAAGCGGCGTCAGCCGATCGCGAACGCGCCCCGCGACCAGCGGCAGGCGCGCCGCGCTCCAGGGCTTGTCGCTCTCCAGAAGCCTGGCGGTCGCGAGTTCGAGGATCGGCGGCTCCACCGTGTTGAGCGCGGCGAACATCCAGGTGATCGCCCGCGCCCGCGCATCGGCGTCGTCCGGCAGCAGGCCCGCATGGCGCTCGGCGACATGCAACACGATCGACCCACTCTCGAACAAAACGAGGCCGCCGTCCTCATAGGTCGGAATCTGGCCGAAAGGCTGAAGCGCCAGATGCGCGGCCTCCTTCATCTCAGCGAACGAAACGGGGCGAACGTCATAAGGCTGGCCCACTTCTTCAAGCGCCCAGCGAACGCGCATGTCACGCGCCAGCCCCCTGCCGCGATCGGGCGATCGTCTGAAGACGGTAATGATGGGGGTCATAAGGAGCCTCCGAGCGACCATCATCTCCACAAGCGTGGCTTTCGCCGTCCGGTTGCAGAAGACGAACCTTCCGGCGATGCCGGCTTTCGCAACCCGCGGCCCCGTTTCCGGGGCATGTCGGGTTTCAAGCGTTCCCCTGTCCGGTCGAGGCTGTTATTCGTAACGGGAAGCGGATATCACCAGACGCGCGTGGATGTTTTCACCGGCGGGCGTCTCAATGCCGGGACGATGCAACAGGAATTTTGCAAGTGCACGATACAGCCCTTGAACTTGGCCGCCGTTTCTTCATGCATTATGCTTCGGGGGCCGAGGACCCTCACATCCTTGACCTCGGATCGATGGACGTCAACGGATCGCTGCGTTCCGTTTGCAGTCCGGCAATGCGTTATACCGGCGTCGATATGGACGCCGGCCCCGGCGTCGATCTCGTGCTCGCGGACCCCTATGTCCTGCCGTTTGATGATTGCACCTTTTCCGCGGTGGTCAGTTCTTCCTGCTTCGAACATAGCGACATGTTCTGGCTGATTTTCCTCGAAACGCTGCGCGTGCTCCGTCCCGGCGGCTATCTTTACGTGAACGCGCCGAGCAATGGCTGGTACCATCCCTATCCGCGCGATTGCTGGCGATTCTATCCGGACTGCGGACTGTCCCTCGTCACCTGGGGCCGGCGGCAGGGAATGGACGTGCACCTGATGGAAAGCTTCGTCGCGCCACGCTCGGCGGATGGCTGGAACGATATGGTGCTGGTCTTCCGCAAGGGCGCCGGCACCGCCGATGCGGTGCCGATCAGCAGCACCCTGCCGGGCGCGGGCGGCGTCCGCGCGGCGCCCGATATCGGCGTGCTCCAGAAACCGTTCGACATGACGCCCGACATGCAGATCATCAATACCCTGCTTCAGACACTCAAACAGAAAGACGAACAGATCGCGGCGCTCGAACGGATGGTCAACGAAAGCCATCAGGCCATCGCGGCCTATCTCGCGGCACGCCCCGGCCAGCAGAACGCCCTGACGGCGGAGAAAAATCTGTGACCGCCAAATGAAACAGCAGCTTTCACCTCCCGAGCAATCCTGTATCGCCCATCAGCACGGAACCTGCTGCAACCAATGCGGCGCGAACGCTCCCGTCCAGATCGTCCCATTGCCGGAGTGCGCGATCGTCGAATTCGATCGCGTATTCAGTCATCCGGATGACGGGCCTTCAATTCCGCCAGCGTCATGCGATGGCGCGGCGCGGGGTCGGCGAGGCGTTCGCGGACGATTTCGATCAGCCTCGCGTCCTCGTCGGTCACGAGCCGCCGCTTGACGGGCGGCTGACCAGTCTCGGCGATATAGGCCAGGGTGTCGCGCAGCACGTCGGACAGGGACATGCCTTGCGCCGACAGCTTCGCAACGGCGGCGGCCTTGAGGGTATCGTCGACGCGGAATGTCACAGCGGACATGGTTGCCTCCCTGATTGCAGTACATATGTAATACATCTGTACGAATATGAAAAGCACGAAATCGGGCAGGCTCCCGAACGTACTGTCCACATCGAACGACGGAGATGACCATATGTCCGGCTGGCGGCGATCTGATCCAACCGCCGTTCGAACGGACTCGTTTGAAGGGGCGAAAATTCTAGGTAAAATAATAATTTAGGGTATTTTCACTGAACCGGTGTCCAGCCGAAATGCCCTAATGGAGGCGTCGGGCTTGATCGCAACAAGCGGCCCGGACTCAGGCAGCCTCCTCAGACAGCCTCGACCGGGTTGTAAACGGGCCACCATTGCCGCTCGCGGACGGCTTCGACGACATTGTCCGGCTTCTCCTGTGCCAGCCCCTGTTCGATCGCCTTGCGCGCCACCTGCACGGCGACGACGCTGGACGTCTCCCGCAAATCTTCGTTCGAAGGCAGCAGGGCGGCGCCGGGCGCCGTATCCGTGGCCTGCCCGGCCACGGCCTGCGCGGCCGCGAAAATCATCGCGTCGGACACCGTTGTCGCGCGCGAGACGATGGTCCCGAAACCCAGGCCCGGATAGAGCGCGGCATTGTTGGCCTGCCCGATCGTGTAGGTGACGCCCTTGTGTTCGACATCGTCGAACGGCGCGCCGGTCGCCACCAGAACCTTTCCGTCAGTCCATTCGATCAACTGCATGGGCGTGGCCTCATGCAGTTGCGTCGGGTTCGACAGCGGAAGGATGATCGGCCGTTCAACGTGAGACGCCATGTCACGTACGATGGCTTCGGTGAACAGATGCGGCGTCGTCGAGGTCCCGATCAGGATGGTCGGATGCACGGCCTTCACGACCGTCGCGAGATCGATGATGCCGGGGGCCGAGGCGATCTTGGCGCGAAGCCCGGCCATGGCCGGCCAGCGCGTTTCCGTCGCGGGCAACGTTTCGCACGGCGTCCGTGGATACTGCGCGATTTCCGCCTCCGGTCGCGCGTAATCCCTCTGGAAATCAAGCAGGTCGTCGCCCATGCCATCGGTCAGCAGACCAGGAAGATCCACCAGCCAGATCCGTCGCACGGCGTCTTGCCGGCCCACCCCGTGACGGACCATCTGGTCGCGGATCTGATCGGCGATGCCGACACCCGCCGTCCCGGCCCCGAGGATGACCACGCGCTGATCGGCCCATGACGCCCCGCTGCGTTCGACGGCGTTGATCAGGGCGCCCAGAACGATGGCTCCCGTGCCCTGTACGTCATCGTTGAAGGTCGGAACGGTGTTCCGATAACGATCCAGGATGCGACGCACATTGGTCGAACCGAAATCTTCCCAGTGCAGCATGGCCTTCGGGAACAGCTTTCGTGCCGCGGTGACATAGGCGTCGATGAACGCATCATAGGCATCGCCGCGAACGCGACTGTGCCGGTAGCCGATATAAAGCGGATCGTTCAGCAATTTTTCGTTGTCCGTCCCGACATCCAGAATCACCGGAACGACGCGATGCGGATCGACCCCCGCCGCCGCGGTGTAGACAGCCAGCTTACCGATCGAGATATCGATGCCGTTGGATCCCCAATCGCCTATACCGAGGATTTCCTCGGCATCGCTCGCGACGAGAAGATCGATATCGTCGGCCCCGGCACCGAACGCCGCCAGCCTTTCCTCGACGCTGTCGGGATCGTCGATGCTGAGGAACACGCCGCGCGGCCGCGTCATCACCTCGCTGTAATTCTCGATTGCCTCCCCGACGACCGGATCATACACGACGGGCAGCATGTCCATCATATGCCGCTGCAGAAGCGCATAGAACAGCGTGACGTTGTCGTCGTGCAGGCGCCACATGTAGATATGCTTCGCCAGATCCGTCGGCGCCGCTCTGTACGCCCGATAGGCGCGCGCAAGTTGGGGCTCCATATCCGTCGTGACGGCCGGCGGAAGCAGCCCGTTCAGGCCAAGCGCGGCCCGCTCCTGACGCGTGAACGCAGTGCCCTTGTTAAGGGCGGGATCACGCAGCACGTCATAACCGCGTGCCGTCGTCGCAATCCTGCGCCCCGCGCCGAAACCCGAGATCCGAGCCTGTCTGCTGAACATCTTGACCTCCTCGCCACTATGGTTGCCATCAGGCGATAGTCCAGTGAAGCGGTGCCGGGAACACGTTCGAACCTTGGACGAGCCCGCCTCACCCGGCAAGCCCGGCTCGCGTAATCCGTGTCCTTTCCGGACGTTCGCGTTTGCGTCATGCTGGGGGAGGGACAACGCGGCGGAACGACGCGACGCGCCGCGAGTGGCCGCGTGCCGGATATCGCCGGGTAGTTGAGGAAAAACAAGGGCTTGAATGGCTCAAAGTATCTATGAAACGACGCATGGTCAATTTAGGCCGTAGCCTCATAAGCGCGAAGCGACAGGCGCATTGAAGCCAGTTGGACCATGGCCAGGAAGTTGGCGGCAGTTTGTCGTAGCGAGTGGCAACGCGACGGAAGTGCTTCAGCTTGGAGAAAAAGCGCTCAATAAGATTGCGCTCGCGGTAGAGCCGCTTGCTGAAGCACGGCTTCCAGCGCCGGCTGCTCTTTGGAGGGATGTTGGGCGTGGCCCCCTGCTCTTGGATCAGTTCGCGGATGCGGTCGGCGTCATAGGCTTTGTCAGCCAACACGATGGTGCGAGGTCCCAGATGATCGAGAAGCGTATCGACGATCTGTCCGTCATGCGCCTGCCCAGCAGTGAGACCGAGTCGGATCGGAAGTCCTTGCGCGTCTGCCACAACATGGATTTTGGGCGTAAGCCCGCCGCGTGATCGACCAAGACAATGATCTCGATCCCCCTTTTTGCCGTCGCGGCCTGCTGATGAGCGCGAACGCAGGTGCTGTCGATCATCTGGATATTGGGACCGTCCGCCCCCAATGCCTGACAGCCTCTGCGCCAGTCAACGAATGCGCTGAAGGCCCCTCATCTCGCCATGGTAATTTCCGTTTTGACGGAATTGGCGATAAAACACTGTTCATGCGCTAGATGATGCAGTTCCGCCTGCATTTCGGCGGTCGGCGGCTCTCCCGCATAGATGATGGTCGGATTCAGTTCGACGCGGCTGACAATCATCTTTCCGTCGACCTTCTCCATCACGCCGGTCGCATTGTCGGTATAGCTTTCTACAACGATCCGCTTGGGAGCCGCGATGGAGAGAAACCACAACATGTGACAGCTCGAAATTGCCGCGATGTAGGCCTCTTCCGGATCGACATTGGCCTCGACCGAATAAGGAAGCGGAACGATATGCGGCGAAGCCGATGCCGGCACGACCTGTCCGCCGTCAAAGCGCCAAATGTGAGCGCGGCTGTAGCGCTTGTCGGTGAAGATCGCTCCGTCGCGATCCCAATTTACCTCAACGGTCATTTTCATGATCGATCCTTTGTCGGCTTGGAAAGAAGTCTTGCCGTCGTCTGAGTGAGATGACGGCGCAAATGCTGGGCTGCAGCTTCGAAATCGCGCTTCGCACATGCGGCGACGATTGCCGCGTGCTCCTCGAAAAAATTGATGCGCTCTTCGGCGCCGGGCTGCTGGTGCATCGTCGACCGACGCGATTCCCGGCGGAGCGTCGTTATCGTCCGAAGCAAGCGCGTATTCTCACATCCGCTGTACAGGGTGAGATGAAACTGCTGGTCGAGTTCCAGAATCTGTAACGGGTCGTACTCAGAGCTCAGCTCATCGTTAAGCCTTTCAGCCTTCCGCAGGGCAGAGAGCGAAAGAGACGGAAGCGATTGCTCCAGGGCAGCGACCTCCAGAATAGCTCGAAGGTCGCAAAGCTCGGCCGATTCCCGCTCTGAGAGTATGGCGACCGCTAGGCTTCGATCAGGGCGCCGTACGACCAGACCGCTCCCGAGTAATCGGTCCAGAGCTTGCCTGACGGGTTGGCGGCTGACACCGAAACGTTCGGCGATCAACTCCTGCTTGAGCACGACGCCCGGCGCCAGTTCGCCCGACTCGATCTCATCCTGAAGCTCGCTGAAAATCGACTTTGGATCCATGGATCCAAGTTAGCGCGAGCCTTCCGCCTGGGTCAAGCCCCTATCCCGATGGCAAGCACCAGTGTCAGCAAAGCCAGCATTTGCCGTCACGCTGGCTTGAGTGGATTATTGTCTGGGCCGGCAAGCGACACCGGTTGCGGCATTCAGATGTCCAGGTATGGATGGCTCTTGAATGCCCGCTTCCCGTCCATCTCGGCCGTTCCGATTTATGGGTTCACGACCTAAATCGCATTGAGATGATTATTCCATTCAATATCATTGGATAGCGCCTTTTGTAATATTTCTCTTAGAATAATGGTATCTATTGTTTCCACCTGATGCCAATCAATGGATTCGTACTGGTCTCGGGTAATGTCGGGTTCGGTCGTCATTTCGATCTCTTTAATCCACCACCGAACTATTTTTACGTATATGGAGAAAATAAAGAGGACATCAGAAAGCGTCAGAGGGAGTTTGCGATCATCTGCAAGTATCAGAAGAAGTTCATGTCCAATTTCATTCCTGATAGTATAGAGTCGTTCTATCTCATTCAATTCGCCCAGGTCGATTGCATTGGCATCACAAAACCAGTGTAGGGCGGCCCGAAAGGCCTTGTTGCTATGCTGACCATCTTTCCCGCTCCCGGTTTCCCGAATCAATCGTTTGAATTCGTTCCCTCGTATGTAGCATAACTCACCATTGCTGATTTCGATATGCTGCGAAAAGAAACCATCCACCCGATCAATAGTGTATTTTTTGAATCTTTCGAAAGTCGTCAAAATAAGCCCGGCTAGTACAAATTGTCGGCGGACGTTTGTACCGTCGTCGGTGAACACACTGTTCAGTTTTGTAAACTTATTGGAATGATCCGGCATCATTATTCAATCATGCATCAATCTTATGGGGGGATGTATTTCCTCTTAAACTTCGCATCACGAAATTTGTCCGATCTTCGACGGGTGTCCGAGGAAGCTCCCTCAAGGTATAGCCATAATGTTGATAAGTTTCGATCATAACGTCATAGGTAGCGCTGGATTCTTCGAAGGTCTGCTTTCGTTCGGCGTCCTGAGTGTAAATTTCCGCCCACGGCGGGGCAATGAATACCTGTTGATAACGGAAGCGTCGCGCCGCAGTATCAAGGTGGGATGGAACGGGAAGATCGCACAGGCGGAGATATCCGATGACATCTGGGATGCCGCGATCGAACAGGATATGTCCATTCCGTCTGGATGCCTCATGCCAGGAGCGTAGCTCCCAGCTTAGCATCAATTCAGCGAAAGCGTGGCGGTTCCGCCATGGGAGCGCTGTGCCGCCGATTTCGATCTGATCTCTGATGATGGCGCGTCCCGCTTCCGGCATATGAGGAATGCCTTGCCGAGCCAGAGCCTTGAGCAGCGTTGTCTTGCCGGAACCGGGGCCACCCGTCACGACATGGAAGCATGTGTCGAACGACGCACTCTTATGGCAGTGGGACTCAAGGTGCTGATTGACAAAAGCTGTCATGCCTGCGCTCCTCGCCGTCCTACGACGCGCGCGAACCAGGCGTGCAGGGCAGCAGCTTCTTCCAGCAATGCCAGCTTCAGGCGGTCGCGGGCAAAATTCAAGGTGACGAACGCCGTGATGTCGACGATCGAGAAGGCATCGCCGGCGACATAGGGTACGTCGCGCAACCGAATGTTCAGGTCGGCCATGAAATCGGCCAGCCTCTGGCGTCCGCGGGCGGCAAGCTCCGGGATTTGCGCATAGCCATGCGGTCCAACGAGCGCACGCCCCGCCAACCCTGGCAGGCTGTTTCGCACCGCTTCCATCGCGGCGAGATAGCCGTCGATTTCCATGCGCCGGTCCCACATGCCGATGACGGCGCGCTGTTCTGCCGTGTCACCCATCAGAGGAGGATCGGGGTGCAATTCTTCCAGATACCGGCAAATGACGGTCACCTCGCTGATCGCGGTGCCGTCGTCCAGTTCCAGTACAGGCACGGTGCAGGAAGGGTTGAGGACACGGAATGTGGACGCGAACTGCTCGCGCTTGGCCAGATCGACCGTGACGGTCGGGATCGTCAGTCCCTTCTCGGCGACGAAGAAGCGTACACGCCGTGGATTGGGGGCGGTGGGGTAATCGTAGAGCTTCATGGCAATGCCGCCCGTCGATGGTGACGGGACGGAGACTCTGATCGATCCCGGATGGCCGTGAGCATACGGCGGCGGATCAGGCCACTGACCGGACGGATCAGATACCAGTAGGGCGCGAAATGGTGCCTGGCCCGGTCTGTGACGCAAAGCACGCGGGTTTCCGTCACCAGTCGGTTGGTGCTCCCCGGACCCGACTGGATGGAGAAGCCAAGGGCAAGCTTGCAGACGTCGTCATCCCGAGAGGAGAGAAAGGCATCCGTCGAGGGGATGTCGCGCAGCCCGTAATCCGCCTGCCAGAACGAGCCGATGAGGCCATAGATCAGTGCCGTGTCGCCCCGCCGTTCCAGCACCGTGAAGTCGGCGAGGTCCAGATTCTGTTGCCGCGCGCGACCGAACAGCCGGGTGGGCGTCTCCCGCAGGCGGATGGCGGCGCGAACCAGCGGATCGTCCTCGTTCCGCCAGAGGGTCACCGCGTTCATGATTCGACTGGCCGGGGCACAGATATCCATGCAATGTCGCTCGCTGAAATCGAAGCGCGGCAGGAAATCGTCCAACGGGTTCAGTAGGATCATGAATTCTGTCTACCCAGAATGACGGAACGGTGAATTTCATCGGTCAATTCGTTGTTGATCTTGACGAGCTTGTGGATCTCGTCGGTGAGCCGAAGGACCGCCTCAGTATCCTGAAATGTTTGCAACGCCTGCTTGTCGGAGGCCTTCGTTAGGACCTGCTGCCCGACCATAACAACCGAAAGCAGGACCAACTGCAAAAAGGTCTGCGATATCCAGGAAACAAGCGCGAACGCACCCTGGTGAATGGCCTCGGGCAAGCTGACCAGCGCCAACGCGGCAAATGCGTAGGCGCAACACATCGACCCGACGATCCTTGTTATGAAGGCCGCCAACTTCCCATTGAAACCCACGGACCCGTTGTCCACCACGGGGACTCCCTCAATGCGATTTCGCACACTTCGTGGATTAGGAAGATGTTCCACGCGGCACGCCTCTGTCAGCTTCTCTCAAAATCCATGCGGGACCTCGGCTGGTCCCACATGCTCTTCGTATTTGTCGCTCGTCATATGGATTGGGTCAGGCGGGCGCGGGCACCTCGAATAGCGCGAGCCCCGCGCAGACCGTCTGGTACACGCCCATGACGGCAACGATGTCGAACAGGCCCGTTCTGCCAAAGACCTGCTCGGCGGACTGATACAGATCGTCATCGACACGGTGGCTGGTCGCAAGTTCGCGCGCGAGACGCGCGGCGATCGTTTCGTCGTCGCTCAAATCGTCAGGAATGCCGCCGGAGGCGATGACGGCGAGAGCCTTGTCGGACAGACCGGCTTCGCGCGCCACATGACCTCGGGCATAAAGCTCATACGTGGCGCCCCAGACCGCGCCGACCGTGATGATCACGATTTCTCGCACGCGCCTGGGAAGTGTCGTATTGGTTTCTTCGGCCTCCTGGAAAGCCGACAGCTTCGCCGTCACCTCGGGGTGCAGAAGGAAAAAGTTGAACGGGCCGATCAGGCTCCCGTCCTCCGTCGTCGCCTTGACTCCTATCTTGTCGGCAAAGACGATCCAGCTTTTCTGGAGCGTATCGTAAAGTTCCCGTTGCGCGTTGGTCATGGCCGCCGCGGGGACAAGCGGCAGCCGTCCGCCCAGTCCGTATTTTCCCGGGCCGTATTTTGTTTCGGTCATCGAGACTGGTCCTGTTTCGATCGTGATCGTATGGTATGTGCAGCGCTCAGCGCGACGCACCGTCTCAGGCGAATTCGACTCGGATTAACCGGGCCGGGCGAAGAACCCCGTCCGACGGGAGCTTGATTACGCCACCGTCGGTCGGGACGTAGGCGACGCGGCCATAATCATCAGGCCCGCGGCCCCAATCGATGCTGGTCGGGCCGATCAGGGCATCGGTAAAGGGGCTGCCGGCAGCGGCCTCCGAACCAGACGCGCCGGGCTCGAGCGACGCGCGTTCGATAATGTGATCGGGATGCCGCGTGATATAGGCGACGCCGCGCTTCTCATCGAGGCAGAGGTCATCCACGTTCGCGATATCCATGAGATGTTCAGGCTCGCCGACAGGTTCGAGCGTTACCGGATCGACCGCGACGCGCATGAATAGGCCCAGCGATGAGGTCGTATAATAAACATACCCGGTCTTGGGACCATACCGCAGGCCATTGATCCCGGGGAAAGGAACTTCCTGAGTCTCAGAAAACTTCACGGGCGGGTGTCCGCCGCCCGCGGCCATCGTGTCGTGCTTCAGCCAGACCCGCGCCGTGGCACCGGCGCCTCCATCCGTCAGATCAACGCGCCAGATCAGGCCCTCGACACAGTCGGCGACAAGCATCACGCCTGGGGCGAGCAGAGCGCTGCCGTTCGGACCGGCGGGCGGCTCGAATTGCAGAATCTTGGCGGGGGTCACCTTCTCACCCGGAGTCCAGCCGCGCAAGTCGAAACGGTGCAGGACCGCGTCGCCATAAGTGAAGACATAGAAAATGTCGGGCGCCGCCTCGACAAAGCTCTGCGCCAGTTGCGTCTTGTCGAAACTATGCAGCAGCAAGGGTTCGACGGGCAGGGGGCCGGTGGGGGCGGGCACATACCAAACTTCGCACTGGGGCGATGCGACGACCAGGATGGACCCATCGGCACGCACGACCAGATTCTCGGGCATGGTGTGCAACGGAAACTCGGCGATAGTCGTGATCTTCGCCGCAACGGAGCGCGTCATGTTCGTTCTCCCGTGAGATGCGCCATAACTGTAAGGCACCTTACAATTATGACGCAATGGTCCTGTTTTTGCAAGGAGCGATCGCTCTCATTCGGCGCGATCCGTCCAACCGTGAAATGCATGGCGGAACCTCATGGCGACAAGGCGCTATCATCGCGAGACGGAAGAACGATGACTATTCTTCATGGGGATGGGGTCGAGCTTTCCGATTCGTGGTGCGTGCCTGTATGCGGGCGAAGTCCCGTCTCTCGTGATTGTATCGCCCTGAATTGTCCATCAGTGGATAGAGGCGGGGGCGGCGCTCCGCCGCTTTCGATCGGGCGAAAGGAAGAAACAGAGCGGAACAACGCTGAAGGCGAGAAGCCCGATCATCATAAAGACCTCGTTATAGGCAAGGAGAGAGACCTGGCTCATAAAGGTCCGGTAAAGCCGATACGGAGCATATTGGCTTGCATTCGCGGGCGACATTCCGGCATCGAGCGCGGCTTGTTTCGCTACGGCCAGATAATGCTGGTATTCCGGCCTGTACGGAGACATCCGATCCACCAGATAGGCCTGTTGTCGTTGCTGCGCCTGGATGACTGTCGCGGTAGCAAGAGATATGGAGAGTGAGCCCACATAGTTGCGGGCCATACTGAATATTGCCGACCCATCGGCGTTCAATTCGCGGGGTAATGTCGAATAGGCGGCTGTTGAAATCGGGACGAAAAGAAAGCCGAGCGATGCTGTCTGAAATATACGAAATAACACAAGATGAGAAAAATCTATGTCCGGTGTCAGACGAGCCGACGCAAACATGCTGGCTCCCATCACCAGGAACCCTGTGGCTATGATCGCGCGAACCTGGACGACGCCCATCATGCGGCCGATGACAGGAATCATCAGGATCACGACAGTACCGCCGGGTGCCAGGAGAAGTCCGGACAGCGTGGCCGTGTAGCCAAGCACCTGCTGGGCAAATTGAGGCACGATCACCGCCGAAGCGTACAGCACGGCGCCCATCATACCCATCAGGAACGTCCCGGCCGCGAAATTCCGGTCTTTGAAGATGTCGAGATTGACCAGGGGATGCCGAGCGCGTCTGAGCCAGACAACGGCTCCGATGGTGCCGGCGACGCCACAGACGGCCATCGCGGTGACGAAAGACGAGCCGAACCAGTCTTCGTCCTCGCCGCGGTCGCACATGATCTCCAGGCCGCCGAGGCCGAGCGAGATCAAGGCAATCCCGATGACGTCCACCGGTTGACGCGCCGGCCGCTCCCACGGCGGGTCCTCCACGAGCAACGCCACCCCGATCATGGTGAGAATGCCAAAGGGCACATTGACGTAGAAAATCCAACGCCATGAAAAATTATCGACGAGATAACCGCCGAGCAGCGGTCCCATGATCGGACCTACGATCGTCGCGATCGCGGTCAGGCCGAACGCGGCACCGCGCTTGTCCGGTGGAAAGGTATCAAGAATGATGGATTGCTGGTTGGGCTGTAGGCCGCCACCGAAAAAGCCCTGCATCAGGCGGAACACGATCAGCATCGGCAACGATGTCGAAAGCCCGCACATGAATGAGCAGACCGTGAACATGGCGATACAAATCATGAAATATCGCTTCCGTCCCAAAACTTTGCCAAACCATGCCGAAATCGTCAGCACGATTCCGTTGGCGACGAGGTAGGAGGTGAGCGCCCACGTCGCATCGTCATAGGAACTGCCCAGGGCGCCGGAAATGTGTGGTAGCGCGACATTGATGATGGTGCCGTCCAGAATTTCCATGAACGCGGCCAACGTGACCGTCACCGCGATCAGCCACGGATTTGCCGAAGGGCGCCAGCTTCCGCTAGCCGCATTGGTGCCCTCGCTCATAGCGCGGCGCGTCTCGGGAAGAGGCTTAGTCCATTGATATGTTTATAGGGATCAAGATACTTTTCCATCGACGGATTACCCAGTAAGCCTATACGGCCTACAGACTATTTGTAAGGCAGCTAACAGAGTCAAGGGCAAGATGCAGATACCTTCCGAAAGAACCGTCATATCGGCAGATATCCGGCAAAAAATGGCGACGGTTCTCGACGCCGATGCCATGTCTGCCATTGAGTTGATGTTCTCCCTCCGTTCTGTCGTGCAGGGATTGGATAATGTCTTCACGCGATGGCTGGAAAAAGACGCTCTGACGCCGGGGCGGTGGCAAGTCCTTGTTATTCTATGGGCGGCGGATGCTCCCATTCCGCACCGTGTGATCGTCCAGACGCTGAAGGTAAGCCGCGCCACCGTTTCCGGCCTGGTCGAGGCCCTTCTGGCCCAGGCTTATGTTGAGGTCGCGGAAGATCCGCAGGATCGACGTCAAGTTCTTGTTGCCCTGACCTCAAAAGGCGAGCAGACGACATTGCGCTTGCTGCACGAAAATACACATCTTTTGCAGCATATATTCCGGAACATAAGGGCAGAAATTCATGAACTTAAAAATATTTTATCAAGAATAGAGGGAAACCTGAGCCGCTGACAGACGAGTTATAATGGAAGCAGTTGTCGGGGGTGGCCGACACAGTCCGGCGGGCGTTGAATGTGAGCGCATCCGCGACGCGTTGGAGGGGAGACATGCTCACCGGTTCTCGGTGCCGGATTTCGTCAACGCGCCGCTGCGGAGCAATATCCCGGAGGGTTGTCGTCGGGACATGTATGCGACGATCCGCGAGAGGCCGACTATACCACAATCGGGAAGCAGGCTGATTCCGGCCACTGTCTAATGAACCGGTGTTCAGAGGGTCGGAAGTCCGTGCGGAATTCGGCGCGGACATGTGGACCTATGTCTGCCAGGCGGGGTTCTCCCGGCTGGCGATCAATACCGTCGATTACCCCGCCGGAATCGCAATGACGGCATACCGGTGAATGATCTGTCGGCGGTCCGAACCCAGCCGGACCGCCGGGCAGCATCGCGTGACGGGACGGTTCCACCCCATCGCAGTCCGCCCTATATCTCCAAAAGCATTTTGGCCAATTCCGGCGCCACGCCGGCCTGGCGGAAATGCGCGTCCAGCCCGTCCCCGTCCACGCAGGCCAGCAGCCGCCGCATGGCGGCATGCGCGGCCGAATATTTTTTCACCGCCAGGCAGCAGGCCGCATATTCCAGAAATTCACGGCTCCTGACCAGGCCCACGGGCAGTGCCGCGGTGATCTCAAGCAGATCGTCATCGCCAAGATGGCGCCACAGATTGAAAAAACCATGAAATCCAAAGGTCCGTCCATCCGGCAGCGCGCGCTCGTACGCGAAACGGCGGGCCAGGGCCTCCGGCGCGAAAACGATGCCGAATTCGCTCTCCAGCCGGGCGGCCAGCACGCGACAGATCATCTCGTCCTCGCCCAGCCCGGCCGTCTGCTCAGGCGCGATCTCCGCCGCCGCCTTCAGCAGCTTGCGCGACCGAAGGGAGAAACCGCCATTCCCGACCCGGCGCTGCGCATGCCAGTCCCACACCGCGCCGATATAGTCATAGGCCGCGAACGCCCCGTCCCACGCCGTGCCATCCAGCACGAAACCATCCCATTGCACGATCAGCACATGGGTCGTGTCGATATGATGATGAAGATCGCGCAGGATGAAGCGCGAATACGCGTCCCGGCTGGCAAGGGCGGGAATGGCGACATGCTCGATCCCCGCCGCAAGCGTCGCAGGCCGCGCCGACGACAGAAGCACGGCCCTGTCGAACCGCATTTTCAGGCATGACCGCCGCAGCGCATCCGCCGCAAGCTGCGGCATGATGTCGTCCACCGCGCAGATCGTCAGACTCGGGGGCAGGTGGGAAACCTGCCGCGGCGGGCCCTGTGTGCCGGACGACATGCGGGGAAGCCCTCTCTCTCTCTTTCCATCCGGCGCGGCGAAGCGACGGCCAAGGGCATCCCATAGGCCGCCCACCCCACGCTGTCGAGAGCGCCCGCCCTCCGAGCGTCAGGACCTCCCGGTCACGTCTTGCCGTCTCGCATGAACAACCGTTCGAACAACGTGCGCGACCGGGCGAAGCCCTCGTCGGTCAGCACGACGGATTTCGCCTTGCCGACCGGGTTGCCGATCAGGCCCTTCTGGTAAAGACGGTCGAGCACGTCCCAGTCGAAACCTTTCCAGGCGCGGCCGTCACGATCCAGCGTCAGGGACAGCAGCGCGAGCACGGCATCGTCGATCGCGCCAATATCGATCGCGCCAATGTCGATCCGGCGCTCGGTTTCGTTCTTGCGCGGCATATTCACGTCCTTCCCCAAGCCCGCCGCATGGCGGGATCGCCGCTACCGGGCCGGCCACCCGCGCTGCCGGGCGCGATCCAGCGAATCGCGCACCACCCTGCGATGAAACGGTAGGATAAGGGCAATATACGCGCGCCCCAGCAGACGATTATAGAAGACGAGCGTGGTCACCGTCAGCCGGCGGGGCTGCCCTTGAGAGGCCGGCTGCACGAGCAGCGACACGCGGAAATCGAGATGCGCATCGTCCTCGCCGATGATGATTTCGCCATCATGCCGCGCGTACACCCGAAAGAAATTGATCCGATCGCCGCCACCGGCCCGAAGCCCGGCCGTGCTCCGAATGCCGAAGGGCCGTACAAGACCGTCCCGGACTCGCAGCAGCATCGCGACCCACGCGGCAGGCTGCGCGAAGACGTGCCGCGCGAGCACCTCCACGTCATGGGACGCGGCATCCGGCAGATCCACCGAAAACGCGTCGGCAAAATCGGCGCGGGCATAGGTCGAACGCAGCCGCGACGCCGACGGCAAGCCGACCTGCCGGACACGCGCACCGGCGGGTTCCCCGGCGGCCTCGATCGATGGACAGCGCGATGGAACGGGACAGAACCCCGGCATCGCACGATCCCCTGCAGCACGCGGCATCTCGTCCTCCCTCGACCCGACCTCTCCTGACCAGCCGCGCCATCCAAGGCACGCGATCCGAAGGATTTCAGCCAATTCATCCTGACCGCAGCACGCGGGCCGATCAAGCGACGAAGATCGTCAATCCGCCGGGGCATCGGCCCGGCGCGCGGGCCAGACATACAGCGCCGCCGCGCCGAGAGGCCCGGCGGTGTCCCGGGACGCGGCCACCACCCTGTCGCGGAACCGGAAGGAGAGCGAGACCACCGGCGTGCCGGGCGCGAGCATGCGATCGAGGAACCCCGCCAGTTTCGGCATCGGCTGGATCATCAGATAGCACGTCACGCCCGCCGCATCCGTCAGGTCGCAATCGTAAAAATTCCCCCTCCGTAGCGATACGTTGGGCAGGTTGCGGGTCCGCAGGCGCGCAATCCAATAGGGAAGGGGCGATATTTCGATCCCCCGGATCCGGGCCGTGGGAAAAGCGCGCGCCAGTGCGATCACCAGCGCGCCCCAGCCGGAGCCCAGCTCATACACGATCGCGTGTTCGGCCAGGCCGGCCTCTTTCAACAGCGCGACGACATCGGCGGCCTCGACCGAACGCGACGACAGCGGCGGAACCCCGGTAATGCCCTGGCAGAGAAGCAGCGACAGGCAGAGCCCGAACACGATCAGCAGGGCGGCGATCGAAAAATATTCAAACCCGGACATCTGGCGGCCGATCTCGCAGAAAGGGCTGGAGGAAGGAAGCCGGAACGGCCCTGGCATGCACATTACGGCGCGAAACATTTGTGAAAACCCCGCCCGGGGAAGAGGGAGCGGCCCGCTCGGCATTCATCGCTTGCCGCCGGATGTTCTCCCCAGCTCATCCATATCCGCGATGAGCCGGATCGCTCACCGCCCCCCGTTCTCCCGCCGCCCATCGGCATGCTGAGATGTCCAGGACTCCCAGAGGGGAGGGGACCCGATATGAGTCCGCAAGGCGTCGGTGAATAGCTTCAGCCGTGGAGAAGGGCGCGGCAGGGCGCGCAGCAGGTGGATTCCCGCGCGACGGGCATTCCAGGGCTCGCCATCGCACGATAGCCGGACGAGCGTACCCGCTCGCACGTCGGCCCAGACCACCCAGGCCGGGAGAAACCCGACCCCCATATGACCGAGGGCCGCCAGCCGAAGCGCCTCGAAATCGTCCGAACGGAAGGCGCATGCCGCGCCGTCGGCCCCGGGTCCGCCCAGCACATCGGCCCAGCCCAGCAGGTCGCCGCCATGCAACTTGTCGAGCAGGCGATGGACCGTCAGATCCGCAGCCCGTTCCGGCATGCCATGTGTCGCCAGATAGGAGGGGCTGGCGACAAGCAGGCGCGCCGTCTCGGCCAGCCGGGTTGCGATCAACGTGCTGTCGGCCAGGTCGCCGATACGGATCACGCCGTCCAGCCGGTCAAGCACCGGGTCCGCCATCCGCTCCGTCAGGTCGAGTTCCACCGCAAGGCCGGGATGGGCAATCATCAGCTCTTCCAGGACTGGAATAACGTAGCGCTTGCCGAAGGTCGGAAAGCAGGCCAGCCGCAGGATGCCTTCCACAGCGCCGTCGAATGCGGCGATCTCGGCGTGGATGTCGGTCAGGTCATCCAGCAGGCGCTGCCCGCGTTCGAACAGGTGCCGGCCCGCGTCGGTCGGGGTCAGGGCACGGGTCGAGCGCACCAGCAGGGTCACGCCCAGCCCATGCTCCATCGCGTCGATCTGGCGCACGATCGCAGAGGGTGTCATGCCCCGCCGGCGTGCGGCGGCCGAAAAACTGCCGCCGCGCACGACATCCACGAAGGCGGCCAGATGTTCGGCGAACCGTGGATCCTTCACGCTGCATCCCCTGTCTTTGCGTCCCGCGCAAAACCGTTTCAGATCCGCCGAGCGTTATCACGAACCGCCGCCAGGCGCATGGTCCGGCCACCGGATGAGGACGGCTCTCCCTCCCCGGCATGAACCGAAAAGAAAAGGAGTCTCGGATCATGGTCGCCCTTACCGATCATATTCTGTCGCAGTCCGCCTACAGCGCCGAAATCGATCTTCCCCTGGAACGGATCGACATCGCCGACTGGCTGTTCACCCTGCCGGAGACGGAATATCTACGCTGCTGCGCGCCCGACCATATCGCGGCAGGCATCACGACCACCGAGGATGGCCGTCGCATGTCGATCAATGTCGAGATGATCGGCACCGGGCTGGTCGTTCAGCATTACGTGGCCGAGGAGGCGACTCCGAGCTATTGCCGGATGAATTCGATCTCCGACGTGTTCACGCCCAACGGCCGCACGCAGGTCAATGTCGTCTGGGAACTGATCGCCGAGGCGATCGACGGCAAGCGCACGCGATACATCAATCGCGTCACCGCGCATCCCACCGAGGATTTCATGCAGTTCATCACCGCGCACGGCTTGGCCTATGACGACGTCGCTGCCGCGCGTCAGGCGGCGGGCGGTGATCATAACCGCCGCGAGACGCCACTCTTTGCCGCGTCCATCGCGCGTCGCGCGCTGGCCCGCCAGGCGGAGACCGTGTGATGAAGGGCGTCGTTTATGATCGCTTCGGGGCGCCCGAAATGCTGCATCTGGCCGACGTGCCGATGCCGGAATTGCGTCCGGACGACCTGCTGGTCCGGGTCGCGGCGGCTGGGGTAAACCGCGCCGACCTGATGCAGCGCGAGGGCTTCTACGGCGATCGGCATTTCGGCGAGAGCGCTTTGCTTGGCCTGGAACTGGCCGGCGAGGTGGTCGCCACCGGCTGCGCGGTGACGGCGTTCCGTCCAGGCGAACGGGTTATGGCGATCGTCGGCGGCGGCGCCTATGCCGCGTTCGCGCGCGTCGACCAGGGGATGGCGGCACGGGTGCCCGATGGGGTTTCGCTGGTTGATGCCGGCGCGATCATGGAATCCTTCGTCACCGCCTGGGAGGCGGCGTCCCATCTCGCGGCGCTGGCGCCCGGCGAAAGCGTGCTGGTTCATGCCGCAGCCGGCGGTGTCGGATCGGCGGTGGTGCAGGTGGCGCACGCCTTGGGCGCGCGGGTCTATGCGACCGCTCCGGCATCGCGCCTCGACGCGGTCCGGGGGATTGGCGCCGCAATGGTGTTCGATTATCGGACGGAGGATTTCGAAGCCCGGATCAGGGAAGAGACGGACGGCCGAGGGGTGGATGCGGTGATCGACTTCGTGGGCGGCGCCTGGCTTGCGCGCAACCTGCGCAGCCTGCGTCCAGGCGGCCGGCTGGTGCAGGTCGGTATTCTGAGCGGGGAAGACGACGCGGTCATTCCGCTGAATCTCCTGCTGCACAACCATCTGCGGCTGATCGGCACGGTCATGAAGTCGCGCACTGTGGATGAGAAGCGCGCGATGATCCGCCGCTTCGCCGAGGGCGCCCTGCCGCTGTTCGCGCAAGGCACGTTGCGGCCGTTGGTATACCGCGTCTTCCCGTTCGCACAGGCGGCGGCGGCCCATGCGGAAATGGAACGCGGCGGGGGATTCGGGAAGATCCTGCTGACTGCGCAGGCCTGATGAAGGGGAAACAAGCAGCGGCCTGACATGCCGTTCGGAACATGGACCATCGGGGACAGGGTCGATGGAGATTTAAGCCCCTCAAGGCGAGGCGGCGGATTTCCCGGGCGGCGATATCACCGCCCCCCGCCGTCCCGCCGTCCGTACGCATCCATGTCCCGCGCCAGCCCCAGGCTGGCCAGGATCCATTTGTCATATTCCGTGGCGATCACCCGCAGCGACGACACATGGTAGGGATCGCGCAGAACCGGCGGCTGGATCGGATAGGGATACAGCGTCACGTCGGGCAGCGTCCGGCCGATCTCCATCATCGCGCGGCGGATATGGTACCCCGCCGTCACCACGATCAGCGACCGGATCGCATTGTCCCGCGCCCAGGCGGCGGTTTCGTCCGCATTGCCGATGGTCGACGTCGCATGGCGCCCCAGCGTGACGCGCGCCCACATGTCGGGCGGCGGCATGGCGCCGGGCGCCACGGGCTGCAGCCGCACCGCCACACTGGCCGGCGTGGCATGCGGCGCCACGCCCGAAATCAGCAATCGCCGCCCGCGCGCGTCGGCCAGCAGCCGCAGCGACGCCTCGATCCGCCCCTGACCCCCGGTCAGCACCACGATCCCGTCCGCCCGGGGCGGCATCACCGCCGGGCGCAACGCATCATGAACGAACCAGGCAAATCCCCCCGCCCAGATCCCGCCGAACAGCACCAGGCCGGCCAGCGCCCCGCCCAGAAAACGCACAGCCGCCGCCCGCCCGCTCATGCCGGCAAGCCCCCAAGGACAGACCGTGGACGGTCGGCTCCGCTGCTCGCTGCGATCATGGGCAGGCGGCTGATGGGCAGGCGGCTCATGGCAGCCGGCGCAGCCAGCCGCGCACCGTCACCTGCGTGGTCAGCCAGCCGATCAGCGCCGCCGCCGGCGCCAGCGCCAGCAGCGTCACCACCAGCGGCACCGGCAGCACGGACAGCATCCCCATCCAGCCGCCCCCCATCCAGCCACCTCCCGGCAGGCCCGCCGGGGCAGGGGGCATGGCGGCGGCCGGCCCGTCGGCGGCAAAGGGCGCCGCCACCCGCGACAGCAGCACCAGCACCGGCAGCGCCAGCACGCTGCCGATCAATCCGCCCAAACAGGCCAGCAGCGCCGTCCGCCGTGCGAAACGCCCGGCGATATAACCGTCGCTCGCCCCCATGGCATGGATCAGCTCGATCGGCTGGCGCCGCGCCCCCAGCCCGGCCCGGGTGGTGGCGGCAATCAGCACGATCGCGATCCCTGCCACGATCAGCACCGCCAGGATGGCGCACAGCCGCAAACTGTCCGCCAGCGCGCCCAGCCGGTCGCTCCACACCGCATTGCGCTCCACCAGCGTGCCGGGCGCAAGCACCTCCAGCCGCCGGGCCAGCGCGGCACTGTCGATCCCGCCGCCGCCCGGCGCCAGATGCAATTCGATCACCGCCGGCAGCGCCAGGGCGAAATCGCCGTCCCGGCCCAGCCACGGCGCCAGCAGCGCCGTCAGTTCCGCCTTGCCCAGCCGGTGCACGCCCGACGCGCCCGGCATGTCGGCCAGCGCCGCCAGCACCGCATCCACCCGCGCCGGCGCCCCCGCCGCCCCGACCGCCATCCCTCCGGCCGGGGCAGGATCAGCCGGGGCAGGGGCGGCGGCATCGTCCGGCTGCGGCACCTGGATGGTCACGATCGACGCCGCCCCGGCCGACCAGCGTTCCGCCAGCGCCTGCGCCCCGGTCGCCCCGGCCAGCGCCAGCGCCGCCAGCACGGCCATCGCCGCCACCATCAGCGGCAGCAGCCGGTCGGGAATCGCCTTGCGCAGCGCCAGCCCATCGGCGCGCCGGGCCCGGCTCCATCGCGCCAGCCGTCCGGATTCCGGCCGGTATTCCGACATCCGCTCAGCCATCGCGCACCAGCCGGCCCTGGGCCAGTTCCAGCGCGTGCGCCGGATAGCGGCGGATCAGCGTATCGTTATGGGTGGCCACCACGATGGTGGTGCCCAAACCCGCCAGGTCGCGAAACAATTCCATCAGCCGCCCGGCCTGGTACTCGTCCAGCGCATTGGTGGGCTCGTCGGCCAGAATCAGCGCCGGCCGGTGGATCACCGCCCGCGCGATGGCCACGCGCTGCTGCTCCCCGCCGGAAAGCTGCGGCGGGCGCGACGCCGCCCGCTCGCCCAGCCCCACCCAGTCCAGGATCGCCCGCACCTCGTCGCGGATCTCGTCCTCGGGCCGGCGCTGCAGGCGCAGCGGCAGCGCGATATTGTCGAAAACCGGCAAATCCGGCAGCAGGCGGAAATCCTGCTGCACGATGCCGATCCGCCGGCGCAGCCGCGCCAGCGCCGCCCGCCGCGCCCCGTCCACCGCCGCGCCCAGCACCTCCAGCCGCCCCGATGTCGGCCGCGCCCCCAGCGCCAGCAGCCGCAGCAGGCTGGATTTCCCGGCCCCCGAGGGGCCCAGCAGCCAGCGGAATCCCCCCTGCGGCACGTCGAACGACACCTGCCGCAGCGCCGCGCCGCCCGGGCCGGCCGTGTCATAGCGAAAACTGACGTCGCGCAGCCGGATCACGCGGGCCGTCCGGACGGGCTCTTACATCTCGCGCGCGGCAATGGCGGCCAGGGTCGCGCAGACCGCGGCGGCGCCCATCATCAGCAGGCCGTCGGTCACCAGCGACCACGCGGTCAGCACATGCGACCCCACCACGATTTCCTGCGGAATGGTGCCGGCCACATGGGTCACGATGTCACGCGCCTGCGGGTCCGCGGCCGCCGCGCTGGCGCCGATCGCCCCGATCAGGCGCGGCAGCACGCTCCAGCCGACCCCCAGGATCAGCACCAGCGGCGCCAGCAATTCGGTGACCTGCTGCACGAAATAGAACAGGCAATAGAACACGGCGCACAGCGCCACGCGGACCAGGCGGCCGATGGCCAGGCGCGACGGCACGCGGCCCGCCGACGGAAGAAACCGCTCGGCGGCACGTCCCGGGTTGAAGCTGTCCATGACGATCGTCTCCGGCAACTTATGCATGGCGTGCCCGCTCTGTCGGGAACGCATCCCTGCCCGAGGTAGCCGTCACTTGTGCTAAATGCAATCTTCGGTGAATACACGATCAGGGAAACCGCCACGCGTGACAGCATTACAGCGCGCATCACAGCGCGCATCGCCGTGGCGGTCATCCGTGTCGGAGGTCATGCAACCGGGGTGTCAGGGGCCGTCGTCATCTTTCGTCTCGCAAGCACCTGCTATGCCCTGCCGGCGCCGCCGGTGCGGGAATGCATGCCTCTGCCCGCGCTCTTCCGTCCGCCCGGCACGCCGGCCCCCGTCCTGGGGCATTTCCGCCTGGGGGCCGAACGGGTGGTCGTGGTCGACCTCGCGGTCCTGCTCGGCCTGCGCGCGCCCCCGCCGGACGATGCGCCGCCCGGCGACACCGATGCCACGCTGCTCTACCGCCCTCTGCTGCTCTGCGACTCCCTTCCCTGCGCTCCCCTGGCACCGCACCGGACGGACCCCGCCGCCCGCGTGGCCTTCCTGGTCGACGGGGTGCAGGACGTCCGCCCCGCCGCCGCGCCCGCCACCCCCATCCCCGACGACATGGCCGCCGAATGGCTGACGGGGGAAATCGAACTGCCGGGCGGACGGTCCGCCCTGCTGATGGACCCGGCCCGCCTGCTGCTGGAACGCGAACGGCAGCATCTCGCGCAACTGGCCACGGCCGATTCGGTGCGCGCCGCCCTGTGGGGTGACGATATCTGGGGTGACGATGTCTGAACGCGGGCGCACCCTGGAACGGCTCGCGGCCCGCATCGTCGCGCGCACCGGCCTGCATTACTATGCCGACAAGATGGACCTGCTGGACATCATCCTGGCCCGCCGCATGGAAGCCTGCCATTGCGCCCGCCCGATGGATTATCTCTCGCTGCTCTCCGACCCCCATGGCGGCGAAACCGAATGGCGGGCGCTGGAATCCGCCGTGACGATCGGCGAGACCTTCTTCTTCCGCTACGCCGAGCAGTTCCACGCACTCGAAGCCACCATCCTGCCCGACCTGATCCGGCGCCTGCACGGCCTGCGCACCCTGCGGATCTGGAGCGTCGGCTGCGCCAACGGGGCCGAGCCCTACTCGCTGGCCATCCTGCTGCGCCGCCTCCTCGCCGCGCGGGGCGAGACGGGCTGGCGGATCGAAATCCTCGGCACCGACATCAGCCTCCACGCGCTGGACCGCGCGCGCCGGGCCGAATACGGCGCCTGGTCCCTGCGCGACCTCTCCCCGGCCGAGCGCGCCCGCTGGTTCCGCCCCGCCGACCGCGACCGGCACTGGATCCTGCGCGACGAATACCGGCGCATGGTCCGGTTCGAATACGGCAACCTCATGGACCTGTCCGCGGGCGGCGGCCCGGCGGGCCCGTTCGACCTCGTCCTGTGCCGCAACGTGCTGCTTTATTTCGAGCCCGCCCGCGCGCTGGACCTGATCCGCCTCCTGGCCGGCCGCCTGTCGCCCCATGGCTGGCTGCTGCTGGGCCATTCCGACCCGCTGTCGGAATGCGGCGCGTTCCTCGAAACCGTGACCTTCCCGGGCACGCAGGCCTTCCGCCTCCCGGGCACGCGCCTCGGCCCGCCGCCGCGTCCGCGTCCCGCCGCTTCCGCCTCGGCCCCCGCCCCCGTGCCCGTGCCCGTGCCTGTGCCCGTGCCCCGCCGCCGTCCTTCCGCCGCGCCCGTCATCGCATGCGCGTCCCTGCGCGACGCAACGGCCGCCGCCGCCGCGGTGCGCGACCTGGCCGAGGCCGGCGCGCTGGACCAGGCGCTCGCGTGCTGCGCCGCCGCCCTGGCCGACCATCCGCTGGATGCCGGGCTGCATTTCCTCTCCGGCATGCTGGCCGCCGGCGCGGGCGATCCGGCTTCGGCCGAACACGGGTTCCGCCGCGTAATCTATCTCCGCCGCGACCATGTCATGGCTCATGTCCACCTCGCCCACCTGCTGCACGATTCCGGCCAGGCGGGCGAGGGCAGGCGCCTGCTGCGCCAGGCCCGCATGCTGCTCGAACGCCTTCCGCCCGATGCCCCGGTCGCCGAAGCCGGCGGCCTGACGGCGGCCGGCCTGCTGCGCCTGATCCGCCCGGACGGCACCGATCACGATGACGAACTGCCGCAGGCCGACGCGGCGGCAGCACTCCCGGCCCTGCGCGGGACAGGGACATGACCCAGGATACGCCCAGAGACACGCCCAGAGACACGCCCAGGGACACGCCCCAGGACACATCCCTTGGCCGCGCCACGCTCTACGCGCGCGCCACGATGCAGGAACGCGCCCGCCTGTTCGCCGCGCGCGGCGAACAGGCGGGCGTCCAGGACGGGCCCCGCCGCTCCGCCGTCATCCTCGACATCGACGGCCAGGGCTACGCCATCGACGTGCCCCATGTGCTGCGCGTGACCGACCCGGCCTGGTGCGCCATGCCCATGCGGCCCGACTGTCCAGCCGGGGTGCGGGGCGTCTATGGCTATGGCGGCAATCTCTATACAGTGTTCGACCTGTCGGTCCTGCTGGGCGGCGCGCCGATGCGCGCGGCCGGCACCATGGTGCTGCTGCGCCCGGCGTCCGGCCTGTCGGTCGCGCGTTTCGCCCTGCTGGCCGGCGCCACGACGGGCGTCGCGGACATCGCGGACGCGTCCGCCGGCCCGTCCACCCCGCACCCCCTGGCCGTCCTGCCGGACGGCCGGGTGGTCGCGGCGCTCGATCCCGCGCGCCTGTTCGCCGCACGCCATTTCGGAGTCTGACCCGCCGTGACAATCGCCAATCGCCTGCTGCTCGGATTCATGGTCGGCGTGATGCTGATGGTCTCCATCGGCGTCTACGCGCTGGGCCAGATCCGCAATGTCCGCGACGAAATGACGGTGATCGTCACCCGCGACCTGTCGGTCTACCGCCAGCTCAACCATCTGCGCGCGCTGGAAAACGACCTGGTCGCCCGCCGCCTGTCCATCCTCTCCCATTTCTATGCGCGCGATTACGACAAGGGCGGCGTCGCGCTCGATGCCGCCATCGCCGACTGGGGCGCCGAGGAACGACAGGCCGAGGACACGCTGGTCCAGGCGCTCAGCGACGCCGGCCAGGCGAATGACGAGGCCCCGGTCGGCGCCCGCCGCGCCATGTTCGCCGCGATTTCCGCGCTGCTCCGCCAGGCGCTGGGCCAGGTCCGCCAGAACGGCCAGTCCGCCGACGAATTGTTCGCCGCCATCCGCCGGGGGGACGACGCCGCCGTCCGGCTGCAATCGGCCCAGCTCGACGGCCGCGACCAGGCGATCGACCGCCTGGTGACCGAGGCCGCGACCACGCTGGACGGCGGCGTGCAGGCCGGCGAGGCGCAGAGCGGCGCGTTGTACGAATTCAGCCGCCGCTCGCTCACCCTCGGCCTGGCGGTCGCGGTCATCGTGGCGCTGATCGTCACTTTCTGGACCCGGCGCTCGATCCTGGCGCCGCTCGCGGCGCTGATGCGGGTGATGGAACTGGTGGGGCAGGGCGATCTCTCGACCCGCGTGACGGTCAACGGCTCCGGCGTCGGCCGCGACGAGTTCGAACGGCTGGGCCTGGGGCTCAACCGCATGATCGACGGCCTGCGCGAAATCGCGCAGCAAAGCCGCGAGGCCACGCGCAATCTCGACGCCGCGGTCGCCGACATCCGCGCCTCCGCCCAGCAGCAGGCCGCCAGCGTCGAGGAACAGTTCGCCGCGGTCCAGGAAACCGCCGCCACGGTCGACCAGATCACCCATTCCGGCGCCCAGATCAGCAAGCGCGCGCGTGAGGTCATCTCGTCGGCCGAAATCATCGTCCACAGCTCGGCCAGCGGGCTGGAAGCGGTCGAGGAAACCGCCCGCGCCATGGCCCGCACCCAGGAAGGGGCCGAGGCCGTGGCCCAGAACATCGTGGCCCTCTCCGAACGCACCGATGCGATCAGCGAGATCATCACCGCCGTCAACGACCTGTCGGAACGCTCGCACCTGCTGGCGCTCAACGCGGCGATCGAGGCCGCTTCGGCCGGCGAGCACGGGCGCTCCTTCGCCGTGGTGGCCGCGGAAATGAAGATCCTGGCCGACCAGTCGCGCGACGCCACCCAGCATGTGCGCTCGATCCTCGGCGACATCCAGCGCGGCATCAACACCTCGGTGATGCTGACCGAAGAGGCCGTGAAACGCGTCTCGGCCGGCAAGGAACGCACCGACATCTCCTATCACACGATCGAGCGCATGACCGGCGGGATCGAGGAAGGCGTGCATGCCTTCCAGCAGATCGTCGCCTCGACCAACCAGCAGCAGATCGGCATCGAACAGGTCATGACGGCCCTGCAGAGCATCCGCCAGGCCAGCCAGCAGACGGCCGCCGGCACCCGCAACCTGGAAGCCTCGGCCAGCAATCTCGGCAGCCTGTCGCACCAGCTCCTGGCCATCTCCGCCCGCTACCGCACCTGACGGCCGTGGAAAGCCTGCAACAGGAATTGCTGGCGGTCTTTCAGGCCGAATATCGCGACCATCTCCGCGTGGTGCGCGACATCCTGGCGGCCGGCCCGCCGGACGCGCACGGCGTGGGCGAAATCTTCCGCCGCGTCCATTCGCTCAAGGGCGCGGCCCGCGTCGTCGAGCGCGCCGACATCGAATCCATAGCCCATGCGCTGGAAAACCGCCTGTTCCGCCTGACGGACGGACACCAGCCGGCCCAGCCCGACGACATCGCCGCGATCGGCCGGGCCATGGACCGGATCGACGCCGCCATGCAGGGCGCCCCTCCCGCCCCGCCGCCCGTCTCGTCACCCGCCGTCCCGGGGGGCGAGGACGCGGCGGAATCCTACGTGCAGGTCCCGCTCTCGCGCCTCGACGCGCTGTCCGGCGTCCTGCACGACGTCCTGGCCGCCGCCGGCCGGCAGGACCGGCTCTGGGCCGAACTCGACGACCTCGCCGCCCTGGCCCGCCGCCATGCCGACGCGCCGCCCGCCGACCCGGCGGCCGAACTGGCGCGGCTGACCCGCGCCCTGTCCGCCCTGTCGCGCGAACGCGGCCGCCTGGCCGGCCAGCTCGACCGCGCCATGCTGCGGATGGACGAGGACATCCGCGCCGTCACCCTGGTCCCCGCCGGCACGGTCTTCGGCTCCCTGGCCGGCATGGTGCGCCAGATCGCCCGCGAACATGCCCGCGAACACCCCTCCGAGGACGGCGACGGCGAGGTCACGGTCCGGCTGCTCGGCATGGATGTCCGCGCCGACCGCCGCGTCATGCAGGCCCTGCGCGACCCGGTGATCCACCTGCTGCGCAACGCCATCGTCCACGGGCGGGAAAGCGCGTCCCGCCGGCGGCAAGCCGGCAAGCCGCCCGTGCCGGTGCTCACATTGTCGGTCCGCATGGTCGGCGTGCGGCTCCTGGTCTCGGTCTCCGACGACGGGCGCGGCCCCGACCTCGACGCGATCGCCGCCCGCGCGGCGCAGAAGGGCCTGATCCCCCCCGACACGCAGCCCGACCCCGACACGCTGCTGGCCCTGGTCTTCGATCCCGGCTTCTCCACCCGGCCCCAGGCCGATCACCTGGCCGGCCGGGGCATGGGCCTCTCGGTGGTGGCCGAGGCCGCGCGCGCCCTGCACGGCGCGGTCCGCATGGAGGCCGGCCAACCCGACACCACCCAGCCCGACACCCAGTCCTGGGGCACGACCGTCACGATGTCCGTCCCGGTGTCCAGGCGCCAGCGCACCACCCTGCTGGTCGAGGCCGGGGGCATGACGGTCGGCCTGCCCGGGCGGGCCATCGAACGGCTGCTGCGCGTGCGCCAGGCCGACCTGCGCGTGATCGACGGCCGCACCTACATTCCCCTCGCCGACCGCAGCGATTCCGCCGCGCCGCCCGCCGAACCCGCCCTGGTGCCCGTGGTGCCGCTCGCCGCCTTCCTCGGCCGCCCCGATGCCGCCCCGCCAGTCTCCCTGCCGATCCATGACGGCGCCCTGTCGGTCGCCCTGGTCGCGGCCGAGGGCCTGCGCTGCGGCTTCGCCGTCGACCGGATGCGCGAGGTGCGGATCCTGCAGATCTCCGACGCCCAGGCGGCCGGGCTGGACAGCGAACTGGCGCCCGGCGTCGGCTGGCCGCGCGGCGACCGGCCCGTCTTCGTGCTCAGCCCCGACACCCTGCTCGGCCGCTGGAACAAGGGCGGCGCCCCCGGCCCGCGCATCGACGGTCCGCGCCTCGACGGCCTGCACATCGACGGCCCTCCCGCCGGCCACCGGCCCGCCGAACCCGCCGCCGCGCCACGCCGCCGCGCGCCGACGGTGCTGATCGTTGACGATTCGATTACCACACGGACTCTCCAGAAGACGATCCTCCAGACCCACGGCTATGATGTCCTGCTGGCGACCGACGGGGTCGAGGCCCTGTCGACCCTGCGCCGCTCGGCCCACGGGATCGACGTGATCGTGACGGACGTGGAGATGCCCCGCATGGATGGATTCGCGCTGCTGGACGCCGTCAGGGCCGACCCGCGCCTCTCCTCCATCCCCGTCGTGCTCATGACCTCGCGGAACGAGGAAACCGACATTCGCCGCGGGCTCGAAGGCGGCGCGCGCGCCTACCTCACCAAACAGGGCTTCGAACAGGGCGAATTGCTGGACACGATCCGGGGGGTGCTGTGAACCACCTCCTCGTTGCGCCGCCCCGGGTCCGCGTGCTGGTGGTCGAGGACTCCGCCGTCATCCGCCAGGTCATGGTCCGGCTGGTCCGCGGCGACCCGCGCCTGGAACTGATCGAAGCCGTCGAAACGGCCGAGGAGGCGCTGCGCCTGGTCCCCCGCCTGCGGCCCGACGTGATCTCGATGGATGTGCGCCTGCCCGGCATGGACGGTCTTGCGGCGACCCGGCGCATCATGGCGGAATGCCCCACGCCGATCGTCATCGTCTGCGACGCCTCGACCGACCCGGCCCTGCGCATCTCGATGGACGCCCTGCGCTCGGGCGCGCTGTCGGTGGTCGAAAAGCCGGCCGGCTGGCCGTCCGGTGCATCCGGCACCGCGATCGCGACGCAATTGTACATCATGAGCCAGGTGCCCGTGATCCGCCGCCGCGTGGCCCCGGTAACGATGGCCCCCGAGACAATGACACCCGGGACGATGACGCCAGGGATGATGCCTCCAGAGGCCGCCCCTCCCGCCCTGCTCCCCGTGCCGCGCCGGCTGCGCCCGCGCCTCGTCGCCATGGCCGCCTCGACCGGCGGCCCGCAGGCATTCTCCCACATCGTGGGCGCGCTGCCCGCCGATTTCCCTTGGCCGATCCTCCTCGTCCAGCATATGGGCGCCGGCTTCATGGAGGGATTCGCCGCCTGGCTGGCCACCCAGACCCCGCTTTCGGTCGGCCTCGCCCGGCAGGGCGAGGCCCTGCGTCCCGGCCACATCCATGTCGCCCCCGCCGAAACCCACCTGATGCTGGGCGGCCATGACGAAATCCGCCTGTCCGGCGCACCTCCCCTGGGCGGGCAGCGCCCGGCGGCGAACGCGCTCTTCTCGTCGCTGACCCGCATGGGGGGCGGGGCCATGGGCGTACTCCTCACCGGCATGGGCGAGGACGGGGCCACCGGCCTGCGCGACCTGCGCCGCGCCGGCGCCTACACGATCGTCGAGGACCGCAGCACCTCCATCGTCCACGGCATGCCCGGTGCCGCCGAACGCCTCGGCGCGGCCAGCGTCAGCCTGCCGCTCGGCCAGATCGCCCCCCACCTCGTCGCCATCGCCGCCGCCTCGCGCGTCCCGCACGCCGTCTCCCATGTCGATTCCCATGCCGAGAGCGGCACGACCGGGGACGCGCCGGCATGACCGCGCCCCCGCAACCGGCCCAGCAACAGGCCCCGCAGCCGACCCTGCTGCTGGTCGAGGATTCCGACACCCAGGCGCTGCGCATCCGCCGCATGCTCGAAGGCCACGGCTTCACCGTCAGCCGCGTCGCCAGCGGCGAGGCCGCGCTGGACTCGCTCGATGCCCGCATCCCCGACCTGGTGGTGGCCGATTACCACCTGCCGGGAATGAATGGCGGCCAGATGGCCCGCCAGCTCCGCATGAGCCCGGTCACCCGCATGATCCCCGTGCTGATGCTGACCGAGGGCGGCGAACCAGGGCTCGAGCGCGAGGGCCTGGAAAGCGGCGCCGACGCCTACGTGCCCAAATCCGCCGATCCGGACCTGATCGTCTTCCGCATCCGCGCCCTGCTGCGCGAGGGCGCCGGGACCGGCCCGCGCGACGACAGCCCCCTGTTCCGCCGCGCGCGGATCCTGGTGGTCGGCGGCGACGGCGCGCCCGGCCGCGACGTCGCCTCCCTGGCCGCCCTGATGCGCTCCGACGGGCACGACGTCATGGTGGCGCCGCACCCCTCCGCCGTGGACCGGCAGAGCTGGCTGGACGCGGCGCGCGGCCCCGACTGCGTGGTGGTCGACCTGGTCTCCGGCCGGTTCGACGGCATCGCCTTCTGCCGCGAACTGGACGATCTGCGGCAGAAAATCGTGGTGGGCGGCGCCGTCCCGCCACGCATCCTCGGGCTCAGCGGCGGCCAGGCCGCGCGCGGCGCCCTCTCCGCCCGCGCGTTCGAGGCCGGGGTGGACGATCTGGTCTCCGACGATGTCGAGCCCGAAATGCTCGCCCTGCGCATCCGCGCCCTGCTGCGCCGCAAGCTGCTGCAGGACGAGGCCAGGCGCATCGACCATGAACGCCAGGCGCGCGAGATCGCGGTCGAGACCGCCCGCGCCGAGGCCGCCGCCATCGCGTCCAAGGCGTCGCTGGCCGGCGCGCTGGAACAGGCCAACACCGAACTGGCCGCCGCCAACCGCAAGCTGATCGAAACCCAGAGCAAGCTGGTCCAGACCGCGAAGATGGCCTCGCTGGGCGAGCTGGTCGCCGGGATCGCGCACGAAATCAACAATCCGCTCGCCTTCATCCTGGCGCACAAGGACACGGTCGCCCGCCTGCTGGCCCAGGTGATCGACGCCGAGAAGGACGCACCCGAGAACGACATGTCCGGGGACGGCGCATCCCCCGCTGCCGCCTCGGCCGCCGCCGAACGCCGCGCCGCGCTGGCGAAATGCCGCGACCGGGTGGAATCGATGAATCTCGGCCTGCGCCGCATCCAGAACCTGGTGGTGAACCTGCGCAAATTCTCCCGCCTGGACGAGGGCCAGTTCCAGGTCATCGACGTGCCCGAGGCGCTCGAGACCGTGCTCGCCCTGCTGACCCAGAAATTCGGCGGCCATATCGCGGTCGAACGGAACTATCGCGCGCCCGACCGGCTCTATTGCCAGTCCGCGCTGCTCAACCAGGTGATCATGAACATCATCAGCAACGCGGCCGACGCCATCCTCTCCATGACCGACCAGTCCGCTGCCGCCCCCGGCGCCCCCATATCCGCCGCATCCATGCCCGCCGGCCTGATCAGCATCGGCACCGAACTGCGCGCCGCCAGCGATCGACCAAACGGCGATCGACAAAACGGCGATCGCCAGAACGGGGGCGATCGCCAGACCTACGTCTTCACCATCCGCGACAACGGCCCCGGCATCCCCCCGGACATGAAGGAACGGGTCTTCGAGCCCTTCTTCACCACCAAGCCCGTCGGGGCCGGCACCGGCCTGGGGCTCGCCATCGCCTATGGCGTGGTGCAGGCCCATCACGGCACGATCACCGCCACCGACGCGCCGGGCGGCGGCACCCTCTTCACCGTCGCGGTGCCCTGGCAGCCCGAACTGGCGGCGCTCCCCGATCCCGGGGCCCATCCCGAGGCCATGCCGCCCCCCAGCCCCGTCGGCGCGGGGGCCCCCGCATGACGGCCCGCCCCGTCGTCCTCCTGGTCGATGACGAACCCGAAATCCTCGTGGCCCTCACCGACCTGCTCGAGGATTCGTTCACGATCCTCTCCACCACCTCGCCGGCCGAGGCCCTGGACATCCTGGCCCGCCGCCCGGATGTCGACGTCATCGTCTCCGACCAGCGCATGCCGGAAATGGGCGGCGACGTCATGCTGGCCCGCGCCCGCGCCTTCTGCGACGCCCAGGCGATCCTGCTGACCGGCTACGCCGACATCGGCGCCGTCGCCGCGGCGCTGAACCAGGGCCGCATCTCGTTCTATTCGCACAAGCCCTGGGACGGCGACGCCCTGCGCGCGATGATCGTCCAGGCCGCCCACCGCCACCGGCTGGAAGGCGAACTGCACACCGAACGCATGCTGCTGCACGGGCTGCTCCGGAACCTGCGCTCCGGCCTGGCCTTCAAGGACCCCCAGGGCCGCTTCATCCGCATCAACCGCCAGGCCGCCGCCTTCTACGGCCGGGACGAGGCCGCCTGCCTCGGCCAGCGCGAGGAAGACCTGACCGACCCCGCCCAGCTCCCCGCCCTGCGTGCCGCCGAGGCCCGGATGGCCGCCGAGGGCAAGGACGAGGACGTCATCGCCTTTCCCACGCCCGGCGGCGGCACGGTCTGGCGCGAATTCACCCGCGCGCGGCTCGACGCCAATCCGGGTGCCACTCCGGGCGCCAATCCGGGCGTCGGCTCCCACTCGGTGCTGATCAATCGCGACATCACCCGCCAGCGGGAAATGGAGGCCCGCCTCCGCCAAGCCGAGAAGATGCAGGCCCTTGGCACCATGGCCGGCGGCATCGCCCATGATTTCAACAATCTGCTGACGGCGGTGATGGGCTCGCTGGAACTCGCCGCCGACACCGGCCCCCCGCTCGATTCCCGCACGGCCCGCCTGCTCGACAACGCGATGGCCGCGGCCCGGCGCGGCGCGGACCTGACCCGCCGGCTGCTGAATTTCAGCCGCCCGCGCGACCTCTCCCTGCAGCCGGTCGACGTCAACGCCCTGCTGCGGAACATGCGCGACCTGCTGATGCAGGCCGTCACCGCCCGCCGCCGCGACGGCGCCGCACCGCGCATGCCCTTCGCCATCGACGTGGGCGGCCTGGCGCCCGACGGCACCCTGCCGCCCGCCCGGACCGACGCCGGACAGCTCGAACTCGCGCTGCTCAATCTGTGCATCAATGCCGGCGACGCCATGCCCGACGGCGGCACGATCGCGCTCTCGACCCGCCCCATACATATCGACGGCCCACATATCGACGGCCCGCCTGTCGACAACCCGCCTGTCGACACGCCGCACGGCGACGGCCCGCGCATCGGCGATTCGGCCAGGGGCGACCTCGCGCCCGGCCCCTACGTGGTCGTCTCGGTCGCCGACCAGGGCACCGGCATGTCCCCCGAAACCCTGGCCCGCATCTTCGAACCCTTCTTCACCACCAAGGATGTCGGCCGCGGCACCGGGCTGGGCCTGTCGATGATCTACGGCTTCATCCGCCATGTCGGTGGCGACGTCCGCGTCTCCAGCACCCTGGGGCAGGGGACGCGGGTCGATCTCTATCTGCCCGTCCAGCAGGACGCCGCCACCCCCGCGCCGCCGCCGCCCCCCGACCCCCCCGCGCCGCGCGGCCTGCTGGCGCTGGTGGTCGATGACGAGGACGCGGTCCGCGCGGTCACCGCCGGCTTCCTGCGCGGCATGGGCCACCGCACGATCGAGGCGACGGGCGGCGAGGCCGCCCTGTCCCGCCTCTCCGACATGGAACCCGACATCCCCGACCTCGTGGTGATGGACGTCATGATGCCCCGGATGGGCGGCGAGGAAGCCGCCCGCCGCATCCGCGCCCGCTATCCGGGCACCCCCATCCTGTTCCTGACCGGCTACGCCGACAATGCCGACCTGCCAGCCGACGCCCTGATCCTGCGCAAGCCGTTCACACAGGCCGAACTGTCCGAATACATAGCCCGCGCCATAGGATCATAAACGGCGGTGGGGTCGTAAACGCGGGCTGGTGGCGATCCGACGCGGCTTTGCTGCGCTTCGCTGCTCACGGCCCACAAGGCCGCTGCGCTGCGATGCTCGCAAACCCACGCCGGCCGTGCCGCTGCGCGGCACTCTCGCTCACCAGCCCACGTTTCCGACCCCACCGCGGCCCGGGGCATGAAGCGCGCCGTTTGCGCCACTTCGTGACGCTCCGGCGCGGCATTCCCCGGCTGTCCACCCTTGTCCTGCGCGGCGGACGGCTTATCTGTTCCAGTCATGCAGACCATACACAGCACCCACCATGATCCCATCGGCTGGCACGGGACGACCATCCTGTGCGTGCGCCGCGGCCGCCAGGTGGCCATGGCCGGCGACGGCCAGGTGACGCTCGGCAACACCGTCATCAAGGGCAATGCCCGCAAGGTCCGGCGCATCGGCCCGGCGGGCGAGATCCTGGCCGGCTTCGCCGGCGCCACCGCCGACGCCTTCACCCTGCTCGAACGGCTCGAGGCCAAGCTCGAACGTTTCCCCAACCAGCTCGAACGCGCCTGCGTCGAACTGGCCAAGGACTGGCGCACCGACCGCTATCTCCGCCGGCTCGAGGCGATGATGGCCGTGGCCGACCGCGAACGCGCCTTCACCCTCACCGGCAACGGCGATGTGCTGGAACCCGAGGACGGGATCATCGCTATCGGCTCCGGCGGCAATTACGCGCTCTCCGCCGCCCGCGCCCTGGCCGAAATCGACGGGCTGTCGGCCGCCGACATCGCGCGCCGCGCCATGCGCATCGCCGGCGAGATCTGCGTCTTCACCAATCATTCCGTGATCCTGGAAACATTGGGCCAGGATACGGACGAGGCCAAAGCGTAATGGACGTCCCCAACCATTCCCCCCGTGAAATCGTCTCGGAACTCGACCGCTTCATCATCGGCCAGGCCGACGCCAAGCGCGCCGTCGCGATCGCGCTGCGCAACCGCTGGCGCCGCGCGCAGCTCCCCGAGGGGATGCGCGACGAGGTCGTGCCGAAGAACATCCTGATGATCGGCCCCACCGGCTGCGGCAAGACCGAGATCGCCCGCCGCCTGGCCCGCCTGGCCCAGGCCCCGTTCCTCAAGGTCGAAGCCACCAAGTTCACCGAGGTCGGCTATGTCGGCCGCGACGTGGAAAGCATCATCCGCGACCTCGTCGAGGTCTCGCTGACCATGCTGCGCGACCTGCGCCGGCGCGACGTGCAGGCCCGCGCCGAGCACGCCGCCGAAAACCGCCTGGTCGACGCCCTGGTGGGCGAGGGCGCGTCGGCCGACACCAAGGGCAAGTTCCGCCGCATGCTCCGCCAGGGCGAGCTTGAGGACAAGGAGGTCGAGATCGCCGTCGCCGACACCCAGGGGGCGGCGGCGCTCGGCGACCTGCCGAACATGACCCCGGGCACGGTGATCAATTTCTCCGACATGATGAAGGGGCTGATGAACCGCGTGCCCCAGCGCCGCCGCATGAGCGTCGCCGCCGCGCGCGAGGCCCTGACGCGTGAGGAAGCGGACAAGATGCTCGACAACGACGCGCTGACCCGCGAAGCCGTCGCGCACGCCCAGGATCACGGCATCGTCTTCCTCGACGAGATCGACAAGGTCTGCGCCCGCTCCTCGGAAAGCGGATTCCGCGGCGGCGACGTCTCCCGAGAAGGCGTACAGCGCGACCTGCTGCCGCTGATCGAGGGCACGACGGTCTCGACCAAATACGGGCCGGTCAAGACCGACCATATCCTCTTCATCGCCTCGGGCGCGTTCCATATCGCCAAGCCCTCCGACCTGCTGCCCGAACTGCAGGGCCGCCTGCCGATCCGCGTCGAACTCGCGCCGCTGACCCGTGAGGATTTGCGCCGCATCCTGACCGAGCCCGAACATTCGCTGCTCAAGCAATATACCGCCCTGATGGAAACCGAGGGCGTCACCCTCGATTTCTCCGACGGCGCGGTGGACGCCCTGTCCGAACTCGCCGCCGACATCAACGAACGGATCGAGAATATCGGCGCGCGCCGCCTGGCCACGGTGCTCGAACGCATGCTCGAGGACGTGTCCTTCTCCGCCGCCGACCGCTCCGGCCAGACCGTGCGCATCACCGCCGCCGACGTGCAGGACAAGGTCGCCCCCCTGGCCCGAAAGGGCGACCTCAGCCGCTTCATCCTCTAAACCCGCCCGGGACCGCGCGCCGGCGGTGGTCCGGCGCGCCGCCCACAGTCCCGAACGGCTCCAAGGCCGGGCGGGCGACGGGCCGGCGGGCATGGCGCCACCGTCCCGTCCCGGCCCGTCCCGTCTTGACCGGACGGGCCGGTGGCGCCACAGGATTGCTCCATGACCGCCGTGACCGACCCCTTCGTCAGACCCGAGGACGAAACCGCCGCCGCCGCGATCGCCGCGATCGGCGACGAGCTGGCGCTGTTCGATGACTGGATGCAGCGCTACCAGTACATCATCGAACTCGGGCGCAAGCTGCCGCCTTTCCCCGCCGAATGGACCAATGACGCGCATCGCGTCCCCGGCTGCCAGAGCCAGGTCTGGCTCGAATCCGCAACCCGCGACGGCGCGCTCTATTTCGCCGGCGCATCCGACGCCGCCATCGTCTCCGGCCTGGTCGCCCTGCTGCTGCGCGTCTATTCCGGCCGCACGCCCGACGAAATCCTCGCGACCGACCCGGGCTTCCTGCGCGACCTGGGCCTGGTCCAGGCCCTCTCGACCAATCGCGGCAACGGCGTCGAGGCCATGGCCCGCGCAATCCGCCATGCGGCAGCCCAGACGGCGGCCCAGGAGAGGGGATAAGCGTCTCTGCACGGTCCACCAATGCCAGGAGAGAGTTCGTGCAGGCGTACGGCAGGGTGATCGTTCTGCGCCATCATCCAGCTTTGAACGTCCGGAATTATTCCAAATCCGGAATGGGTTGTTCCGCCCAGGACAGGTAGAGCAGGCGGATACATTGGTAGACGACGGTCGTTGCCGTCAGGAGCACCGCTATTTCGATCGCAAGGTAGGGCAGCACGGAGTCCACCCGGAATCGCGCTGCCCGAAGGAGTTGGTACAACAACTCTATTAATCCGCTGTATGTCAGCAGCAGTGCTCCGATCAGTCCTTTCTCCCGTGCGGCAGCCGCCAGCGCCCTCTGGCGCTCGTCCTGCTCATAGACGGGCCCCGTGACCAACATGATCTTGTAGACGAGCCTGCTCGACCATAATGAGAGACCGAGTTCGACATAGAGGAACAGTGCCGGCGAAAGTCGCGGGCTGTTCGACAGCCAGGCCAGATCGACGAATGTCAGCAACAAGATCACGGCAGGCCGCCAGCGATAGCGGATAGACGCAGGATCGGGCTTCGTGTCCTGAATCTCGGCGAGGAACGGCCCTGCGATCCATTCCAGGCGCCGTGCAAAGGCTTTCGCCGGAACATCCAGAATGGCCCCAATCGAGCGATCGGGCTTCGACCATGGATTGACGGGTCCCATCAACTCTTATCCCCGGAATATTCCCCGTCCAGGGACGGGGCTTTACATCTGCGGTCGGCGTCGATCACAATATGCCCTCAATATATCAGGCGCTGTTCCTCATCGCGCGCCGCATCTGCGCCGCAACGGATTCGAACGGTTCGAGCGAGAATACCATTTCCACCTCGACGCCCAGGACGCGGCAAATCTTCAGGGCCAGTTCCAGGCTCGGCTTGTAATCGCCGCGCTCGAGATAGCCGATGGTCTGCGGATTGACGCCGACCGCCTCGGCCAGAGCACGTCGAGTCAGACCGCGCTCGGCACGAAACATCGCAATCCGATTATGCACGCGCTCTACTCCTTATATATGTTGTGTTTACACAACATATATATCCTCGTCAGCAAAATTCCGTTGTTGCCACGCCTTTCCAGGCCCTCGCTCTTCGAGCCGGCCAATGCGTCGGACCGTCCGCTCGCGCCGCAGCCAAGTCCGATGGAAACGACGACGCTGCTTGCGGGATGGCCGGCAGCAAGCCTCCGTTCGCAAGTGGCACGTCTATTTTGAGAGAGGCGACAACAGGACTTTGCGTTTACAGCGGCGAAGAAGACGAAAACCCCAACCTCACGCGCTCTCCTGCCGGTGCGCCTGGAAATGCTGGTATTCCCGCCGCACGATCGCCATCAGTTCCGGCACCGACGTCGCGCTTGCCGCGTTTTCATAGGTCACGCGCCCCCGCTGCATCAGCATGATCCGGTCGGCGATATCCAGCGTCTGCGCGTAATTATGCATGATCATGACGATCGAGATCGCATTCTCGCGCTTCAGCCGCAGGATCAGCTCGACGATCAGCGCGGCCTCGCGCGCCCCCATCGCCGCCAGCGGCTCGTCCAGCAGCAGGATGCGCGCCTTGCCGTATACCGCGCGGGCGATCGCGATCGCCTGGCGCTGCCCGCCCGACAGCGATCCCACCTCGGCCTCGACCGACGGCACGTATACGCCGATCTCCTCCAGGCACCGCGCCGCCTCGCGCCGCATCGCGCGGTTGTTCAGGACATGCAGCCCGGGATAGAGGATTTCCCGATTGAGAAAGATGTTGTGGTAGACCGACAGAGAATTGGCCAGCGCCAGGTCCTGGTAGACGCATTCGATGCCCAGCGTGCGCGCATGGTCCACCGACCGCAGGCGGGTCTCCACCCCTTCGACGAACAGCCTGCCCGAACTCGGCGGCTGATAGCCGGTCAGGATCTTCATCAGCGTCGACTTGCCGGCGCCGTTATCGCCCAGAATGCCCAGGACCTCACCCCGGCGCAGCGACATCGACACGCCGTCCAGCGCCGTGATCGGCCCGAAAACCTTGACGATGTTCTCCGCCCGCAGCATCTCCGGCCCGGCCGCCTCCATCCGGGCTCTCTCCGCAGGGGGGATGACGGGCGCCGCGGGCGTCGTCGCGATGGGCGTCGTCATGGCAGGCTCCGCATGGCGGTCTCCCTCCCGGCGTGACCCGCGCCAATGTCCCGGCCATGCCTCATGACACGGACAGACGGCGCCGGAAACGGCCGATATGGATGTTGAACAGCATGGCCACCAGGATGGCCGCGCCCAGGATCAGGTCGAAGGTAAAGGCATTGATCCCGATCAGCGTGAACCCGTCATTCAGGATGCCCAGCACGATCGCCCCGACCATCGCGCCCGCGATCGTGCCCGACCCGCCGGCCAGCGGCGTGCCGCCGATCACCGCCGCCGCCACGGCCAGGAACATGATATGTGTCCCTCCCGCCGTCGGATCGATCGACGCAATGCGGAACGCCTCCAGAATGCCGGTCAGCCCGGACAGCGCGCCGCACAGGATGAAATTGCCGACCTTCAGCCGGCGCGTCCGGATTCCGGCCTCGCTGGCCCCGGTCGGGTTCGCCCCGGCGGCGATGGTGTGCAGCCCCCAGCGCGTGTTGCGCAGCATGAAATGCATCACCGCGACGATGGCCAGCGCCCAGGCGAACTCGGCATAGCCCGCCCGGCCCAGCAGCCAGGCCAGCCGCCGCCCGGCCTCCACCTCGACCGGCGTGCCGGCCGAAATCGTCAGCGTCAGCCCGTTCAGCAGGAACAGCGTGCCCAGCGTGGTGACGAAGGACGGCACGTCCAGCATCACGGTCACGAAACCGTTCAACGCCCCCACCAGGGCCGCGCCGGCCAGCGCGCCCAGCACCGCCAGCGGATAGGGCAGTCCGGCCTGCGCCAGGAAATACATCAGGAACGGCGCCAGCGCGTACACCATCCCGGCCGACAGATCGATCTCGCCGCCGATCATCAGCATCACCTCGCCACAGGCGATGATCGCAACGGGCGCCACGAACTGCGACAGGTTCTGCACCGAGTCATTGGAAAACAGGAAACTGGAATTGGCGATCTGGAAATACACCGCCAGCACCACGGCCACCACGATGACGCTCGCCTCACGCCATTTCAGCAGCCCACCAAGGATATGCGACATCGTATTATGTTCCCCAACGCCGACCCGAAGGCGTTCTCGTTCTTTTTTGAAAAAAAGAACCAAAAAACTTCCTGATTACGCACTAATTTCAGCCAATTTGAGCAGGCGATAGGGCATGGGCGGGGTTCTGACGGCGGCGTATCCGAGGCGAGGGATCATGGAGGCGAGGTCGAAGCGGCGATTGAAGCGATAAACGAACTCGGCGAGATAGCGCGGCGCATGCTTGTCACGGATAGCACGGTAAGCTACCGGTCATGGCATTCTTGATGTTGGCGAGAGCGGTATTGACCCATTTGAAAGCAGGGTTGCGGCCTGCCTTTGGTCCCGAACCGGTCAGGATGGGATGATGGACGCACCCTGCTTCGGTGACGGCGGCGAAACAGCGTAGACCGTCACTGACCACGCTGCTGGCGGGGTCGAAGCTGTTTTTTGCCATCTTTGCGATCTCGGCCCTACTGAACCCGGCCACCCGGCGGAGTTTCAGGCGGATTGGCTTGCCTTGCGGTGTGGTTTCAACAGCGGCCACGATCGGCGTCTTGCCCGCTGATCCTCGCCCGCGCTTGCCGCCGCCGCGTTCTCCGCCGAGATAGGCGTCGTCCAGTTCGATCCGTCCCTTCAGTCGCTTGCCGGCCTCGCGTTCCATCATTACCTGCGCGAGTTTATGCTTGATCTTCCAGGCCGTGGTCTGCGTCACGCCGAGCCTGCGCCCCAGTTCGATGCTGGAGATGCCGCCTTTGCTCTGGGTCAGATGGTACAGGGCACGAAACCAGGTCCGTAACGGCACCTTGGTTGCCGCGAAGATCGTTCCGGCGATCAGCGACGTCTGCTTCCGACAGGCGCTGCATTGATACTGCCCACGGCTCTGAATGACGCTGTGCTCACGCCCGCCGCAGGCCGGGCATTCAAAACCAGATGGCCAACGCCAGCCAAAGATCACCGCTCGGCACTTCTCTTCGCTTCCGTAAAGTTCGTCAAATTGGGCTTCGCTTAGCCCTTTCTGAAACTGGACCTTGTTGCGAGCCATCGATCAAGCCTCTCGAAAACAACAAATGTTCTCGTTTTGTATCATAAATCCCTGGCTGAAAATAGTGCGTAATCAGGAAAAACTTTTGATTTTTTCGGGAAAACCTTGCCAAAACAAGCAAACTCCCTAAAACGAATAAAAGTCTTTTTGCTTCTTTTTCTTCAGAAAAAGAAGAATTCTCCTATCCCGCGGCGCGCCGGACCGCCGCCAGCACGCATTCCCGGACAGGCCTACGACTGGATCGCTCCTGACCGCGCGATAAGCTGCGCGGCGCTGGAACTTCCCTCGTAGCGGGTCTTGGTCGCCAGATAGGGCGCGACAGTCCCCTTGGTCACGAATTTCAGGCCGGTATTGATCTCCGCCGGCCCCACCAGCCCGCCCGAGACCAGATAGGCGTACATTTCCATCACGGTGTAGAAACCCTGCAGATAGGGCTGCTGGTCGATGGTGAAATCCAGGTGCCCGGCATCGATCAGGTGCAATGTGCGCGGCAGCAGGTCGAACCCGCCGCCCCGCACGCCCTTCGCCGCCAGCCCGTACTGTTCCATCGTCTCGGCCACGCATTGCGTGGTACCGCCATCGACCGAAAACAGGCCTTTGACGTCCTGATGGCCCAGGTAATAGGCTTTGACCTTGGACAATTCCTCGTTCACCGTCGCCCCGGTGGCGACGATGTCGATCTGATAGGACCGCCCGCTCTTGCGCAGCACGTCCTGCGCGCCGTCGATGCGCGGCTGGATGTTCAACTGCCCCGGCGTCGCGATCAGCAGCGCGACCCGTCCCCCCGGCACCAGGTCCAGGATGCGCTGGCCCATCATCTGCCCGGCCTTGAACAGGTCCTGCCCGATATAGGCCAGCCGCTTGTTGCCCGACCCGGCCGGCGCGTCGGCATTATAGGCGAAGACCGGAATCCCCGCCGCCAGCGCCCGCGCGACCGGCTCGTTGAAGGCATGCGGATCGACCAGGCTCACGGCGATGGCGCTGGCTTTCGCGGCGATCGCGGCATTGATCGCGCTGATCATCTCCGCCGCGATGCTGTTCTCCGATCCCGTCCATTGCGTGTCCGCGCCCACCAGCTCGGCCGCGTCCTGGATGCCGTACTGCGTCGCGGTAAAGAACGGATTGGTCGTCACATGATTGACGAACACCAGCCGAAAACGCGGATGCGCCGGCAGCGCCGCCCGCGCGGGCCGCACGCCCAGCACCGCCTGCGACGCGGCCAGGGACGCGCCCAGGGATACGCCAAGCGCCGCCGCCTGCACGACGCCGCGCCGGCCGACGCCACCCGGCGCCGGTAGTTTGATCCTGTTTGCCATCACGCTCTCCCGACAGGCCGCCTTGTCCGGCGATCTTGTTGCCCGGCGCTCTTGCTGTCTGACCTGGCGCCGGAATTCGTATCGGAACCCTTGAGACTCAAAGAGGAGCCCGCGCCTCCCAGGGCACGCGGCCTCAACATCCCACATCGTCCCGGGCCGAGACCATTGCGACGCCCGCGCCGATCAAGAACGCGCGACGGAACGCCCAACGGAACGCGTGACGGGGCAGGGGAGGGCCCCGCGGCCGGGCATCAAGACGCCGCGCGTCAGGACGCCGCGCGCAACGCCGCGCCGGCCGCACGGTCCATGCGCAGGTAACGCGGAATCGACAGCGCCAGCGGCACCGCCACGATCATGAACGCATAATGGAAATCCGCGGGCACGAAGGCCCCGTCCGTTGGTTGCCCTCCCCGCAGCGCCGCCGCCAGGCGCAGCATCAGCGCCCCGAACGCGACCGCCAGCCCGATGCAGGCCTGCTGGTTCACGCTCAGCAGCGTGCTGGCCGCCCCTTTCTCCGTGTCGCCGATATCGGCATAGCCCAGGGTCGCCAGCAGCGTGTACTGCATCGACCGCGTCACCCCGCAGCCCAGCAGCACCAGCAGCAGCACGGCCGCCGGCGTCGCCGGCACCATCGCCCCGGCCAGCAGCACGAACAGCACGCCCAGCGTCGCGTTCACCACCGCGGTGGCGCGAAAGCCGAACCGCTCCAGGATGCGCGTGGTAAAGGCCTTCATGCCCAGGTTGCCCAGCGCGAAGGCCAGCATCAGCGTCCCGGCATGAAACGCCGTCAGCCCGAATCCCACCTGCAGCATCAGCGGCACCAGATAGGGAACGGCGTCGATGGTCAGGCGGCTCAGGCTCCCGGCCAGCACCGTGACGGCAAAGGTCGGATGCCGCATCAGCCGGAAATCCAGCAGCGGATGCGCCTGCCGCGCCGCATGGCGCAGGCTGGCGGTCCCCAGCGCCAGCCCGCCCGCGACCAGCGCCCCGGCCAGCGCCAGGCCGGCATGGCTGTCGCTGGCCAGCTCGGTCCCCAGCAGGATCGCGGTCAGCGCCGCCCCACCCATCACGAACCCGCCCCAATCCATCGGCCGCCGCGCGCCGAACTGCTGCGGCACGATGGCGAAGATCACGCCCAGCACCGCCAGGCCCAGCGGCAGGTTGATCAGGAAGATCCAGTGCCAGCTCGCGAAGGTCACGATCATCCCGCCCACCGTCGGCCCCACCACGGGGGCGGCGACGGCGGGCCAGGTGATGGTCGAAATCGCCCTTATCATCCGGCCGGTCTCGGTATTGCGCACCACGATAAAGCGCCCGACCGGCACCATCATCGCCCCGCCCAGCCCCTGCAGCACCCGGGCCGCGATAAACGCATCGACACTGCCCGCCACCCCGCACAGCACCGACGACGCGGTAAAGACCGTCACCGCGCCGGCGAACACGCTGCGCGAGCCGAACCGGTCCGCCGCCCAGCCGCTGATCGGAATAAACACCGCCAGCGTCAGCATATAGGCCGTCATGCCCAGGCTCAGCGCGTTCGGCCCCACATGGAACGACCGCGCCATCGCCGGCAGCGCCGTCGCGATGATCGTCGAATCCAGATATTCCATGAAAAATGTGGCGGCGACGACATAGGGCAGCGCCCGCATCGCGCGGGCGGAGAGGGATCGGGCGGACATGCCCCATCATAACCACCATGCGCCACCCCCGAAACATGCCGATCGACAGGCTTTGCGGTGATTGCGGCTCATAATCACCGCATTCCATGCGGAGTTTCTCTGGAGGGGCGCGGTGAATGGCTGCTACATTCCCCGCAAGGAGTGCGGGGAATATGGCGCGCTATATCTACCAACAGACGGGCTGGCCGGAATTCACATGGGACGTCGCGCGTCTCTCCCATCAACTGGCGGCCGTACGCCATCGTCAGGGGCGGCTCCTGGGGCGCATGGAATCGCTCGGTTTCGATTTCCGTGCCGAGGCGGTTCTCGGGACGCTGACGGAAGACGTCATCAAATCCAGCGAGATCGAGGGGGAGCGCCTGGATCGCGGCCAGGTGCGCTCCTCGATCGCCCGGCGGCTGGGCATGGATATCGGTGCCCTGGCCCCGATCGACCGGGACGTCGAAGGCGTCGTGGAGATGATGCTCGACGCGACCCGGCATTATGCCGAACCCCTGACGCAGGAGCGTCTGTTCGCCTGGCATGCGGCCCTGTTCCCGACGGGGCGCAGCTTCATGACGCGGATCGTCGTGGGGGCCTGGCGTCATGACGGCGCGGGAGCCATGGAGGTCGTCTCCGGCCCGATCGGGCGGGAGCGCGTGCATTACCAGGCACCCACCGCCGACAGAATAGAGGCCGAGATGGCGTCCTTCCTGGCCTGGTGCAATGGCGCGCAGGATCTCGACCCGGTGCTGAAGGCCGCGATCGCCCATCTGTGGTTCGTGACCATCCACCCGTTCGAGGACGGGAACGGGCGCATGGCCCGCGCGATCGGTGACCTCATGCTGGCCCGGTCGGAACAGACGTCCCAGCGTTTCTACAGCCTCTCGGCGCAGATCCGTCAGGAACGGAGGGCGTATTACGCGGTTCTGGAGGCGACGCAGAAAGGAACGCTCGATATCACCCCGTGGCTGCACTGGTTTCTCGGTTGCCTGGACCGGGCCTTCGGCCGCGCCGAACAGGCCCTGGGCAAGGTGCTGCAGAAGGCCCGCTTCTGGGAAGACATGGCCGGGCAAATCTTCAATGCCCGGCAGCATCTCATGCTGAACCGGCTGCTGGACGGCTTCGAGGGCAAGCTGAATTCCTCGAAATGGGCAAAGATGACGAAGACATCGCCGGATACCGCCCTGCGGGACATCAACGACCTCGTCTCTCGCGGTATCCTGGCCAAGGACGCCGCCGGGGGGCGCAGCACGCATTACGCGCTGATCCTCCCGAGAGCACAGGAGGCCGAGGACGATTCCCGCGCGGAACCCGCGGCCTGATGGCGAACATGCCGGACGGGGGCGAAAAAAGACTCCCTGAAATGCCTCCCTGAAACAAAAAAGGGGGCGCGTGGCCGTCATCGGCCGCGCGCCCCCTGTCGGTCCGTCGCATCCCCGGCCCGTCAGGGCCGGGGCGCGTGGGCCTCAGGGCGTCTCGGGCAGCGCGTAGGCCACCACATAGTCGCCCAGCTTGGTGCCGAACGAGCCGTGGCCGCCATCGGCCGTCACGATGAACTGCCGCCCGTTGACCGCATAGGACATCGGGGTCGACTGGCCGCCGGCCGGCAGGCGGTCCTGCCAGAGCTGCTTGCCGGTGGTCACGTCATAGGCGCGGATATAATAATCCGCGGTCGAGGTCAGGAAGGCCACACCGCCCGCCGTCGTCAGCGGACCGCCCAGGCTGGGCACGCCCAGCTTGAAGGGGATCGGCAGCGGCGCGCTGTCGCGGATCGTGCCGTTGCGATGCATCCACACGATCTTGCTGGTCTTCAGGTCGATCCCGGCCATGAAGCCCCAGCCCGGCTTCTTGCAGGGCAGGCCCAGCGGCGACAGGAACGGGTTCAGCGTCACGCCGTACGGCACGCCGAACTGCGGCTGCACCCCGGTTTCCGAACCCGAGGGCTGCGACTGGTCGGGGTTGGCCGGGTTGTTCGGCCCGCGCGGAATCAGGCGCGACACGAACGGGATGGCGATCGGGTTGGCAACGGCGATCTGCCGCACCGGATCGACGGCCAGGCCGCCCCACTCGAACATGCCCAGATTGCCCGGGAAGACCAGCGTGCCCTGCAGCGACGGCGGGGTGAACGGCCCTTCATAGCGCAACTGATGGAACATGATCCGGCACATCAGCTGGTCGAACATCGTGCCGCCCCACATGTCCGCGCCGGTCAGGTTCTGCTTCGGACGGAAGGTCAGCTCCGAGAAAGGCTGCGTCGGCGACAGATGGTCGCCCGGCGCCGGGCCCTGCGGCACCTTGGTCTCCGGGGCCGGCACGATCAGCTTGCCGTCGCGGCGATCCAGCACGAAGATGTTGCCCGTCTTGGCCGGGGCATACAGCGCCGGCACGATCTCGCCGCCGGCGGTGCGGATGTCCACCAGGCTCGGCTGGGCCGGAATGTCCATGTCCCACAGATCGTGGTGCACGGTCTGGTACGACCAGGCCAGCTTGCCGGTATCGGCGTTCAGCGCCACGATCGCGCTGGCATAGCGCTCGGAATCCGCGCCGCGGTTGCCGCCCCAGATATCCGGCGTCTGCACGCCCATCGGGATATAGATCAGGTTCAGCTTCGGGTCATAGGACGACACGATCCACGAATTCGGCGAGTTGGGGACGAATTTGTGGGTGTCCGACGGCATCTCGTTCGGGTCCGGATTGCCCGGATCGAACGCCCAGACCAGCTTGCCGGTATAGACGTCGAAGCCGCGCGTCACGCCCGACGGCTCGCGGGTCGAATAATTGTCCATCACCGCGCCGGAGACGATCACCATCTTGTCGGTCACGACCGGCGGCGACGTCGCTTCATAGAAGCCGGCCTGCTTGAACGGCATGCCTTCGGTCAGGTCGACCGCGCCGTTGGTGCCGAAGCCCGCGCAGCGTTCGCCGCTGTCGGCATCGATCGCATACAGATGGCCGTCATTGGTCGGCAGCAGGACGCGATGCGCGCAATCGGTCGGCGCGGGCTGGCCGTCGATCGTCTGCGCGTCCGCCTTCGTCTCATGGTACGACACCCCGCGGCACGTCATGTGCTGGAAGGTCGGGCCATAGCTGATCTTCGGATCGAACTTCCATTTCAGCTTGCCGGTCGCGGCATCCAGCGCGAACAGGATCTGGTGCGGCGAGCACAGATACACGGTGTCGCGGATCTTGATCGGCGTCACCTCGTCGGTGATCTCGCCCGGATCGTGCGGCCCTTTCAGGTCGCCGGTCCGGAACACCCAGGCCACCTTCAGGTCCTGCACGTTCTGCGGCGTGATCTGCTTCAGCGGGCTGAAACGGTCGCCGAACTGGGTCCGGCCATAGGCCTGCCAGTCGGCATCGGCCATCTGGTCCGCGTCGCCCGGCGCCGGCGCGTCCTGCGCCACGGCGGGCAGGGCGCCCGCGATGTCCTGCGGGTCCTGGGTCAGGGCCATGCCCACCACGACCACCGCGGCGCCCACGCTCAGGCCCAGCGGCAGTTGCGCCGCCCGGGTGGCCGGGCCCAGGTTGCGGGTCACCGGCGGCAGCAGCAGCCAGATCCCCAGCGGCACCAGCACGTCGCCGCGCGGCGCCAGCGCCCAGAAGTCGAAACCGACTTCGCCCACGGCCCAGACCATGGTGCCGATCAGCAGGGCGGCATAGACCCACAGGGCCTCCTGCCGCCGACGAAGCAACAATACCGCCGTCACCAGCAGCATGATGCCGGCGACGACGTAGTACAGCGAACCGCCCAGAGCGGTCAGCCAGACGCCGCCGGCCAGCAGGTAGAGCCCGATCAGGGCACAGACCGCCGCGGTGATTGCAAGCACTGGCCGCAATCCTTGTGACATGTTCATCGAAAACCCAGTTTGCAGTGGAGGATCAGATCCGAACGGCGTGACAAGACCATATCGCTTTCGCGGGTCAAGATTGACAGGGCGGCGCAGATCTGACGCGCTGCGCGCACCATGCCGGCGGCTGCACGCTTCATATTGTTATCCTTGCCGTTCAGGGCTGCCGGAACGACGAAAAAACCCTGCCCCGATTTAGTACAGAACGGGGGCGGGATTTCTGTTCACGTTTTTGTGATAACCTTGTCCGGCCGTAATGCCGCCGCAATATCCCGGCCACGTTCCGCCGTCTCCCGGTGCCCGCGTCCCGTCCAGGCCCCTTGGCCAAACGCTCGTTCAAGCGCCCCGTTCAAGCGCACGTCCCAGCGCCGCGTCCGTCAGCCTTCCCCGGCGACGATCCCATGCAGCGTCGCCCGCACACCCTGGTCGCGGATGGCGGTGCGCAGCCGCGTGAACAGCGCCACGAAGGCCGCGTTCTCCCCCAGCCCCCACCCGGCGAACACCGACATGTCCAGCGCCCGCGCCGGATCGGCCTCGGCGGCCAGCGCCCGGTCCTCCGCGCCCAGATGCGGCTCGACCACCTCATAGGCCGCGCCGCCATCGTCCCGGCCGCGCAGATATTCGGCAAAACAGGCCAGCAGAAAGGCGATCCGCGTGGCGTCCGCGCCCCGCGCCAGCGTGCCCTCGGCGGTATCGCGCACGAAGACCGGCAATTTCGACGCGCTGTCCGACGCGATGCGCAGCAACTGGTCGCTGATCGCCGGATTGCGGAACCGGCGCAGCAGCAATGCGCCATATTCATGCAGTTCCATGCCCGGCGGCGCCTGCAGCAGCGGCTCGGCATCCAGGCCCAGATAGCGTTCCAGCAACGCGACGACATCCGCGTCGCGCATGATCTCGCCGACGATGCGGTACCCCATCAGCACGCCCGGCAGGCCCAGCATGGAATGCGACGCATTCAGCATGCGCAGCTTCACCCGCTCATAGGGCGCCACATCGTCGGTGAACAGCACGCCCACCTCTTCCAGCCGCGGCCGTCCGGCGCAGAACGAATCCTCGACCACCCACTGGATGAAATCCTCGCAGAAGACCGGCGCCCGGTCCTCCACCCCGCTCGCGGCGTTCAGCCGCGCCGCGTCGGCCTCGCGCACCGCCGGGGTAATACGGTCCACCATGGTGCAGGGAAAGGTCACATGGGCGGCGATCCAGTCCGCCAGCCCCGCATCGCGCGCTTGCGCCCAGCCCAGGAAGGCGGTGCGCGCCACATGCCCGTTATGCGGCAGGTTGTCGCAGGTCAGCACGGTAAAGGGCCCCGCCCCGCTGTCGCGGCGCAGCCGCAGCGCCTCGGTCACCAGGCCGAACACGCTGTGCGGCACATCCCTGGCCAGATCCTCGGCGATCGCCGGATGCTCCAGTTGGAACCGCCCGGCCTCGTCCGTGTAATACCCGCCCTCCGTCACCGTCAGGCTGACGATGCGGATCGCCGGATCGGCCAGGCGCCGGATCGCCGCCATCCGGTCGTCCGGCGCGTGGACATACTCCACGATCGACCCCACCACCCGCACCACGTCCGGCGCGTCGGCCGGACATTCGGTCAGGGTATACAGCCCGTCCTGGGCCCGCAGCGCCTCGGCCTTGGCCCGCTCGCGCGGATCGTCCATCACGCCGATGCCCACGATGCCCCACTCCGCCTGGCCCGGCCGGGCCAGCACCCGGTCCAGATAGACCGCCTGGTGCGCGCGGTGGAAATTCCCCACGCTCAGATGCGCGATCCCCGGACGCACCGCCTTGCGGTCATAGGCGGGGATGATGATCGCGGGCGGCAGCCGCTCCAGCGTCGCAGTCTCAAGAACCGGCATTCACGTCATGTCCAGGCAACAGAGGGGTTTCGGACTGCTCTAACGCGTTCCCGCCCCGGCATTCGAGGGGGGCACCGGTAACATATATATCATTAACATATCATGTGGCTTTTTCGCCCGGCGCGGCCGGACGGCCCGCCTATGCGCCGGCCGCCAGGAACCGGCGCAGCAGCAGGTCGCGCTCCACGTCCAGCGGCCCGCGATCGGCCGGGACGCGGGCGCGCCAGTACCAGTAATCCGCGTTCGCCAGGTCGCCCTCCCGCCGGTGCAGATAGGCATGGACCCGGCATTCCGCCGGGCTGCCGCCCTCGTTCACCAGGTCGTGCGCCGCCTGCCATTCGCCGCGCGCGTCGTGCCACAGCGCCCGCAGATGCGCGGGCCAGTCGGCCGGCGGCGCGTCGGCCACCAGCGAACGGCGGAATTCGGTCTCGTCGATCGGTGCGCTCATCTCCGGCAGATGGGCCCGCCCGGCCGCGCCGTCCAGCCCCCCCTGTGCCAGCCCCCCCCTGTGAACGCCGCAGCGCAGGGAACGAACCAGAGGGGCCATTCTCTCATGCCGGCTTCTCGCGCGCTGCCATCTGCGCCGTGCGCGCGAGGCCGGCCCGGATACTCACGCCTTCCGTAACGCCTCATTGATGCGCGTCTGCCAGCCGGGACCGCCTGAACGGAACTTCTCGAGCACATCCGGGTCAAGGCGCAGCGAAACCGATACCTTCTTCCCGGGATCACGCGGCCGGCCGACAGGCCGTTGAACCATGCCGGATTTCATCCTGACCGCCAGGGCCGGATGGGAATCGGTGAAACGGCGCGCCTGGGCGAGTTGCTCGTCCGTGGCCTCGGGCGCGTCCGGGTCGGCGGCAATCATGACCTGGACCTGATCTTCCGTCATGTTCCTAAGAGATTTCAGCTTCTTCATAACGCTTCCGCTCCTTCCGGCTCGCGGGCCGCATCGAAATGATCGATATCGCCTAGTGTCCTGCCCGAGAAATTCTTATGAGAATTTCTCGGATCAGCAGGCCACTAAAATATTGATTCCAGTGTCCTTTCGATTCCAAAATTCGCTTGCGAATTTTGGAATCGGGACGCTGGGTGCCCAATTCCGCGAACACAACGGCAATCGTCCCGTCGAGAAATGGACCGATGGCCATCAGGCGATCATTCTTGGCTGGGACCACGATCGACGACAGGAAGAACGAGGCTTTCAGGTCGGCGAAATCCAGACCGCGTTCATTCAGGGTCTTCAGACGTTTCGGCTCGTCCCACGTGATCGCCAGCATGGTTTCTGTATATACAGAAACCGGGTGCCGAGCAAGGGCTGTCCCAGGCTTTCGGGTGGGGGCTTGAGCCTCCCCGCGCCTTTTCCCGCGCCGCCCCCGCATCGGGGCTTGATCCGCCGCCCGCCCTTGTCTATAGCCAGCCCCCTGTTCGCGCGTCCGGGCCTGGAATGGGCATGCCCGGCCGTGACCGCCGCCTGGCCGCCGAGCGCGGCCGCGGCTTCAAGCCAAGGAGATGAAAATGCCCAAGATGAAGACCAAGTCGTCGGTCAAGAAGCGGTTCAAGATCACCGCGACCGGCAAGGTGCTGGCGGGCCCGGGCAACAAGCGCCACGGCCTGATCAACCGCTCGCAGAAGATGAAGCGCACCAACCGCGGTTCGCAGACTCTGACCGAGATGGACGGCCGCACTGTCAAGCAGTGGGCCCCCTACGGGCTGGCATAAGGAGCACCTGAGACATGGCACGTGTTAAGCGGGGCGTGACCACCCACGCCCGTCACAAGAAGGTCCTCGATCAGTCCAAGGGCTATCGCGGCCGCTCCTCCACGAACTACCGCATCGCGCTGGAACGCCTCGAAAAGGCGCTGCGCTACGCCTATCGCGACCGCCGGAACAAGAAGCGCGAATTCCGCGCCCTGTGGATCCAGCGCATCAACGCGGCCGTCCGCGAGCATGGGCTGACCTACAGCAAGTTCATCAACGGCCTGGACAAGGCCGGGATCGAGATCGACCGCAAGGTCCTGGCCGCGATCGCCTTCGACGACGCCGCCACCTTCGCCGAGATCGTGAAGAAGGCCCAGGCCGCGCTCGCCGCCTGATCTTTCCTCGCCGTCCTACGGTTCGGAACGGGCCGCCCCATATCGGGGCGGCCCGTTCTGCATTTCGGGGGTTTATTCCGCGGGGCGGACCCTGTATCCGGCCTGATCGGTAACCCACGCCCGCGTTTCGCGCCGGTTCCTTTCGTCCCCGTTCCAGCGAGGTGCCATGAACGACGATCTCGAAACCCTGCGGCAAGAGACGCTGGCCGCGCTCGCCGCCGCCGCCGACCGGCGGCAATGGGACGATGTGCGCGTCGGCACCCTGGGCAAGTCCGGCCGGCTGACCGCGCTGCTCAAGGAACTCGGCCGCATGTCGCCCGATCAGCGCAAGCTGCGCGGCGCCGCCGTCAACCGCCTGCGCGACGAACTCACCCGCGCGGTCGAGGCCCGCGGCGCCGAGATCGAATCCGCCCTGCTCAATGCCCGTCTCGCCGCCGAACGGGTCGACGTCACCCTGCCCACCCGTCCCGAGCAGCGCGGCACCCTGCACCCGATCAGCCGCACGATGGAGGAAATGGCCGCCATCTTCGGCGCCATGGGCTTCAAGGTCGCCGAAGGCCCGGACATCGAAACCGACTGGCATAATTTCTCGGCGCTCAACACGCCCGACCACCACCCGGCCCGCACCGACCAGGATACGTTCTACCTGCCCGCGCAGGCGGGCTCCGGGCGCGAGCGCGTGCTGCGCACCCAGACCTCGGGCGTGCAGATCCGCACCATGCTGGGCCAGGAACCGCCGATCCGCATCATCGCGCCGGGCCGCACCTACCGCGCCGACCACGACGCCACCCATTCGCCGATGTTCCATCAGTGCGAAGGGCTGGTGATCGACCGCGGCATCACGCTCGCCCATCTCAAGGGCTGCCTGACCGACTTCCTGCGCGCCTATTTCGGCCAGCCCGACCTGCCGGTGCGCTTCCGCGCCTCCTATTTCCCCTTCACCGAACCCTCGATGGAGGTCGATATCGCCTGGTCGCGCCAAAGCGGCGAGATCGGCGCCGGCAGCGACTGGCTCGAAGTCCTCGGCTCGGGCATGGTCCATCCGCGCGTGCTGGCCAATTGCGGCCTGGACCCGCGCGAATGGCAGGGCTTCGCCTTCGGGATGGGGATCGAACGCCTGACCATGCTGCGCCACGGCATCCCGGACCTCCGCTCGTTCTACGAAAGCGACGTGCGCTGGCTGCGCCATTACGGCACCAGCCCGCTCTCGCCGGCCCTGCTGCATGAAGGTCTGTGACCGATGAAGTTCACCCTGTCCTGGCTGCGCGACCACCTCGACACCACCGCGTCGGTCGAGGAAATCTGCGCCAAGCTGAACACGATCGGGCTCGAGGTCGAATCCGTCGCCGATCCCGGCGCCGCCCTGGTCCCCTTTCGCACCGCCCGCATCATCGAGGCCGCGCAGCACCCCAACGCCGACCGGCTGCGGGTCTGCCGGGTCGATGCCGGCCCGGGCTTCGACCCGGTGCAGGTCGTCTGCGGCGCGCCCAATGCCCGCACCGGGCTCGCGGTCATCTTCGCCCCGCCCGGCACCTACATCCCGGGCCTCGACACCACCATCAAGGCCGGCGCCATCCGGGGCGAGACCAGCGGCGGCATGCTCTGCTCGCTGCGCGAACTCGGGCTGGGCGACGCGCATGACGGCATCGCCGAACTGCCCGACGACACCCTGCCCGGCCAGTCCTACGCCGCCTTCGCCGGCCTGGACGACCCGGTGATCGAAATCGCCGTCACCCCCAATCGCGGCGACGCGCTGGCGGTGCGCGGCATCGCGCGCGACCTCGCGGCGGCCGGCCTCGGCCATCTGCGCCCCTGGCTGGCCGAAACGGTCGAAGGCACCTTCGACTCGCCGATCGCCTGGGCCAACACGTACCCCGAGGCCTGCCCCTGGGTGCTGGGCCGCACCATTCGCGGCCTGCGCAACGGGCCCAGCCCGGACTGGCTGCAGAACCGGCTGCGGGCGATCGGCCTCCGCCCGATCTCGGCCCTGGTCGACATCACCAATTTCTTCACCTTCGATCTCGGCCGCCCGCTGCATGTCTTCGACGCCGACCGCCTCACCGGCGACCGGCTGACCGTCTGCCGCGGCGCGGGCGAAAGCTTCCGCACGCTCGACGGGCGCGACCTCGTCGTCTCGCCCGACGATTGCGTCATCGCCGACGCGGCGGGCGTGCAGTCGCTCGCCGGCATCATGGGCGGCGAAGGGACCGGCGTCACCGACGGCACCACGACGGTCTTCCTCGAATGCGCCCTGTTCGATCCGGTGCGCATCGCGCTGACCGGCCGTCGCCTCGGCCTGCATTCCGACGCCCGCCACCGGTTCGAACGCGGCGTCGACCAGGCGCTGCCCGTCGCCGCCCTCCAGGCCGCCACCCGCATGATCATCGATCTGTGCGGCGGCGGCCAGGCCAGCGAGGTCGTCTCCGCCGGCCAGCCCCCCGACTGGCGCCGCCGCGCCAGCCTGCGTTTCGCGCGCATCGCCGGCCTGGGCGGCATCGACATCCCGGCCGACGAGGCCGTCGCCTCGCTCGAGGCCCTGGGCTTCGAAATCCATCGGCGCGACGCCCAGGGCGTGGTGGTCGACGTGCCGTCCTGGCGCAACGACGTCGCCACCCCGATGGCGCTCGACCAGGGGCCGGACCTGCCGCCCGACCAGGCGCGCGCCGCCGCCGAAGGCGCCGCCGCCGTCGATTCTGAATGCGACCTGATCGAGGAAGTGCTGCGCCTGCGCGGGCTGGATTCCATCCCGCCGGTCTCGCTGCCCGCGCTGGGCGCGGTGCCGCGGCCTGCGCTCACCCCGCGCCAGGTCCGCGCGGCCACCGCCCGCCGCGTGCTGGCCGCGCGCGGCATGGCCGAGACGGTGGGCTATTCCTTCGTGTCGCAGGACGCCGCCGCCCGGTTCGGCGCGGTGCCCGACACGCTGCGCCTGCTCAACCCCATCGCCGCCGACCTCGACCAGATGCGCCCGACCCCGCTGGTCAATCTGCTCGCGGCGGTCGAACGCAACGCGGCGCGCGGCTATCCCGACCTCGCGCTGTTCGAGGTCGGCCCCGGCTTCTTCGATGCCGCACCGGGCGCCGCATCTGGCGCCGCACCGGGTGCCGAACAGGGGTTGATCGCCGCCGGCCTGCGCAGCGGCCACGCCCCGCGCTTCCCCGGCCAGGCCGCCGATCCCGTCACCCTGTGGGATGCCAAGGCCGACGCCTTCGCGGCGCTGGCCGCCCTCGGCGCGCCGGTGGACGGGCTCGGCATCACCGCCGACGCGCCGGGCCATTACCATCCGGGCCGCTCGGGCGTCATCCGCCAGGGGCCGCGCATCGTGCTCGGCCATTTCGGCCAGATCCATCCCGGCCTGCTGGCCGGGCGCGATCTCGACCGCCCGGTGGTCGGCTTCGAACTGTTCCTCGACGCGATCGCCGATCCCAAGCGCCGGCGCCGCGCCCCGCCCGACCTGCCGCCCTTCCAGCCGGTACAGCGCGACTTCGCCTTCCTGGTGGCGCGCGACGTCACGGCCGAATCCGTGCTGCGCGCCGCGCGCGGCGCCGACCGCGCGCTGGTCTCGGGCGTGCGCCTGTTCGATCTGTACGAAGGCGACAAGCTGCCCGAAGGCCAGAAATCCCTGGGCATCGAGGTCACGCTCCAGCCCACCGAACGCAGCCTGACCGACGCCGAGATCGACGCCGTGTCCGACAAGGTCGTGGCGGCGGTGTCGCGCGCCTGCGGCGCCACCCTGCGCGCCTGATCCGCTCCATGACGGATCTGGATGGGACGGATCGGCACGGGACGGACCCGCATGGTGCGGACCCGCATGGTGCGGACCGGCAGGGTGCGGACCGGCAGGGTGCGGGCCCCGTTCGCCCCCGCACCATCTGGCTCCTCGCCGGCGAGGCCAGCGGCGACGTGCTGGGCGCGCGCCTCATGGCCGCCCTCCGCCGCCGCGACCCCGCGCTGCGCTTCGCGGGCGTCGGCGGCGCGCGGATGCAGGACGCCGGCCTGGACAGCCTCTTCCCGCTGCGCGACCTGGCGGTGATGGGGCTGGTCGAGATCCTGCCGCGCCTCCGCCATCTCTCCCGCCGCCTGGACCAGGCGGCGGCCGACATCCTGGCCACCCGGCCCGACCTGGTGGTGACGATCGACAGCCCCGGCTTCTCGCTCCGCCTGCTGCGCCGGCTGCAGGGGCAGGGGATTCCGCGCATCCATTACGTCGCCCCCCAGGTCTGGGCCTGGCGCGAACACCGGGTACGCGAATTTCCCGGCCTGTGGGACCGGCTGCTCTGCCTGCTGCCGTTCGAACCCGCCTTCTTCGGCCGCCACGGGCTCGAAGCCCGCTTCGTCGGCCATCCGGTCCTGCAATCGGGCGCCGACCGGGGCGACGGCGCGGCCTTCCGCGCCCGCCATCACATCGCGCCCGGCACGCCCATCCTCATCCTCATGCCCGGCAGCCGCCGGTCCGAGGCCCCGCGCCTGCTGCCGGTGCTGGGCCGCACCCTGCGCATCCTCGCCGCCATCTGCCCGGGCATCGTCCCGGTGGTCCCGGTCTCCGCCGTGGTGGCCGATACGGTGCGGCGCGGGGTGGCCGACTGGCCCGTCCGCCCCATCATCGTCACCGACCTCGACGACAAGCACGACGCCTTCGCCGCCGCCGGCGCGGCGCTGACCAAATCCGGCACCTCCACGCTCGAACTGGCGCTGGCCGGCGTACCCATGGCCGTCACCTACCGGGTCAACCCGCTCACCGCCGCCATGGCGCGGCGGCTGATCCGCGTGCCCTACGTCGCCATGGTCAATCTGCTGGCGGGCCACCGGCTGGTGCCCGAATTGCTGCAGGACCGCTGCCGGCCCGACCTGCTGGCCGCCACCGTGCACCGCCTGCTCACCGACGGGCGCAGCGCCGCGCTGCAACGCGCCGGATTCCACGCCGTCACCGCCGCGCTCGCCGCCCCCGCCGGCCAGCCGGACGATGCCGCCGCCGCCGAAATCCTGGCCCTACTGGACGCCCCGGCCTGATCCGGCCTTGCCGGCCCCGCCTGAATCCGCTCCACCTGGACCCGCCACGGCCGCTCCCGCGCCCGCATGGCGCAGCGCCTCGAACTCGCTGCGCACCACATACACCCCGACACCGACCGTCATCGCCACCAGCACCGCCAGCCAGGCCAGCTTGCCGGCCTGCGCCTTCCCGGGCGCCGTCATCGCGCTCAACCCCGCCCGTACAGCGCGTCGGCCGCGACCAGCGGCGCGCTGGTCTCCGCCAGCCCGCCGGGCCGCATGGCGTTGAAGAAACAGCTCCGCCGCCCGGTATGGCAGGCCACCCCGGTCTGCTCGACCAGCAGCAGCACCGCGTCGCGGTCGCAATCCAGCCGGGCCTCCACCAGGCGCTGCACCTGGCCGGACGTCTCGCCCTTGCGCCACAGCGCCGCGCGGCTGCGCGAATAATAGCAGACCTGCCCGGTCCGCAGCGTCTCGTCCAGCGCCTCGCGGGTCATCCAGGCCAGCATCAGCACCTCGCCGGTATCGTGCTGCTGCGCCACGGCGGCGATCAGCCCGTCGGCGTCGAAACGCACGCCGTCCAGCATCCGCGCCCGGTCCGCGTCGTCGATCACGGGGGCAGGCGAGGGAGGGGTCATCATGGGCGAAACTCCTGATACCGGACGATTGCCGACGCACGGGCGGTTGCCGGACGCAACAGACAGGACCCGCCCGCCCTTGTCCAGCCGGAACCCGGCCGCTATTGCCCCTCCGGCAGGCTCAGCCATGGCGGCAGGTGCGCACGCACCGCCTGGCCGCCGGCCTCCAGCACCGCGTCGCGATGCTCCAGCCGCAGCATCGCCAGCCCCTGGCCGTCGCGGGACGACGCCATCACGCCCGCCTCCCTGCCGTCATGGGTCAGCACCGTGCCCGGCGGCGGCAGGGCCGCCCCCGTGACCGGCAGCAGCTTGCGCTTGACCAGCCCGCGATAGTGCGTGCGCGCCGTCAGCTCCTGGCCCATGTAACAGCCCTTGGTCCAGGAAATCCCGTTCAGCGCCTCGAAATTCGCCTCCAGCAGCAGCGTCTTGCCTTCCTCGCAATCGCGCGCCCCGTCCGGCAGGCCCAGGCCCAGCCGATGCGAATCATAGGCCGCGTGATCGGCCGCCCCCGGCGCGGGATGGGGCAGGACCAGCCGCCAGCCCGCGTCCGCCAGGCGCGGATCGGGCGCGCCGATCGCCGAATCGATCATCGGCGGCACCGCGTCCCATGCCGCATGCACGGCAAATCCCGTCGGGTCGATCGACACGTCCGACCGCAGGCGATAGCGCGCCAGCTTCTGGCGCAGCATGTCGGCCTGCGCCGCCGCGCAATCCATCAGCAGCCGCTGCCCCTCGGCCTCCTCATACAGAAAGAAATCCGCCAGCCACCGTCCCTGCGGCGTCAGCAGCGCGGCCCAGACGGCACGCCCCGGCGCCACCTCGGCCACGTCGTTGGAAACCAGCCCCTGCAGGAACGTCACCCGGTCGGCGCCGGAAATGGCCAGCACCGCGCGGTCTGGCAGATGGGCAAGATGCGTCATGTCCGGATTCTGGGTCCGCCCGTCTCTCAAGGCAAGGGGGACCGGGGCAGGGGGGCAAGGGGGCGCCATATTGGTGCCGCCCCAAAAGGCGGCTAGCGTGCCCGGCATGCGGATCCTGTTCATCTCCTCCACCCGGCTGGGCGACGCCGTCCTGTCGACCGGCCTGCTGGACCATCTCCTCCATGCCTTCCCCCAGGCCCGTTTCACCATCGTCTGCGGCCCCGTTGCCCGCGACCTGTTCGCCCGCATGCCCCGGCGCGACCGCACCATCGTGCTGACCAAGCGGAAATGGGACCTGCACTGGCTGGCGCTGTGGCGCGACTGCGTGGCCACGACATGGGATCTGTGCGTCGACGTACGGGGCTCGGGCGTCAGCTTCTTCCTGCGCACGCGCCGCCGGGCGATCATGCGCGGCGGCCGCCGGCCGGGGCCGCGCGTCGCCCATCTCGGCCGCCTGCTCGGCCTGGCACCACCCCCCATGCCCGTCGCCTGGACCGACGCCGCCGACCGCGCCCGCGCCGCCGCCCTGCTGCCGGGGCAGGGCTGGCTCGCGCTGGCGCCCACCGCCAACTGGTCCGGCAAGGTCTGGCCGGCCGACCGCTTCGTGGCGCTCGCCCACGCGCTGGGGGCCGAATACGGGCTGCGTCCGGTCGTCGTCTACGGGCCCGGCCCGGCGGAACGCGCGATGGCCGCCCCGGTCCTCGCGGCACTCCCCGGCGCGATCGACAGCGGCGGCACCCTCGCTTTGCCGCAGGTCTCAGCCCTGCTGGCCCGCTGCGCCCTGTTCGTCGGCAACGATTCGGGGCTGATGCATCTCTCGGCGGCGTCCGGCACGCCCACGCTGGGCCTGTTCGGCCCCAGCCGGGTGTCCGAATACGCGCCCGCCGGCCCGCGCGCCGCCCACATCGTCGCGCCGGGGCCCGAAGGCCGCGCCCCGATCGACGGGCTCGCCGTCGCCGACGCCCTGCAGGCGGCACGCGACCTGCTGCGCCGAACGTGATAAGGCGGCCTGGATGACCCCGATCAGCGACATATCGTCCAATGACATATCGCCCAACGACGGATCGCCCGCCGGCATATCGCTTGCCGGGGCGCCCCCCTCGCGGGTCGCCCATCTGATGGCCGGCGCGGCGATGGGCGGCGCCGAGCTGTTTTTCGAACGCCTGTGCATCGCCCAGGCGGGCGACGGGCTGGACGTGCTGCCGGTGATCCGCCGCAATGCGGGCCGCGCCGCCCGCCTGCGCGCCGGCGGGGTCGAAGCGCACGAACTCGCCTTCGGCGGCCGCGCCGACCTCGCCACCGGCCTGCGGCTGCGCCGCCTGCTCAAGCGGTTCCGGCCCCGCGTCGTCGTCGCGTGGATGAATCGCGCGGCCCGCCTGGCGCCGCGCGGCGACTGGGTGCTGGCCGGCCGGCTCGGCGGGTTCTACGACCTGTCCTATTACCGGCGCTGCGACCATCTCATCGGCAATACGCGCGGCATCGTGCGCTGGCTGGTCGAACAGGGCTGGCCCGCGGCGCGCGCCCATTATCTGCCGAATTTCGCGGTCGATATCCACGGCGCCGCGCCGCGCCGCCCGGCCTGCCTGCCGCCGGGCGTGCCCTTCGTGCTGGCGCTGGGCCGCCTGCACCGCAACAAGGCGTTCGACGTGCTGATCCGCGCCATGGTCCATGTGCGCGGCGCCCACCTGGTCATCGCCGGCGAGGGGCCGGAACGCCCGGCGCTGGAAAGATTGGCGCGCGATCTCGGCGTCGCGGACCGGGTGCACCTGCCCGGCTGGTTCGACGGCACGGCCGGCATCGTCTCGGCCTGCGACCTGCTGGTCTGCCCCTCGCGGCACGAACCGCTGGGCAACGTGATCATCGAGGCCTTCTCGGCCGTCCGCCCGGTGGTCGCGGCGGCGGCGCAGGGGCCGGTCGAACTCATCACCGACGGCGGCAACGGCCTGCTGGCCCCGATCGAGGACGACCGCGCCCTGGCCGACGCCATCTCCGCGGTGCTCGCCGACCCCGCCCTGGCCGCCCGGCTGGGCCAGGCCGGCCGCGACGCGTTCGACCGGCATTACGCCCAGGCCCCGGTTCTCGCGTCGTGGCGGCGCTTCCTCGCGGACGTGGAAAAAGTCTAAGGGGGAAAAGGCTTGAGGGGAGACATCTGACATGTGCGGCATCGCCGGTATCGTGTGCGCCCGCGCGGCCACCCCGCCCGATCCGGCCATCCTCGGCCGCATGGTCGATGCGCTGCGCCATCGCGGCCCCGACGGCAGCGGCGTCGTCGCCGCCGGCCGCGCCAGCCTGGGCCATGCCAGGCTGGCCATCATCGACCTCGCGGGCGGCGACCAGCCGCTGCGCGCCGGCGCCGCCACCCTGGTCGCCAACGGCGAAATCTACAACGATCCGGCCATCCGCGCCCGGCTGGGCCCGGCCGGCTACCGCACCGGCAGCGATTGCGAATCGGCGCTCCAGCTCTGGCTGCGCGACGGGCAGGGCTACACGGCCGGCCTGCGCGGCATGTACGCCATCGCGATCACCGAACCCGGCAACCAGGATTTGGTCCTGTCGCGCGACCCGTTCGGCATCAAGCCGCTCTACGTGGCCGAGGCCGGCGGCCGCGTCCTCTTCGCCTCCGAACCGCGCGCCATCCTGGCCTCCGGGCTCGTTGCGCGCGGTCTCAGCCCCGCCGCGCGCAACGAACTGCTCCAGCTCCATTTCACCACCGGGCGCGACACCATCTTCCCCGGGATCTCCCGCGTCCTGCCGGGCGAGACGGTGCGCGTCGCCGACGGCCGCATCCTCGACCGCCGGCGCCAGCCCGCGCTGCCCGACGGCCCGGTCGAACAGCTCGGCGAGGACGCGGCCCTGGCCCGTCTCGACGCCGCCCTGACCGACAGCGTCGCCGTCCACGAACGCGCCGACGTGCCCTTCGGCATGTTTCTCTCCGGCGGCATCGACAGCACCGCCGTGCTGGTCGCCATGGCCCGGCTCGGCGGCCCGCCGGTCCAGGCCTGGACCGCCGCCTTCGACGCGCCGGGCGCCGCCGACGAAACCGAACACGCCGCCGCCCTGGCCCAGGCCACCGGGGCGCGGCACCGCGTGCTGCGCATCGATCGCGACATGGTCTGGCGCGACCTGCCCGCCATCGTCGACGCGATGGACGACCCCGTCGCCGACTACGCCATCATCCCGACCTGGCTGCTCGCCCGCGCCGCCCGCCAGGACGTCAAGGTCGTGCTGTCCGGCGAGGGCGGCGACGAGCTGATGGCCGGCTATGGCCGCTATCGCCGCGCCATGCGCCCCTGGTGGCGCGGCGGCCGCCGGATGCGCCCGCGCGGCACGTTCGACGGGCTCGACGTGCTCGGCGAGACGATGCGCGGCTGGCGCGACGGCATCGCCGCCGCCGAACGCGCGACGCTCGCCGCCCCCACCCGGCTCGCGGCCGCCCAGGCCGCCGACATCGCCGAATGGCTGCCCAACGACCTGCTGCTCAAGCTCGATCGCTGCCTGATGGCTCACGGGGTCGAAGGCCGCACCCCGCTGCTGGACCCGGCGGTGGCCGGCGCGGTCTACCGCCTGCCCGACAGCATGAAGGTCCGCGGCCGCATGGGCAAATGGCTGCTGCGCCGCTGGGTGGAGCAGGCACTTCCCGCCGCCCGGCCCTTCGCCCCCAAGCAGGGCTTCACCGTCCCGGTCGGGGCCTGGATCGAACAGGACGCGGACAGGCTCGGTCCCCTGGTCGCCCGCCAGCCCGGCATCGCCGAGATCGCGTCCGAATCCCGCGTCCGCGCCCTGTTCGCCCGCGCCTCGGAACGCCGCGCCCGCCACGCGGCGTGGACCTTGCTGTTCTACGCGCTCTGGCACCAGATCCATTTGCGCGGCATATCGTCCGACGGGGACGTGTTCTCGGTGCTCGCCGCCTGACGGCGCCGGGCAGCGGCGCGCCCGCCGGCATTCTGGAGGCAGCCTCATGCATTTCGACCTGATCATCCGCAACGGCGTCTGCGTGCTCCCCTGGGGCGAGGCGCGGACCGACATCGGTGTCACGGACGGCCGCATCGCCAGCCTGTCCGCCGGGATCGCCGACGACGCCGACCAGGTGATCGACGCTGCCGGCCTGCACGTCCTGCCCGGCCTGATCGACCCGCACGTGCACCTGCGCGATCCGGGCGACGCCACGGTCGAATCCATCCCCACCGGCACCCGCGCCGCGGCCCTGGGCGGGGTGACCACCGTCTTCGACATGCCCAACACCCAGCCCGCGATCACCGACGCCGACATGCTGCGCTGGAAGCAGGACTACGCCGCGCGCGAAAGCTGGGTCGATCTCGGCCTCTATGTCGGCGCGACGCGCGACAACACGCCCAGGCTGGGCGAATACGAGACATTCGCCGGCGTCTGCGCGATCAAGGTCTTCGCCGGCTCCTCGACCGGCAACCTGATGATCGAGGACGACGCGGGCATCCGCCGCGTGCTCGAACACGGCCACCGCCGCGTCGCCTTCCATTCCGAGGACGAATATCGCCTCCAGGACCGCAAGGCGATGTTCTCCGAGGGCATGCCCTATCGCATGCACCCCGCCTGGCGGGACGAGGAATGCGCCTTCCTCGGCACCAGGCGCATCGTCGCCCTGGCCCGCAGCACCGGCCGCCCGGTCCACATCCTGCATACCTCGACCGCCGAGGAACTGGCCTGGCTGCCGGCGCACCGCGACATCGCCACGATCGAGGTCCTGGTCAACCACCTGACCCAGATCGCCCCCGAATGCTACGACGCGCTGGGCCCGCTCGCGATCATGAACCCCCCCATCCGCGACCGCCGCCATTACGACGCGGCGTGGGAGGCCGTGCGCAACGGCACGGTCGACACGATCGGCTCGGACCACGCGCCGCACTCCCTGGCCGCCAAGGCCCGTCCCTGGCCCGCCACCCCCGCCGGCCTGACCGGGGTGCAGACCCTGGTGCCCGTCATGCTGGACCATGTCGGCGCCGGACGCCTCTCCCTCGGCCGCATGGTCGACCTCATGGCCGCCGGCCCCGCCCGGGTCTACGGCCTGCAGGCCAAGGGCCGCATCGCCCTGGGCTACGACGCCGATTTCACCCTGGTGGACCTCAAGGCCCGCCGCCGCATCACCAACGACTGGATCGCCACCCCCGCCGGCTGGACCCCCTTCGACGGCATGCAGGTCACCGGCTGGCCCCTCGCCACCATCGTCCGCGGCCACCCCGTGATGCGCGAAGACACGATTCTGGGCACCCCGGTCGGCAAGCTCGCCCGCTTCGCGCCCTGAACACCATGATATCCCATAATCCCGGCGCGTCGTTGCCGCCACGCCACATCCCGGCTATGGTCCCGGCTTGATCGGGCGGCCGGGAACCGCCCACATGGCGGAGAACGAGCAAGACGTGGCTGACGACATCTTCAGGGAAGTCGATGAGGGTTTGCGCGCGGACCGACTGCGCGCCCTGGCGCGCCGCTACGCCCTCGCGGCCGCGGCCGTCATCGGCGTGGCAGCCGCCGGCGCCGGCATATGGCAATACCAGGCCTGGCAGCAGCGCCAAGCGGATCGCGCAGCCGCCGCGACCTACTTCGCCGCCCTGCGCACGGCTGACAGCAGCCACATCATGCCGGGCGAGACGACGTCCCTGACCCCCCAGCAGCATGATGCCCTGGCCCGTCTCGCTACACTCGACGGCGCCCCGGCCGGCCTGCGCACGATGGCACGGTTCCAGCGGGCAACCCTGCTGGTCTCCAGCGGCGACGCGGCCGGTGCCCTGAGGCTGTGGAACGCGATCGCCGAGGATTCTGCCGCGGATCCGCTCCTGCGTTCCCTGGCCAGCCTGTTCTGGGTTCAGCACCAGATCGACCATGGCGACCCGGCCACCCTCCGCTCGCGCCTTGCGACGCTGGACGCCGAGGGCATGCCCTGGCGAGATTTCGCCATGGAAGCCGAGGCATTGCTGGACCTGCGCCAGGGGCACGCCGCCGATGCCCGCCGGCGCCTCGCGCAACTCAGCGCGGAAGCGGACATCCCCGAAGGGATGCGTAGCCGCGCGGGTGGATTGTTGCAGACGCTGAACGCCAATCCATTATAATCCGCCGCCTTCCCAAGCCCACGCAAGGGCGCCTTTGCAGCGCCCGTATAGAATTGGAATTGGATGCGCAGGCGCCGAGAACCGCCTTCGCTCCGCTCCCTCGCAGTGCAGGATAGACATGAACAAAGTTCTGACCCGCCGTCATGCGCTTCTGGGCGGATCGATATTGCCGTTTCTGGCGGGATGCAGCCTGTTCGAGGATGACGAGAAGCCTCTGTTGGCGGGCAAACGCATAGACGTGCTGAGCACGGGTGCCGGACTGATGGTCGACCCCGACGACCACACGCCGATCGCCGTTCCCGCCCAGACAATGGTGGCCGAGTGGCCGCAACCCGGGCGTCTTCCCACCCATGAAGGCGTCAACCTGGGGTGGAGCGGCCATATGCGCCGCGAATGGTCACGGGATATCGGCGCCGGAGTGTCCGAGCCCGACTTCATGGCCTGGGCAGCTCTTGGTTCAAACGGGCGCGGCGTCTTGCAGGCGACGCCCATCGTCTCGAACGGCCGGATTTTCGTCGGCGACGCCCAGGGGGTCATTCGCGCGTATGAATGGCCGCGCATGCGTCAATTATGGAGTTTCACCCCCAAGCCCAAGAAAATGCAGTCCAGCAATCTTGGGGGCGGGTTCGGTGTCGCGGGCGATACCTTATATATCGTAGATGGCGTCGCGCAGACCCTGGCGGTGGACGTCGCGACCGGTCACGTCAAATGGCGTATCGATACCGGGACGCCGGGACGCTCGGCACCGACCATCGCCGATGGGCGCGTGTTTTTCGGAACGATCGATGAGCGACTGTTCGCCGTCGAGGCCGCGACGGGCAAAGTTCTATGGACATATACGGCGACGCCCGCCGATACCGTCATCTTCGGTCAGCCCGCGCCGGCCGTGGTGGGAGACGTGGTCATCGCGGGTTTCGGTTCGGGCGACCTTGTCGCCCTGCGGGCCGAAAGCGGCGAGACGGTCTGGAGCGATACGCTCGGCAGCACCAACGGCCAGGAATCGACGGTTGATTTTTCTTGCGTCCGCGGCATGCCGGTGGTCGTTGACGGTACGGTCTACGCGATCAGCGCGGGTTCCATCCTTGTTGCGATGGATCTGCGTTCGGGCCGGCGACTCTGGGAACGCGCCATCGCCGGGCAGAACAGCTTGCTGGTTGTCGATAACTGGCTCTATGTGCTGTCGCTCGATCAGCAACTGGCCTGTATCGACCGGGTGAATGGTCATGTTCGCTGGATCACCCAGTTGCGTCGTTATCGCCGTGTGGCGGCGCAGAAGGATGCCATAACATGGACCGGTCCGATCCTGGCGGGCGGCAAGTTGCTGTGTGTCAGCACCCTGCCGGAAACGGGTTATGTGACCGTGGATCCGACGACCGGTGCCATCGGGGCCATCGGCAGCCTGCCGGGGATTGTCACGGTGGCGCCGATTGTTGTTGATGGCCGGCTTCTGCTGATGACCGATGACGGCCATCTGCTTGCGTATAGTTAGGAGTTGCTGAGAACGGTGGCTAAGTCTCTTTCCACGTCGGCTGGGAACGATTTGCCGGTGGTGGTGATCGCTGGCCGCCCGAATGTCGGCAAATCGACCCTCTTCAACCGGTTGGTCGGGCGGCGCCAGGCCCTGGTCGCCGACACCCCGGGCGTGACGCGTGACCGCAAGGAAGCCCAGGCTACGCTGCGGGGGCGTCGTGTGCGGCTGATCGATACGGCGGGGTTGGAAGAAGCCGCGGCCGAAAGCCTGGCGGGGCGCATGCGGGCTTCGTCCGAACTGGCCGTCGCTCATGCCGACCTGGTCCTGTTCTGCGTGGATGCACGGGCCGGGATCACACCCGCCGATGAACATTTTGCGGCGTGGCTGCGCCGGCAGGGGCGTCCCGTCCTGCTGATCGCCAACAAGGCGGAAGGGCGCGGCGGCGCTGCGACGGCCCTCGAAGCCTACGCCCTGGGACTGGGCTCCCCCCTCGCTGTTTCCGCCGAGCATGGTGAGGGCCTGGCAGATCTCATGGGGGAAATCGCGGACCGCCTGCCGCCCAAGGAAGAAGACGCGCCGGCCCCTGCGGCATCGGATGCTGCCGAACCGGACGAGGAAGATGAGCGGCCGCAAGGTCCTCTGCGCATGGCGATCGTCGGTCGTCCGAATGCCGGCAAATCGACCTTGCTGAATCGCCTTTTGGGCGAGGAACGGATGATCACCGGGCCCGAACCCGGACTCACACGGGATTCGATCTCGGTCCTGCTCCATGACGAACACGGGCCAATCCAGTTGGTCGACACAGCCGGTCTGCGCCGACGCGCCAGAATTGACGAGGCATTGGAAAAAATGTCCGTCTCGGCGTCGATCGAGGCGCTGAAAATGGCCGAAATCGTTGTCCTGGTGCTTGATGCCACGCTGGGCGTGCAGGAGCAGGATCTGCAGATCGCCCGTCTGATCGAACGCGAGGGGCGCTGCTGTGTCCTGGCGCTCAACAAATGGGATGCCGTCGATGATCGGGCTGCCGCCCGTCAGGCGATCGTTGACAGGATCGAGGCATCGCTCGCCCAGATGCGGGGCATTCCCGTCGTGTCCTTTTCGGCGCTGACCGGGGCGGGTGTGCAAAAGCTTCTGCCGGTCGTGCGGCGCGCCTATGCGATCTGGAACAAGCGCATCTCGACCGGCGAATTGAATCGCTGGTTTGAAATGATGCTCGAACGGCATAATCCGCCATTGGTGAATGGCCGGCGGCTGAAGCTGCGCTACATGACGCAGGCGAAGGCGCGGCCACCGACTTTCGTTCTCTTCGGCACACGGGCCGAACAATTGCCCGAAGATTATCAACGCTATCTGGTCAATGGTCTTCGCGAGACATTCGACCTGCCGGGAACGCCAATTCGGCTGCAACTCCGCGGAACACGCAATCCCTATACCGAGGGATAGGGCAGCACGCCGATATCGGTCGGACGACGAAAGGTTTGTCCAAAGGATAAGCCTTTCGTCGTTGACGTCAGCTCAGTGGATGAACTGGGACAGCAACAGGCAAAAGACCAGTCCCAGCACGGCGATCAGCGTTTCGATGACGGACCAGGTCTTCATCGTCTGCCCAACGGACAGACCAAGATATTCCTTGATCTGCCAGAAGCCGGCATCGTTCATCGGGCCCAGGGCGACCGATCCCGCACCGGTGACCAGCACCATCAGTTCCGGCGACGTGCCATGGCTCTGCAGCAGGATCGGTCCGACGATGCCCGACGCGGTGCTCATGGCCACGGTGGCGGATCCTGCGGCAACCCGAACGACGACAGCAAGCATCCACGCCAGCACAAGCAGGGGAACATGTGCGCCCAGGGCGAGATCGGTAATGGCCTTGGAAATCCCGCTATCGACCAGTTCACGGCCGAAGCCGCCGCCCGCACCGACCAGCAGCATGATCAGGGCTGTCGGGCCCAGACTTTCATTGGTAAAGCGCAAGATTGTCTCGCGAGAAAAACCACGCGCCAATCCAAGAACATAGAAGGACAGGATCGTTGCCAGGACCAGTGCGATGTCGGTATTGCCGACAAAATGCAGGATCGTATTCGGCAGGCTGCCGGGCGAGGCCACCACGTCGGCAACCGATCCGATCAGCATCAGCAGCACCGGCGAAAGGATGGTGAACACCGTAATCCCGAATGGCGGCATGTTTGCCGGAACATCTTTATTGGAAAATTGTTCGGCGAGAGGCGGCGGGCCCTCCAGACGCACACGTGGCGTAATATATTTCGCATAGATGGGGCCGGCGAGCGCGGCGATTGGCGTGCCGACGATGACGCCCCAGAAGATCGTCCGGCCCGTGTCGGCATGATAGGCCGCAAGGGCCAGCAATGTCGCCGGATGAGGCGGCACCATGGCATGCGTGACCGACAAGGCGGCGCCCATCGGCAACGCCAGGAGCAGCATGGGCGTTGATGTGCGGCGCGCCAGGGTAAAGACAAGAGGGATCAGCAGGACGAAGCCGACTTCGAAGAATACGGGCAATCCGATCAGCAGTCCGATGATCATCATCGCCCAACTCATTCGGCCCTTGCCGGCAACGCGCGTGATGGTCAACGCGATCTGGTCCGCCCCGCCGGATTCGGCCAGCATCTTGCCCAGCATGGTGCCCAGCGCGATGACGGTGGCAATGTGTCCCAACACGTGACCGGCCCCGGCCTCGAATGAGGCAACGGCCTTCTGTGGCGGCATGCCGGCGCCCAGTGCCAGAAGCAGGGACACCGTAAACAGCACGATGAACGGGTTGAATTTGTAGCGGCCGATCAGAAGAACGACGGCCACGATCGCCGTGGTGGCGAGCACAACTGCAAGGACTGATGACATGGAACCACGTCTGTAAAGATGAGAACACGCATCACTGCGTCATGTTCGCAGGTTGTCAATCGGGCCGCCGGTCACATCTCCGGTGAGATGAACGGTTCCTGACATTCGATATTTTTTGGCCACGGTATGACCGCGCACCCCCATATGCCTAGTCAGGCGCGGCGGTTTCGTTTCATAAGAAATTTCCCGGGCATCCGTGGCAGCGCCGCCTGGTCGCCCCCTGGGACGAAAACGGTCTGAAATAAACAGCGGCGCCAGGTTTGCGCCGTAAGAATGTGAGAACACCGGAGGAACGTCGTTATCATGTCTCTAGACCAGTCAGCCGGGCTTGTGCGGTCGGATGACGGCGTCGGCGCGGCGTCGTCGGCGCGCGCAATCGTCGTGGGCATTCTTGCGGCTCTGGCGGGGTTGATGTTCGGCCTGGACACTGGTGTCATCGCGGGTGCGCTGGGTTTCATCGGTGATGAATTCCATGCCGGCGCCCGTATGCAGGAATGGATCGTGTCGTCCATGATGGCGGCGGCGGCGCTCGGCTCCATGGCGGCCGGCCGCATCTCCTTCCATTTCGGCCGCCGGCGCGCCCTGTTGGGCGCATCCTTGCTGTTCCTCGCCGGATCCGTCGCCTGCGCGCTCGCGCCGTCGATTTCCGTGCTGATCGCCGGCCGCGTACTGCTGGGGCTGGCGGTCGGGATCGCCGCCTTCGCCGCGCCTCTCTACATTTCCGAGATCACGGTCGAGGCCGTGCGTGGCGCGATGGTGTCCTTCTACCAGTTGATGGTCACGCTGGGGATCTTCCTCGCCTATGTGACGGACAGCTTGCTGTCCTACGGGGCGCATTGGCGTTGGATGCTGGGTCTGATGGCCGTGCCGGCTGCGCTCTTCTGCCTTGGCTGCGCTGTCCTTCCCGATAGTCCCCGTTGGCTGATGATGCGCGGCGATTCGAAGCGCGCCCGCCAGGTCATGTTGCACCTGCGGCGCGACCCGACCGAAGCTGATGCCGAAATCCGCGATATCGCCCAGGAACTCCGCAAGCCTGGTGGCAATGGGGGCGCCCTGTTCTGGACGAACGCGAATTTTCGCCGGTCCGTCATGCTGGGCGTGGCGCTGCAGATCATGCAGCAACTGACCGGTATCAATGTTCTGATGTATTACGCGCCGAAGATCTTCCAGGCGGCACATTTCGGCGTTTCCGCCTCGACATGGGCGACGGCCCTGCTCGGCCTGATCAACATGGCCTCGACCGGCTTCGCCATTGCGTTTATCGACCGGTGGGGACGGCGTCCTCTGCTTATCCTCAGTTGCGCGATCATGACCGCCGCGATGCTGGGCGCCGGGGGGCTGATGATGTTGGGCGGCGATTCGCTCGCGCAGCAGATCGGAATGGTCGCGGCCCTGCTGACCTTCGTGGCGGGATTCGCGATTGGTGCCGGGCCGCTGGTGTGGACGCTCTGTGCCGAAATTCAGCCGCTGCGTGGGCGCGATTTCGGCATTGCCTGCTCGACTTTCACCAACTGGGCGGCGAACTGGCTGATCAGCAACGTGTTCCTGACCATGATGGCGGCACTGGGCGAGGCGGTGACGTTCGGGCTGTTCGCCCTGATGAACGGTCTCTTCGTCGTCATCACCCTTCTTTACGTACCCGAGACCCGTGGGGTCTCGCTCGAGGAAATCGAGGCCCGCCTGATGTCAGGCCGGCGATTGCGTGATCTGGGGCGGTGACGATGTGCCGTCTGTGAAATGCGACATCAAATGTCGTCAATCAACATGCATCCATCTTTATTGTTTCTAGTCTCCCAGCTCGGATAAAGGAGAAAGCGTCATGATCCTGAGGGAACATGAAATGATCGATATCCCGACCGGGTCCGGCCCGATGCGGCTGCATGTGCTGCGCCCGGCGGCGACGGGTCGCTTCCCGGGTGTCGTGCTGTTTTCCGAAATCTATCAGGTCACTGCGCCGATCCGCAGGCTCGCGGCAATGATCGCCGGCCTTGGCTACGTCGTGGCCGTGCCGGAAGTCTATCACGAGTACGAAGCCGCTGGCACCGTTCTCGCCTACGACCAGCCCGGGACGGATCGTGGCAACGCGCTCAAATACACCAAGCCGATCACGGCTTACGATGACGATGCCAGGGCGGCGATTGCGTGGCTGGCAGACCACCCGGCCTGTACCGGCCGGATCGGGACGATGGGGGTCTGTCTGGGTGGTCATCTGGCGTTGCGGGCCGCGATGAACGGCGCCGTGTCGGCTGCAGCCTGTTTCTATGCCACCGACATCCACTCTTCGACGCTGGGCGAGGGGCAGCAGGATGACACGCTGCGGCGGATCGGCGAAATTTCGGGCGAACTCCTGATGGTATGGGGGCGCCAGGATCCGCATGTTCCCTTCGCGGGCCGCCAGGTGATCCGCGAAACCTTCGAGGCGGCGAACGCACGCTATGAATGGTACGAGGTAAACGGCCAGCACGCCTTCCTGCGTGACGAAGGCCATCGGTACGACCCGGCCCTTTTCCTGCAATGCATGGCCTGGGTACGGTCCATGTTCGAGCGGACGTTGCGGCCCGGGTGAACACATCATGAAAATCTGGACAAAGCGTGTATTGGCCGAGGGCGAGGGATTGCATGGCCGCGCCCGCGTCATGGCGATGTTTGCTGTCGCCCTGTCCGTTCTGTTGTCGGTCCTGGACTACGCCATCGCAAACGTGGCCCTCCCGACGATCGCCCACGATATCCACGCCTCTCCGTCATCCTCGATCTGGGTCATCAACGCCTATCAGCTTGCCAGTGTATCCACGTTGCTGCCGCTGGCATCGTTGGGCGCGCGTGTCGGGTTCTCGCGGCTATGCCGGATCGGGCTTGTGATGTTCGTGATTGCGTCGCTGCTTTGCGCATCGTCACATACGTTGCTCGAACTCTCCCTGGCTCGTGCGCTCCAGGGTGTCGGCGGCGCATGCATCATGAGCGTGAATATTGCCCTGTTGCGCTTCATTTATCCGCATGCCGAAATCGGGCGGGGAATATCGCTGAACGGGGTCGTGGTGGCGTCCGGTGTGGCGCTTGGCCCGACGATCGCATCGGCTGTACTGTCCGTGGCCGATTGGCCCTGGATCTTCCTGATCAACCTGCCTCTGGGGGCCGTCGCGATGCTGGCCGCCATCGTCTACTTGCCTCGCACACCGCGCAGCGAATCGTCGTTTGACCTGGTCAGCGCGGCATTGAACGTCATGGCCTTCGGCGGAACGATTGTCGGGCTGGATAGTCTGGTTCATCACAGCGGCCGGGTTGTGGCCATCATATTGTTGCTGTCCGGCCTGACCGCCTTCGTTCAATTGGCCCTGCGTCAGGCTGGCCGCACCGATCCCATGCTGCCGATCGATCTGCTGGCCGTACCGGACTTCCTGGTCGCATTTGGCGTGGGTTTCGGGGCTTTCGTGGCTTCGAACTTCTTCATCATTTCGATGCCCTTCACGCTGGAAACGCTCCTGCATCGCTCGGCAGTGGCAACCGGCCTCTTGATTACGCCATGGCCGGTCGGAATCGTGGCCATCTCCTTTATTGTCGGGCGTATCGCCGATAACGTGCCTGCCGGCATCCTTTCGTCGATCGGCTTGGCCATCACCGGCATCGGCTTCGCTCTTTTATGTTTCCTTCCAGCCGATGCCGGCAATCTCGACATTATCTGGCGTATCGGCCTGGCCGGGGTGGGCTTCGGAATTTTTCAGCCTCCGAACAATCGGGCGATGATGGTCTCGGCGCCGCCAGGGCGTTCCGGAAGCGCCAGCGGCATGGTGTCCGTTGCGCGCCTGGCCGGCCAGACAATGGGCGCCATGTTCGTGGCGCTGACCTTCAGCATCGTCGATCGCGATCCCAACCTTAAATGCCTGGAACTGGCAGCCTGCACTGCGGGCCTCTCCGCGTTGCTCAGTGTCAGCCGCCTGCTCCGGGGTACGCTGCACCCCTCCTCGCGCCCGGGGGTCGACGCGGGGATATAGATCATGCGTCCTGCGCCGTGTTGGGCAGGACCCGATATAGCGTCGTGCGCCGTGTCGTGGCGTTCTCCAATTCCATCGTCGTTGCGATGTCGCGTGTGGTCACGGGTTCCAGCGCGTCACGTGGCAGATACGCTCTCTCCGGATCGGCGATCCACACGTCCGTCGACCGCGCCGCGTCACGAAGCCACGGGAAAATATGCTCTGTCATCGGATGTTCGTAACAGACATCCCCGCAGAGAATCAGGTCCCATCGCGGTATGCAGCCGGTCAGGTCGGCGTTGGTGACGGTCAGAGCAACGCCGTTCGTTTCGGCGTTTAACGCGATCGCGGCGGCCGCCAGAGGATCGATTTCCGCAGCTTCCACAAATGCCGCGCCGGCAAGCGCGCACGCGATGGCCGCGATTCCGCAGCCCGCGGCGAAGTCCAGCACGCGACGGCCCTTGACCAGGTCGGGGTTGTCCAGAAGATAACGCGCCAAAAGCTGCCCGCCCGGCCACGCGAACGCCCAGAACGGCGGTTCCACGCCCTGCTGTGCCAGCCACGCTTCGGTCGCCTGCCAGATCGGCGTGATTTCCGTCGCCAGATGCAAGGCAATTTCCGGTACAAGTGGCGCACGAATCATGTGGGTCTGATCGGCTATGAAGCCGCGGATATCCCGGATCGTCATCGCCCGATTAGTCCGCACAATAGAGCCAGTGCGACCGCCAGTCCTGTTTCGCGGTTGAAGCGGAACAAAGCCAGGCAGGATCTCGGGTCGGTAATGTCCAGATGCATAATCTGCCAGATCAGTGCTGCCGCAGGCAGCGGCATCGCCAGCCAGAAACCGAGGCGGCACCCGCTTTGCCATCCGGCCAGCAGCAACGTGACGAAGGCCAGGGCGTAGCAGGCGCCGACGAACAGCCGTGGCTGATGCGCCCACAGGCGCGACGTCGACTTGACCCCGATGCGCGCGTCATCCTCCATATCCTGAAAACCGTAGATCGTATCAAATCCCAATTGCCACAGGATTGTCGCGGCATAGAGAGCGATCCCGGCTGCATCGATCCGGTGCGCCGTTGCCGCATATCCCATAGGGGCTCCAAAGCCGAAAGTGAAACCCATGATAAGCTGCGGCCACCATGTCACGCGCTTTGCAAGCGGATAGAGTCCGACCAGCAGGAGCGAAGACACGCCCAAAATCCGCGCCAAGGGGTTAAGCTGCAGAAGGATCGCCAGTCCGATCGCCAGCAGCCCCAGTAGAAAGAAGGCGGCATGGCGCATGCGAAGCATGCCGGAGGCCAGGGGTCTGCCCGCAGTCCGCGCGACGCGGCGATCGATATCCCGATCCCACATATCGTTGACGACGCACCCGGCGGAGCGCATCACCAGGCTGCCGACCCCGAACAGCAGAACCAAATGAATACGCTCCATGGCCGGGACACCCCCCGGCAGCAGGATGCCCCACACGCCGGGCAGGAACAGAAGCCAGGTGCCGACCGGTCGGTCCAGCCGGGCCAGCAGCGCATAGGGGCGCAGCGGCACGGGAAGCCTGTCGACCCATCCTTCGGTCCGTATATCGGTGTGAAGCAAGGCTCAACTCACTTAATATGTTCCTCTCCGCAGACAGGTCAGGCCACGGAGGGAGGATTGATGAGGGTTTTCCACTTTCGAGAGCGCGTTCTCTAAAGCATTGTTTTTATACCATTCCACACGATGAGGCCATGCGATCTGGCGTGGATGCCTCCATGTGATGCGGCGTGGGTGTGTCGGGGTCAAGAGGTTGGTAAAGGGGCTCGTGGACTGCGCCCGAACGGAGAGATGCTGGAATGAAGGACCGCCCCCGCCTGTTTGTGAACGTGGCTGTCACACCGCCGATGCGGGCGGCATTACAGCAGGACCTGTCGCCCGGGCATGCCCACTATCTGGGAACCGTCCTGCGTATGGGAGCGGGCGATGAGGTTCTGCTGTTCAATCAACGCGATGGTGAATGGCGGGCCCAAATCGTGGATTTGCGTCGTGGCCGCGGCCAGGTGCGCTTGCTGGATCAGATGCGCCCGGCCCAACGATCCCCTGGACTGACGTTATTGTTCGCTCCCCTCAAGCGAGATGCGACGGATCTCGTCGTGCGAATGGGTACTGAATTAGGGGTGGCACATTTCCATCCGGTGTTGACGGAGCGGACCAACACGCACCGGCTCAATCTCGACCGGTTGGAGGCCATCGCCATCGAAGCGGCGGAACAGTGCGAACGTATGGACGCGCCTGTCATCAGCGCACCGGCGCGCTTGGCGTCCAGCCTGGCCGGTTGGCCGGCCGGGCAACGATTGTTCGTGGCGGCGGAGCGTCTGGTGCAGCCTATGGAAGTGTGCGAAGTCAACGCAGTATCGGATGGTGATGGATTGTTGGTTGGGCCAGAGGGAGGGTTCTCCGACAGTGAAATCGCGATGTTGCGTGCTCAGCCTTACGTCACCATGATTTCCCTGGGCCCTCTGGTCCTGCGTGCCGATACCGCGGTGGCCAGTGGCCTCTCGATGATAGGGGCTGGTCTGAGGCGTGTGTCTGGTGCAGGGTCGCGGTAACGGGCGCTGGGTGGAGCCTGATGAGGAGAGCGCGACCGCACGGTGTGGGGCGCTGTCTTGTTATATTTTCAAGGACTTAGTCGAAACTCATGTCGAATCCCGGCGAACAAGATGCGACCCCGATCGAATCGGTCACCCAATTGGCATGTCTGCTTGATGCCGGAGCCAAGTCGCCTGACCGGTGGCGGATCGGAACAGAGCATGAGAAATTCGGTTTTGTTCTGCCGGAAGCGGCGAATGAGGGGCGGCAGCCCTGGATGCCTCCCCCGTACGCGCCGGACGGTATCGCAGACATCTTGGGCGATTTGCATCGGCAGGACGACGGCGCACATTGGACGCCCATTTTCGACGATGGCAATCTCATCGGGTTGAAAGGCGTGGGAGACGCACAGGGGAGTTCGGTGTCCCTGGAGCCGGCGGGACAGTTTGAACTGTCGGGCGCGCCCTTGACCGACCTGCATGAAACCGGGCATGAGATGGCGCGCCATTTTGAAGCGATCCGTCCGATTTCACGTGCGCTTGGGGTTGGGTTCGCACCGCTCGGCTTCCATCCGATCGCCCGGCGCGAGGACATGCCGTGGATGCCCAAAAGCCGATACGCGATCATGCGTCGCTATATGCCCCAGGTCGGAACGCTCGGATTGGACATGATGCAGCGGACTTGTACGGTGCAGGTCAATCTCGATTTCGCGTCCGAGGCAGACATGGCCCGCAAGCTGCGCGTCGCCCTGGCGTTGCAGCCGGTGGCGACCGCCCTGTTTGCCAATTCGCCGTTTTATGAAGGCCGCCCCAACGGCTTCATGTCGAACCGCGCACAGGTTTGGACAGACACGGACAATGCGCGGTCGGGCATGCCTTTGTGCTTCTTCGACCCCGCATTCGGTTTCGGGGCATATGTGGAATGGCTCCTGGACGTTCCCATGTATTTCGTCGTGCGTGACGGGCGGATCCTGGACGTTGCGGGCCGTTCCTTCCGTTCCTGGATGAAAGGTGAACGCCAGCATGGCCTTGAAGGGCTGATACCGACCATCGGCGACTTCGAGGACCATCTCACGACCGCGTTCACCGATGTCAGGGTGAAGCAGTTCCTGGAAATGCGCGGGGCTGACGCCGGTTCGCCCGCCATGATGCTGGCGCTTTCAGCCTTGTGGGTGGGATTGCTCTATGACGATTCCGCTTTGGCCGCGGCCGATGCCCTGGTTCGGGAACAAGGGTGGGCCCAGTACGCCGCATTGCGTGCCGCAGTGCCCCGTCATGGCCTGCAGGCGCCGTGGGCCGGCGGTACCGTGCGCGACCTGGCGGCGCGTATGATCGAAATCGCAGCCAGCGGTTTACGCGGCCGGGCGGCGTATGACCCGAATGGTCTGGATGAAACACGCTTTCTGGCTCCGCTACAGGAAATTGCGGCCGGTGCGCCTACCCAGGCTGAACATTGGTTGCATCGTTATCACGATGCCTGGAAGGGCGATGTCACGCGTATATTTGCCGAAGCGGCGGTCTGAAGCAGCATAGAGCGTCCATGCGGAAATTCAACGCCCTCTCTGATCGAGAAATTCTTGCCCTCGCCATTTCCAACGAAGAAGAGGATGCGCGAATATATGCGGATTTCGCATATGCGTTGCGTGACAACTATCCTGACACCGCCAATATTTTCACCGATATGGTGCATGAAGAGGACGAACATAGGCGCGAGTTGATCGATTTGTTCGTTCAACGCTTCGGCTCGCATATTCCTCTCGTTCGCCGGCAGGATATTGCAGGCTTCATGTCCCGGCGTCCGGCCTGGCAGGTGCAGGGGCTGGGTATCGACGCAGTACGACGCCACGCACGGCAGATGGAGCTGGAGGCCGCGCGGTTCTATCGTCAGGCAGCTCTGCGCACGACCGACGCCGCGACGCGCAAATTGCTGGGTGATTTGGCTGCCGCCGAAGAGCGGCATGAGCAGACGGCAGGCATCATCGAACAGGCCCGGCTTCCGGCCGACAAACGCGAAAATGAGGATGAGGAAGCGCGTCGGCGCTTCGTGCTTCAGGTCATCCAGCCCGGCCTGGTCGGTCTGATGGATGGGTCGGTCTCTACCTTGGCCCCGGTCTTCGCGGCAGCGTTTGCAACGCATCAACCGTGGGACGGGTTCCTGGTTGGTATCGCCGCATCTGTTGGCGCGGGAATTTCCATGGGGTTCGCCGAGGCGTTGTCGGATGACGGCAAGCTGTCCGGCCGTGGCGCGCCTCTGCTGCGTGGCGTGATCTGCGGCCTGATGACTACGGCCGGGGGGATAGGCCACACTGTTCCATTCCTGCTTAGTCAGTTTTCTGTCGCAGTGGCCGTGGCCGTGTTGGTGGTTGTGATTGAGCTGCTCGTCATTTCCTGGGTGCGGTGGCGTTATCAGGAGACGCCGTTTGGTGCGGCCGTTGTGCAGATCATCGTGGGAGGGGCTCTGGTCTTCGCGGCAGGGATCTTGATCGGATCGGCGGGCTAGTGTTGGCTCGGTGGGGCATACTCAGGTCACAATCCTGTATGAAACGGATCTCATGATTTATTCTTCAGGCATCGTCCGTTCGGCATTGCGTCCTCTGGTCTGTGTTCTGGCGATTGGCATGGCTGACGCCAATATGACCGGCGCATTGGCCAGTGATCAGGCAGCGGCCGCGCTCTTGCCGGCGGATCGGATGTGGCTGGATCGCATTCAGACATACCTGAACGGGATCGTAACGCTGAAGGCGCAATTCCAGCAGCTTGCTCCGAATGGCAAGCGCGAGACTGGTACGGTCTGGCTCAATCGCCCGGGACGGTTGCGGTTCGCATATAACAAACCAAGCGCACTTCTCCTGGTCGCCAATCACGGACAGCTTGTCTTCAATGACAGTCAATTGGGGCAGACGACGACGCTGCCGCTGGATCACACGCCGCTGGGGTTGCTGCTGCGTCCTGTGCTGAAACTTTCGGGGGATGTGACTGTTACCAACTTTGTCCATTCTAATGGACAAGTAATCATCACATTAGTGCGAACAGCCTCGCCCGGAGACGGAAGTCTGACACTCATGTTTCGCGACGATCCGTTGTCTCTTCAATCTTGGACAGTGATTGATTCCCAAGGGCAGGAGACGCGTGTCGATCTATTCAATGCAAAATGGGGCAATGAGCCATTGCCCGATGCTCTGTTCAACACGGATATCGGCGATCAGTGACGATGTGGTTTTTTGTCCCGCCGATTCTGGGATGCCAGCTCCAGGGCTCGGGTATACACTGTGCGGCGCGGCAAATTGATGCTGGTTGCCACCAGAGTCGCGGCATCCTTGATGGACAGGGATTCCAGAGCCGCCACCAGGCGCGCATCCAGATCGTCAGCGCCCTGGTCGGTTTCAGGAGGCGGCCCCAGCAGCACGGTGATTTCGCCTCGTGCGGCATTCTCATCATACCAGGTCGCAAGCGTGCCCACCGGCCCGCGTCGTACTTCTTCAAATCGTTTGGTCAATTCGCGCGCAACGGCGGCCGGGCGGTCAGTGCCAAAAGTGCTGGCCAGGTCGGCCAGCATGGCCTGAAGCCGGTGAGGCGCTTCATGCCAAATGAGGGTCGCGGAAAAGCCCGCTTGTTCGGCGGCGCGCAAGCGCCCCAGCACGTCCCGCCGTGCGGCGCCCTTTGGCGGCAGAAAGCCTCCGAAGAAAAACGGGTGAGGCGGCAGGCCCGAGAGCGTCAACGCGGTAATCGCAGCGTTCGGGCCAGGAACCGCCGTGACTGCAATTTCCTCAGCGATTGCGGCGCGCACCAATCGATATCCCGGATCGGATAGAAGGGGGGTGCCGGCGTCCGAGACAATTGCGATACGACGCCCCTGTTTCAGAAGCTCCAGCAGCCGCGGAATGCGATCCCGTTCGTTATGGTCGTGCAGGGCTTCGGTTCGCACGGAAATCGCGCGAGCGACCAGCAGGCGAGCCGTTACCCGCGTATCCTCGCACAGGACGAGATCGGCATGTGTCAGCGTCACGATCGCCCGTTCGCTCAGATCACCCAGATTGCCGATCGGAGTGGAAACCAGGATCAATTGGCCCACACGCCCGTTCTGGTCCATCGAAGCATCTTCGATCGTGTCATCCAGGTCATGACGAGCGGGGTCGGGTTCGCTATGGGAAGCGATGTGCTGGGAGGACAAGCCCTCCGTGTTTCGGACGGCAGGCAAAGGCAGGGACGATGCAAATGAGGCAGACATGCGTAATCCGCTCGCAGAAAACGCGGGTAGATACAACATTTCCCATACAAGGCCGCAAGGGCAGACTGCTTGTCATGGCATCTCTGCTAGGGGTGGCGGCTTGTGCGGGCCCAGGACGTGAGCCGACCAGCCCTGTTCCAGCCACGCCGCAACCGCCTCTTGCTTCACAGCCGCCTGGACGCGCCATTGGGGTTCTGTTGCCCCTAACCGGCAGCAATGCCCGCCTGGGGCAGGAAATGCTTCAGGCAATTCAACTTGCATTGGGATCGCCCGGCGCTCCTCCGCTGGACGCCCGCGATACCGCAGCACCCGGAGGCGCTGCGGCCGCTGCTCGTGCGGCCGTGGAGGCCGGCGATGGAGTGATTCTGGGGCCTTTGACTGCCCATGATACGGCACAGGCATCAGAGATTGCGATGGCAGCCTCGGTGCCCGTCTTGGCCTATACGAGCGACTTGTCGTTGGGGCGACCTGGCGTTTGGGCGCTGGGGATCGCGCCGGAACAGCAGGTGGCGCGTTTGGTTATCGCGGCCCAGGCCGAGGGGCGGCAGCATTTTGCGGCCTTCCTGCCGGACAACGCGCTTGGGCGGGCAATGGGGAGTGCATTGACGCGTGAATGCGCTGCACGCAACCTGCCTGAACCAAATATTATTTATCATACATCAAGCCAGGTCAGCATTCTCCAGGGCTTGAAGACGTTATCGGATTACGACTCCCGATTGACGGCGGCTCAGGCGGTAAAGTCGATACCCCAGCCTGATGCTTCGGCCTCCGATATCCCAACGCCGAGTGGAGTGCCGTCTGTCCCTACGCAACCTTCGGCCGCTCCTGCTTCGCCGCAGCTTGCCCCACCTCCATTCGACGTATTGCTCCTGGCTGATACCGGCTTGCAGTTGGCGATGGTCATAGATGCGCTGCAAACAGTTCAAGTCATAAACGGAACACAAAAAATATCTGATAACGTATCTCCGGTACAACCAGCGGTCCCTGCAGATGGAGTGGTCCCAGTACGGATTCTTGGGACCGGATTGTGGGGAGCGTTTGCGAGCAAGCTTGGTCGGCTGCATGGAGCTTGGTATGCGGCACCTGATCCGCAGGCACGCCAGCGGTTTATCCAGGTATTTATGGCGCGTTATCACCGCCTGCCGACGCCCCTGAGCGATCTGTCCTATGATTCCGCAGCCCTGGTCGGAGCGTTGGATCGCGGGCGCCCCGGAAGTCGACCCAATGGCTATATAATCGATGCTTTGGCACGACCCGATGGGTTTGCCGGAGTGGACGGTGTTTTCGGTTTAACGCTGGACGGCCACACGTTACGCGATCTGGCCGTCTTTCAGATTCAGTCGGGCGGAGGTGGGAGGATCATCCTTCCGGCTTTGGGGCATCTTGTTCACACTCAGAGTTAATTAAGTGACAGCGGTGGCACTTTATGCTGCGGCTGTTGCGCCGCAGGGCAATACAGGGCGAATGGCGTAAAGGGCGGCCTCGAAGCGTTGATATGCTCCGAGACGATGATCACGCAGATTATCGATCAACACCCACTTCATGCCTTCGGGACGTAAAAGGTACGCTGGATCCGCGTTTTCGCGTACCCAGATCAACACATGTTCGATGGCTCCATTTTCGGATCGGGACGAGACATCGATATCGCATAGGCCCATGCAGCTGCCTGCCTCTAGCCAGCGCATCAGATATTCGCGGTGGCGTGGCAGAAAGCTCGCACGCAATGGAACGACATTGCTGATGGAGGGGGCGCCAGCCTTCGGGGTCATGCTTGTGGCCATCTGAACGTCCTCGAAAAAGAAGCGAGAGAGACGCTAGAGCGCGTTTATCGGCATTGCCAAATGGAATCTAAACGTCATCGCCGCAGAAAGAGGCAGAACTTCATTTGCGTGGCAAAAAAGCAATAATCATGAACGGAATCGATGAAATTTTAATCATATGTTTGTGCATTTGTATAAAATTTAGCCTATCAGGTATTGCCTGACTAAAGGGTCTCATGATCCTTTAAATTTCCTGATTACGCACTAATTTCAGCCAATTTGAGCAGGCGATAGGGCATGGGCGGGGTTCTGACGGCGGCGTATCCGAGGCGAGGGATCATGGAGGCGAGGTCGAAGCGGCGATTGAAGCGATAAACGAACTCGGCGAGATAGCGCGGCGCATGCTTGTCACGGATAGCACGGTAAGTACCGGTCATGGCATTCTTGATGTTGGCGAGAGCGGTATTGACCCATTTGAAAGCAGGGTTGCGGCCTGCCTTTGGTCCCGAACCGGTCAGGATGGGATGATGGACGCACCCTGCTTCGGTGACGGCGGCGAAACAGCGTAGACCGTCACTGACCACGCTGCTGGCGGGGTCGAAGCTGTTTTTTGCCATCTTTGCGATCTCGGCCCTACTGAACCCGGCCACCCGGCGGAGTTTCAGGCGGATTGGCTTGCCTTGCGGTGTGGTTTCAACAGCGGCCACGATCGGCGTCTTGCCCGCTGATCCTCGCCCGCGCTTGCCGCCGCCGCGTTCTCCGCCGAGATAGGCGTCGTCCAGTTCGATCCGTCCCTTCAGTCGCTTGCCGGCCTCGCGTTCCATCATTACCTGCGCGAGTTTATGCTTGATCTTCCAGGCCGTGGTCTGCGTCACGCCGAGCCTGCGCCCCAGTTCGATGCTGGAGATGCCGCCTTTGCTCTGGGTCAGATGGTACAGGGCACGAAACCAGGTCCGTAACGGCACCTTGGTTGCCGCGAAGATCGTTCCGGCGATCAGCGACGTCTGCTTCCGACAGGCGCTGCATTGATACTGCCCACGGCTCTGAATGACGCTGTGCTCACGCCCGCCGCAGGCCGGGCATTCAAAACCAGATGGCCAACGCCAGCCAAAGATCACCGCTCGGCACTTCTCTTCGCTTCCGTAAAGTTCGTCAAATTGGGCTTCGCTTAGCCCTTTCTGAAACTGGACCTTGTTGCGAGCCATCGATCAAGCCTCTCGAAAACAACAAATGTTCTCGTTTTGTATCATAAATCCCTGGCTGAAAATAGTGCGTAATCAGGTTAAATTTTGTGCCTCGATTTGGTGCTGGTGCGATATGAATATCATAAGCGGTGGATAGTTATCCAATGTTCTGCATTCAGATGCCTCTGCGATATACAGATTTCGGCCAGCGTCGGTGTACCCATAGCCAGGCACCGGGATGTGCACGGATCCAGCTTTCCAACCGGTTATTGACAGCCTGCGTCAGAGCCAAGATGTCGGCTTGGCGGTCGCCGCTATTGGGTAATGCGAGCGGCGCTTGGACGTGAATGCGCAGTCGCGCTGGGCCTAGCCGTTCGACATAGCCGGGGATGATTGGGCAGCGATAGCGGAGTGCGATGGAGGCCAGGGCGGGAGCAGTCATAGCGGATTGGCCGAACAGGCGGGCTTCGATCCCGTCGTTCATTTTTTGGTCCATAAGCATGCCGAGGCGTCCGCCGCGGGCCACATGAGCCAGGGCTCCGCGTGCGCCGCGTGCGCCTTTGGCGAAGAGGGGGACTGATGTTCCGATTGCTGCGTCGCGCAGGGTGCGGATCATGCCATCGATGAGGGGGTTGCCGGCGGCGCGGTAGAATGAGGCGAAGGGGAGGCCGTGGCGGGCGACGGCGGGTGGGAGCATTTCCCAGTTGCCGATATGGCCGGACACGAAGATGGCGGCGCCGCCGCGGGCGGCCTGGGCAGTGAGATGCTCGGCGCCGGTTATGTCCCAGCCGGGGCCGTTGGTGGGATTTTGGGGGAGGTGGGCGAGGTGGGGGAATTCGCCGACCGTGCGGCCGAGATTGTCCCAGACGTCGCGGATGATGGTGCGGCGGGCGATGGGATCCAGTTCGGGCATGGCGAGGCGGAGGTTGGTGTCGGCGATTTTCGAGGCGGGAAGATAGGGGCCGATCGTGCGGCAGAGGGCGCCGCCGAGATTTGAGGCGCGGACGGGGCCGAGGCGTCGGAGCAGGGTGAGGGCGGCGCGGGCGGCGAGGGCTTCGAGGCGCATCGGGAGGGTGATGCGGGGCGGGGTGTCGGTCATGGTCCGGGTTGGGTTTTCATGGTGTTGGCGAAGAGATCCAGCAGGTGGTCGGGGGCGGTGGGCTGGGGCCAGGTCAGGTGGACGCCGATGGTGATTATATCCCGATGTATATAGTTCGGCAGGCGGATGGCGTCCTTGGCGGTGGTGAGCAGGGCGGCGCCGTGGCGGGCGGCCAGGGCGCGCAGGCGGCGGATATCCTGGGCGCGGTAGGGGTAGTGGTCGGGGAAGGGCACGCATGCGGCCAGCGTGATATCCTGCCGGCGCAGGCCGTCGAAGAATTTGCCGGGCCGGCCGATGCCGGCGAAGGCGACGGCGGGGCGGCCGGCGAGGAGGGGGGCGGCGTCCTGCATGGCAAGGTCGGCGCGCAGGACCGGCAGGCTGGCAGGGAGCTGGGCGAGGGCTCCGGTTTCGTCGTCGCCGATCAGGATGGCGGCGCGGGCGCGGCTGCAGCCGGCGGCGACGGGTTCGCGCAGCGGGCCGGCGGGGAGGACATGGCGGCTGCCGAAGCCGCCGGCGCCGTCGATGACCAGAAGCGGCATGTCCTGGTGCAGGCCCGGATTCTGGAACCCGTCATCCATCACCAGGCAGTCCGCGCCCGCCGCGATCGCGGCGCGGGCGCCGGCGGCGCGGTCGGCGGAGACGTGGCAGGGGGCGAGCTGCGCGAGCAGCAGGGCCTCGTCGCCCACGTCGGCGGCGGTGTGGCGGGCGGGATCGACGCGCAGCGGGCCGCGCAGGCGGCCGCCATAGCCGCGGGTGAGGAAATGCACCGCCCGGCCGCGTGCCAGCAGGCGGGCGCCGAGATCGAGCGCGAGCGTGGTCTTGCCCGTGCCGCCGGCGGTGAGGTTGCCGCAGCACAGGACCGGTATCGGCGCGCGCCAGCCCGGCCGCCGCATCCGCCGGGCGGTGGCCAGGGCGTAGAGCGCGGCGGCGGGGGACAGCAGCCGGGCCGGCCAGCCGCCGCCCCGCCGGTCGGACCAGAAGGCGGGCGGGCGCATCAGGGCGCGATGAGCGCCAGCAGGCGCGCGGCGAGGCGGTCGGGCAGGTCCGGGTCGATCGTCGCGGCGTCCCGCGCCCGCCGGGCGGCGGCGTCCTGCCGGGTGGGATCGGAGAGCAGCGCATCGACCCAGCCGGCGAGGGCGGCGGGGTCGGGCGTGATCGCGACGGCGTCCGCCGCGCCGAGCCGGGCGAAGGCGTCGGCGAAATTGCCGGTCAGCGGGCCGGAGGCGAGGGCGGCGCCGAGGCGGGCCGGTTCCAGCGGGTTATGGCCGCCGCGCCGGCCGGGGCCGGGAAGGCTGTTGCCGAGGAAGACGATGGGGACGGCGCGATAGAACAGGCCGAGTTCGCCCAGCGTGTCGCAGATCCAGAACCGGTCGGCGGGTCCGGGCGGGGCGCCGGCGGCGCGACGGGGCGGGTTGCCGAGGCGGGACGCGATCTCGGCGCCGCGTTCGGGGTGGCGCGGCACAATGAGGGTCAGCAGGCCGGGATGGCGCGCGCGGAGCAACTGGTCGGCCTGGGCGATCTGCTCTTCCTCGCCCGCATGGGTCGAGGCGGCGAGCCAGACCGGGCGGCCGGCGAGTTGCCTGCGGAGCCGGTCCAGTCCGGCCGGGTCGCAGGGCAGGGGGGCGGCGGCGTTCTTGAGGTCGCCGGGGACGTCGACCGATCCGGCGCCGAGGGCGCGCAGGCGGGCGGCGTCCGATTCCGAGCGGGCGGCGATGAAGGCGAAATGGCCGAACATGCGCCGTGCCAGGGCCGGGGCGCGCCGCCAGCCTGCCTGGGCGCGATCCGACATGCGGGCGTTGAGCAGCGCGATGGGGATGGCGGCCCGGGCGCAGGATTCGACCAGGTTGGGCCAGAGTTCGCTTTCGGTCAGGGCGGCGGCGTCGGGCCGCCAATGGCGCAGGAAGCGGCCCAGCCAGCGGGGTACGTCCAGCGGCACGAACTGATGGATCACCCGGCCGCCCCATGGGGCGGCCTGCAATCGTTGGTCCAGCAGGGCGGCGGCGGTGACGGTCGCGGTGGTGACGAGGACGTGCAGCGCCGGATCGCGCGCCGCCAGCCGTTCGATCACCGGCAGGATCGACAGGCTTTCGCCCACGCTGGCGGCGTGCAGCCAGATGAGCCGGCCGGGCGGACGCGGGCGGGCGGTGAAGCCCATCCGTTCCCGCAACCGGTCGCGCCGTTCCTTGCCGATCGCCAGCCGGCGGCGCAGCAGCAGGGTCAGCGCCGGGGCGAGGGCGGTGGCGAGGAGGGCCCATGCATGAGTGAGCAGGGGCCGGGAGAGCCGGGCGGAGGGGGGCGCGTGGGCGGCGGCGGTCGCGGCATCGATCGCCTGGCCGATCCGATCGGCGGCGGTACCGTCGTCGCTGGTGAGGGTGATCGGCGCGCCGCAGACCATGCGGCCGCGCCCGAAGGGCAGCGGGATCAGCATCCGGTCCCAACTGCCCAGCCGCCGGGCGCGGCAGGCGGCCCCGACCGGGACGACCGGCGTGCCGGAGAGCCGGGCCAGCCCGACGAGACCGGGCTGGACCTGGCGGCGCGGGCCGCGTGGGCCGTCGGGGGTGATCACGACCAGGCTGCCCGCGCGCAGGCAGTCGAGCAGGCGACGCAAGGCGGCGGCCCCGCCCTTGCTTTCCTTCCGGCCCCCGTTCCTGCTCTTGTCCTTGCGGTCGGTCGAGCCGGCGATGGCCGCGATCCCCCACGGGGCGACGATGTCGGTGATCATCTGCCCGTCGCGGTTGCGGCTGATCAGCACATGCAGGCGCAGGGACGGGTTCTGCGACCGGGCCCACCACCACAGGGCCGGGGTGAGCACCAGCGTTTCATGCCAGAAGGCCACCAGGGCGGTTTGTCCGTCCCTGCCGGTCAGCAGGGGGGTGGCGTCGGGGTGGATGTCGAACGTCCAGCGCGTGGTGCGCAGGGCGAAGCCCAGATAGGCACGCAGCGCGGCGATGGCCAGAACGCGGAAGGCCGGGGCGCGACCGGGCCTTCCGGCCAGGAGGCGCTTCAGCATCGGCGGGCGGGAAGACGTGTCATGGCCCGGCGGTAGCATAGGCGACCGCCGGGCGGAAGGGCTCAGGCCGGGAGGCGGCCCAGGAGACGGCGCAGTCCGAAGCCTTCGGCCCGTTCGTCGCGCACCGCCGGCTGGTAGGCGGTGGTGAAGCGCGCATGGGCGCGGGCCCAGGTCGCGGGATCGTCGCCTTCGGGCAGCAGGACGGTGGAGGCGCCGCAGCGCAGTAGGAATTCGTACTGGTCCGGCAAAGGGCGGCCGGTGACGCGGATTTCGCCCGGAAAGTCCAGATGTTCGCGCAAGGCGCGGCACTGGCTGAAGGCGCGGCCGTCGCGGAAGGTGGGAAAGGTGACGGCGACCAGCGCCAGCCGGGGCAGGGCGGTGCGCAGGACGGCGATTTCGTCGTCCGGGGCCAGGGCGACGCCCAGCTTGCCGCCGGGGGGGCGGGCCAGCCCTTCCTCGAGCCGGGAGAGCGGCACGATGACTGCATCCCCGGGCACTGCATCCCCGGGCACCGCGCCCGTGGGGGGCAGCGGGTCGTCGGGGCCGACCATGGTCCAGGGGTCTTCGACGACCTGTCCGTTTTCAAGCAACGGCATAGACGGCATCCTTGAAAAGCGCGGCGCCGAGCCGCCGGTAGGTATCCAGGAAACGCTCGCCCGTGTTGCGGTGGACCAGATAGGCGTCGACCAGGCGGGCGATGGCGTCGACCGTCGCGTCCTCGGGCAGAGCCGGGCCCAGGATCTGGCCGACGGCGGCATCGTTGCCGGCCGAGCCGCCCAGGGTGAGCTGGAAGAATTCCTCGCCTTTCTTGTCCACGCCCAGGATGCCGATATGGCCGGCATGGTGGTGGCCGCAGGCATTGATGCAGCCCGAGATCTTGATCTGCAGGTCGCCGATGGTTTCCTGCAGTTCGGGGCTGGCGAAGCGGGCGCTGAGCTTCTGCGCGATCGGGATCGAGCGGGCATTGGCCAGCGAGCAGTAATCGAGCCCGGGGCAGGCGATGATGTCGCCGATCAGCCCGATATTGGCGGTGGCGAGACCCACGGCGCGCAGATCCTGCCACAAGGCGTGGAGCTGGTCCTGCCGGACATGGCCCAGCACGATGTTCTGCATGTGGGTGATGCGGATTTCGCCGAACGAGAAGCGGTCGGCGAGGTCGGCGATGCGGTCCATCTGCGCCGCGGTGGCGTCGCCCGGGATGCCGCCGTCGGGCTTGAGCGAGATGACGGCGGAGACATAGCCGGGATGCCGGTGGGGATGGGTGTTGGTGCGCGCCCAGCGGTCGAAGGCGCGGTCGGCGGCGCGGGCGGCGGCCAGGCTTTCGGCGGCGCCGGCGGGGGCGGCGAGGTCGGGCGTGCCGAAGCGCGCGCGGATGGCGGCCACCGTTTCGGGCGGCAGGCGGTAGCGCGCGCGGTCCATGGCGGCGAATTCGGCATCGACCCTGGCGCGGTAGCCTTCGGCGCCCAGGGCCTGGACCAGGATCTTGATCCGGGCCTTGTAGATATTGTCGCGGCGTCCGTACTCGTTATAGACGCGGACCATGGCCTCGAGATAGGCGAGGAGGTCTTCCTCGGGCAGGTTGTCGCGCAGATGCACGCCGACCAGCGGAGTGCGGCCCATGCCGCCGCCGACGAAGACGTCGAACACCACCTTGCCGCCGTGGCCCGGCTTGGCCACCAGCCCGATATCGTGGAAGCGCGCGGCGACGCGGTCGTGCGGGCTGCCGCTGACCGCGATCTTGAACTTGCGGGGCAGGAACGAGAATTCGGGATGCAGGGTCGACCATTGCCGCAGGATTTCGGCATGGACGCGCGGATCGACCAGCTCGTCGGCGGCCGCGCCCGCGAACTGGTCGCAGGTCACGTTGCGGATGCAGTTGCCGCTGGTCTGGATGGCGTGCATGTCCACCGACGCCAGGCGGGCGAGGATGTCGGGCGTGTCCTCGAGCCGGATCCAGTTGAACTGGAGGTTCTGGCGGGTGGTGAAATGGCCGTAATCGCGGTCATAGGTGCGGGCGATATGCGCGAGTTCGCGCATCTGCCGGGAATCCAGCATGCCGTAGGGAATGGCGATCCGCAGCATGTAGGCGTGGAGCTGCAGATACAGCCCGTTCATCAGGCGCAGCGGCTTGAATTCATCCTCGGACAGGGCGCCGGAGATGCGGCGGGCGACCTGGTCGCGGAACTGTTCGACCCGGTCATGCAGGAAGGCGCGGTCCACCTGGTCGTAGGCGTAATGCCCGACCGGCAGCGCGGGCGCGGCGTCTGCGAGGGTTTCTGCTTCAGCGGACATTGGTGGTGGCCTCGGTGAAGGGGGCGAATTCCGGATGGACGGAGGGGCCGAAGGCGCGGATGCGTTCGCGCACCGTGGCGGGCACGGGCGTGGCGCTGTCATCGCGCAGTTGCACGCCGTAGACGCCGACCACGCCGTCGGCCTGCTGGCGGGCGGCCACGGCGGCGATCACGGATTCGATTCCCCCGTTGGATCCGCCCTCGGAGCCGCGCTCGGAGCCACCTTGGGGGCCATCATTGGCGAAGACCTTGGCGGCGTCGATGCGGTCGGACCATACGCCGTCCTCGGCCAGCCAGACGATGCGCCCGTCCAGCAGCCGGTTGGCGGTCACCACGCTCGATCCGCCCGCCTGGCGGCGGTTGTTCCTGACATCCACGTGCGATCAGTCCTTGTTGCGTCCGGAGTCCGGCCGGCCCGCATCCATGATGACATGGCGTCGGCGGGCGGGGTTGTCCAGGCTGCGCCGCCCCGGCGAAGCGGGGCGGCGGCGCGGGTTACGAGCGGCGGCGGGCGGCGTCGCCCAGCAGCACGGTGCCGGCCACGTGGGCGGCCAGGCGGTCGGCGGTCTCGGCGACGCTGCCCTGGCCGGTGGCCAGGCGGAGGTCGGGGTTTTCCGGCACGTCATAGGGCGCGTCGATGCCGGTGAAGCCGGTGATGCGGCCGGCGCGCGCCGCGGCGTAGAGGCCCTTGGGGTCGCGGGATTCGCAGACGGCCTGGTCGGCATCGACGAAGATTTCCTGGAACCCCTCGCCGACGACCTGGCGCGCCAGGTCGCGGTCGGCGGCGCGCGGCGAGATCAGCGCGACCAGCACGACCTGCCCGGTTTCGGCCAGGATGCGGGCGACCGCGGCGGCGCGGCGGACATTTTCCGTCCGATCGGCTTCGGAGAAGCCGAGATCGGCGCACAGGCCGGCGCGCAGCGTGTCGCCGTCGAGCACCGACACGTCGATCCCCTGGGCGAAGAGGCGGGATTCCGCCGCGCGGGCGATCGTGCTCTTGCCCGCGCCGGGCAGGCCGGTCATCCAGAAGACGCCGCCGTGATGGCCGCGCGCCTGGGCGCGGTCCCACAGCGAGACGGTGCTGTCGGTCGGGTGGATGGCGCGGGTGCCGGTGGCGATCGCGGCCGGGCCGATCAGCGGTGCGCCGCCGACGATGCGCTGGTTGCGGTCGACCAGCACGCCGCGCCCGTCGGTGGTGCCGGGGGTGAACGGGTCGAACAGGATGCTTTCCGACGCCGCCAGGGTGATTTCGGCGAAGCCCTCGGGCGGGACGTGGTCGGCGGCGTGTTCGGTCAGATCGTCGAGGCGCACCACGGAATCGATCGAGGCCACGGTGACCTGGTGTTCGGCGGTGGCCAGGCGCAGGCGGAAGCTCTCGCCGACGCGCAGCGGTTCCTGGCGCAGCCAGAACAGGCGGGTGCGGATGCGCGCCGCGCGGACCGGCGCCGCGTCCGGCGTGTGCAGCAGGTCGCCGCGGTCGGGGATGACGTCGGGTTCGAGGGTGATGGCCACCGACTGGCCGGCGACCGCGGAGATCTGCGGCGCGGCATGCCAGCTTTCGATCGAGGCGACGCGGGCCAGCGTGCCGTGGGTGCCGATCACCAGGCTGTCGCCCACGGTGACGCGGCCGCGTTCGATGCGGCCGGCGACCACGCGCTTGTTGTCGAAGCGGTAGACGTCCTGCACCGGCAGGCGCAGCGGCAGGTCGGCGCGGCCCGAGGGGGCGGGGACCTGGGCCAGGGCCTCGGTCAGGGTCGGGCCCTGGTACCAGCCCATATGGGGCGAGCGGGCGGCGATATTGTCGCCTTCGCGCGCCGAGGCGGGGACGAACAGGCTGGGTTCGATGTCGAGCTGGCGGAGCAGGGCAGCGACCGCGCGTTCGGATTCGGCGATGCGGGCCTGGTCGTAGTCCAGCAGGTCGACCTTGTTCATCAGCACGATCACGTGGCGGATGCCGATCAGGCGCAGCAGCATGGCATGGCGGCGCGTCTGTTCCTGCGCGCCCTCGGCCGCGTCGACGACCAGGACCGCGGCCTCGGCATCGGCGGCGCCGGTGATCATGTTGCGCAGGAACTGCCGGTGGCCCGGCGCGTCGACGATGACGAACTGGCGCGCGTCCAGATGGAAGGGGATGCGCGTCGAATCGACGGTCACGCCCTGGTCGCGTTCGATCTGCAGGCTGTCGAGCAGGAAGCTCCACTCGATCTTCAGGCCGCGCTTCTTGGAGGATTCGACGATCTGCGCCACCCGGCCCTCGGGCAGGTTGTCGGTATCGTGCAGCAGGCGGCCGATCAGGGTCGATTTGCCGTGATCGACATGGCCCACGATGACGATGGGGGTGGCCGCATCCTGACGGGCCGCGATATCAATGCTCATAATTTGCCTCGGTCCGTCCGTGGGTCAGAGATAGCCGGCGACGCGCAGACGCTCGAACGCGTCCTCGGATTCGTGGTCCATGGCGCGGCCCGCGCGTTCGGACGTGCGGGTGGTCTGCAGTTCGGCGATCACTTCGGCCACCGTGGCGGCGTCGCTGTCGATCGGGCTGGTGATGTCCTGGTCGCCCAGCGAGCGGTAGCGCTTGCCGTTCCTGGCGAAATAGAGATCGACCAGCGGGATGCCCTCGCGCTCGATATAGCGCCAGATATCGATTTCGCGCCATGCCAGCAGGGGGTGGACGCGGATATGCACGCCCTCTTCATGCGGGGTGGCGTACTGGTCCCAGAATTCGGGCGGCTGGTTGCGCACGTCCCATTTGTGGCTGGAGCCGCGCGGGCTGAAGATGCGTTCCTTGGCGCGGGTGGCCTGCTCGTCGCGGCGGATGCCGGCGATCACGCCCTCGAGCTTGTATTTCTCGATCATCGCGGCGAGGCCGGCCGTCTTGCGCGCGGCCGAGCGGGCGGCCGGCGGCAGGGTCGGGTCGATCTCCTCGACCGGGGGGCATTCGCCCAGCAGCAGCTCCAGTTCCCATTTGCGCGCGTATTCGTCGCGGAAACGGTACATCTCGGGGAATTTCTTGCCGGTATCGACATGCATCACCGGGAACGGCACGCGACCGAGGAACGCCTTGCGGGCCAGCCAGAGCATGACGTTGGAATCCTTGCCGAGCGACCAAAGCATGGCCAGGGGCTTCAGCTTCCGGTACGCCTCGCGCAGGATGTAAACGCTCTGGGCTTCGAGTTGGTCGAGATCGTCCATGACGGGGGATTCTTTCAGGCGCGGTGAACGGGTGTGGCGGGCGGTGCCGGGTGTGGCGTCAGGCATGGATGCCGCATTCGGTCTTGGCCAGGCCGGCCCAGCGGCCGGCGCGCGCATCCTCGCCCTCGCCCACCGGGCGGGTGCAGGGGGCGCAGCCGATCGATCTGTAGCCCAGGCCGGCCAGCGGATGGCGGGGCAGGGCGCGGCGGGTCATCTCGGCATCCAGTTCGGCCGGAGTCCAGTGGGCCAGCGGGTTGATCTTGAGCCGGCCGTCCCGGGCGCGCTCGACGATCGGCAACTGGGCGCGGGTGGCGGCCTGCGCGCGCTTGCGGCCGGTCAGCCAGGCGGCGAAGGGGATCATCGCCTCGTCCAGCGGTTCGACCTTGCGCAGGGCGCAGCAGGCATCGGGGTCGAACGCCCAGAGCTGGCCCTGGGGGTCGCGGTCCTGGAGCTGCCGCTCGGCCGGGCGGAGGCTGCGCACGTCGCTGAGGCCCAGATGGGCGGTGAGCTGGTCGCGATAGGCCAGGGTTTCGGGGAAATGCTGGCCGGTTTCGAGGAAGAGCACCGGGACCGCCGGGTCGATGTCGGCGGCGAAGGCCAGCATCACCGCGGATTCCGAGCCGAAGGACGAAACGAGGGCGATGCGCCCGCGCAGCGGGCCGGTGAGCGCGGCGCGCAGGATGGCGGACGTGCCGCCGGCCCGTGCGTCTGCCTGCGCCCCGGCCTGCACCCCGGCTTGCGCGATGGCGTCGATGATCGTCTGGTCTATCTCCACGGTCACGATCCACATTCCCTATTGCACGAGAAATGTTCGTGCTTTTGGCCGATCTAATGCCTCTATCGCGGATATTCAAGCGGAATATACGTCATGAAGATGTAGTAATCGGCATGGCCCCCATGCGGCGGGCGTTGGCGGACGGGACCGGCAAGGGACGGCCGCCAACGCGGGACTGCGCATAATACTGCGCAGTCCTAGTGTCCCGATTCCAAAATTCGCTTGCGAATTTTGGAATCGAAAAGACACTGGAATCAATATTTTAGTGGCCTGCTGATCCGAGAAATTCTCATAAGAATTTCTCGGGCAGGACACTAGCGCGGGATCAGCGGCTCATCAGCACCGGCAGTTCGGCGTTTTCCAGGACGTGGCGGGTGACGCCGCCCAGGATCAACTGACGCAGGCGCGAGTGGGAATAGGCGCCCATGGTCAGCATGTCGGCGCCGAAATCGCGGCAGGCGGCCAGCAGGTTGGCGCCGACGGTTTCGTCGGGATTGCTGAATTCCAGCAGGTCGGCCTCGATCCCGTGGATGGCGAGATATTCCGCGGCATGGCGGGCCTCGGGGCCGCGGCGCTGATAGTCGGCGGAATAGAGGATGCGCACGGCCTCGGCCTCGGCGGCCCAGGGGAGGATGTGGTGCAGGGCGGCGGTGGCTTCCGCGGTGCCGTTCCAGGCGATGCAGATGCGCCGGCCGGCGGTCTGCGGCACCTGGCGCGGCGCGATGATCACCGGGCGGCCGCTGTCGAACAGGATGGCGTGGAGAGTCTCGGAGGAGGAGACTTCCTCGCCGGAATCGGGATGGGCGACGATCGTGACGTCGGAGAGGCGGGCGCGGTAGGTCACGACTTCGTGCTCGCGGCCCGTCATGGTGACGAAGCTGGCGGTGGCGGTGCCGGTCGGGTTGCCGTGGAAGGGCGGGATGGGGCCGGTGACGGCGATGCCGTTCTGCAGGGTGAAATGGTCGAATGCCTCGCGCACCGAGAGGGCCCGGCGCGCGCCCTCGCGCTCGGCCGCCGACATCATTTCCTCGACCATCGCGCCGGACAGGCCCTCGCCGGCCAGCGGCGCGACCTCGCGGCTGTCGGCGCGGACATGGAGTGCCGCGATATGGCCGCCGAACTGCCGGGCGAAGAGCAGGCCGGTGGTCAGGGCGCCTTCGGCATTGGAGGTTCCGTTCAGAGGCAGAAGGATTTTCTGTATGATTTTCAAGTGCATGTCTCCGTCATCCTATGAACGCGGTCCCGGGAACGAGGACCTGGCGAACGGCATCCTGGGCACAGGCTGAGATAAGAGCAGAGGAACGGGGATCAGGGATAGAGGCGCGTGACCTCCCACCCCGCGTCGCGGCGCAGCCAGACGGCGCGATCATGCAGGCGGTGGGGGCGATCCTGCCAGAATTCGATCCGGTCGGGCACCAGGCGGAAGCCGGACCAGTTCGCGGGACGGGGGATGGCGGCGCCTTCGGGATAGCGGTCCTGGAGCGCGGCGAGGCGGTCTTCGAAGATCGCGCGGTCGGCCAGGGGGCGCGACTGGTCGGACGCGATGGCGCCCAGGCGGGAGATGCGCGAGCGGCTGGCGAAATAGGCGTCGGCCTCGGCTTCGGTGACGGGCTGGACCGTGCCTTCGATGCGGATCTGGCGGCGCAGGCTCTTCCAGTGGAACAGCAGGGCGGCCTGCGGGTTTTCGGCCAGTTCGCCGGCCTTGCGGCTTTCGAGATTGGTATAGAAGACGAAGCCCCGCGCGTCGGCGCCCTTGAGCAGGATCATGCGCAGCGACGGGCGGCCGTCCGGCGTGGCGGTCGCCAGGGCCATGGCGTTGGCGTCGTTGGGTTCGGCCTGCTCGGCGTCCTGCATCCAGGCGGCGAAGAGGGCGAAAGGGTCCGATCCCAGGTCGATCAGCGCGGCGGTCATGGCGTCGTTTCCATTCCGTTATATCTGGTATGTCATGTTGAATGTCGTGTCGGTTCGCTCCGCGGGCCGGCCCCGGGGAGGCCTTGCCACGGCGGAGCCGTGCGCCGGGGGATCCGTGCCACGGGGCCGGCAAAACCGGCGGCGCGCGTTTCCTCGGATCTTGTCGCGCGCGCCCGCTTGTGCAACCACGGCGCCGATCCGATCATGCTCCCTCCAACCCCCTCCAACCCATAGGATATCCTACCATGTCAGATGGAACGTCCAAAGTCCCGGCCACCGGCACCCTCATGAAGGGCAAGCGGGGGCTTGTCATGGGCGTGGCCAATGACCGGTCGATCGCCTGGGGGATCGCCAGCGCGGTGGCCGCCCAGGGCGGCGAGCTGGCCTTTACCTATCAGGGCGAGGCGCTGGGCAAGCGGGTGCGGCCGCTGGCCGAGCGGGTGGGGTCGAGCCTGGTGCTGCCGTGCGACGTGGGGGACGACGCGGCGATCGACGCGACCTTCGCCCGGATCGAGGAGGAATGGGGCGGGCTGGATTTCCTGGTCCATGCCATCGGGTGGGCGGACAAGCAGTATCTGCGTGGGCGCTATGTCGACACGCCGCGCGAGGCGTTCCTGACCGCGCTGGACATTTCGTGCTATTCCTTCACGGCGGTGGCGCGCCGGGCCGCGCGGCTGATGAAGGCGGGCGGGTCGATGCTGACCCTGTCCTATCTGGGCGCCGAGCGGGTGATGCCGCACTACAACGTGATGGGCGTGGCCAAGGCGGCGCTGGAGGCGTCGGTGCGCTATATGGCCGCCGACCTGGGCCGGGACGGAATCCGGGTGAATGCCATTTCGGCCGGGCCGATCATGACGCTGGCCGCCAACGGGATCGGCGATTTCCGCTATATCCTGAAATGGAACCAGTACAACGCGCCGCTGGAGCGCAACGTGGCGCTGGAGGAGGTCGGCGGGGCCGGCCTGTACATGCTGTCCGACCTGGCGGGCGGCGTGACCGGCGAGGTTCACCATGTCGATTCCGGGTACAATATCGTGGGCATGAAGAATCCGTCGGCGCCCGATATTTCCGTCTCGGGCGACTGACGGCGGCGGGAGGTCCCCATGTCGCACAACAGTTTCGGCCATCTGTTCCGGGTGACGACCTGGGGGGAGAGCCACGGGCCGGCGATCGGCTGCGTCGTCGACGGCTGTCCGCCGCTGCTGCCGCTGGGCGAGGCGGATATCCAGCCCTGGCTGGATCGGCGCCGGCCGGGCCAGTCGAAATTCACCACCCAGCGGCAGGAGCCCGACGCGGTGGAGATTCTATCGGGCGTGTTCGAGGGGCGGACGACCGGGACGCCGATTTCGCTGCTGATCCGCAACACCGACCAGCGGTCGCGCGATTACGGCGACATTGCCGAGCGGTACCGGCCCGGCCATGCCGACGTGGCCTATGACCTGAAATACGGGATTCGCGATTATCGCGGCGGCGGCCGGTCCTCGGCCCGCGAGACGGCGATGCGGGTGGCGGCGGGAGCCGTGGCGCGCATCGTGCTGGGGGAGGGCGTGCGCATTCGCGGCGCGCTGACGCAGATCGGCCCGCACCGGATCGACCGGGCGCGCTGGGACTGGGACGTGGTGGAGGGCAACCCGTTCTTCTGCCCCGATGCCGCGATGGTGCCGGTGTGGGAGGATTACCTCTCGACGGTGCGCAAGGCGGGGTCGTCGGCCGGCGCGGTGATCGAGATCGTGGCCGAGGGCGTGCCGGCGGGGCTGGGCGCGCCGATCTATGGCAAGCTGGATTCCGACCTGGCGATGGCGCTGATGAGCATCAACGCCGTCAAGGGGGTCGAGATCGGCGACGGGTTCGCCGCCGCCGCGCTGACCGGCGAGGAAAACGCCGATCCGATGCGCATGGAGGACGGGCGCCTGACCTTCGGCGCGAACCATGCCGGGGGTGTTCTGGGCGGGATTTCCACCGGCCAGCCGGTAGTGGCGCGCTTTGCCGTCAAGCCGACCAGTTCGATCCTGACCCCGGTGGCCTCGGTGACGCGCGGCGGCGAGAATGTCGACGTGATGACCAAGGGGCGGCACGACCCGTGCGTGGGGATTCGCGCCGTGCCGGTGGGCGAGGCGATGATGGCCTGCGTGCTGGCGGATCATGCTCTCCGCCACCGCGCCCAGACCGGCAAATCCTGGCCTTGAACCCGTGCCGGGCGCTGCGGCGCCCGGGATGGGAAGGTGATGGAGACGCCATCCGTTTGAACGGGACCTGGCTCTGGTGCATTGTTTCGGCGAGCATCTTTGTCCGACAGGATGCGCCCATCCGGTCGGATGATGCCCTAAGCCAGCGCGCGGATGGCCCTGGCAATTCCGTCGGGATCCAGGCCCTGATTGCCTTGCTGCTGCCAGAGGCCGCCGCAGCCTTCGATGTGGACGCCAATGTGATTGTACCGTCCCCGGAAGCCCGCCCGCAGCAAGTGGCTGCCGAAGCGGCTGCCCAGGCCCGTTTTCACATTCCAGCCCTCCGCGACCAATATCCAGGGCGCCTTGGCGAGCCGGGCCATCATCGCGGGGTCGACGACGTTCAAGGTCGCCTTGTTGACGAGCCCGACATCGATGCCGTCCTCTCGCAGTCCGGTGACCGCATCCAGGGCGCGGTAGAGCGTTTCACCGAAGCTGACCACATAGCCGCCGCCGTTCTTCGCTTCCCGCACCAGGTCGTCGATACCCGGCGCGAAGGCGCGTCCCTCATAAAACCGCTTGCCATCCTCAGCCAGGATGTCCGGCACGGCCGCCCGATTGCTGAAAACGAACCGCAGCCCGGGATCCTTGAATATCCGCTTCACGCAGGCGGAGAATTGATACTGGTCCGCCGGGAAATAGAGGCGCGTCGCGTCTTCGCCGTGAAGCGGCCTGATCCCGCCATCGGCGAACATCGAATTGATGCCGAAATGGCAGGTGTTGTCCGCCATCTCGTCGACCCCGCTATGGGAGAAGTGAGCCAGCACGTTGGCGAAATTCAGCCGCGCCATGGTGATTTCGCTGACGATCATTTCGAGGAACGCGCTGAAGGTCGCGTAAATTCCCTGCTTTCCTTCGCTGGATCCGAAGCCCGCGGCGGCCGAGAAATTGCCCCGCTCCATGATCCCGGCCTTTATGAACACCTCGGGATGCTTCTTCCTGATGTGATGGAGGCCGCAGGACCCTTCGAGGTCGTTGTCGAACACCCGCACGCTGGCCCTGCGGGTCTCCTCGTCCATTCCATCCAGGATCTCGTTGACGACTTTGCCAAAATCGTCCCGGTTCTTCCCCTCGCCCGACGAGCCGCGATAGGTGAGCGGACTCTTGTCGGGCTTCGCCGCCTTGAGCATGGCGATCGCGTCGTCATAGCCGCCCCGGTTTTCGAGATAGGCAATCGCCACGTCCGTCTTCAGGGCATCGTGCGCGTGGATGTCGCCCTCGACTTTTCCGATCCCCACCGCCATCGGGCGCTTGATGACGACGGCATGCGGAGCCGGATTGTCGAAAGCCCGGCAGAGGTCGATATGCAGTGCCTCGAGGTCCTCGCCCATCGTCGTTTCCGTCGTCAGGCCATACCCCGCCAGGGTGCGCGTCAGGTCGTAGCCGGGCATGTATTCCTGGGGATGCCCCGCGATCGTGACATTGTTGTCGTCGATGAGGAGCTTGATATTGAGCCCCTGCGCGACGGCCAGGCGCGCGGCCTCGGCGTCGTCGCCCTCCATCTGGCTGCCGTCCGATCCCAGCAGGATAACGGATTTTCCCGGGTTGGCCATGGCGACGCCGTTGCAGAAGGCCCAGAGATGGCCCAGGCGGCCCGAACTGAACGCCAGTCCCGGGGTCAGTTCTTTCTCCGGATGGCCGGGCAGGCCGCTGCCGTATTCGCGATAATGCAGCAATTTTTCAGCCGGCATGTCGCCGTTCAGCACGCTCAACAGGTACTGGGTCGCCACCCGATGGCCGGCTTCGTCGTAGAAGACCGGAACGATCGGCGCGCCGCCGGCGATGAAAGCCCGCACGATCATCACCTCGGGGACGGTGTCGTACGGACCGCCGGAATGACCTGCCAGGCCCTTGGCGCCCGCCAGTGCGGTGAAGAAGACAATGGCGTCGCGGCAGATCTGGATATTGTGTTTCAACACCGCTTTCGCCTCGTCGGAAAGCGTCGTGACCCTGGGGTCCAGCCGCAGCGGCTTCAGGCGACCCAGATCGATCGGGAACGTGTCGTTCGACATCGGACTTCTCCCCGGACATGGCGACCATAAGGGAAACACCGCACGTCGCCTGCCGTTGCGTCGCGCGGAATGCCGGACTTGCCCGCCGGGTCGCCCCAGGCGGGTATCCGCGTGCTCGGCTCCTCAGGTGCTCAGGGTGGCTTCCAGCGTGATGGGGGCGTTCAGCAGCCTGGAGATCGGGCAGCCGGCCTTGGCCTTGGCGGCGAGGTCCTGGAACCGGGATTCGGTGGCGCCGGGGATGGTGGCCGCGAGGGTGAGGTGGATGCCGGTGACGGTGAAGCCGTCGGGCTGTTTTTCCAGAGTGACGACGGATTTGGAATCCAGCGCGGTGGCGGTCAGTCCGGCCTCGCCCAGGATGGCCGACAGCGCCATGGCGAAGCAGGCCGCGTGGGCGGCGCCGATCAGTTCCTCGGGGTTGGTGCCGGCCACGCCCTCGAAGCGGGTGTTGAAGCCGTAGGGCTGCGCCGACAGCGCGCCGCTTTCGGTGGAGACGGTGCCCTTGCCGTCCTTCAGGCCGCCGGCCCAGTGGGCGGTGCCGTATTTGGTGATGCGCATCGGGTCGGTTCCTTGCAGCTTGCCCGGTTGGTCGCAGGCCGTTCTCCGGGCTGTTGCCGCTTTGCCGGTGAGGGCGGCGGGTGCCCGGCCGGGGGCGAGCATAGCCCGCCGCGGCAGGGGCGGGAGCGGGCGGGGCGCACACGATGCGGTGAAGCGGGGCAGGGGCGGGGATGCGGCCCGATTGGCCGCGTCTTATCTGCCCGTCTTGCCAGATCGAGGCCATTCGATCCGGGACGGCGGTGGTCCAGGCAGTTGCGCCCAGACAGTTGCGCGTGGCGGGCGCCGGTGTCATAGGACGCAGCCTGCGCCCTTGCTGTCCCTCTTTTGTCGGAATGTCGGCCCACGCGATGGATCAGACCCTGCCTGCCCCGCTTCAGCACGAGCACATGCTGTTCCCCGAAGGGCTGCATCTGGAATGCGGGGTTCATCTGGCGCCGGTGCAGGTGGCCTATCGCACCTATGGCACGCTGTCGGCGGCGCGGGACAATGCGATCATCGTCTGCCATGCGCTGACGGGCGATCAGTATCTGGCCGAGCGGCATCCGCTGACCGGGAAGCCGGGCTGGTGGAGCCGGATGGTCGGGCCGGGCCTGCCGATCGATACCGACCGGTTCTTCGTCATCTGCATGAACGTGCTGGGCGGGTGCATGGGCTCGACCGGCCCGCGTTCGCCGCGCGGCGGAGAGGGCCCGGGGCTGGAACCCCGGAGAGTGGAACCTTGGGGGACGGAATTTCCGCCGATCACCATCCGCGACATGGTGCGGGCGCAGAAGCTGGTGATCGACCGGCTGGGGATCGCGCGGCTGTTCGCCGTCATTGGCGGGTCGATGGGCGGGATGCAGGTGCTGGAATGGGCGGCGACCTTTCCCGACATGGTGTTCGCGGCCATGCCGATCGCGACCTCGCCGTTTCACTCGGCGCAGAACATCGCCTTCAACGAGGTCAGCCGCCAGGCGATCTTCGCCGATCCGGAGTGGCATGGCGGGCGGTACTGGGAGCGTGAGGCGATTCCGGCGCGCGGGCTGGCGGTGGCGCGGATGATGGCGCACATCACGTACCTGTCGGAGGAGGCGCTGACCCGGAAATTCGGGCGGCGCACCCGGCGCGACCCGTACGGGCCGGCCAATCCGCTGTCGCTGTTCGGCGAGATGTTCGAGGTCGAGAGCTATCTGCGGCACCAGGGGTCGTCCTTCGTGCGGCGCTTCGATGCCAATTCCTATCTGACGATCACGCGGGCGATGGATTATTTCGATCTCGGGGCCGATCATGACGGGGACCTGTCGCGGCCTTTCCATGGGACGCGCACGCGGTTCTGCATCGTGTCCTTTTCCTCGGACTGGCTGTTCCCGACCACGCAGGCGCGGTCGCTGGCGCGGGCGCTGAACCGGGCGGCGGCCAACGTGTCGTTCGTCGAGATCGAAAGCGACAAGGGGCATGACGCCTTTCTGCTGGACGAGCCCGATTTCGACCGGACGGTACGCGGATTCCTGTCCGGCGCCGCCGAACATGCGCGGATCGGCTGAGCCATGCGCCTGGACCAGCGGCTGATCGCCGAGATGATCCGGCCCGGCACCCGCGTGCTGGATATCGGCAGCGGCGACGGGGCGTTGCTGGATTACCTGTTCCGCACCAGGAGGTGCGACGCGCAGGGGATCGAGATCGACATGCAGGAGGTCACGCGGTCGGTGGCCCACGGGCTGCCGGTGATGCATGGCGACGCGGACCATGACCTGGCGCATTATCCCGAGCATGCGTTCGATTACGTCGTGCTGCAGCGTACCCTGCAGGCGGTGGAGCGGCCGCGCGAGGTGCTGCGCCAGATGCTGCGCATCGGGCGGCATGCCATCGTGTCCTTCCCCAATTTCGGGCATTGGCAATTGCGGCTGAAATTGCTGCTGGGCGGGCGGATGCCGATGACGGCGGTGTGGCATACGCCGTGGTACGAGACGCCCAACATCCATCCCTGCACGATCCTGGATTTCCTGATGCTGTGCCGCGAGGAAGGATATGTGGTCGAGGAATGGATGGCGGTGGACGAGGACGGGGAGCGGGCGCCGTGGCGCCGGTCCATCCGGCTGGCCAATCTGTTCGGCGAGCAGGCGCTGTTTTTGCTGCGGCGGCAGGACCGGTGACGCAGGGCGTGGTGCGCCTGCTGGCCGGAATCGACGGGGGCGGCACGGGGACGCGGCTGCGCCTGGTCACGCCGGAGGGGGTGATGCTGGGCGAGGGGCAGGGTGGTCCGGCCAATATCGCGACCGATGCCGCGCAGGGCTGGCGATCGGTCGGTGACGCCCTGGCGGCGGCGCTGGCGCAGGCGGGGCTGGCCCGGTCGTCGTGCCATCTGATCGCCGGGGCGGGGCTGGCGGGGGCCGAGGTGCCCGGGGCGGCGGAGCGGTTTCTGGCGTTTCCGGCGCTGTTCGACCGGATCGACCTGGTTACCGACGGCTATACGTCCTGTGTCGGCGCGCATGGCGGGGCGGCGGGGGCGGTCGTGGCCGTGGGGACCGGAACGGTCGGCTTCGCCCTGGCCGGCGGGCGCGTCCGCCGGGTCGGCGGATGGGGATTCCCCCAGGGGGACGAGGGCGGCGGGGCCTGGATCGGGCTGGAGGCGGTGCGGCTGATGCTGCGGGCCAGGGACGGGCGGGTGCCGGGTTCGGCGCTGGTCGAGCGGATCTGGCGCGCCCTGGCATCCGAGGGCGGCGATCCGATGCTGTGGGCTGTGCGGATGGGGGCGGCGGGTTTCGGCCGGCTGGCGCCGCTGGTGGTCGCGGCGGCAGAGGACGGGGACGCGCAGGCGCGGGCTTTGCTGGGCCGGGCCGGCGCGGAGATCGCGCTGTTGCGGGCGGCCTTGTGCGACGCGGAGGGGTTTCGTGGGCTGCCCTGCTGCCTGCTGGGCGGGCTGGCCGAGGTGCTGGAGCCCTATCTGCCGGCGGAAAGCCGCGAGGGGCTGGCGCGGCCCCGTGGGAGCGCGATCGAGGGTGCGCTGTGGCTGGCGCGGCGGCTGCATGGGGACAGCACCGCCGGAAAAGGACTTGCGGCGGAGGGGACGAGCGGCTAGAAGCCGCCCGTGGACGGACCGCGCCTGTCCGGCTTGCTGACTTGGACGCACGTGCCTTTGGACGCGGGGGGCACGCACTGGACGGACAACAGCATCTTCCTTTCCTGACGGCTTGCGGTGAATGACAGCGTGCCCTGCGTTGCGGGGGCGCGAACCGTGTTTCGTATTTTCCAAAAAATCATTCCGGAATCCCATCCTGTCGTGTGGCGTCCGGCCTTTCCCTGGTGCCAGGAGGCGCTGCATGACCACATTTGCCGATCTTCAGCTTGCCGAGCCGCTGTTGCGCGCGCTGAACGAGGAAGGATACACGACGCCGACGCCGATCCAGGCCGGCGCGATTCCGCACCTGCTGGCCGGGCGGGACCTGCTGGGCCTGGCACAGACGGGCACGGGCAAGACCGCGGCCTTCGCGCTGCCGATCCTGCACCGGCTGCTGACCCATTCGCGCCGGGCGCACCCCAAGGGGGCGCGGGCGCTGGTGCTGGCGCCGACGCGCGAGCTGGCGTCGCAGATCGATGAGAGTTTCAAGGCCTATGCCCGGCATATGCGGCTGAGCCATGCCGTGATCTTCGGCGGCGTGGGGCAGGGGCGGCAGGTCGAGGCGATGCGGCGCGGGGTGGATGTGCTGGTGGCCGCCCCCGGACGCCTGCTGGACCTGATGGGCCAGGGGCATGTCGACCTGGCGGGGCTGGAGGTCCTGGTCCTGGACGAGGCGGACCGGATGCTGGACATGGGCTTTGTCCGCGATATCCGCCGGATCGTCGCGGCACTGCCGCGCGAGCGGCAGACGCTGCTGTTTTCGGCCACCATGCCCAAGAGCATCGCCGAGCTGGCGCATAGCCTGCTGCGCGACCCGGCGACGGTGCAGGTCACCCCGCCGTCGAGCACGGTGGACCGGATCCGCCAGGCGGTGATGTTCGTGGACACGGAGAAGAAGCGCGACGCGCTGCGCCTGCTGGTGGACTCGCCGAAGGTGGAGCGGGCGGTCGTCTTTACGCTGATGAAGCACGAGGCGAACAAGGTCGCGGCGTTCCTGAACGAGAACGGGATCGTGGCCGAGGCGATTCACGGCAACAAGTCGCAGGGCGCGCGCGAGCGGGCGATGTCGGGCTTTCGCTCCGGCGCGGTGAAGGTGCTGGTGGCGACCGACATCGCGGCGCGCGGCATCGATGTCGACGACGTGACGCACGTGTTCAATTACGACCTGCCGAACGTGCCGGAGAGCTATGTCCACCGGATCGGCCGCACGGCGCGCGCCGGGCGGGACGGCTGGGCGGTGTCGCTGTGCGATGCCGAGCAGCGGGCGTGGCTACGCGATATCGAAAAGGCGATCGGCAAGAAGGTCCCGGTGGTGCAGGAGCATCCGTTCCATTCCGACGCGGCCCAGAATTCGACGCAGAAGCCGCCCGTGCTGGGTGGTGGCGGCGGGCGCGGCCGGGGCGGCGGCGGTGGCGGGCGCCATCAGGCACGCCAGGGCGGCGGCCAGCGCGGCGGGGCGCGCCGGGTGGCGTGATGCTCCGGGACAGGCCGGCTGGTCCGGCCTGTCCGGTACGGATCGTGACGGGGTGGCGCGAGGCGCTGCCCTCGACCCATGGGGGAGGCGCGGACCTTTAGCCCCCGATCCATTGATAAGTAACAGGTTTCCAAAAGCGCCGTCTTTGGTGGGTGCTGCCGGCGCGGTCAAAGGGCGGCGGGCTTGTGGCAGACGGCCTCGATATTATGGCCGTCGGGATCGAGGACGAAGGCGCCGTAATAATCGGGGTGGTATTGCGTCCGGAGGCCGGGCGGCCCGTTGCCCCGGCCGCCGGCGGCCAGTGCGGCGCTGTAGAATTGGTCCACGCTCTGCCGGTCCGCGGCGGTGAATGCGACATGGGTACGGGTCGGCGATCCTTGCTCATGGCCGATCCAGAAGATGGGCTTGGGTGCCTCGCCATAGCCCGCGAAAGTGGCATTGTCCCCGTGGAGCCTGTCGATTCCCAGGGGCTTGAGGGCCCGGTCGTAGAAATCCTGGGCGCGGCCAAAATCGGAAACGCCGATGCCGACATGATCGAGCATGTCATTCCTCCAGTTTTCGGTCCCGTTTCTACATAATCTATTATGGTCGCGCGCGGTTTGGCGGGTGGTCGCGCCGTTCTGACGGTGCGTCGGATCACAAGGGGGCGACCCCTATTGGTGGTGCTGGGACAGGGGGTTGGAGGTCTCGTAAGCCGTGCCGAAAGGGGCCAGCCAGGTTCCGGTGACGGGGTCGTGGTCCGGGTCCTGGGTGCCGCCCAGCCGGAATTTGCCCAGCGGGCCCAGCGGGATGCCGGCATCGTCATCCTTCGGCGGCGGGCGCGACATGTCGGGGACGGGTGCCGGCGTGTAGGTTCTGTTCCCGATGACGACGAGATGTTCCCGGACCGGCGCGGGCGTGGGGGAGGCCGTCGGGGGCGCGGCCATGGCGGGGGTGGCGGAGGCGAGCAACGCGGCGCCGAGCGGGGCGGACAGGCGTGGGGCCATCGTGGTCTGGACTCCATCGGGTGCGGGTGGATGGTGCGGGCTTCGGGAGGGGGCCTCGATTATCGTTGCGTGGGCGGGTAGTGTGTCGGGCGGGAAGGCGGCTGGTCAATGGCGGTCGGCGATGGGGGCCGGCGATGGGGGATGCGTCGTCTCAAGGCTCGGGGCGGCAGTCCCTGGCCGGTGACGGTGAATGGTCGATTTGCCGGCTTGTCCGGGTGCGACGCCCCGTGATCTCGGGTTTGCGAGGCAGGCGGATTTTTTGCCCGGCGGAAAAATTATCTCGCTCAAAAGGGGGGATCGGGCATGGCCATTGGACCCACCACCGTCGCACGTGTCGGCATTATGCTGGTCAGCGCGCTGGCGACCGCGGCCATGCTGTATCTGTGCGGCGTGGCCGTCGGGACGTACGTGTCGCATGGCGGCTTCATGCCGGGCAGTTGGGTGGGACGGCATATCTGGCTGATCGTCCTGCCGCTGTTGGCGCCGTTGCAGGTTCTGGCCCGCGTGCGTGCGCGGCGCATGCGGCGGGCGAAAGGGTGAAACGGCGGGTGATTTTCGGAAGGGCGATGGTGTAGGCGCATGGCGCAATACTTTGATCGAATGAGCAAAATTCATCCCCGAAGAGTGCACCGCAACTGCGTCACCATCGCCGTCTTGGTTCCGCGCAATACGCTGCCGCCCAGGATGGGCGGCATCCTCGCCGCTCTTTGCAGGTCGCCTCTCGTCGGCGCGGACCTCGATTTTGCTCGCTCGCGTGAAGAGGGGCGCAAGGTCGATCTGTGATTATCAGCAATCTAAGATACGCTACAGCTCTCCTGTCGCCGAGCCGTCTTTGTGACGCGGCGAGGGTATTTTGACCGCTTCCAAATAGGCAATGCACATCAAAACCAGTTGCCTATGTACTGCCTGGCCTTCGGATATCGGCAGATTGCGCTCGAACACGCTACGGACGGTCCCGAAGATCGTGGTCAGGAGCGTCAGATTGACGGCCGGCAGATCAGCGAAGGCGGCGTCGGATGCGCTGGCAAACATGGCGGCGGTCGCGGCATCGACGCGGCCGCTGAACGCCTCGATCAACGGTTCGTTGTCGATCTCCACGACCGATCGATAGAGGGCGCGTGTCACTTCGACCCGTTCCGTCTTGGCATTCCAATAGGTCGTTACGAGGGCTTCGATCATTTGATTGATCGGAGCGCCACGCTGCGCCCGACAGGCGCTCTCAATTTTCTCGGCCAGCGTGTCCAGGTAACGCGCGTTCAGGGCGTAGAACAGGGCCTGCTTATGAGGGAAATACTGGTACATGGTGCCGACAGACACACCCGCCCGCTCCGCCACGCGTGTGGTCGTCAGGCGCCGGGGACCATCGACCACCAAAACCTGAATGGTCGCCTCGAAAATGGCGTCCAACGTAGCCGTCGCACGCGTCTGACGCGGCTTTTTCCTAGGGGTTAGATGGACGGGCGTGCTCAGCGCCATAAGCGAATCCTCAAACTGAATAATCCTTCATATCTTAGTTCGCGGCAAAACCGAACAGAAGGAGGGTCCGTTCATGGCCGACAGCAACCGCATCGCGCTCGTCACCGGTGCGAACAAAGGGATTGGATTGGAGATCGCCCGTCAGCTCGCGCAAGCCGGGGTCTTTGTCATTATCGGCGCCCGCGATCCCGGACGAGCCAGAGCAGCGGTCGAAAATCTTTCATCTCAGGGGTTGGCGGCACAATCTGTCCCAATCGATGTCGATGACCAGGCGACCATTGCAGCCGCCGTCGAGACGATTGGCGCGCAGCACGGCAAGCTCGACATTCTCGTCAACAGCGCGGGCATTGTCGATGTGGAGGATGGGCCGCCGACTGTATCCTCACCCGAGGCCGTCCGTAGAATCATGGACACGAATTTCATTGGCGCCTTGGCTGTGACGCAAGCGATGCTGCCGCTGTTGCGCCGCTCGTCGGCTGGGCGGATCGTCAATCTGTCCAGCTCTCTGGGTTCGCTGACGCTCAACGGCGATCCCTCGTCCCCTTATTATTCCGCACGTCTCATCGGCTACAATGCTTCCAAGGCAGCGCTCAACATGCTGACCGTCCAACTCAGCGCGGAACTGCGTGGTACGCCGATCGTCGTGAACTCGGTAAGTCCGGGCTACGTGAAGACGGATCTGACGGGGCACAATGGCTTCATGACGCCCGAAGAGGGAGCGAAACTGCCGGTCGAGTATGCGCTGCTCGGCGAGGATGCCGTTTCCGGCCGGTTCGCAGGGCCAGGCGGCGAAACCCCTTGGTAAGGATCGGCAGGCAACACGGAAAAACGCCAATTCTACGATCCAGCGGCCTTCGGCACGCTATACTACGCTAGAACTTGATGGCGGGCCGAGAACGATGAAGACGGGCAATTCGTTTTCGCTATAGCCCTCTCATGATCCCCGTTCGGCAGGTGACCTATCGTCGCCGCACCCTACGTTCCCGATGAATGCTCCACGGGCGCGGTCACTTATCCCCTTGATCATCCCGCATCACCCACCGGCGTCGATGCGAGATAGCTGTTCCGGCGCAATAATAGCAAAGCAACAGGGTAGAGGCCGGTTTAAATTCACAATTTTGCTTTGGTCTGGCTTGATGAGGGACGGGGCCGCGCGTTGTTGAAAGGTCGTTATGCGAGTCATTATCCGTGTCCTTGCCACCTTATGGATTTTCACGCTCGTAGGACATGCGAACGGGCAGCCTTGGCAAAACGCCAATCGAACTTCGGCTGGCCCCATGGAAGCTGTCGCGACATATGCGAACGGCCTGAATCCCACAGCCGTCATGGTGGTGCAGGACGGCAAGGTCATTGCTAACTGGGGCAATGTTTCTCGGAAGGTGAATATCGCGTCCGTCCGAAAGAGCTTGTTGAGCGCACTCTTTGGCACCGCGATTTCTGACGGCCGTATCAATCTCAACAGCACGCTTGCCGAACTCAGGATAGACGACAAGCCGCCGCCACTTACGGATGCGGAGAAGCAGGCAACGGTTCGCGATCTGCTCATGGCCCGATCCGGTATCTATCACCCCGCAGCTTATGAAACCGCCGATATCCGCCAAAGCCGGCCCAAGCGCGGAAGCCATTCGCCGGGCTCATTCTGGTTCTGCAACAATTGGGATTTCAACGCCCTCGGCACGATCTACAGGCAGCGAACCGGAGAGGATATTTTTCGAAGCTTCGCACAGCGCATCGCGGTGCCGACCGGCATGGAGGATTTTTCAGCAGCGGATGGCCGTTACTCTGTCGAAGCATCATCCATCCACCCAGCCTATCCCTTCAGGATGAGCGCCCGCGACCTCGCTCGCTTCGGTCAGCTTTTCCTCAATGACGGCCGATGGGACGGCAAGCAGGTCATTCCCGCCTCCTGGGTACGGGAGTCGACCACTGCCTATTCGAGCACCAATCGAGAAGGCATGGGATATGGCTATCTCTGGTGGACATTGAATCCGCAGGTGTTCGGCCCCGGTGCGGCACAGGCATCCGGCTATGGCGGCCAGCATGTCGCCGTCATCCCCTCAAAGCGGCTGGTCGTGGTGCAGGTCGTGGACCGCACCCAAAATCCCAAGCGGGCGAGTACCAGCCATTTCGTTGATTTCCTGCGCCAGTTCGTGGCGGCTGCGCCCTGACGAGCCTTCATGAGAGCGAGAGGGACGGCGCAGGCAAAAGAACGGTTCAATGGTTGGGGCATCGCCGCATCCGCGCTTCTGCACATCCTGCTAGGCGCGTTCATCCTGCTCTTGCCGACCGCTCCGAAACTGCCCGAGCAGCCGGAACAGAGCGTAGACGTGGAAATCGTCACGCTTCCCCCAGTGATCCCGGAAGAAAAGCACGGACAGCCGTCCCAGCTCCCCTTGGCGCAGCCGCAGACCGTCGAGCGGGTGGAGAAGCCGGAAGCGCGCTCCGAGACGCCAGCGCCTTCGGAGGAAAGCCGGCCCCGCGACGAAACGCCGGCGATGGTGAAGCCGTCGCGTATGTTGTCGGAGAGGTCGCTTTCCGATCCCCGGAGCCGGAAGGCTAGGAAGGAACTTGCGATGCTCACGCCGGACGAGCGGGTCGAGCAGCTATGCAATGTGGAGGCAATGGCGCAGGTCGGATCGTGGAGTAAAGACCTCAAGCCGGATCGCGTTGTTGCCTATGCCATGGCTGATCCAAAACTATCAGGAAGTTCTTTTTCCGCCGATGGTGCAGCGCTGCATAGCAAGAAGAACTGGTATCGGCTTCGTTTCAAATGCGACCTCACGCCGGATCGCAAGAAGGTCGCCGCATTCGAATTTCTCATGGGCGACCCGATTCCACGAACGGAGTGGGAGGAACACAGCCTTCCCTCCGAGGACAAGCAGCTCGATTAACTGATATGTTGCGGGTTTCGGGATTTTTCGACGAAAGCGCACAGGACAGATTCATGCGTCTATTCAATATCATTATCGTGACCCTAGCCATTTTCTTTCTTCCAGCGGGAGCCAACGCTCAATCGGCTCGACAACAATTCACCGTGCCGACCGTTAGCGGCGGGGTTCTGGTCGAGAGTTTCGGGGATTGCGCGAACGCAATCTGCCCGGCCGTTCTGATCTTGAGCGGCAGCAAAGGCTTTGGAGCGCCCGTTTATAGCGAGATCGGGCAGACGTTCCGTGCGGCGGGTTTGAATGCCTATCTCGTTCACGTCCTGTCGGCGGCTGACATTGACTCCATCGCCACGGCGGGCAGTGCGCAGGCCCGCATCGCCTATTATGCGCGGCGACTGCCGGACTGGATTTCTGCCGTTCAAGGCGTGGCCACCTATCTCGACGGTCGCCCACGTCACGGCGGTAAGGTCGGCGTTCTCGGAATCTCGCTTGGTGCGCAAATCGCTTCTGCGGCTTCGGTCGGGAGAGCCGACATTGACGCTCTGGTGCTGGTCGATGGCGGTTTCCCGAACGGCTATTCCCAACCTGTCCGCTCATTGCCACCCCTGCAATTGATTTGGGGCAGCGCCGATCGGACATTCCCCTTGTCGATCGGGCGGGAGTTGCGGCGGACGGCACAGCAGCTCGGCGGACCCGTCACGCTTGATGTTTACGAGGGCGAGGCGCACGACTTTTTCTTGAGATCGGGAAGCCGGAATGCTGGCGCTGCCCACAAGAGCGCGGCCGAGTTTCTGGCATCGCATTTGTCGCGATAGTCCTGATTTTCTGACCGGATTGCCGCAGTCTGAATTGGTTTGAGAAATCCTGTCGCGAAACGCGCTCGCAAAAGTCTGAGTTTCGCGACAGGGTTTTGCGACAGTTTGCGGCTTGCATACAGCGCTGAGATCGCGTTTCGCGCCGCCTTCCTTGGCCCCTTTCGGTGTCGATTAGGGCACGCTTCCGTTTCCGTCGGTTACGCCGAACAAGCAGTTCGGCTACCGACCTTTCGTCGCCATTCTGCAACGACCACGCAATTCCGCTGCCGTATCGATTGCGTTGATTGCATTACGCCCGCCAAAGTTCTGGCGCTTCAGTGGCGTCTCGTCTTCACGCTTTGGAAGTCCGGTTGTCTGCTTTGAGTGAGGTGACCGGAGCGCCGTCAGGCCCTCAAGGCCAAGCCGCTGTGCGGTGGCGCTAACGCGCCAGCCTTGACCGCCTGCCGCCGCCCCGGTGAGGGCTTTCCAAGCAGACAAGGGACGATTGGGGCCGCGTTCGCGATCCCATCTCCTACGGGCAAAAAGGGCGAGCGAGGCGGGATTTTAAGGAGGGCAAGATAAAGGAAACTGGCACTGTACCGCGCCGGATTTCTCGATTTCTTGTTGTCTGCACACTGGTTGGCGGGTTGCCGGTCGGCACCATGCTTTTACGCCCACGGTGTCGTGATTGGTCGGAATTTCCTGATTTTGTTGGCTCGGAAGCGGCACTCTTGCCTGATGGCAAGATAAAAGGCCGCACGGTGCGCGCCAGAGAGACGGTTGTTTTTCAATGAGTTACAAGGCGTTTTCACGAGGTGCGAGAATCCGGCGCACCGTGCGCCACGTCAGATTGCCGCGTTGTTCCAACCACTTAATGCGAGGTGCAATCCGCCGTTCCTGCGCCGTTCTCCGCTATCGTCCGCCATGCTCCCCCTGATCCAAACGATGCGCTTTTTGCCCGCCATACACAAAAATCTGGCGTTCGGGATAAGCTCATGATAGGTTACATGTAACTCATGATATGGAGGGTAATTATGGCCGCGGTGTCGAAGTCAAAGCCAGTCCGGGAGAAGGTGCGCGAGCATCGCGAGCGGCTGCGCGCACAGGGGCTGCGGCCGATCCAGATTTGGGTGCCGGATGTGCGCTCTCCCTCTTTCCGGGAGCAGGCTCGCCGACAGTCGCAGGCGGTCGCCGCGAGTGCTCACGCCCATGAGGATCAAGCCTTCATCGACGCCGTGTCCGATTGGGGCAATGAATGAGGCGCGGCGAAGTCTGGACCGTCTCCGGCGGTAAGGACTACGCGGGCAAGCCGCGCCCTGCCGTCATTGTGCAGGACGATAGTTTCGACGCCACCGACTCCATTACTATCTGCGTCTTCACCACCGACCCGACCGACGCGCCGCTGTTCCGTCTTGTCGTGGAGCCGAACGAACGCAACGGCCTGCGCGCCGCATGTCGCTTGATGGTGGACAAGATCACCACCGTTCCCAAGGCGAAGATGGGCGCGCATGTCGGGCGGCTCGATGACGAGGACATGGTGCGGCTCAATCAGGCCATGACGGTGTTCCTCGGCATGGCGGTAACGCCGAGGGCCGGAAGGGGAAAGCAGCCATGAGCTTCCTCCAACCGAGCGGCGAAAGACGGCCATTGGCGGCACATAGGCTATTCGGGATTTTGGGCGCGTCCGCGATGCTTAGGCCATGTCCCAGACGCGCGCCCATCGCAGCCGCAAATGTCGCGGGCGCGCAGGAAACGGCGCGCTTCCCAAAGACCTTTACGCCTACGCCGAGGCCCGGCCTTTGCCCCGCATCGGGCGTCCGCCCAAATGTGAACCCGAGACGTGGACCGTCACCGACGACTGGCCCGACCCGCTGCCGGTCACGCAAGCCGAGATCGACCTGTTCGAAGCATGGTTCGGCGACTTTTTCGATGAACTGTTCGGGCCGATCCCATGACCTGACAAGGAGACATGCCCCATGACCGTGCCGTTACGCGCCGCCCTTTACCTGCGCGTCTCGACGGCGCGGCAGGCCGAGCATGATGTCTCCATTCCCGATCAGCGCAAGCAGGGCGAAGCCTACTGCGCCTCGCGCGGCTACAGGCTGGTGGAAACCTATGTCGAGGCCGGAGCCTCCGCCACCAACGACCGCCGCCCCGAATTCCAGCGCATGATCGAGGCAGGCACATCCAAGCCCGCGCCCTTCAATGTTGTCGTGGTTCATAGCTTCTCGCGTTTCTTCCGCGATCACTTCGAGCTTGAGTTCTACGTGCGCAAGCTGGCCAAGAACGGCGTGCGCCTTGTCTCCATCACGCAGGAGATGGGCGACGATCCCATGCACGTGATGATGCGGCAGATCATGGCGCTGTTCGACGAGTACCAGTCCAAGGAGAACGCCAAGCACGTCCTGCGCGCGCAGAAGGAGAACGCGCGGCAAGGCTTCTGGAACGGCGCGCTTCCGCCGATTGGCTATCGTATCATCGCCGCCGAGACGCGCGGCGCGAAGGTCAAGAAGAAGCTGGAAATCGATCCGCTGCACGCCGACACCATCCGCCTGATCTTCCGCCTTGCGCTGGACGGCGACAACGGCTCCGGCCCGATGGGCGTCAAAGCTATCGTCAGCCACCTCAATGCGCGCCGTATCTTCACCCGCGATGGCGGCCGCTGGGGCATCGGCCAGGTTCACCGCATCCTGACCCGCCGCACCTATATCGGCGAACACGAGTTCAACAAGCGCACCAAGGCGAAGGAGCTGAAACCCGTCAGCGAGATCGTAGTGGTGGAAGTGCCGCAGATCATCGACCGCGCGGACTTCGACACGGTGCAAGCCCGGCTCAAGGCCCGTAATCCCAAGGTCATGCCCGCCCGCGTGGTGAGCGGTCCCACGCTCCTGACTGGCATCTGCCATTGCGCCAAATGCGGCGGGGCCATGACCATCCGCACCGGCAAAGGCGGGCGCTATCGCTACTACGCCTGCTCGATCAAGGCGCGGCAGGTCGAGACGGGATGCAAAGGCCGTTCGATCCCAATGGAGAAGCTGGACGGCGTTGTCATCGACCACATCGAGCGCGAGTTCCTTGACCCCTCCCGGCTGGAAATCGTTTTGTCCGCCGTGCTCGACCGCAGGCAGGAGCGGAGCGAGCGCCGCCGCGAACATATCGCCGAACTGAACAAGCGTGCCGCCGAGACGGAGCTACGCCTGAAACGGCTCTACGATGCCATAGAGGCCGGTGTGACCGATCTCGACGATCCGGCGCTGAAAGACCGCATCGAGGGCTTGCGCGCGCTCCGCGACCAAGCCAAGACCGATTCCGAGCGGGCACAAGCCATGCTCGACAGTTCAACGCAGCAGGCCATCACGCCGCAGATGGTGCAGAGATTCGCGGCCACCGCCCGCAAGCGGATGCGGATCGACGGCGGCGGCTACCGCCGCGATCACCTGCGCGCCTTCGCGCAGCGCGTCGAGGTCGCCGAACGCGAAGTGTTCATCAAGGGATCGAAAGACGAGCTTTTACGCGCGCTTGTCGCCATTGGAGGCGGGAAATCGGCGGAAACTGGCGTGCCCAGTTCTGTTCTGAAGTGGCGGAGAGGGTGGGATTCGAACCCACGGTACGCTTGCACGCACGGCGGTTTTCAAGACCGCTGCCTTAAACCGCTCGGCCACCTCTCCGTGGCACCTCGCTTATCCCGGTTTTCGGGGGGTGTCCATAGGTCGGGCGGTGGAACGGCCGTGGAGCGTGTGGCGCGCCCTGCTGGATTCGAACCAGCGACCCACAGCTTAGAAGGCTGTTGCTCTATCCAACTGAGCTAAGGGCGCGTGCCTGTCGGCGGCGCGTCCGCCGGTGGGGCGGACGGTGGGTCTGATGTGCCAGAAAGGGGGCGGGGCGTCCAGTTCGCGGCATCTGGTTCCGTTCGTCCGGTTCCGTGCCTCGGGTTCCGTTCGTCCGGTTCAGTGCGTCCAGTTCTGGACCCGGTCGTAGCGGAAATTGTCGGCGTAGACCTTGGGCTTGCGCACGCGTGGGGTGGGGAGTTCCAAATCGTAGGGCACCGCGTGGCGGTCGGCGTAGGCGACGGCGGATTCGCGGTCGGGGAACGTGAGGCGGACCTGTGCGCTGGTGTCGCGGCTGCCGGTCCAGCCCATCAGCGGGTCCTGCCGGCGCGGCTGGGTCTGGCCGTATTCCAGGATCCACTCATGGGTGTTGGCCTGGCCGGACTGGGTGGCGGTCTTGGCTTGCTGATAGATTCGGGCCCGCATGGAATGAGATCCCCTTTTCTTTCGCCGCGTGCTTCCGCTGCGTCTTCCCGCTGGTCGGGGCGCCCGGACTCGAACCGGGGGCCTCGTGTACCCAAAACACGCGCGCTACCAGGCTGCGCCACGCCCCGAACCCGGGGGAAGCTATGAGGCATTGGGCGGTCTGGCAAGCGGTCTGGCAGGCGGTCGGGCGAAAATTTCGCCCGAGGGGGCCCAAGGGAGGACAAGGTGGCCGCGTGCGGCCCTGTGGTGGTGGGGCCGGGCGCGTTCAGGCGGCGTCGGATTTGCGGGCGAGCGGCGGGACGAAGAGCGGCGCGGTGTCCCAGGGGAACAGCACCCAGGTGTCCTGCGGGACCTCGACGACGAACAGGTCGGTCAGGGGCTTGCCCGAGGGTTTGGCGTAGAGACAGGCGAACAGGGCCTTGGGCAGGAGCTGGCGGACGAGCTGCGCGGTCACGCCCGAATCGACCAGATCGTCGACGATCAGGAAGCCTTCGCCGTCGCCGGCCGCCGCCGGGGCCTTGACGACGTTCGGCTTGCCCTGGTGCTCTTCATCGTAGGTCACCACCGAGATCGTCTCGATCAGCCGGCAATCCATTTCGCGGGCGATGATGGCGGCCGGGATCAGGCCGCCGCGGGTGATCGCCACGATGCCCTTGAACGGGCCGCGCGGCATCAGCGTTTCCGCGAGCAGGCGCGCGTCGCGGTGCAGTTGGTCCCAGGTTACGGTCGCGTAGTTGGTGGCCATCAGAACAGCATTCCTCCATCGGGCACGGTATGGTCGGGGCGAATCAGCAGGACCTCGCCGCTTTTGTCGGGCATGTCGAGGGTGAGGACTTCGCTGTAGCATGAACCGATCTGGCGCTGGGGGACGTTGATGACGGCGCAGACCTGGCGCCCGATCAGCGTTTCCGGCGTGTCGCGGGCCGACAGATGCGTCGTGGACTGCTTGACGCCGATGCGCGGGCCGAAATCGATCCAGAGCTGGCAGCCCGGCGGGCCGTAGCCCGGGCCGGACGCCGCGGCCGACGGCCTGGCATCCGTGATCGTGCCCACCCGGATATCGAGGCGGATATCGGGGCGGGGCGTGTCCGTGGCGCGGGGCGCGTCCGTCATGGGACGGCGATCCGTGCGCAGCGATCCGTCCAGAGAGCCGAGAGCGGTGTTTCCCTTCATGGAGCGCCTTTTGCCCGGATCGTTGCCATTTGGCAAAACTTTCGTGGCGCGGCGGCGCGCGGTTTTTTCGGGCGCAGAGAGCGATTTGGGGTCGGGGTTGCTTCAACCGGGGACGATCGCGCTCTATGGTCGTGGGATCATGCCTGAGCCAGCCGACCTGAAGACCCTGTCCCGCGGCCCTGCGGGAGGGGGCGTTCCCCTGGATGCGACCGTGCCGCGCTTGTCGTTGCTTGCCCATCCGGGGCTGGCGGCCTTTCTGTCGGCGCGGCTGCTGTCCTCGTTTTCCGCGCAGGTGCAGGCGGTGGCGGTGGGGTGGCAGATCTATATGCTGACGCACAGCGCGCGGGCGCTGGCCTGGGTGGGGCTGGCGCAGTTCCTGCCGATGGTCTGCCTGATCCTGGTGGCGGGGCATGCGGCGGATCATTTCAACCGGCGGGCGATCACCGTGACCTGCCAGATCGTCGAGGCATGCGGCGCGTTGGTGATGGCGGCGGGTTCGTTCGGGCACTGGCTGACGCCCGGGGTGATCTACGGCATGGTCGTGCTGTTCGGCACGGCGCGGGTGTTCGAGATGCCCAGCCAGCAGACCTTCCTGCCGGCGCTGGTGCCGGCGGCGATCTTTCCGCGCGCGACGGCGCTGTCGTCCTCGCTGTTCCAGTTTGCCGCGATCATGGGGCCGTCGGTGGGCGGGCTGCTCTATGGAGGCGGGGCGGGGTTCTGCTACGCTGTGTGCGGCGCGGGGTTCGGTCTGGCGGCGCTGTCCACGTACCGGATGGCGCTGACCGGCGCGGCGCCGGCGCGGCGGCCGATGACCATGGAGACGCTGCTGGGCGGATTGCGCTTCATCCGTGCGCGCCCCGAGATGCTGGGGGCGATTTCGCTGGACCTGTTCGCGGTGCTGCTGGGTGGGGCCACGGCGCTGCTGCCGGTCTATGCCGACGATATCCTGCATGCCGGGCCGGTCGGGCTGGGGCTGCTGCGCATGGCGCCGGGGCTGGGGGCGCTGGCCGGAGGGCTGATCCTGGCGCGGCGGCCGCTGCAGCGCCATGCGGGGCGGCGCATGTTCGCCGCGGTGGCGGTGTTCGGCTTCGCCACCATCCTGTTCGGGGTTTCGACCTGGCTGCCGCTGTCGGTCGCGGCCCTGGCGGTGCTGGGGGCGGCCGACGTGCTGAGCATGGTGGTGCGCGGGGCGCTGGTGCAGTTGCGCACCCCCGACGAGATGCGCGGGCGGGTGTCGGCGGTGAATACGCTGTTCATCGGGTCGTCGAACCAGTTGGGCGAGTTCGAGAGCGGCATGCTGGCCAGTCTGGTCGGGCCGGTGGAGGCCGTGGTGCTGGGCGGGGTCGGGACGGTGGTGGTCGCGGTGGTGTGGATGCGGCTGTTTCCGGCGCTGCGGCGGCTGGATCGGCTGAGCGATCTGCGGCCCGGTTGAGGTGTCGCGGCCGGGCCGGCGGGCCCTTCGAACGCGGGTGGCTTTGATGCCGCCGTTCAGGCGTTGTCCTCGGTCGCGTGGAAGCGGGTGTAATCCACGGTGATCCGCCCGTCCGGTGCGGCGTCGATGATATCGACGAAGCGATGGTTGTAGAGCACGCGGTCGAACCCATAGGCGTTGCGGGCGAAGACCGTCTGGCCGGAGATTTCGTCAGTGCCGGTCACGGTGATGATGATTTCGGCCTCTTCGGCGCGCAGTGCGGCGATCGTCAGGCCGGCCAGGGGACTGGCGTCGTCGATGACGTGCAGCAGCGGGAAGGCGAAGCGCAGTACCGGGACGTGCGACTGCGCCAGGGGCAGCGGGTCGAACCGTCGCGCCAGCCGGCCGTTCGGCTGCACGATCAGCCGGGCGAGGAACATTTCCACCCCCACGGACAGGATGGGGCTGAGGCGCCGGTTGGCGATCCGGACGCCCAGATGGGTCGTGCCGTCCTCGACGCGCATCAGGGCGCGGTCGCTGAACAGGATCCGCGCCTTGGGGCGTGCGAAACGGGCGAAGACCAGGCCGGTCGCCACCGCGTTCAGGATCATGCCGCCCAGAAGCTCGCAGGACGTGATCGCGTGGGCCGCGGGACCGATCGGCGCCATCACGCCGTACCCGACGGTGGACAGGGTCTGGATGCTGAAGAAGAAGAAATCCCAGAACGCGCCGGGCCGGGTGCCCGTGACCTGGCCGGGGACCGCCATGTAGAGCAGCGCGAAACCGGCATTGATGGCGATATAGAGGACCAGCGAGGACCAGAAGAACGTGGTCCAGCGCATTGTCAGCGCGTGGTGATACAGGTCCGACCAGGCCCGGTCGGCATGGCCGATCCGGACGATGTTGTCGTGGCCGCGATCCTCGAGCGCATGATGGTTCAGCAGGCGGGCCAGGGCCTGAGGCCGGTGGGGCGCGTGCCGTGCGGCGGGCTTGTTCGGGCGGCCGGCGGTGTCTGGTCGGGTTCCCGTTCCGCTGGTGTCGTCATCCACGTGCGTTCGTCCCCTCGTAGCCCTTTTGCCGTATGACCGGCATAGGATGCACGCGGGGGCTTGCGTATCGGGGAAAGCGGCTGGGTCCCATGCGCCGGGGCCATGGACGCGCCGATGCCGACGCGAAGGCGCCCTCCGATGGGGCGTTCGGCATAGCCGGCCGATTTTGCGGCCTCGATGCGAAGGAAGGGTGGCTCCCGAAGTAGGACTCGAACCTACGACCCAGCGATTAACAGTCGCTTGCTCTACCGACTGAGCTATTCGGGATCAGCGCCGGGGCACCGTATAGCGGAGGTCCGGTTTGGTGGTAAACCCCCTTCGTGATGTTTTTTTTACGCGTCGGGCTGGGGTGGGGGGGCGCCGGGCGCATGATGGGGGAAGTGGGGTGGTGGTGGCGTAAGTTTTTGTTCTGACGTGTATCTTCACGCGGTGGGGGGCGCGCCCTACATCAGCGTCTGCGTCTTGTGCATGTTTGGTTGGGCGGCTGTTGGGGTGGGAGGATGGTGCGCCAGGATGGATGAACGAAACGGCGGGGCCGGGCCGGTGGTCGAGCGTCCGCACAGGCCGGGCCGGCTTGGGGCGGGGCGGCACGGGCTTGGCCGACGCGAACTGGTCGCGGCGGCGGGCGCCGGCGTGGTGGGCGTCGGGGCGGTGGTCGCGGGCGGGCTGGTGCTGCGTCATGCGCGGCATTCTCCGGCGGTTGCCGGCAGGACGCCGCTGGAGGGGACGTTCCGGCGGCTGGTCCTGTCCTGGCCCGCGACCAATCCGATGCTGTTCGCGGTGGCGCGGGCCAATTTCTTCGCCAGCTATCATCTGGACGTATCCCTGGCCGGCGGCGTGCCGAACGGGCGGGCGGCGATCGCCGCCCTCGCGGCGGGGCGGACGGTCGGCGCGGTGTCGCCGATCCTGACATGGCTGGATGTGTATCAGCAGGGGGGCCTGCAGGGAGGCCAGCATGGCGGGGTGCCGGCGCATCTGGTGGCCGGCCTGCAATCGGGCACGTTCCGGCTGCTGGTGCGGCGCAAGGTGAAGATCACCCGGCTGGACAATGTGGCGGGCCTGCGGATCGCGGTGACGGATCCGGACATGGCGGACCGGCTGTTCTTCTCGGTCATGATGCGGCGGAAGGGGATCGATCCGGACAGGGCCGTACAGTGGCTGACGCTGCCGCCGGAGCAGGTGGAGGCGGCCGCGCGGGCCGGGGAGATCGATGCGGTCGCGGCGCATGATCCGCTGGCGTGGCGGCTGTTGCATGCGGCCGATTCGCCGTTCTTCGAACTGGCCAACAGCGTGAACGGCAATTACGGGGCGCGCGCCAACCTGGCCCTGAGCCTGTCGGATACGTTCCTCCAGGCCGATCCGGCGGCTGCGGCGGCGCTGGTCATGGCGTTGCGCGCGGCGTCGGACTGGATCCGCGACCATCCGGCGCAGGCGGCGTCGCTGATGGCGGGGCAGGGCGATGGGACGGGGCAGGCCGATATCCTGGCGATGCTGCGCCATGAGCGGCTGGGCGTCAGTCCGGTAGGCGCCGATCTGCGGGTGCAGGTGGCGCAATATGTGGACGAGATGAAATTGCTGGGGCGGGTGCCGGATACGGTCGGTTCGGCGGCCTATGCGCGGCGGGTCTGTTTCAACGCCCTGCAGGCCGATGCGGCGCGGTCGTTCTGGCCGCTGGGAGCGGGGCCGCGTTAGGGCCACGTGAGGAAGAGCGCGCGGTCAGGTGGCGCCGTAGCGTATGTTCTGTTCCTTCAGCCAGCGCCGGTAGGCGACCGAGAGGGAGTCGGCGCGGGTGGGGATTTCGGCGCGGGGATCGAGCGGCAGCAGGCGGGGGCGCTGGTTTTCCAGGATGATCCGGTCCTGGAGGAAGATGCGTTGCTGGAACTGGACGAGATCGGCCTGCGGCGAGAAATCGTCGAGCAGGAACATGACCGGGTGGGCCAGGCAGCGATCGGGCGCGGTGGGCTGGACGAACAGGGCGATCACGTCCGGGCGGACCGGGTCGTTGGGGCAGGTCTTGTAGAGCAGCGTCACGAAGGGGGTGGCGACGCGGTAGATATAGCGGGTTTCGAGCGCCGACTGGGCCGAGCGGGCGGCCTGGGGCTGGTGGAAGCGGCAGTCGGTGGCCCAGACCTCGGTCGCGCCACCGGTCATGCTGTCGGTTGTGTCGCGGCGCAGTTCGGTGTGGTAGCGCGCGACCTCGGTATGCGGTTCGGCGCCCAGTATGCCGGTATGGACGAAGGGGAAATGCGCGAGGTCGAGGAAATTCTCGACCACGCGCAGGCCGGAAGCGTGCACCGCGACCGAGCCGCAGCAGACGAGGCGGCGGTCGGGTTCGGCGGCCTCGGGGATGGCGACGGGGGACGCGGGCGGGGTGCCGAGGCTGGTCCAGAGGCAGCCGTGGCGGAGGGCCGTCGGCAAAAGGGTGTCGCCGGCCGTTACCCGGAACGTGCCGTGATCCTGGCGGCGGATCAGCAGGTCGGTGCCGAGCAGGCTTGTGTGGTGATCGCCCGGGGGGAGATGATCGAGGAAACCGACGGCGTACCAGGCATCGCGGACGGCGCGGTCCTGTGGATCGGGGGGCGTGGGCGCTTGGGTCATGCGGAGCCTCGTCAGCGGACGTTGCGGTGATAGGGCACGCCGAGGGCGGCCGGGGCGGCCATGATGCGGCGCATGCGGTGCCAGACCACCACCGGAACGATGATGAACGCCATCGTGCCCAGATAGGGCAGCATATTGAGGAAGGCGGGCGCGATCGGCCAGTTGCGGGCCTGGCCCACATAGGCCAGCGCGGTGATCAGGCCGAACAGCAGGCCGGAGCAGGTGGCCGCGAAGGGGCGGTAGCCGGCGAAGATGACCAGGGCCAGGGCGATCCAGCCGCGGCCGGCGACCAGGCCCTCGGACCAGACGGGAACGTAGGCCAGGGTGAGGTAGCCGCCGGCGGCCCCGGCCAGCGCGGCGCCCAGGGTGACGTACCAGAAGCGGATGGAGGCGACCGGGATGCCGGCGGCGTCGGCGGCGGCGGGGTTTTCGCCGACGGCGCGCAGATTGAGGCCGTGGCGCGTGTGGAAGAGAAGTTGGGTCGCGGCCGCCGGCAGCAGCAGGTAGATGAGATAGACGAGGACGTTCTGGCCGAAGAAGGCCGGGCCGACGATCGGAATCGCCGACAGGAGGGGGATGGGCGTGCGGCCGAAGGTCACGGGCGAGGGGATGCCGGCGTAGTCATGGCCGATCGTGGCGGAGAGGCCGAGCCCGAGGAAGGTGACCGCGAGGCCGCACAGGACCTGGTTGGCGCGGACGATGACGGTGGCGAAGGCGAAGATCATGCCGCCGGCGGCGCCCGTCAGTGTCGCGGCCAGCAGGCCGAGCCAGGGGTGGGGGGTGGCGACCACGGTGATGATGGCGACCACGGCGCCCATGGACATCAGCCCTTCGACGCCGAGATTGGTGACGCCGACCCGTTCGGCCAGGACCTCGCCCAGCGCCGCGAGGGCGAGCACGCCGCCGGCGAGCACGGCGGTGGTGAGCATGCCGGTGAGCAGCGCGATCATGGCGTGGGCTCCGCGCGGGGGGCGACCGGGCGGTAATGCGCCAGTTCGTCGCCGAGGGCGATCAGGAACAGGACCAGGCCGGTGATGGCCAGCACGGTCGATGCGGTGAGTTGCTGGGTCTGGAGCACGATGCCGGAATCGAGGATGAAGGCCATCAGCAGCGCGGCGGGCAGCACGTTGAGGCAGGAGCCGCGCGCCAGCACCGCCACCACGATGCCGAAATAGCCGAAATTATTGGCGAGGCCGCCCTGCAGCCGATGGACGGTGCCGGCGAGTTCGAAGACGCCCGCCAGCGCGGCGAGGCCGCCGGAGGCCAGCATGACGGCGATGATCCTGGCGCGGACCGGTATGCCGGCATAGCGCGCGGCTTGGTCGTTGGCGCCGCTGATCGTGACCTGGTAGCCCCAGCCGGTGCGGGCCATCAGCAGGGCGAGGGCCAGCACGATCGCGAGCGCCAGGGGGAAGCCCCAATGCACCGCGCCCCAGAATTCGGGGATCTGGACCGGCAGGCGGCCGGTCGAGGCCAGCGCGCCGGTGACCCGGTCGTGCCAGGGGCCGACCGCGAGATAGGATGTCAGCAGGGCGGCGACGAAATTCAGCAGCAGGGTGGTGATGATCTCGTTCACGCCGGCATAGGCGCGGGCGAGGGTGGGTATCAGGATCCAGCCCATGCCGCACAGGATGCCGGCGAGCGCCATCAGCGGCAGGATCACGATCGCGGGGCCGGGGAGGAACAGGCCGATGGCGGCGGCGCCGATGGCGCCGGCGTAGAACTGGCCCTCGGCCCCGATATTCCAGATGCCGATCCGGCTGGTGATGGTGACGGCGGCGCCGGTCAGCATCAGCGGGGTCATGAACAGGGCCAGATCCTCGAGCCCGAAGCGGGAGCCGACGGTGGAGCGGACGACCAGGTCGGCCAGCAGGCGCGGGTCGCGCCCCGAGGCGGCGAGGAAGAGGGTGGTGACGAGCAGGGCGGCCAGGATCGCGCCGGCGCGCCAGGCCAGGCGCCGGGCGGGGGAGATGGTGGGAAGGCGTTGCAGTCGGGTGGCCATCACGCGGTCCCTCCGGCGCCGGTGCGGCCGCCCATCAGCAGGCCGATCGTTTCCATGTCCGCCGTCGCGGCGTCGATGGTCGCCATCAGCCGTCCGTGGAAGAGCACGCCGATGCGGTCGGCGACGTTCAGCAATTCCTCGAGATCCTCGGAGACCAGGACCACGGCCACGCCCTGGTCGCGCAGGTCGGTCAGGTAGCGCAGCACGGTGGCGATCGCGCCGATATCCAGCCCGCGACTGGGATAGGCGGCGACCAGCACCCGGCGGGCGATGCGGATTTCCCGCCTGGCGACCAGGCGCTGCTGGTTGCCGCCCGACAGGTTGCGGATGGGCATGGCGAAATCGGGGATGCGGACCTCGGCGGCCTGGGCGATCGTGCGGGCCAGGGATTCGGCGGCGGCCGGGCGGTAGAGGCCGCGTCCGCCGATCGGCGGGTGGCGATATTCGCGCAGCGCCATGTTCTCGGTGATGCCGAGCGCGGGGGCGAGGCCGCTGCGCAGCCGGTCCTCGGGGATATGGCCGATGCCGGCGCGGGCGAAGGCGGCGGCGTCGGCCCCGGGTACGCGCCGGCCGTCCAGCAGCAATGTGCCCGACGACAGGGGCAGCATGCCGGTGAGCACCTGGGTGAGTTCGCGCTGGCCGTTGCCGGCCACGCCGGCGATGCCGAGGATTTCGCCGCCATGCAGGTCCAGCGTGACGTCGCGCAGGGTTTCGACCCCGCGCGAATCGCGGCAGGTGGCGCCGCGCAGGCTGAGCACCGGTGCCGGGGCCACGGGGGCGGCGCCCGGCGGGCGGGCGCGCATGTCGCGGCGGGTGATGACGCGCCCGACCATGGTGGAAGCCAGCGAGGCGGGGGTGCAGTCCGGCGTGCGGAAGGTGCCGATATTGCGTCCGGCGCGCAGGATGGTGATGCGGTCGGAGATGTCCATGACCTCGTCGAGCTTGTGGCTGATCAGGATCACGGCGTTGCCCTGGGCGCGGAAGGCGCGCAGCGCGCGGAACAGTTCGCGGCTTTCGGCCGGGGTGAGCACGGCCGTGGGTTCGTCGAGGATCAGCAGCCGGGCCTGGCGGGACAGCACGCGCAGGATTTCCACGCGCTGCTGCTCGCCCGCCGAGAGGTCGGCGACGCGGGCGTCGGGGCGGACGGGAAAGCCGAACCGTTCGGACAGGGCGCGGGTACGCGATTCCAATATCGCGGCGCCGGCGCGGGCAGGGGTGTCGCGCCAGCCGAGATGGATGTTTTCGGCGACCGTGAAGGCGGGGACCAGCTTGAAATGCTGGTGCACCATGCCGATGCCGGCCTGGATCGCCTCCTGCGGCGCGGCGAAGCGCCGGCCGTAGCCGTCCAGTACGATTTCGCCGGCATCGGGCTGGTAGATGCCGGTGACGACGTTCATCAGGGTGGATTTGCCGGCGCCGTTTTCGCCCAGCAGGGCATGGATCTCGCCGGGGCGGACGTCGAGATCGACATCCTGGTTGGCGATGACGCCGGGGAAATATTTGCAGATCCCTTGCAGTTGCAGGATCGGCGGCGTGCCCGGCGCGACGGGGGGCGGGGCGTCGGGAGGCATGGCGGGGTCAGTCAAGGCCGCTGACTCCTTCCACCGGCCAGTCCCATTGATAGATCCGGTCGTCGTCCATCACCGCGCCGTCGGGCACGCGCAGGCGGCCGGCGGCGTCGCGGATCGGGCCGCGAAACGGGTTGTACCCGGCCAGGATGCGCTCGCGCATCGCATCGGCCCGGGCCGCGATGTCGGGCGGGACGGTGCGGCCCCAGGAATCGCGGTCCACGCCGTGGCCGAGGGTGAGGAAATGCGGCTGGGCCTGCCAGGTGCCGGCCAGGCGGGCGGCGACCTGCCGGACGTAATAGGCGCGGAAATCGAGCACGACCGAGCTGACATAGGCGTCGGGGCCGTATTGGCGCATGTCGGTGTTCCACATCGCGGCCTTGATGCCGCGCTGCTGGGCGACGCGGAGATAGCCCGGTTCGTCCATGATGCCGCACAGGAAGTCGCAGCCGTTTTCGGCCAGCGCGGTGCCGGCCTGCGTGGCGGCCTGCGGGTCGAACCAGGCATTGATCGAGATGGCCTGGAGCGTCGCCGCCGGATTGACCGAGCGCGCGCCCAGCAGGACCGCGTTGGCCCCGGCATAGACCGAAGGAATCGGGAACGAGCCGACGAAGCCGATCTTGTTCGTGCGGGTCATCAGGCCGGCGGCGATGCCGATGACGTAGCTGGCATACCAGTGGGTGATGTAATACCAGCCCAGATTGCCCGAGACGCCGTGTCCGTCGCATTCCATGAAGGCGACGTCGGGCGCGCGGTCGGACACGTCGCGGATGAAGTCGCCGTAATTGGAGGTGGCGATGACCATCTGCGCGCCCTCGGCCACGAACTGGCGAAAGATGCGCGTGGCGTCGGCGGAATAGGGGATGCTTTCGACATAGACGGTGCGCAGGCGCGGAAAGGCCTGGCGCACGGCGCGCACGCCGCGGTCATGCGCCGTGGTCCAGCCGCCGTCGGTGACGGGACCGGTATGCCCGAAGGCGACCAGGGCATCCGATTCGGCGATCGGTGCCAGCCGGCGCGGCTGGGCCCTGAGCGATCCGGCCATCGGCGATTGGGCCAGAAGCGGCGGCGGGCGGAGCAGGGCGCCCCCTGCCGTGCCGGCCGCGAGGCCGAGAACCTGTCGCCGCGATGTGAGAAGCCGCCCCCGCGGCCTGTACATGGTCATACCCGACCCGGAACGGTCATCGGTCCGTCATCCCCCAAATTATCTGTTCGGGCCGGTCCCACCCGGCGCCGAACACCCCCGGTTGCGCGATCGCCCCTATGCCGTGCCGGCGAGGTCGGCGGAGCGGACGCGGACGATGCCGTGCCGTTCGAGAGCCTGCCACGTGGCGGCGGGGTCGGGTGCGATCCCACGGCAGGCATCTTCGACCACGAACGTTTCAAAACCAAGGGTCTTCGCGTCGATCGCGGTGAAGGCGACGCAATAATCCAGTGCCAGGCCGGTGATGAAGACGCGGGTGACACCCAGGCCGCGCAGCCAGAATTCCAGCCCGGTGCGGGTGGTGCGGTCATTGTCGAGAAAGGCGGAATAGCTGTCGATGTCGAGGGCGCGGCCCTTGCGGATCACCATGCCGACTCGGGTCTGGTCCAGTGCGGGGGCGAGTTCGGCGCCGTGCGTGCCGGCCACGCAGTGATCGGGCCAGGTGCCGTGCGGGGCGTGGGGGCCGTGGGTGCTGGCGAAGGAGGCGTGGCCGTGCGGGTGCCAGTCCTGGCTGGCGGCCTGCTGGCCGAAAGGCAGGCGGGTGAGATGGTTGATGACCGGGATGACCGCGTCGCCGCGGGGGACGACGAGCGCGCCGCCCGGCAGGAAATCGTTCTGCACGTCGATGACCAGCAGGGCGTCATGGGCGGTGATGGGGATCATGGGGCTGGGACCTGTTCGGGGAAAGGGACGATTCGGTACAGGGATGGCACGGTTCGGCGGGGCAGGCTATCGGAGATGGCGTGAGTTTGGGGCGGGGACCCGGATGGCCCGGCGGGAACGGATGCGAATGGTGCTGGCGGGATGCGCGCAGGACGCGGCGATGATGCGCTTTGCCCGCGAGCGGGCGGCGCTGCTGTCGGTCACGTGCGTGGTGCATGAGGCCGTGCCGGAGCGGCTGGTGCTGGAGGTCAGCGGACCCGAGGCCCTGGTGGGCGCGTTCGAGATGGCGTGCCGGCTGGGGCCGCCGGGTTGCCTGGCGCCGGATATTCTGTGCGAGAGCGAGTGGGGCGAGAGCGAGTGGGAGGACGAGGCATGACGGCCGATCCGGGGGATGGGTGGCATGCGCTGATGCTGGCGATGGACCTGGAGCCGGGCAGCGTCGCGGGATGCGTGCTGCGCGGGCGCGAACTGGCGGTGTGGCGCGATGCGCGGGGCGTGGCGCATGTCTGGGATGATCGCTGCCCGCACCGGGGCATGCGGCTGAGCCTGGGATTCCTGCGCGAGGGGACGCTGGCCTGCCTGTATCATGGCTGGCGTTTCGGTCCCGACGGGCGGTGTGCGCATATTCCGGCCCATCCGGAGCTGTCGCCGCCGGCCACGATCCGGGCTGCGCCATGGGCCGCCGTCGAGCGGCACGGGCTGATCTGGGCGCGGCCGGTGGCCGAGGGGGCGGAGGTGCCGGGCGTGGAAATCGGGGCGGACGGACATGTCTGGACCGGGGCCTGGACCGGGGTGCGGTCGTTGCGGGTGGGTGCGCCCGCCGAGCGGGTGGCGGGGGTGATCGGCCTGGCGGCGGGCCGGCTGGCCGGCGTGCTGGACCGGGACGTGCATGGCGCGGTGCTGGCGGCGATCCTGCCGGTGGACGGGGATGCGTGCATGCTGCATGTGCTGGCCGGCAGCATGGCCGGGGCCGCGCGGCTGCATGCGCTGGCCGACTGGGCGCGGGATATGCGCGGATGCGCGGAGGAGGCGGCATGACGGCGCCGATGGCGCAGGAATTGGTCCTGCATGACGATGAGCTGGACGAGGGGTGCTATCGGGTGCGGCTGCTGCTGTCGCTGCTGGGGCTGACGGCGCGGATCGTCGCGGTGGACGTGGTGCCGGGCGGCCAGCAGGATTCGCCGGGATTCCGCGCCATCAGCCCGGCGGGCGTGCTGCCGGTACTGCGCATCGCGGGGCAGGATGTCTGCGGGGCGCAGGCCGCGCTGCTGGTGCTGGCTTATGGCCGGGCAGGGTGGTGGCCGGACGACGGGGCGTCCTTCGCGCAGGTGGCGCACTGGCTGGATTTCGCGGCCGGGCCGCTGCGCGCGGCGATCGCGGCGCGGCGGGCGGCTTTGTTCGGTGACGGGGGTGATGTGGCGGGGCTGTGCCGGGCGGGGGTGGCGGCGCTGCGGATCATGGAGGACCATATGGCGCGGCGGCGGCTGGACGGGGCGACATGGTTCGTGGGCGATGCGCCCGGCATCGTGGATGTGATGCTGTTTCCGTCCTTTGCGCTGAGCCGCGACTGGGTAAGCCACGATCGGGGCGCGGGGCATGAATTCCATCCGGCGCTGCGGCGCTGGGCGCGGGCGGTGCGGGAGCTGCCCGGCTTTGTCACCATGCCGGGCATTCCGGACTATAATTAAAAGTCCGCATAATTCCGCGTGATTAAGTGTCAGTTGCGGGTCGCTGGTCGGTTTCCGGGCGGCGGGGGCGGCGGGTGACGAGGAGCTGGTTGATGCGGAAGCCTTCGACATCGACCACCTCGAAGAGGAAATGCGCGGCCTCGACCCGGTCGGCCTTGCGGGCCATGCGGCGCAGGCGGTGCATGACGAGGCCGCCGATCGTATCGAAATTATGGCTGTCGGGCAGCGCGGGGATGCCGAGCTCGCGGATCACGTCGCCGATGGGGGCGGCGCCGTCGATCAGCCAGGAATTCTCGTCGCGGCGGACGATGGCCTGTTCCTCGAACGGGTTGGCCAGCCCGTCCATCAGCGCGCCCATGATGTCCTTGAAGGTGATCAGCCCGACCACCAGCCCGTATTCGTTGACGATCAGGGCGAAGCCCGCCCCATGGGTGTCGAACTGGGCCAGCGTGTCCCAGAGATTGAGCGTGTCGGGCAGGGACAGCACGTCGCGCCGCATGCGGTAGATCTGTCCCGGGGCGGCTTCGGCGGCGGGCGGTTCCTCGACCACCGCGGCGAGCACGTCCTCGGCGCGGATCGAGCCGATGACGTTGTCCAGCCCGCCGTCGCAGAGCGGGTAGCGGGAATAGGGCTTGGCGCGGACCTTGTCGCGCTGGCTTTCGGCGCTTTCCTGCACGTCGAGGAAGACGATCTCGTCCCGTGGGGTCATGGCCGAGGTGACGGAGCGGTCCTGCAGGCCCAGCACGTTCTGGATCATCTGGTGTTCCTGCTCGAGCAGGACGCCCGAGGCGGTGCCGGCGGCCAGGATCGCGCGCAGATCCTCGGGCGTGACCGGTTCGACTGTCGAGGCGGCCGGGATTTTCAGCGCGCGCAGGATGAAATCGGCGATTTTCGAGAAGATCCAGACGAAGGGATAGAACAGCCGCAGCGCGAGTGCCGGGAACCAGCCGATGGCCAGCGCCACGCGGTCGGGCGCGTTCATGGCGATGCGCTTGGGCAGCAGGTCGGCGAACAGGACGAACAGGCCGGTGACCAGCAGGAAGGACGCGGTGGAGGCGACATGGTCGGCCAGCGCGGCCCGCATGCCGGCCGCGCCCAGGATTTGCGCCAGCGGCGGGGTGATGAGTTCGCTGCTGATGACGCCGCCCAGCACGCCCACCGCGTTGAGGCAGATCTGGAGCACGGTGATGACCTGGCCGCTGTTGCGGCGCAGGCGGAGGAAATTGGCGGCCCTGGTGTCGCCGGCCTCGGCCCGGGTGCGCAGCCGGACCTCGCGCGCCGCGGCGAAGGAGATTTCGGACAGCGAGATCAGGATGCTGACCGCGATGAGCAGGATGATGGCAAGCAGGCCCGCGAGCAGGATCATGGCCGTGCCTTTCGCGTGGGAGCCGGCGACCGGGTGTGACGGCATGCTCCGCGGTCGGCGGCGGGCCGGGACGGATGGAGGGGACGGCGTGTCCCGGCGGCGGGTTTTTTCATTGCGCGCAGGATAGCGCAGAATGCCGCCGTGGGGCCAGAAGGGGGGCGGGCCAGAAGGAGACGGGCCAGAAGGGGGCGGCCGCGGATCAGGCGGGCGGCATGCCGGCGAGTTCGCGCCATCCGGCCTCGTCGAGCGTGTCGATGCCCAATTCGGCGGCCTTGCGGGCCTTGGAGCCGGCATCGGCGCCGAGCACAACCAGGTCGGTCTTCTTCGACACGCTGTCGGTGACGCGCGCGCCCAGCCGTTCGGCCACGGCCTTGGCCTCGGGGCGGGTCATGGTGGTCAGCGTGCCGGTGAAGACGATGGTCTTGCCAGACAGGTGGCCCTGGGCGGGCATGTCCTCGTCCTCGATCGTCAGGATGGCGGCGAGGTCGGCCAGCGTGTCGAGATTGTGCCGTTCCATGAAGAAGGCGGCGAGTTCGTCGGCGATGGCGGTGCCGATGCCGGTGATCGAGCCCAGGGCCAGGCGTTCGTCCGAGCCGATCTGCGTCGCGCGCAGCATCTGGTCGCGCCAATGGGCATAGGCGCCGTAATGGCGGGCCAGCAGGCGGGCATTGCTGGCGCCGATGCGGCGGATGCCCAATGCGTAGATGAAGCGGGCCAGCGGGATGGTCCGGCGGGCACGGATGGCGTTGCTGAGATTGCGGGCCGAGACTTCGCCCCAGCCGTCGCGGCCGGCGATTTCGGCCTCGTGCTCCGGCAGGCGGAAAATGTCGCCCGGGGTGCGGATCAGGCCGTCCTGGTAGAATTCGGTGATGGTGCGCTCGCCCAGCCCGTCGATGTCGAAGGCGTCGCGCGAGACGAAATGGATCAGCCGTTCGACGATCTGCGCCGGGCAGGTCAGGCCGCCGGTGCAGCGCCAGACCACCTCGCCCGGGGGACGTTCGGCGCGGGAATGGCAGATCGGGCATTCATGGGGGAAGCGGAATGGTTCGGCGCGCGGCGGCTCGCCGGGGCGGGGCGGGACGATTCCGAGCACCTGGGGGATGACGTCGCCCGCGCGCTGGATCTGCACCAGGTCACCCTCGCGGATATCCTTGCGGGTGATTTCGTCCTCGTTGTGCAAGGTCGCGCGGGTGACGATGACGCCGCCGACATTGACCGGCTCGAGGATGGCGACGGGGGTGAGCGCCCCGGTGCGGCCGACCTGGATGTCGATGCGCGTGAGGCGGGTGATGGCCTGTTCGGCGGGGAATTTCCAGGCGATCGCCCAGCGCGGCGCGCGGCCGACGAAGCCCAGCCGGTCCTGCAGGGCCAGGTCGTCGATCTTATAGACCACGCCGTCGATGTCGTATGCGAGGCCCGAGCGTTCGCGGGCGATGGTTTCCATGAAATCCTCGGCCGCGTGCGCGTTTTCGACGATGCGCGACAGCGGATTGACCGCGAACCCCCAATGGCGCAGCCGGTCGAGATAGTCCCAATGGGTGCCGGCCAGTCGGTCGGAGGCGAAGCCCTGGGCATAGGCGAAGAGCGAGAGCGGGCGCCGGGCGGTGATCGCGGGGTCGAGCTGGCGCAGCGAGCCCGCGGCGGCGTTGCGCGGGTTGGCGAACGGTTTCTGCCCGGCGGCCGCCTGGTCGGCATTGATGGCCAGGAATGCGGGCTTGGAGAGGAAGACCTCGCCCCGGATCTCGATCAGGGCGGGGGCGTGGCCGCGCAGGCGCTGGGGCAGGTCGCGCAGGGTGCGCAGATTGGCGGTGACGTCCTCGCCCTCGGTCCCGTCGCCGCGGGTGGTGCCGCGGACGAAGACCCCGTGTTCGTATGTCAGGCTGATCGACAGCCCGTCGATCTTGGGTTCGGCGACGAAGCGCAGGGTACGCGACTGCTCCTCGGTCAGGCCGAGGAAGCGGACGGCGCGGGCGATGAAGGATTCGAAATCCTCGCGGTTGAAGACGTTGTCCAGCGAGAGCATCGGCACAAGGTGGCGGTGCCGTCCGAACGCGGCGGCGGGGGCGGCGCCGACGCGCAGCGAGGGGCTGTCGGCGCGGCGCAGCGCGGGGAAGCGGGTTTCGATCGCCAGGTTGCGCCGGCGCAGCGCGTCATACTCGGCGTCGGAGACGGCGGGGGCGTCCTGTTCGTAATAGGCGCGGTCCAGGTCGTGCAGCCGCGCGGCGAGGCGTTCGAGTTCGGCGGCGGCCTGGGATTCGGAGAGCGCGTCCGGGGGCAAGGTTGCCAGATCGGGAGTTGCCAGATCGGGGGTTGCCGGATTGGGGGTCGCCGGATTGGGGGCGGCTTGCGTGTGCGACATCTGTTTCGTCTGTTTCGTTCCCATGGGCCTTACCCCCGGAGCAGGGAATCCGCCGCCGCCCGTGCGGCCTCGGTGATCGTGTCGCCAGCCAGCATGCGGGCGATTTCCTCGCGCCGCTGCGCGGGGGACAACGGTTCGGCCCGGGTTTCGGTTCGGCCCTTCGTCACGGTCTTGCTGATGCGCAGATGGGCGTTGCCGCGGGCAGCGACCTGCGGGCTGTGGGTGACGACCAGGACCTGGACGTCCTGCCCGACGCGGAAGAGACGCTCGCCGATGGATGAGGCGGTGGCGCCGCCGACGCCGGAATCGACTTCGTCGAACACCAGGGTGGGGACGGCGGAGCGGCCGGCCAGCACGACCTTGAGCGCCAGCATCAGGCGGGACAATTCGCCGCCCGAGGCGACCTTGGCCAGCGGGCCGGGCGGCTGGCCGGGATTGGCGGCGATGAGGAAGGCGGCCTGTTCGCGGCCCCTGGCGTTCCAGCCCTCGGGCGGCAGGGCGGGGAGCGAGACGAGGAAGCGGGCGCGTTCCAGGCGCAGTGGCCGCAATTCGGCGGTCACGGCCTGTTCGAGCCGGCGGGCCGATCGTTCGCGGGCGGCCGAGAGCAGGGCGGCCGCGTCCGCGAAACGGGCGCGGCGGGCGGCGACTTCGGCCTGGAGTGCGGCGATGCGGCTGTTGCCGGAATCGAGGGCGGCCAGCCGCGTGGAGAAGGCGGCGAGCAGGCCGGGCAGTTCGGGGACCGACACGCCGTGCTTGCGCGCGGCGGCGCGGAGCGCGAACAGCCGTTCCTCGGTCTGTTCCAGGAGTTGGGGATCGGCTTCGGATTCGGCGGCGAGGCGGGAGAGGTGGGTTTCGGCTTCGGCCAGGGCTTCCTCGGCGCGTTCGAGGGCGGCCATGGCCTCTTGCGCCAGCAGGTCGGCGGCGGAGGAAGAGACCGCGTCGTCGCCTGCGGCGGCATGGCCGGAGGCGTGTCCCGGGGTGGGCAGCAGCCGCTGCAGGGTGCGGCCGGCATTGCGCAGCGCGGCGGCGGGACCGGCGGCGCGCCGGTCCCGCGGCGTGAGTTCGGCCAGGGCGGCGGCGATGGCCTCGCCCCGCCGTTCGCCCTGTTGCAGCGCCTGGCGCAGGCCGGCCAGATGGGTTTCCTCGTCCTCCTGCGGGGCGAGGGCGGCGAGGTCCTCGACAGATTGGCGCAGCCAGTCTTCCTCGCGCGCCGCGCTTTCGAGCGCGGCGCGGGCGGCGGCGAGTTCGGCCGTGGCCTCCATCCAGGCGCGGTAGGTGTCGGCGGTGTCGGCCCGCAGGGCGGGCGGCACGTCGAACGCGTCGAGCAGGTCGAGATGGGTCGACTGGTCGGCCAGGCCCATCTGTTCATGCTGGCCCTGGATTTCGACCAGCAGGCCGGCGGCGCGGCGCAGCAGCGCCACGCCCACCGGCTGGTCGTTGATATAGGCGCGGGAGCGGCCGTCGGTGGCGACCAGGCGGCGCAGCACCAGGGGGTCGCGCGGATCGTCGATCAGGATGCCCTGTTCGGCCAGGACGCCGTGCAGCGGATGGTCGGAGGCCAGTTCGAAGCAGGCTGTGACGCTGGCCTGCTCGGCGCCGGCGCGGACCAGGCCGGCGCTGGCCCGGTCGCCCAGGGTAAGGCCAAGACTGTCGAGCAGGATGGATTTGCCTGCCCCGGTCTCGCCGGTCAGCACCGTCAGCCCGGGGGAGAAGGGCAGGTCCAGCCGTTCGATCAGGACGACGTCACGGATGGCGAGATGGGTCAGCATGCATCGGGCCCGCGCCGGATAGCGGTATCGGAGCGATGAGTCAGAAGATCGCGTGCCAGGTGCGCGAGAAGAAGCCGCGGCGGGGCGGCGGCGGCGGGGCCTTGTGATCCGGCGTGCCGGCATCGGACGGAGCCTGGGCCGTGTCGGGGACCGAGCCGGGCAGCGGGGTGTTGGCGGCCAGCAGATGCTTGCTGCGCAGCATGTCGTAGCTGTAGCGGTACCACTGGCTGCCGGGGTAGTTGTAGGACAGGACCGAGGCGGTGCGGCGGGCCTGATCGGTCAGGCCGAGATCGAGATAGACCTCGACCAGCCGTTCCAGGGCCTCGGGCACGTGGTTGGTGGTCTGGAAATCCTGCACCACGCGCTGGTAGCGATTGACCGCGGCCTCGTAATTCCGCTGCTGCTGATAGAAGCGGCCGACCAGCATTTCCTTGCCGGCCAGGTGGTCGCGGCAGAGATCGATCTTGAGCTGCGCGTCGCGGGCGTAGGGCGATTGCGGGAAGCGGGTGATGACCTCTTCCAGCGCGTTCATCGCCTCGATCGTGCCCTGCTGGTCGCGCCGTATGTCGGAGACCTGTTCATAATAGCAGAGCGCGCGGAGATAGAAGGCATAGGCGGCGTCGGGGCTGGTGGGGTGCAGTTCGAGGAAGCGATCGAGCTGCTGCACAGCCTCGGGATATTTGTCCTGGAGGTAGTTCGCGTAGCCTTCCATGAGCTGGGCGTTCGCGACATAGCCGGAATAGGGATAGTTCTGCTGCAGGGCCTCGAATTCCGCGGCGGCCAGGGCGTAGCGCTGGCTGTGCAGGGCGTCGATGCCGTTATTGTAGAGCGTGTCGGCCGGGGGGACATGCGCCTGCATGTCGCTGATCGCCTTCTTGTCGCCGCCGCAGGCTGCGAGCGACAGCATCAGGGCGAGCGCGGCGTACCGGGCGGCGCGGGGGCCGGTGGGACAAGCAGCGAAACGGGTGCGAATGGTGTGCAGTGACATGCCGGCTCTTCCAGTTCGGTCTGCCTTATATCATGCGCCGGGCCATGGTGAAGGCCATGGCGTCGTTTTCGCGGCGAATGAGGGGGGATTCGGCGCGGGACGGGGCATTTCGGATTGGAGGCGGATCAGAAATCGAGCGCGGGTTCGTGCCGGTCGATCACCTCCTTGAGGCAGATGAAGGTGCGCGTACGGTTGATGCCGGGCAGCGAGACGAGATAGTCGCTGTGGATCGCATTGAAGCGGTAGATGTCGGCGACGCGGATCTTGAGGAAATAATCGTATTCGCCCGAGACCAGGTAGCAGTCGATCACGATGTCCAGCGCGCGGACCGCGCTTTCGAAGGCGAGGATGTTCGCCTTGTCCAGCGAGTCGAGATTGACGCCCACCAGGACCAGCGCACCGCGCCCGACCTTGGCGGAATCGAGGATCGCGCTGAAGCGCAGGATGACGCCGCGCTCGACCAGGCGTTGCACCCGGCGAAAACATGTCGCCGCACTTTGATTGACCAGCGGGGCGAGGTCCGAGATCGGCAGGCGCCCGTTCGCTGCCAGGTGGTTCAGGATTGCACGGTCGGTCCGGTCGAGGTCGGACCTGGCAGCATCTTCCATCATGTCTCCCGATGACGTCAAAATCCTTCAGCGAGACGAAATGTAGTGAATGATTTCGTCATTTCTGTGTCGGAATATGAATGCACAATTCGTATCGCTTTCGACAATATCGCACCACACGAAATCGTGAGCAAGGAGCGACCCGTGAGCGCGCGAAGAAAATTTCTGAGAGGCCGTCCGAGATCAGAGTTTTCACGCTTCACCACGTCATAGCCGTAGCACAGGCCGCGGTGCGGCTTGCGAGGCCTTTGAGGAACAGGGCATGCGGTCCAGCGCCCGCAAGCTGATCCAGCAGATCATAGGCCGAAGGCGCTGGGGCGTCCGCAGGACGCCGATCGTACTGATACCGTTGCCGTAGACTTGGGTAAGCACGGCGATTCGAAACATGCGCGAACGCAGCCTGTCTGCAATCATTGATCCGGTTTCGGGTCAAATGCCCTGTGACGCGCATGCGTCGGCCGCGGAAGTTGAGTCCGTTCAAACGAGATCGTTTAAACGGGCGAGGATTGCTCCACACGGCCGACCTGACAGCACCGTTTCGGCCGGTCCTGTCCCCGGCCGGCTTGGCCGTCACCAGATCTTCACGCGGTCTTCCGGCTTCAGATAAAGCTTCTGTCCCGCCACGACGCCCCATGCGTCATACCATGCATCGATATTATGCATCGGCATGTTGACGCGCGCGACCGGCGGCGAATGCGGATCGACCACGATTTGCTGGCGCAGGGCGTCGTCCCGCACTTTCTCGCGCCACACCTGCGCCCAGCCCAGGAACACGCGCTGGTCGCCCGTCAGTCCGTCGATCACCGGTGCCGGCTTGCCGTGTAGCGAGGCATGATAGGCATCCAGCGCCAGCGTCAGCCCGCCCAGATCGGCGATATTCTCGCCCATTGTCAGCTTTCCGTTCACATGCACGCCCGGCAGAACCACGAATGCGTCGAACTGCGCACCTAGCCGGTCGGCAAGTTTCTGGAACCGCGCCGCGTCCGCCTTGGTCCACCAGTCGCGCAGCCGCCCATGCTCGTCGAACTTGCGCCCCTCGTCGTCGAAGGAATGGGTCATCTCATGCCCGATCACGCCGCCGATGGCGCCGTAATTGACGGCCGGATCGGCCTTAGGGTTGAAGAAGGGCGGCTGAAGGATCGCGGCTGGGAACACGACCTCGTCGAACACGGGCATATTGTAGGCATTTACAATTTGCGGCGTCATGTCCCACTCGTCGCGATCGACCGGCTTGCCCAGATGCTCCAGCCAGTATCGCCATTCAAAGGCAATCGCGCGCGTGGCATTGCCATACACGTCGCCCTTGCGGATTGTCAGCGCGTCATAATCACGCCACCTGGTGGGATAGCCGATCTGGATGGTAAAATTCTCCAGCTTGCGCAACGCAGCGGCACGCGTCGCCGGCTCCATCCAGCTATTATGCTGAAGACGGACACGAAAGGCGGTCTTCAACTCATCCGTCAGATGACCCATCTGCACCTTGTTGTCCGGTGGGAAATAGCGCGAGACATAAACCCGGCCGATCGCCCATCCCATCGCGGAACTCGTCGCGCCCACCGCCCGCTTCCAGCGCACGGGCAGTTGCGGCTGGCCGGATAGCGTCTTGTCGTTGAACGCGAACCATGCGTCGACGAACGATTTCGACAGGTTGGGCGCCGCATTGTCCGCCAGATGGAAGGCCAACCACGCGCGTAGCGTCGCGATATCCGTCGCACCGAGGATTTTCGCCTCCCCGGTGATCGCACTGGGCTCGCCGGCGATCACGATACGCTGAGTGAGACCCGCCGTCGGAATGCCCGCCGCCTGCAGCCAGATCGCCCAGTCGAAACCGGGCGCGTCCTTCCCGAGTTGTTCGACGGTGCGGGGATTGTAGCTCTTTTCGGGATCGCGCATCGCTTCGCGCGCCCAGTGAGCCTTTGCGATGACCGTTTCCAGCGCGACGATGTCCGATGCCGCCTGCTTCGCGTCCGGCCACCCGATCAGGCCGAGCATTGTCTCGACATAGGCCCGATACGCGGTCTTCTTCGCGGCGAAGGACGGTTTGATGTAATAATCCCGATCCGGCATCCCCAGACCTGCTTGGTCCAGGTTGAGCGAATACCGCGTGGGGTCCTTCGCATCGGGCTGGATCATGAGCGAGAACGGCGATGCCTGAAACGTTTCCTGGGCCGACCCGGCGAGGGCAGCGAAGGACGCGGCATCATGCACGGCACGGATCGCGGCCAGGTCGGCCGCCAATGGCGCCGCACCCGATGCCTCGACGGCCGCCTCGTCCATGAATGAGGCATAGAACGTCCCGAGCTTGCCTTCGATCGTCGTCGGATTTGCCTGCGCCTGCGACGACACGTCGTTCAGGATCGCCTGCACCCGCGTACGCGACAGTTCGGCGAGTTCGTTGAACGGCCCCCAGCTCGCCCGGTCCGGCGGAATGACCAGGTGCTCGACATAAGTACCATTGGCATAGCCGAAGAAATCATTGCCTGGCTGCACCGAAAGGTTGCGCCCGGACAGGTCGAGCCCCCAGGTTCCCAGGTGCGCAGCCGACGCGCCCGGCGTCGCTGGAACCGCCACAGTGGCGGCCGTCGCACCTCCGGTGGCCAGCATCCCGGCCAGGCAGGCCGTGCCCAGCATCGCAATTCCACCACGGCGCTCTGCGATGCCGTATTGCTTCATGAGGATCAAATCGATTTCCTCCTGGCGCACCGCGGCGCGCCGAATTGTATGGGATGGTCGTTCCGGCGCGGGACGCGCATGCCCGCGCTTAGAAATTCGCCTGGACCGTCAGCATGAACGAGCGTCCGATGATGCCGTCGAAATAGCGCGAGGTCGAGCCGATATAGGGATATTGCGGTTTCGCATCGAACACGTTGTTAATATTCAGGTTCGCCATATAATGCTTGAGAAAAGTATAGCCGATGGTTGTGTTGAACATGAAATATTGCTTGAAGTCGTTGATGGAATAGGTGTTCGGGGCGACGTTCAGCTTGTAACGGCTCTTGCCGTAGTAGATCATTTGCCACTGCAGCATGAGTGGACCGCGGAAATAATTGATATTGGTCGTGAAATTGTCGCGCGGGTTGCTGGTGTCGCCGACCTGCGCATAAGTCTGGCTGAGCAGCGTCTGGTTGTTGAAGACGTAATGCATGTAATTGACGGTCATCTCGACCGCGCCGGATTTCGGACCCAGCCCGATATCCTCGAGCGTCAGGAAGTAATCCAGCTTGGACTGCACGCCGCGCACGTGCTGGTTTGCGATATTGTAATATCCCTCGTGGAAATTGGTGATCTGGCCGGATGAATCCCGCGTGAAGGCCGAGCAGTAGGCATTCGGAAAGTTCGGCGAATCGTAGCACGCGTCCATGATCTGGGTGATGTCGAGCGACTGGATCTCATTGTGCAGATTGATGTCGATGAAATCGGAATTGATGGTCAGCCCACGCACCCAGCGCGGACGCAGGGTGACGCCGCCGGTAAAGCTGTCCGCCGTTTCGTTCTGGAGATGGGGGTTTCCGCCCGAACTGCCGAGTATGGTATAATTATTGATATTCGACGTGAAGTTGGTCGGCACGCCCGCCTTGGCGCAATTCGCGCGCCGGACGCCCGGATTCGGGCCGGACGTGATGAACTGGGGCGAACACGGATCGTTCCCGCTGTCGTAGACCGAACCATCGGGTGCAAACAGTTCCGTGATCGACGGCGCGCGGAGCGAGCGGGTATAATTGCCGTGGAACAGGACGTCGCGCGTCGGCGCATAGGTGCCTCCGGCGGTCCAGGTCCAGAAGCCTCCGGTTATGGAGTTGTTGACATAGCGTGCCGCCGCGTCGCCCGAGAATTCATAGACGCCGGGGATATGCATCTTCGGCGAAACCAGCGGAACCTCGAGTTCGGCGAAGGCCTCGTGCGTATGATAGCTGCCCGCGACAGGCGAGACCGGAATAAACGCGCCATATTGCTGATAGGTGCCATCCGGCATGGGCTCCCCGAGGAAGAAGGCCCCCGGATTGAAGCTCGTAGCCTCGCGCCTGTGCTCGTAGCCCAGGTCCCAGCGCACATCCCCCGCCGGCAGCTTGACGACGGTGCTTTTCACCTCGGCCACGATGTCGAACTGGCTGTTCGTCTGCGAGGTCTTGCTCATGGCGGTAACATAGTCGATCGCCGACTGGCTTGCGGTGCTCACGCCGAACGGATTGAGCGCCGCGCAGGTCGCACTCTCGGTGGGCAGCGGCGAGCTGACATAGCCCGGTGCGCAGCCGATCGACCCGTCAGGCAGCCTCACGGCATTCAGCGCGTTGACGAAGTTCTGCGCCACGATCATGGGCTGATAGGTCTGCGACATCGAGCGCCCGTACGTACCGGTGATATCCCAGTCGAAATGACGGCCGGCGAACTCGAAATCCCCGTTCAGACCGCCGACGAAACGGAACGTCTGCGTGTTCGTGGTGAAAGCGCCGGTCCCGTAATCGGTGTTGGCGCGGGCCAGATAGAATTGGTCGGTCGGTACCCCCTGCGCGGCAAGGTTCGAGATGATGGTGGCGCGTTCCGCTTGCGTCAAGAATGGATTGCTGGTGCTCAACACCAGGTTGCCGCTCTGCGTCCCGTCGGCGGCGCCCGTCATCGCGCTGCCGAACAGGGCGGAATTGTAGTTCGGTTGGGCGGACGTATTGAAGGCGCTTGCATCCTGGTACCAGCCTTCGAACTTCGCCTTCAAGTGATCGGTGATGTCGTAATGGGCCAGCGTGGTCAGGTTCAGCCGCGTCTGGCCGACGATCAGATTATTGTAGTTGCCGATATTGAAGCCATTCCCGCCGGAGCCTGAAATCTGGTCGCCGTTGACCGAATTGAAGGTCAGCGGCACCAGGGCGGTGCCCGTGGGGTTGAATATCAGCGTCTGTCCCGCGGCGTTCGTCACCCCCCCCAGGTTCTGGCCCGAGAGCGTGGGGTAGGTATCGGAGGTGATGGGAATGCCCGAATTGGTGAATTCCAGATAACGCTGCCCGTGTTGCAGCACGTATTGGTACGGGCTGTTCGGATCGTTGCTTTGCCCGAAATAATTGCTGTTTCCGCCGCCGAATTGCGGCCGCGCCGCGCGGGTCAGCGGAAGCTGGTCGTTATATTCGAGATCGAAGACGACGCCGCCCCGGCCATGATCGAAATGCCGACCAGCCAGAAACGCGATCTTGGCCGATCCGTCATCGAGCTTCTGGGAAAAACCGCCCTGTGCGGTAAACTCCACGCCCTGGAAATCATTCTTGAGGATGAAGTTCTGCACGCCGGCGATCGCGTCCGACCCGTAGGCGGGCGCGCCGCCGACGCTCACGGTCTCGACTTTCTTGATGAGCGAGGAGGGGATGATGGACAGATCGACCGGCGACCCCGCGACCGCGCCGAAGATCGAGGAAGACGCGTCCGAGACGAAGCGCATGCCGTTCACCAGCGTCAGCGTGCGCTGCGAGCCGAGGTTGAACATGTTGGCGAAGAACTGGCCGGCACCATAACTGCCTTGGGTCCCCATATTGGAATTGTCCGGCGCTCCATAGGCCGGGTTTTCACGCAACAACGCGGTGCCGACATTGGTATAACCACGCCGTGCCAGTTGCTCGGCATCCAGCGTTGTGGTCGGCATGATGTCGGTCAGCGCGGAATGGGCGAGGCGCGACCCGGTGACGACGATGGCTTCGGCGTTGGATGTCGCGTCAGTACGATCCGGAGCGGCGAGGGCGGTTGCATTCGTTGCCTTGATGGCGTCCGCGCGCGGCATGGGGGTGGAGGCCGGCGCGGGCGGTAAGGTCGTGACGATCTTCAACCCGCCGGATGGCGTCGCGACCACGGCCAATGCGGTGCCGCGCAAGGCGAGGCCGACCGCTGTCATCTCGGTCATCTGGCCGTCGATCGCAATCGCCTGCCTGCCTGCCACCTGATCGGGAGAAAACGCGATGGGAGTTCCGGTCTGGGCCGATATGCGCAACAAGGTTCGTGCCAACGGCCCCGGCGGCAGGGAGAAGGCGAAGGATTTCGCCTGACTGACGGAGATATCGGCGGCTCGGCCTGATGAGACCCCTGCGAGACATGAGCCCGTGAGCAGAAAAAAGGTGGATATGCCGAATAGCCGCTGGTTTCTCTTCATCTCTTCCTCATCGTTACGGACCGTTACGGTGTGGCCGTCACAAAGGATGAGGATCGAGCCGGCCAAAGTGATACCGACTGAGAAACTTTTTTTACGTCACGATCGTCACGATAAAGAATTGATCGTCACGACTCCGAAAGGTAGATGCCGGATGGAGACCGGGAAGATCTCCTCGAGTTGCGTGAGCGAACGGCGGGTATCGTTCAGCGAAAATACGCCGCTCGCCCGGATGCGCGCCGCGCGCGGCGTGATGTACAGCGCACCTCGCCAGTAGGGTGCCAACCCTGCGACCACATCGCCAAGCGTCCCGTTTTCCACGATCAGCATCCCATTGCGCCAAGAGGTCGCAAGGCCCCAGTCGATGGCCTGTTCGCCCGGTCCATTCGGCTCCAGATCGATGGCATGGCCAGCCGCCAGGGTCAGGCGCGGCCCATGCGCGGGCAGAATGGTCAGCATGTCGTCATGGGCGGTCACGATCGTCCGGCCGTCATCGCGACGGACCATGAAATCGCCGGCCAACGCACGGACCGTGCCCGCGCGGGTGGCAACTTGGATAAACGGCGATGCCGCGTCGGGGCGGCTTTCGACAAGAACCGTTCCACGCAGGAGCGTGAACGCGTTCCGCCCGCCGCCGGCGGCGAATGCGATGGCGCTGCACGGCGCAAGCGTTGCGGTGGATCGTGCTCCAAGGGCGAGTTGCTGCGTCTCGCCATGGCGGGTGCGGATATCGGCGCGCGGATCGCCCGACAGATGCCCCGGCCCGACCACCACGTCCGCCACGCATGCTGCGCCGGCGAGCGCTCCCAGCCCCCGGCGCAGCAGCGCGCGGCGTTTCACCCGGCGTAGGTAAACGTCGCCTAGAGACTGGCCACCCAGCGCCGCGCTCAGCCGCGCAAGCTGCATGTCCACGGAGTTGGACCGCTCGTTTCCGCCCTGCAGCGCGTCCGTGGATCGTGTTGGATCGGAAGCCATGATGCTTTCTATTACGAACAGGAATTCAGGAACTCAAGGCCGATCCAGCACGCCCACACAGGCACGTTCGGCGGTATCGATATATTTCCGTACCATGCTGACTGATACGTTGAGGCGTTCGGCGATGTCCTGATGGCGCAGATGGTCGATTCGGTAGAAGAAGAACGCCGCGCGTGCCTTGGGGGACACGCCGCGCAGCGCATGGTCCATGCGCTGGAGCAATTGCAGGAACTCATTATGTTCCTCGGGGCTCGGCGCTGTCTCCGCCGAAACGGTCCGCAGCGCGTCCAGATAGCTTGCCTCCAGCACGCTGCGTCTTCTCAACTCGGAGATCAAGCGCCGCGCCACGACCAGCAGAAAAGCACGCGGCTCGCGCAAGCTTTCCGCCTGCCGGGATGCGGCAAGGCGGACAAACGCCTCGGAGGCGATTTCCTCCCCCTTGCTACGGGAACCGAGCTGACGCGCCACACGCCCGGCCAGCCAGCCGAAATGCGACTGGAACAGTCCTGCCAGCGGGTCTGCATGCCGTGAATGCGTCAGGGGGTGTTTGGTCATCTCTGGTTTCACACGGCCCAACCGAACGCGACGGGCACCGGATCGTATCGCATCCCGCACGCATAAATACAAAAACAAATCGTATAATTATTGAATTTGTCCGATATATAAACTTTTTCCAAGGGTAATTTTTCTCACACGTTCTTGATATCGACTTCGTAACGTCTTCACGTGATTTCCAGCGCCGCGCCGTGTGTCCCCCGTTCAGGAAACGCTGTACGACGCTCTCTCCTGACAATCATAACGAAGCCGCAATAGGCAAGAGGCACGTCCGCTCGACCAACCGCTTTTTTTTGGAATGTGTCCCGGCGAACACCCGGTGTGGCCGGGCATGAAAAGGCGGTCCTGTCCACTGTCCCTTTGATTCCAAAATTCGCCTATGGCGAGCGGCCCGTTATCACTGGCCGGGGTGATGTCACCGGCTCCGGTCTCATACGCCTTACCATTCCGCAGCCCCAAGTAATAGTCGATCAGGATGTCCAGCGCGCGGACCGCGCTTTCGAAGGCTAGGATGTTCGCCTTGTCCAGCGAGTCGAGATTGACGCCCACCAGGACCAGCGCGCCGCGCCCGACCTTGGCGGAATCGAGGATCGCGCTGAAGCGCAGGATGACGCCGCGTTCGACCAGGCGTTGCACCCGACGAAAACATGTCGCCGCACTTTGATTGACCAGCGGGGCGAGGTCCGAGATCGGCAGGCGTCCGTTCGCTGCCAGGTGGTTCAGGATTGCACGGTCGGTCCGGTCGAGGTCGGACCTGGCAGCATCTTCCATCATGTCTCCCGATGACGTCAAAATCCTTCAGCGAGACGAAATGTAGTGAATGATTCCGTCATTTCTATGTCGGAATATGAATGCACAATTCGTATCGATTTCGACAATATCGCACCACACGAATTCGTGAGCAAGGAGCGACCCGTGAGCGCGCGAAGAAAATTTCTGTACGCCTTCGTTTCATCTTTGGCGGTGCTGGCTGCATTGCCTGCAGCCCATGGCGCTCCGGTGTCGGTGCGCAAACCGAAGGGCAAGGTGGCGGCATCCCATGCGCCGAAACCGCGCGTCCATGCCGTCGTCGCCGCGTCGGAATCGCTGGCCGTGACCGCGAACCGCAATACGTCCCATGGGATGGAGCAGACGATCACGCGCAAGGCGCTGGAGACCTTCGTGCCGGGAACCAGCGTGTTGCAGGTGCTCTCGGCCACGACGCCGGGGGTGAGCTTTGCCTCGGACGACCCGTTCGGCCTGGATACCTGGGCGAACACATTCTATATCCGGGGCTATACGCAGAGCCAGCTTGGCATCACGCTCGACGGGATCCCGCTGGGGGACGGGCAGTTCATCAATGCCAGCGGCCTGGACATCAACCAGGCGGTGATCCAGGACAATATCGGCCATGTGAACATGTCGCAGGGGGGCGGGGCGCTGGATGTCATGTCCATCACCAACCTGGGCGGCGCGCTGCAATATTATACGCTGGACCCGCGCGACAGGATGGGCGGCGACGTGTCCCAGACCTTCGGCAGCAATGGGACCTATCGCACCTTCGCCCGGTTCGAGAGCGGGGTGCTGAACCGCACCGGCACGAAGTTTTCCGCCGCTTATGCCCGAACCGACGCGGGCAAGTGGAAGGGCGCGGGCGATCAGTTCGAGCAGCAGGCGAATTTCAAGGTCGTCCAGCCGCTGGGCACGCGGGGGAAGGTCAGCGGCTATTTCAACTATTCGGAGTTCGATCAATATAACTATAGCGACCTGAGCCTGGAGATCATCCACAAGCTGGGCCAGCGGGTCGATTACTACTATCCCGACTATGCCACGGCCTATAAGGCGGCGCTGGGGCAGTTTCCGGCCGGCTATGACAGGTTGTCGGACCCGGAGGATGCGTCCTATTACGACGGGGCGCAGCTTCAGCGGAATTACCTGACCGGCATTACGACGCAATATGACCTGACCGACCGGCTGCATTTCACCAACGTGCTGTACGACCACCAGTCCGGCGGGGATTACGAATGGACGAATCCCTATGTCACGTCGCCGTCGGGCGCGCCGATGATCCAGCAGGTGGGCCATACCGCGGTCACACGCCTGGGGGCGACGGCTGCCCTGCAATACGAAATCGGCAATCACACGCTGCATAGCGGGGTCTGGTACGAGCATGTGGGCTATAGCTGGGCGCAGCGTTACTACAGCCAGCCCGTGCTGGGCCAGGGCGCGCCGCGCAGCGGAACGGGGCCCTATGACGATCCGTTCGCCACGGCCTATGCGATGCAGTTCAACACGAACACGTTCCAATATTATCTGGAAGACAGCTATCGCATCCTGCAGAACCTGCGCGCGCATGCGGGCTTCAAGTCGATGCTGACGACCACGGCGGGGGGCGCGTCCTACAACAATCCGACCTATACCGGCCAGGACACGCTGCCCAATGGCAGCCTGACGACGGCCGGCGCCTTCCTGCCGCATGTCAGCCTGAACTGGACGTTCCTGGGTAGAAACGAGCTGTTCTTCGATTTCGCGAAGAACCTGCGGGCCTATACGTACAATACGTGGCAGAGCGGCAATGCCTGGGGCGTCAACGAGATGCCGACGAACCTGAAGCCGGAGACGTCCTATAACTACGAGGTGGGATATCGCTATAACGCGAAGCGGCTGACGGTTCTGGTCAATCTCTATCACATCGACTATCGCAACCGCTTGGCCACGATCACGGTCGGCAGCCTGGTGAACGCGCACAATACCTATATCAACGTGGGCAACATGGATATGTGGGGCGCGGATGCGGGCGTGACCGTGCGGCCGCTGCCCGGCCTGGAGGTCTTCAACAGCTTCAGCTACAACAAATCGACCTATGGCCGCGACGTGACGAGCGACGGCGTGACCTATCCGGTCGCGGGCAAGCTGGAGGCGGGCTATCCGCAATGGATGTACAAGGCGAACGCGAGCTATGCGTTCGGGGATGCCCGGCTGAACTTCAACGTCAACTACATGAGCAAGCGCTATATCTCGTATGTCAACGACGCGGCGGTGAGCGGCTACTGGCTGGCGACGCTGTCGGCGAATTATCGCTTCCGGCATATTCCGCATCTTGAGACGCTTGAATTCAACCTGGGTGTCTACAACCTGTTCAATCAGCAATATGTCGGCGGCATCGGCGGCTATTCCATGTCGGGCGACACGCAGCAGCTCTTCGCGGGAGCGCCGCGCCAGATCTTCGGCTCGCTGCACGCACGGTTCTGACCCGGTCCTGACGCGCCGTCGCATGGGCGGACCCGGTTGTCCGGGCCGCCCATGCGGGCCATGTCGCGGGGGAGAGCATGTCGTGAAAGCCCGTGGAACGCGCTGGGCCGCTGATAAAGCCTCGACGTTTTTCGCATCCTGGGCAGGTGAGTGTTCTGGGATCCCTGGTAGGCTTATACGGTTGAGGAGAGTTCAGCGCCCAGCCAATTCAGATAGTCCTTGATTGCAGCTTCGTCCCGTTTGCAATACGACCATTTCAGGTGCTTCCGCACGGTGATGAAGCCGGCTTGTTTGAGAATTTCCAGATGGCGGCTAGCCGTAGGCTGTGCCACCGATAGTGCCTCAGCGATCAATGTCATGCAGACGCCGAACTCGACCGGATCGGCCGACCATTGGTGGCCGAAGTGCTTTTGCGGTTTCGCCAGCAATCGAAGGACCGTCAGGCGTTGCTCGCTCGCCATCGCTTTGATTTGGTTTGATCTATCCATAGCTGTTATCATATTGTCATTTAGCTAAATTGCAATATGAGTAGCTGTCATGCTGGACCTGCCCAATACGACGATCATAGAAGGAAATGCCGTCCGGTGGGGCAAGGCCGGCAACGGGCCACCGCTGGTGGCGCTTCATGGGACACCCTTTTCCTCGCAGGTCTGGCGTAGAATCGTGCCGCAACTCGCCGATCGCAGGACCATCTACTATTTCGATCTGGTCGGCTACGGACTGTCGGAGATGCGTGAGGGTCAAGACGTCTCTCTGGCTGTGCAGAACAAGACCCTCGCCGCTCTGTTCGCGGAGTGGGGCCTCGAACGTCCCGATATGTTGGCACATGACTTCGGCGGGGCCACGGCGCTACGCGCCTATTACATGAACGGCTTACGTTATAGTTCCTTGACGATCTTCGACGCTGTTGCCCTCGCCCCCTGGGGGTCCGCTTTGGTTCAGCATGTGCGTCAGCATGAGGCCGCCTTCTCCGGAATGCCAGACTACATGCACCGGGCGCTATTGCGCGCCTACTTGCAGACTGCGGCTTATAATCCGCTGTCCGAAAAAGCATTGGAAATCTATAGTACGCCGTGGCTCGGGCCAGTAGGCCAGCCTGCGTTCTATCGCCAGATAGCGCAGATGGATCAGAAATTTACCGATGAGGTTGAAGGACGATACGGGCGGATGGACTGTCCCGTAACAGTCCTCTGGGGGCGAAACGACGAATGGATACCCTTTGAAAAGGGCGTGGCGCTGGCTGCATTGATCTCCGACGTTGATTGCATCGCGGTGGACGATTCCGGGCACCTCGTTCAGGAAGACCGGCCCGAAATCATCGTGGCGGCCGTCCTGAAACGGCTCAACCAGGCGTAATGGCGATACGCAAGACATGCCTGCACCAGGCGGGCTGGAATTCGTGAACCGCCCCGGGGAAAATCATCATCCAACTGGCGAAGGCCGGGGCGGACAACCGGCCGTGCGGCGCGGCGTTCACCGTCGCGGTGGGCGGCATCGCGCGGCGGGTGCGGCCGAACGCGTTCTTTTGATGCGTGTTTTTGCCCGATCGGATGATTTCATCCGGTCGGGCGATGCCGGGATGCCGCATTGCCTGAGTCGGGGCCCGAGTCGGGCGCGGACATTCCGCCGGGGCGTGTTGCAGGGAACGGGTGATGTATATCGGCATCGATGCGGGTACGTCGGGGATCAAGGCGGTTCTGGTGGACGAGGCGCAGGCCGTCCTGGCGAAGCGGACCGTCGGGCTGAGCAGCCGGTCCCCGCATCCCGGCTGGAGCGAGCAGGACCCCGCGGATTGGTGGGGGGCGCTGCTCGACGCGGTGGACGGATTGCGGGCCGAGCAGCCGGCGGCGGTCGCCGCGGTGCGGGGGATCGGCCTGTCGGGGCAGCAGCATGGCGCCGTGCTGCTGGACGCGGCGGGGCAGGTGCTGCGGCCGTGCATCCTGTGGAACGATGTGCGCTCCAGCGCGGAATGCGAGGTGTTCGAGCAGCGTTTTCCCGACAGCCGGAGCGTGTGCGGCAATATCGCCATGCCGGGATTCACGGCGCCGAAGCTGATATGGGTGGCGCGGCACGAGCCGGAGATCTTCGACGCCGTCCGGCATGTCCTGCTGCCGAAGGCGTGGCTGCGCTATCGCCTGAGCGGCGAGATGATCGAGGACATGTCCGACGCGTCCGGCACGTTGTGGCAGGATGTCGGGCGCCGCCGCTGGTCGGACGATGCGCTGGCGGCGACCGGCCTGACGCGGGCCGCGATGCCGGCCCTGTGCGAGGGCACGGCGCAGGCCGGGCGGCTGACGCGCGCGCTGGCCGCGCGGTGGGGGATGGCGGTGCCGCCGATCCTGGCCGGAGGAGCCGGCGACAATGCGGCCGGCGCGGTCGGGCTGGGGGCGGTGCGGGAGGGCGATGCCTTCGTCTCGCTGGGGACGTCGGGGGTGGTGTGGGCCACGACCGAGCGTTTTCGCCCCCGGCCGGAATCGGCCATCCATGCCTTCTGCCATGCGGTGCCGGAGATGTGGCACCAGATGGGGGTGACCCTGTCCGCCGCGTCCTGCCTGGCCTGGTGGGCGGAGGTGGCCGGACGGGACGAGGCGGCGCTGCTGGCCGAATTACCGGAGCGGGTCACCGCGCCGTCGGGTGTGCTGTTCCTGCCCTATCTGTCCGGGGAGCGGACGCCCCATAACGACGCCGCGATCCGGGGCGCGTTCGTCGGGCTGGATCGGGCGAGCACACGGGCGGACATGACCCAGGCCGTGCTGGAAGGCGTGGCCTTTTCGTTTCGCGACGCGCTGGACGGGCTGGCATCGGCGGGATCGGTCCTGCGCCAGGCCGACGTGATCGGCGGCGGGGCGCGCAGCGCGGCCTGGGTGTCGATCCTGGCGTCGGTCATGGATATTCCGCTGCATCGGCTGGCGCACGGAGAGCAGGGCGGCGCGTTCGGCGCGGCGCGGCTGGCCCGGCTGGCCGCGACGGGAGAGCGCATCGCGGACATCTGCCTGCCGCCCGAGCGGATCGCGACCGTGGCGCCCGACGCGGCCCTGAGGGAGGCGTACGGGCCGGTGCTGGCGCGCTATCGGGCCCTGTATCCGGCCTTGTCCGGCCTGTCGCCGCGGCGCGGCGCCGCCTGAGGACGCCCCCAACGCAAGAGGCTTGGGCGGGGTGCGCGGATTTATGCGGCCGTTTCCGCGGGGGCCGGGCCGTCGTTCGGGCGATTCAACGCGCGCAGGGTCATGCCCGTCAGCCCGATCAGCAGCACCACGTAGAGATCGGTGGTGGCCGTGAGGCCAAGGCCGCGCACCGCGAACCCGGCGGCGAAGGCCGGCACGCAGAAGGCGAGGTAGCTGAGCACGAAATAGCTGGCCATCAGGCCGGCGCGTTCGTGGACATGGGCGAGCGGGACCAGCGCGCGGAGCGACCCCTGGACGATCAGGCCGAGCCCGGCGCCGGCGATCGCGGCCCCCGGCAGGAAGAGCGCGAGGTGCCGGGCATGAAGCCCGAGCAGGATGACGGGCAGGCCGAGCAGAACGAGGGGCGCGCCGCGCCGGAGCAGCATCATCGCGTCACCCTTGCGGTGCAGCAGCATCGCCGCGAGCGCCGCGCTCATGACCGAGGCGATTTCCCAGCCGCCCAGCAGCGGGTCGGTCGATCCGCCGGCGGCCAGCCGCGCGACGGCGGGGCCGAGCGACAGGAACAGCCCGGCGAGCGCCCAGACCGCGATATTGGCGGGCGCGACCCGGAGCAGGGCCGCGCGGGCCCGGTGGGGCACATGCACGCGGGGCCTGAGGGAGGCGAGCGCGCCCGGCTTCGGCGAGACCGTTTCGGGCAGGGCGAGGATCGCGGGAACGGCCAGTACCAGGGCGGCGAGGACCAGCACGAAGACCAGATGCAGCGGCTGGGGCGCGAAGCGTGCCAGCACGGCCGAGAACAGCGCGAAGCCCGCCATCGAGCCCATCGGCACCATGCCGCTGATCAGCCCGCCGCGCGCGCGTTCGGCGTCCTGAAGGCCCGCGCTGAGCACGCTGGTGGCGATGCCGGTGGCCAGCCCCTGCAGGGCGCGGCCCCGGATGACGTCGCCGATCCCCGCGGCGGTGGCGAATTGCAGCATGGCCAGTGCCTCGATCGCGATCGCCATGAGCGCGACGCGGCGGCGGCCGATATGGTCGGACAGCGCGCCGAAGCAGAGCAGCGCGCCCAGCAGGGTCAGGGCGTAGATCGCGAAGGCGGCCTGGAGCATCGGCACCGGGACGTGCCATTGCGCCTGATAGAGCGGAAAGAGCGGGGTCAGCGCGGCCGAGGCGCCGAGAAAGACGAACAGGACCGCGCCATAGGTCCAGAGGAGGCGTCGTGCAGGTAGCTTCGTCATGGACGGGTTCCCCCGTTAAAGCATAGGATGTGCGTTAGTCCATATTGGAGTATGCCGCATAAAAGCAATATATTTGCTTTAGAGGGTACGCATCATGTCGGTGAGACGGGTCTTGCAAGCGGGGGGGCAAGCAGGGGGGCAACCCGGGGGGCAACCCGGGGGGCGAGCAGGGATGCGACCGGGGGGGCGGAGTTTGCGCGTGCAGCAGGCCGTGCATGCGGCGGTCGGCGCGTTGATCGCGGAGGGCGGCCGCGAGACGCTGACGGTGCCGCAGATCGCGCAGCGCGCGGGCGTGACGCCCTCGACGATCTATCGCCGCTGGGGCGATCTGGCGACATTGGTGAGCGACGTCGCCCAGCGCACCCTGCGCACGGAATGTCCGATCCGGCCGACCGGCCATTTCGGTACCGACCTGGCGACCTGGGCGGAGATGTACCAGGAGGAGATGGACTCGACGCCCGGCCGGGAGATGATGCGCGACATCCTGCGCGGCTGGGACGGCGCACAGGCCGCATGCAGCCTGATGGATACGGTGCAGCCCGTTATCGAGGCGATTCTCGCCGCCGCCCAGCCGTCGGTCCGCCTGTCCGCCGCGCGCGTGATCGATGCCGTCGTCGCGCCGGTGCTGACGCGGCTGCTGTTCACGGATGCGCCGTTGCCCCCGGGGCTGGCGCGCGACGCGGCGCTGCGCGTGGCGGCGGAGGGCCGGGAGCGGGAGTAGATCCCGTTCAAGCGGAATCGTTTGAGCGGGTGAAGATGCGCGATAAAACAACGACATAGGAAGTGAGGCGGTCATGCGGACTACGTTGGCGATCGATGATGACGTACTGGTCGCAGCCAGGGCTCTTGCGCGGCAGCAGCGCAAGAGCCTTGGAGAAGTCGTGTCCGATCTGGTGCGCCATGCCTTGCGCCCCCATCCGGCGGCTCCGAGCATGCGTAATGGTATTCCTCTCCTGCCCGTGTCCGACGAAGCGACCATCGTGACGCGCGAGATCGTCAATATGCTTCGCGATGAGGGGCCGTGACGTTTCTGCTCGACGTCAAGCCCGTGGCCGGGTCGCGCCAAAGCGGCTGCGCATTGCCCCGCATGATGCGTCCCGCGCCGGACGCGTCGCTTTCGGCCCGGGTCAGCAATGTAGACAAAGTCAGTCCGAACGCGCCGGACAGGCGCCGCGGCATCGTTGCGGTGTGACTGGCCCCGGCGCGCTCGATCTTCGCGCTCGACCTTGCTGGTCATGGCGCGGCTGACGCCGGACGTATGGCCAGGCCGGACAGCGACCAGCCGCGCGGCACGCGCTCGGCGCGCAGCCGGGCGGCGAGGGTGTGCTCCAATACGGATAAGGCGATGTCGTTTTGTACCGTAGACATGATGACGCTATGGTGGATAGCGTCGATGATTCCATCCCGTATCGCCCGAGGGTGCCGATGCCCATTACCGTCCGCGACGCGACCGAGGCCGATCTTTCCGGCATCCTGGCCATCTATAACGAGGTCGTCCGCACATCCTCGGCCGTCTACACGGAGCAGGAAGCGACGCTGGAGGACCGCAAGGTCTGGTTCGCGCAGCGGGCCGGCCAGGGTTATCCGGTGCTGGTGGCCGGGCACCCGGCGGACGATTCGGTGCTGGGCTATGCCACGTTCGGCGATTTTCGGCCCTGGCCGGGCTATCGGCATACGGTCGAGCACTCGGTCTATGTTCGCGCCGACATGCGTGGCCGTGGGGTGGGCAGGGCGCTGGTCGAGCCCCTGTTCGGCCGGGCCGCGTCCCTTGGCAAGCATGTCATGGTGGCCGGGATCGACGCCGCCAATCCCGCCTCGATCCGCCTGCATGACCGTCTCGGCTTCGAGCGCGTGGGAACGTTGCGCGAGGTCGGACACAAATTCGGTCGCTGGCTCGACCTGGTGTTCATGCAGCGGTTTCTCGACGCGGGCCGCGACTGAGGGCCGGCGTCGTGCATGGCGGCGGGGTCAGGCCGTCATATGGCCCGCTCGCGCGGCCTCGATCCGGGCAATGTCGATCCGGCGCATGGTCATCATGGCGTCCATCGCCCGCTTTGCGGCGGCGCGGTCCGGATCCTTCAGCGCGGCCATCAGGATTCGCGGCACGATCTGCCACGAGAAGCCCCAACGGTCCTTGCACCAACTGCACGCGCCTTCGCTGCCGCCATTCTCGATGATCGCATTCCAGTAGCGGTCGGTTTCCGCCTGATCCTCGGTCATCACCTGGAAGCTGACCGCCTCGTTCGGCGAGAATGCGGGGCCGCCATTCCGGTTCCTGTCGTTCAGGCCCCTGCCATTCAGGCCGATGAATGCCTGGCCGAGTACGGTGAATTCGACGGTCAGCTCGCTGCCCCGTTCGCCGCCAGGGTAATCGGACGGAGCGTGAAGCACTGGTCCGACATGGCTGTCCGGAAAGGTGGCCGCGTAGAATTCCGCCGCTTTCCGCGCCTCGTCATGGTCGAACCACAGGCAGGTGACGATTTTTCCGGACATGTGCTTTCCCCAGGGGTGCTTTCCCCAGGCGCGCCTTGACGGCGCGCCATCGCCATACGCGTGCGACGTATGGCGATGGCGCTTCGCTTCAAGACCGGGTCATCCGTTCGTGACGGCTTGGGCTGTTCAGGCGGCGATGCGAAGGGGCTGCGGCTGCGGGGCGCGGCTGCGCAGGCGCCAGGCGGCGGGGTCGGCGAAGAGGGCGCGGAGCAGGCGGTTGTTCAGGGCGTGGCCGGATTTGTGGCCGGTGAACAGGCCGTTGATCGCGGCGCCGGCAAGGTAGAGATCGCCCACCGCGTCGAGCATCTTGTGCCGGACGAATTCATCCGGGCGGCGCAGGCCGGAAGGGTTGAGCACGCGCGCGCCGTCCACCACCACCGCATTGTCGAGCGAGCCGCCCCGGGCCAGGCCGGCCTTGTGCAGGGCCTCGATGTCCTGCCGCAGGGTGAAGGTGCGGCAATTGGCGAGGTCGCGGCGGAAGACCTGGCGGTCGATCCGCGTGGCGAAGGTCTGTTCGCCGATCGCGGCGGCGGCGAATTCGATCGACGAGGTCATCGACAGGCCGGGATCGCGAGTACCGGGGTCGCGGGCGGGGCGCAGCTCGGCGAAGGCGTCGCCCTCGGCCACGCGGACGGGGGCCAGGATGTCGATCACCGCGCGCGTGGCGGCCTGTTCCGCCAGGCCGGCGCAGTCGAGCAGGAAGACGAAATCGGCCGCCGAGCCGTCCAGTACCGGGATTTCGGGTCCGTCGACATCGACCAGCGCGTTATCGACGCCGCAGCCCGCGAACGCCGCCATCAGATGTTCGATGGTGGCGACGCGTAGCGCCGGGTCCCGGGCATCGCCGATCACGGTGCTGAGGCGGGTATCGACGACCTGATCGAACCGGGCGGCGATGGTGCGGCCGTCGAGATCGGTGCGGCGGAAGACGATGCCGGTCTCTTCGGCGGCCGGACGGAGGACCAGGCTGATGCGCCGGCCGGTATGCAGCCCGACGCCCACGCAGGAGATGGCGTGGCGCAGGGTCTGCTGGCGCGGGGCGCGCGAGGTCCGTGTGGCGGATGCCGGAGCGGGGGAGGATTGGACGGCGGGCGGCTGGGCCTGCCGCAGGGCGTCGTTCCCCACCATTGCCAGCATTCCGTCCATATGTGTCCCCCAGTCTTTGATCGCTTCTTGAGCGCGTTTCGATCGCGTCTTGATCGCTTAATTCTCGATCGTTCGATTTGCGTCGTGCGTTACAGCAACGACAGCATGATCTGTAGCGGGTGCGGCGCGGCGGGGCGAGTCAAGGATTATTGCTGACTGTTACGGGGTAAGGGACTGATAATAAAGACAAAATTACGCCATAATGATCGATGTCGCGCATGGCGCCGCGCCGGCCGGGGAGGGCGCGGCGCCATGGAGCGGATCAGGATTGGCGGCGCAGGAAGGCGGGGATGTCCAGCCCGACCTCGTCGGCCGAAGCCTGGCGCACCGTGGCGGTGGGCTCGGGGTCGGGCAGGGCGGGTTCGGCGCGCGGGGCCTCGGGGGCCGGCTGGCGGCGCAGCGCGCCGGTGACGATGCTGAACAGGCTGCCGCCGCGCGGGGCGGGCTGATGGACCGGTTCGGGCTGGCGCGGAGCCTCGGAGAACAGGGGGGAGCGCGGCGAAGGACGTACGCCGGCCATGTGCTGCGGGACCGCATTGGGCGAGGGCGCGCCGGGCGACGCGGCGTGCGGCGACGCGGCGTGGGACGCGGCGGCGTTGGGCGCGGCCGCGACCGGCGGGGCGTTGACGAAGTTCGGCGTCGCATGGCGCGGGGTCGCGCCGTGGGCGTCGGACGCGGCGTCCGGCGTCGGCGCGGATTCGGCGGCCTCGGCCGGAAATGCGTCGGCCGGGGCGGCGTCGAACGCGCGGACCGGCGGCGTGTCGATGCCGGTGGCGACCACCGAGACACGGATGCGGCCATTGAGCGATTCGTCGATCGCCGAGCCGAAGATGATGTTCGCGTCCTCGGCCACTTCCTCGCGGATGCGGTTGGCGGCCTGGTCGACCTCGTACAAGGTCATGTCCTCGCCGCCCGTGATGTTGATCAGCAGGCCGCGCGCGCCGGCCATCGAGGTATCTTCGAGCAGGGGGTTGGAGATGGCGTCCTCGGCCGCCGAGATGGCGCGGTTGTCGCCCTCGGCCTCGCCGGTGCCCATCATCGCCTTGCCCATCTCGGCCATCACGGTGCGGATGTCGGCGAAGTCGAGATTGACCAGGCCGGGCGCCATCATCAGGTCGGTCACGCCGCGCACGCCCATGTAGAGGACGTTGTCGGCCATCTTGAACGCGTCCTTCCAACTGGTGCGCTCGGTCGCCAGGCGGAACAGGTTCTGGTTGGGGATGACGATCAGCGTGTCGACATATTGCTGCAGCTCGGCGATGCCGGTCTCGGCGGATTTAGAGCGGCGCCCGCCCTCGAACGTGAAGGGCTTGGTGACCACGCCGACCGTCAGGATGCCGCGTTCGCGCGCCATGCGCGCGATCACCGGGGCGGCGCCGGTGCCGGTGCCGCCGCCCATGCCGGCGGTGATGAAGACCATGTGCGCGCCGTCGAGGTGGCGGGCGAGTTCGTCGGCCGCTTCCTCGGCGGCCGCGCGGCCGATTTCGGGCTTGGCGCCGGCGCCGAGGCCCTGGGTCAGGTGCGGGCCGAGCTGGATGCGGCGATCGGCCTTGCTGTGCGACAATTGCTGCGCGTCGGTGTTGGCGACGACGAATTCCACGCCCTGGAGCTGGGACTGGATCATGTTGTCGACGGCATTCGTCCCGCCGCCGCCCACGCCGATCACGGTGATGCGCGGCGTGAAGTCGGAATGATTCTGCTGCGGGATGGAGAGATTCAAAGTCATAGGCGTCTCCCGGGACGAGTCGTTGGATCGCGAGTGCCGATTCGCGGGTTTGGCTTCAGGGGGTATTGTGAATCATTTCATCATACCCTGTCGCGTATGAATTCGATGACGCGGCGCAGCAGGCCGGGCGATCGCGGTTCGGAAAGATCCAGATCGCCCAGCGCGCCGCCCGCGCCGGCCGCCCAGGCCAGCAGCCCGGCCGAGGTGGCGAAGGACGGCCAGGCCGCCGGGTCCTCGGGCAGGCCGCGAATCCCGGTGGGGCGGCCCAGCCTGACCTGGCGGTTGAGGATGCGCGCGGCCATGTTGCCCACGCCGTCGAGCAGCGAGGCGCCGCCGGTCAGCACGACGCGCCCGTCGGCGGCGCGGCCGACCCCCGCCGATTCCAGGCGGTCGCGCACCATTTCCAGTGTTTCCTCGATGCGCGGCCGGATGATCGAGACCACCTTGGCGCGCGAGACCTTGACGAAATGGTTGTCGTCGTCGCCGATCAACTGCACGGGCAGCAGGTCGAGATCGTCATCGGCGGAGAGTTCGGCCGAGCCGTACATCGTCTTGAGCCATTCGGCGCTGTCGGGCGAGGTCGAGAGCACGTGGGCGATGTCGCGCGTGACATGCATGCCGCCGACCGGCAGGCAGGCGGTGTGCAGGAGCTGGCCCTCGCCGAAGATGGCGATCGAGGTGGTGCCGCCGCCCATGTCGACCACGGTGACGCCGAGTTCGCGCTCGTCGGCGTCGAGCACCGCGAGGCCGGAGGCCAGCGGGGCGGAGACCAGTTCCTCGATCTTGAGTTCCGCGCGGGTCAGCACGGTTTCCAGGTTGCGCAGCGCCGTGGTGCTGGCGTCGATGACGTGCAGGCGCGAGGTGAGCTGGTCGCACAGATGGCCGCGCGGGTCGGCGACGCCGGCGGTTTCGTCCACCGAGAAATCGAGCGGCATCGTATGCAGGATCGAGCGGCCCTCGGACATCGCGCGCATCCGGCCCTCGGTCACCACGCGGCGGACGTCGGACTCGGTGATCTCGCGCCCGCCCACCGGCCAGCGGACATTGAACAGGCGGCTTTCGGGGTGGCCGCAGGAGAGATTGACGTAGACATTGTCCAGCCGGCGTTCGGCCATGTCCTCGGCCTGGCCCACCGCGGCGCGGATCGCGGCCTCGGCGTCGCGCAAATCGACGATGCCGCCGGAGCGGACCCCGTGCGAGCGGCGCCAGCCATGGCCCAGCACCCGCAGCGTGCCGTCGGATTCGCCGCGTCCGATCAGGCACATGATCTTGGTGGAGCCGATATCCAGCACGCCGAAGACCCCCTGCCGCCAGCCGCGCGGCGGGGTGGGCTCATCGGGCGGGGGCAGGGCGATGACGCGGCCGCCCGCGGGCGCGGGGAGGGCCGCGTCGGCGCCGCGCCGGCGGGAGCGGCGGCGGCGGGCGGGGGCCGGGTTCTCGGGCTGCGGAGTGACGACGAGATCGTTCATGCGCGCCTCCGTGGGGCGGATTCGCCGTCGGGAGGCGGCAGGTTGGGGACGGGGGGCGGAAGCGCATTGCCGTCGGGGAGAGCGCTCGGCGCGGTGCGGAGCGGGGCGGCGTGCGCGACGGCCGGATGTCCGGATGGCGGATGGTCGGGGACGGGATCGTCGGATGGCGGATGTCCGGGTGCCGGATGCCCCGGTGTCGGATGGCTGGGTGTCGGATGGCTGGGCGCCGGGTGGGCCTCGGGGTGGGCGGCGGCGGCGTTCTGCTGGCCGGGCGCGCCCGGCGCGGGGGTGCCGCCGGCCGGAGCGGCGCCCGGGTCGGGGGGCGGGGGCTGCTGGATGACCAGCCGGTCGGGCAGGCGCATGTCGATGGCGATTACCGGGCGGTCCAGCAGCCTGATGCTGCCCTGCAGGTCGGCGAGGCGCCTGAGGGCGGGGATTTCCTCGCCTTCGGGCAGCAGGATGGTGGTGCCGTCGCGCAGCAGCAGGTTCCAGCGCCGCTGGTTGACCCGCACGGCGGCGACCACGCGCCCCTGCACGGCGGGCTGGCCGGCCAGCGCGTCGAGCAGGCCGGCGGCGGCGAGATTGGCGTCCTGCCCCACCACCAGCGGCAGTTGCAGGAAGGCCTGGGCGTCCTTGCCGGTCATGCCCTGGTCGTGGACGACGGTGCCGGCACGGTCGATCAGCATGAAGCGGCCCTTGTTCTGCCACACCGCGAAGGGGCGGCGTTCGGTCAGGCGCACGATGATCGTCCCGGGCAGATGACGTTCGATCACAGAATGATCGACGAAGGGCAGGGCGTCGATCCGCCGGCGCGCCTGCTCGACCGAGAAGCCCAGCACCGGGTCGCCGATGCGCGCGCCCAGCGCGTCCTGCAGGGCGGAGGCGGACGTGAGCACGCGGCCGCTGACCTGGATGTCGGTGATGCGCAGGGGCAGCATGCTGACCAGGCGGGCGCGGATCGGGGCGAACCGTTCCTCGGAACGCATGTCGCGCAGCGTGACCGCCGCCCCGCCCGCCAGCGCGGCCAGGGTGAGCGCCAGGGCGGCCGGCCGCACCATGCGGCGCCGGCGCCGCAGGAAGATCGACAGCCGGGAGGGCCGGTCGTTGCGATTGTCGGCTGCGCGTCTCATGCGACGGTTCGTGATCCTCCTTGGCTCAAGGGTGGGGTTTCGGTGCGGGGCTTCAGGTGCGGCAGGTCGCGTGCTCGACCATCCAGCGGCACAGCGCGCCGTAGGAGATGCCGCAATGCGCGGCCTGTTCGGGCAGGAGCGAGGTGGGCGTCATGCCGGGCTGGGTATTGACTTCGAGCACGACCAGGCAGCCGGGGCGGCGGTCGGGTCCGTCGCCGCAGGACGTGTCGTCATAGCGGAAATCGGTGCGCGAGGCGCCGGAGCAGCCGATCGCGCGATGGGCGGCCACCGCCAGTTCCAGCGCCCGGGCGAAGGCGTCGGGGTGGATGCGCGCGGGCAATTGGTGGTGGGAGCCGTCATCGCCGTATTTGGCGTCGTAATCGTAGAATTCGTGCGCCTGGGACGGGTTGGGGGTGATGTCGGTCGCCGTCAGGGCGCGGTCGCCCAGCACGCCCACCGTGATCTCGCGCCCGGGGATGAAGGTCTCGACCAGCGCGCGGGGGCCGAAGGTCCAGGCGGCGGCGATGGCGGCGCGGCGGTTGGAGCCGGGGCGGACGATCTCGACCCCCACCGACGAGCCTTCGTTCAGCGGCTTGATGACGTAGGGGGCGGGCAGCGGGTCGGCGGCGGGGAAGTCGGCGATGTCGATCACCCGTCCTTCGGCCACCGGCAGGCCGGCGGCGCGCAGCGTGGTACGCGCGGCTGCCTTGTCCATCGCCAGCGCCGAGGCGCGCACGCCGGAATGGGTGTAGGGGATGTTCATCCAGTCCAGCACGCCCTGGATCGATCCGTCCTCGCCGAAGCGGCCATGGAGCGCGTTGAACACGACGTCGGGCCTGTGGTCGGTCAGGTCGGCGACGATGGCGCCGAGATCGGGGCCGGCGTCGATCACGCGGACGTCGAATCCTTCCTCGCGCAGTGCCGCGCTGATTCCGGCGCCGCTGGACAGGCTGACCCTGCGTTCGGCGGAGAGGCCGCCCATGAGCACGGTGATCTTGCGCGGTGCGGTCATGCGGGGTCTCCGGCAGGGGATGGGATAGAGGCAGGATCGGGGCGGCCGATGCGCTTGATTTCCCAATGGAGCGCGATGCCGGTGGCGGCCTGGACGCGGCTGCGCACCGTCTCGCCCAGCGTTTCAAGCTCGGCGGCGGTGGCGGTGCCGGTGTTGAGCATGAAATTGCAGTGTTTTTCGCTGACCTGCGCGCCGCCCAGGGCCAGGCCGCGGCAGCCGGCCGCGTCGATGAGCTGCCAGGCCTTGCGGTCGGTGAGGGCCGGGTCGGGATTGCGGAAGGTCGAGCCGCCGGTGCGGGCGCGGACGGGCTGCGACTCCTCGCGCGACTGGCGGATGGCGGCGATGGATCGGCGGATCTCGGCGGACGGGGCGGGGGTGCCGCGCAGGCGCGCGCGTGCGACCGCGGCGCCTGCCGGCAGGGCGGAATGGCGGTAGGCGAAGCCCAGTTCGGCGCCGGACAGGCGCAGGGTCCGGCCGTCGCGGGTGACGATGTCGGCCCAGTCGAGGATCGTGGCGATGTCGGAACCATAGGCGCCGGCATTCATCGCCACCGCGCCGCCGATCGAGCCGGGGATGCCGGCAAGGAATTCCAGGCCCGCCAGCCCGGCCTCGGCCGCGCGTTCGGCGACGACCATGTCGAGGCAGGCGGCGCCGGCCACCAGCCCGTCCGGTTCGATCGCGATGTCGGCGAAGCCGCCGCCCAGCCGGATGACCAGGCCCGCGATGCCGCCGTCGCGCAGGATGACGTTGGAGCATGCCCCCAGAACGGTCACAGGGACGTCGGGCGGGAGCAGGCGCATGGCCTGGGCCAGGTCGGCCGTATCGGCGGGCTGGAACAGCAGGTCGGCCGGGCCGCCGACGCGGAACCAGGTGCGCGGGCCGAGCGCGGCGCCCGGGGTCAGGCGGCCGCGCAGGCCGGACAGAAGGCCACGCAGCGCGGCCGGATCGGCCGCGGCGGGCGGGGAGGCGGAGGATTCGGGTGCGGCGGCAATCATGCCGCGAAGCCCCCCGACCTGGCCGCCGGGTTCTGCAGGGCGGCGAGTTCGCCGGGCAGGGCCTGGGCCCAGTTGGTGATGCTGCCGGCGCCGAGGCAGACCACGAAATCGCCGGGGCGGGCGATGGCGTTGATCATTTCCGCCAGGTGTTCGGGGCCGGGCAGCGGGACCACCGAGCGGTGGCCGCGTTCGCGCAGGCCCTCGACCAGGGCGTCGCGGCTGATGCCGTCGATCGGGGTTTCGCCGGCGGCGTAGACGTCGGCCACGATGACGGTGCCGGCATCGTTCATGCAGGTGCAGAACTCGCCGAACAGGGTCTGCAGCCGCGAATAGCGGTGGGGCTGGACCACGGCGATGACGTCGCGCGCCCCGGCCTGGCGCGCGGCCTTGAGCACGGCGGCGATTTCGACCGGGTGATGGCCGTAATCGTCGATCACGGTGACGCCGCCGGTTTCGCCGGTGCGGGTGAAGCGGCGCTTGACGCCGCGGAAGCCGGCGAAGGCCGAGCGGATGGTGGCGTCGTCGATTTCCATCTCGACCCCGACGGCGATCGCGGCCAGGGCGTTCTGCACGTTGTGATGGCCGAGCATGGGCAGGCGGAACGGGCCGGCGCGGCGGGTGCGGTTGCGGTTGCGGTTGGTCACCACGACCTCGAACGTCGCGCCGAGCTTGTCGGTGATGATCTTTTCCGCCCGGATGTCGGCCTGCGGCGAGAAGCCGTAGGTGATGATGCGGTGGTCGGACAGGCGGGGGATCATCTGCTGCACCGCCGGGTGGTCGATGCACAGCACGGCGAAGCCGTAGAAGGGGATGTTGGCGACGAACTGGTCGTAGGCGGCCTGCATCGCCTCGGCCGTGCCCCAATGGTCGAGATGCTCGGGGTCCATGTTGGTGACGACGGTGATCACCGAGGGCAGGCGCAGGAAGGAGCCGTCGGATTCGTCGGCCTCGACCACCATCCAGTCGCCCGAGCCCATGCGGGTGTTGGTGCCGTAGGCCTCGATGATGCCGCCATTGATCACCGTGGGGTCGAGGCGGGCGGCTTCGAGCACCGCGGCGATCAGGCTGGTGGTGGTGGTCTTGCCGTGGGTGCCGCCGACGGCCACCGACCAGCGCAGGCGCATCAGCTCGGCCAGCATTTCCGCGCGGCGGACCACCGGAATCAGGCGCGCGCGGGCGGCCAGGACCTCGGGATTGTCGCGCTTGACCGCCGTCGAGGTGACCACGACCTGGGCCGCGCCGAGATTGGCGGCGTCATGGCCGATCGCGACCTTGATCCCGGCGGCGCGCAGGCGCAGGACGTTGGCGTTCTCCGCGATGTCCGACCCCTGGACGGCGTAGCCCAGCAGATGCAGCACCTCGGCGATTCCGGACATGCCGATGCCGCCGATCCCGACGAAATGGATGGTGCCGATGGAAAGGGGCAGGGCTCTCATGCTGGGGTCTCCGTCTTGGCGGCTGTCGGATAGGCGGGGCGGGGCGTCCGATGCAAGCGTTCCGCGATCCGGGCTTCGATCAGGTCGGCGAAGCGGCGCGCGGCGTCGGGGCGGGCCAGGCCCCGCGCGGCGCGGGCGGCATCGGCGAGGGATGCGGGATCGGACAGCAGGGCCTGCAGCCGCTCGGCCAGCGCGGCGGCGGTGAAGCCGGGCTGGCGGATCATCCAGGCGGCGCCTTCCTGGACCAGGGCGGCGGCGTTCGCCCCCTGTTCGTCGCCGGCGGCGATCGGCAGCGGCACCAGGATGGCGGGACGGCCGGCATTGGTCAGTTCGGCGACCGAGGAGCCGCCGGCGCGGCCGACGACCAGGTGGGCGGCGGCCAGCAGGGCCGCGACGTCGGAGAAGAAGGGCGAGAGGGTGGCGCGGATGCCCAGCGCGTCATAAGCGGCGCGGACCCGGTCGATATCCTCGGCGCGGGCCTGCTGCGTGACGCGCAGGCGCGCGCGCAGGCCAGCCGGCAGGCGGCCGATGGCGTCGGGCACCACGTCGCTGAACACCCTGGCGCCCAGAGAGCCGCCCCAGACGAGGAGGCGGATCGCGTCGCCCGGCGGGATGTAGGGGGTGGCGTGCAGGGCGGCGATGTCGTCGCGGACCGGCATGCCGGTCGGCTCGGGATGCGCGTGGGCCGGCAGGCCGGCGACGCGGGCGAAGGAGGTGGCGATGCCGTCGGCGAAGCGGGCGAGCGCCTTGTTGGCCTGGCCCAGCACGGCGTTGCCTTCATGGAGGAAGATCAGCGGCCGGTCCTTGCCCAAAAGGCGGGCGCCCAGCAGGGGGGGGACCGAGGGGTAGCCGCCGAAGCCGACCACGGCCAGGGCATCGAGCCGGCGGAGGATGGCGCGGGCCTGGCGTGTGCCGCGCGCCAGAGCCAGGGCGGCGCCGGCGCGGCGGGCGAGCCCGTGGCCGGCGATGCCCGCGCCGGGCAGCACGAATTGCGGGCCCTCGGCGAAGATGCCGTGGCCGCGCTCGCCGGCGCGGCGGTCGGTCATCAACGCGATGGCGTGGCCGCGCGCGGCGAGCGCGCGGGCCAGGGCCTCGGCGGGGATGAAATGGCCGCCGGTGCCTCCGGCGGCGATGACGATCGGGCGGGCGGTCATGATTCGGTCCTCATGCCGCGGCTCGGCGGCCGCGGAAGGCGGGACGGCCGCGCGGGATGCGGCTTTCGCCCGTCCGCTGGCGGGTCAGGGCCAGGACCATGCCGATGGTCAGCGCCACCGACATGGCCGACGAGCCGCCATAGGAGATGAAGGGCAGGGTCATGCCCTTGGTCGGGATCAGGTGCAGGGTCGAGCCCATGTTGACGAACGCCTGGAGGCCGAAGCCGGTGACGAGGCCGGCGGTGGCGACGACGATGAAGGGATCGTCCTCGCGCAGCAGCTTGAGCAGGGTGCGGATGACGATCACGCCGAAGACGGCGATGATGAACAGGCAGATCAGCATGCCGAATTCCTCGCCCGCCACGGCGAAGACGAAATCGGCGTGAGCGTCGGGCAGCAGGTCCTTGACCCGCCCCTCGCCGGGGCCGCGGCCCATCAGCCCGCCATTGCCGAAGGCGCGCAGCGCGGTGTCGATCTGGTAATGGTCGCCGACATTGGGGTGCAGGAAGCGTTCGACGCGCGAGCGGACATGGGGGAAGACCATGTAAGCGCCAAGAAATGCGGCGATCATGCAGCCCACGCCGGCGCCGACGAAGAAGATGTTCAGCCCGTCGATGAAGAGCTGGGCCAGGAACACCGTGGTGATCACGCTGAGCATGCCGATATCGGGCTGCGATTTGAGCAGCAGCAGGATGACCGCGAACAGGCCGAGCGCGATGGGCATGCCCGGGAAGAAGCGGCGCAGGCGCCGTTCGGTCAGCAGCCAGGCGGTGACGACCGCGAAACAGGGCTTGAGGAATTCGGAGGGCTGGACCGACATCAGCGGCAGCGCGATCCAGCGCCGCGCGCCCTTGATTTCGACCCCGTGGACCAGCGTGAGGGCGGTGGCGCCGATGGCGACCACGAAGCCCACCGCCGCCAGGCGCCTGACGCCGCGCGGCGAGAGCAGCGAGGTGGCGGTGACGATCGCCCCGGCCAGCAGCAGGAAGATGACCTGCTTGAGGATGAACATGTCGCGCGAGGCGCCGATGCGGGTGGCCACCGCCGGGCTGGCCGCCAGCATCAGCACGTAGCCGAAGCCGATCAGGATGCCGATGCAGGAGAGCGTCACCCGGTCGACATGGCGCCACCAGCGGGCGAGATAGGATGCATCGACGCGCGAAATGGCGGCCATTATCCGTGATCCCCGTATGCGTGATTCCCGTCCTGGGTATTGGCGATGCCCTCGACCAGCGCGGCGAAATGCCGGCCGCGCTGTTCGAAGCTGCTGAACTGGTCGAAGCTGGCGCAGGCGGGCGAGAGCAGCACGACGGGCGCGCCTGTCCGGCGGGCCGCGTCCAGGGCGGCGGGGACCGCCTGGTCCAGCGTGCCGGACAGGGTGTGGGGCACGCCGTGCGCCGCCAGCGTTTCGGCGAGCGCCGGGCCGTCGCGTCCGATCAGGAGGGCGTGGGCGATCCGTGGGAAATAGGGGGCGAGGTCGGCGATGCCGCCGGCCTTGGCCAGGCCGCCCGCGATCCAGACCAGGCGGTCGTAGCAGCCCAGCGCCCGCGCGGCGGCGTCGGCATTGGTGGCCTTGCTGTCGTCGATGAAGCGGATGCCGTCGATCGCGCCCACCGGTTTCTGGCGGTGGGGCAAGCCGGGGAAGTCGCGCAGCGCCTGGGGGATGTGTGCGCGGGGCACGCCGAGGGCCAGCGCCATGGCGGTCGCAGCGGCGGCGTTTTCCGCGTTGTGGGCGCCGGGCAGGGCGGGAGAGGCGGCGAGCGGGGCGATCGGGCCGGTGGTGTCGCGCAGCGTGCCGTCCGCGCCCGTCAGGTCGGCGGGGGCGCTGCCCGAGATCGTCATGACGCTTATGCCGCGCGCGCGCAAATCCTGGCAGAGCGCGTCGGTGGCGGCGTTGTCGCCCAGCACGGCGAGGTCGCCGGGGCCCTGGCGGTCGAAGATATGCAGCTTCGCCTGGCGGTAGCCGGCCATGTCGCCGTGGCGGTCGAGATGGTCCGGGGTGAGGTTGAGCAGGCAGGCCGCATCGAAGCGCAGATCGTGCAGCCGTTCCAGCATGTAGGACGACATTTCCAGCACATAGACGCCGTCGTCGGGCAGCAGGGGCAGGGCGAGCGAGGCCGGGCCGAGATTGCCGCCCGCCGCTGCCGGGATGCCGGCCGCCTGGAGCATGTGGGCCAGCAGGGCGGTCGTGGTGGATTTGCCGTTGGTGCCGGTGATGCCGGCGAAGCGGGCGCGCGAGCCCGCGCGGCGTACCGCGCGGAACAGCAGGTCGGCGTCGGACAGGATGGGGATGCCGGCCGCGCGGGCCAGCAGGGCGACCGGGTGGGGGGCGGGCAGCAGATGCGGGATGCCCGGGGACAGCACCAGGGCGTCGAACCCGTCCAGGGTCGAAAAGGGGGCGATGGTGATGCCGGGCGCGTCGCCCGGACCGGCGTTCAGCGCGGCGCGGGCGGCCTGGCCGTCGTCCCAGGCCTGGATCCGCGCGCCCATGGCGGCGAGCGCGCGGACGACGGGCGCGCCGTTGCGGCCCAGCCCCAGCACCGCGTAGCGGTGGCCGGCGAAGAGGCCGGGGGGGAAGGGCCCCGGGATATCGGGATCGGCGGGACGGGTCGTCATCGCAGTTTCAGCGTTGCCAGGCCGCACAGGCCGAGAACGATCGAGACGATCCAGAAGCGGATCACGATCTTGGGTTCCTGCCAGCCTTTCTTTTCGAAATGGTGGTGGAGCGGCGCCATCAGGAACACGCGGCGGCCGGTGCGGCGGTACCAGAAGACCTGGATGATCACCGACAGGGTTTCGGCCACGAACAGGCCGCCGACGATGCACAGCACCAGTTCGTGCTTGACCGCGACCGCGACCGCGCCCAGCGCGCCGCCCAGGGCCAGCGAGCCGGTATCGCCCATGAAGACGGCCGCCGGCGGGGCGTTGAACCAGAGAAAGCCCAGGCCCGCCCCGACCAGCGCCGAGCAGAACACGCAGAGTTCGCCGGTGCCGGGCACCGCGTGCAGTTGCAGGTAGTCGGCGAAGACATGGTTGCCGACCAGGTAGGCGATCAGCGCGAAGACCAGGGCGGCGATGATGACCGGCACGATCGCCAGCCCGTCCAGCCCGTCGGTGAAGTTCACCGCGTTGCCGAAGCCGGAGATGGTGATCATGGCGAAGAGCGGAAAGGCGAGGCCCAGCGGCAGCAGCCATTCCTTCAGGAAGGGGAAGGCCAGATGGTTGGCGAGGTCGGCGGGCATCAGGCTTTGCAGCCAGTAGCCGCCGATCAGCGAGGCCGCGAATTCGCAGCCCAGCCGCGTGCGCTTGGACACGCCCGCCGTGTTGCGCCGGGACAGCTTGAGATAGTCGTCGGCGAAGCCGACCGCGCCGAAGGCCAGCGTGGTCAGCAGCACCGCCCAGACGAAGCCGTTGGTGAGGTCTGCCCAGAGCAGGGTCGCGCCGAACAGGGCGGCGAGGATCAGCACCCCGCCCATGGTGGGGGTGCCGGCCTTTTCCAGGATATGGCGTTCGGGGCCGAGGGCGCGGATCGGCTGGCCCTCGCGCTGGATGCGGCGGAGCTGCGCGATCAGCGGGTTGCCCAGCACCAGCGCGATCGCCAGCGCCGTCAGGCAGGCGGCGCCCGCGCGGAAGGTGATGTAGCGGAACAGGTTGAGGATGGTGATGTGTGCCGCGGCGTGGTGCTGGACGAGATCGTAGAGCATCAGGCCACGTCCGCCCCGGCCGGGGTGGTGAGGACGGCGATGACGTCGCGCATGCGGCTGCCGAGGCTGCCCTTGACCAGGATCACGTCGCCCGGCGCCACGGCGGCGCGGACCTGCGGCGCCAGGCCGGCCGCGTCGGGCGCCCAGGCGCCGCGTCTGGAGGGAGGAAGCAGGTCGAAGAGATATTTCATGTTGGGGCCGCAGCAATAGACGATGTCCGCATGCGCGAGGACCGCGGACAGGAGGGATTCATGTTCGGCGCGTGCGAAGGCGCCGAGTTCGCGGATATCGCCCAGCACGGCCATGCGCCGCGTCGCCGGGCGCAGGCCGAGCACGGAGAGGGAGGCGCGGATGGAGAGCGTGGATGCGTTGTAGCTTTCGTCGAGCAGCATGGCGCGGCCGTCGAGGATCGGCTGGTACGCGCCGCGCCCCGTGCCGGGACGGAAGGCGGAGAGGGCAGTGGCGGCAGCCGCGAGGACGCCGTCCGGGGCATGAGGATTCGGGGTATGAGGATTCAGGGCCGCGACCGCGCCCAGCGCCGTCGCGGCATTGCGGGCGAGGTGGGCGCCGGGGGCGTGCAGCGTGACCGCGACGTGCTGTGCGCCGATTCGTACCGAGAAATCGCTGCCGTCCGGACCGAGCGCGAGGTCGGACAGGCGGATCGCGCTGTCGGGCCGGCTGCCGCTGCGCCACAGGATGGCGCGGGCGCGTTCGGCACGCTCGGCGAACAGGGCCTGGCCCACCGCGTCGTCGGGGACGATGGCGGTGCCGCCGGGCGGGAGGGCCGCGATCAGGTCGGATTTTTCCCGCGCGATGGCCTCCAGGCTGCCCATATGGCCGAGATGGGCGCCGGCGATGGTGGTGATGATCGCGACATCGGGGCGGACCATGGCGGCCAGGGGGGCGATTTCGCCGGGATGGTTCATGCCGATCTCGGCCACGCACCAGGTCGCGTTCCCTGGCAGGCGCGCCAGGGTGAGCGGCACGCCCCAATGGTTGTTGTAGGAGGCGACCGCGCAATGGGTGGGGCCCAGCGCGCCCAGCGCCACGCGCAGCATGTCCTTGGTCGTGGTCTTGCCCACGCTGCCGGTGACGGCGACCACGCGGCCGGTGAAGCGGGCGCGGGCCCGGCGGCCCAGGGCGCCCAGCGCCTCCATCGTGTCCGCGACGCGCAGCAGGCGTGGATCGTCGAAGCCGGGGATCGTCCGATGGACCAGGGCGGCGGCCGCGCCGCTTGCCAAGGCCGCGCGGACATGGGCGTGGCCGTCGCTGTTTTCGCCCGCCAGGGCGATGAACAGGTCGCCGGGGACGAGGGTGCGGGTGTCGATCGATACCCCGGTCGCGGCGATCGGGGCGTCGCCGGCGAAGGTGCCGCCGGTTGCCGCTTCGAGTTCGGCGCGGGTCCAGAGCGCGGTCATGCCGCGACCCCGGCCAGGGTGCGGATGACCGACGCGTCGTCGAACGGGTGGGTGGTGGTGCCGATGGTCTGGCCCTGTTCGTGGCCCTTGCCGGCGACGACCAGCACGTCGCCGGGGCGGAGCATGGACAGGCCCTCGGCGATCGCACGGGCGCGGTCAGGGATTTCGATCGCGCCGGGGGCGCCGGACAGGACCTCGCCGCGGATGAAGGCCGGGTCTTCTGTGCGGGGATTGTCGTCGGTGACGATGGCGATGTCGGCGCGGCGCGCGGCCTCGTGCCCCATCAGGGGGCGCTTGCCGCGATCGCGGTCGCCGCCGGCGCCGAAGACGGCGATCAGCCGGCCCGTCGCGTGCGGACGCAGCGCGTCGAGCAGGCGCGCCAGGGCGTCGGGCGTGTGGGCGTAGTCGACATAGGCCGCCGCCCCGTTGGCGAGCAGGGCGGCGCGTTCCATCCGGCCGCGCACGCCCGTCAGCGACGGCAGCAGGTCGATGGCGGCCGCGAGCCCCTGGGTGCCGGGTGCGGCCAGGGCGGCGGCCAGCAGCGCGTTATCCGCCTGGAACCGGCCGGGCAGGGCCAGGTCGAGGTCGCGCGTGACGCCGGCGCCGGCGATGCGCAGGCGCTGGCCCTCGGGCAGGGGGGTGCTGTCCAGCAGGCGGATCGCATCGCCCGCCGTGCCGACCAGGCGCAGTTCCATCTGTTTGCGCGCGGCGATGGCGCGCAGGGCGTCCAGGGTCGCGGAGTCCATGTCGGCATTGGCCGCCGCCAGGGCGCCGGGGGGCAGGATGTCGGCGAACAGGCGCAGCTTGGCCGCGCGATAGGCGTCGAGCGTGCCGTGATAATCGAGATGGTCGCGGGTGAGGTTAGTGAAGCCGGCGGCGGAGAGGCGCAGCCCGTCGAGCCGGTGCTGTTCCAGCCCGTGGGATGAGGCTTCGAGCGCCACGTCGCTGATGCCGCCGCGGGCCATGGCGGCGAGCGCCCTTGCCAGCCCGACGCTGTCGGGCGTGGTCAGGACCGGACCGCAATCGGGGAGGGGGACGTCGGCGATGAGGCCCAGCGTGCCGATGCTGGCGGCCTGGCGGCCCTGGAGCCGCCAGATCTGCCGCAAGAAATCGACGGTGCTGGTCTTGCCGTTGGTGCCGGTGACGGCGACGACGTGATCGGGCTGCGCCCCGGCGAAGGCGGCGGCCAGCAGCGCCAGGGCGCGGCGCGGCTCGGGGGCGGTGATGACCGGCAGGTCGATGCCGTCGGCCGGGGTGCCGGCGGGCACGACCAGGGCGGCGGCGCCGGCGGCGATGGCGGCCGGCACGAAGGCGCGGCCGTCGGCGCGCGTGCCGGGGATGGCGACGAACAGCATGCCGGGTCGGACCTGGCGGCTGTCGGCGGTGACGCCGGAGATCGCGGGATCGATCGCAAAGCCCGGTGCCGGCGGGGCGGACAGGCCCGATACGGCCAGGAGCTGGGACAGCGGGCGGTTCATCCCCGGGACTCCGCGGCTGCCGGATGGGCGGCCTGTTCGGCGCGGGCGGCGCGCAGGCGGACGCGGGGCGATTGTTCGGCGAGCGGGATGCCGTGACGGTCGCCCTTGCGCGCGGGCTTGGGCTGGTTGCGCGGATCGCCGGGATCGTTGCCCGGGCCCAGCGCGCGATAGCCGCGCGGAACGGCGGGTTCCATCGGGATGGCGAGGGCGGCGTCGATGGCCTGGGCGTCGGCCGTGTCGGGGAACAGGCCGAGCATCGGGCCGATGCGGGTCACGATCTTGGACACGGTGGGGGCGGCGGTCCATCCGGCGGTGGTCCAGCCATGGGTCTGGGCGGTCGGCTTGGGACTGTCGAGCATGACATAGACCGCGTAGCGCGGCGCGTTCATCGGGAAGATGCCGGTAAAGGCCGAGACGTTGACATGTTTCAGGTAGCCGCCGTGCGGGCCGATCTTTTCTGCTGTGCCGGTCTTGCCGCCGACGAAATAGCCTGGGGATTCGGCCGATTTGCCGATGCCCTCGGTCACCACCAGGCGCAGGATGCGGCGGAGGACGTTCGAGATTTCAGGCGAGATCAGGCGCGTGCCGACTGGCACCGCAGCCGGCGCGGCGGCGGGGGGGGGCGTGGTCAGGACGGCTGGGGTGATGCTGGCGACCGGAGCGTTTGGCCCGTCCTGAGTGCTTGTGTCCTGAGCGCCTGTGATCTGGACGCCCGCGCCCTGGCTGCCGGCGTCGGCGATCAGGTCGTCGTGCGCCAGCAGGGTCGGGCGGACCAGGATGCCGCCATTCACGGTGGCGGCGGTGCCGCGCACGATGGCAAGCGGCGGTTCGGCGACGCCGTGGCCGAAGCCGACGGTCATGACCGTCGAGATGCCCCAGTTGCGGGGCGAGGGAATGAGGGGGCGCGCGGCCTCGGGCAATTCGATCGGCACGGGCGCGAAGAAGCCCATGGCGCGCAGCCAGTCCTGCTGGCGCTGAGCGCCGACATCGAGCGCGATATGGGCGGCGGCCGGGTTGGAGGAGTAGGCCATGACCGCCGGCAGGGAGAGCCAGGGCGCGAAATGGTCGGTCTTCATGTCCGAGATGGTGAAGCGGCCGACATGGATGGGGATGGTCGAGAACCGGTCCCAGACATGGGCGACGCCGAGTTGCAGCGCCATGGCGGCGGTCTGCAGCTTGAAGGTCGAGCCGGGTTCATACATGCCGGTGACGGCGCGGTTGAAGCGGGCATCGGGGTCGGCATGGCCGAAATCGTTGGCGTCGTAGTCCGGCAGGCTGACCATGGCGATGATCTCGCCGGTATTGACGTCCATCACGATGGCGCAGGCGCCGATGGCCTGGAACATGTCCTTGGCCGCGGCGAGTTCGTCGCGGACCACGGCCTGGATGCGCACGTCCAGCGACAGGCGCAGCGGGGTGCGGTCGGCGTTCAGGCGCTTGTCCATGGAACGTTCGATGCCGGCCACGCCGTGATCGTCGATATCGACCGCGCCCATGATGTGGGCGGCGACGCGGCCCAGCGGGTAGTGGCGGCGCTCGCCCGGTTCGAAATAGACGCCGGGAATGCCGAGATTGTTGATCGCGACTTCCTGCATCGGGGAGATGTCGCGGGCCAGGTAGACGAACTGTTTCTTCGTCGAGAGGCGGCGGACCGCCTCGGCGACGTCCAGGGTGGGCAGCACCGACTTGAGCTTCTGCGCCGCGTCCTGCGGGTCGATCATTTCCTGCGGGTTGGCATAGACCTGCGCGACCGGCAGGGAGATCGCCAGTACCTGGCCGTTGCGGTCGGTGATCGAGGCGCGGTGGACCTGCGGCAGGGCGAAATCGGCCTCCATGCCCTTGGGGTCGCTTTTGGGGATGTCGGGGACCTGCGGCGCGATCTGCCGCCGTTCGGGCGCCATCGGCATGATGACGGTGGCGAAGGCGAGCTTGAGCGCGACCGCGCCGAACAGGCCGCAGAATAGGGCGGAGACGCCCAGCAGCCGCGACTGCGTGCGCTCGCGCGCCGTGCGGGTGCGCAGGTCGTCGCCGGTGACCCGCACGTCCATCCGCGGGGGGCGGGAGGGCCCGCTCCGCATACTGTCTGGTGTGTCGGTCGGGCCGTTGGTCATGTTACCTGCGCGAGGGCATCAGTTGCTGAGGGGAACGGGCGGCGGCAGCGTTCCGGAATGTGAAAAGCCCAGGGACGACCCCCTGCCGTATCCCCGTGCCTCCTGGTACGGGACCGGCGCGGCCGGGCGCCAGGCCGCGACGGCCATCGGCGCCGGGCGGGGCGGATGGTAGGCGGCGATCCTGGTGGCCGGGTTGGCGGCAGGCGGTAGCACGGCGCGCGCGGCGTGGGCAACGGATTGTACGGCACGGCGCCCGACGTTAGGCGGCAATTCGGGCGAAAGCGCGGCAGGGTGGACAAAACGTGGAGTCGCCGGGCGGATTGGCGCCGTCGGGGCGACGGGAATCGTGGCTGAGGCCAGTAATACCGGGCGGGCCGGGGGCTGGGCCGGCTGGGCCGATTCGGGCGGCTGGCGATGCGTCGCCGCCGCCAGGATGGCGGGGGCCGGGGTTTCGTGCTGCGGGGCGGCGGGCGTCGGTTCGGCCGGGGCATGGGCCGGGGGCGGGGTCAGCGTGGCGCCGATCGCGTCACGCGGGTTGACCAGGGGCAGCGGCCGGGCGCCGGGGGCGGGCAGGCGGTCGGCCAGCGACGCCATCTGGATGAACTGGGTGGGCGCCATCGGGTGGATGTCGGGCAGGAAGCGTGCCGACAGGGCGGCCAGGCGGTCCGGCTGGTTCAGCAGCGCCCATTCGGCGCGCAGCATGGCCGTCTGTTCGCGGACATGCTGCGTGTCGGCGACGATTTCCGAGATCCGCTGGTCCAGAAGCGTGGTCTGGTGCTTCTTGGAATAGAGGAACAGCCCGGACAGGCCGGCCATGACGGCGCAGAGGAGGGTGAAGGATCGCATCATGGGCGGCGTTCCGGCTGGTTGTCGGTTATGTCCGGGAGGGGAAGGCGTTCGGCCGCGCGCAGGCGGGCGCTGCGGGCGCGGGGGTTGGCGTGGCATTCGGCCGCGCCGGGGCGCAGGGCGCGGGTGGTGAGCAGGCGGTAGGACGGTGCGGCCGCGCGGGCCTGCATCGCCCTGGGGTCGTGGCGCGAGGGGGCGGGCAGGCGCCCGGCGGCGCGGTTCAGCGCCTGCTTGACCAGCCGGTCCTCGAGCGAATGGAAGGAGACGACGACCAGCCGGCCGCCGGGGGCGAGCAGGCCCAGCGCCTGGTCGAGGCCCGCGGCGATCTGCCCGAGTTCGTCGTTCACATGGATGCGGATGCCCTGGAACGACCGGGTGGCCGGGTCGATGCCCGAGCGGTCGGCGGGCACGACCGAACGGATGATGTCGGCGAGCTGGAACGTGGTCAGGATCGGCGCCTGGGCGCGGGCCGCGACGATGGCGCGGGCGACGCGGCGGGACAGCCGTTCCTCGCCATATTCATAGATGACGTCGGCGAGGTCCGATTCGGCCATCGTATTGACGATGTCGGCGGCGGTCGGGCCGGTGTCGTCCATGCGCATGTCCAGCGGGCCGTCGGTGCGGAAGGAGAAGCCGCGCTCGACCTCGTCCAGTTGGAAGGAGGACACGCCGAGATCGAGCACCACCCCGTCGAGGGCCGGGACGTGGCGCGCCTGCAGCAGGGCCTGCATGTCGCCGAAGCCGCCATGGATCATGTGCAGGCGGGTTTCGCCCTCTTGCGCGCGCAGTTCGGATTGCAGCGCGTGGCCGCGACGGATGGCGGCGGGATCGCGGTCGATGGCCCAGAGGGTGCAGCGGGCCGCCGACAGGATGGCGCGGGCATAGCCGCCACCGCCGAACGTGCCGTCGAGATAGGCGGCGCCGTCGCGCGGCTGCAGCATCGCCAGCACCTCGGCCAGCATGACGGGGACATGGCCGGGACGGTGGCCGGCGGGGGGCGTGGTCATGGCGTTCATGCGGCGCCTCCGCCGTTGGTCCCGCCGTGGGTGCTGCCGCCTTGCTGAGCGTGATTCTGAACGTGACTATGGGCGCGGTTCTGGGCCGGCAGGGCGAGATTGCGCGAGCGGGTGCGGGCCTCGGCGCGGCGGCGTTCGGCGGCGGCGGGTTCCCAGATCTGGAAGATGCGGCCCAGCCCCATGAAGGCGACGCTGTCGGTCAGGGTGGCGTGTTCCTTCAGCGCGTCGGGCAGGATGATCCGTCCCTCGCGGTCGGCGTCGACGGGGAAGGCGTCGGCATAGAGGGCGGCGGCCATGTCGTCATGTTCGTCGGAGAACATGTCCAGCCGGTCGAGCGGCTGGCTGAGGGCCGCGAAGGCGGCGGTGGGCCAGGCCTCGATGCAGGGATGCTGGTGCGAGGGGCGCAGGACGACCAGGGCGTCGCCGGCCTGGGCCTGGGCGCGCAGGGCCGTGCGGAAGGGAGCCGGGATCGACACGCGGCCCTTGGCGTCGAGGCGGTTCTGATGGGTGCCGAGGAACACACTCACGCTTTTGCGATGCTCCCTCGGCTGGATGGTTGCGGATGCGATTGCGCATGGGCCGGCGCCCCCTGCGCGCCGGGTTTTCATGGGATATCATGGGATTTTATGGGACGTCAAACAAAACGCGCCGAAATTCTGGCAGAAAACCGCAGTTTTTCGTGGGTTGGACAAGTCGTGACAGGACTTGGTCCCAATTGTCGCAGGGGACGGACTTTGAAATGCGGCATGAATATGAATGTTTACGTTATGTTCTAGTTTGGATGTGATCAAAACGAGAACATTTTGCTGGGGGCATTTTGTTGGGGGTATGTTCCGCAGGGGACGACGAGGCCAGACGGTCTGTAAGCCGGGTTCTGTCCATCCTCGATGAAGATGGGGCGACCATTCCTCTGGGACGCGCCTTGCGGCGCGCCTCACGCGACCAACCCGAACGACGGGGCGGAGGGACCCCCGGCGGCGCCTTTGGGGGCGTCGCCTGCCGTTCCTATTCGGTCTTGCTCCCGGTGGGGTTTGCCCTGCCGCCTGCGTTGCCGCACGCGCGGTGCGCTCTTACCGCACCGTTTCACCCTTGCCCGCACCATCTCCGGCGTACCGGAATGCCGTGGGGGCGGTTTGTTTTCTGTGGCACTTTCCCTGGGGTCGCCCCCGCCGGCCGTTAGCCGGCACCGTTCCTCCGTGGAGCCCGGACTTTCCTCCATCGCGTGAGCGACAGCGGTCGCCCGACCGTCTGGCATGCGGAAACTGGCGGTCCGGGCGGCTTGCGTCAAGGGGGAATGCGCCGCATCAAGAGGCGGACGACATGATGAGGCGAGGGCGGGAGCGCGGGCATGGCGGGCGGGCCGGCGGTGGAATCGGGAATGGCGCAATCGGGCTCGGGCGCGGGCGCGGCGCGGCCGGGAGCGGCGCGATTGGAAGCCGGGCGATTGGGGCTGGCGTCGCGGCTGGTGCTGGGGCATCTGTCCGGCCGGGCGTCGCTGCGCGCGCGCCGGCCGCGCACGCTGGCGGAATTGCGGCGGGCGCTGGACCGGCCCTGTTTTCCGCAGGCCCTGTCCAGCCTGCCGCTGCGCCGGGTGATGGCGCTGCGGGTGCCGGGGGCGACCGAGCTGCGGCCCGCGCGGCTGTACCTGCCCCATGGGAAGGTGCGCGGGGCGGTGCTGTTTCTACATGGCGGCGGATTCGTGCATTGCGGGTTGAATTCGCATCACGGGATCTGCTGCCGGCTGGCGCGGGCATCGGGGGCGGCGGTGCTGTCCTTCGATTACCGTCTGGCGCCGGAGCATCGCTTTCCGGCGGCGGTCGAGGATAGCTGGGCGGCGCTGCGCTGGCTGGCGGGCGAGTCCTGGCGGTGGGGCGGCGGGCTGGCGGTGGCCGGGGACAGCGCCGGGGGGAACCTGGCGGCGGTGCTGGCGCACCTGGCTCGGGATCGGGGCGGGCCCGAACTGGCGCTGCAGTTGCTGTATTATCCGTCGCTCTACGGGGCGCGGGAGGTGCCGTCGCGGCGGATCCACGCGGAGGGATACATGCTGACGGCCCGGCTGATGGAATGGTACGCCGAGCAATATGTCCGCACGCCGGAGGACCTGTACCATCCGCTGATGGCGCCGGTCTTTGCCGAATCGCTGGCCGGGCTGGCGCCGGCGGTGATCGTGCCGGCGGAATTCGATCCGCTGCATGACGAGGCCACGGGATACGCCCAGGCGATGCGTGCGGCGGGCGGGCAGGCCGAGCTGCGCTGCTATCCGGGCACGATCCACGGCTATCTGAACATGTATTCCGTCATGCCGGCGGGCAGGGCGGCGATCCGCTTCGGCGGGCGGAGGCTGCGCTCGGCCCTGGCGGGGTAGGCCCGCGGGACCTGATGACACGGGGGGCGGCCTGATCGGCCGGCGGTCAGATCTGCTGGATGGAGGCGAAGTCGAAACTGGTCCCGGGCGGGTTCTGGCCGAGGCGGATGGTGGTCGGGCCGGCCATGGAATAAGGCGGCACCGGCAGGTTGTAGGGGGCGGGCGCGCCGATGAAGACGCGGCCGGCCAGGTCGAATTTCGAGCCGTGGCAAGGGCAGGCATAGCCGCCCGGCCAGTTGGCGACCGGGGTGGCGGGGTCCGGCGCCGGGGCATAGGCCGGCACGCAGCCCAGATGGGTGCAGATGCCGACCACCACGCCATAGTCCGGGACGATGGAGCGGTGCCAGTTGTCGGCGTAGGGCGGCTGTTGCAGCGCGCGCGACGTGGGGTCGCGCAGGCGGGCGGCCAGGGCAGGATCCCGCAGCCGGGCCAGGGCCTGGGGCGTGCGGTGGGTGATGAAGACCGGACTGCCGTGCCAGACGACGGTGATCTGCTGCCCCGGAGGGAGCTTGGAGACGTCGACATCGACCGGGGCGCGGGCGGCGCCGGAATCGGCCGGGCGCAGGGAGTCGAGGAACGGCCAGGCGAAGGCGGCCGCCCCCGCCCCGCCGGCGGCCAGCGTGACCAGGGTGAGGAAGTCGCGCCGTTTGCCGTCCGTGGGGGTGGCGGCGTGCATGGGAGGAGGATCGCCCCGGGTCGTCATGGCGCCCTTAACGCGGCAGGGGGTGGAAGGTGCCGGGCGAGCCCCAGTCGGTCTGCACCGTCTGGTCGACCCGGTCGACCCGCAGCGTGAACAGTCTGGGCAGCGTGTTCTTGAGGGCAGGGTCCTTCGCCCCCGGGCAGGAGCCGGAATGCTTGGCCATGACGTCGAAGCGCGTGGCGTCCGGCGGGTCGTTGCCGTTGACGATGAACAGCACGCAACGCCCGGGCAGGTCGGTCATGCCGTTATGGGTCACGACCGTGCGGAAATGTTCCACCAGGGCGGTGTCGTCGAACCAGTTGGCGTGGCGGAAGGTGATCTGGTCCGCCGCCTGGTCCAGCCAGCCCATGCGCGCGGCGACGACCGCGAGCAGGGCCATCGGCACGACCATGACCAGCCGCCTGACGATACGCTGGCGCATCGTCAGGCGGCCGCGGCGGCCGCCCAATTTGTTCGTGGTGTTGTTCGTGGTATCGGAAGGGGAGGCCATGCGGACGGTCAGACCATGTCCTCGTGCCACCGGTGGCCGCGCTCGGCCAGCAGGGCGCGGGCGGCGTCGGGGCCCCAGCTTCCGGCCGGGTAGGTTTCGAGCGGCGACTTGTTCTCGGCCCAGCCCTGGAGGATCGGGTCGGCCCAGCGCCATGCGGCCTCGACCTCATCCCGGCGGATGAACAGGACCGGATCGCCGCGCACGACGTCGAGCAGCAGGCGTTCGTACGCGTCGGGGTAGCGGGTGGCGAACGCCTTTTCGAACGCGATGTTGATGTCGGCCTGGCGCAGCGCCACCGAATCGGTCGGGGTCGGGTCCTTGGTCGAGACGGTCAGCATCACGCCCTCATCGGGCTGGATGCGGATGACCAGGCGGTTGGCCGCCGGCTTCTCGGGGAAGATCGACCAGGGGGTGGTCTTGAACTGGATGACGATCTCGCTGCTTTTCTGGGCCATGCGCTTGCCCGAGCGCAGGTAGAACGGCACGTTGCCCCAGCGCCAGGTATCGACCTGGGCGCGGATGGCGACGAAGGTCTCGGTGTTGCTGACCGCGTTCTCGCCGAGATCATCGAGATAGCCGGGGACGGGCTTGCCGCCCATTTCGCCGGCGCCGTACCGGGCGCGTACCGTGCTGACGGCGACGTCCTCGGGCGTGATCGGGCGCAGCGCGCGCAGGACCTTGAGCTTCTCGTTGCGCAGGCTGTCGGCCTCGAGCGAGCCGGGCGGGTCCATCGCGACCAGGCACAGCACCTGCAGCAGGTGGTTCTGGATCATGTCGCGCATGGCGCCGGACTTGTCGTAATACGGGCCGCGGCCCTCGACGCCCACGGTTTCGGCCGCGGTGATCTGGATATAGTCGATGGCGTCGGACGACCAGAGCCGTTCGAAGACCGGGTTGGCGAAGCGCAGCGCGATCACGGCCTGGACGGTTTCCTTGCCCAGATAGTGGTCGATGCGGAAAATGTGGTTTTCCGGGAAGAACCGGCCGACGCCGTCATTGATTTCGTCCGCCGAGGCCAGGTCGGTGCCGATCGGCTTTTCCAGCACCACGCGCGACTGGTCGGTGACCAGGCCCTGGGTGCTGAGATTTTCGCAGATCCGGCCGTACAGGTCGGGCGCGGTGGCCAGGTAATAGACGCGGATCCGGTCGGCGGGGGCTTCGGCCAGCAGGTCCTTCAGCCCGGGCCAGTTGCTGCCGGCCTCGGCGCCGTTCAGGCTGACATAATGCACGAGGGCGAGGAAGCGGCGCGCGAGGTCGGGGTCGAGATCGGCGGGCTTGACGAAATTCTGCAGCGCCTTCTCGGCCCGGGCCTGGAAATCGGCGCGGGAGAGGGGCGAGCGGGCGGTGCCGATGATGCGGGCCTGATCGGGGATCTGCCCGTCGCGATAGCGGTAATAGAGCGCCGGCAGCAGCTTGCGCATCGTCAGGTCGCCGGTGGCCCCGAAGACGATGTAGTCGAAAATATCGACGGGTGGGAGTTGAGCCATCGGATGCGGCCTCCTGCGCGGTTCTGATTGTTGCGTTGGACGTTTCGCGGACATGCGCGGGCCTGCCTCCATGTGCCGGGGGACCCGTGGGGGAGACGACCTGCCGTGCATCGGTTTGGGCCGGGCGAAGGGGGGCTGTCAAGTTGCCATTGACCGGCCGGCATCGTCACGATAAGCCCGCCGTTCCCTTTCGGATCGGGTGGTTTCGGCCCCTGGCCCGGTCGGACGAGCGACGTTCCACCCACGATGCTGGAGGCATGCGGTTCCATGGATGCGGAGAATTTTGCGGCTGACGACAACGCGGCGGCGGTAGGCGGCATTGCGGCGGACCGGCTGCGCAGCATCATCGAGCGGATCGAGCGGCTGGAAGAGGAACGCAAGGCCCTGGCCGGCGATATTAAGGATATCTTCACCGAGGCGAAGTCGGCCGGGTTCGACGTGAAGGTGATCCGGCAGATCATCCGCCTGCGCAAGCAGGAGCCGGCCGAGGTGGAGGAGCAGGAGACGCTGCTGGATATCTACCGCCGCGCCCTGGGAATGTGACCTTCTTACGGGATCCTTGCGCCGGCGTGGCCTGATCTGGTCACATGGGCGGAGGTCCGTTCTTTTCTGGTCGTATCGCGATGCCGTTGCCGTTCCTCGACTGGATGCCCTGGTGGTTGCAGCTGGTGCTGCTGATCCTGGGGACGTTGTTTGCCTTTGTCTGGCTGCTGATGCCCTTTGCCGTGTTCGGGGTGAAGGGGCGGCTGGACGCGCTGGCGCTGCAGATCGAGGATCTGCAGGCGGAATTGCGGGTGCTGGCGGTGCCGCCCGAGGAGCGGCGCCCGCTGGCCGCCGCGCGGGCGGCGGCGGCGGTCGCGCCGATGGTCTCGCCGGTGGTCGGTCCGGTCTCGGAGATGGCGAACGGGGCGGCCCCGGGGGGAGCCGGAGTGGCGCCGCCGCGCGTCGGCGACCCGGTCACGGCCAGCGATGCCTATGTGCCCCGTCCGGAGCGGCCGGTGAGTCCGCCGCCCGTCCAGCCGCCGCCCGTCCAGCCATCGACGACCCAGCCATCGACGTTCCCGCCGCATTCCGTGCCGCCTGGCGGTCAGCCGGCCTATCAGCCCGCGCCGCGCCCCACGCGTTTCGCGCCGCCGCCCGATGCGGTGGGACCAATGCGGCCGCCTCCGCCCCCGCCGGTCGAGCCGCCGCCGGTCGCTGCGCCGCGGCCGAGCGTGCGGGTGCCTCCGGAGGACGGGCGGCCGATGCCGCCGCAACCGACGCCTCCGCAGTCGATACCCCCGCAGTCGATACCTCCGCAGCCGGCGGCGCCGCAGTCGATGCCTTGGCATGAGCGGCCGGCCGCGCCGGAATCGCCCTATCCGCCTTATGCTCCGCCGCCGGTCGGGCCGGCGCGGCCATTGGCGGAACCCCGCGATCCGGGGCGCCGGCATGGGTACCGGGCGCGCGGCAATGACGAATGGGACGAGCCTCCGCCGCGTTCCGAGCCCACCCTGCGCTGGCCCCCGCGCACCTGAAAATCTCGTTGGCGAGGGCGGGTCGTCTGCCCGAAAACGTGGCCCGGTGAGCGGGAGCGGCGCGCGCGTCGGATCGCCGCCGGTCCGGGTTTACGGGTGGACGACGAGGTCGTCGCGGTGAATGATCTCGTCCCGCCCGCGCCAGCCCAGCAGGGGTTCGATGTCGTCGGAGCGGTGGCCGGCGATCAGGCGGGCGTCGGCGGCGGCGTAGGCGGAGAGGCCGCGGGCGATTTCGTTGCCGTCGAGGTCGGTGACCAGCACCAGGTCGCCGCGCTCGAAATCGCCGTGCACGGCGCGGACGCCGGCGGGCAGCAGGGAGGAGCCGGCGGCCAGCGCGCGCATGGCGCCCGCGTCGATGGCCAGGCGGCCGGCCGGGGCGAGGCCGCCGGCGATCCAGCGTTTGCGGGCCGAGCGGCCGTCGGGCGCGGGCAGGAACCACGAGCAGCGCGCGCCGTCGCGCAGCCGGGTCAGGGGATTGGGGTCCTTGCCGATCGTGATCGCCATGGCGCAGCCGGACTGGGTGGCGATGCGCGCGGCCATCAGCTTGGTGCGCATGCCGCCCGACGAGTAGCCGGGCGGGGGGGCGCCGCCCATGGCCTCGATTTCCGGGGTCAGGGCGGGGATGACCGGCAGGTGGCGGGCGGTGGGGTCGGTGCGGGGGTCGGCGGTATAGAGTCCGTCGATGTCCGACAGCAGGACCAGTTGGTCCGCGCCGGTCATTTCCGCGACGCGGGCGGCGAGGCGGTCATTGTCGCCGTAGCGGATCTCGGTGGTGGCGATGGCGTCGTTTTCGTTGATGACCGGCACGCAGCCCAGGCCCAGCAGCGTGTCGAGGGTGGCGCGGGCATTGAGGTAGCGGCGCCGGTCCTCGGTATCGCCGGGGGTAAGCAGCAATTGCGCGGCGACCAGGGTGTGCGCGGACAGCGCGCTGGTCCAGGCCTGGGCCAGGCGGATCTGGCCGACCGAGGCGGCGGCCTGTTTCTCCTCGAGCCGCAGGGCGCGGCGGGTCAGGCCCAGGCTGTGCCTGGCGAGCGCGATGGCGCCGGAGGAGACCACGATGATTTCGGTGCCGGCCTGGCGCAGGGCCGCGATGTCGTGGGCCACGCTGGCGAGCCAGGCAGCGCGGGGGGCGGCCTGTTCGGGGTCGACGACCAGGGCGCTGCCGATCTTGACCACCAGGCGGCGGGCGTCGGCCAGGCTGGGGAGCGGGCCGTGAACGGGGGGGGGGGACGCAGTCATGTCGCGGTGTCCCGCGCGGCGTCCTGCGGGATGGCGAGGGCGGCGGCCTCGCGTTCGGCCGCGCGCGTGGCGGTCACGCGGTCCTGGAGCAGGCGCAGCACGGCGTCGAGATTCTGTCGCGTGGCGCCCGAGAGCGTGACGACCTGGGCGCCGCTGGCCTTTTCCAGCGCGCGGCGGCGGCTGGAGATCTGTTGCGGGGTCATCGCGTCGATCTTGTTCAGGGCGATGATTTCCGGCTTGCGGGCCAGGTTTTCGTCATAGGCTTCGAGTTCGTGGCGGATGGTGCGCCATGCCTTGACCACGTCGCCGGCGGCGCCGTCGATCAGGTGCAGCAGTACGGCGCAGCGTTCGACATGGCCGAGGAAGCGGTCGCCCAGGCCCGCGCCCTCATGCGCGCCTTCGATCAGGCCGGGGATGTCGGCGATGACGAATTCCTCGGCCACCGAGAGGCGCACGACGCCGAGCTGCGGGTGCAGGGTGGTGAAGGGGTAGTCGGCGATCTTGGGCCGGGCGGCCGAGACGACCGAGAGGAAGGTCGATTTGCCGGCATTGGGCAGGCCGAGCAGCCCGACATCGGCGATCAGCTTCAGCCGCAGCCAGACCCACTGTTCCTCGCCCGGCCAACCCTTGTCGGCGCGGCGGGGGGCGCGGTTGGTGCTGGTCTTGTAATGGGCGTTGCCGTGGCCGCCGTCGCCGCCGCGGCAGAGCGTGACGCGCATGCCCGGCTTGTCGAGGTCGGCCAGCATGATTTCGCGGTGTTCGTCGAAGATCTGGGTGCCGACGGGGACCTGGATGACGACCGGCGGGGCGGCGGCGCCGGTGCGGTCAGACCCCGCGCCGTTGCCGCCCTTGCGGGCGCGGAAATGCTGCGTGTAGCGGAAATCGATCAGGGTATTGAGGTTGCCCGCGGCCTCGAAGACGATATCGCCGCCGCGGCCGCCATTGCCGCCGTCGGGACCGCCGAATTCGATGTATTTCTCTCGCCGGAAGGCGACGACGCCGTCGCCGCCGTCACCGGATTTTACGTAGATCTTGGCCTGGTCGAGGAATTTCATCGTCGTTGGTCCGGTCGGAACGAAGGGGCCGCCCGAGACGGCATGTCCGTGACAGCGTGCATATGGGGCGAGGGGGGCGCAACGCAAAAAGGGCCGGTCCCGAGGACCGGCCCTTTGCGGGTCGTCTGCGGCCCCGAGACGCGGGCGTGCTTACTCGGCGGCGATCGCCAGGGCCTCGACCGACACGTGGACGCGGCCTTCGGCGCGGCGCTCGAAGCGCACATGGCCGTCGACCAGGGCGAAGATCGTGTGGTCGCGGCCGAGGCCGACATTGCTGCCCGGCTTCATCTTGGTGCCGCGCTGACGGACGATGATGTTGCCGGCGACAACGCTTTCGCCGCCGAACTTCTTGACGCCGAGGCGTCGGCCCGCGCTATCGCGTCCGTTGCGGGATGAACCGCCTGCCTTTTTTTGTGCCATTGCCTGAACTCCTGAATCTGATCTGACCTGAGATGCCCCGGGGTGCCGATGCGCCCCGCGCGGGGTTCAGGCGGCGTTGATCGCGGCGATGCGCAGCACGGTGACGGGCTGGCGGTGGCCGTTCTTGCGGCGGCTGTTCTGCCGGCGGCGCTTCTTGAAGATGATGACCGTGTCCAGACGGTCCTGAGCGATGACCGTGGCGGTCACGCTGGCGCCGGGGACGGTCGGGGCACCGATCGTCGTGCCGGCTTCGCCGCCGACGGCGAGGACGTCATTGAAGGTCACGGTGGCGCCGGCCTCGGCGTCGAGCTTCTCGACCTTCAGCACGGTGTCCGGGGTGACGCGATACTGCTTTCCGCCGGTGCGGATGACTGCGAACATGGTTTGTCCTAACTCTTTCCGATCTCTTGGCGCGTGCGGCCCCTGGCGGGACAGGCGACGCGGCCCAGTCGCTTTTTGTTGTTGGCCATGCGGGCATGGCTGAACCCCCGTGCGAGCGGGGGGGAAGTGGGGCTTCTACAGGTGGAGCGCGCGGGACGTCAACAGGCAATGCGCGGGACAGGGCGTGAGGCGTGTGGCGGGGACTATAACATAATGAGTGAAAAACGCATCGGGGTGGCTTGCGTGCGGCCGGCACCCCCCCTATAAGCCGCATCCATCGCCGCGTTGGATTATGGAGAGGTGCCGGAGCGGTCGATCGGGGCGGTCTCGAAAACCGTTGTGCGTGCAAGCGTACCGTGGGTTCGAATCCCACCCTCTCCGCCAAACACCGCCGATTACCGCACAAATTGATCTGCTATCTCTTTAGTTATCAATATGATAGCGAGGTTCTAGCGGTGCGCTTGAAGTTACGGTTCCCGCACCACCAGCCGGGCGGTATAGCTCCACCTGAGATAACCGCCGATTATACGCTCCGACATAGCTCTCAGAAGATCGCTGCGGCTGTTTTGGACCGCTTGGCATTCTCAACTGTACAGAATCGAAGTATGAAGAAGTGGGATCACTACGGAATTTTTTGGTGTTCTAAGATGGCCAGAGCACCCCACCACTCCCGTAGGGTTTTTAAGAGCCGTTTATCGGAGGCGGCTGCCAATTACACCTCGTCAGGCACGTCCTTCTTCTTCCGCTTCTTCTTGCGGCCTTCCGCTGCCACAACCTGGTCCGCGATGAAAATCACACGCCCCGGAACGTCCATAAGCTGGAGCGCCTTCATGCCGCGCATAAGGCTGATGCGGGAGAACAAGGGCAGGTTCAGCGACCGCCCGGCGGGGTCTTTCCGGGTCACGATGCCGAAGACGATGCGGCATTTCCGGTCACGAACGAGCGTGACCATCGCATCCGCATCGCCATCGGCAAGCACTTCCCGGATAAGCGCCTCCAGCTTGTCAACGGCCTGCGGTTCCAGCCGCATCAATTCGATGGCGTTTACGCCCTGATTGAACAGATGGCTCAACTGAGCCGAGAGCGTCGAGACTTTGACATGATAGAAGGCAGCGACGCCGTCGCGGACCGCCAGCAGGTCGCAAGGCTCCACCGCGCTTTGCCCGTCCGGGCTGATATTCTTTGTATCAAGGCAGGCGATAGCCGCGTCCCCCGCCCCAACGGCCGCATTGTATTCGCCCTCGCTCGGATGATCGTAGGGCGGGAGATCGCTGTCCGCGCATAGCGGGTCGAGATAGGCGCTAAGCCGCGCGATATAGGTATCGTCGATGCGGTACCAATTGCCTTCGCAAAGATGGAAGGTTTCGCCTTGCGCGTCCTCCAGCGTCGTGTCGAAGACCAGGCTCTTGAAGATGCTGTAGCGGTCGCGGCTGTTTCCCTCCTCGTCGGTCAGGACCAGAACGTGACGGCGCAAATCCTCGACGCCCAGAGCATTCAGGTCGATCCCATGTTCATCCAGATACTCGTAGTACCGCCCGATATAGACATCGTCATAGACGAGGCTGCGCCCGGCTCCGGCGAAGGCGGCGTAGAGGTTGTCGCTGTAGTTGATGATTTCCGGAACCGTGAGGTTGAGGTCGGGATTGCGCGCGCGAAAGGCCGCTAGGAGTCGGCCGTTCAGCGCCTCGATCTGCGCCGGATCACGGACCGGCATGATGTTCTGGATGTCCGGGAAAGCGGCCTTGTATTCCTCGCTCTGATATAGATCGAGCAGCTTCTCGCACAGCGTCGCCAGCCGGTCGGCCTCGACATCCGTGCTGATACGCAAATTACTGCCGCCTGTGGCGTGCCGGAACAGTTCCTTGTGCTCATCGCGGACCTTGCCGGTCAGGCTGCGCAAGATCGTGCTGTCACGGTCGAAATCGAACAGCGTCAGCTCAGACTCGATCGGAAGCTGCGTCCGCTGGCGCTTGGCCGCACCGGGATCGAGCGTGTCGGTGCTTTTAAGCTTGTGCGGGTCAAGGCTGTTCAATGTTACCCGCAGCCCAAAATCATATTCGTAGCTGGAGTCGATCAAGTTATGGGCGACATGGCCGAAGGAGAGCGCGAAACACCGCCCGCCGACCGGCAGGAACACAAGGGCACCCTTGTTGACCTGCGTCAGGTTTTTCTCGACGTTAAAATATGACTTCCACCATGGCGGGCGCGGGTCGCTATCCAGCACGAACAGCGTTGCGCCTTCCGGCAGGCCCTGCGCGCCGATATCGTCATCGAGCGCATGGTCCTCCCGCAGCGCGTTGGCAGCATCATAGCCTTCCTTGAGAAGGTATATCGAGAAAGCCTTGCTCTTTGCCATGCCGCCCCCGGCGCGCGATCAACATCTCGCTTCTTAAACCTGCGATAGCAGAAAGAAGACGGGGACGCATGTCAATGACGAGCGGCACAAGCCTAAGTATTGCAGGCTTATTCCCTGGATATGGTGCCATCGTCCCCAAGATGTGTCCCGCCGACCGCCTGATAGAGCGCCCAAAGAGATTCCGCTGCCGAGTCGGCCAGTGCCTTCCATTCGGGATTCGCCTGCACTTGCGCGTGTTCGCAAAGCTCGCTGGCAACCGCGCGGCTTAGGAAGGATGCCATGTGCAAGACCTCATGCCGCCCGCTATCATCCATTTCCGGCATGTGCTGAACCTCGTCAGAATCCTGCTGCCATCATATTGCGAAGCCCGAGCGGCAGAACCCCGGCCCGAGAGTGGGAGGGCAGCGCCCACCTGGCCCCTGACCGGGCACTGCCGCAGGTTACATGCTATCCTGCGCGGGCGTGGATGCGGCCTGTTACTGAGACAATATTGGCGGGCTTTCGGCGCTATCAACTATACGGGGAAAGGGCCGGGTACCGGGGGCAACAGAATGAACAAGAAAACAAACAAGACCGTTCTCGAAACCATACTCGACTGGTCGGCTGACCGCCCGCTTTGGCAACGCGATGCCCTGCGCCGGATCGTGACCGGCGGAACGCCCGATGACGATGGGGTGAAGGACATCCTGGCCCTGTGCAAGAAGGAGCACGGTGCCGAAGGTATTGCGTTGGAACCGGCGGCCCTCGAAGCCGCGCATTTGCCGGCCGCCCCCGCCGGCGGCGAGTCGATAGCACTGGCAAGCGTCGGGGATATCGCCGGTGTAAACCAGCTTGCCCCCGGCCAGTCCCTACCGTTTGAAGCGGCGGGGCTCACCATCGTGTACGGGCCGAACGGGTCCGGCAAGTCGGGTTACGGGCGAGTGCTCAAGCGCGCCTGCCGCGCGCGCAAGGCGGGCGAGATCATGCCGGATGCGTACAACCCGCCGCCCGCCGGCAAAGCGACCGGCACTTTTTCGATTCTCAAGGACGGTGTAGCCGCACCGCCCGTCAGCTGGACCGACGACGGCAAGCCGGACGCGGTGCTGTCTGCCGTCAGCGTCTTTGACCGGGACTGCGGCTCGGTGCATGTGCAGGAAAAGAACGAAGTGGCGTTCAGGCCCTTCGGCTTGGATATTCCCGACGACCTCGCCGGTGTTTGCCAGGCGCTCAAGCAGAAACTGGGTGCTGAAGAAACCCAGCTCAATGCGGTCCGCGACCCGGTCTTCGATAAGCCGACGTGGAACCCGGCCACGCCGGTCGGCGCGATCATGTCGGCACTGAGCCATGACACCGATCTTGCCGCGCTTGAGAAACTTGGTGAGATGAGCGCCGACGAGCGGGCGCGGCTGGCACGCCTTGACGAAGACCTGCTGAAAAACCCGGCGGACGCTGCCGCCGAACAGAGGCTTTTTGCCGGCAATGTACGGCAGCTGATCGCTACCCTGGACAGGCTTGCCGCCGCCTATGGGGATGAAAAGCTGGCCGGGATGAAAACGCTGGCGGACGCGGCGCGGGACAAGCGGGCGGCGGCCGATCTTGCCGCGCGCGAGACCTTTGACGGCCTTTCCATTCCCGGTGTCGGCGGGGAAACATGGCGGGCGCTATGGGAGGCCGCCCGCCACTATTCGGAACAAACGGCTTATCCCGGCGCGCCTTTCCCGCCCACAGGGGACGAAGCCTGCGTCCTGTGTCACCAGGCGCTGCATGCGGATGCCAAGGACCGGCTGGGGAGCTTCGAGGCATTCGTCCGCGCGGATGCCGAATCACAAGCGGCGCGCGCCGAGCAGGACTATTCTGAGGCTCTTGCCGCATTCACGGCGCGGCAACCGGACGTGCGCGTGATCGCGCAGGCGCGCCAGCGCATCGCCCTCCAGAACCCCGGCCTTGCCCGCAAGGTTTTGCGCTTTGTCGCCAGCGCGGATTTGCGCCGCCTGAAATGCCTTCGCGCCCTTTCGACCGCTGACCCGCTAATCCTGCCACCGTTTTCGCCGTCACCGAAGGCGGAGCTGGAGGCGTTAGCGGCCACTCTGGAAGCCTATGCTGCGGAACTTGACGAAGCGGCCGACGCTGAGGGCCGCGACCGGCTGATCCTCGAACGTGACTCGTTGACGGACCGGGCGGCGGTTGCCGACTTTCTCGAAATCGCAAAGAAAGAAATCAAGCGACTTGATGAACTGCGCATTGTCCGCGGCTGCATCACTGACACGGCGACCAACGCCATCACCAAGCTCGGCAACGATATCGCCGACAATGTCATCACCCCGAAAATGCGCGACCAGTTCCAGTCGGAAATCGTCCGTCTCGCAGCGGAGAAAGTGCGCGTGGAAATCGTGCGCTCGGGCGGGCAGTACGGCTCGCCCAACTACCAGGTGCGCCTCTTTGCCAACCCGAAAGCCAAGGTCCATATGGTCCTGAGCGAGGGTGAGCAAACCTGCGTCGCTCTCGCCGCGTTCCTCACCGAACTGGCGACGGCCCAGCATAAATCTGCGCTGGTGTTCGATGACCCGGTGACATCGCTCGATCATCGCTGGCGCGAAAAGGTGGCGGACCGGCTTGTCGAAGAATCCGCAACCCGCCAGATTATCGTCTTCACCCATGACATGGTGTTCGTGAACGACCTTCACGACAAGGCCGTCCGCGAGGCTGTTCCTATGAAGCTCGTCAGCCTGTCGCGAGGGCCAGCCGGGACGGGCATGGTCACGAACGGCTTGCCCTGGCAGCACGCCGGTATCCGCGACCGGGTTGATAAGCTGGAAAAGGCGGCGCGAGAGGCGCGGAATCTGTATGACGCGAACGATGAAGAAGGATACCGGGACGCAGCCGTGAAAATCTATGACCGGCTGCGGGCGACGTGGGAGCGCGGGCTGGAAGATGTCGCCTTTGCCGGGGTCATCCACCGCCACCGGGACTATATCGACACGAAGAACCTGAAACGGGTGACTGTCATTGAAGACGCGGATGTCGAGACATTCCGCAAGAACTTCAAGAAGTGCAGCGACCTCGTGGACGCGCACGACCCGTCGCGCGCACGGGACGGCGCGGTGCCGCCGCCCGACGACATCCTTGCCGACATCAAGACTCTTGCGGATTGGGCGGATTCGATCCGGGTCCGGCAGAACGCCTTTCCGTGACCAAGCTCGTTCGCCCTGAATGCTTCGTGCCAGGGATCGTCACCCGAATGGGCGGAGACAGCATGGCTGGCTCCTTAGAGCCGGCACATCCGGCGGCATAGAGCCCGGTCCGCGCACGCGGAGGCACCACAATCTGGGCAGCCGTACAAGACGATTAAATTCGCTGCCTTACAGCAAACCGACAACCCTGTTGGTGGCCACCGTGCCAAGGCGAAAAAGCGTTTGACGCTGTGCCGAGGCCTGCCGCCACGAACGTGCAAGGTCGGACTCCCAGGGGGTCACGATCAGCTCGAAGGAACCGTTGGTCAGGCGGCGGAACATGACCGCCGCGTCGGCATAATTGAACCCGCCCTGTGCGGCAGTCGGCAGGTTCATCCGCTCCATCTTGTTATTGCCATGCCAGGTCAGTCGCCGGTCGTTCCACACGCGCGCGCCGCTGCGGAGGACGGGCTCACCGATTATCAAGTTATGCGGATAGTCGTATTGGTCGAACACGAAGCCGAAGAACCGGTGTCCGCCGCGCGGCAGCTCCAGTTGGTTGCTCGATCCGCCCTGAAGAGCCTCGCCGTGAACCCACATGGCGGCATAGTCGGCGGGGTTGATCACTCCGGTTTCAATGGCGACGCGGAACAAGGGCAACGCGGCATCCGCCACCGGTGCCGGTGCTGCTACAGGCTGTGCCTCCTGCTCGATTTCGGGGGGCGGCGGCTGGGCCTGTCGCAGGGCGGTATAGGCTGCGAGCAAGTCGTCGGTGAGAGCAGTCGTTTCAAAGCGGGCCTTGTCGAAGGCTTCATCGGCATCGGCGCGCGGAACGCCCTGCTGTGCCCATGCCGCCTCGGTATTCACGCTAAAACCGCGGCTGGTCAGGTTCGCCGAGCCGACCAGCGTGCAGCATGTTTGGGGATCGGTGCCAAAGACGTATAGTTTGGGATGAAAGGCGCGCAGCGGCATAAGCGAGCCCTGCGCCAGCCTCTGCGCGCCCGACACCAGAACAGTGGCGTTCGCCAGCCCGCGCCAATGCTGCAAGGCTTGAGGTTCGGTAAGGCCGAAATCAAAGGATGTCACAAGGGTTTTGGGCATCGCCGCGAATGCGGCCGGCCCCACGGCATTTGCGACGGCAGACAGCAATATATTCGCGCCGCCGAGCGTGACATATGCGGACGCTGCGCGGATATCGATGGCCCCCGCCGCGACCATATCAACGAGAGCATTACGCAGGCGCGCCGGTTCTGCGGCGTTCTGGACGATCAGCATACCGGAGCCTGCGTCCCGCTACCGCTGCCGCCGGATGGCGCGGTGGATGCGCCGGCCAGCGTCGACTGCGCCAATGTTTCAAGCTGCGCCAGAAGCGGCGATGCTTCAAGCAGCGTGCGCAATTTGCGGCGACGCGCCGTCAGTGCCTTGACGGGATCGGCCAGATAAGGGTCCGTCGTGCAGTGGCCGTCTGCAAGTATGGCAATATCCTTGGCAAGGACCGCGATCTGCTGATGATCGCCGTTGGCGGCATCGTATGCGGGCATCATTCTGTAGGGTAGCGTGTGAAGATGCCGCTCCCCGAAATCGCCCTTCGGGTTAAACGCGAGGGTGGCGTTGGTGAGAGCCTCGCTGTTGAGCATGCCGACCTGGTACCAGGCCTCGTCCGCGTCCGTCACAACTTTCCAGTACAGTGTCTGGTCAACGACAAGGTCCTGAGCCTGCGCAACCGGAACGCACGCCGCGCAGATGATCTTGCCGCCGGCACCGGCCAGAATGAGGTACCCGCTCATACCGAAGACTTGCTTGGAAAGCTTACCCCGCTCATCGATGCGCTGTTGGAGCGACTTGCCTTTCCCCACCGTTTTGAGCCTCTGGTTGATCGCGGCGAACCGCCGTGCGGTCTGGGTAAAGCCCTGCCTGCGGATTTCGGCCTCGTCGAGAATGCTCCACGTTCCGCCCGCCGCGCGCAGCGCCGGCAGAGCCAGCGGCGCGCGATGGACACCGAGCACGAACGGCAGCAGGTTTTCCGACTGGGCCATGCGGAAAAGAAAGCGCGGCGCGACGTGGCCGGGGAAGCGGTCTGCCGCCATTTCTTTGGCTGATTTGATCGTAAATCCCCACGCGGAAGCGCGTGTCGGCGTATCGACGCGAACCTCCGCGCCCGCATTCTGGACGATGTCCACGCAGACGGCCGTGCGCGGCATAAGGTCGGCTCCTTGCTGCGGCAGGTCGCCGCCACCGCCGGCCACGGCTGAACCGCCGCCCGTTTCGAGCACCCAGGCGCTGCGCGCCGAACCGATGGTGCGAACCGAAAAGCCTGCGGCGTTCAGCCCCGCGTCTGTCGCCACAAAGCCGCTAAACGTGCTTTGTGGAAGACCGGTCGTATTCGCTCTTTTGTGACCGACCAGCGCCGCGCCGGGATATTTGAAGGTTCCGGGCGCGACCTGCCAGATTTCGGCGATGTCGAACGGGACGGGGCGGTCGCTTGTCAGGAAATCATGCTGCCTGAGCCTTTCGTGGTGGGTGCCGTTCAGCACCGTGCCGGGTACAAGACAGGCGACGCAGGCATGCGGTCCCAAATAACGGTCGATGGCATGAAGCAGGTGCATCGTGCCCAGCTCAAGATGGAGAAAGGACTGTCCTGCGGGCTGGATGCCGTAGAGTTTCGCTCGGCCTTTCAGCAAGTCCCGGTACGGGTTGTCGGCCAGCCCGCTCATGGCGAGCCATGGCGGATTGGACACAAGCCCGTTGAAGTGGCCGGTCAGGAGCCCCGGCCTGTAGGTATTGCGCAGGATGAACGCCCAGATGCCGTTGCGCCCGGCAACGGCCAGTTCAGCCATGCGATGCGCCAGCGGGAACAACGCCTCGGAAAGCTGCTTGTAAAGCTCCGGCGACAACGTGATCCCGAACACGGCGATCGTGCCATCGAGAAAACTATCCGCGTCCGCCTTGCTGAAACCCGCAACGGTTCCGCGCTGCTGCGCATCGCGCGCCTCGTCATAGGCCCAGTCCACGATCTTGTCGAAAAATTCGCGGTATGCCGGCTGCACCAACGCTGTCGGCAGATGTACGGTCGTGCCGTCAAGCGATACCGGTATGGTATCGCTTTCGCCGACCAGCGGAACTGACGCCGAAACCGGTGTGACGGCGAACAGCGAGTCCGCATGATAGACCGGGATGACGATGGGCTTCGTCGCCGCCTTGATCTCAGCCGAGAGGCTGACGACCCAGGTCGTCTTGGCGAGACTGACCGCCAGCGGGTCGATGTCGAATCCGGTCGCCACGTCTTCAAGCTGTTCGATGGCGGAAAAGCCGAACCGGACCCGTGTGGCCTTTATGATTTCTGCGAGCATCGTGCCGGACCCGCAGCACATATCGACGATCCGGGGGCTTTCCCCGTTCGGGAGGCCGTCGATGCAACGGTCGGCAAGCAGGCGCGCGAGCCAGTGCGGGGTCCATTCCTGGCCGAGCAGCTTGCGCTGGCTGCGGCGGGCGAGCTGCGCCATAAAGCGGCCGAACAAATCCTCATCGGGATACCAGCTGAAATCGTACGCATAGAGATCGCGCTGGAGGTCGCGGGCCACCGCGACAAGCCGGTCGATGTAGGACGGGCCGAGAAGCCAGCCGAAATAATCCTGCTCGACCACATTCTCCAGCTGGAAATTGTTGCGGAAGAATTCCCCGTTCAGGATTGTCTTCAACTCGTCGTTCGTGCTGAGCACCGCCTTGCCTGTCAGTACGTTCGCGCTCAGAAGCCGCGCGAGAAGGGTCACGTAAGCTTCATCAACATATGCGGCGGTGCGGAAGGTGCCTGCCGGCCCTTCCAGATGATCGACGAACTGTGACCAGAGATCGGTGGCAAGGCTCGCCGACGGATCGGCTTTCCGCCCCTCGTCCACAAGCAACGACAAAGGCCCGGCGCTGCTCTTGTATGCGGCAGAGTCCATACCAAGGTCGGAGGCGAGGAATTCGGAACGCAACGGCCGCGACTGTTCGCGCGCCAGATGCTTCTTGATAAAGCCGCCGAGCTGCTCGGCGGACAGAACGCTGTCATCGGGTAGCTTGAGTTCGTCGATAACAACGAGCGTGATGTCGGCAGCGGTGCAGGACGATGGATCAACACCCGCTGCAAGCTCGGCATCGTAGGCGTACCATTCGACCGTGTCCGACAGTACGCCCCGGACCGTTGAAATCGGCATGCCCGCGCGGACAAGCCCCGCCGCCTGCTCCTGCACCTGCCCGTAGCCGGTATCGCGCTTGGCTGTGTTGCGCAGGTCGGATTCGTACTCAATCGTGGTCGAACCGACCAGATTGTCGATGAACCGGGATGCGGCCTTGCCTGATCCCGTGCCCACCTTGGTATGGGCTTCCGTCCCTTCGGTGTAGTTGTTGATCCAGGTCTCGTGCGTGGTGTCCGGGAACATAAGCCGCAACCGTCCCACGAACTCGCTGCGCAGCACCGCCTCGACATGACTGGCATCCCGCAGCATGCGGCAGCGCGCAATAGTTTCACGAATGCGGGCAATATCAGCTGTCATGGACGGTCCTTTGGCGGGCAGCGCACGCGGCCTCAAGGCGAGAGTCGATATGGCGCGCTACTTTCTTGAGGTCGTTTTCGTTCATACCGGGCAACGAAGCGGCCAGGATGAACATGTCGATCTGGTGCAGGGCTGACGGCACGCCCGCAGCCAGCTGCTGTCCGAGCGCGGCAAGTCTCTCGCAGTCGCGGTCCGACAAAACGGGAATCGGTACCTGACGTATGTGCGTCGCTTCGAGTTTGAGCGCGCCGCCGCCAAGCGGGGTGCCGGCGGCTTCCATCGCCGCCCGGCACCAGCTGCTGTGGAACAGGGCGTAGAGCGCATACGCTGTCCACCGCCTTTGCTCCGCCCACAGCGTTGAGAAGTTGGCATCAATCAGGACCGGCGGCTGCGTGTTCAGCGCGACGGCCGGTGTGCCGTGATTGATGCGCGGCGTAAAAATCGCAGGCAGGTGGCGCGCGGTGAAGGCCGGCAGCATGTACCAAAAGCGCGGCACGTCGCGGCCGTTCGCGGGCCGGCGGACATTGGTGCGCACGGCCGTGAGATCGGGAATGAATTGGGCCGGCTTTTTCGGGTCCGGCGCAGTCCGGGCTGCCAGCCGCACGAACGACGCGAGCTCGGGAGGCATAACGCGGGGCGGAGACACGCGCCGCTTACGATAGGCCTCCGCCGCTTCTGCGACGAGCGGCTGGTCTTCCGGCAGAACCCAATCAGACAAATCAAGTGCTCGCGTGGCCGGAACGCGCCCGTCCGCAAAGGCTTGCATATCCGCCTGACGATGAAGAACGTGGCGCAGCGCCGCCACGGGAACGCGAACCTGCATGTTCTCAAAGCTGTCCGATGTTTCGACGATGACGGTCTCACCCTCTTCGTCACCGGCCATTGCCACATAGAAAAACCGGTTACAGCCCGAACGCAAGCCCTGGCTGACCCGGATACCCGCCTGTTCGAGCGTCTGGAGGTGCGCCGGCGCCGCGCCGGGCGGCAGCATGTCCCGCAATCCTTCCGGTATCGCCGCCGGCCTTGCGTCCCCGGCGGAAAATAGCGGCAGGGCATCGCGCCTGTTTTCGGCCTTTTGGAACCAGCCCTTGCGTGCAAGGCGTTGCTCCAGTGTGCACCATTCCTCATCCAGCGCAAAGGGACGGCGCTCAATGCCCGGCACGTCCCCGTTTGCCGCGCCCGCCCATGCCGCAAAATCCCGCTCCGGTTCCGAACCGGGAAAGGCACCGCCCACAAGCGACTCTCCGCCCGCAGCCGCCGGTGCAACTTGCAGCCAGGTTGCCGGCAAAAGCGACCGGCCTGACACGGGCGCTTGCGCCTCGTCCCAAGAAAGCCGCCGCGCGATCACAAGATGCGTGCGCACCAGCGCATCGGAAAACCAGCCGGGTTGTGTATCCGCGACAATGTACTCAAGGCGAAACGAGCGCAGCAGCAGGTAGCGCACAACATCGGCATAGTCGCGCGAACGCCAGGTGGCGGGAACGACAAGGGCCAGGCGACCGCCCGGCCGTGTCAACAGGGCGGACAGGAGCCAGGCCGGTATGGAAAGATCGGCAAGGCCCGAATAGCCGTCAACCAGTGCCTGCCAGAGCGCGCGCTCGCCGCCGATCATGCGCGCATCAACAATCGCGGACAGGCCCCGGCGCACGTCACCGACACCGGCACCGTTCCCGTTTTGCGATTGGTATCTCACATAAGGGGGATTGGTGATGACGAGATCGTAGCCGGGGGTATCTAGCGCCGCGATGGCGGCGGGGTCAAAAGCACTTCCCGTGAGAATATGGCTGCTCTCCGCAGCTTCGTCCGCCTGCAAAGCCGCCATCCTGCGACCGCAGAAGGCGGCTGTTTCGGAATCAAGCTCTATTCCGTGCAGTCGGCTGAGCCGAGCTCCCCGCGCCTGCGCCGTCAATGCTGCCGCATCAAGGAGGTCGCCGTGCCCGGCCATCGGATCGATCACCGTGCGCGCGCCGGGGTCGAGCGCTAGGTGCGCGAGAAGCGCCCCCAACGGCAACCCAGTAAAGAACTGCCCCAGCCGTTTGCGCTGAGCCGGCGGCAGGCTTTCCTCAAAGGACCGCGCCGAGGACCTGATCGCGCCGACTGCGTCAGTCGCCGGCACTGCATAGAACTCCGGGCAGCGGCTGTTGCGCATACCAGCGATAGAAGACGTCCGCATCGAGCGGGACTTGCTGATGATGGCTGAGGAAATGCGTCACGAGGCGGGAGTAAAGCCTCTGCGCCGTCGCTTCGGCCGGATCATGCGCGGCGGTCGCCGCGCGGTGAAGGGCCGTTGCGACCGTCCATACACATTCGTCCGCACCGGTCTTGCTTTCGATCCGGGCCTCGGCCTTACGACGGGGCCCCAACAGGAGCACGGGATCGCCGCGCACGGCTCCTTCCGTTGTGACCTGTTTGAAGCTGCCCTGCTTCTTGTCGAGAACCCCCGCATACTCCACGTCAAAGCCCGCATCCTGGTAGGCGCGCTGCAAGGCGTTCCAGACTTCGGCGGATGCGGAATGAAACACCATCGTGGCTTTGCCGGACGGCTTCAATATCCGGCGGGCCTCGCTGAACGACTGGGTCAGCAGGTCCCGGTACTCGTCAATGGCCTTGCCTTGGTCTGGGCTAACGATGGCTTCATCTGTGCGGTCGGTGAAGGTCTTGAGCCAAGCCTCGTTTATATAACTGAGTTCGGCATAGGGTATGTTGGCTCCGAAGGGCGGGTCCGTGAATACATAGTCGATACTGCCGGACGGCAGCGCGACAGCGCAGCTAGATCCGTGGACGACTTCGACCTTGCCGCTGCCGCCGTGGATTGTCTCAAACGCCTGCGCAATTGTTGTCAGCTTGCGCCGCAATCCTGCAAAAAAGTTCTTTTCGACCGGAAGGCCGCTGACATAGAGCACGCCGGGTTGGGCGCTGGTGACGACCAGGTCTTTCTGGCCGGACTTCGCCACGACGCGCGTCATGATCGTGCCGTGCGCCGCGTTATAGCTGAGCAGCCAGAAGCGCAGCCCTTCGCGGAGCGCGCCGCGATACGATTCCACACGCTCCCACATGCGGGCAAAGATGATGAGATTGCGCCGCGTGTAGAAGTGATGAACGTGCGTAATGCCCTGGTGGTAGCCTTTTCGGTAAAGATCGCCCCAGGGGATCAACGCCTGCGGGACGCACGACGGGATCGGCTCCGCCTCAATCTTCTTGATAAGCGTCAGGTCGGCGGCCGTGGCCGGGCGCGACCAGCGTTTTTTTCCGGTCGAACCATAGACGCGGGCCATCGCGCGTCCGCGCAATGCGCGCTGCTCGCCCAGCACATCATCCTGTTCCTGCACCGTCACCCGTTGCACATCATCCATCGGCGCTTCATGGCGGCATTTCGGGCAGGAGAAGGTGGAGGAAATCTCCGCCGGATCGAGCGAAACGCACGCATCCCACAACGTGACAGAGCTGCGGCAACCGGGGCAGCGCAGCTCATCGCTCCAGATCAGGTGACGAAGGGAGCCTTTCGCGCCGGAGGGATCGCGCGCTTCATACATCCAGCCGTCTTCGCTCTCCCCGGCCGCCAGGACATCTTCGGCGGCCTTCCTGAACGCGGCAGGATCGGGCGGATTGGTCAGGGTCCGGCCGACAAACGAGCCGAGCGCGCCTAGCTCATAGAGAACGGCATTGCGGGCACCCCACTGCACGTCAAGACCAAGGCGGATCGCTTCGGCGCGCAATTCCTCGGTTGGCCGTTCACAAAGCAGCGCGGCGAGGCCGGTCGTCCCGCTGCCCCCGAACCCGTCAAACACGGTGTCGCCGGGTTTGGTATGGGCGGCGATATATAGGGCAATCGCCTCCGGGGAAATCTTTGTCGGGTAGGGAAAGGCCCCGTACAGGGCACCGGTGCGCTTTGCCGCCAGTGGCTGGCGGTAGAGGGCATCCAGAGATTTGGCGGGCATCGCCGGCGCTGCCTTGCGTGGCCTGTTTGCTGTGTGAAGCATCTGTTCGTTTTCCCCCGGCATTTTCATTTGTTTCATGTCCGCTCCGGTGCCGCTGCCCGCTTGTCCAGAGCCGGCCGCCGCACAGCCCGTGCGGGCTGCTGGTGTCGCCGCAAATATTCATGGATGGCACGCCGCACGACCCAGGACACGGATACGTCGTCCTTTTCGGCGAGCGTGTTCAGCGTGTCGTAGTCTCCGGGCGTGACGCTGACGGTGACACGGGGGCCGAGCTTTTTTGATCGATCACTCATGGCAGACCTGCTAATGTTCCCCTATTGTTCACCTTAGCGAGATGTGATTCTAATTGCAACACAGTGCATCACTTTGACTCACAAGCATAGGCTATTCTTCCGCGTTTTCATAAGCTTCGACCTGTCACCCCTCAAGGCCCAAGAGTCTCATACCCCTCGGCGCTCGCTCTGCCGCTTATAACCGTCATCGACGCGGTTTGACTTGTTCTGGTCCGGCGTCTCGCGCAGGACGGCTTTCGAGAACGGCAACTCCGCCTGTCCGGATCGCTGTCGGCCGATAGCGCAGGCGGTAAGGCCTGCACATATTTGTCGGCATGCTTGCGCTTGGTCCATTCGTCTTGTGCGACGTAGCCGGACGACCTTCGCGTCAGCGCAAGCTGCAAGGCCGGCATAGCTATGTCATCGTCGTCGAAACCCGCCGATTGCCAAACGAAAGATAAAACTTCCCCGTCGTTTCAAGAGGTTGGAAACCGTTTTCAGGATTCAATTGGGAGGGCTATAGAGTAGATGTCGTGCCCATCGGGTTCCCGCATGGCCCGCCAAAAACTGCCATTTTTTGGCATTCCCCTGAAAAATAGCTCTGATTTTTTGTGCCAATTTGTGGCAATGGTCTTTGAAGGGACTGGCACAGAAATTGGCACAAGGCTGGCATGGGCATTACGAAACGGGGTGAGGGGCAATGGTTTGTCCGCATCCGGCGACGGGGATTCATTCACACCGAGACGTGCGATTCGTACGAGCATGCGGAGACTCGGCATGCCGAGGTTCTGGCCGACATCACTGCGAACCGATATCGGGACATTCGCCGGGAGCGTGAGACGACGCAGGGCGATGTGCTTGGAAAGTATCTCAAGGACGTCACGCCGACGAAAAAGGGTGCGAAGCAAGAAGGCAATCGCATCAAGGCGTGGATGGACGAAGATATCTCAAATCTCCCCTTCATCTCCATCACACCTCGACATATTGCCGACCGGCGGAACAGGCGCATCAAGGAAGGCAAGGCCCCCACCACCGTCAATAACTCGCTCAATCTGTTGAGCGCGGTATTCAAGATGGCGGCAACAGAGTGGGGGCACAACGTTACGAACCTTGCACCGGCTTGAAGCGCGTCAAAGGCCGCAAGCCGAGGTCTGCGCATCTGACTGCCGGTGCTGAAGCCTTGTTGCTTGAAGTCTGCCGAGAAGAGGGGCGGCCTGCGTGGCTCGAATGGTGCGTTCGGCTGGCCATCGCAACCGGAATGCGCCAGAGCGAGATACGGCGGCTTGAGTGGAAAGAGGTGGCCCCATTCGTTCGGACAGATTGTGAGGTAAAATAAGCTATTGCCCGTTGTTGCTATGCTGCCAATTTCTCGCTGTTGCTGACCGACACCATTGCCGGGGTTAACCCCGGCAACGGTGTCGGAGCGGATCCATGATACGCCTCATCGGGCGTGCATCCAGTGAGCGCCGAGTGTGGGCGCTGGGCATTATAATGACCAATCCATTTCGCCAGGCCGGCCCGGAGTTCCGAGCCGGTCTCGAAAGCGTGGAGATACACGCATTCATATTTCAATGACCGCCAGAGCCGTTCGATGAAGACGTTGTCCATCCAGCGGCCGCGCCCGTCCATGCTGATGCGGATCTGCCGCTCCTGCAGCACTTCAGTGAAGCGCGGCGTGGTGAATTGGCTGCCCTGATCCGTGTTGAAAATCTCCGGCTTTCCGTAGCGGGCCAACGCCTCCTTCAGGGCCTCAACGCAGAAGTCCGCATCCATGGTATTGGACAGGCGCCAGGCCAGAACCTTGCGCGTCGTCCAGTCCATGATCGCCGTCAGATACAGAAAACCCCGGCGCATCGGAATGTAGGTGATATCCGAACACCAGACCTGATTGGGTCGGTCGATCGTCAGGTCCCGTAGGAGATAGGGATACGTGCGATGCTCCGGGTGGGGCACCGTCGTGCGCGGTTTCTGGTAGATCGCAACCAGCCCCATCCGGGCCATCAGCCGTCCGATCCGCTTGCGACCCACCTCATGGCCCAAACGACGAACGTGCCGCGCCATCTGCCGGGTGCCATAATACGGCGTTTCCATGAACTGCTCGTCGATCAGCCGCATCAGCATCAGGTTGAACGCGCTTTCTGGCGCAGACTGATAATACACGCCCGATCGATTGAGCCTCAGAAGGGCACATTGCCGGACGACCGACAGGCGAGGAAGCTGCGGGTCGATCATTTCCCGCCTCTGGTCACGCCCAAGCGAACAGAGGCATCCCGCAAAAAATCCCGTTCCACCAAAAGCTGGCCGATCTTCGCATGAAGCTTTTCGACCTCGGCTGCACTCGTCGCAGGCTCCGCAACGGCCTTGCCCGAAAAGGTCGCGGCCATGCCCTCGATCGCCTGGCGCTTCCACTGGGCGATCATCGTCTGATGCACACCGTGCTTCGACGCCAGTTCCCCCAGCGTCTGCTCGCCACGGATCGCCTCAAGAGCCACCCGCGACTTGAACTCGCCCGAATACCGTTTCCTCGTAACCTTGCCCATCAGTCCCTGTCCCTATCCAGGTCCGGGATAGCCTATCATCCTGTCCGATTTTCCGGGGCCACCTCTGAAACATATCCACGGTTGGGGCATCCACCTGCCCGATACAAAGAACGACGATTCGCGCGACGTGCCGTTGACAAGCGAAGGAACGGCGGTCGTCCAGGCGATGCACGCCGCCCTGTTTTGCTTGTCGAATCAGCGGGCAGGGTATGTGTTCGGCCCGCCCGACCTGCCTGCCGAGGACGGCGGCTTCACGTTGTGGCAGGTTCAGTATCACTATCGCCGCGCGATGGGCGATGCAGTGAAACGCCATGGCATTCCACGCCTGACGTTCCACGACCTGCGGCATGTCGCCATCACCCGGCTGCGGCATTTCCACGTCGATGCGCTCGACCTCGCGAAGACCACCGGACACAAGGCGATTTCAGTACTGGCGAGATACGATAACGAGAAGCCGGAAAACAGGGCCGCTCTGATTCGTGCACGAGAGCAAGCCATGAGAGCGGCGACCGAAGAGGAAGCCGCCGCCATCGTGCTTGCTGCGCAGGCCAAGGCGGCGGCTCTGGTGAAGTGATGGCGCTCAGGCCGGTTCCGGAATCACCTCATCGATTCTCGCGATATCCGCCATTATCGCCACTCCGTGCTCGTCGCGATCGAGCGTGACCAGCACCGTGAACCGTTCGTCCCCAAGTGCCGCTTCAAGCCACCTCGCAAGCGCGTCCTCAGTTGCCCCCTGCGCCGCCCGTCTTTCCAGCCCCGCGTGAAGCGGTCCGCGCGGCACGTCATCGAACCAAATTTCATATTCATGCCCATGCCAGCGGAAAACTCGCGGCACAGGTCGCATGACCCGGATTTCCGCGCAGAAGCCCTCGTCGTCACCGTCCGCAACGAAACAAATCTCTTCCTCAGTCATCGCCCTTACTCCCTTGGTTGCGACAAGTGAAGGCTAGTACGACCCGCCCAAACGGTCAAGCATATCGAAAGAACACAGAAGAATAAATGGTTACATCCATGCAATATAATTTATGAAATCCGACATGAGTATTTATGAGTTACATGCCTCAATTTATGAGCACGTTCATAAATTCATGAAGCCCGACCCTCGGCACGCTCGGTTGAACGCGCCTGTAGATTGTGAAATGTTAATTCTATAGCCATGTTTTCTCTATGTCGGTCGCCATCCGCAAAACGGGCTTTCTTGCTGTCTCATGTGCGATAATTGGCGGAAAACCGGGAGTTTTCTGCCATGAGCAAAGAGATTTCAGACAATGTGCGGCTGACATATCTGAATGATGCGGCCTTCTGGCGCAGGCTGATGCGTCGGCTTGCTGCGAGCGCGCGCAGGTGGTCGCGGCGATAGCCGTCGCCTTCGAGGCGGATGCGCTGGCGGGCGGTCCTGGCGAGGGTACGGACGATCTGCGGGTGATCGCCTTGGAGCCGGAGTTGTCGAGCATGGCTTGGGCGCGCTCGGCATCGGCTTTTGCCTGATCGCGGATGGCCTTCAGACCGTCGATGCGGTCTTTCAGAGCCGGGTCGTCGATGTCCGCGATACCCGCCTCGATGGCGTCGTAGAGGCGTTTCTGGCGTAGTTCCGATTCGGATGCACGCTTGTTCAGTTCGGCGATGTGGTCCCGGCGACGCTCGGACTGCTCCTGCCGCCGGTCGAGAATGCTGGCGAGTATGGCTTCGAACCGCTCGGGCTGGAGGAGCGGATCTTCCAGATGGCTGGCGACAGATCGTCCAGCTTGTCCATCGGCACCGCCATGCCCTCGCAGGCGGTCGGTCCCTGCCGGACTTTCATGGAGCAAGCATAGTAGCGATACCGCCCGCCCTTGCCGGTGCGGATGGTCATGGCCCCGCCGCACTTGGCGCGATGGATCAGGCCGGTCAGCATCGTGGGGCCGCTGATGACGGCGGATGGCATGACCTTCGGGTTGCGTGCTTTGAGCAATGCCTGCACGGTGTCGAACGTCTCCCGGTTGACGATTGGCGGGACCGGAACCGTCGCGATCTCGCTGACCGGCTTCAATTCCTTGGTCTTGGATCGCTTGTTGAACTCATGCTCGCCCATGTAGGTGTGCCGGGGCAGGATGCGGTGAACCTGACCGATGCCCCCAAGCGCCCGCCGTCACGGGTGAAGAGGCGATGGCCGTTGAGATAGGAGACGATGGTCTTCACGCTCATCTGGCCGCTCGTGCCGGCGCCTTCGAGCGCCAAGCGATAGATCAGCCGCACCGTGTCGGCGTGGAGCGGGTCAATTTCCAGCTTCTTCTTGGTCTTGGCCCTGCGCTGCTCGACCGCGACGACGCGGTAGCCGATGGGAGGAGGCGAGCCGTTCCAGAAGCCTTGCCGGGCGTTTTCCGGCATGACGTGCTTGGCGTTTTCCTTCGACTGGTATTCGTCGAACAGCGCCATGATCTGCATGGGATCGTCGTCCTTCTCCTGCGTGATTGAGACCAGCTTGACGCCGTTCTTCGCCAGCTTCCTGACATAGAACTCAAGCTCGAAATGGTCGCGGAAGAAGCGGCTGAACGAGTGAACCACCACCACGTCGAACAGCGCTGGTTTGGTGGTCCCGACCTCGATCATGCGCTGGAACTGCAGGCGGCGGTCGTTGGTGGCCGACGCGCCCGGCTCCGCATAGGTTTCGACGAGATGGTAGCCGCGAGAGGCGCAATAGGCTTAGCCCTGCCGCTTCTGGTCGGGGATGGAAACATCATGTTCGGCCTGCCGCGCCGTCGAAACGCGCAGGTAGAGGGCGGCGCGCAGGGGGATTGTGGAAGCGGTCATGCCGGGCCTCCTTGTGCGGCAGTCTCGTCAGGCGACAACACGGCGACATCGAACGGCAGGAAATGCTTCGTGTTGCGGGTGACGATGACGAGTTCATGCGCTGCGGCGGTCCCGGCAATCACGGCGTCCGCCATGCCGGGGTCGTGGCCGGCCGTAAGCGCTTTAGCAGGCTGTCGGGTTGGGTGCTGCGGTGGTGAGGCTGGAGGAGTTGACGGCGTTTACGCAGCCGTCAACCGCGCGATTCTTCGGCAATTATATGCGAGGGCGACGAGGGTCCATTCGGTTGCGGCGTTGGCGAGACCGCGGAGGTGGAAGCGGGTGAAGCCCATAGCGCTCTTGATGATGCCGAAGACCGGTTCGACGGTCTGCTTGCGTAAGGCGTAGAGGGCTTTTTCCGGGTCCTGTTGCAGTCTGGCCTTCATTTTCAGGCGCCATGGCTCGGTGATCCGGCGCGGTTCTTTGGGGGGTGGCTCTGGCCGGAAGTCATAGGGGCGCCGATCGACGGGACGCCCGATGGCGACCAGAGGGTCCACACCCCTGGCCTGCAACGCCTCGACGGCTTTGCGGCTGGCAAAGCCCGTATCGGCGAGGACGGTTCGTGGCAGGCCGATCCGCTCTTCCATACCCAGGATCGTATCGGCGAAGCTGGGCGCGTCTGCCGTGGTCGCGACAACCCTATGTTCCAGGATCAACTGGCTGCCCTCGGCACAGACCACGGCCTGGGCGTTATAGGCTTGCCGGTATTCATGCGCGTCGGAACGGCGCATCAGCTTGCTGTCCGGATCGGTCAGATTGATCTGCCGGTCAGGGGGCGGTTCGTCGTCCGGCTCTTTCGGCGGGCGGCCGCATCGTCCCTGCTTCGCATCAAAGGCCGCCTTCTTGCGTTCGTATTCGGGCCGGGCGGCCTCGGCCCGCTCGCGGGCTTCCGCTTCCAGCCGCGCACAGGCTTCATCCAGCTTGGCCTTCAGGGTCTCCCGGCGGGCCAGTTCGTCCGGCAGGGCCTGGTTGTCCGTGTCGGTCGCATCCGCCGCCTCGGCCCGCTCCATCAGGCCGGCAATATCGGTGGCCAGCATCTCGCGCAGTTCTTTCGCGCGATCATAGCGAATGGAACGGTATTTCGAGGCGTTGGCATCGATCTTCGTGCCGTCGATCGACACCGTGCCAAGCCGCACCAGCCCCATCTCGCGTGCCAACTCCAGCACGTGCAGGAACGCCGCCTCGATCGCCGCGCGGTTGCCGCGCCGGAACGTCGCGATCGTGTCGTGGTCAGGATGCAGGTTCGCCGCGACAAAGCGCATGCCGATGTCGCGATGCGTCGCCCGTTCGATCCGACGCGATGAGAATACGCCGTTCGCATAGGCGTAAATCAGCAGCCCCAGCATCAGGCGCGGATGATACTGCGCCTTGCCGCCCGTCCGCCGAGGTACTGAGAACGCCCCCAGCGGCACCCGCTCCACCGCCGCCACAATAAAATGCGCCACATCGTCCGCCGGCAGCCACGATTTCAGATCCGGCGGCAGAAGATACGGCTGCGATCGGTCAAACGGGATGAACCTGCTCATCCTCAATGCTTACCCCAGATCACCGAAAGCAGGTACCCCCCAACCCGACAGCCTGTTAGCCTCCAATCGCCCGCCGATTGCGGCGGCCTGCGCGTCGAAGCCAATGATCTTGTCATCGTATGTGGAGACGAGACCACTGAGCCATGCTTTCAGGCTCGCGGCCTTCGCCATTGCCCCCTTGTGGTCGAGGAGCGCGATTCCCTTCTCGATCTCATGGATGGAGACGACCGACAGAAATAACCGTCCATCCGCGTCCATGCGGTCCAGCCAATCGAGGAAGTCAGCGGACGCTTCCGCCTTCGACGGCGCCAGCATGGAAACGACGTTGGTGTCGAGAAGGAAGCCGCTCAAAGCTCGACATCCCGCGATGGTTTGCGGTTGCGCGGGAACTCTCCGCCTGGGAACGTCCTGAGATAGCTGACCAGGCCCGCCCGTTTGCGCGTCAGCGCCTTGCGCGCAATCTCCGCTGCCTCGACCGAAACCAGGGCCGCAACGGGCTTGCCATGACGGGTGATGGTCACGATCTCTCCTTTGACGGCTTCATCGACCAGGCTGGAAAATCCGGCCTTGGCGTCTCTGAGGTTGATGGTCAGCATATCGCGCCTCCATATGTAGGCATATGTGACTACATATAGTCTATTGGAGAGCGAATTTCAACGTCGATTTCGACGCCTGGAGTATCAGCCGCTGGAGCCGAATAACTCGTCGAACAGGTCGCCGAACCACTGCTCGAATATCTCGGTCTCGGCTTCTGTGACCTCGCGTTGGCGGCGCACCTCGCTGATCTGTGCGCCGCCGTGAGTTCGGCCAGGCGCTCGCTGACGTGATCGGCCCAGCGTCCGCGCCAACGCTCCACCAGCTCGGTGCGGTTCCAGTCCCTGCCTTCGGGCCGAAGCTGTCCTCGCTCACCTTGTACATCGTCAGCATGACATCAGTATGACATGGGGTTTCGGCATTCCGTCCGCGTCCGCCCACGCCGTCGTCACTGGCGGGCAGAATGTGGTTGGGTGAATACCGCCCATATCACGGAACCACGACAAATTTCCCCTTATGCGCTCCGCTTTTTAATTCAGTAAGGGTAAGAGGAAGTGCATCGAAGGAGCGAACTTCGATGGGCGGCAATTGAAGTGCGCCAGTCTCAAGCATCTGGAACAACTCTGCACCAGCAGAGCGCCATTCTTGCCAGTCTTCGTCCGTGGCGTTTAGATGGACGCTGTTGAGCGCCACCTCATGCAGCGAGATAGCCGTGGTAAAGGCCGGCACCGGGTTTTCTTCGATCCGGTCCTGAATACAAACCAGATGTCCATTGTAACCGAGTATCGAAGCGAGCGCGCGGGCGTGCTTGCCGCTCACGGTATCGAAGATCGCATAAAGGCGGCGTGGCCCCAAGCTCTTCGCGAGTCTGTCGCACCAGTTCGGATCGCGATAGTCGAAGACTCCCGCGATGCCGAACGCTAGAAGCTTATCCTGATGGGCTGGAGCAGCCGTCACCCAAACGCGCCAGCCGCCGCGCACGGCCAGTTGCGCAAGGATGGAACCAACTGAGCCGCCGGCGCCAGTTACGAGAACATCCCGCGTCATCTGCCGAGGCACTTTCCGAAGGGCTTGCCAAGCCGTCAAACCGGGGCATGGCAATGCCGCCGCAACCACGTTTTCGACACCAGCCGAAACCGGAAGGATGCTCCTGCCGTCTATCCTGGTGAACTCTGCGAAACTGCCATCGCGTGCAAGAGACTGGTGATAAGCGACCCTTAAACCGATGGGCAGGCGGACGCCATCACCCGTAGCTGCGATGATGCCGACAGCATCGACACCGGGAACATGGCCGGCCGACCATGCCGCATGACCCCATTCGATCATCTTCCAGTCCACGGGATTGAGTCCAATGGCACGATTGGCGATCAGAACCTCACCGGGAGCCGGAATTGGCCGGGTGCGCATCTCCAGCCGCAGGCTCTGCGGTTCACCTTTATTGGGCCAAGCCCATACCTGATGCTTTTCGGGAAGCGATTGGGTCACGAAAACCTCTTGAGAATGACGAATTGTCATCTTCAAGAGATAGCGCCCGCAAAGATATGACGGTAGGATCATATCTCTGAAATCAGACATCAGGTTCACATGATATCCGATGCTCTCGATCCTGATTTGCTGCGCGCCTATGTGTCGGTCTGCCGGCTCGGTAGCCTTAGCCGTGCCGCCGAGCAGGCGGGACGCGCGCAATCGGCGCTCAGTATGCAAATGCGCCGACTGGAAGATTTGCTGGGGAAGCGTCTGCTGCGGCGCACCGGCCGGGGGGTAGTGCCAACCACGGACGGCGAACTTTTTCTCGGCTATGCGACGCGCATCCTCTCGCTCGGAGAGGAAGTCGTCGCCCGACTTGGCGAGCAGCCCGCCAGCGATCCGATTCGCATTGGGCTCGCCGAGGAGATCGCTATCATCGCGCTTCCAGAAGCATTGGGACAACTCCGCCGTGCTTGGCCCGATCTGCACCTCGATATCGTCGTAGACCATAGCATTGCCATTTCCGACCGTTGGCGAGAGGGAGAACTCGATCTGGCGGTTGCGACCTGTTCGTCCTTTGCCGGTGACGCTGCAGGAACTTGGGATGTCGAACTTCTCTGGATCGGAGGCATCGACTGCGAGCCCGATCCTGCGGTTCCCCTGGACATTATCGTTTATGCCGAGCCCTGTATTTGGCGCCGCCGAATGGTGGAGGCGCTGACTGAAATTGGTCGCGAGCATCGGGTCACGTTGACCAGCCAAAGCATCAGCGCCATCCGTGCAGGGGTAGAGAGCGGGCTCGGTGTCGCCCTGATGACCGCTGAATGTTTGCGGCCGGAGAAAATGCGCGTGCTGACCACCTCGGCTGGTGTGCCGCCGCCTCTCATCGTTCAGTATGGGCTCTATGCTCCCGACCGACCCAATGTGGTGACGAAAGCCGCCATCGAATTGTTGGCGCAAAGTCTCCAAGCGCGATGGAGCAACCTTCCATAGTCCTCCAAGAGAACTCATCAAGACAGATTGTATTCCCATCGGGACACCAAAACCTGTTCACTCGAACCCGCTGACTGGATGCGGCACATAGTCCGCCTCCAGCGCCGCGATCTCGTCGTCGCTCAACACGATCTCCAGCGCGGCTATGGCGTCATCAAGATGATGGGGTTTGGACGCGCCGACGATCGGCGCCGACACTTCGGGTTTGGCCAGAACCCAGGCGAGCGCAATCTGCGCCATCGGCACGCCGCGTAAGCGAGCAATGCGCTCGACGGCTCCGATCACGGCATTGTCCGCATCTCCCGTCGCCGCATAGAGCGAACGGCCAAAGACATCGCTCTCACTACGTTTCGTCTGCTTTCCGGCGGGGCGCGTCAGCCGACCACGGGCCATGGGACTCCACGGTATGAGGCCCACGCCCTGATCCTTGCAAAGAGGAATCATCTCGCGTTCTTCTTCCCGGTAGAGTAGGTTGACGTAGTTTTGCATGGCGACGAACCGGGTCCAGCCATTGGCCCGTGCCACGTCCTGTGCCTTGGCGAATTGCCATGCGAACATCGAGGAAGCACCGATATACCGTGCCTTGCCGGCCTTCACGATGTCATGAAGGGCCTCCATCGTCTCCTCGATCGGAGTCCCATAGTCCCAGCGATGAACCTGGTAGAGGTCAACGTAGTCCGTTCCGAGGCGTTTCAGGCTCGCGTCGATCTCGGTCATGATCGCCTTGCGGGAGAGGCCCTTGCGGTTGGGCGCGGCGCCGCCTTCAAGCATCCGCTCGGGGAAGAATACCTTGGTCGCGATGACGACCTCGTCGCGGTGGGCAAACTCCTTGAGTAGCTTGCCGACAATCATTTCGGATGTGCCGGCCGAATAGCTGTTGGCGGTATCGAAGAAATTGATCCCTTGTTCGACGGCCCGCTTGATGATTGGTCGGCTGTCATCTTCTCCAAGCGTCCAACTGTGGACGCCTGCGTCTGGAACACCGAAGGTCATGCATCCCAGGCAAAGCTGCGAGACATCAAGGCCGGTCGAGCCGAGTTTATTATATTCCATGAATTACTCCTGGGCGCGCGTTGCCGGTTTCGGCGTCATGCGGATGGGAAACCGTGCCGGTGTGCCGTCCAGACTGCCGCGAAGGTTGCGGCAAGCAGGCAAAGCAGCGTCGGCACAAAAGACTCGACACCGATCTTGTCGAGCAGCAAGCCGCCGATGATACCGCCACCCGCAATCGCCATATTCCAGGCGGTCACGAGCATGGATTGTGCGACATCGGCGGCATCGCCTGCGGTCTTGGCGAGCGCGGTCTGGAAAAGGGTGGCGGCGCCCCCGAAGGCAAGCCCCCAGATACCGACCGAACCGTAAATGACGGCAGGGATATCATTCCGGATGGCGAGCGCCAGTGTTGCAAGGCCGAATAGGGCGATGCTGGCCAACGTCAATTTGCGCAAGTGATGGTCGATCAGGACACCGATGATCCAGATGCTGACCAGTGACGCCACCCCGAAAACGAGAAGAATGAGGTCGGTTCGTTCCGCCATGCCGACAGCGGCGAGAAACGGCGTGATATAGGTATAGAGAATGTTGTGGGCGAGGACGAAAGCAAGCGTCACGAACAGCACCGGACGTACGCCCGCCATGCCGAATACGCGGTGGAGGGCATGGCGCTTGCCTGCCGCCTGCCCTGGAAAATCCGGTACCTTCGCAAGTACCCAGAAGACGAGGATCAATGTCAGGCCGCTCATCGACGCGAAGCAGGCTCGCCAACCGATAGCAGTGCCAACGAGAGTTCCCGCCGGAACACCCAGGGATAGTGCCAACGGGGTGCCAACCATGGCGACGGCGATGGCGCGGCCCTTCATATGCTCCGGCACCATGCGCGCCGCATAGCCGGCGATCAGCGCCCACAACAGTCCGGCCGAGACGCCAGCGATGAAGCGCGCCACCATCGTCAGAGCATAATTCGCCGAAAAAGCCGTCACGATATTGGCGACGGCGAAACCGATGATGGCGATCAGCAGCAAAGGGCGCCGCCGCATTCCTTGGGTTGCGGCCATCAGGGGAATGGCGGCGACAAGAGAGCCGATGGCATAGATGGTGACGAGTTGCCCCGCGAGGGCTTCCGAAATCGAAAGGCTTGCGCTGATCTGCGGCAGAAGGCCCGCCGGCAGGGCCTCGGTCAGGATGGTTATGAAACCGGCGACAGCCAATGCCAGCAGTGCGACAAAGGGAAATCGGTAAGAAGCACCAGGCTTGTACCCGGTATCACGGACGCATGTTGTTTCAGTTGTAGCTGTCATTGCCTCCGCCTGCATGAAAGAGCCGACGACGCTGGCCGGCTCCGGCACTAGCGCCGATCTTCCGGCCACGTATCTGGCATGAAAGATAAATATGCTGGCGGGATACGATAATAAGTCTATAATTCCGAACTTATTGGACAAATAAGTCCGCAATAGGTCGGCCATGGATAATTTCGGTTCCCTCAATGCCTTCGTCCAGGCAGCGGAAGCACGCAGCTTCACCACCGCTGGAAAACAGCTCGGCGTATCGTCTTCAGCCATCGGCAAAGCGGTCGCACGGCTGGAGGAGCGGTTGGGCGTGAGGCTTTTCCATCGTTCCACCCGCACCGTCACGTTGACGCCGGAGGGCACACTGTTTCTCGAACGCTGCCGTCGTATCTTCTGCGAGATCGAAGCGGCGGAACTTGAGCTGTCCCAGACCTTGAGCGAGCCGCGCGGCAAGCTGCGCGTCAGCCTGCCCCTGGTCGGCATGTTGATGATGCCGACACTCTGCGCTTTCATGCGGGCCTATCCCGATATCGAACTGGATCTCGACTTCACTGATCGGCTGGTCGATGTCATTGACGAAGGTTTCGATGCGGTGATCCGCACGGGAGAGGCTGGCGACTCCAGGCTTATGACGCGCGTGCTGGGCAGTTTCCGTTTCAAGCTGGTTGGCTCGCCGGCCTATTTTGCTGAACACGGCATCCCCGAAACACTTGCTGATCTCGCCTCCCATCGTGGGTTGCGCCATCGTTATCCCAGCACCGGTAAGCTGGAGGAATGGCCGCTGGTCGCGCGGCGGAACGGGGCTGTAGCGGAGCCGCCAACGGCTGCGACCACCAGCATTATCGAGCCGCTGGTCTATATGGCAGAACAGGGCCTCGGTATCGCCTGTTTGCCGGATTTTGCTATCCGTGAGCGAGTGGAAGTCGGCGCGCTCATCAGTGTGATGGAGGGGGCGGTTCGTCAGTCTTGCGTCTTTCGCATCCTCTGGCCTTCCAGCCGTCAGCTCTCGCCTAAAATCCGTGTCTTCGTGGATTTCATGGCAGAAAGGTTGTTCAGCATATTGCCTGACCAGGACGCAGGTTTGGTCAAATATTGAAGGTATCAGGCGGCTCACGCAGACCGACTCAGTGCGAAAGCAAAGTCGAGCATGCTCATTCCGCATAAGCGACGCCATAGTTCCCGCCGGTTCGCTTGATGCGCGCGAAACCGAGTTCGCCGAGATGCATACCGGCGATCAGCAGCCGCTCCGAGCTTACGAGGTCCAGCAGCCTCGTTCGTGTCGCGGCCGCGAGATGGGAATCCTGATCGAACGCGATCGTTACATCCGGGCGCGGAATCTGAATCTGGGGAAAATGGACACTATCTCCCCAGACCAGCAAATTCTGGCCGCCGGATTCGAGGCGATAGCCGGTATGTCCGTCCGTGTGGCCCGGAAGCGGAACCGCCGTCATGCCGGGAAGCACTTCACCGGCATCGAAGGTGCGCAGCCTGTCGCGATACTCGTTGAATGCCTGACGCGCCACGAGGAAGTTGCCATGGGCACGCTCGGGCGCGCGGCTCAGATTGCCGTCATCCTGCCAGAACGTGACTTCCCGATGGTGGGCGACAAGTTCGGCGTTCGGGAAGACGGCTTCTCCCGAGGCGTCCATCAGCCCTCCGACATGATCGGGATGGGCGTGCGTCAACAGGATCGCGTCGATGTCGGAAGGCTGGATGCCAGCGAGCGGCAGATTGGTTTTCAATCGGCCGCCCCACTGCTTGAAACCACCCGCTCCCGCATCGATCAGGACCGTGCGACCGCCTCCGCGCACAAGGTAGCAGTTGATATGGATCGCGGTGTGATCCTTTATCCCCGCATTTTCCTGCATACGGGAGGCATCGGCCGGATCGATATTCGCGAGGAAATCGAAACTGGCGTGCAGATAACCATCGCTGACTGCGGTGATTGTTAAGTCACCGACCTGTTGGCTGGGAAATACAAGAATAGACATCGTTTTCTCCAGGCATCAGTTCAATTTCGTGTGTGAATGTTCGACGCTGCATAGCCAAAGCAACGGATGCGTGCCGTGAGGCCGATATTGCCCTTAATGGCACCGTCCAGCCCTTCCATGAATCGTTCCATGACCGGCGGCGTCCGAAATGGCTCAAGGCGATATTGGATTTCCGCAAAGGCCGGGTGCCCCCGGCCGTGCCGAGCAGCGACATAGATGGTATGCACATTCAGCAATGCAGCCCGGAGAATGTCCGTGCAGAGTTCGGTGCATTGCTCCGTGAGTGCAGCGAGCGTTTCGTCCGGCGGCATCTTGTCTGCCGGGATGTAGATCGTGACATTCGGCATTGGGGGCCTACCGTGTCGTCTCGAAGGCAGTGTCATCGTCACTGGTCAATTGTGCCGTCATCGGCACATAGACATGGACATCTTCCGGTAGGTGCTCGATGTCAGGCGACTTGCTGCGCTCTACCTTGGCGAGCCAGCGATATTCCGGGAACTTCTCCATAGCGACCGCGTGCATCGCATATGGGGTGAGGCCCAACCGGATCAGAGGCTCGGGGCCTTGTGCGCTCAACGCCAGATATTCGCCCTCACCAATTGCCGGCGCTCGATCGACGCCGCCATAGAGGTTTCGATGCCAGTCGGTGATGTGCTGCTGCCAGCGCGCGAAATTGCCGCCGCCCTTTTGGCGGTATTCCTCACCCGTCAGGATGTCGAGGCCATCGATCGAATGAATGGCGAGATAGAGCGGGCAGCCACGGCTCAACGCCTTGAAACGCTGCGAGGTGTGGAAGCCGCTCACTGAAATGAGGGCTGGCAGTTTGTCCAGGTTATAAAACTCATTCCATTCCGCTTCGCTGCCAGGGTCGGCAAAGCGGCATTCCACCGTATAGATCATCGTATCACCTTCGACCGAAAGCACGGTGCTTCCCGCCTTGTCTATTGTTGATATTTTCTCATGATAAACCGCCAATCATCGCCTATATATCGACACTGGATCATGCTTCAGTGACCTAATATCAAGGTGGCGGCGGGTCGAACGCTAAACCAACCTGTCGGGAGCCGTCATGCGCCGCAAGATTCCCAGCAATTCCGCACTCATGGCGTTCGAGGCGTCGGCGCGTCATGGGAGCTTCGCTCGCGCTGCCGACGAACTGGCCCTGACCGAAGGGGCGATCAGCCGCCAGATCGGCCGGCTGGAAGCCTTTCTCGGTGTCACGCTATTCGAGCGGGTCGGCAATCGTGTCCGGCTTTTGCCGAATGGAGAGCGTTATGCGGCTCAGGTTCGCGAGTCACTCGACCGGCTGGAACGTGACAGTCAATATCTGATGGGGCAACCCAGCGACGGCGCGAGCCTCGACATTGCCACCATCCCGACCTTTGCGGCGCGCTGGCTCATTCCCCGCCTGGCACGGTTTCGGGAAGATCACCCGAATATCATCGTGCATCTTGCCGAACGGATGGAGCCTTTTGTGCTGGCGGGAAGCGGCTTCGACGCCGCGATCCATTTCGAGCATCCCGCATGGACGGGAATGAGAACGCACCGGCTGTTGCATGAGACGCTGGTTCCGGTTTGCCACCCGGCGCTTCTCGATAGAGGTGAAGGAACGGCATCCCTTGACGAGCTGCCACGTCTTCATCGACGCCAGAATCCGGATGCCTGGCAACGCTATGCGCAGGAAACCGGGATTGTGCTGACCAATCCTGCGGTTGGTGCTCGCTATGATCTTCACTCCATGCAAATCGAAGCTGCGTTGGCCGGCCTCGGCGTTGCGCTGGTGCCGCGAATCTATATCGAAACGGAGTTGGCGAAAGGTCGCCTGGTTGCACCTTGGCCTGATGGTGAGTCGATTTCCAAGATTTTTTGCCTCATCCTGCCGGAGCCGATACGATTGAGTGGCGGCCCTATCCAGATGTTCGCGAACTGGCTTCTCAAGGAAGTGCGATCGTCGAATCCAACACTATGAAATCGAATGGTTTACTTGCCTGTCTCTTCGGAGATGCTGTGCCGGAGCCATAGCCATGGAGTTATGCTCGGTAGATCGCGGCCCATAACTCCTGGCGGCTGTTGAGCCGACAGTCATCTTGGTCGATTCTGTCAACCAAGATGGCCGCTGCCGCTGATCGGAGGCTGGGCGTATTCGAGCCACATCGGTATGATCGAAATGACAAGTAAAGCGCCCAACAGGGCATTGAGAGCGTGCCATTGAGCGTCTGTCCGAAGAAGGCGGGAGAGCAACACGCCGGCTGCGCACCAAAGCGAGAGTGAAAGGATCGCCGCAGCGCCAAATGAAATTCCCAGGATAAGCGCGAGGTGGAATGGTTCATCTGCGAGCGAGGCAAAAGATGCGGCTGCCCCCAACGCCATCGCCCAACCTTTTGGGTTGTGCCAGACCAGCCAAACCGCGCCGGGAAAACTGGTCGGTTTGGCGATGCTTAAATGCAAGTGCGGCGGGCCGCTCCGCGCCATTTTCCACGCGAGCCATAGCAGGTAGAGCGAGCCGATAAGCTTCATAGCAAGCTGAAGCGACGGAAACGCCAGAATTACGCTCCCCAATCCGGCTGCTGCCGACGCGGCCATGGTGGCTAGACCCACGGCAATCCCACACATGAACGGCACGGAGCGGCGATAGCCGAAATGAGCGCCGGAAGCCGTGGCGAGGGTTGTAGCGCCGCCCGGCGTGGCCGTGGATACAATGACAAACAGAACGAGCGGCAGAAATTCAGTGACGGACATTCTGATCCCCAAGTTATTCGGGGAACTCTATTGTTGTTCGTGGCATAATTAAATCGCATGTTGTGCAGGGTATCCATTATGAGCCATAATGCACGGCATGGTCCGCAATCTCGATCTCACCCTGCTTCGCACCTTCGTTGCCGTCGCCGATCACACCAGCATGACGGCAGCCGGAAACGCCTTGAATCTTACGCAGAGCGCCGTCAGCCAGCAGATTGCCCGGCTGGAGGATTTGTCAGGCGCGTTGTTCGTTCGCGAACGACGCACTCTCCGCCTGACGCCGAATGGCGAGCGGTTGCTGGGAAAAGCGCGCAGACTCGTCGCGCTCAATGACGAGTTGTGGGCGGATATGGCGGAAGGGCCGATCGGCGGCCGCGTCCGTCTCGGCGCACCATATGACCTTGTGGGAACATGGCTGACCCCGATTTTGAAAACATTTTCGGAAGCCTATCCGAAGGTGGAAATCGAACTCGTCTGCCTTGCCTCTCCGGAGCTTCGGACGGCGATCACCAACGGCACAATCGACCTCGCCTTGGTCGAGGAGCCGGTGGATAACTCAAATGGGGAATGCCTGGCGATCGATTGCCTGGTTTGGGTCGGAGCAAAAGGGGGAGCGGCGCATCTCAAGACTCCGCTTCCGATTTCAATGGTTGCCGAAACGTGCGCCTTTCGTCCGGTTGTCTTGCAAGCTCTCGGTGAATGCGATCTTGCTTGGCGAACGATGTTCGAGAGCGGCAGCATTGATGCGACCCGCGCCACGATCCGCGCCGATCTGGCGGTAACGGCATGGTTGGCCTCGACGGTGCCAAATGATCTCGACATTCTGCCCTTCGGGGAGAACCTTCCTGAACTCCCGTCATTCGCAATCAATCTCTACCATGCGAAAGGGCAGCTTCCACGGGCCGCCAGCGAACTCACGCAGCAGATACGGCATGGCGTAAGCGGTTATTCTATTCCAAGCTCATAAAACTCGTAGCTGCAACCCACACTGCCGCCCCCACGTAACAGGGGCGGCCCCGGAAAATCGGACAGGGTGACAAGCTATCCCCGGCCTGGATAGGGACTGATGGGCAACGGTACGAGGAAACGGTATTCGGGTGAGTTCAAATCGCGGGTGGCTCTTGAGGCGATCCGTGGCGAGCAGACGCTGTCGGAACTGGCGTCGAAGCACGGTGTGCATCAGACGATGATCGCCCAGTGGAAGCGCCAGGCGATCGAGGGCATGGCTGCGGCCTTTTCGGGCAGCGACAGCGAGAAATTGGCGGCATAGCACACCGGGCAATAGCTTATTCAATCCGCAAATCTATCCGAACGAATGGGGCCACCTCTCATGCCGTGCGAAGGCTCAAGCGTCTTTGACGCAGGAGCCATTCGACGATCAGCAGAGCCAGCGCGACGAGCGCGATGGCGGCCCATGGTGTCGTGATTACGCCGGGGCCATTGACGAGAACGCCGCCGATGAATGAGGCGCCCGATATGCCGAGATTGAAGGCGGCGATATTGAAGCCCGAGGCTGTGCCGATGGCGTCGGGGGCTTCGATCGCGGCCGTCTTTACGACCCCCGCCTGCATGATCGGAGAGATCGCGAAGGCGAATACGCCCCAGACGAACAGATTCACGAAGATGCCGATGACATGGCTTGCCGTGAGCGGCAGGGCGGCCAGCGAGACGATCAGTCCGATCAGAACGATCCTGAGCGCAGGTTCGCTGCCGATCCGGTCGGCGAGCCTGCCTCCGAACAGATTGCCGATGACGGTGGCGACCCCGAACAGCATCAGCGCCAGGCTAACGGTCTCTTCGCTGACATGGGTTACGCCTGTCATCAGCGGCGAGAGATAGGTGAAGACGACGAAGGAACTGCCGAAGCCGAAAGTCGTCACGAGATACATGGCGAGCAGCCTTGGCTTGCCGAGGAGACCGAGTTGAGAGACCAGGCCGGTTGGCGGCGTATGCGGGATGGCCTTGGGCAGCCATGCCATCAACCCGGCCACGCTGATCGCTCCGAGCGCCGCGACCACCAGGAACGGCGCGCGCCAGCCCCAATGCTGGCCGACGAACGCCCCGAACGGCACGCCGACCACCATGGCGACGGTCAGTCCGGCGAACATCAGCGCGACGGCCTGCGACGAACGCGATTTGTCGACCAGCGACGTCGCGACGGTTGCGCCGATCGAGAAGAACACGCCATGGGCGATGCCGGTCACGATACGCCCGGCAAGCAACATGTCATAGCCCGGCGCAAAGGCGGCGATCAGATTGCCGAGGGTGAAAATCAGCATCAGGGTGATGGCGAGCGGGCGGCGCGGCAACCGGCCGGTCAGCGCCGTGACGGTCGGCGCGCCAAGCGTGATCGATAGCGCATACAGGCTGACGAGCAGGCCGGCAGTCGGGATGGATACGGAAAGATCCCGGGCCATTCCCGGGATCAGTCCGACGATGACGAATTCGGTGGTGCCGATGGCGAAGGCGGACACCGCGAGAGCGAAGAGACCGATTGGCATGCCTGTCTTCCTCGCTTAGGAAAGCAGCGTGGCGGCGGCCGCCTGCGCGATGATCTCATCAACTTCGACGGGTGCGCCGCCTATGCCGATGGCACCGATCACCGTGCCGGCCCTGTCGCGCAGCACGACACCGCCGCCGAAGCTGATGAGACCGCCATTGGTGTTTTCAAGCGTATAGATCGGGCCGCCGGGCTGAGCGGCCTGTCCGAGCTGAAGGCTGTCGGTCTGGAACAGCGCGGCGGTGCGCGCCTTCTTCTGGCTGACCTCGATCGGGCCGATGTTGGCGCCGTCCATGCGATGGAAGGCGACGAGATGGGCCGCGGCGTCGAGGATTGTGATGCAGACGGCAACGCCGCCTTTGGTGGCTTCGGCTGTCGCGGTCGCGATGAGGGATGTGGCGAGTTCGGAGTTCATCCGGCTTCCTCTCGTTGGACTGAAGGAAGCCAGGACAATATTCAGGAATGCGCTAAACAAAACAAGTGTTTTTTAAAAACGCCATATGTTCAATAATGCTGAACGCCCAGGCGCGGCGGCGTCGGACGGTATTCCTGTCGCCCGGCATTGCAGAGAATCGCGGCATTTGCGGGAATACCGCGATCAAATAATAAGCGTCTCGGTCAGGATGTCGATAAAGCGCCGGAGCTTGGTGGTCATGTACTGACCTGGCGGCCATAATATATTGAGATCGCGTGCCGGCGATTCATAGTCTTCGAGCACGGCGACGAGTCCCTTTGCAGCGATCGATCTCTTGACGAGAAAGTCGGGCAGGCAGGCGATACCGCAGCCGCTCTCTGCGAGGAATAAAAGCGATTCAATCGCGTTGCAGACGGTATGGTGGCTGAAAGTGCCGGCAGTGATCTTCCGCCAATCGGGAAGTGGCCATTCTTCGAACTTGCCGCTGGAGGGATATTTATAGAGAAGGCAGCTATGATTACTCAAATCCTGTGGCGTCCGTGGTGTTCCCCTGGCTTGAAGATATTTCGCGGAGGCGACCACCTGCATGCGAAAGGAGCCGAGATGTCGGCGGACAAGCCGGGAATCGTCAATGTCGCCGATCCGCACTGCCGCATCGAAGCCGCCTTCGACCAGATCCACAAAATGGTCGGAGAAATGAACATCCAGTTGCACGTTCGGATTGGTTGAAATGAATTCCTTGAGGATCGGGTTGAACAGGGGCCCGACCAGAGGCAGGGTGATCCGTAGAGGGCCGCTCGGTTCCTCGGAGATATGGTCGAGCTTCTGTTTGGCGATATGAAATTCCTCGAGAATATTGCGGCAGTGGTGAAGGAAAATTTCTCCTTCCGAGGTCAATGTCATGCTTCGGGTGGTGCGACGGAACAGAGTGACGCCGATGCTCCGTTCGAGCCTGGCAATGCTTTTGCCCACCGCCGAAGCCGATAGCCCGGTGGTTCGGGCGACATCGATGAAACTGAGCGTCTCGGCCGCTTTCACGAACAGGCTGATCCCGTAAATCGAATCCATCCGACAGTCTCCGGCACGCCCTTTGGGGCGTCATTGGTAACGGTTCATGATGTGTCATCGCGCACCCGTTCGATCGGGAGGCGCCTCCATGCGTTCATTATGGACATTTCTTCTATAATGAATGGAATGCAAGCTTATTTATCTTGTATCCAATGGCGTTATATCTCGGGATGAATTTGTTCATTCGCTTTCCAGGGACACAGACATGACAGAACAAACGACGTTTCCCCATGCCGGGAAAAAATACACGATCCGCTTCGAAAACGGACTGGAAGTAACGAATGCCTATTCGGCGGATGGAACGACCGTCTCTGTCGAATTTTTGTCGGGTGACCTGCTGGGGACACAGATGACAGTGCCATTTCGATGGACTGAACTGGCCGGCGGAAACTTCCTCCTGTCATGGCAAGAGGACGACAAATCGACGGTCGTTCACTGTGATAATTTCGAGCAGAAGATCTGCCGCGCTTTCTACACCATGATGAGCGGGGATTTTTACGTGATGGCCGGAGAAATTCTGTGAAGCGCAACATGGGTACTGTCGCAATTCCGATTGCGGTGCCTTACAGTGGACTGGTCTTGTTGCGTCATTGAACCTTCTCGGCCTCTCTCATCATCATCCAGGCAAGGTCCGTCAGCTTGTCGCGCGGCAGGCGGGTCGATGGTCCGCTCAAGCCGATGGCGGCCCGGACCTCGCCGTTTTCCCGCCAGGGAACGGCGACGCAGTGAAGACCTGGCTCATAGTTTTCGAGATCGAGCGCGAACCCGACCCTCTCGACCGCGTCGATCTGCGATTGGATATCCGGACCAAGCGCATCGGCGCGGGTCGCCAGCACACGCTTGCCGAGGCCCGGCATGAAGGCGAGGAAGACGAGGCCGATCGCTGATCCTTCAAGCCGCAGCCTGGCTTCACCGGGACTCGCTGTCCTCAGCATCCGGTCCGATTCGATAGCATCGAGATAATAGGTTTCGTCACCGCTCGGCACGGCAAGATAGACCGTCTCGCCCGTCTTCACCGCAATGGCCTCCAGCACCGGGCGCAGACGGGTCCGTAGCGCGCCGTCATCACCCGTGATCCGGGCAAGGTTCAGAATGCGCCCGCCCAGGTGATAGCGGGTATCGCCGACGCGCCGGCGGACATAGCCCAGCACGTCCAGCGTCTTGAGGATATTGTGTGCCGTCGTCTTGCCGATGCCGGTCCTCTCGGCGATATGCTTGAGAGAGGCCGCACCGCCCTCGCGGGCGATGATCTCCAGAATGGCGACGGCGCGCTCGATCGACTGGATCAACCGTCCTCCATTGTCTTCATTCTCCGGCAAGAGCACCTCCGCGAACAAGCCGCACGATCATAGCAGATTTTCAAGAATTTTCGGCGCTATTTCGGTCAGAAGTTCAACAATGTGGAATATTGGCGCATTTCCGTCGCCTCCGCGAATGCCGGTAGCCCCACCCAAGGAAAGAATAATGTGCGGCGCTTGCGCAGGCGCTCGGACTTACATTTCTTTTTCCCACCAGCCGCGGGTGTTCACGTCGGCGGCGTCGGCGAGGGCTTCCAACTCCGCGACCTCGTCGCCGGTGAGCGTCAAGCTGGTGGCCCGGACCAGGCCATCGACGTAGTCGGGCCTGGTGACGCCGATGATCGGCGTCGCGCCCTTGGCGATGGCCCAGGCCGTCGCGACATCGGGAGCTGCCGCACCGTGGCTTTGGCCGATCGAGGCGAGCTTGTCCGTCAGCGCCTGCAATTGAGGCAGCATGCCGTTGTAAGCCCGCGCCCGGTTGGTGCCTTCCGGCAGCGGGTTCTCCGGACTGTATCTGCCGGTCAGGGCGCCCTGTTCCAGAACCATATAGGCGAAGAACGGGATGCCGTGGCTGCGGCAATAATCCAGGATGCCGGCATCCTCGGAGCCGCGGTAAAGGAGACTATAGTGGTTCTGGATGGCCTCGACCCGGAACCCGGATTCTTCGAGAATCCGGTTGGCGCGCTTGATTTCGCTCAGGGTGTGATTCGAGACGCCGACATGTTTGACCTTGCCGCTCTTGAGCAACGGGATCAGGTAAGGCGTCCACCGTGCCACATCGGCTGGATTGTGAATCCAGTAGAGGTCGATGTAGTCGGTGCCGAGGCGTGCCAGGCTTTGCTCCAGCATGTCCGCTACCGGGTTATCCCCGGTGCCCGCGGCCTGCGGGGTGAATTTCGTGGAGAGCTGGTAGTCGCTGCGCGCGAAGCGCTTCAGCACGTCCCCGAGTACGGTTTCCGAACGGCCCATGCCGTACACCATGGCGGTATCCCACAGCGTGAAGCCGGCCGCATGCGCTTTGTCCGCGACCTCTTCCAGGTCAGCCCGGGTCAGGTGGCTGCCGAAATAGCCGTCGCCGGCCTCGCCGCTGTCGCCCCAGGCCCAGGTGCCCAGTGCGATCTGGGGAATTTTCAGGGTCTCGATTGTCATGGTCGCTCCATACTTGTTCCGCAGCCCGGTTCGCCGTGACCCGGGCGCTGGCGGCATTGTGATGCGCGGCGACGCCGAACCGTTAGCCCGATGCGCCGGGATTTCTGCCCGATCCTCCGGATGCCGCGTTTCGCATTGTCGCCTTTCCGCGCGCGTGCGATGGTCCGTCCTATGGAAACACTGGCCGAAATTTCTGCCGTGATTGCGAGGCACGTCTCGAAGGATGGCTTTCACGCCACCCCCATCGAACGTATGATATTTGTTCGATCCTCCACGGTCACGATGCCGATGCCGAATGTTTACCGGCCGCAACTGTGCCTCGTCGCGCAGGGGCAAAAGGAGGTCACGCTGGGCGACCGTGCGTTCAGATATGCGCCGGGCCGCTATGGGATCGTAACCCATGACCTGCCGGTGACGGGCCAGGTGGTCGAGGCGACGCCCGACAGGCCCTATCTCTGCCTGTATCTCGATTTCGATCCGGTCATGCTGGGCCAGTTGGCGTTGCGCGTGCCGCCTCCGCCGGGCGTGCCCGCTCCGCCCATAGGCAAGACGGTGTCCGACGCCGGTGCCGGACTGCTCGACGCGGTCCTGCGCCTGCTGCGTCTGCTCGACGATCCGGCGGCGCTGCCCGTGCTCGGGCCGCTTGCCGAGCAGGAAATTCTCTATCGCCTGCTTGCCGGCCCGGACGGCGCCAGGATGCGCCACATTACGTCCAGCCAGGGGCGGATGGCCCAGGTCGGCCGCGCCATCGCCTGGATCGGGCAGCACGTCCGGGAACGGTTCAGCATCGAACGGCTTGCCGCGGACGTGGGCATGAGTCCGTCGAGCCTGCACGCGCATTTTCGCGCCGTGACGGCGATGACGCCGCTGCAGTTCCAGAAGCAGCTCCGGCTGCAGGACGCGCGCAGCCTGATGCTGGTGGAGGACATCGACATCACGACTGCCGCCCTCCGCGTGGGGTATGAAAGCCCGTCGCAGTTCAGTCGCGAATATCGCCGCCACTTTGGAGAACCGCCGGCGCGCGACATAGCCCGCTTGCGCGCTTCGCCGGGCTTGACGGTGGTCGCCTGAGTTTCATTCACGCAGGATTGCTGAATAGATCGACGACGTTCTGTGGCGCATCCGTGCCAAAAAACTGATCCAGGTTTCGCGCGCTTGCAACGGCGACGCGCTTGCTCCGGCAAAACAATTCACGTTCGTAGGCAGCCAGCGCGGCGTCGCCGTCATCGGGATCGGCGACGATTGCGCGGGCCAGTTCGGCGGCGTCGAACATCGCCAGATTGGCGCCTTGGCCAGCGAAAGGGGACATCAAGTGCGCGGCGTCACCCAGCAAGGTCACGCCGGGCAGGCGTTCCCAGCGGTGATCCACCGGTAGAGGTGCGGGATGTGTCCAGGAGGCATGATTTATCAGTCGAACTTGACCAGGTCCTTAAAGATCAGGTGGCCCCAGCGATTGCCGCGCGCGTGCACAAGCAATCCGCCTTCTGAAAGTCCGCCGAGATTGATCGGCGCGAAACCGAGATTTTCCGCGAGCGCACCGATCTCGGCTGTCGCGCCGTCATCGTCGCCGGCCAGGAACACGACTCTCCTGCCGCCGTGCACGGCGGGGTCCTGGTCCAGGATGGCGGCGGCCAGGTGGTTGAAGCCTTTCACCAGCCTGGCTCCGGTGAACGCCTTCGCGACGACGGCAGAGGACGGGAGACCATCCAGTTCTTCAAGCGGGGCGAGGGTGTTCATCGTGTCGATGAGGGTCTTTCCCTTCCAGTCGGGCAGCGTCTTCGCGATCTCCGGGTGTGACTCGAAACGGACCGCCAGGAAGATGATGTCCGCCTTGACGGCGTCCGCCAGCGTTGCGGGGATGATCGTAGGGCCGATCGCGGCTGCATCGGATGCAAAGCACGCTGGATCGCGCGTGGTGGCGACGGATACTTCGATGCCCTTGCGGGCGAACGCCCTGGCGAGAGCATGGCCGATCTTGCCGAAGCCGATAATTGCGTAGCTCATTATGGTCTCCTTCGATTTTTTTCGGCGTGGTCAGAGCTTGTAGCCGCCGCTTGCCTCGATCGTCTGGCCCGTCACCCAATGGCCGTCATCGGAGGCCAGGAACGCCACGACGGCGGCGATTTCCGAGGGCTCGCCGAAGCGTCCCAGTGCGATTTGGGCCTCGACTGCCTTTACGAGTTCGGAATTCTGCCGGATGGCGGCATTCACGTCCGTTCGGGTGTAGCCCGGTGCCACGGCGTTCGCGGTAATTCCACGCGGCCCCAGCTCGATTGCCAGCGCATGGGTCAGAGTGTTGATCGCTGCCTTGGCCATCGAGTAGACGGGCGCGGCCGTCACGGGCTTCGTGGCGGCGGCGGAAGAGATGTTGATGATGCTTCCACCATCGGCAAGACGATCCAGCGCGGCCTGCACGATGAAAAAGGGCGCGCGGGCGTAGACCGCGATCAGGGTGTCCCAACGCTCCGGTGTTGCGTCCTGGAAGCCGACCCAGCCGGAATTGCCGGCGTTGTTGACCAGGATGTCGAGGGCTTTGTGTCCGTTGCGCCTGGTGAACTCGGCGTCCAGTCTCTCGAACAGGGCCGGGACGGTCGCCGGGTCAACGAGGTTCGCGTGGATCGCGAATGCAGTCCCTCCGGCTTTCTCGATGGCTGCGACCGCCTCGTCCGCGCCGGATTTGCTGGCGTTGTAGGTCAGCGCGACCGTCGCACCATCCTTTGCGAGACGTTCGGCGATGGCGCGGCCGATGCCCCGCGATGCCCCGGTAACGAGCGCGGTTTTTCCTTCAAGCGGGTGTGCCATTTCGTTTTCTTCCGTGGATGGAGTGATCGGCCGGGCGCGGTGCGTCAGATCTGCGCCAGGCCGCCGTCGGCGGCGACCTCGCTGGCGGTCATGAAGCTGCTGTCCTGCGACGCGAGAAAGGCGGCCACCGCCCCGATCTCCGCCGGATCGGCCATGCGCTGGAGCGGATTCATCGAGGCGAAGACCTTCATGCCCTCCTCGCCCAGCGCGTCCTTCGCGAGTTCGGTCGCCGTCGGCCCGGGCGACAATACGTTGACCCGGATGCCGGTGCCCTTCAGGTCCTCCGCCCAGGTCCGCGCGAGGTTGCGCACTGCCGCCTTGCTCGCGCTGTAGGCGCTGAACTCCGGGGCGCCCGTGGTGCCGGCGCTCGATCCCGTCAGGATGATCGAACCGCCCGGCCCCATCAGCGGCAGTGCCTTCTGGACCGTGAAGATCGTACCCTTCACGTTGGTGTCGAAGATTTCGTCGATGTGCGCGGCGGTGATCTCGCCGAGCGGAAGCGGGCTTCCCGCGCCGGCATTGGCGAAGACGATGTCGAGGGTTCCGCGTTCGGCCTTCACCGCCGCGTAGAGGCGGTCGAGGTCGGCCAGATCGGTGACCGAGCCCTTCACCGCGCGGGCATCGGGTCCGAGGTCGGCCACGGCGGCGTCGAGCGCTGACTGCCGGCGGCCGAAGATGAAGACGAGGGCGCCTTCCTCGATGAAGCGCCTTGCCGCGCCGAGGCCGATGCCGGTAGCGCCTCCGGTGACGACTGCAACCTTACCCTCAAGCTTTCTCATGGCTTTTCCCTTCGGCGTGTCGGGCAGCGCCTCTGTTGTCATTTGCGGGCGTGCGCTGTATTTTTAATGGATCGCCGATCCATTTATATGGATCACTGATCCGATTATCAAGGCAATCCATGCGAGCCGACGCAAAAAAAAATCGCAGCCAAATTCTCACGGTCGCGCGTGACGTCGTCACCGAGCACGGTGCCGACGTGTCGATGCGCGATATCGCTCGCCGGGCCGGCGTCGGGTTGGCCACGCTGCTTCGTCATTTCCCGACGCGGGAAGCCCTGTTCGAAGCGTTGCTGTGTACCAATCTGGACGCGCTGGCGCAGAAGGCAGACGACCGCGAAACGTCGATTTCGGCGGATGACGCACTTCTGTCCTGGTTTCGGGAATTGGTGGCATTCGCCCAAAGCTATCGGGGCGTTGTCGCCATGATGGCGGCCGCCCACGCGAACCCGGACTCCGCTCTTTATGCTTCATGCGCAGCCGTGCATTCGGCAGGCGCGCGACTGCTGCTCCGTGCGCAGGAGGAGGGAACGGCGCGCGCCGATATGAATGGGGACGACCTGTTCGCCCTGGTCACGGCTCTCGGCTGGGCGGTTGACCAACCCTCATTCGCGTCGCGGGCGGATCATCTCGTTCACCTTATTACGAGCGCCATCCTGACAAATCGGCCCGGAAACGATGCCGGGAAGGCGACGCCTTGAATCAGACCGGCGTCGGATGGTGGCAATGCGCCTGAGACGGCTCTCAACGCTTTGACGGTCGCCATGGCGCGATCGAGCTGGCGCCGGAGGGGGGGATCCCGGCCGGTCGCTCTGATCAGCGGCGGCACACCGCCGCCACGATGTCGCGCAGCCAGCGGTGGGCCGGGTCGGCGGTCATGCGCGGATGCCACATGGCCGATATCATGATCTCGGGCGTTGGAACCGGCAGTGGGAACGTGACCAGGCCGTCGCCGATCGCGGCATCGCTGGACGGGTCGACGCCGAGGCATGATTGGGGGACGAGCGCGACCAGATCGGACCGACGCGCGATGCGCAGCGCATCGGGGAAGCCCGGCATGATCGCGACGATCCGGCGGTGAAGCCCCAGCGCCGCCAGGGCCGTGTCGACCGGGCCCGTGGCGATGCCCCTGCGCGAGACCACGACATGCCTGCAGGCCGCATAGCGCTGCGGGGTTATGGCGGCCGACAGCAGCCGATGTCCTGCCGCCGTCACGCCCACGAACGTGTCGCGGAAGAGAAAATGGGTGCGCACTTCCGGTGCGAACGCACCAGGCACGCCGATTTCGAGGTCGATCTCTCCTTCCCGGAGCGGGGTGGCGTCCTTGACCGGCTTGGGCGCGAACCGCAGGCGGACATGGGGCGCCGCCTCGGTGACGGCGGTCACCAGGGGGGCCGCGAACAGCCCGACGAACCCTTCATTGGCGCGGATGGTGAATGTTCTGTCGAGTGTGGCGACGTCCAGCCGATCGGTCCGCGGACTGAGGACCGCCTGCACCGCGCGCGTCATGTCATGAACCCGGGTGCGCAGTTCGGCCGCGTGGGGTGTCGGCACGAGGCCGCGCCCGGCACGCACGAGCAACGGATCGCCTGTCGCGGAGCGCAGCCGCGCGAGCGTGCGGCTCATGGCGGAAGAGCTGAGGCCCAGGCGGCGTGCGGCACCGGTCACGCTGCCCTCGGCCAGGAGGGCGTCGAGTGCGGGAAGCAGGTTCAGATCGATATCGCCCATGGCTGGATACTCGCCGGTTCAATCCTTTGGACATGGCGTCTGATGCAATCATAATGTGCATCCTGTGCGTCTGGCGCCGCCCGTGCGGGGGAAACATATTCGCTGCGGACATCATCAGGCGAGAGCTGTTTCCATGACCCCCACCACATTTCATGACGCGCCGGGCTCGGTTCTGCTTATCGGCGCGTCGCGCGGCCTTGGCCATGCCATGGCGGCCGAGTTCCTGAAGAAGGGATGGACCGTCGTCGGGACGGTACGCGGCATGGGCCGGACCCTGCTGCACGACCTGGCGGATGCCCATGGCGACCGCGTCGAGATCGCGCAGCTCGACATGACCGAGCCGGATCAGATCATGGCGCTGCGGCACCGCCTTGCCGGACGCCGCTTCGATATCCTGTTCGTCAATGCGGGCACTGCCAATGCCGACCCGCGAGAGACCATCGGGAAGACGTCGACGGAGGAGTTCGTCCGCGTGATGGTCACCAATGCGTTGAGTCCGATGCGTGTGGTCGAGGGATTGCAGGATCTCGTCTCGCCGGCCGGCACGATCGGCGTCATGTCGTCGGGACAGGGGAGCATCGCCAACAACACCCATGGCGGCCGCGAGGTCTATCGCGGGAGCAAGGCGGCGCTCAATCAGTATATGCGCTGCTATGCGGCCCGCCATGCGGGCGAGCCGCGCGCCCTGGTGCTGGTGGCGCCGGGGTGGATTCGCACGGAGCTGGGCGGGCCCGATGCGCCGCTCGGCCTGGAGGAGACCGTTCCGAAGATCGTGGACATGGTCCTCGCGCAGCGAGGCAGGCCCGGTCTGCGTTATCTGGATCGCGAGGGGCGTGCCGTTCCGTGGTGAACGGCGCCGTGGTGTCCTTGATCGGCTGGGGCACCTTTCGGCCATCTCCGATGGAACCAAAGCCAGGCGGACGGCCGGCTGCTGATCCAGCCTTCGAGATGGCGGTTGATCGCCGACATGATGGAGACTTCGTCTTCCTTCTGGTTGCCCGACAAGGAGATCCTGAGCGCAGGTTCGCAAACAAGACGAAAACGCGCAGGGTCGATGCGCACGATGCTTACTGGAACGATGTTTCTTTCAAAGCGTAATGCGAGATGGGCGATCGCCGGCGCGGTCCATGCCGGGCTTCCAAAAAAGGGGATCTTTATCCCGTCGTTCATTTTCTGGTCGACCAGAAACCCGACCGTTCCGCCGGCGGACAGATGCGCGATGATGGCTCTGGCCCCCTGACGTCCCTTGGGAAACATTTTGGTTCCGGAACCGGCGCGTTCCCTGATGCCCTGAATCAACCTGTCGATAACGGGATTGCTGGTCCTGCGGTACACGCCGGCCACGGGCAGGCCAAGTGCGCCGGCGATGGGGAGGATCATTTCCCAATTTCCCAAATGCGCCGAAAAGAAGAGCGGTGGATTTCCCCCTTGCCATGCCTGTGCGATACATTCTTCCCCGACGATCTCCCAGCCGGGACCGTCCTGGGTACGGCCAAGATTCGGCAGGTGCGGGAATTCGGCGACGACACGACCCAGATTGTCCCACGCGTCACGCATGAGTGCGTCGCGAGACGATTCTGCCATTTCCGGAAATGCGATTCTGAGATTATCCAGCGCTATACGGGAAACGGAAAGCACAGGACCGACGGTCCGTGCGAGCATCGCGCCGAGATCGGAACACCGCGCGGGCCCGAGATATTGGAGCGCGCGGATGGTGCCGCTCAACACCAGACCTTGCACGCCATGCAACAACCGAACAAGGCCGGCCTGGCGGTTTCCGGAGCGCCGCGGGTATTCAGGACGCTGCAATGCTCTCGATATGTGGGCGTTCACGACGGACGTCTCTCCGCTGGAATTCGCTGAAGCCGGGTGTTGTCCGCGGCGATATTGCCTGGCTCCCCCTGCCGTTTGATGTCGTCTTCCTTTCCGTGCGGCGAGATTGTGTATCGCTTGACACAAACACGACGCAGTCTGACATCGTTTGAGAGCGATCTCCTGGTAGCATGGCGCCATGACGGACATGAGCCCTCTACCCCTTCGTGAACGATGGCGGCGATATTTTCTCTTTCTGCCGACTCCGTTGTGCGAACGCCGCAGGTACAAGACCGGCGTTCCGGAGCGCTGAGCCGCCGGATATCGTCAAATCTTCTTATTGAAACAAGAGCTTGTCTCGGATGCCCGCTTGCCGGGCGTGGACGGCTGCCGGGTGTCCGTCTTGTGGTTCGGCCGGTCCCGATGGCCGTTTTCGGGTAGACGCCGCAATGATCGAACGGCGGCCTCCAATTCGCAACCTATTCGGAGACGAACTGTGTTTATCATGAAAAACAAATATCGAGGATATAGAGATTTATGCCGTTATACATTGATCGTGCTCGGTGCTTTCGGCGGGAGCGCGGTGCTTGTCGGATGCACGGATGACCCCAGAAAATATCAAAACCTGCAATCGTCCCCTCAATTGTCCTTGCAGAAAAGCAGCGAGTTCAAATGGCAATATTTGGATCCGGACGCTGATTTTTCAAAATATAAATCGGCGATGATCGATCCGGTCGAGATTTACCGCGGTTCGGACGCACAGTTCGGTAGCACGTCGAAGAATGACCGCGTCTATATGGCAAACTATATAGATAAGACCTTCCCGAAGGAGATCGGTAAAAAATACACGCTTGTCCATTCGGCTGATTCGCGCACTCTTCGCTTTCATGTCACGTTAACGGGGGTGAAGAAAAGTATTCCCGTTTTGTCGACGATTTCGCATATATCAAGTGTCGGTCTGGTTACAAATGCGGGGATGCAGGCTGCTGGGGGGAACGGGACTGCCTATGGTGCGGTCTATTATGCCGTCGAGGTGTATGATGCCCAAACGTCGCGCCTTCTTTACGCTCAGGTGACGGTACAAACACCGGACGCCTTGGACCCGACGGTTAGTTTCGGTTATCTGGACGCCGCGCGCGAGGGCGTGCGCATCGGTGCGCATCATCTTGTGCAGAAACTGGAGAAACTGTCCAAGCAGGAACATACGACCATCGTCGAGAAAACGGGCGATATCGGCGAGGCCAAGGGGGCGCGGCGTGGCCAGGGAGGGGCGTGACGGGGCGATCCGCCCCCGACGATCGCCCGTGTCTCCGCTTAGCGGCCTGTTGATCTCGGGCGGTCCTGGATCAGTTTTGCGAGATCGATGATTTCGCCCTGTCGCATTCGAATGGAGGCGCCTTCGCGCGCCGGCAGTTTGAAGTGTGTGATCAGTTCCATCAGCTTTTGCGTCTCGCCTGTCAGGCTTCGCGATGACGAACGTGAATTGTCGGCTATGGACGCGTTTTTCTGGGTGGTCTGATCCATGACATTCACGGCGGTGGTGACCTCCCTGAGGCTGGAGGATTGTTCGCGCGCGCTGTGAACGATCGTGTCCAGTTTCTCCTCCATTGTCGCGACGAGGCCGGAAATATCCTGCAGCGCGCGCTCGGTGTCCCGCACGCATGTCGCGCCGGCATGAATGTCCTCGACCGTCTTGTTCACCAGGCGGCTGATGCCCTTGGCGGCCTCGGCGCTGCGCTGGGCAAGGCTGCGGACCTCGCTGGCCACGACGGCGAAGCCTTTTCCCGCATTGCCCGCGCTGGCGGCCTCGATACTGGCATTGAGGGCCAGGATATTGGTCTGGAACGCGATGTCTTCGATCATTTCCACGATGGCGACGACTTCGGCGGAGCTTGTCTCGATGCGCTGCATGGCCTCGCGGGTCTTGCCCATGATTTCCGAAGACGCTTCGGCGGAGCGGCAGGCTTTCATGCCGATGGCCCGGGTATGGGTGATGATGTCCTCGGAATGAGAGACGTTCCTGGAAATCTGGTTTATCGCGGAGGTTGTTTCTTCAAGGGCGGCGGCCTGCTGCTCCGTTCGCCTGGCGAGTTCCTCCGCACCGCCGGAGACGGCCTGGCTGCCTTTCCCGATGATGCCGACCGCGTCGGAAATACTCCCGATGGCCAAAGCGAGCTGCTGGATCGACTGGTTGAAATTGTCGCGCAGGGGTTCGAACTCCTGGGGCAGGGTATCATGGATACGGACCGAGAGATCGCCGCCGGCCAGGGCGTCCAGCCCGGTGCCGATCGTTTCGATGACCCGGTTGCCGTCCTTGAGCCTCTTTTCGTCTTCCTGGCGGCGCTTGGCCTGCATCAGTTCGTTCTGGCGGCGCGCCTGCCGGGATTCGGCGTCGGCCTGCTGTGCCTTGAGAAGGGATTCGCGAAAGCTCTCGAGCCCGCGTGCCATGGCGCCGATTTCGTCCGATCGCCGCGCCCCGTATACCGTCACGTCATATTGGCCGTGTTCCAGTTCCGCGACTGAGCGCAGGAGGTTGCGCAAGGGGGTGCTGAGCAACCTGTCGAACGTGACCCACATCAGCACGATGGACAGGATAATCAGCGTCACGCCCGGAACGACAAGGGAAAAGACGGTATTCCATACGGGCTTGGTGACGGCATCGGACGGCACGTCGACGACGAGGGTCCAATATATGCCGAAATCGTCAATTCTGATCGGCACGACAATGCGGTCCGCCGCGCCGCCGTCGAAGCCCCGCATGATGGTCAGCTTGTGCTGGGCCATGGCGTTTTGCATGTCTGGAGTGGCATCGTCATGTTTCATCGTCAGGGATGGGTCGGGATTGACGATCCAGACGCCCTGATCCGAGAGAAGGGAAACGGTCGAGCCCTGGGTGACGTGAACGCTTTTCAAGAGCGGGGCCAGCCAGCCGAGCGGGATGTCCGCGCCGATGACGGCGATTCTCTTGCCGTCGAACGTGATGGGGTAGGTGGGCGATACCATCGGAACCCCTGAATCCGCATCGATATACGGTTCGAGACCCTCCAGATTTCCGGTCTTTATAATATTGTAAAATACATTGCTGTAATGCAGCGGCGGGGTGGTGATCGAGACCTTGCCGTCGGGGCCGCGGACGGCGTAGGGGAAGAATGTGTCGTGGCGATCCGCGACCGGGCCGCCGGGAAAATGCGAGGCTTCGCCCTCGTGGGGGGCTTCCTTGACGTCCATGCCGTAAATATTGGGGAAGAGACGCATGGTTTCGGACAAATTGTCGATGACGAACTGTCTGGTCAGCACCCCGGACCGATGGGCGGATTCGATGGTGCCCCGCAGACTGCGCACGACGGTGTTCTGCGCGGCGAGCGCCTGTACGATCTGCTGCGCCAGGATCTGGCTTTTTGAAATGGCCTGGGAATAGATGGTCTTTTCGACCTGCGCTTTCATCAGCCTGGCGGACAGGGCGACGGCAACGATCTGGATGACGACAAAGGACAGCCCGCATATCATGATGATTTTCGTCGACAGGGAGCGACGGGATGGCGCATTTGACGATGCCGTCATGAAAATAATCCTTCGACGCAATGGAAAGACGCCATTTCGTTGATGTTCGTGGAAAATATCGGGCGTCCTGGTCGTTGTACGCAGGAGCGGATCTTCTCGGCCCACATGTCAGGTCAGGCTCTTGGGAATTTCGCCAGAATTTACCGTTAGTTAAGGTTGCGATTCAGTCATATCGGCCGCGGAAGGTCAACGAATTTTTCACGACTGCGACTGTGGAATATTATGGAAAATAAAATATAGTTTAATTTTATAGTCTGAAATCTTGAACCGTCCATTTTCCGATTATTGTAACAACCCATATAGGGCGGGGCGGTGGCGCGAGGCCGTTCGATATGCTTCGCCTGTGATTTTTCTTCACAGATATTGTGGTGGATCGATGGGTTATCGAGGGCTCGGACATGGCCTATCTTCGGGGCCGGATTGCCTTGCATGCGGCATCGCGTTGGCGCCTGAATATCAAGATTGCTCCATGGAGGTCGTGAACGCGCATGGGCCCGCCTGGAATTGAAGCGGTCTGGGATCGAGCGGGTGTGGAAGTGGGGAGAATAGTGTGATGAACGGATCGGTTTCCCGTGGTTCCGCGGCCGAGGCGGGGGCGGGTTTCAACTGGCCGCTGCTGGCGCTTGCCGTCGGCGCCTTCGGTATCGGTACCACGGAATTCACGCCGATGGGCCTGCTGCCGGTGATCGCCCAGGGGGTGGACGTGTCCATTCCCTCGGCCGGGCTGCTGGTCAGCGCCTATGCGGTCGGCGTCATGGTCGGTGCGCCGTTCATGACGCTTGCCTTCAGCCGTTTCGGCAAGCGCACCGCGCTGATGCTGCTGATGGGGATCTTCACCATCGGCAACCTCCTCTCGGCGCTGGCCCCGGATTATTACACGCTGCTGGCGTCGCGGCTGGTCACCAGCCTCAATCACGGGGCCTTCTTCGGCCTGGGCGCGATCGTCGCGGCGAGCGTGGTGCCGCAGGAGAAGCAGGCCAGCGCCGTGGCCACCATGTTCATGGGGCTGACCATCGCGAATATCGGCGGCGTTCCGGCGGCGACCTGGGTCGGCCAGCAGGTGGGCTGGCGCGCGGCCTTCGCCGGGACGGCAGGGTTGGGTCTTCTCGCCATCGTCTCGCTGTGGCTGGCGCTGCCGCGGGGTGAGCCGGGCGAAATGCCGGACATCCGGCGCGAACTCGGCGTGCTGGTCCGTCCGGCCGTGCTGCTGGCCATGGCGACGACGGTGATGGGCGCCGGCGCGATGTTCACGCTCTATACCTATGTTTCCCCCGTCCTGGCCGATCTTGCGGGGGCGTCGCGGACGTTCGTGACGATCGCCCTGGTGCTGATCGGTGTCGGCTTCACCATCGGCAACGGCTTGGGCGGCCGGCTCGCCGACTGGTCGCTCGACGGGGCGACCAAGATCTTCCTGGCGGCGCTGGCCGCGATCATGCTGGGGCTGCCGCTGGTGCTGACGAGCCATGTCGGCGCGGCGGCCGGCCTGCTGGTCTGGGGGGCGGCGACCTTCGCCATCGTGCCGCCGGTGCAGATGCGGGTGATGCAGGCGGCGGCCGAGGCGCCCGGCCTGGCCTCGTCGATCAATGTCGGCGCCTTCAACCTGGGCAACGCGCTTGGTGCCGCGGTCGGGGGTGCGGTGATCCGCCTCGATTTGGGCTATGCGGCCGTTCCGGTCGCCGGCGGCCTGCTTGCGGCGGCGGGGCTGGCGCTGGTGCTGGCCGGCGGTCGCGAGGAGCGTCGGCTGGCATCCTGCGATGCCTGACGCCGGGCAAGGGGGAGCGTGCACGGAACGTCGCGATGGGGTAATGTTTCGGCAACGTGAACAAAGCTGGCGGGGCCGATAGCCATGGACCAAGGTTTTGAGGCGATTTCCTGGGCGGATTTCGCGAAGGTGGAATTGCGGGTCGGCAGGATTGTCAAGGCGGAGGCCTTTCCCGCGGCGCGGAAGCCGGCCTATATCCTGCATGTCGATTTCGGGCCGGAGATCGGGGTGCGCAAATCGAGCGCGCAGATCACCAGACTGTATACGCCCGAGACCCTGGTCGGGCGGCTGATCGTGGGGGTGGTGAATTTTCCGCCCAAGCAGATCGGACCGATCCGGTCGGAATGCCTGGTGACCGGGTTTCACAATGAAGATGGCGATGTCGTGCTGTGCGTGCCGGATGGCGTTGTGCCGCCGGGGACGAAGCTGTGCTGACGCCGTCCCGGCATGACCTTGCGACGCGCCGAGGGCGGATGGCGCGGGTCAGTCGGTCAGGAGATGGCCCGTGCGGTCGGCGAGCGGTATTTTTCCTGCGATCTTGCCGATGATCTTGCCGGGCCAGGCGCAGGTCTGGCTGTGGCGGGCGAAGAATAGGCCGTCGGTCGCGGCCAGCACGTCGATGCTCTGTCCCAGCGGATCGATCACGGTGGCCACCACGTCGCCGGTCCGCACCTGGTCGCCCAGCCTGGCGCGATAGGCCACGAGGCCCGCGATCGGGGCCTTGACCTGCTGCATCGCCGCGAGCGGCGTGGCGTCGCAGGACAGGCGGGGCAGGGGGTCGGGCGCGTCCGGCCGGTCGATCAGGCCGCGCCGTTCGAGGATGCGGTAGAGGGCGGCCGCCTGGTCCTGGGCCATGCCGAGATCGACATCGTCGTTGCTGCCCAGTTCCAGCGTCGCGGCGGCGCAGGCGGGGGGGATCGCGGCGTCGGGGAAGCGTCGCGCCAGGTCCTGCCATGGGAGGCTGCAGGCCTCGTCGAACGGGTTGCCGCCGGAGATGTCGGCCAGCAGCACCGCGCGCGCGTCGATTTCGGCGGCGATGTCGCGCATCTGCGGCCAGAGCGGCGTGCCGACATACATATGGCGCTGGGCCTGGTTGTCGGCATGCAGATCCAGCACCAGGTCGGCGTCGTGCGCGAGGGTGAGCAGGCGATGGCGCAGTCCGTCGAGCGCCGTCGCCGGCCGCATCGCCGCCAGTGCCTCGGCCATCGCGGCACGGATGCGCGCGACATTCGCCGCCGCGTCGCCGTCCAGGCGGCCCGCCAGAATCCTGGACGCAAGAGCGGCCAGGTCGGGATAGCCGCGGTTGAAATTGCCGCCGGACGCGGTTTCGGCGCGTCCGAGCAGGAAGCCCTGCCGCCATTGCGTCAGGCCGATCGGGTTGGCCTGCGGCAATATGAGGATCTCGCCGCGCAGCCGGCCGCGGGCGGCGGCTTCGTCGAGCAGCCGGCGCAGGAAATACAGTGCCAGCATGCCGGGAAATTCATCGGCGTGGAGCCCGGCCTGGAGATGCGCCTTGGGCCGGGCGCCCGGCGTGCCGTAGCGGAAGACCGTCACGGTATGGACGTGGCCCGCCGCGTCGGGGGGCAGGGAATAAAGCTGCCGCGTGGCGGCGGCCGAGGGCTCGCCTGCCGCCGGGGGCGGGGTGTCGGCGGGGAATGGCATGCGTCCGTCCTTCAGACCTCGGAATCCACGTCGCCGGTGGTGTCGCGACTTTGGAGGCCGGGGAGGCCGGGGAGAGCGGCCAGGGCGTCGTCGATGCGGAACATCTCCATCTCGTAATAGGCGGCGCAGGCGGCGTTCAGGCAGTGCACGACGTCCGGCGCGGCCATGTTGCCCGCGGCCTCACCCGCGAGCGGGACCAGCTTGGAGCCCGGCGGCATGTCGCGCAGTTCGATGTCATGCGCGTCCAGGAACGAAGCGACGGCGTTCTGCGTCTCGGCATGGGTCTTGCCGGGCTCGTCGGGCTTGCCGAGGGCGAGCACGGTTTCGACCACCGCGAGCGGGGTGGTCATGCGTTTCCAGTCCGCCTGGATCGCGGGGGCCAGCTTCCGGGCCAGGGCCTCGTCGGACAGCAGGGCGGTCAGGGCCTGGGAATCGAAATACATGGCTGAACCTTTCTTCTCTTCCTGTGGTGCGTTTCTTCCGCCGGTCCGTTCAGGTATCCCGGTCGCGGATGCTTTCGATGTCGAGGAGGCCGCTGCCGTTGCCCGTTGCGGTGAAGCGCAGCGCGATCGGCCCGTCATGCGGGGGGCCGCCGTTGCCGCGCCGGCCGGCGCAGTCCTCGAGCAGGTCGCCGACGAGCTGTGCGAGCCGCGTGTCGGCGTCCGGCATATCGGCGTCTGGCGTATTATCGGCGTTTAGCAGGTCGGCGTTCGGCATGCCGGTTTGGGGGGCGGCGCGCGTTACGGTGCCGGTATCGAGGTCGATGACGTCGCCGGGCAGCGCCATGTGGAGTTTCGTGCCTTCCGTCCGGAAATCGTCGCCCTGGAGGGCGGTGCGCAGCAGGTCGATATCCACCAGCACCGCGCCGTGCCGGCCGATGACGGTCAGGTGCGCGTTGTCGTGGCCGGCCACCACGCCGCTTTCCTCGCACAGGCCCAGGCCGTAGCGCACGCCTTCCTCGGCGCAGGCCACGACCAGCCGGGCCAGCCGGCGGGCGGCGGTGAGGTTCTGGTCCACGATGGCCGAGCCGAACAGGCCCAGCCCCTCCTGGATCACGATGCCGCGCCGCCCCATGTCGGAGGCCACGCCGAAGCGCAGGGCCTCGTAGGACGAGCCGCCGGCGATCATCGAGCCCGACAGGGCCGAGGCCGCGCCCGCCACAGCCACGATCGTGGCCCCCGCCGCATAGGCGCGGGCGATCGCCAGCAGGACCGGCGTGACCTCGCCGCGATGCAGCAGCGTCTCGACCAGGCGGATCTGGTTGCCGCCGGCCAGCACGATGGCGCGCAGCCCGGCGATGCGTTCGACCAGCGCCGGATCGGCCAGTTCGACATTGTCGATGGTCAGGCCGAGATCGATGGCCTCCACCCCGTGGCGGCGGAAGGCGCGCAGCCAGGACTGGGCCTCGTTGCGTGGTTCGGACGAGGCGGCCGCGATGATGCCGACCGGGCCCGCATGATCCCGCATGCAGTTCCGCGCCAGGTCGCGCATCAGAGCGTTGCAGCGCAGCGGCGAGGAGCCGAGCAGCACCAGGCGCGCATCGTCGCCGGGGGCGATTCCGTAATCGCGGGCCAGAGCGGCGCGCCGGCTGGCCGCGAGTTGCGCGGCGTCGAGCTTGCGCGCCGCGACGGCGGCGCGGAAATCGAGCGCGGTCATGCGCAGCATGTCGTCGCGCAGCGCGATCAGCCCGCGCGATCGGTCCGGCACGCGGCCGAGTTCGACCGTGGTGGCGATCCCGGCCTTGGGTTCGATCGCCCGGGCGCGATCGGCGGCGTAGGCCGTGCTGTCGCCCAGCACCAGGCGCGCCAGCAGGTCGTAGAGCGTATAGGCGCCGAACACGTTGCGCGGCGAGCGCGCGGGGGCGCGATAGGCGATTTCGGACGCCAGGACGGGGCGCTTGTGCATGTCCGGCGTCACGCGGTGATCCGGCAGGTCGAAACTGTCGCCGTCGTCGAGATAGGAAAAGGCGATGCCGTCGATCGTGCGGCCCTGGCGGTCATAGGCGGCGCCGGCCATGTCCACGATGACGGCGCCATATTCGCCGATGACCCGGCCCTGCGTGCCGTCGACGAACAACGCGGTGTTTTCGTCGATGCCGTAGCCGCGCGGGGTGCCGGTCTCGGCCATCGCCATCACCAGGCGTCCGAACCGTCCGCGCTTGAGGAAATGCTGGTCGACGATGCCCCAGGGGAAGAAGCCGAGCCCGCGCCCGAGCAGCAGGCCCGGGCGGTCGGGATTGGTGACCACGCCGAAGGTCGTGGCCTCGAGCGAGGTGCCGCCCTCGATCATGATGTCGGACATCATCGCGGCGCCCGCGCTGGAGCCGGCGACGAGGCCGCCGGCCGCATGGGCCGTGCGGATGGCGCCGAGAAGGGGCGTCGCCCGCCCTTGGGGGGCCAGGGCGGCGGTGATGAAGGCCTGGTTGCCGCCGGTGAAGAAGACGCTGCCGTAAGCGCCGACCAGGGCGGCGAGCGCCGGGTCGTGCGCGGCCCGCGCCGCGCCGGGGCCGTGAACGGGGGCGAGGGCGGCATCGAAGCCATGCGCGCGAAAGGCGGCGACCGTTTCGGCCCCGACGGCGTCGGGTTCGGACGAGGCGGTGGGGAACACGACGATGCGCCCGCCCGAGAGACGGTGCATCTCGCGATAGACGGCATCATTGTCGTCTTCGAGACGGCCGCCGATGACGGCGAGCTTCGGGCGGTTGCCCGCCGGTTCGGCGGGAGGCTGGGAGATGGACATGGGTGGCGGTCAGGCGTCCGGAGCGATCAGCACGCCGCGCGAATCGGTCACCACCCTGAAGCCCGCGGGCAGGTCGAAGGCGCCGTCCATGATCCGCGCCGCCGCGTCGGGCGCGGGCGCGCCGTCGAAGGCGGGGCGGAAATGGATGATCTGCTTCCAGGAGCGGGTGATGTTCTCGCAGAAGAACAGGACGAGGTCGTCGGGGCGCGCCATATCGAGCGCCGCCTGGAGGGATTGTTCCTCTTCCTCGATGATGCGGATGGCGTCCTCGGCGACGCCGGCGTCGCGCAGCGCAGCCTGCATGATGCGGGGCATCTCGTCCATCGCGCGGCCGCGCGGCGTGTCGTCGCGATGGCAGATATAGACGTCGAAATGCCCGGCCACCCGGGCCGCGATCGCCGCCACGTCCTCATCACGCCGGTCGGCGGGGCAGGTGACGCAGACGATGCGGCGGCCGCGCGGCTTGAGACGCTCGACCAGTTCGGTCATCGCCGCCACCGCGGCCTCGTTGTGTCCGTAATCGAGGATCACGCGGAAGCCGTGCTCGTCATAGACGTTCATCCGGCCCGGCGACTGGAAGAACGTGTTGTCGAACGTGCGCAGCCCGGTGCGGATCTGGTCCAGCGTCTTGCCCAGAGCATAGGCCATGGCGGCCGCGAACATCGCGTTCTCGACGTTGTGCAGTGCCTTGCCTTCCAGCGTCGCCGGGATCAGGTGCGTCCACATCAGCGGGATGTGCAGCCCGTTGTCGTAGATGACGATCTGCTCGCCATTGATGCCCTGTTCCAGCACGATGGCGCGCTTGCCCAGGCGGATATGCTCGCGCACCAGCATGTGGTCGGGGTTGCGGGTGACGTACATGATGTGTTTCGCGGGGGATTGGGCGGCCATCTTGAGCGTGTATTCGTTGTCGGCGTTCAGCACCACCGTGTCGCGCGTGACCTGGGCGATGACCTGCTTGACCGCCGCCAGTCCTTCGAGCGTGTGCACGCCGCCCAGGCCCAGATGGTCGGACGTCACGTTCAGCACCGCGCCCACGTCGCAGAAACTGTAGCCCAGCCCCGAGCGGACGATGCCGCCGCGCGCGGTTTCCAGCACCGCGATGTCCACCGTGGGGTCGCGCAGCACCATCTTGGCGGAGACCGGGCCGGTCATGTCGCCCTTGATGGTGACGTTGCCGTCGATATAGACCGCGTCGGTCGAGGTCTGGCCGACCACGTGGCCGGCCATCTTGAGGATATGCGCCAGCATGCGCGCGCAGGTCGTCTTGCCGTTGGTGCCGGTGAGGGCGGCGATCGGCACGCGGCTTTGCGTCCCCGGCGGGAAGAGCATGTCCATGATCCGGCCGCCCACGTCGCGCGGCTTGCCCTCGGACGGGGCGATATGCATGCGCAGTCCGGGCCCGGCATTGATCTCGCAGATCGCGCCGCCGGTCTCGCGGTAGCTTTTGGTGATGTCCGAGGTCAGGAAATCGACCGCGCCGATATCCAGTCCGATCGCCCGGATGGCGCGTTCGGCCATCAGCTTGTTGTCCGGGTGGATCACGTCGGTCACGTCGATCGCCGTGCCGCCGGTCGAGAGATTGGCGGTCTTGCGCAGATAGATCTTCTGCCCGGCATCGGGAATGCTGTCGGGCGTCATGTCGCGTTCGGCCAGCAGGCGCAGCGCCTGTTCGTCCAGTTCCAGCCGGGTCAGCAGGTTTTCGTGCCCGACGCCGCGGCGCGGGTCGCGGTTTTCCGCCTCGACCAGGGCGGCGATCGTGCGGGCGCCGTCGCCCACCACATGGCCCGGCACGCGCAGGGCGGCGGCGACCAGTTGGCCGCCGACCACCAGCAGGCGGTGATCGTCGCCCGCGATCATCGATTCGATGACCACCGCCGACCCTTCGCGCTCGGCCGCGGCGAACGCGGCGGCCACCCCGGCCGCGTCGGTGACGTTGACGCTGACCCCGCGGCCGTGATTGCCGTCCAGGGGCTTGACGACGACCGGGAAGCCGATCCGCTCGGCCGCCGAAAGGGCCGCGTCCGGTTCGTAGACCACGCGCTGCCGGGGCACCGGCAGGCCCAGATCGGCAAGCAGGCGATTGCTGAGATTCTTGTCCGACGCGATCTCGACGGCGATATGGGAGGTCTTGCTGGTCAGCGCGGCCTCGATGCGCTGCTGGTATTTGCCCTGTCCGACCTGGATCAGGCTGCCATCGTTCAGGCGATAGACGGGGATGTCGCGCGCGTTGGCCGAGCGCACCAGCTCCATCGCCGACGGGCCGAGCGACCGGCGGTCGGCATAGCGCAGGAAGCGCGCGATGTCGTCCTGCAGGTCGGGTTCGCCCTTTTCGTCGGCGCGGGCGATCGCCACCAGCATGTCGCAGGCGACCTCGCCGGCTTCCAGGCCGATATCCTCGGATTCGTAGCTGTAGAGAACATCGACCTCATCCGGCGCCTGGGTCGCGCGCGCCATGGCGCGTCCACCGTCCTGTGCCGCCAGGTGCTGGAGGTGCAGCGCGAGTACCGCGACCAGTTCGCCCAGCGCCGGGGCCGGCGCGGCCGCGAGCGCCGCCGACCAGGCATCGGCGGCGGCGCCCTGGAGCGGCAGGCCCGGCATGGCGGCCTTCAGCCGGTCGAGCAGCGATGGGCCGAGCGCCTGGAGCGCCGTGGCGTAGGACGGCGTGACGTCGACGGTCAGGCGGATGAGCGGCGTCGTCGCGTAGACGTTGGGACCGACATAGACCGAGGTGGAGACAATATTCATGGAAGCCCCATTCTTTCCCTGGCGATCATGCACGACACGCCGATGCCGCACATGAACATTCTGTTGCGGCCGCATGGTCCCCTCGCGGCCGGCACCGGGCGACCCGCCGTCAGGCAGGGTCGTGCGGGAGAACGACGCAGGGCAGCGGCGCTGCGCGCACGATCGTCCCGACGTCGGACCCGAAGAAAAACCGTGTGACGGGCCCGGAGCGGCACGGGCCCACGACCAGCAATTCGCCCGCCAGCCAGTCGGGCCGGGCGAGGGACGCCGCCCAGTCCGTCCCCTCGGCGATCAGGCTGTCGGGTGCCGCCACGCCGCAATCGGCGGGCCAGGCGGCACGGATCGCCGCATGCGCGGCTTCGGCCTGCGCGCGGAATTGCCGGGTGACCATGTTTTCGGCGTCGTACCCGACCAGGCTGGGGCCCGGGCCGGAACCGCCCAGACCGGAACTGCCCAGACTTGAACCGATGGGGCCGGTCGTCTGCCGGTTGTCCGCCACCAGGGTCAGCAGGCGCATCGGCGCGCCCAGCCGGGCCGCCAGGCGTGCCGCCGCGCGGGCGGTGGCGGCGGAGCGCGCGGAGCCCGAGATGCAGCATGTCACGCGGGGTATCGGTGCCGTGGTGGGGGCCGTGTAGCCTGCCCCGTAGCCTGCCGGGGCCAGGAAGACGGGGCAGGGGGCGGAGTCGATCAGGGCGGAGGCGACCGGGCCTTCGGCGACATGTCCGTCCGGTGCCCCGGCGGCCGGTCCGATCACGATGGCCCAGGCGTGCTCGGCCCGGGCCAGGGCCGCGAGCCCGGCCTGGGGGCTGGCGGCGGCGCGCGCCGCGAAGCGGAGGCCCGGCGCGGCGGGTGCCATGGTCCGGGCCCGATCCAGGGCGATCTGCGCCTTTTCCCGCAGGAAGGCCGCGTATTCGGCATCCACCCGCGCGGGGGAAGGATGGTCCCAGGTTTCGGGCACGATATGGGTGACGATGGCCGTGCCGCCCGCGGCGCGGGCGGCCAGCGTGCCGAGCGCGAGCGCCGCCCGGGCGCCGTCGCCGGCCGAGACCCCGATGATGAGCGGCGGCGGCGTCATGGCGTATCCGGACCCCGCTCTGGAAGGGCCTGCTCCGGAAGGGTCCGTTCCAGAAGGGCCCGTTCCAGAAGGGAATGCCGCGCAGAATAGGTGAAGTAGAAGATGGCGGCGACCACGCCCCAGACCAGGGTGAGCATCAGCACGATCGCCGAGAGATTGGCGATCAGATACAGGCAGCACAGGATGCTGAGGATCGGCAGGTACGGAAAGAACGGGACGTGAAAGCCGCGCGGCATGTCCGGCCGCCGGTAGCGCAGCAGGATCACGCCCGCCGACACCACGGTGAACGCCACCAGCGTGCCCATGCTGGTGAGGTGCCACAGCATGTCGGCCGGCAGGAGGGCCGCCGCCAGCGCCACCAGCGCCGCCACGATGAAGGTGTTGGCGGTGGGCGTCATGGTCTGGGGATTCACGCGGTGGAAGATCGGCGGCAGCAGGCCGTCGCGCGAGACGGCGAACAGGATGCGCGTCTGGCCGTACAGCACGATCAGCGTGACCGAGAAGACCGACACCACCGCCCCGGCGGACAGGATGACCGCGGGCCATGTCGCGCCGGTGATGGTCTGCAGGATGACGGCGAGGCCGGCTTCCTGCCCGGCGAAGCGCGTCTGGTCCTGCGCGCCGAGCGCGGTGAGGGTGACCAGCACGTAGAAGCACGTCACCACGGCGAGGGCGAGCACGATGGCGAGCGGGAGGTTGCGGCGCGGGTTTTCAACTTCCTCGCCCGCCGTCGAGATCGCGTCCAGCCCGACGAAGGTGAAGAAGATCGCCCCCGCGGCCATGCTGACCCCGGCGAAGCCGTGGGGCGCGAAGGGGGCGAGATTGCCGGAATGGAAAACCGTCGCGGCGAGCGCGATGAACAGGGCCAGCACGCCGAGCTTGACCATCACCATGATCGCGTTCGCCCGCGCCGATTCCCGCGCCCCGCGCGCCAGCAGCAGCGCGCACAGGAAGACCAGGATCGCGGCGGGCAGGTTCATCACGCCCCGCCCGCCGGGATGCACGCCGGTCGCGTCCGCGACCAGCGGCGCCGAGAGCATCCATTCGGGGAGGCTGAGCCCCGTGACGTTGAACAGGAGGTTGCGGAGATATTCGCTCCAGCCGATGGCCACGGCGGCGGCGGACACGCCGTATTCCAGCGCCAGCGACGCGGCGACGAAGAAGGCCGCCCCTTCGCCCAGCGTCGCGTAGGCGTAGGAGTAGGACGAACCCGAGACCGGGATCATCGAACTCATTTCCGCGTAGCACATGGCCGTGAGACCCGCCGCCAGGCCGGCGATCAGGAAGGCGACCAGCACGGCCGGCCCCGCCACGGGCACCTCCTCGGAGAGGACGAAGAAGATACCGGTGCCGATGGTCGCGCCGACGCCGAACAGGGTGAGCTGGAAGAGGGTGATGGAGCGCCCCAGCCGTCCATCGCCCTGATTGCCGCCCCGGTTGCCGCCGTGATCGCTGCTGTCCGCCAGCAGGGTTTCGACCGGTTTGCGGCGGGTCAGGCGGTGGGCAAGGCGACGATGATGATGGGCCGGGCGATGAAGGTCCAGGCGATGAAGATCCGGGCGATGATCGGGGCGGACATCCATGCGGGGCGGGCTACTCCGGATTGGGCGGCTGGTCGGTTGCGGTAGTGTTACAAAAGCCGCGCCCCTCGGCAAGTCGCCCGGCGTGAGGCTGTTCTTATGACGGAGGGTTCAGCTTGTCCTGCGTCCTGGTGTCGAAATCGGCGGCGTCGTGGCGTTCGTGCAACTGGATGGAGGGATCGCCGCTGAGGCGGTTGACCATCCGCCCGCGCTGGACGGCGGGGCGCGCCAGGATCGTGTCGGCCCAGCGCAGCACGTGCCGGTAGTCCTGAACCGACAGGAAGTCGGCCGCGCCATAGAGCCAGCCCTTGACCAGCCCGCCATACCAGGGGAAGGCGGCGATGTCGGCGATCGTGTACTCGCTGCCGGCGAGATAGGCGCTGGCCGCCAGCCGGCGGTCGAGCACGTCGAGCAGGCGCTTGGTCTCCATCGCGAAACGGTCGATGGCATATTGGATTTTGATGGGCGCGAAGGCGTAGAAATGGCCGAACCCGCCGCCGAGAGAGGGGGCGCTGCCCATCTGCCAGAACAGCCAGGACAGGCATTCGGCGCGCGCCGCCGGGTCGGCCGGCAGGAAGGCGCCGAATTTCTCGGCCAGGTAGAGCAGGATCGATCCGGATTCGAAGACGCGCACCGGCTCTGGCCCCGAGCGGTCGAGCAGCGCCGGGATCTTGGAATTGGGATTGATGTCCACGAAGCCGCTGCCGAACTGGTCGCCCTGGCCGATGCGGATCGGCCAGGCGTCATATTCCGCGCCGTCATGGCCGGCGGCCAGCAATTCCTCGAGCAGGATCGTGACCTTCTGCCCGTTCGGCGTGGCCAGCGAGTAGAGCTGCAGCGGATGGCGGCCGACCGGCAGTTCCTGGTCGTGGGTCGCGCCGGCGATGGGGCGGTTCAGTCCGCTGGCCTGCCGGTTCCAGGTCCAGATCTTGGGCGGCGTGTAGTCGGAGGAATCGGACATTTCGGATATTCTCGGATCGGAGATGGCTGCAAAATGGCTCGGCGATGAGAGTATGCCCGAGGCGGCGTGCGATCCAGACGGCGCCTGAGAGGGAGAAGGATACGTGACGTCGCTTGGCCTGTTCGCCCTGCTGCTGTGCCTGTCGTCGCTGTTCGGGATCGTCAACCGGCGGACGCTGCGGCTGCCGACGACGATCGGCATCCTGGTGATCGCGCTGTTCGTGTCCTTCGTGCTGATGGGGGTCGACGCGCTGACGCCGGGGCATGATTTGCAGGCCCTGCCGCGCGCGGTGCTGCGGCAGGCGGACCTGCCGGGCAATCTGCTGGAGGGGGCGCTGTCCTTTCTGCTGTTCGCGGGGGCGCTGCAGGTCGATCTGGACCAGTTGATGGCGCGCATGGGCGCGGTGCTGTTTCTGGCGCTGCTGGGCACGCTGCTGGCGGTGGGGCTGTTCGGCGGGGCGATGTACGGGGTGTTCCTGCTGCTGGGGCTGAAGGTGTCGCCCCTGTGGTGCGTCGTGCTGGGGGCGATCCTGGCGCCCACCGACCCGGTTTCGGTCGTCGGCATGCTGCGGCGGCTGGGCCTGCCCGGGCCGATGCAGGCGGTGTTCGCCGGGGAAAGCCTGTTCAATGACGGGGTGGGGGTGGTCGTCTTCGGTGTGGCGATGATGCTGGTGACACAGACGGGGGCGACCCAGGCGGGAGTGGCGCAGGTGGGTGCGGGCGGGTTCGGCCTGTGGGAGGCCGCCCGGGCCTTTGGCATCGAGGCGGTCGGCGGCGGGGTGCTGGGGTTCGTGTCGGGGTGGGTCGCGCTGCGCTGCGCGCTGCTGGTGGAGGACGCGCACCTGGAATTGCTGGTGTCGCTGAGCCTGGCGACGGGGACGTTCAGCCTGGCGAACGCGCTGGGCCTGTCGGGGCCGATCGCGGTGGTGGTGGCGGGGCTGTGGCTGGGCAGCTCTGCCGCGCGCCGGGCCGTGGGACCGGCGGGTCGGGCGATGCTGGTAACGTTCTGGAACCTGGTCGACGAGATCTTGAATGCGCTGCTGTTTCTGCTGATCGGTTTCGAGGTGCTGGTGGAGCTGCCGCGCCAGGCGGCGCTGGCCGCGCTGCTGGCGGGGATTCCGCTGTCGGTGCTGGCGCGGGGGCTGAGCGTCGCCCTGGCGCTGCTGCCGGTGCGGCTGGACCCGGCGGAGCGGCGGCGCGCGCTGGCGGTGCTGACCTGGGGTGGGCTGCGCGGCGGGATTTCGGTGTCGCTGGCGCTGGACCTGCCCGAGGGGCCGATGAAGCACGTGCTGGCGCCCGTCTGCTACGGGATCGTGATCTTTACCATCGTGGTGCAGGGGCTGACGATCGAGCGGGTAGTGCGCCGGTTCTACGGCGCGCCGGCCATGAGGATGCCGGCCGGGGGGTGAGCCGGCCGGGGGCACAACGGATTATCCCGGCAGCATCGACCAACTGCGGATCGCCATGCCGGGCGGGACGGTGGCGGCGTAGACGCCGCGCGCGATCGCCCGGGCCAGCGTGTCGGCGGCGAGCGCGCCGAGGCGGGCGACGATGAGGGGGCGGGCGAGCGGGTTGGTGGCGGGCCCCGCGACGGGTGCGGGGCGGCGGGCGGTGGAGAGGGCGAAGACGACGTCGCCGTCGAAGGGGGAATGGACCGGGCGGATGGCGCGGGCCAGCCCGTCCTGGGCCATCATGGCGACGCGTTTCAGCTCGTCCGGGTCCAGCGCCACGTCGGTGGCGACGCAGGCGATGGTGGTGTTGGCGCGCGGCTCGGGGTTGAGCTTGGCCAGGCCCCAATCCTCGCCGGTCGCGCGATGGTCGGGCGGCCCGAGCCCGCCGAATTCGCGGCCGATTTCGTAGGCGCCGGCCCAGAAGCGGCGGCCGCCGGGGGCGACGACCGAACCCAGCGCATTGCATGCGACGATGGCGCCCACCGTCATGCCGTCATGGGTGACGTAGGAGGCCGAGCCGATCCCGCCCTTGAGCGCGCCGGCCGCGGCGCCGAACCCGGCGCCCGCGGTGCCGAGCCCGAAGGAGAGGGCGGCGGTGGCGACGGCGCGGCGGGCCAGGGCGCGATAGGGCGGGTCCTCGCCCCAGTTCTTGTCGCCGCCATTGGCCAGGTCGAACAGGATGGCGGTCGGCACGATGGGCGAGGGCGGCACGCCGGGCTGCGGCGCCAGGGCGAAGCCGCGCCCGTGCGCGCCGAGCCACGCGGCGACGCCGTCGGCGCTGCCCAGCCCGTAGACCGAGCCGCCCGACAGCACCACCGCATCGACCGAGCGCACCAGGTTCCAGCCCGACAGGGCGTCGGTTTCACGCGTGCCGGGGCCGCCGCCGCGCACGTCGACCGCGGCGTCGGCCCGCCCGTCGGGCAGGATGACCGTGACCCCGGTGCGCACGCGCGGATCGTCGGCCTGGCCGACGCGCAGGCCGGCGACGTCGGTGATCAGGTTGCGCGGGCCCGGCGCGCCGAAGGCGCCGGCGCAAGCGCGCTGCGGCAGGGCCAGCGCGGCGCCGAGCGCGCCGGTTGCGCCGAAGGCGGCCTGAAGGAATGTGCGGCGGTCGAGCGGGTGGGGCATGGGATCGGAGCGGGTCAGGTGAGGTCGGGGCAGGAGAGGGGCGGTTCGGGCCAGGTGGTGACGGCACCGTAGGTGGTTTCGAACCAGCGGGCCAGTTGCAGGGCCAGCCCGTCGGCGAAGCGGGGGGTGACGATCTGCAGCCCGATCGGCGTGCCGCCGCGCGAGAAGCCGCAATTGAGCGAGATGGCCGGCTGTTCGGACATGTTCCAGGGCAGGGTGTAGGCGATATGGGCGAAGGGGCGGGCGGGATCGTCGAGCGGGGAGGCGTATTCCGCCGGGAAGGACAGGTTGGGGGTGGTCGGCGAGAGCACGATGTCGACCGTCCGGAACAGATCGGCGCAGCGCCGGCGCAGGGTGAAGGTGCAGCCGAAGCCGTCGATCGCCTCGACCCCCGAGACGGTGGCGCCCTGGCCGGCCCAGGCCAGGATATAGGGCAGCACGCGGGCCCGGCGGTCGTCGGGTAGGCGGGAGAGTTCGGCCCAGGCCCGGGCCTGCCAATAGCGGTCGATGCCGTTGAGAACCGCGTCGTCCATCACCGGGGGGACCGGGACGAGGGTGGCGCCGGCGGCCTGGAACGATCGGGCGGCGGCGGTGACGGCTTCGGCGATTTCCGGGTCGAGCGTCATGCCGCAGCCGGCATCGAGCATGAGGCCGACGCGCAGGCCGGCCGGGCCCGTGCCGGGGCTGTCCCAGTCGATCTGCTGATAGGGCAGGGCGGTGGCGTCGCGCGGGTCGGGTTGGGTCAGCACCGCCATCAGCCGCGCCGCGTCGTCGACGGTGCGGGTCATCGGGCCGGCGCAGCGCCCGACATAGTACGGGTCGATCGGGATGCGGCCGAAGGAGGGCTTGAAGCCCACCAGCCCGCACCAGGCCGCCGGCAGGCGCACCGAGCCGCCGATATCGGTACCGACATGCAGCGGTCCGTAGCCCGCGGCGGCGGCGGTGGCGGCGCCGGCGCTGGAGCCGCCGGGATTGGTGGCGAGGTCCCACGGGTTGCGGGTGAGCGGATAGAGGCTGGACAGGCCCGAGGACAGCATGCCGATATCGGGCACGGTGGTGCGGGCGAAGAGGATCGCCCCGGCTTCGCGCAGGCGGGCGGCGACGGGGGAATCGGCCTCGGCGGGCGCGGGGTCGAAGGCGGCGCAGCCCTGGGGGACGGGGACGCCCTTGCTGGCGATCAGTTCCTTGATGGTGGCGGGGACGCCGTCGAGCGGGCCGGCGGGCGCGCCGCGCCGCCAGCGCGCGCCGGAGGCGTCGGCGGCGTGCAGCGCGCCCTCGGGGTCGGGGAAGCATAATCCGCCGGGACGGCGGTCCGGGGGCAGGGATTCCCAGGCCGCGATGCGGTCGAGCACCGACTGCATCGCCTCACGCGGGGTAAAGCGGCCCGTGCGGTAGCCGTCCAGCAGGCCGGCCGTGTCGAGGGCGTGAAGTGCGGTCATTAGAAGCTGGCTCCGAGCCGGATGCCGTAGGTGGCGGGCATGCCGGCGAGCGCGATGTCGTCGCCGACCAGGAAGAAATTGCGTTCGATGTCGTAGCGCTTGTCGAAGATGTTGTTGCCGAAGGCGCTGAGGCTCCAGTGCCCCGCATGCGGCGCGAAGGAGGCGGTGGCGCCCCAGATCGTATAGCCGGCGACATTGTAGAGCGGGCCGAACAGCGAGCGATAGGTGCTGCGCAGGCTGTAATTCATGCCCAGGCTGAGATCGTAGCGGCCCCAGGCCCAGCGATAGGTGGCCGAGCCGTTGAAGGTGAGCTTGGGGGCGGGCAGGGCGTCGCCGCGCCGGTTCTGGTAGATCGGGTAGAAGACGTTGCCGACCCGGTAGTCGCTGTAGACGGCCTGGAACCGGTCGAACTGTCCCACGGCCCAGCCGCCGGACTGGGTGAGCAGCAGGCCGGGCAGGGGCGACCAGTCGGCCTCGAACTCGCCGCCGGCCAGGTGCGAGCGCGGGGCGTTGACGATGGCGCCGATCAGTCCGGCCTGCGCATTGACCGCGGCGCCCAGGATCTGTTCGTCCCGATAGTCATAGTAGAAGGCGGAGACGTTCAGGCGCAGATGGGCGCGCGGGATGTCCAGCTTGTTGCCGATTTCGTAGGCCAGCAGCTTCTCCGGCTGGTAGGGGTTGGAGGAGGCGTAGGCGTTGGACGTGTTGTAGGTGGTGAAGCCGCCCGAATTGATGCCCTGCGAGATCGAGACATAGAGCATGTCGGTCCGCGACGGGGTGTATTGCAGTTCGACCTTCCATGACGGCAGGGTGTAGAGCAGCGAGCGCCGGCGCACGACATTGCCGGGATTGGTGACGTTGCCGGCGTCGTCGAAGGAAAAGGCGCGGTAATCCTGCAGATCGCGGGCCTCGTGCTCGAGCCGCAGGCCGCCGGTCAGATGCAGGTTGGGCGTGATGCGCCAGGTCGCCTGGCCGAAGCCGCTGACGGTGTTGACGATCTGGCTGTAGAAGACGCCCTGGTCGACGTGGAATGCCTCTTGAAACCCGGAAAGATACTGATCGGCGAGATATTCGTTGGCGTAATAGAGGCCGGCGATCCAGTTGAGCCGGTGGTCGCCCCTGGAGACCAGGCGGAGTTCGTCCTGGAACACGTTGGAGCGGGTGTTGAAGGCGACGTCGGCGACGTTCAGCGACGAGGCGTCGAAATTGTCGTATTCGCGCCGGCTGCTGACATCGTAGCCGGCGAGGTTGCTGAGGGTGGCGAAGGAGAAATCCTGGTCCAGGCGGATGCTGGCGCCGCCGACATCGATATGGTGATAGGGCTTCTGGTCGGGACGGATGCCGGCCAGGGCGGCGAATTGCGGCGACGTGCCCCAGCGGGTGATGTCGCGCGCGCTGTCCGCGGGGAAGACCGGGCCGCCCGGATTGTAGGCGGCGATCGTGGTCAGGGGCGCGTAGAGATGCAGGCCGGCGGCGTCGGAGCGGTCGAGGCTGCCATGCAGGTCGATCCGCGCCTTGAGCGTGTCGGCCAGTTGAATGTCGGTCAGCAGGCGCAGGGCGGTGCGGTCGACATTGCCGAGATGCAGGCCGGTATCGGTATATTGCCAGGCGCCGCCCTGCTGGCTTTCGCCCGCGAGGCGCATGCGGATGCCGCGCGCCACCGGACCCGAGACATATCCGTCATATTTCTGGGCCGCGAAGGAGCCGTACTGGACGGTGGCGCCGGCGGCGAACCGGTCGGTCGGCTGGTTGAGCACGTAGTTGATGGCGCCGCCCGTGGTGTTGCGGCCATAGAGCGTGCCCTGCGGGCCGCGCAGGACCTCGACGCGGGCGACATCGAACATCAGCCCGTTGGTGGCGTAGGGGATCGGGTTCGCGACCTCGTCGATATAGACGCCGACCGGGGAGGCGTTGCCCGAGCCGTAATCGTTGAAGCCGACGCCGCGAATGGTGAAGGAAGGCTGGCCCGAGCCGAATTGCGGCGTCACCTGCAGCGAGGGGGTGAGATATTGCAGGCCGAACACGTCATTGACGTTGCGGGCCGCCAGTTCCTTTCCGCTGAGCACGCTGACGGAAATGCCGACATTCTGCGCGCTCTGGCGCCGCCGTTCGGAGGTGACGGTGATCTGTTCCAGTGCGCCGGCGGGCGGGCTGGCGGATTTCGGCGGGAGCGCGTGGTGCGCGGGCGCCGCCCGGGAGGGCGTGTGGGGAAGTGTGTGGGGAAGTGTCTGGGGGGCCTGCCGGGCATGGGCGGATTGGGAAGCGAGGGCGGTGCCGGCGAGCAGGCCGAGCAGGTGGCCGGCGGCGCGCCAGGCGGCGCGGGGGGCGGGGACGGATGGCGCGGTCACGGGTGGGCCTCCGGCTGGGGTGGGATTTCGATCCGTTGATGCAACGATAGCGGAGACGGGCGGGCGGGACGGAGTCCGAATTTGTGTCGGGTGTGTATCGTTTTGCGTGACACTGCCGATCGTCCCTTGTGCCAGTCGTCCCTTGTGTCAGTCGTCCCTTGTGTCAGTCGTCTCTTGTGCCGTTCAGACCGGGGGGCGGCGGTCATCGGCCATGACGCGTTCGATCGCGCGCATGAGGGCACGGGCCGCGAAGGGCAGGCGGCGGCCGGGCTGGCAGGCGATGTCGAGCGTGGTGTCGATGGCGCAGTCGGCGGCGAGCGGGACGGCGCGCAGCAATCCGGCGTCGATTTCCCTGCGGCAGCAGGAGGGGGGGAGGACCAGGACCGCGGCGTCGCGGATCGCCAGTTCGCGCTGCATGTCCAGCGAGGCGGTGACGAAGACCGGGTCCAGCCGCACGCCGATGCGGCTGGCGGCGCGTTCGAGCCACTGGCGCAGCCCGAAGGACGGGTCGGGCAGCGCGAGGCGCTGGGCGGCGAGGTCGCGCATGCCGACCGCGTCGCGGCCGGCCAGGGGGTGATTGGGCCCGACGATGGCGGCATGGGTGATCGGGCGCGACATGCGGATCAGCGGCCGCGCGTCGTCGGGCACGAACATCGTCACCCCCAGCTCGGCGCGGCCGGCGCGGATGGCGGCGATGACCTCGGCGGCGCTGGAGACCGCGACGGAGAAGCGCAGGCCGGGATGGTGCGTCTGCAGATCGTGCATCATCGGCGAGACCAGGCCGGCCACGACGCCGCCGCTGACCTGGATGGTGATCTGGCCGCGCCTGAGGCCGCGCATGTCGTCCAGCAGGGCGTGGATGTCGTCGATCTGGAAGAGCACCGCCCGGGCCCGTTCGGCGACCAGGCGCCCGGCCTCGGTCACGCGGATGCCGCGTTCATCGCGCTCGAACAGGGGGGTGCCGAAGAAATGCTCGATCTGGTCGATCTGCCGGACGATGGCGGTGGCCGACAGGCCGTGCCGCCGCGCGACCTGGCGGATCGAGCGGGCCTCGGCCAGTTCGACGAGCAGGCGCAGGGCGCGGATCTGCATGGGTTCTCCCGGAAGAAATCTTCCTTGTTCGGCAAGTTTATCCGACAGGTTCGGCCGGGGGCGTCATTCAGCCGGAGGGGCGTCGCGGTCGCGGTCGTGGTCGCGGTCGTGGGCGAGGGCGCCGGCGACGTAGGTCGCGCGGACGCTGCGGTCGTCGCCCAGCATCATGAGCACGAAGAGCAGGTCCTCGATCGTATCGCATTCCTCGGCCCGCTGGGCCATCAGCGGGGTGGCGTACGGGTCCAGCACGCAGAGATCGGCCTCGATCCCCGGGGCGATCGTGCCGATCCGGTCGTCGAGATGGAGCGAGCGGGCCCCGCCGGCGGTCGCCAGCCAGAAGGCCTGGACGGGGTGCAGGCGGCGGCCGGTGGACTGGGCGACCTTGTAGGCCTCGTTCAGGGTCTGGAGCTGCGACAGGCTGGTGCCGGCGCCCATGTCGGTGCCGAGCCCGACGCGGACCGGGCGGCGCGGGTCGAGCGCGTCGAACAGGCGGAAGGCGCCGCTGCCGAGGAACAGGTTGGAGGTCGGGCAATGGGCCATGGCGCAGCCGGTGGCGTGGCAGGTGTGGAACGTATCCTCGTCCACATGCACGCCATGGCCCAGCACGCCGCGCGGGCCGACCAGGCCGGCATGGGCGTAGACGTCGAGATAGGAGCGCCGGCTGGGGAAGAGCCGGCGGATCCATTCGACCTCGGCCACGTTCTCGGACAGGTGGGTCTGCATGAACAGGCCATCGCGCTGGCGCAGCAGGCTGCCGGCGAGGTCGAGCTGCCGCTCGGTGCTGGTGGCGGCGAAGCGGGGGGTGACGGCGTAGAGCTGCCGCCCGTTTCCGTGCCAGCGGTCGATCAGGGCCAGCGAATCGTCGTAGCCGCCCTGGGCGGTGTCGCGCAGCGCGTCGGGGGCGTTGCGGTCCATCAGCACCTTGCCCGCCACCATGCGGGTGTCGAGCCGCGCGGATTCGGTGAAGAACGCGTCGACCGACTGGGGATGGACGGTGCAATAGACGGCGGCGGTGGTGGTGCCCGCGCGCAGCAATTCGCGCAGGAAGCGGCGGGCGACGCGGGCGGCATAGCCGGCGTCGGCGTAGCGGGCCTCGGTGGGGAAGGTGTAGCGTTCCAGCCATTCCAGCAATTGCTCGCCATAGGCGGCGATCATCGGCAATTGCGGATAATGGACATGGGTGTCCACGAAGCCGGCCGAGATGACGGCGCGAGGATAGGTGGTGACCGGCGTGCCCTCGGGCAGCGTGGGGCGCAGCGCGTCATGGGGGCCGAAGGCGGTGATATGCCCGTCTTCGATCACGATCAGCGCGTCGGGTTCGTGGACCAGGGCGGCGGTCGGGCCGTCCTGGAACGGGTCGGCGCGGAAGGTGACGGCCCGGCCGCGCAAGGCGTGGCGCACGGGGGCCTGGCGCCTGGGGGCGTGGCGCGCGGGGGCGGCGGGCGGCGCGGTCATGGTCATGGCTTGAGACTCGGGGCTTGGGACTTGGGGGCCAGGGAACTCGGGGCTGAAAGCGCGGGACTTGGAGGCGGCGATCGGCCGGTTTTGCCCGTTTCGGCGGCCTGGGGGAAGGGTGGTCCGGGAGACGAGCGGGGGACGGCGTATCAGCCGCCGCGTTCGGCGGGGAAGGGGCGTGAGGCGTCGAGGAAGGCGCTGTTGGCGTCCAGCTCGTAGGAAATGACCAGCAGGTAGGCGATGGCGCGGGTCATTTCGACGCGTGCGCCGAGATTGGCCGTGCGCGATTCGATCCGCCGCAGGCCGGCGGTGGCGGCGCGGGCCGCGCGGGCGGTGCGGCCGTAGCGGCCGGTGAACTGGGCCATGCGGCCGATCACCAGCAGGATCGGCCGCCTGGCATGGGCCGGCACCTGGTCGCGGGCGAGCAGGGCGCGCAGGCGGATGATGTTCAGCCCGATCGTCATCGCGGCGAGCGTGCCTTGCAGATAGGCCTCGATGGTCGGGGTGGGGGTGGGGCCGGCATGGCGGATCAGGCGGGAGAACCGGTCGATATTGCCGCCGATCCAGTCGCCGGTCCGGGGCAGCGGGGTGGCGGTGGCCAGATGGCGCAGGTCGCGCAGGTTGCGCACGCGCATGCGGCCGCGTTCCTGGGCGCTGCTGAAGGGCAGGAGCAGGCGGAACATCAGGACGGCGAAGCCGATGCTGCACAGCAGGGTGAAGGCGCCGTTGAAGAAGGCGATCTCGTCCAGCCGGCCCTGGTTGGAGGGGGCGATCAGGTTGGGCAGGAACAGCGTGTAGGACGCCGCCGCTCCGGCGGTGGCCGGGTTGCGCGCGGCGAGGCCGCCGACGAACATCGGCAGGGCCAGGCAGGCCGCCAGAATTTCGAAATCGGCCGGGCGCGGCAGCAGCGCCAGAGCCAGCACGCCGGCGGCGGCGACCGCCCAGGCGGCGCCGCGCAGGAAGCTGAGCGTGCCCAGCACCGGGTTTTCTCGGGTGGCGAACAGGCCGCAGGTGATCGCCACCAGGGTGACGAATCCCTGGCCGCTGGACCAGGCGGTGAGTTCCCAGACCAGGCCGGCGGCGATGATGGCGCAGGCCGCGCGCACGCCGTTGCGCGCGGCCTGTGCCAGGTCGCGATGGGCGTGCAGGCGGAAACGGAAATGGTCGCCGCGGATGCTGTGCTGGGCGGCCGCGAATTCCTCGATCGCCTGCTGGAGTTCGGCCAGCAGTTCCTCGAGCGCGCTGTGCAGGATGCGCAGGTCGAGCAGGGCCTGGATCGCGGGGCCGCCCGGAGGGTTGCCTGTGCCGGTTTCCTCGGTCAGCGCGTCGATGATCCGCTGGCGGCAGGTGCCGCGCAGGGCGCGCAGATCGGCGAGCGCGGCGGGAATGTCCCGGTCGTGCCGCAGGCGCGGGGGCAGGCCGAGCAGATAGGCGCGGACCTGGGCGGCGGTGTCGGCGAAGGCGGGGGGCGGGGGGCCGAGGGCGCGCAGCCGCGCCGCCATGCCCAGGCCGCGCGAGAGCAGGACCGAGACCGAGGCGAGGGCGGCGCGGGCGTGGTCGCCCTCGTGCCCGTGGGGGCCCATTTCGACCTCGCTGAACTCGATCTGGTCGTTGATGGCGAGGATGGTGCCGAACAGGGCGCGCGAGCGGGTGAAGGCCTGTTCGTCGCCGGCCAGCAGGTCGGCGATGGCGGCCGTGCCGCCGGACAGGGCGGTCTGCAGCGTCGCGCGGATCTTGCGGCGGGCGGTGTCGGCCAGGTCGGGCGAGAAGAGGCCGGCCACCAGGCCTTCGCAGGCGATGCCCAGCACGATGTAGGTCGAGCGCGAGAGCGCGATCAGGAAAACGTCGTCGGGGCTGCGGATGGCGTCGAACGCGATGATGGCGCAGGTATAGCCCGAGAGGACGAGCGCGTAGGCGCGGAAATTCCGCACCAGGGTGGCGAGGCCCGCGCACAGGCCGATCCACAGGCCGATCGCGGGAACGAACAGCCATGGCGCCTGGGGGAAGGCGGCGGTCAGCGCCACGGCGGCGACGGCGCCGACGGCGGTGCCGACCAGGCGCCAGCGGGCCTTGGACAGGCTTTCGCCGCGCGAGCCCTGGGCGACGATCCAGACCGTCATCGGCGCCCATTGCGGGCTGTCCAGTTCCATCCACAGGGCGATCATCAGCGCCAGCAGGGCCGCGACGGTGGTGCGCAGCGCGAAGATCGCGGCCTCGGCACTGGGGGCGTAGAGCCATTTCAGCCGCGCCGGCAGGGAGAAAGCGGAGGACGGAGACACGATGCGACCTTCGGCACGACGGGGGGATCTGACGGAGGGGATGTCTGGTGATAAATTAAAAGCGTACGTGAGGTAACACGGGCGAGAGCGCATATATCGCGGAGCAGCCATTCGGGGCGGCAGGGGCGCCGGGTGGCCGAGCCGGGAGGATGCGGCGCGGAGGGGGCAGGATGGTGCGGCCGGCAGGGGATCTGCGGGGGTGCGTGGTGGCGGGGGATTGGTTCCATGCCCCGCGCGCCGGCGCGTTGGAGCGGATGGCCGGCGGGCTGGTGGAGATCGGCCCGGACGGGGTGATCGCCGCCGTGCACCGGGCCGGCACGCCGGGGCACCAGGCGGCGGGCGCGCTGGCACAGCAGGCGGGGCGGCTGGTGAGGCTGCCGGGCCTGCTGCTGCCCGGGCTGGTCGATCTGCATGTGCATGCGCCGCAATATCCGCAACTGGGCAAGGGGCTGGACCAGTCGCTGGAGGTCTGGCTGCAGCGTTACACGTTTCCGCTGGAGGCGCGGTACGCGGACAGGCTGTTCGCGCGGCGCGTCTATCGGCGGCTGGTGGGCGACCTGCTGGCGCAGGGGACGACGACGGCGCTGTATTTCGCCAGCCGTCATGCCGACGCGACCTGCGAACTGGCCGATGCCTGTCTGGAGGCCGGGCAGCGGGCGCTGGTGGGCCGGGTGGTGATGGACAATCCCGAGCAGTGCCCCGATTTCTATCGCGACGAATCGGTCGAGGCGGGGCTGGAGGCGACGCGGGCGGTGGCGGCGCATATCCGCGCGCGGGCGGGCGCGGACGGCATGGTGCGGCCGGTGATCACGCCGCGATTCCTGCCGTCCTGCACCGACGGGATGCTGCGCGCGCTGGGGCGGATGGCCGAGGAAAGCGGCTGCCACGTGCAGACCCATTGCTGCGAGAGCGACTGGGCGCGCGATTACGGCCAGGCGCGGTTCGGGCGGAGCGACGTGGCGGTGCTGGACGGTTTCGGGCTGCTGACCCGGCGTACCGTGCTGGCGCATGCCAATTTCATGACCGGCCCCGACATGGAGCGGGTCGCGCTGCGGGGCGGGGCGGTGGCGCATTGCGCGCTGTCGAACGCGTGGTTCGCCAATGCGGTCTTTCCGTTGCGCGCGGCCTTGGCCAAGGGGGTGCGGGTGGGACTGGGAACGGACATCGCGGGCGGGCCGTCGGCCTCGCTGCTGGCGGCGATGCGCATGACGGTGGCGGCGTCGCGCATGTTGCAGGACGGGGTGGACCCCGCCCGTCCGGCGGCGGAGCGCGGCCGGCCGGGGGCGGCGGTGGATATGCTGACGGCCTTTCACCTGGCGACGGCGGGCGGCGGCGCGGCGCTGGACCTGCCGGTGGGGAGTTTCGCGCGCGGGCAGCATTTCGACGTGCTGCGCATCGACCCCGATGCGCCGCTGGGCACGGTGCGGCTGTGGGGCGGGGAGAGCGACGAGGACCTGCTGGGCGCGGTGCTGTATACCGCGTCGCGCGCGAATATCGCCGATGTCTGGACCGGCGGCGTGCTGCGCACGCAGGCGGTGCCGGCTGCGGCCTAGCCGGCGACCTGATCGTCTGAGGGGCTGTATCGCAAGCCCTGCGACCGGCGATCCGACGCGCGTTTTCTGTAGCTTCTGTCCAGTTAGGCTATGAGGGTGACGGATTTCACCGGGCGGGTCATTCGGGCTGGGCGGCGAGGAGCGATTCGACTTCGGCCAGGGTGGGGGCGGCATCGGATGCGCCCTTGCGCGTCGTGGCCAGCGCGCCGCAGGCGGCGGCGAAGCGGGTGGCCGCCGCCAGGTCCTGGCCGCGGGCGAGGGCGACGGCCAGGCCGCCATTGAAGCAGTCGCCCGCCGCGACGCTGTCGATCGCCGTGACCCGGAAGGGGCGGACGAAGCCCTGGCGGGGGCCGTTCTGCCGTGTGTCGTCCTGTCGCGTATCGTCGGAAAAGAACACGCCCTGGGCGCCCAGTTTGACGATCGCCTGGCGCAGGCCGCGCGAGTGCAGCGCGTGGGCGGCGCGGCGCGCGCTGTCGGGATCGTGCGGGCGGATGCCGGTGAGGCGTTCGGTTTCGGTTTCGTTGGGGGTCATGAGCGTGGCGAGGCGGAAGGCCTCGTCCGGCAGGCCGCCCGGGGGCACCGGCGCCGGATCGAGGATGAGCGTGGCGCCGAGGGCGGCGGCCCGCCGCGCCGCCGCGAGCAGGACGGGCAGCGGGATTTCGCATTGCATCAGCACGATCGAATCGGGCGTGAGGCACGCTGCGAGGCGCGCCACGTCGGTGTCGTCCATGGCCAGGTTGGCGCCGCCCGCGACCACGATGGTGTTTTCGCCGGCCGCGTCGGTGCAGATCATGGCCAGGCCGGTCATCTGGGCGGGCGCGCGGAACAGGTGCGAATCGGATACGCCGAAGCGGCGCAGCGCGTCTGCGGCGAAGCCGGCGAACATGTCGTCGCCCATCCGGCCGGCCAGGGTGACCGGCGCACCCAGGCGGGCCACGGCCACGGCCTGGTTGGCGCCCTTGCCACCGAGGCCGAGATGCGCGCCCTGGGCATGCAGGGTCTCGCCGGGGACGGGCAGGGTGTGCAGGCGAGCCACCATGTCGATATTGACGCTGCCGAATACGACCAGCGGGTGACATTTACTTGGGCGTTCGGCCATTGGTTGGGGGCTTTCGTTAAAATTTGAAAAGGTCATTGTATTAAATATTTGATGACCTTATGATTTCCGTATGCGTCATATTAGAAACGTGATGCGAATCGCAACTGGAATAATAAACGAAAGAAATGGGAAATCGCTATGTCGGACATTGAGCAGGATGCCTCCTTGCTGGAACTGACGGCACAGATCGTGTCGGCTCATCTCTCGAACAACTCCGTCATGGCCGATGGCGTTCCGGACCTGATCCGACAGGTCTACCAGGCCCTGACGTCGCTGGGGCAGGCGGCGCCCGAGCCCGAGAAACTGCAGCCGGCGGTGCCGATCAAACGCTCGGTCTTCCCGGACTATGTGATCTGTCTGGAGGACGGGAAGAAGCTGAAGATGCTGAAGCGGCATCTGCAGAGCGCCTATGGCATGACGCCGGAACAATATCGTGAACGCTGGGGCCTGCCGGCGGATTATCCGATGGTGGCACCGAATTACGCCGAGCGGCGTTCCACGCTGGCGCGTGAGATCGGGCTGGGCCGCAAGATCACCGCGACCACCGAGGAAGCGGTCGCCCCCGAGGCGGCGGCGCCCAAGCCGGCCCGGCGCGGACGCAAGCCCGCCGCGCTGTAAGGCGATGCGCGTGACCGATCGCGCCCCGGCGCCGGTGGCGGGTTTTGCAGTGGATCCGGCGGCGGGGGATCCGGCGGCAGGGTTGGCGGCGGCGCGCCGGGCGGCCGCCGGCCGGCGGGGCATCGGGGAGGGAGACAGCCGATGAGCGTCGATCCGGACCTGATGGTCGACCGGCTGCGGCTGCGGCGGCGCCTGCTGTTCTGGCGGGTCGCGGCCGTGGCGGCCTTCGTGCTGGCGCTGACCGGCGTCGGCGGGCGGTCGCTGCTGCAGGGCGGGACGCTGACGGCGCGGCCGCACCTGGTGCGGGTGCGGGTGACCGGCGTGATCGGATCGGACGTGAGCAGGCAGGTCGCCCTGATCGACAAGGCGGCGGAGAATCGGGCCGTGCGCGGGATGATCCTGGATGTCGACAGCCCGGGCGGCGCGGTCAGCGGCGGCGAGGCGCTGCATGACGCGGTGGCCCGCTTCGCCGCGCGCAAGCCGGTGGCGGTGGCGATGGGCGGGACGGCGGCCTCGGCCGGCTATATGATCTCGGTGCCGGCGCAGCGGCTGTTCGCCACGCGATCGACCCTGACCGGGTCGATCGGGGTGATCATGGAGGCGCCCGACGTGTCGTCCCTGCTGGACAAGGTGGGGGTGAAGGTGGACCAGCTCGTCTCGGGACCGATGAAGGGGCAGCCGTCGGCCGTACAGCCCCTGTCGCCCGAGGGGCGGCAGATGCTGCAGGGATTGGTGGCGGACCTGTTCGACCAGTTCGTCACGATGGTGGCGCAGGGCCGCCATATGCCGGTCGAGAGGGTGCGTGCGCTGGCCGATGGCAGGCCCTATACCGGGCGGCAGGCGCTGGCGCTGGGGCTGATCGACCAGATCGGCGGCGAGCGGGAGGCCAAGGCGTGGCTGGCGAGCCGGCTGCACCTGCCGCCGACGGTCCCGGTCGAGGAGCTGAAAGTGGCCGGGCCGCGCGACTGGAGATTGCGGCTGATGCACGGAATGCTGCGCGTCATCCTGGGGGATGAGTGGGCAGGAAGTGTGGTTTCGCAAGGTGTTGCGCTTGACGGGGCTGTTGCGATCTGGAAACCTTGACGTGCATTCGGGAGGTGCGGGATGACCAAATCGGAGCTGATCGCCGAGCTGGCTGCGGCGAATCCGCATTTGCTCAGCCGTGACGTGGAACTGATCGTGCAGACGATCTTCAACGAGATCAGCGCCGCGTTGGCGCGCGGCGATCGGGTGGAACTGCGCGGTTTCGGCGCGTTCACCGTCAAGAAGCGCGATGCCCGCACCGGGCGCAACCCCCGGACCGGCGAGATGGTGTCGGTGGATGAGAAGGTCGTGCCGTTCTTCAAGGCCGGCAAGGAATTGCGCGAGCGCGTGAATCGCGGCCCTGCGGAGGGCGCCGGCTGAGCGTTCCGGGACGTGGGTGTTGGCGCGTGGGAACGGGCGGGACGGACTGCGTCCGGCGTGTGTATCCGGGTATCGAAGCGGGTGGATTCCGAGGCGGTTCGGCCACAGGTGACGGCCGGTACGCGCCTGATGTGCGCCAGATGTTCTGTTCTTGATATGTTCCGATTGCTGCTGCTATGAGTCCTTCTCTATGGAATAGGCGAGCCATGAAGGGGCGCAGGGTGCGGCAGGTGATCTCCGGTTTTCTGGTGGGTTTCGCCGTGACGCTGGGCGCTTGCGGGGCGGGGTGGGCGCGTGTGCCGCATCGTGTCCATGCCCATCATCATCGGACCGGCCTGGCGGCGCATCTGTGCGCGTCGCATGACGCGGTGATCGCCACCCATGGCCATAAGCTGCGTGCGATCGGCCGGCGCCGCTATTTCGCGCCGATCGGGCAGGCGATGTATTATCGCGACATGTCCCGCCGCTGCCAGTTGCGGCGTACCGCCCATCGGCGGAGCTGAGTTCCATTTCGTGCGTCGTGCCGTCCCTCGCTTTCGGGGCGCATGTCGGATATGGGACCGTGGTGCCCGGATCGCGCCGTGCGGATCGGGGGTAGCGCGTTTTGTGGAAAGGGACGGGCGATGGCCGATCGGGGTAGCCAGGGGCAGGATAGCGGGGCCGGCAAGCGGGCCTATGAGGCGCGCCGGGCGGCCAAGGCCGGCATGAGCGTCGAGCGCTGGAAGGCCGAGAAGGACGAGCGCCGCATGGCGGAGATGCCGGTCCTGGTGAAGTCCAGCCCGATTGCGGACAAGATGCGCGGCGCGTGGCGGCGGCTGATGGATCGGGCGCACAAGCCGCTATAGGGCGGGCGGATCGGTCGCGAGCCGCCCCGGCGGCGCGACCTGCTCGGGGCCGGATCGTCGGCGCGGTGGCGCGCTTTACGTGATGGCGCCTTGGGCGCGGTTGTTGATTTCTGCCAGCAGGAAGTCGCGGAAGACGGCCACGCGCTTGGAGGTGCGCAGCTCCTCGGGGTAGACGAAATAGGCGTCGACCGTGGGAAGCGTCACGTCGGGCAGGATGCGGACCAGGTGCGGATGCGCGGCGGCCGCGTAGAGCGGGATCGAGCCGATGCCGACGCCCGAGGCGATGGCGGAGGCCATGGCGGGCAGGCTGTTGACCTCGAGCCGGGCGGGGCGCTTCTCGTCCGACGGCACGCCGGCTTCGGCCAGCCAGTTGATGTGCGGGACGGGCGGGTGATAGCCGCCGAACATCACCAGCTTGTGCGACGCCAGGTCGTCCAGCGTGGCGGGGGTGCCGTGTTCCTGGAGGTAGGAGGGGGCGGCGTAGACCGGCAGCGGGAAATCCGCCAGGTGGCGCTGTACCAGGTCCGGCTGGCGGGGCGGGTGCATGCGCACCGCGACGTCGGCCTGGCGCATGCCCAGATCCAGGTCGTTGTCGTCCAGGATCAGGGTGAGGGTGATGTCGGGGTTGGCCTCCATGAAGCGGTGGAGGCGCGGGGTCAGCCAGCACGTGCCGAACCCGGTGGTGGTGGTCACGCGCAGCCTTCCGGCCGCCTTTTCCTTGCTTTCGGTCAGCAGGGACTGGGTCATCGCCAGCTTGGCGAAGACGTCGCGCACCGTCTGGTTGAGGGTTTCGCCCTGTTCGGTCAGGATCAGGCCGCGGGCGTGACGGTGGAAGAGGGGGACCTGGAGCGCTTCCTCGAGCGCCGAGATCTGGCGGGAGACGGCCGACTGGCTGAGATTCAGCACGTCACCCGCATGTGTGAACGATCCGGCTTCGGCCACCGCATGGAAAATACGGAGTTTGTCCCAGTCCAACGCACGATTCCGATTCTGTCTGCGGCCAGGCGAAAGCCGTTGTCAAATCAGTGCAATGGTTGGCGGAACAACCGGGGGCGGTCAAGATTTTATGGGGTCATGCCCGCCAGTGTCCTGCCCGAGAAATTCTTATGAGAATTTCTCGGATCAGCAGGCCACTAAAATTTGATTCTCGTGTCCTTTCGATTCCGAAATTCGCTTGCGAATTTCGGAATCAGGACACTAGGTAGCGTTCGGCCTCGAGCGCCGCCATGCAGCCGGTGCCCGCCGCGGTGACCGCCTGGCGGTAGATCTTGTCCTGGACGTCGCCGGCGGCGAAGATGCCGGGGACCGAGGTGCGGGTGCCGCCCGGGTTGGTGACGATGTAGCCCTCGTCGTCGGTTTCGACCTGGCCCCGGAAGATGGCGGTGTTCGGGGCGTGGCCGATGGCGACGAAGACGCCGTCGACGGGCAGGTGCTCGTTATCGCCCGACGCGGTGTTGCGCAGATTGACGCCGGTGACCACGGGCGGCGTGCCGGTGGCGACGATTTCATCGACCGTGCAGTTCCATTTCACCGTGACCTTGGGGTTGGCGAACAGGCGGTCCTGCAGGATCTTTTCGGCGCGCAGGCTGTCGCGGCGGTGGATCAGGGTGACGTGCTCGGCATGGTGGGTCAGGTACAGCGCCTCTTCCACCGCGGTGTTGCCGCCGCCGATCACCGCGACCGTGCGGCCGCGATAGAAGAACCCGTCGCAGGTGGCGCAGGCCGAGACGCCCGCGCCCTGGTACTGGGACTCGCCGGGGATGCCCAGCCACTTGGCCTGGGCCCCGGTGGCGATGATGACCGCGCGGGCCAGGTAGATATCGCCGGAATCGCCGACCAGCCGGAAGGGTTCGGCGGCGCCGCCGCGCCCCGCGAACGCGCATTCGGTGATGATGTCGTGGATGATGCGCGTGCCGACATGGGCGGCCTGGGCGGCCATCTGCTCCATGAGTTCGGGGCCCTGGATGCCATGGGCGAAGCCGGGATAATTCTCGACGTCCGTCGTGATCATCAACTGGCCGCCCGGCTGCAGTCCGGCGACCAGGATGGGTTTGAGATTGGCGCGCGCGGCATAGATGGCGGCGGTGTAGCCGGCGGGGCCGGCACCGATCACGAGCAGGTCGGTGGCATGGGTCTGGGTCATGGGCTCGGCATTGCTGTGTGCTGGATGCAGAGGATATGGCCGCCCGATGCGCCGGACACAAGGCGGAACGGTGGGGCGCGCCCTTTTCGGCGCGGGGCGCATGCCATATCGTGCGCCATCAATATTTGAGACGGATATGACCGAAGTGATGGACCTCGATGCGATTGACCGTCGGATCGTAGCCGAACTCCAGGCAGACGGGCGCATGACCAACGTGGAACTGGCGCGCCGGGTGGGGATTTCCGCCCCGCCCTGTCTGCGGCGGGTGCGGCGGCTGGAGGAGGAGGGGCTGATTCGCGGCTATCATGCCGATACGGATGCCGCGTCCCTGGGGTGGACGATCACGCTGTTCGCGCTGATCGGGCTGGACAGCCAGAAGGAGAGCGTGCTGAGCGCCTTCGAGCACCAGGTGGCGGAATGGCCCGAGGTGCGGGAATGCCACATGATCCGCGGCGGGGGCGATTTCCTGGTGCGGCTGGTGGCGCGCGACGCGGCGCATGAGAACCAGTTGACGCGGCGCCTGACGGAATGCCCGCATGTCAGCCGGGTGCAGACCCTGCAGACCATCCGCACCGCGCTGAGCCGCGCGGGCGTGCCCGTTCTGCCGGCGCACGTCCTGCCGTCATGACCGTGGCGCTGTCGGCGGCTCTTTCGGGTGCGCGTCCGGGTACGGTGACGGCCGGGGCGGGCGCGCCGGAGGCCGCCGGCCGGCGGGTTGCGGCGGTCAGCATCATCGTCCCCTGCTATAACGAGCGGGTCAATGTGCGTCCGCTGGTCGCCGCCCTGTCCGCCGCGCTGGCGGGACGGGACTGGGAAGTGATCTTCGTCGACGACAATTCGCCCGACGGGACGATCGACGCGGTGCGGGAACTGGCCGAGCAGGACGGGCGGGTGCGCGGAATCCTGCGGGTGGGGCGGCGGGGCCTGTCCTCGGCGGTGATCGAGGGGGCGCTGTCGTCCTCGGCGCGGGTGATCGCCGTGATGGACGGCGACATGCAGCATGACGAATCCTGCCTGGGGCGACTGATCGACGCGGTGGCGCGCGACGGGTACGACATCGCCGTGGGTAGCCGGCACGTGGCGGGCGGCGACAATGCCGGGCTGGCGAATCGCTGGCGGACCGTGCTGTCCGATTCCGGGATCCGGCTGGTGCGGATGATGCTGCCGGTACGGCTGAGCGATCCGATGAGCGGTTTCTTCGCCATGCGCCGCGACCTGTTCGCGCAGGCGGTGCCGCATTTGTCGGGGACCGGGTTCAAGATCCTGCTGGACGTGTTTCTGTCGGCGCCGCGGCGGCCGCGCGTGCTGGAGGTGCCGTTCGTCTTTCGCCCGCGCGCGGCGGGCGAAAGCAAGCTGGACGTGCTGGTGCTGCTGCAGTTCCTGGCGATGATGCTGGACAAATTGTGCCGCGGGTTCCTGCCGGTGCGCTTCGTCGGCTTCGCGCTGGTCGGGCTGGTGGGCATTCTGGTCAACCTGGCGGTGCTGTCGGCGGCGCGGGGGCTGGGCGTGGATTTCGCGACCGGGCAGGGGGCCGGCACGCTGGTCGCCATGGTGACCAATTTCTGGATGAACAATTCCCTGACCTATCGCGACTGCCGGCTGCGCGGCGGCCGGATGTGGCTGGGGCTGGGGCTGTTCCTGGCCATCTGCTCGGTGGGGGCGGTGGCCGATATCGGCATCGCGCGCGCCATCTTCCGCAGCGACGGCGGGTGGGGGCAGGCGGGTGCGGCCGGAGCGGCGATCGCGGTGGTGTGGAACTACGCGGTGTCCTCGACCCTGATCTGGCGCGCGCGTTGATCGGCGGCTTGTCGCCCGGGGGCGACGGGGGCCGTTCCTCGACGGGGTCCGTTCCGGGGGGCTGGCTGGTCGCGCTGGCGGCGGTGACCGTGCTGCGCCTGGTGGTGGCGGCGTGCAGCGGGCTGTCGCCCGACGAAGCCTATTACTGGGTGTGGTCGCGGGCGCTGGCCCCCGGCTATCTGGACCATCCGCCGATGGTGGCGGTGTGGATCCGCGCCGGCTGCGCGCTCTTCGGCGACACGGCGCTGGGCGTGCGGCTGCTGGCGCCCGTGTCGGCCGCGCTGGGGACGCTGTTGCTGATGCTGGCGGCGCGGGACCTGGCGATCGGGCCGCCGGAAGGCGGAGCAGCGGGAGGGACGGCCGGGCGCATGGTGCGGGCCGGGCTGCTGCTGAACGCGACCCTGGCGCTGGGTGTCGGCGCGGTGACGATGACGCCGGATACGCCGCTGCTGTTCTTCATCACCCTGGCGCTGTGGGCGATCGGGCGGCTGTTCGCCACCGGGCAGGGTGCGTGGTGGCTGGTGGCGGGGGCGGCGCTGGGCCTGGCCTGCGACAGCAAATATACCGCGCTGCTGCCGGGGGCGGGGCTGGCGCTGTGGCTGCTGGGCAGCCGGGCGGGACGGGCGTGGCTGCGCACGCCCTGGCCGTGGTGTGCCGGGCTGCTGGCCGTGCTGCTGTTCCTGCCGGTGATCGGGTGGAATGCGGCGCATCATTGGGCGAGCTTCGTCAAGCAGGGGGGGCGGACCGGCGACTGGCGTCCGGCGCGGGCAGTGCAGTTTCTGGGCGAGCTGGCGGGGGGGCAGGTCGGCCTGGCGACGCCGCTGGTGGCGCCGTTCCTGGCCGGCGGGCTGTGGCGGGCGGTGCGGTGCGCGCGGGTGCAGGCGCGGGCCGCGCTGCTGGCCTGCTGGAGCGTGCTGCCGGCCGTGGTGTTCGTGCAGCATGCGCTGGGGGACCGGGTGCAGGCGAACTGGCCGGTGCTGCTGTATCCCGGCCTGGCGATCGCGGCGGCGTCTCTGGCGTGGCGGCTCTGGCGGGCGGCGGTTGCGGTCGGTTTCGCGCTGAGCCTGCTGGTCTATGTGCAGGCGACGCTGGCGCCGCTGGCGCTGTCGCCGCATCTGGACATCACGCTGCGGCAGATGGCGGGCTGGCCTGCGCTGGCGCGTGCTGCGGACGGGTTGGCGGGAGAGACGGCGGGCGGGGACGGGTTCATCGCGGCGGACGAGTACGGGCTGGCGTCGGAACTGGCCCTGGCCCTGCCGGGGCGGCGGGTGATCGGGATCGAGCCGCGCTGGGCGCTGTTCGACCTGCCCCGCGCGCCGGCGGGCGGCCCAGCGAATTCCCAGGGGAATTTTCAGGAGAGTTTTCAGGAGAATTTTCAGGGGATTTTCCTGTGCAGCGTGCGGCGGCTGCGGGACCTGGACCGGGGGCCGTTCGCCCGCATGGTGCCGGTCGGCGTGCTGACGCGGGGCCGGGGCGGGGTGGCGGCCGAACGCTATGCGGTGTTCCGCGTGACCTTGGCGCCCGGCGCGGGCGCGCGGACCGCGCTGCTGCCGTAGGGGCGGGTGTGGGTCAGCCGGGCAGGGCGGTGGTGACCAGATCCATCAGCGCGCGGATGCGGAAGGGTTTTTCCAGCCGGTAGGCGACCGGAAAGGCGGTCAGGCGGTCCGGGTCGCCGCTGATGGCGATGACCGGGATGCCGGCATCGTCCAGCCGGCGGGCCAGCGGGTCGGGCGGGCCGTCGGGGAGGGTCAGATCCAGGATGGCCAGGTCGATGCGATCCTTGCCGGCCTGGCCCAGCGCGCGGCCGGCCGTCTGCACGCCCGGGCAGGCGGTGACGCGCAGGCCGGCGGCATCGAGCGCGGTGCGGATCAGTTCGGCGATGGCGGATTCGTCCTCGACCAGCAGGACGTGCCGGGGTGATGTCATGCGCGGCAATCCGATGCGGTGATGTCCATTGTCGTGCCGCGTGGCAGGGCGGCGGGGGCGGGACGCGGCCAGGGGGCGATGCCGCGCGGGGACAAGGCGAGGGTGCCGAGTTCCAGCACGCCGTTGCTGGTATGTCGGGCCGCGGCGCGGATGTCGTCCAGGGTGAACCAGCCGGCATCCAGCGCGTCGCCGCCGGCGCGGAGCGTGCCCTGGCCGGTATCGGCGCAGCGGATGGCGACGATGACGTAATGGAAGCGCAGGCTGCCGTCCGGGGCGGGGTCCCGCACGTCGAAGGCGGTCAGCACGCCCTCGGCATGGGCGATGAGGCCGGTTTCCTCGAACAATTCGCGTTCGGCGGCCTGCATGACGCCCTCGCCATGTTCGACGCGGCCGCCGGGAAAGCCCCAGAGGCCCTGGTCCGGCGGGTTGGCCCGCCGGACGAGCAGCAGGCGGGAGGCGCGCGCCACGACCGCGAGGATCGCGGCCGGGACAGAAGGAGAGACGACCATGGAGGCATATAACCACGCCCCGGGCGCCGGCACAGGTCACAGACGCGTAAGCGGCCCGGGGATGGCCAGCCCTTGGGGATGCCCCTGGGGATGCCGTGGGGGGACGCCCTGGGGGAATGACCGGCCGGGGATGACCGGCCGGTATGCCGGTCAGGGGACGACCGGGAGCAGGATGGACGTGGCCTGGGTGCCGCCGCGATGGATGGACTGGGTGGCGGCGACGTAATCCTGCGGGCCGGCGCGCAGGATGTTGGGCACGAAGTGCTGCGGGTTGCGGTCATAGAGCGGGAAGAGCGAGGACTGGATCTGGACCATGATCCGGTGTCCGGGCTGGAAGACGTGATTCACCGCCGGCAGGGTGAAGCGGTATTCCGCCGTCGCGTTCGGGGTGATCGCCGTGGGATGGTCGAAGCCGGTGCGGTAGCGGCCGCGGAAGATGTCCATCGACACCGCGAGTTCGTAGCCGCCCATTTCCGGCCGGTCGCCGTCGGTCGGGGGCTGGACGTCGATCAGCTTGACCACCCAGTCGGAATCGGTGCCGGTGGTGGCGGCGAACAGGTCGGCGACCGGGACGCCGCTGACGCGTACGGGCTGGGTCAGGACGGGGGTTTCGTAGGTCAGGACGTCCGGGCGGCTTTCTGCCATGCGCTGGTCCTGGACCAGCCAGGTCTTCCAGCGCGCGGCGTCGGTGGCGAAATTGAAGGGGCGTTGCAGGAAGGGGACCGGGTGGGCCGGGTCGGAGACGTAGGAATCCTGCGCGTCGGCCGCCGGGTGGTCGAAGGAGAGGCCGTAGCCGGCCTGCAGGAACAGCGGCTTGAGCGGATGGGCGCAGGACGTGCCGTCGCAGGCCAGGGGCCATTTGGCGAAGCGGTCCCAGTGGTTTTCGCCGGAATTGTAGATGATGGCCTGCGGCAGATCGGCCGGCGGCGCGCCGGGGCGCAGATACTGGTTGAAGAAGGGCAGCAGCACGTCGCGCCGGAACTGGTGGGCGGTGTCGCCGTCCCAGTGCAGGGGGCCGAGGCTGGAGCCGTCGTAATTGACCTGGCTGTGCCGCCACGGGCCCATGACCAGGATGTTGGGGACGTTGGGGGCTGTCTGTTTCAGGGCCATCCAGGAATGGATCGCGCCCCACATGTCCTCCTGGTCCCACAGGCCCTGTTCCCACAGGGTGGGCACCGTCAGCGGGTGACGGGTGATCAGCTTGTCCAGGGCCTGGTCCTGCCAGAAGGCATCATAGTCGGGATGGGCCAGCATGCGCTGCCACCAGGGGAACTGGTCCAGCCCCGCCGCGGTGGCGAAGCGGCCGGCCGAGCCGGCGCGCAGGAAATTGGTGTAGTCGTCGTGGTCGATGCGGGGGATGGTCGCGCCCTCGCCGCGCACCGTCATCTGTTCGGTGAAGTAATCCAGCCCGCCCTGGCGGAAGGCGCCGTAATGGTACCAGTCATCGCCCATCCAGCCATCGACCATCGGGCTCTCGGGGGCGGCGACCTTGAGCGCCGGGTGGGGGTTCAGCAGCGCCATGACGACGGTGAAGCCCTCGTAGGACGAGCCGAGCATGCCGACGCGGCCGTTGGATTCCGGCAGGTTGTGGACCAGCCAGTCGATCGTGTCCCAGGCGTCGGTCACCTCGTCGGTGCGGGTGGGGTTGAGGGGGCCGCGGACCGGGCGGGTCATGACGTAATCGCCCTCGGACCCGTATTTGCCGCGGATGTCCTGGAAGACGCGGATATAGCCGGCCTCGACGAACACGTCGTCGCCCTGTGGCAGGAGGGCGCGCATCGAGGGCGCGTTCTCCACCCGGTTCAGCCGTTCCGAGGCGTGATAGGGCGTGCGGGTCAGCAGGATCGGCGCGTCATGCGCGTTGCGGGGGATGACGATGACGGTATGCAGCTTCACCCCGTCGCGCATCGGGATCATGACGTCGCGCTTGACGTAGTCGCGCGCGTCGGTGGGGAAGGTGACGTGGGCGGGGATGTCGCTGCCGGTCTGCACCGTCAGCGGAGATGCCGCCGGCGCGGCGGGGTGGGCGGCGTGGTGCGTCGAGCGGGGGGCGGCGGCGTGGGCCGGGATGGCGGCCAAGGTGGTGGTGGCCAGCGTTGTGCCGGTCAGCGTTGTACCGGTCAGGGCCAGGGCGGTGAGGAAAGAGATCGCCCCGCCCGGGCGGTGTGTGTGAAGGGTCAAAACCTGGCGCTCCTGCTGAATTCCCGGCTGGGGTGGTCGCGGGTAAGAGTGTGGTGATTCCGTTCGTGCGACCATGTCGCAGCCGAACGGATCAGGCAACCGGGGGAGCGGGATTCGGTGTGGCCGGGCCGGCGTCCGGCGTTCAGTGGCCCAGGAAATGGGCGATCGCGTTTTCCCTGGGGCGGGTCAGCACGACATGGGCGCGGCAGCGGGGCGTGCCGTAGATGCCCCGGATGCTGTCGCCGTCGGGCGTGCCCTCGAACACCATCGGGTAGGGTTTGTGGTTCATGTCGCTGAGCAGCAACTGGGCGTGGAAGCGGCCCGGGGTGGCGTCGCGCGTGCCGAGCAGGATCTGCGAGCCGTCGGCGGGGGTGAAGGCGATGCGTTTCGTGCCGATCTGCAAGGTGGAGGGGGCGCGGGTTTCGGGGCAGACGCCGCGATCGGCCACCAGCGTGCCCGTCCACAGGCCCAGCGGGTCGGCGGCCGCGCCGGCCCGGGCAGAGGGGATCGCGGCCAGGAGCAGGGCGGCGGCCAGGAGGGGGGTCGGCAGTGTGGGGGAGTGGGGCACGGATCGAGCTCCGGAACGCAGGGGCGATGGTGGGGGCGATGCTGGGGTATTATCGGCCGTCGCGGGGCGGTGGGCCATAGGGTCCCGCCCGATGCGGGGTTGCGCTATAACCGTCATCGACGCATATCCCGCGCTTGCATGGCCCGCCCGGCATATGCAAGCCCGCCCGTGACTGCCCCGTGACCGCAATGTCATGACCGCAATGCCGTGACCGAAAGAACGACGATGACCGATATCGCCAAGACAGCAGGATCCGAACCGCGCACGCCGGAGGCGCTGGGGGCGCTGGAGCAGACGCTGCATCAGGACCGGATCCTGATCCTGGATTTCGGCAGCCAGGTGACGCAGTTGATCGCGCGGCGGGTGCGCGAGAGCGGGGTTTATTGCGAGATCTGGCCGTTTTCGACCGATCCCGCGAAGATCCGCGCCTTCGCGCCGCGGGGCATCATCCTGTCCGGCGGGCCGGCGAGCGTGCTGGAAGAGGGGGCGCCGCGCATTCCGGACGTGGTGTTCGCACTGGCGGTGCCGGTGCTGGGCATCTGCTATGGCCAGCAGGCGATGTGCCACCAGTTGGGCGGCGCGGTGGAGACGCACGAGCATCGGGAGTTCGGGCGGGCGCATATCGACATCATCGAGGATTGCGCGCTGTTTCGCGGCACCTGGGCGCGGGGCGGGCGCGAGCAGGTTTGGATGAGCCATGGCGACCGGGTGACGAAGCTGCCGCCCGGGTTCCGTGCGGTCGCGGTCAGCGAGGGCGCGCCGTATGCGATCATCGCCGACGAGGGGCGGCGCCTGTATGGCGTGCAGTTCCACCCCGAAGTGGTGCATACGCCGCACGGCGCGGCACTGCTGCGCAATTTCACGCATGACGTGGTGGGCTGCCAGGGCACCTGGACGATGGCCGGGTTCCGCGACATGGAGATTGCCCGCATCCGCGCGCAGGTCGGCACGGGGCGGGTGATCTGCGGCCTGTCGGGCGGGGTCGATTCCTCGGTGGCGGCGGTGCTGATCCATGAGGCGATCGGCGAGCAACTGACCTGCATTTTCGTCGATCCGGGCATTCTGCGCGCGGGCGAGGCCGATGAGGTGGTCAAGACCTTCCGCGGCCGGTTCAACATCAAGCTGATCCATCGCGATGCGTCGGACCTGTTCCTGTCGGCCCTGGAGGGGGTGACGGACCCCGAGACCAAGCGCAAGACGATCGGACGGCTGTTCGTCGAAGTGTTCGAGGAGGAGGCGGCGAAGCTGGGCGGTGCCGACTTCCTGGCGCAGGGGACGCTGTATCCGGATGTGATCGAGAGCGTCAGCTATACCGGCGGGCCGTCCGTGACCATCAAGTCGCACCATAATGTGGGCGGCCTGCCGGAGCGGATGAAGATGAAGCTGGTCGAGCCGCTGCGCGAATTGTTCAAGGACGAGGTGCGCGCGCTGGGCCGCGAGATGGGCATGCCCGAGAGCATCATCGGCCGGCATCCGTTCCCGGGGCCGGGGCTGGCGATCCGGATTCCGGGCGCGGTGGACCGCGACAAGCTAGCGCTGCTGCGCCGGGTGGATACGATCTTCCTGGAAGAGATCCGCGCCGCGGGCCTGTATGACGCGATCTGGCAGGCCTTTGCCGTGCTGCTGCCGGTGCGCACGGTGGGCGTGATGGGCGACGGCCGGACCTATGATTACGCGTGCGCCCTGCGCGCGGTCACCAGCACCGACGGAATGACGGCGGATGTGTTTCCGTTCGATATCGGGTTCCTGAACCGGGTGGCCAGCCGCATCGTGAACGAGGTGCAGGGGGTGAACCGGGTGACGTACGACATTACGTCGAAGCCGCCGGGGACGATCGAGTGGGAGTGATCTAAGGTCGTTTCAGACCATCTCGCGCCGTGCCAAGAATCGCCTGAACCTTCTGACTAACAAGGACTTTTCTTCCTACCCCGTATCACTGCATGTCACTCCAGCCCGGCCACTTTGTTGGTAGCGATGTTGGTATGGCGCAGAATGGTCAAGAAACGGGCTTTCGCTACCAACACACCCTTTGTTGGTATCCGTTCGTCCCCGACCGGATGCGGATTTATGGGCGATCTCACTGATAAAGAACTGAAAAATCTCAAGCCAAAGGCCAAGCTCTACAAGGTGACGGACCGCGACGGGATGCACGCCGCTGTCACGCCGAGCGGGGTCATTTCATTCCGGTATCAGTATCGGGTAAACGGGCGGCAGGAGATCTTGACCATCGGCCGCTATAGCGCCGAGGCGGCGCGCACGCTGACTCGGGCGCCCGACGCGTTGGAATATGGAATGGATGTGTCGCTTGCGGAAGCGAGGACGCTTTTGGCGCGCGCGAGGCGTCAGGTTGAGCGGGGTGAGTCGCCGTCGAAAGCCAAGGTGGAGAAGCGCACTGCGTCAGCCGAAGCGTTCACCTTCGGCGGTTGGGCGGAAGCGTATTTCAAGCACAAGGCCGATCCCAGGTCGGGGGCAGAAAGGCTGGCCGACAGCACGCTAGCGATGCGCCGCTCTGTCTATGATCGCGCCATCGCGGGAAACTTGTCGAAGCTCAAGCTGGGGGAGGTAACCCCACAGCGTCTCAAGCGCCTCTGTGACGAGGTCAAAGAGAAACGCGGGCCGGCCGTCGCCGTGCATGTCCGCGAGGTCGTGTTGCTGGTGTTCCGCCACGCCCAGGCATGTGGGCTGGATGTGAGCAATCCAGCCGAGTCGATACGCACCAGCGCTATCGCCACGTTCGAGCCGCGCGAGCGCGCCTTATCGCCGTCAGAAGTTCGCGCCGTCCTGACGGCTTTGGATCACGTGGCGGCGGCGCCAACGCTGCGCTCAGCGGTGAAGTTTGTTCTGCTTACTGGAGTTCGCAAGTCGGAGTTCATTGACGCCACATGGAAGGAAATCGACTTCGCCGCCGCGCGCTGGACGATTCCGGCCGAGCGTATGAAGGCTGGCAAGATGCATGTTGTCCCGCTGAGTGATCAGGCGCTCGACATTCTTACGGCGTTCCGGACCATGTTCGGCGTCAGCCGATACCTGCATCCTGGCCGGTACGACGGCGATACGCCCATAAGCAACGCCACGCTCAATCGCGTGATCGATGCGGCCGTGGAGCGTATCCGCAAGGATGACCCGGACTTTGAAAGCCTTGGCGTTCACGACCTGCGCCGCACCTTTTCGACAGGCCTAAACCGAGCCAAGTTCGATGAACGCTGGATCGAGATGAGTATGGCTCACGCGCCGCGGAACCGGATCGCAGCTGTCTATAACGTGAACCGCTACTTGGCAGAGCGCAAAATCATGCTTCAATGCTGGGCTGATATGCTCGATGCCTGGGTGAAGGGCGAGTCTGCCAAAGAGCTGATCGCCGACGCGAAGCAGCGCGCCGCCGAGATCCACGACGACGAGTTGGACGACGATCTCTGAACTACGCGTGGCTTGCGCGCCTTCTCTCCGTCAACGCCTCTGGCGGCCGCCAGCCGGCGGGGTTAGCGATCCAACAATCGATATCGGATTCGTGCCAACCGGATCCGTTCATGCTGATCTTCAGCTGGGCTGGGAAGGTGCCCTCGGCGATCTTGCGGTAGATAGTGGAGCGGCTGAGTCCGGTGCGGGCGAGAACGGTCTTCAGACGAACGATACGGCTTGCGACGAGCATGGTCATGCTGCCTCCTGCTGGATGCTTTTGACATTGCAGGGACCAGACAGGTCGATGATTCGTTGTTGTGCAACAGATATTTGATGGTCGTAGTAGTGGAGCGTGGAGGGGGTAAAAAATGCCGGGGTCGGTGCCGTAGCTTAACGTGAATTCTGGACCAAGACTGCGATCCGACTAGCTATCGACACCGAAGTCTTGCCGGCGGTCTCCGACCATAGCATCGACAGCGGGGCGGGTTTGAGTCGCTCGGCAATCGCGCGTCGCCGCGTGGACTGCAGCCGGACATGTTGCCCGCCTGATACTGGCGCTGGTAGGCTTGGCCAAGTCCGGGCCCGCGGTCGGCGCAGCGGCCGGAAGGTGCGATGCATGCGTAGCTCAGCTGGATAGAGCGCCACCTTCGAAGTGGAGGCTATACGTTCAAATCGTGTCGCTCGGTCCCATTTCCTCCAAGGAAAGCAGAGCGATAATAACGGTCCTTCGGGGTCGTTTTTGCTTAGAGGGCCAAAATTCCGCGCCGCTCTAAGCAGAATCCATTCAGTTGTATGAAAGTCGCGTGCGGACGCGACCTTCCTCGTTGGTCGCGTAGCCGTCGTTTAAAGCTCGAAGAGGAAGTTCAGTCGTGCCCGTGCGACAGCAACTACCTGCCGGCCACCAACGCCTACGCCAGGTATCGGTCTGCTGCAGGGCCCGCGACCCTCGATTTCGCGCTCTTCCTCGCCTGGCTGCGTAGACCCGACCGTTGCCATGCGAAGATTGGGGCTCGCCCCGTCATCGCCTTGGCGCACGCGTTCCCCGCGGCACAGATTCGCGGCATCGAGCCATCGCCCTTGCCTTATCGGGTGTCGCGCCTCCGCACGCGCAATCTCCCCAATGTTCAACTGTGCCGACGCGACTTTCACCGCTGCGACCTGTCGGACGCCCAGGCTGTGATTTGCTACCTGATGACGAGGCCCATGCGGGTCTGCACTGCGCCCTGGGGCCACACTCGACGAGCCCAAGCGGGGCGGACGCGGTTTAACCCCGGCCACTTTTCGGCGGAGGAGCACCGAAGCTGGGTCCACACGTTCGAATCGCGTCGCGCGCCAAGCACCCTCTGACGACGCGGAGTCTATCGCGCGAAACATTTTTGGACAGCCGGTTTCATGCGGCCAGGAATGGGCCAAGGGCGTCCATCAAAGCTTGTGGCGCTTCTTCCTGCGGGCTGTGGCCGCAGTCGATCGCGTGGCCGCGCACGTCGATCGCCTTTTCTCGCCAGGTCGCAAGCACATCGTACAGCGCTCCGACCGTGCCGCGACCGCCCCACAATGCCATCAGCGGCACTTGTACTTTCTTCTCGCTATCGGCTGCATCATGTTTGAGGTCGATGGTCGCTGCGGCGCGATAATCCTCGCAGATCGCATGACGTGTCCTTGGGTCGGCATAGCAGCGCTGATATTCCTCCAGCACGCGAGGGTCGGATGCGCCTTCGGTCTTCATCTGACCTGAAATGTGTTTGTTGAGGAAAAACGCAGGATCGGCGCCGATCATCTTCTCGGGCAAGGGGGAAGGCTGAATGAGAAAGAACCACCAGAAATAGCGCCGCGCGAATTCCATATCGGTTCGCGCGTACATCGTCGCGGTCGGAGAGATGTCCAGCAACGTGACTCTGGTGACGAGGTCAGGAAAGTCGAGCGCCATGCGATGGGCAACCCGGGCCCCCCGGTCATGAGCCACTACCGCGAAGCGATCATGGCCGAAGGATCGCATGACTGCCACCTGATCCGCCGCCATCGCGCGCTTGGAATAATTGACGTGAGCCTCGCCGCCGTCGAGCTTCTCGCTGTCGCCATAGCCTCGCAGGTCCGCAGCGACGACAGTGAAATGCTTGGCGAGCTCTGGTGCCACCTTGTGCCACGTCAGGTGTGTCTGGGGATGACCGTGAAGCAGCAACAGGGGAGGTCCGTCGCCCGCGATCGCGGCCCGAATGCGCACGCCATCCGCATCAACATCGAACCAAGTGAAGCCCGGCATGATGTCGGGGCGGCCAGCCACCTCTTTCATGCGTCAATCCTATCGCAAAGCCACGGGCTCGCCTTTAGATATTCCGCCTCGAAAGACCGAATACTGTCCGCGTGGCGCAGCGTGCCACCGATGCGGTCAAGGCCGTCCAGCAGGGCGGTCCGGCGATCCGCATCAACCGAGAACGCGATCGATAGATCGCCGGCGTTTATGACCTGTGCTTCCAGATCGACGAGGACTTCACGCCCCGTGGGGCCGACGGCGTCAAACAGCGCAGCGATCTCGCTGGCCGAGAGCGTCACAAGCAGCAGGCCGTTGTTGGCGGCGTTATCCGCGAAGATGCCGGCGAATGATGTGCCGATGATGGCGCGGATGCCGTATTGAAGCATTCCCCACACCGCATGCTCGCGTGACGAGCCGCAACCGAAGTTCGGTCCGACAACCAGAAAGCGGCTGTCTTGCGTCGCTGGCTTGTTGAGGATGAAGTCTTTGCGGGCATTTCCACGCTCGTCGAAACGAAGATTGTGAAAAAGCCCCTGCGCGAGTCCGGACCGGTCGATCCCTTTCAGGAATTGTTTGGGCATGATGACGTCGGTATCGACATTGGCGGTCGGGATCGGGCACGCCACACCCTTTACGCTCACAAATTTCTCCATGGTCAGGCCTTCAGGAGTTTGAGGGCGCGGACGTCGGTGAGACGTCCTGTAACCGCGGCGGCGGCGACCATGGCGGGGCTCATTAGATGTGTGCGGCCGCCCGTGCCCTGTCGACCCTCGAAATTGCGGTTGGTGCTGGACGCGCAACGTTCGCCGGGGGCGAGGACATCGTCGTTCATCGCGAGGCACATCGAGCAGCCGGACTGCCGCCATTCGAAGCCAGCCTCTACGAAGACGCGATCCAGTCCTTCTGCTTCCGCCTCGCGCCGCACGCTGCTGCTGCCGGGCGAGATCATCGCCCGCACGCCGGGCGCTACACGCCGCCCCCGCAACACCCGCGCGGCGTCCCGAAGGTCAGACAGACGTGCATTGGTGCAGGATCCGATGAACGCCCGGTCGATCCTGATGTCCGACAAAGGCGTGCCTGGCGCGAGGTCCATATATTCGAGGGCGCGGACGACTCCCGCCCGCTTGTCTGCTGCGACAGCCTCAGGATCTGGCACCACATCGTCGATTGTGCCGGCTTGGTCGGGACTCGTGCCCCAGCTCACCATCGGTGCGACCTGCGCGGCCTGGATGACTATCTCCCGATCGAAAACGGCGCCCTTGTCGGTGCGCATGTCTGCCCAGGTTTTTTGTGCTTCCGCCAGCATGGCGCCGGACGGGCTGCGTGGTCTGCCTGCGATATAGGCGAAGACCTTCTCATCGGCCGCCATTAGCGCGACGCGCGCACCGCACTCCACCGCCATGTTGCAGATCGTCATGCGGCCTTCGACTTCAAGAGCGTCGATGGCCTCCCCCGCGAATTCGAGTGCGTGTCCGGCCGCCCCGTCGGCGCCGATCTTGCGGATCAGCGTCATGATAAGATCCTTTGCGGTGACGCCCACAGGCAGCGGGCCTTCGAAGCGCGCGCGCATACGCTTCAGGCGCGTGTAAGGTAGCGTTTGCGTCGCGAGCAGATGCTCGATGTCGGACGTGCCGATGCCGAAACCTACGACGCCAAAGGCACCGTAGGTCGTGGTGTGACTGTCGCCGGCGGCGATCACCATACCGGGCAATACCCAGCCGAGTTCCGGCAGCACGACGTGCTCAATGCCCTGCCGCGGATCCAGGACATCGAACATCTTAATGCCGAAATCGCGACCGTTTCGCGCGAAATAGTCGATCTGACCTTGAGCGCCCTTGTCTTCGACCGCATCAGTGCGGTTAGCGGCGGTCGAATTGACATGATCGACTACGCCCAGCGCGGCCTGCGGCCGCCATACCTTGCGACCGGCTTCCCTCAGGCCGCTAAAAGCCTGTGGGCTCGTATATTCGTTAAGAACCGTGCGATCGACATACAGGAGCAGTCGTTCTTCACGACCCTGCACGCCCGCGCCAAGCGACATTATGCGATGCCGGTCGATAATCTTATCATAGAGCGTGAGCGGACCCGCCATTGCCCAGAATCCTCCCGATGTTTGCTACGAGACTAGCGCGAGGCGACGGACGCGGGCCAATGTCGGAT